>NZ_CP041643.1:0-1284332 GCF_008245145.1 Olivibacter sp. LS-1 | reverse complement strand
TGATCGGTCACCGCGATGCGAGGATCGGCTCTTGCGCAGATGTGGGCCATTGGAGACGAGAAGGGCTGAATCCGCTGGAATGCCTTAGGAAGTTAAAGGGGCGTATACATGCACTCCATTTCAAAGACATCACCTCTGGTAAGCGTTCAGCGCACGAGGAAATGCCCGATACAATCTGGGGTACCGGCATACTCGATGTAAAAGCTATGTTAGCTGAACTAAAACAACAAAATTTCAAAGGAACCTTGGCCATCGAATATGAAAACAATTGGGAAAATTCGGTACCTGATATACAAAAAAATTTAACTTATTATTCCCAGGCTTTAAAGGAAATTAATCCATAAAGGCACAAGCTAAGCATCTGTAACAGGAAATAACTAAATTGCTGCAGGTATCATTATAAACAAAAAGAGCATGAATATATCGGGGAAGGCGAAAGCGCAGCACACGTATGATGTCATTGTAATCGGTTCGGGCATCAGCGGTGGTTGGGCGGCCAAAGAATTTTGTGAGAAAGGGTATAAAACGTTGGTATTAGAACGGGGTCGAATGGTCAAACACCTGGAAGATTATCCTACGGCGATGCAGGATCCTTGGCAATTCACACATCGAGGAGAGCTACCGGAAGCGGTGACGACTAACAATCCCATTGTGTCCCGTTGCTATGCTTTTGACGAAACAACACAACACTTTTTTGTAAAAGATCAGGAACACCCATATGTGCAGGAGAAGCCGTTCGACTGGATAAGGGGCTATCAAGTTGGCGGCAAGTCCCTACTTTGGGCACGACAAACGCAGCGTTGGAGTGATTATGAATTTGAAGCCCCGGCACGGGACGGTTTTGCGATAGACTGGCCCATTCGCTATAAAGACCTGGCACCATGGTACAGTTATGTAGAAAAGTTTGTTGGAATCAGCGGGACCAAAGATCAGATTCCGAACCTTCCCGATAGCGAAGTGCTTCCTGCTTTCGAGATGAATGCTCTAGAGAAGCACCTTAAAGAACGAATAAAAGCCTCTTATCCCAATCGCCATGTCATCATTGGTCGTTGTGCCCACCTCACGGCACCACAAAAAATTCATGTAGCCCAAGGAAGAGGCCAATGTATGGCTCGGCACCTCTGCCATCGGGGATGCCCATTCGGTGCTTACTTTAGCAGTAATTCATCCACACTACCCTGGGCCGATGCTACAGGTAATCTGACCTTATTGACCAATCAAGTGGTGGAATCTATTCTGTACGATGAACAAAAGGGCAAAGCAATCGGTGTGCGTACTGTGGATAGCAAAACAAAACTTGTAAAGGAGTTTTATGCACGCATTATTTTTGTTAACGCATCCGCTCTTAACACCAATCTTATCCTATTAAATTCGAAGTCAGCCCGCTTCCCCCAAGGGTTGGGCAATGACAACGGCTTACTTGGCCATTACATTGCCTTTCATAATTATCGTGGCAATATATTGGCCAGCTTTGATGGGCTTCGCGATCAATATTATTACGGACGACGCCCCACCAGCATTTTTATGCCTTCCTTTCGCAATGTATTCCGGCAGGAGACCGACTTTCTACGAGGTTATATGATCGCCTTCAGCGCTAGTAGAGCAGGATGGAGCCAACAGCTGGAAGGAATTGGAAGTGATTATAAAGATCAACTCACAGAGGCCGGTCCGTGGCAGGTTTTCATGATGATGCAAGGAGAAACCATCCCTCGATATGAAAATCATGTCCGCCTAAGTAACCATGAAAAAGATCCGTGGGGCATTCCGCAATTGATTACATCCGTTGACTATACGGATAATGACGTAAAACTTATGCACGATTTTCTGGAACAGGGCTCTGCTATGCTCGAGCAATCCGGTTGTAAGGTCGCAGCAAGGATTGACCGTAAAGATGCACCGGGCTTGGATATACATGAAATGGGCGGGGCACGCATGGGAAAGGACCCCAAAACATCGTTGTTGAATAAGTGGAATCAACTTCATCAATGTAAAAATGTATTTGTTACCGATGGTGCCTGTATGACCTCAACCGGTAATCAAAATCCATCCCTGACCTATATGGCACTTACAGCAAGAGCAGTAGATTATGCCGCTACGGCACTTCAAAAGAACGATGGAACCGTTTGACATCCATAAATTCCAAATATGAAAAGACGAGATTTTATAACAGGCATCACTATAGGCAGCACCTTTTTAGCCAATATCCCTTACCTATCAAATGCATCAGCTCATGCGCATGAAAAGCACAAACAGAAAGAGCTTAAGTCCGACATTGTCATCGTTGGCGGAGGCTTAGGCGGATGCGCGGCAGCTTTAGCCGCGCTGCGCCATGGATTGTGCGTTACACTGAGTGAAGAAACCGATTGGTTGGGAGGTCAGCTCAGTCAACAAGGCGTACCTCCCGACGAGCACCAATGGATTGAAACCCATGGTGCACCCGCCTCATACCGCGCTTTTCGTGATCGCATACGTACGTTTTATAAACGCAATTATCCATTAACGACCGAAGCAAAACAGCGCACCCATTTAAATCCCGGAGATGGTTCCGTTTCACGCCTATGCCATGAGCCTAGAGTGGCTGTTGCCGTCCTATTGGAGATGTTAATGCCTTATTTAAGCTCCGGTAAATTAACCTTACTCACGGATTATCGAGTTATAAAAGCCGCTATTCATCAAGATCAGGTCACCGCAGTACTTGTGAAACATCGGCATGAGGATCATGAACTTACTTTAAATGGTCATTATTTTATCGATGCTACCGAGCTCGGTGATCTGCTCCCATTAACCGGTACGGAATACGTTACAGGTACCGAATCCAAAAAGGAAACGAACGAGCTGCATGCCCCGGAAGTCGGCAAGCCTGAAAACCAACAGGCTTTTACTATGTGTTTGGCTATGGACTATCAACAAGGAGAAAACCACGTGATTGATAAGCCGGAACAATATGATTTTTGGCGTGATTTCATACCGAAGATGGTCCCCTCCTGGTCGGGTAAATTGTTGGATCTCTCCTATTCCAATCCGCGTACATTGCAGGCCACTACACTCGGCTTCAATCCAACCGGTGAAGCGACCAATAAAGCGTTAAACCTTTGGAATTATCGAAAAATCATCAACAGACACAATTTTTTACCCGGGGCCTTTGGCGGTGACCTCAGTATAATGAATTGGCCACAGAACGATTATTTTTTGGGTAACTTGATCGATGTACCGCCCGCCGTATATGCAAAGCACCTGAAAGCAGCAAAGCAGTTAAGTTTATCCCTATTTTACTGGTTACAGACGGCCGCTCCAAGGTCCGATGGTGGTGAAGGGTGGCCCGGCCTTCGTTTACGGGGTGATGTATTAGGGACCGCTGACGGGTTAGCTAAGTACCCGTATATACGCGAATCGAGACGAATAAAAGCAACCTTTACCATTCTCGAAGAACATGTGGGAAAGGAAAACAGAGGTTTGGTTGCCGGACAATCCGCAGCTAGTAAAGCCGCTGATTTTTTTGACAGCGTGGGTATCGGGTACTATCATATCGATCTCCACCCGAGCAGTGGTGGCGATAATTATATCGATTTTAGTTCGCTCCCCTTTCAAATTCCTTTAGGTGCATTCCTTCCCATACGCATGAAAAACCTGCTCGCCGCCAATAAAAATATTGGAACCACTCATATTACAAACGGCTGTTATCGTTTGCATCCCGTGGAATGGAGTATCGGAGAAGCCGTTGGTTTGTTAAGTGCCTATGTTATTCGAAAGAAATTAACACCCCATCAGGTTAGAAATGATCAGCAGCTATTGAACGATTTTCAGCGTTTCGTTCGAAAGGAAGGGATAGAGACCAATTGGCCGAACGCTATATGAGAGCCCAAAGTCCAAGAACATTATTTTATTTAGTATCCATATACAGGGCCTCGACTTCTAGATCGCTAAGTCGTCTGTTATAAAACCTAAGGTCATCCATTTGTCCCTTGAAATATGTTAAATAATTTCCTGCGTGGCTGCCATAATTCCATTCTGCCCCTACCGTTTCCTGATTAACATCGTCTTTCTCGGCCAGACTCCAATTGGGCAAATATAATGACGATAGCTCTTTTTCATTATCGACATAGACTTCAACCAGTTCTTCGGCATCGGACCAACGCACAACAATGTGATGCCAAGAATTAGGACGGAGAACAGAATCTGTGTATAATGGCTCCGGCCACCCTTCGCCGGTGGGCACTCCCCATCTAAAAAGCGAAAGAAGCGATATTTTTCCTTCTTCAATTACAAGTCTATATCGGTATAAGGCAAGTGTATGAACACCGCCAACAAAAAGCGGTAATTGCTTATTTAAATGAACATCTGGACTCTGTAACCAAAAAGAAAGAGTACCGATTGAATCAGCTAAGCCAGCATCCAGATCCAAATAATTTCCATCTAGACAAAGTGCGGAATTAGGGTTTCCAAAACGGTCAGTTGTATATTTTGCCCCATGTGTATCATAATTTAAGCCTGATATCGTTTCAATGCTATTTCCGGAAAATGGGAAGTTATATCGCAAGCCATTTCGCAAATCAACGTCTTCAACTGGATCTAACCTCGCCTCTTTATTACAGGAAAACAAAATGATTAAAGTTATTAAACTGACAAAATGGTGAAGGGTAAATCGTGTTTTCATAAGGTTTTTTTATTCCGAAACCAAAATTATCTAAAAGACAGAGATTAAAAATCTCAATTCCGGCATCTGTAAAAAAAATGTATATTTTAACTTTCCAATCTGCACATTATTGCACTATAGCTTGATTTATTCTTTCCTCCATTCCTCACTCTCATCACAAAAAATAAAGCGGATATCTCACGACAACCGCTTTACACTAACTAAACTAAACAACTATATAAACAATCTATATAGATACTTTATGAACAAAAAAACCTAACGTTTATAACCTTAACTCGGAATAAAAGAATCCGGCTTCTACAATGTGTTATGAAACCGGAAACTTTAACCAACCAAACCAAACATGAACCATGTTATTTTTCAAGCCTACAAACTTCTTTTATTTAGAACGATTATCGATAGTGCAAGTATAAAGTTTATTTAGAACAAGTACAAATAATAAAGTTATTTTCATGATATCCCCTTCATTATCAATATCATTCATTCTACTACATAGGTATGCGGTAAATTTATTTTATTTTTGTATTACCTTACCGTTTCTATTCTAAACTTTATGATTAAAATAGGTTTTCGATCGCCTTTTAGGCTATTGCTTTTCATCCCCGCCTTGCTAGCACTTGCGGGTTATTCCTGCGCTCAGGTTAATACGGTAAGCGACAAGCTGGCGCTCGCAGATACCTTACAAAGCCAAGCAAGCTTCGATGATACGACAGTGGATAGTATCAGTTACTACCAAAAGTTACTAGCACTTGCCAATGGCGATACGGCAAACCGATGGCCAGTGAGTCCACAGCCCTTGCCTTTAAAAGGCGCTTTGCTTCCCGAACATCGGATTATCGCTTACTATGGAAACCTATATTCTAAGCGCATGGGAATACTAGGTGAACTTCCACCGAAAGAAATGATCAGGCGGCTCAATGAGGAAGTTGTACGTTGGAACGATGCCGATAGCAGCACCAAAGCCATTGCCGCCCTGCATTATATCGCGGTAACCGCCCAAAGTGACGCCGGTAGAGATGGTAAACACCGCCTGCGCATGCCCGACAAACAAATAGATTCCGTTCTGAATATTGCTCGGCAACATGGTAACTTGCCTGTATTTTTAGATATACAAGTCGCCTTAAGTACTTTGCAGGAAGAGATTCCGAGGTTGGAAAAATACCTGCGACTGCCTCAGGTACATTTGGGAATCGATCCGGAATTTTCAATGAAGGATGGGAGCAAACCCGGTACCCGGATCGGCAGCTTCGATGCCAGGGATATCAATTATGCGGCCGATTTTTTAGCTCGTTTAGTAAAAGAAAGCCAATTACCTCCAAAATTACTCGTTGTACATCGTTTCACTGCCGGTATGGTGCGAGACTATAAGAACATTAAATTACGCCCCGAAGTGCAGGTTGTTATCGAGATGGATGGCTGGGGACCTCCCGCTCTAAAGAAAGCAACTTACCGCCAATTTATCTACCGGGAGCCCGTGCAATTTACCGGTTTTAAATTATTTTATAAAAACGATTTAAAACAGGCTCCAAAAAGAATGCTGACTCCAACTGAATTATTGCAGTTGAAGCCAGCACCAAGTTATATACAATATCAATAATACATGCCTAATTGATCGATCACTTAGGCTTTTTCCAAGCTCTTAAGAAATTTTTGCAATTTGGGTTGTATTACAGCCGCACAATAAGGATTATCCGGGTTATTATTAAAATAGTCGTGGTGATAGTCCTCTGCTTCATAAAAAGTTCTAGCCTCTACCACCTCGGTTACAATGGGATCGTCAAAAATCTTCTCTTCTGTCAGTTTGTTGATTAAGGTCTCGGCCTCAAACTTTTGTTCCGGGCTATGATAAAATACCGCTGAACGGTATTGCGTTCCTATATCGTTCCCCTGTCTGTTCAAGGTAGTGGGGTCATGGGTTTTAAAAAATATGCCCAATAGTTTCTTATAAGAGATCTTTTGCGGATCGTAGTCAATCTGTACTACTTCTGCATGCCCGGTTTCTCCTGTACAAACTTCCTTATAAGTGGGATTTTCTTTATGTCCTCCCATATAGCCGGGTAGCACGGAATTAACGCCGTCAAGCTGCTGAAAAATAACCTCTGTGCACCAGAAGCAGCCTCCTCCAAATGTCGCCTTCATAAACCTAAATTAAGAATCCAAAGTAAATACCATCCCACCGGGACGGTCGTAAGCTGCCAGCCGTCAGCTTTCATTATTGTTATCAATTTATAAAATTTTTCACACTTTAAGCCAGTTGGTATAACATATGACTTAAGGCTTGCATTTAAACCGCTTAGTCATCGATCTTATACTTTTGCTCTTAGTAACAGGCAATTTGCAGGAGATCATTAAAACAATGATTGTTGTCCACTATCATCCAAGTCGATATCATCCGGATTGGTAATTTCCAAGTCAATTTTTGGCTTTGGCTTCTCGGATGGCTCCGAAGGAGCTACCGTTTCGTCCTCTACCCTTTCCTCATCCGGGTCTGCTATTGCATCTTCCCTCTTTTTCTCTTCATCATGTCCGGTTACATACGCTTCTTCTCCAGACAACAACGTAACTTTTTTGACATCGTGTGAACTAAGCCTATTTCCCTGTGCCTTCATTCCTTTCACATCAACAATTTCATTCAAATGTTGTTCGATTGTTTCCGGAATTTGCGTCTTTCCTTTCAATACATCCAATTTAATGATTGGATCCTTTCCATTTGTAAGAAGTACCAATTTAGAACCAGCCTCCTCGTTGATAATGAAGGTTGTTTTACCGATGGGTGTATTTTCGAAAACGAATCGTTTCACGAGGTAGTTTCCGGTCTTGCCATCGATATGTATTGCAGTAAAAACTTGCTCCGGATTATATTTCTCAATTCGCAGCATTTTCGGATCGAAATGATTCGTAAGCTCAAAACTGCTTAAGCTATAGGTGCCATCGGGCATTACGATCAATATGCGATCATCCCCATCAAATTCGCCTAAATACTTCCCTCGGCCATCTACATTCAACCGATTCAGCACCTCATCGAACCAAATTTTTCGTCCGGCTAAGGTAGAGACACCCTTTGATTTCAGGATAATCTTCTTAATGGGATATTTGCTAACAATGTTACCCTGCGAGGCCCTACCCTTAATCGCAATTTCGGCAAAGTCTAGATCAAACTGTAGTTTTCTCAGTTTGGAATGCGGCTTAAGCTGTACATTTACTATCTCAGCCTCCCCGTTCGGATTTGCAGTAAAATAAAGCACCTTTGATCCTTTACTTCCTTTGGTCAGATCGTATTCCTTATCTCTCGTAACACCTAGTATCGAAAAGCGCTTGACATAGGATATACCTGTTTTTGCGTCCCGATAGATCATGTTATAGACGGTACGCTCATCTCCCTTTTTGAAAACACCAACATGAATGATATCCTTCCCAACAAACACTTTATCCTGCACTTTGGTTACCAGGCAAGTACCGTTCTCTAGGAATGTGATAATATCATCGATATCTGAACAATCACCAACATATTCATCTTTCTTTAAACCTGTTCCAACAAAACCATCTGCTCGATTTACGTATAGCTTAACATTGGCTAAGGCCACTTGTGAAGCTTCGACTTTTTCGAATATGCGAATCTCTGTTCTCCGCTCACGACCTTTACTATATTTATCCTTCAATTTTTGGAACCAGGCGATTGCATAATCCGTTAGATGCTTAAGGTTGTATTTGACTTCCTTTATCTCATCCTCTAAAGCTTTCATCTGCTCATCCGCCTTTTTCACGTCGAAGCGGGTGATGCTACTCATCGGTTTATCGATTAGTTTTTTATAATCGTCAGGAAGTATTTCGCGATAGAAGCGGTCAAAGAAGGGTGTGAACAAACGATTTAAGACGTCCACAACAATCTCAAAATTACCCGCGTTCTCATAATCAGGATGCTTATACATCCCTTCCTGAATAAAGATCTTTAGTAAGGAGCTGAAGAAAATCTTTTCCAGCAATTCATTTAGGCGAATCTCCAATTCCTGCTTGAGTAGACCTTTTGTATGTTTTGTATTTTCGATAAGCACATCATTAACGCTCATAAAATGTGGCTTATCATCACGAATGACACAAGTATTCGGTGATATAGAAACTTCGCAATCAGTAAAGGCATAAAGCGCATCAATTGTTACATCCGGAGAAATCCCGGGGGCTAAATGCACTACAATTTCCACTGTTGCGGCTGTATTATCTTCTATTTTTTTGATTTTAATTTTACCTTTATCGTTTGCAGCGATTACGCTATCGATCAAACCTCCGGTTGTAGTTCCATAAGGGATTTCAGTAATAGCTAGGGTCTTTTTGTCGCGCTCTTCAATGCGTGCTCTCACTTTTACCTTTCCACCGCGCATGCCTTCGTTATAGGCGGAGACGTCAGCCAATCCACCTGTCGGAAAATCCGGCACAAGGTTGGGGCGTCCGCCACGAAGAACTTCAATCGATCCATCCAGCAATTCTACAAAGTTATGAGGCATAATTTTCGTAGCCAAACCAACCGCAATACCTTCAGCACCTTGAGCTAATAATAAGGGGAATTTAACCGGTAAGGTAACCGGTTCACGATTTCGACCATCATAACTCAATTGCCACTCGGTGGTATCCGGGTTGAAAACAACGTCATTGGCAAATTTACTCAGACGTCCTTCTATATAACGAGGCGCTGCTGCAGAATCACCCGTTGTAGGATCCCCCCAGTTCCCCTGACAATCGATGAGCAGATTTTTCTGCCCGATCTGAACCATGGCATCACCAATTGAGGCATCGCCATGTGGATGGTATTTCATGGTATTACCGATCACATTGGCGGCCTTGTTAAAGCGCCCGTCATCCATTTCTTTTAATGAATGGAGAATACGACGTTGTACCGGCTTTAAACCGTCGTTGATATGCGGCACCGCCCGATCAAGTATGACATACGAAGCATAATCCAAAAACCAATTCTCGTACAAACCGGATATTGGAATCGTTTGGTTATGGCTTAGAGCCTCGTCGTTATTTCCTGAAAGTTCGTTATTGTCTGTTTCTTCGCTCATTTTTTTATAGCCTTTAGGTATTAGCTTTTAGCAATTTGCTTACTATTTCCGATGCCATTTTTTGTCATTGTGACGGTAATAACTCCTTAAAGCTATTCATGACATCATTAAGCGCCGTAAAAATACTAAACATTTTGGTATTTAAGAGAGGAATTATGGGTAGCAAGTTCAGCATTTCAAAAGGAACTTTTATTTAGTTACTTTTATTCGTTATCGTTTGTTTTAAAAGGCACTCATGCTACTTCGTGGTTTTTTCGCTAATTCATTCTTTTTAAAGGAGCTCAAGCTTTTTCAAGGTCCGTAAAAGGTAACCAAAACCGACCGTAGGAAGCTCATGAACACCTTTAAAATAAGCAATGTGTGAATAAACTCATCGCTTGGAACTTTGCTACAGACAGACGTAAAATCATATCCGTCCAAAACGTTAAATAATAATTAGGAAATATGGGAGCTCCGTTGGTCGGTTTACTTAAAAAATAGAACGATTATTTTATTCAACTTTTCTTGATAAAAGTTGAGCAAAATCAAGGCGTGTGTAGGCTACCTTGCATCTGATGGCAAAGCATTCATGGCGCGTATTGGAGCCGTTTCACTTCCTCAATCCGCTTGGGTAGTGCAACATGATCAGCGATGCAAATGCTTTGCTGCTCGTTGCTTCGGTATCCTCCAAGGCCATTTTACCCACGCACAGGGCTATATTAGGGCTGAAGATAATAATACGTCCGGTTAAAAGTAAAAGCCCTACGTTCTAAAAAATGCCGCCTCCAAAATTTACAAATAGCACGAGGAGGCACGATCCGTTCCTGTAAATTTTAAAGCGGCGAGCTTTCTTTGCTTCTTTATTTCGCGGAGAAAGAAAGAAGTTAAAATAATCGTTCCTTTAATATAAACAATTTATCTATGTGTTAAATTGATCCCTGCTTTAGGTTAGAAAGCCGATAGTCATATTAAATTTATACCAACACCCATGGAAACTTTTGCTTTCCCAATAAAAATAGAGCCTCTTATAGCCGAAAACCTCCTCTTTTTTGTCCAGAAAATTTATTTTGGACAGGTGTGACGTAAAATAAAATTGACTAAAATAAACGTTTTTAATACAAACACCATCGTAGATGCTAAAAGCGAAACGCCTGTTTTAGTGAAAAAGCCAATAATCACATTCCTTTATTTGTATCCTATGCCCGAATGGGTTAAATTTAAATTTTATTTTACGACATGAAGAAAACTGTATACGCATTAGCGCTTATTATTCCCTCTTTATTCGCTTGTAACAGCGGAGAAAAAGGGGCTGGTACAACCGATTCAGCGGCTTTTAAACAAATCGATGAAGCAAGTCTTGCACAATATGTGAAGGATTTATCGAGCGATAGCCTCGAAGGTAGAAAGCCATTTACCAAGGGAGAAGAAAAGACCATCCAGTATATCAAACGGGCTTTTGAAGACATAGGCCTCGAACCGGGGAATAAGGATAGTTATTTCCAGGAAGTGCCTATGGTGGAAATTAAATCAAATCCGAAAGCCATTCTGTCCTTTACGGGATCTAAAGGGAAAGTAGATTTTAAATTGCTAGACGAAGTTGTTTTAGGTAGTCGAAGAGTTCAGCCTGCTATTGAAGTTAAAAGCTCGGATGTGGTATTCGCCGGATTCGGTATCGTTGCTCCGGAGTTCAACTGGAATGATTATGCAGGACTCGATGTAAAAGGAAAAACAGTTGTGGTCATGGTAAATGATCCCGGATTTTACAACAAGGACCTATTCAAAGGAGAAACGATGACTTATTACGGTCGTTGGACTTATAAATTCGAAGAAGCGGCCCGGCAAGGTGCGACAGGCGTGTTGATTATTCATAATACAGAAGCTGCAAGTTACGGGTGGAACGTGGTAAGAAGCGGCTGGAGTGGACCGCAGCTCAATCTACAAACCGAAGACAATGGCGCTTCGAGATGTGCTTTTGAAGGTTGGTTAACTGCCGATGCCACCAAAAGGCTATTTGAACTTGCCGACGTGTCCATGGATGTTTTGGAGCAAGCTAAAAAGCCGGGGTTCAAGGCGGTAGACTTAAAGCTAACGACAGGCACCACCATTACGCAAGAAACGAAAAAGTCCATGTCCAATAACGTAGTAGCAAAATTAAAAGGAAGTAAACGTCCGGATGAATACATTATATACTCGGCACATTGGGATCACCTAGGCATCGGAGAGGCCATCGAAGGCGATTCTATTTATAACGGTGCGGTTGATAACGCCACCGGCGTAGCAGGTCTATTTGAGATTGCAAAAGCCTTTAAAGCTGCAAAGACAGCTCCTGAGCGTTCGGTACTTTTTATTGCTTTGACAGGCGAGGAAGAGGGATTATTGGGATCCGAGTTTTACGCAACCCATCCGATTTATCCATTGGCAAAGACAGTAGCCAACATTAATATGGATGCTTTAGCACCCATTGGCAGGACTAAAGATCTCATTGTAACCGGGCTCGGACAATCGGAAATGGACGACTATGCGGCAGTTGCAGCAAAAAAACAGGGAAGAACAATTAAACCGGATTCGAATCCATCTGCCGGACATTTCTTCCGTTCAGATCATTTCAATTTTGCAAAGGTTGGTATACCCGCATTATATCCAAGTACCGGCGATGATGTATTAGGAAAGGGCGAAGAATTTGGTTTAGCACAAAAAGAAGCATATAATGAAAAACGCTATCATCAACCTGCTGACGAATTCGATGACGCATGGAAGTTGGATGGTATGGTAGAAGATTTACGCTTATTCTTTGATGTGGGCTATACGCTGACTCAGGAAAGCAGCTTTCCAAAATGGAAAGAGGGCTCGGAATTCAAAGCGGCCGGTGAGAAACGCTAATTGCGTGTTGCCAGTTATGGGTTGAAAGCTTTTCGGAAACTTGTAACCCGTAACTGGCAACTAACTTATACTTAATATTCCGGCAATAGCGGTGCCGTTCCCATAATATCATCAATTTTCGCCAATAACTCAGGTGTTAATTTTGGAAGGATTTCCAAGGCCTTTAGATTTTCTTGAAGCTGGCTATCCTTTGTTGCACCAAGAATCGCGGTTGTCACATTTGAATTCGTAAGCGTCCAGGCAATGGAAAGAGTTGCCAAACTGGCCCCTAATTCATCGGCTACCTTTTTCAGGTTCTTCACAGCTCCGAGCTTTTGATCCGTATAGGACTTATCTTTCAGCCATTCATAGCCTTCCAGTGCCAAACGCGACCCCTCCGGAATGCCTTCATTGTACTTCCCGGTTAATAGCCCCGAAGCCAAGGGGCTCCAGATGGTAGTTCCCATGCCAAGATTACGGAAGATAGGCAAATAATCAACCTCTATTTTTTGTCGATGGAATAAGTTGTACTCAGGCTGCTCAACGGCCGGCGGTTCCAAGTTCAATTTGGCAGCAACGGCATAGGCCTCTACAATTTCCGCAGCGCTCCATTCACTGGTACCCCAATAGAGAACCTTCCCCTGCTGAATTAATGTGTTCATAGTACGAACCACTTCTTCCATCGGTGTATTTTTATCAGGACGATGGCAATAATAGAGATCAAGGTACTCAACCTGTAAACGTTGCAAGGCTTCGTGACAAGCTTCCACGATATGCTTGCGGCTTAATCCATACTGATTTGGCTTTTTATCGGGTCCTTTCCAGCCGAAGAAGACTTTACTGGAGACAACATAGGAAGAGCGCTCCCAGCTTTTTGCTTTTAACACCCTTCCCATCATTCTTTCTGATTCACCTCGTGAGTAAACTTCCGCATTATCAAAAAAATTAACCCCGGCGTCATAAGCGATACCCATTAGACGGTCACTTAAGGTATCATCCACTTGCCGCGCAAAGGTTACCCAAGAACCAAAGGACAGTGCACTTAACTGTAGCCCCGTACGGCCCATTCTTCTATATTCCATACTGTTATTGTTAACTGATTTCTGTAAAACTAATGAATGGCCGTAAAAGTTTTGAAAAAAACGGAAATGATGACAGGAAGCTGATTCGTTAGTAGAGAAATAGTTGAATGGGGAACTAAGCGTTTAAAAAAAATCACCCAGCCGAATAGTGACTGGGTGATCCATTTTCCGAGGTCTCTTTTCGTTAAAAATTAGTACCCTGGATTCTGTACTAGCTTTGCATTTCGATTCATTTCGTCGCGATGGATACTAATAAAGTACATTTTATCTAACCATTGGCGGTTTTCGATACCGGGATCGAGCTCCGAGGGCGTATACGTGTAATTATAATTTTCGGGGTCGTACTTATAAACACGCACCTGCTTACCATCTTTCAGCGTTCCAAATATGCGGATGATTCTGATTTTGTTTCCTAAAGTTGTAGGCGCAATCATCCATCTTCTCGCATCAAAGAAGCGATGTTCTTCGTAGGCTAACTCTACCCGTCTTTCATTTCTATAACGTTGCCGCAGTGCATCACCGGATTCGGTTACTGCCGGCATGCCTGCACGGAAACGAATTTTATTTAACCAGTTACGCGCCTCTCCATCTTCGCCCAATTCTATACAGGCTTCTACGTAGTTTAATACGGCTTCTGTGTACTTCAATACCGGCCAGGGGATAAATTGACGCGTGTTTTGGTCAACCACAGCCGGATCCGGATCGGTAAATTTGCGGAAGTAATAACCGGTATGCGTGCCGTTCCAATCTTCAATTGGACTGTTTCTGGTATCCAATCCATATTGCGTCACCACTTGTCCGGAAGCATTAGTTACCTGATACTGCCCTGTCTGTATCTGATTATTAGGATCGCGTCCTTTCACATCATCCGTACGTGGTTTCCAATCCGATCCATCGTGTAAAATGGTGGCATACATTCTGGGATCCCTATTTTGGTAAGGGGCGGCTTTATGTACGGGGTTATCCCAACTAAAGCGCGAGCCATCGATCATCTCGTAATCGTCTACCAAATTCTGTATTGGCGTATTTCCTGCCCAGTTATGATAACCATTCGGTCCATTATTTCTTCCGAGCCAGTTACCTGCCTCGTCTTTCAGGTCGACGAAAAAGCGTCCCAATAGTATTTCTCGTCCACCATCTCCCGCAACGGCCCTGCTACCACCCCCCAACGACAACACCATGTAGTTTTCCGTTCCTTCTTCCGGACTAACGGGACCCGTTAAGTCCATTTTATAGGCAAATGCCGACTGGTCCACTACGGCCTTTGCAGCATCTTTCGCTTTTTGCCAGCGCTCCATCCGATTTCCACTTACATAGCCCAAGTATTCCTTATTACTATAACCTGCTATGGTTGGGGATTTAGCGGAGGCCGTAGGTATATCATGTAAATCGCTCGCAGCATATACCAGTACTCGAGCCTTCAATGCCATCGCCGCCACATTGGTTGCCCTACCCGTGCTCGCTGTGAGCCCGTTCAATAAATTAATCGCCGTATCACAATCCGCTACGATGAAATTGACGCATTCCTCATACGTATTACGAGGAACGGTATAATCTGCTTCCCCTAATTCATAAGGACGATTAATGAGTGGCACTGCTCCATAAAAACGAAGCAATTGCTGATAATAATAGGCTCTTAAAAAGTGTGCTTCTCCCTTTAAACGCTCTACCAGGTTATTGGTATTTTCAAACTGTGGCGTCGCTAGATTTTTCAAGGCAATATTGGTTGCCCGGATGCGCATGTAGAGCGAATCCCATAGATACGTTCTCTTGATCATCCCTTGATCAGCGGGGTTTGAACGAGATTCTGTAATGGTATTTATTCCTCTTCCGGGATGGGTAAACATCGATTCGTCGGTCATGGACGACTGCATTTCTTCTTCAAAGCCCCCCTGCCCGATTCCATTATACATCTCAAGGATAAATGCTTCTGCCAGACCGGCATCACTCCATACCACTTGTTGAGGCACTTCGGTCATCGGCTCCGTGTTCAAAAAATCAGTTTTACAGGAGACTATTCCCAGTAAAAACAAGGCTATAACACCTAATATTCTATATGACTTCTTCATGATTTCTTTCATTAAAAGGTTACCGCCAATCCTGTATTAATAATGCGTGATTGCGGATAATACTGTCCCAATACGTTGGTTGATTCCGGATCATAAGCCTTCATTTTACTGAAGGTTAGCAAATTGAATCCACTTACGTATACCCTCAGGTTACTGATCCCTATTTTTTCGCCGATTGTGGTTGGCAGGGTATAGCCTAATTCCAGATTCTTCAAGCGGATATAGTTAGTGCTTTGCAACCAATAGGTATTGTTATAGGAATAGTATTGATCGCTCCGATCTGTAATGCGTGGATGTTCGCTGCTTGGGTTGTCAACCGTCCATCTGTTTTCGTAAAATTCCAATAAGTAGTTCCCGATGGCCCCCGATTCGTCCGAACCGACCCGGAGTTCACCACCCATAGCACCTTGGAATAAGATAGTCAGGTCGAAGTTTTTATATTGCATACCAATATTCAAACCACCCTGAAAAGTAGGCTGTCTATTCTTATCACGCCGAACACGGTCGTCCGGTGTAATTTTTCCATCTCCGTCAAAATCTTGATACTTCATGTCCCCCGGACGTAGGTTATTGGTAATCGCACTATAATCCAATGTATTAGCCGCAATATCAGCCTCATCGCGGAACACACCGTCATAAATATAATATAGTTGAGCATCTGTTACCCTTCCCGTTGTACGCTGCCATTCAGGTGCCCCCGGTGCTTCGTCCCAAAACTTGATTTTGTTTTTGGTATAACCTCCATTGACGTTAATGTTATACTTAAAATCTCCTGCTGCACCATTATAACCAATATTGAACTCCCATCCTTTGTTATCCACTTTTCCGATATTTTCAGCAGGTAGTGTCATACCGGTACTTTGCGGTATCGAAGCATTTCGCTGCCATAAAATATTCGAACGTTTATTCATAAATACATCAAACTCAAAATTGATCTTACCATCGAGGAGCTGACCGTCCAAACCTAAGTTATAATTATCAGCAACTTCCCATGTTACCATTGTGTTAGGAACACGCGATTCATATAATGATTTAACCAATAAACCATCAACGATATAGGTGCCGTATCCATAGGTTGAGTAATACTGGTATTCTTGCAATCTAGCGTCATCCTCTAAGTATTGCCCTTCTGCGTAGTTATTTTTGAAGTATATATTATCATTACCCATTCGACCCCATGAACCGCGGAGCTTTAAATAGTTGATGAAAGAAATATTCTCTTTCCAGAAATTCTCTTCTGAGATTCGCCAACCTGCGAGAACACCCGGGAAGAAGCCGAAACGACTGTTTTCCGGGAACATATAAGAGCCATCGTATCGCCATAGAAATTCAGCAATATATTTTTCTTTATAGTTATATCCAACCCTACCAAAATAATTCAGTCTTGCGCGTTTCCAGGCTCCGCCGTTGTTATTCTTTTCGCGCTCTCCTCCTGCGATCAGCTGATCAATAGCGGTTGAAATAAAATAGCGTCTGTAGGCATTGAAGTTTTCGTTATCGATCGTTTCGCGGTTCACCCCTGCCATTACATTAAAGGTATGATCACCGAAAGAGCGGTCGTAATTCAAAACACCTCCGAGAAGAATGTTTAATTGATCTTCGTTTGCCTGTGTCAAGCGAGGATCGGCAGGGCCACGTCTACCACGCACCAGTTGCGGTGTTACCCCATCGTCTTCATATGCTCCTTGCCAAGTATAAAGATTCCAGGGAGTCTCCCATTTCTTCGATTGCTTGATATATTTATCAATGGCCGCCGTACCTGTAAATTTCAACCCTTCAATCCAAGGGAAGGTAATATCGACCTGGCCATTTGTTTGAAAAAAGTACTGCTTATTATTGTCGTAACCGGTTTGGTCGGTTGTGATCACTACGGGATTCTCTCCGTTTTCTATATCAGGACCGGGTAAACCATTTGGCCAAAAGGCAGGCATGGTAGGATTACCACGCATCAACATCCTGAAAATAGTTCCGGCGGATTTAGTTGGGTAATTCCTGTTTTCCTGACGTCCCAATACACCGATTTTCGTTGTCACATACTTACTGATTGTTGCGTCGAGGTTGATCCGCAGATCATATTGCTTATAGCCGGTAGCTGAATTTTTGTAGTAACCATCTTGATTTTGATAACCGATGGACGTTAAATATTTAAAGTTATCAGAACCACCGGTCAACTGTACATTATGTCTTGCCTGAGGCGACCAATTTTTCAGCGTAGCATCGTACCAATCGGTATTGGGATGTCCCCATGGGTCGGACCCATCTTTGAATTTTTCGAAATCTGCCGGAAGAAATGGTGCGGTAAGAACCGATCCGTTGGAGCGCGTGTAGGAGCCTGTTTCTCTAAAGGCGCTGTTTGCTGCCTGCCATTCGTTCACAGGAAGTTTAAAAACCTCCAGTTCATTCCGCATTTCGGCATACTGCGCAGCGTCTGCCAATTCGGGGATCACCGTTGGTTGCGCAAAGCCTTGATTGTAGGTATAAGATAGAAGAGGTCGGCCGGACTTACCTCTTTTGGTTGTTACTAGTATGACCCCGTTAGCAGCACGAGCACCATAAATAGCTGCTGCAGCATCTTTCAACACCGAAATGTTATCTATATCTGCCGGATTCAGCCGTTCAATCCCCCCTTGTCTTGCCGGTATACCGTCAATAACAATGAGCGGGCTACTATTTCCCAAGGTATTTGTTCCCCGGATCTTAATGTTAGAACCATCACCTCCCGGCTCGCCGCTGCTTTGAGTTGCGATGACACCAGGCATTCTACCTGCCAATGAATTTGAGACATTGAGCGAAGGTGACTTGACCAATTCTTCACTTTTTACTGATACGACCGAACCGGTAACGGTTTCTTTCTTTTGTGTTCCATAACCCACCACCACGACCTCGTCGAGATTGGCAATATCGTCCTGAAGGGTGACGGTTATTGATTTGCGGTTATTTACGGGCTCTTCCAGTGTTTTATAGCCCACCATGGTAAAAACCAAGGTAGCATTAGCCGGCACCCCCTCTAAGCTAAATTTCCCGTCGACATCGGTAGTTGTTCCTTTTTGTGAGCCCTTTACCAATACACTTACACCGGGTATTCCCTCGTTGCCTGTCATGGAATTGACTTTTCCGGTGATTGTTGATTGTTGCTTAACGGCCGAGAGATTATCCTTAACTTCCCTCGCTAGCCAATTGGTTTTTGCCAAAGCTTCATAAGGTGCGTGAAATCCCGCTACCAAAAGAGCCCCGCATAATACACGCTTAAAATCACTTCGATTTAAGTTCATAATAGCTGGTTTGTTTATAATGTTAAAAGTCTATAATTGTACTAATCACAATTATTCCGCGCGACTAGTAGAATCATATGTTAGTTTATTGGTTTTTGTAAATTCTAATAAAGTTCTAATTCGGTTGCCGTAAACATAAACAATGATCCTATAGGATGCAAGAAAAAATTAGAAATTGTGTATAAGTTACAATAAGTAGTAAAGAAGTATTTTTACTTATGGAAAAAAGAGAAACGTCCTGTTCGAGGGATTGGAAAATATCTACAAAAAAAAGCGATTCGTGGATGAATCACTTTGCAGAAAGGAGGGCCTTTGGCTTACATAAGGCGCACCTTAACAATTAATTACTCAAAAACAACCGTTTTATTACCGGTTACAAAGACTCTGTCCTCGATAATCAACGACAGTGCTTTACTTAAAACCGCCTTTTCTATTTCTTTTCCTGCTTTGCGCATATCGTCAGCTGTATACGTATGGTTGACCGGTTTTACGTCTTGTGCAATAATCGGTCCTTCATCCAGATCGTCTGTTACAAAATGGGCCGTAGCACCGATAATTTTTACCCCGCGGGTATATGCTTGCTGATAGGGGTTCGCTCCAATGAAGGCCGGTAAGAAGGAATGATGAATGTTGATGATCTTTCCTTGATAATGCGCGATAAAAACAGGTGATAAAATGCGCATGAACTTGGCTAATACAACATAATCCGGACTGTAGCTATAAATTGTTTTATGCAGCTCCTTTTCAAATTCATCCTTTGTTTTCCCTTCATGGCTTACAAAGTGATAAGGTACATTAAAACGCTCGGTAAAAGACCGCAGGTGATCGTAATTTCCGATAACGCAACAGACATCGGCACCCAGTGTATTGAAAAAATAGCGCACCAGTGTATCGCCCAAGCAGTGCGGTTCTTTGGTGACCAGTATGGCAAGGCGCTTCTGTTTTGGCGGATTCACCTTTACAGAAGCACCTTTAGGTAGGATCATCAATAACTCCTGCATTAATTTTTCAGGGTCAACGGCCTTTCCCATGCAAACGATGCGCGAAAAAAAACGTTTGGTACTTTCGTCCACATACTCACGCATGGTAGTTATATTCAAACCATATTTTGCTACGACGTGTGCGATGGACGAAACTAAACCGACCGCATCGGTACAGTGAACAAGTATCAGGGTCTGTTCCATTTCGTTAAACCGCTGCCTTCAATTCATCGGCAAGCTTAGCGGCCGCAGCCTCTTCTTCTAAAACATCCTGCTCGATACGTAGGTTGTTCACGATATGTTTTTGCCGATCCGGCGTATTTTTACCCATATAGTATTCAAGCAATTGCTGAATTTTCTGATCTTTGGACAAGATCACAGGATCTAAGCGCATGTCTTTACCAATGAAAAGACCAAACTCATCGGGCGAAATCTCTCCCAATCCTTTAAATCGGGTAATTTCCGGCTTGCCACCTAATTTTATAATCGCCCGTTGACGCTCTTCATCACTATAGCAATAGATCGTTTCCTTTTTGTTTCTCACCCGGAATAAAGGGGTTTGCAAAATAGAAACATGTCCTGCCTTTACCAAATCAGGAAAAAATTGCAGGAAAAAGGTCATTAACAATAGGCGTATGTGCATTCCGTCAACATCTGCATCTGTTGCAATCACAATATTATTGTAGCGGAGACCGTCTATACCATCCTCAATATTCAGGGCATGTTGGAGTAAATTAAACTCTTCGTTCTCATACACCACCTTTTTCGTTAGCCCAAAGGCGTTCAAGGGCTTCCCCTTCAAACTAAATACCGCTTGTGTTTGTACGTCCCTGGATTTGGTAATAGAACCACTGGCAGAATCACCTTCGGTTATAAATAAGGTAGTTTCCTGATTACGCTCGTTTTTATCGTCATAGTGAATCTTACAGTCGCGTAACTTTCTATTATGCAGGGAGGCTTTTTTTGCCCGCTCGTTGGCCAATTTCTTGATGCCGGCTATGTCCTTACGTTCCCGTTCAGATTGTAGAATACGCTTCAATAAAGCGTCCGCCGTATCGGGATGTTTGTGCAAGTAATCGTCCAGCGATTTCTTTACAAAGTCGTTAATAAAGGTGCGCACGGTTGGTCCATCGGGGCCGATACTTTGCGATCCCAGTTTAGTTTTCGTTTGCGATTCAAAAACAGGTTCCTGCACTTTGATGGCAATGGCCCCAATTACGGAAGCCCTGATATCCGATGCATCAAATTCCTTTTTATAGAACTCACGTACGGTTTTCACGACAGCCTCTCTGAAGGCAGCCTGATGCGTACCCCCTTGCGTAGTATGCTGCCCATTTACGAAAGAGTAATACTCTTCTCCATATTGTTGCCCATGTGTCAACGCGATCTCAATATCCTCTCCCTTTAAGTGAATAATGGGATAGCGCATACCTTCCACATCAATATTACGCTCTAATAAGTCGCGCAAGCCATTTTCCGAAACAAATTTTTGTCCGTTGAAATTTACCGTCAATCCCGTGTTCAGGAACACGTAATTCCAAATCATATTTTCAACGAACTCGGGCCTATATTTATAGTTTCTAAAGATGCTATCGTCTGGAACAAAGGTGACCGCGGTGCCATTGCGCTGCGTGGTTTCTTTTTCCTCATCTTTCAAGAGTTCTCCTTTGCTGAATTCAGCAATACGCGTACGACCCGCTCGATACGATTGTACGACAAAGGATGAAGAGAGCGCGTTGACTGCTTTCGTACCGACTCCGTTTAGTCCCACCGATTTTTGAAAAGCTTTGCTATCATATTTTCCACCTGTATTGATCTTGGAGACAACATCAACCACACTTCCGATCGGAATACCACGACCGTAATCGCGTACGGAGACTTTTAACTCACTGACACTGATATCGATTGTTTTTCCCGCCCCCATTACAAATTCATCAATGGAGTTATCAACCACTTCTTTCAAAAGCACATAAATTCCATCATCGTATGCTGATCCATCGCCCAACTTACCGATATACATACCTGGCCGCAACCGGATATGTTCTTTCCAATCGAGCGAGCGTATACTGTCTTCGTTGTAATTTGTCATATTTTAGTTATCAGTTATCCGCAACCAGCCATCAGCTGTATTACTTCATTACTTTATTGACTACTAAATATCAATCGACCATTGGCTAATAATTACATAGCTCATTGGCTAATTGTACCTATCTTCCAAAATCATCTTGCACCCGTACGATATCATCTTCATCCGAAGGATTATCGATATCTGTATGTTGCCATATTTCTGCCAACACACCCCATCCGTCTAAGCCTACCAAACGATGGCGCTCTCCTTTTTCAAGCTTGATGACATCACCGGGATGTTTTGTCTTCACTTCATTCTCCACGTCTGTATCACTTATTACCACACCAACGTCTCCTTTAACAACTTGCCATATCTCCGCACGGCGGTGATGGTATTGCCATGACAAACGTTTTTGTGGTGCTACAACTAATATTTTTGGACTTAATTTCCCTGATATTTTTAGGTCTTGCACATTCAGCCCGTTGAAGTATGTATCTGCAAACTGTTGCGCCTGGTTCTCGTCGATCACAAAAAAACCACCCCATGGACGTGTCTGATCCTGTTTATCGATGTGAAAACCCTGTTTTTTAAGTGTTTCTTCTATTTCGGCAAAAATTTCCTGTTTAGCTATGTCTGTCATGGTTCTTATTTTTTGCTAAGATAATGAGTTTTTTTGAATTCAAAGGTTATCTTCCCTACACCCCAGGTTAAGGTTTGCGTCTTAATTCGTTTTGCTCGTATTCGTATTTCAAAAATATTATGCTTGCATAATAAAAAATCAGTAAATTTGGAACAAACCCTAGCATTATGAATTTCGAATTAACTGAAGAACAATTGCTTATCAGAGACGCAGCACGCGATTTTGCTCAAACTGAACTAAAACCCGGTGTAATAGAACGTGATGAAAAACAACAATTTCCAGCAGACCAAGTCAAAAAACTTGGCGAATTAGGTTTTCTTGGGATGATGACCGATCCTGCCTATAATGGGGCAGGACTTGATACAGTCTCTTATGTGCTCGTTATGGAAGAATTGTCTAAAATTGATGCATCGACTTCCGTTGTCGTATCAGTAAACAATTCCCTGGTATGTTACGGCTTAGAGAAATTCGGATCAGAAGAGCAGAAAGAAAAATACCTAAAGCCACTGGCTGCGGGAACACAGATCGGTGCTTTTTGTCTCTCCGAGCCCGAAGCCGGCTCGGATGCCACTTCGCAAAAAACGATTGCGGAAGATAAGGGAGACTACTACCTACTTAACGGAACTAAAAATTGGATTACCAATGGGAGCAACGCTGCTGTGTATCTCGTAATCGCACAAACACACCCCAACCTTGGGCATCGCGGGATCAACGCTTTCATCGTAGAAAAAGATTCCCCTGGATTCACAATTGGGCCCAAGGAAAATAAGCTGGGAATACGGGGCTCAGACACCCATTCCTTACAATTTTCGGATGTCAAAGTACCAAAGGAAAACAGAATTGGAGCAGACGGTTTTGGCTTTAAATTCGCCATGAAAACGTTAGAAGGCGGCCGAATCGGCATAGCAGCGCAGGCATTAGGTATTGCCTCCGGTGCTTACGAGCTAGCGCTCAAATACGCAAAGGAAAGAACAACCTTTGGAAAACCCATTGCCGAGCATCAAGCCATTCAATTCAAGTTGGCAGACATGTATACGCAAATAGAAGCTGCACGTTTGTTGTGCCTGAAGGCCGCATGGCTGAAAGATCAGCATCAACCCTATGCGGAAGCTGCGGCGGTGGCTAAACTTTTTGCCTCTGATACGGCCATGCGCATAACCGTAGAAGCGGTACAGATTCATGGAGGCTATGGTTTTGTGAAGGAATATCATGTTGAGCGGCTCATGCGCGATGCCAAGATAACGCAAATCTATGAGGGCACCTCAGAAATCCAGCGTATGGTGATTGCTCGGTCTATATTAAAAGAGGGCTTTTAGTATCACTTCTAATAATAAGCGAAAGATTAGTATTTTAGCGGCATGGATATTGAACGATATCCGAATGCTTAATAATAATACGATGAATATTGCGCGTTTTCTTTTCCTTAGCTTGTTCACAGCCCTCGCTTTTACAAGTTGCACAGACAAAACAAACCAGCTTACCAACGGTGTGTGGAGAGGTGCTTTACAAACGGATAATTCGGTGGATATCCCCTTCAATTTCGAAATATATGATTCCTTGGGGGTTAAACAAATGGCCTTTTTGAACGGGAAAGAGCGTTTGAATATCAATGAGATAGAAGAAACCGCTGATTCCGTTTTTATAAAGACCCCACTTTATGAAAGTGAGATCAGGGCTGTAAAAACGGCAAATGGATTACAGGGAAAATGGATTAAGCATTTACCAAACAAAACGATTTCCATGCCCTTCATGGCTGAATCCAACCAATCGTTTCGCTTTGTGAAGGAAGAGAATTCAGGTGTCATTAATATGACGGGCAGATGGTCTGTTCAATTTTATAAAAATAATGGCACCGATACGACTTTTGCGGTAGGCGAATTTGAGCAATCCGGCAATCAAGTGAATGGATCGTTTCTTACAACAACTGGAGACTATCGTTTTCTAAGTGGTGTAGTGGATAACAAAACATTTATGGTATCCGCTTTCAGCGGCTCTAGCCCTGTATTATTCACGGGAGATCTAACTGATGGCAGTGATATTATTAAAGGCAAGATGTATGCCGGACCGAGCTCCGTGATGAATTGGTCGGCCAGACGTGACGAAGATGCGATGTTGCCCGATGCTTACAAGATTGCCGGGCTAAAACCCGGAAACGATCGCATAACGTTCAGCTTTCAGGATCTTGACGGCAATAAAGTCTCGTTAAGCGACGATCGTTTTAAAGATAAAGTGGTAGTGGTTCAGTTTTTGGGATCGTGGTGCCCCAATTGTATGGACGAGACCGCTTTTCTAGCACCGTTCTATGAAAAATATAAGAACAAAGGTTTGGAGATTATCGGCTTGGCCTATGAACGTTATAAAGAAATGGACAAGGCCAAAGCAGCTGTTTTGAACTTAAAAAATCGATTTAAAGTGAACTATCCGATCCTCTTAACCGGTTATACAAACGATAAAGGGCAAGTGGAAGAAAGTATACCGGCATTGGATAATTTTTCTGCCTTTCCTACCACCATCATCATCAAGAAGGACGGCACGGTTGATAAAATCCACACCGGCTTCAGCGGGCCAGCAACAGGAAAACACTATACCGAGTTCACTCAAGAGTTCGAAAAAGAAATCAATAAACTGTTAGCTGAATAAAGTCGTATATAATGTCAAGAAACTCCCTCTTCATTTCTATTACCTGTTTGCTCTTGAGTTGTTGGTCTTGCGCAACAACGAAACATGTCGATATTCCTCCGGTTAATATATACGCCAACGCACCGAACGCGGATGTTTACCACGCTTCTTATCCGCTTAAAATAAGTATAAAGCATACCGACTTAGACCTTCGTTTCGACTGGGAACGGGCGCGCGTATTCGGAAAGGCAACACTTACGCTACAAAGTTATTTTTACCCACAAGATTCGGTCATACTGGATGCCAACGGCTTCGAAGTAAAAGCGGTCATGCTGCTGCAAGATGCGGCGAGGAAAAAGTTACCTTTCACCTATGACGGAAAGAAGCTTGCCATTGCCTTGGATAGAAAATATAACCGTGATGAGCTCTTTAAAATATTTATTGAATATACCGCCAATCCCAATCAGTTGGAAGTAGGAAAAGATATTGCTTCGCCCGATGATCGAGGGTTATACTTCATCCAGCCCGATGAACTAGCAGGCATTCCAAGACAACTATGGTCTCAGGGCGAAACCGAATGCAATTCTAATTGGTTCCCGACGATTAACAACACCATGCTGAAAATGACGCAACAAATTGCGCTAACGGTTCCTGATTCGATGATTACCCTATCAAATGGCTTATTAAAGCAATCGAAAAGAAATAACGATGGTACGAGAACCGATATTTGGAAGCAGGAGCTGCCACACGCGCCGTACTTGGTCATGATTGCGGCAGGAAACTTTAAAATTGTCAAAGATCAATGGCGCGGAAAGGAGGTGAGCTATTACATGGAACCGAAATACGCGCCATATGCCTCCATGATTTTTGGAAAAACACCTGAAATGCTCGAATTCTATTCGAAAAAATTGGGCGTGGATTATCCCTGGGATAAATATGCTCAGATTGTCGTGCGGAACTTTGTAAGTGGGGCCATGGAGAATACATCGGCTTCGGTATTCTTTGATCGAATGAATATGACGCCGGCTGAATATAAGGATGAAACGTATGAAGATATTGTTGCTCACGAGTTATTCCATCACTGGTTCGGCGATTTAGTAACCGCTGAATCCTGGGCCAATTTACCACTCAACGAGTCGTTTGCCACCTATGGCGAATACTTATGGCTGGAACACAAGTATGGAAGAGAAGAGGCGGATATGCATGCATTGAATGACGAGCTAGCTTATTTTGCGAAGGACAAAAACAAAGAGCTCGACCTTATTCGATTTAACTATGCGGATCGGGAACAGATGTTTGATGAAGTGTCTTACCAAAAAGGAGGGCGTATTCTTCATATGTTAAGGGAAACCGTTGGCGATGACGCCTTTTTTGCGTCACTTCAACTTTATTTAAAAAAACATGCCTATCAGTCTGTTGAGGTCCATGATTTACGCCAAGCTTTTGAGCAAGTCACAGGACAAGATCTTAATTGGTTTTTTGATCAGTGGTTTTTGGCCGCCGGTCATCCGCTTTTGGAAATAAAAACGCACTATCAAGACAGCACAAAACAGGTGATTGTACAAATTGCTCAAAAGCAGGACTTAGCTAGTATGCCGCTCTATAAACTACCTATTGCGATTGACATCTATGTAGATGGTCATGTTGATCGTCAAACGGTTACACTAACTAAACAGGAGCAAACTTTTCACTTGCCGGCCACTAAAAGTCCACAATTAATTAATTTTGATGCAAAAAAGTGTATCCTTGGGAAGAAAGAGCAAAGTAAATCGCTTGACGAATGGGCTTATCAATACAAACACGCCCCCTTGTTTATGGATCGCTTTGAAGTATTGGAAAACCTGAATGATGTATTGGATAGTGCTAAAGCGAAGGAGATCGTTGTTGCGGCTTTAACCGATAGTGCCTGGATGATACGCTTGATGGCGCTTGGCGCGATTGAAAAATTCACAAAGGACGAGTTAAAGCAGATTTACCCTACCGTAAAAAAAATGGCAACAGCCGACGAACGTTCTTATGTTAGAGCCAGTGCTGTGATGCTGTTACGCACCCTCTTTCAAAACTATGATAATAAAGAGATATTTAAGATAGCATCTCAAGATGATGCACCAAGTGTACAGCAAGCACTTCATATGAAATAATCGAGAGCTAGGCGAGCGTGCCTGTTTTTGTCGCTTGCCGCAAGGCTGCCTGTGCAATGCGTATTTCATGAAATTCTACTTGCCGATCAAGCAGCTCGCGAATTTCGGTAATTGTTTTTTGAGGATATTGCTTCAACAAGGGTATGATAATTTCAAGTTTACGGGTAGACATGAGATCACTCGCCTGCAAATCGGTGCCGATGAAATTTGTTAAATGCGCTATAACGGTACCGGTTGTAAGTCCTCTCAGCGTAGCTATCTCATCAATTGTATGTCCGTTTTTAAAGAGTTTGAGACTAATCTGTTTCGTTTCACCAACGACCGACTTGTTCTTTTTGGGTTGTTGTTCATTTTTTACCTGAAGATGTTGTTGTTGGTGCTTGGCCACCTCATAGATCAAATCTTGTATATTTCTTCCTTCACGAATGGCTTGCGTAATAAACGTGCTTTGCCTGATTTGTTCTTGTTTCCGCCGGTAGGTCAACAATAAGTCTGCCAACTCTTTCTGATATTTTTTATTCTTCTTTTTAGCAGCCCATGCATCCATATGTTGTTGAAGGGGGGTGATAAGCTCCTCCTCTAAACTTTTGAGGAACCAAGCAGCGGCCTTTTGAGTACGTTCATGAATGAGTTCAATGTTTAAATCATCTAAATGCCGGAATTCCTTATTTAACCAGGCATTAAACTTCTCTGCAACTTCAAATTGCTGATTGCAAGTATAGCATATGGCGTCGATTTTCTTATATGCAAGGCTCTTATCGGGAATGTTCTTGGTTAGTACATCGTTTTTGAAGGTATTAGTTTCAAGCGCCAAAGTACCCCAGGAAAAAGCTTTGCTAAGATTATTCAAAAGATAGGATTTCTGCTCTTGCAGTAGCACTTCTGCAATCTCATCCTCCGATAAAACACGACTGGAAAAGGCCACGACATGTGGATCCGTATGGATACTTGCCGGCGAAATCTTTGATCGGAGGACCAATCCTTCCAATCCCGTTAACCGACTTAGCGCAACGTACACCTGCCCGGCGGCAAAGCTGGATCCGGCATCAATAACCGCCTTATCAAAGGTTAGGCCCTGACTTTTATGAATAGTGACGGCCCAAGCTAAACGAATAGGATATTGCTTGAAGGTTCCCAGTGTTTCTTCGCTGATTTTATCGCTTTGCTTATCGTAATTATAACGAAGGTTTTTCCATTCCTCTTGTTCGACCGTGAATAGTTCCTTCTCTCCGGGAAAACGAACTTTTATTTCTCCATGTCGAGCATCAATTTTGTCGACTACGCCAATTTTTCCGTTAAAGTAACGTCGGTCTTCTCCTTTGTCATTTTTTATAAACATAATTTGGGCACCTTCTTTAAGGTACAATCTACCCTCGGTAGGAAAAGAGTTCTCTGAAAAATCACCTTTGATGGCAGCTTCGAAGCAAACAGCGTGCCCCGGTAAGGACTCTAATTTACGTTGATTGATTTGCTCCGCAATATGGTTATGCGAACTCAAAGTAATGAAGGTTTCGCTCGGCGAAGGACTAAAGTCGGGCTTATAATGCGCATTCAACCTATCCAGCTCCTCTCCTGAACAGCAGTTGTTTCGAATATTATTGAGCAGAGAAATAAAACGTGCATCTTTTTGTCGATAAATCTTATTCAGTTCCAACAAAACCGGTGGAGCTTCCTGCATAACATGGGCATCAAAAAAGAAAGGACTTCTGTAATGCTGATATAGCAAGTTTTGCTCATGACTCTTAACCACAGGAGGCAATTGGTACAGATCACCAATGAATAACATCTGAACGCCACCGAAAGGACTTGCATTGCGTCTGGCCCATCTCAAGATTGTATCAATAGCGTCAAGTGTGTCAGCCCGCAACATAGATACTTCATCAATGATTAATAGATCGAGTTCCTGTAAAATGGCTCGTCGTTGTTTAGTGAGTTTTACTTTTCCGAAAAGGCGTTGTTTGTTGTAGATCAAATCGCTCGGATCGTTCCAATCAAGTGTATAATCAGCCAAATACATACCGAAAGGCAAGAAAAAAAGCGAATGGAGTGTGGTTCCGCCCGCATTAATAGCCGCTACACCCGTAGGAGCTACCACGGCAAGCTTCTTATACGTATGTTCTTTTATATACCGAAGGAAGGTGGTTTTTCCCGTCCCCGCTTTGCCGGTTAGAAACACCGGACGATTGGTGTGGTTGATAAAGGAAACCGCTTGCGCGAAGGTGGTATTATGGGCATCGAAATTCGACATGATTGGGTAAATGTTGATGAATGCGGCTCTTAAAATAAGGAAATTTTACCAACTTACCTAAAAGATGGGAATAATAAAGCAAACTCCGTATAGCTACCCAGTGCTGAGCGAACGGTAATTTGGATGCGATGTAAGTCGAATATCTGCTTACTCAAATGCAGCCCGATACCGTGTCCCGGTATGGCCTGATTCTTCGGACTGCGATAAAACAAGTTAAAGATCTGCGCTAATTCGCTCGGATCTATTCCTGTTCCCCTGTCTTTGATTATCAGCTGTAGATGCTGTTCATGCTCGCTTAATTGTACGAAAACAGGTTGATTGTCTGAAAACTTAAGTGCATTGTCGACCAAGTTGCCGATTGCGATCATTAGCAAGTCGCGATTACCCGACACTTCCAATAGGTGGGGCTTTTGTTCCACTTGATCCAAGTCGATGTGTATAAATGCCTCGGGATGGGTAATACTTGTTTTTTCCAGTAGATCCCATAATAATTCATCCACACGAAGGGGGGCAAATGGCACATCGGAAGAAGCTTCCAAGCCCGATAGAAGTAGTAAACCTTCCAAAATAGATTTAATATGAAGGGCATCGACATGTATTGAACCCATCTGTGTCCGGTACTCGTCCGGTGTCCGGGGACGCGATAAGGTGATCTCCAGGTTGCTAATAATCGCTGCCAAAGGTGTTTTCAATTCATGCGAAGCGTGTTTTAGAAAGCTGCGTTGGCTGTCTACCCCCTTTTCCAATCGTTCCAGAAAGCGATTAAACGCTTCGGTTAGTGCGGTAAGCTCGTCTTTCTCTTTTGTGCCTACAGCCAACCGGGCGTGTAAATTCTTCGCCGTAATAGAATTTACGTCCTGAATTAGCTGAGAAAAAGGGCGGAATGTTTGCTTCGCCAGTAAGTGCGTAAACAGGAAGCTTAGGCAAACACCCAATAATAAGGATATCAAGAGATAGCGTTTTAATTTATCGAGCTGAGCCAACCCCTCCTTATCCGTGTCGGAAGCAACAACAACATAATCCCCCTCATTGTCGCGATAAAAGATACCTGCAAATTGACGTTCATTATCAGTGAAATATAAAACTTTCTTTTGTCGTACATGACCGAGTACTTCATCTGATAGTTGATATTGAAGGGTATCGTACTCGAAGACCATGCGGTTGCTTTTATCGAAGAATCGAATAGATTCTCGGTGAATTTCACGATATCGCTGCTCAATCAGCTCATATTTTTGCGCATTTAGTTCATCCTTCTCCAAATGAAAAAAAGCCGCTGTGAAGGCCCTCGATTGTAATTGTTGAAAAAATGAATGCTTAACATGTTGCCTGAATAGTAGATAGGTCCCCGTAAACGTGATTCCTAAAATAAGCGTAACAATAAGCGTTGAGTTCCAAGCGAGTTTTAACCTCAGCGTCATTCTTCTTTTTGTTTAAGCATGTACCCCCTCCCCTTCACAGTATGGATGAGGGGCGCGGCAAAGCCCTTATCAATTTTATTTCGCAGATAATTAATATATACATCTACCACATTGGTATGCGTATTAAAATGGATATCCCATACCGCTTCTGCAATCTGCGTGCGGGAAACCACTCGTTCTCGATTGTTTAGCAGGAATAGTAAAAGCTTATATTCACGAGGTGAAAGCAGAATATTCTTCCCGGCACGTTTTGCTCCCTGTTCCGCAATATTGACTTCAAGATCTGCGTATTTTTGTACATCCAGAATACCTTTTTCAAAAGATTTTCGTCGTAATTGCGCGTTAATGCGTGCAAGTAGCTCTTCGAAATGAAAAGGCTTTCCGAGGTAATCATCCGCTCCTGCCTGGAGTCCTTTTACCTTTTCCTCCGGATTATCCAAAGCGCTCAAAATAATTAAAGGACTTGTAATTTTTCGTTCGCGAATAGCAGTGCATATCTGGAATCCGGATACGTCGGGAAGCATGATATCCAGTATAATCAGATCAAAGTAAATATCTTGCGTCACTGCCAGGGCTTCGTAGCCGCTCGAAACACATTTTACGGAGAAAAGCTGTTCCTCCAATCCCTTTCGAATAAAACTAGCCAAGCGCCTGTCATCTTCTATCAGCAATATTTTTACCATATGCTTCCTTTTGTATAATGCAAAGTAATCACATTGTGAACTTAAATCAAATTAGATTATTCTAATAATAAAGGCTTAGCGATTGCATCATTGAACAGCGAAAAAGTTAGTGGGACGATGAAAACTATTTCACTAGTTTATTATTATGGTCCGGAAAAACCAAAATCGGTTCGTGCTTTTTGGCTTCCTCCATAGGGAGTTGGCAATAAGAAATGATAATCACAATGTCGCCTACTTGAACTAAGCGCGCGGCAGCTCCATTCAAACATACAATACCGGAACCACGTTCGCCTTTTATAACATAGGTTTCAAAGCGTGCACCGTTGTTATTATTTACGATCTGCACCTTCTCGTTCGGAATAATATTAGCCGCCTCTATTAAATCTTCATCAATCGTAATGCTACCCACATAGTTGAGTTCTGCCTGAGTAACCTTTACGCGATGAATTTTCGATTTCAACACCTCGATAATCATGGCACAAAGATACGCATTTTGTTATTTAATCTATCACAGATGCGCTGCTATTCGGAAATATGATCTATAGATTACCATTAGAGGTGTAGGGTGGGAGGTGGGAGGTATAAGGTTTTAGGCATTAGGCTTCAGGAGTTAGAACGCCAAAGCTAACAGCTAACACCTAAGAGCTTATAAAAGCCTTATTTCAACACTATATTATCAATTAAACGGACACCATCCACCCAAGCGGCCAATATAACCACAAGCGGCCTTAGGTCCTGTTGTTTTCTATCAATTTCCGATAAGTCACTCGGATTACAGATTGCGAAGTATTCCAATTCAACACCTTCCACTTTATCCAGGAAACTTAGTGCTTCCTCCTTTGCCTGTAAGGGGCCTGTGCCCTTTTCAAACGCTTGTTTTATCATGAACAATGCTTTTGATAAAGAAAGTGCTTGTTTTCTACCATTGGATGAGAGTCGTACATTGCGGGAGCTTTTCGCCAATCCATCCGCATCCCTTACGGTATCCACCATTTGCAGGCGCAGCGGTAGATGAAGCTTATCCACCATATACTGAATCACCATACACTGCTGAAAATCTTTCTGTCCAAAAAAGGCGATCGAGGGCTTAACAATATCAAAGAGTTTGTACACCACCTGTGTAACGCCTTGATAATGTCCGGGTCTTTTTGCTCCCTCCCAGATTTTGTCGAGTCGACCCAGATCGAAGAACCAAGGTTCGTCATTCGGTGGATACATCTCTTCCACCGTAGGTAAAAACAGGACATCACAGTTCACCGATTGAAGGAGTGCCACATCCTTTTCGATAGGTCTCGGATACTTTTCCAAATCAGCCGGATCATTAAACTGTGTTGGATTAACAAATATACTACAAACGGTAATATCGGTTGCGCGCTTGGAATGCTCAATCAAAGTTAAATGACCTTCGTGTAAAGCCCCCATGGTAGGCACGAAACCTATTGTTTTATCCTTTGAACTGAACGCTGATAGATGGGCTTTCAGCGCAATTTTTGTAGTAAAGATTTCCAATTTTTTTGTTATTAAAACAAGGAGGTAAAGTTGAACATTTTAAACCTAACTACAAAGGTTTTTTTATAAATCGTTGATATATCATAAGATAATGCGTATATTTGCAGACCGATTTTCATTAGAGCAATTATTTTAATGACTAATAAACTATCAAAAATAGGTTTAGCTGGCTCATACCGGTATGATTCATTGTGTTTGATAGTCTCACATTTCAAAAATTCTAAAATATAATTTATTGGAGATGGCAAAAACGAAGATATTGTACATTACCCACGAGATGTCGCCTTTCCTCGAACTAAGCAAAATTTCTGAGATAACAAGAGAGTTACCCCAGGCCATGCAGGAAAAAGGGTTTGAAATACGGATTTTAATGCCTCGCTTTGGCAATATTAATGAGCGCAGGAACCGTTTACATGAAGTGATCAGGCTTTCGGGGATGAATATTGTAGTGGACAATAACGACAACCCCCTTATTATCAAAGTTGCATCCATCCCAGCTGCCCGTATGCAGGTTTACTTTTTGGATAACGAAGAGTATTTCCAACGTAAACATGTATTTACCGACAAAGAGGGTAAGTTCTTTAAGGATAACGACGAGCGTGCCATCTTTTTTTGTAAAGGGGCATTGGAGACTGTTAAAAAATTGGGATGGTCTCCCGATGTAGTGCATTGTCATGGCTGGATGACGGCTTTGATTCCTGCCTATGTGAAAACGGCCTATAAAGATGATCCAACCTTTAAAGACACAAAAATCATCTATTCGCTGTATGCAGATAAATTTGAGCATGCTTTGCACGAGCGTTTTGCAGATAAAGCACTTACGGGAAACATGCATGCAGAAGATTTATCAAGCTATGATTCATCAGACTATTATGGTTTGTACAATGGCGCACTTCACTATACCGATGCGGTTGTTTTATCCGAAGAAAACATCGATGAAAAACTGTTAAATATTGTTAAAAAGAGCGAAATTCCGATAACTGACTGCAGAAATGATGCAGAATTCGAAAATTATTCCAACCTTTACGAGCAATTTTCCAATGAAGAATTGGAAACTGTGGCTTAGCGAGGAAGGCTGAACTGCAGCAAGGCGGAAGAAATAAGCCCTTGTAACTTTATCTGTACCAGGCAAGCGTTATAATGGTTTTACACAGCTTTATAGAACATATTATTTTATAATGAAGTATTATACTCGAGACTTATTGACGCTGTTAATAAGTCTCTTTATTTTAAGTAGTTGCAAGAATCCGGCGGGAATCGGGTTAGATAACAATCCGGGAGATTCCTTTTATGGCACCCTAAATGACACGTTAACGCTCAAGACAGTTACACTCCGTGACGATAGTGCCCGATCAGTCATAAGGGTTGCCAATAACAACAGTAATATCCCGAGCATCAATATCAATCAGCTTCCATTTGGGTATTACAAGGACCCGGTTTTCGGTGAAACGCAAGCGAACATCGCCCTTGCCATTTTACGACCTGAAAGTGGCGATATACGCCTCCCCCAAAACGCACAGATCGATTCGGCTGTGCTGGTTGTTCGATATGGAAACTCTTTTGTCGGTGATTCACAGTCATCCACCTACCTGCTTAAAGTAAGACAGTTGGATGAGGTGTATAGTCCCAACACGATCTATTATAGTACGAAAAATTGGAGTGTAAAGAGCGACGATATAGCAAGCACCCAACTGCGCCGGTTCAACCTCAAAGACAGTATCAATGTAATTGTGAGAGGAAGTAACGGCCAAGATAGTACGGTAAAACGCTATCCTGAACTGCGTGTACGGCTAAATAACAGCTTTATCGGCAGCCTTTTATCGCATACACTGGATTCAGCCACTGTAAACTCGGAGACCGGATTTTTGAATCATGCAAAAGGTCTTTACTTGACAATCGACAAGAATGCACAGCAAGGTATAGGTGGACTTGCGACTTTAAGTCCGACCAACCCGCAAAGTTCAGATTCGCCGAACTTCATGGAAGTCACCTATCGTGTTACGGATGCAGAGGGTGACACGGACACTTTAACCAAAGTCTTTCCAATCCCGGTTCCTACATCCAGCAGCAGCACCGGCGCTCCTTTTATGTATATGTCAGCCAGTATAAACAGGAGTTTCTCTCCGGTTATCCAAAGCCAACTGGCCAATACCGCTGTTAATCAGACTACTGTTTATGCACAAGCTATGGGTGGCTTGAGGACAAAAGTATCTTTTCCATACATTGACCAGTTAAAAGGAAAGAAAATTGCCGTTAACCGGGCAGAATTGGTCGTTTATGTGGATGACGACAATAGCAATACCGTAAGCACACCGGCACCTCGATTGACGCTATACCGAAAAGACGTTTCAGGCAATAATCAGCCCATTCCAGATGGTGATTCAAGGCCTGTACGTGATCTGCGCTCACAGTTTCAAGCTGCGGGACCATTTGCTTTAGGTGGTTTTTACGACGATAAAGCGAAACGTTATGTGTTTACTTTAACCTCTTATATCCAAGACGTCATTTTAGGCAAAGTGCAGAATTCGGATGTTTATATTGCGCCTGTATCGGAGATCATGACCAACACTATTCCTTTTTGGCCAGACATTACCGCACCTAGCAGTGTTGTTCTAAAAGGCTTTAACCCGGAAGATGCACAAGCTAAAAATGAACTCCGGACCAAATTAAATATTTATTATACCGAACTCGAGTAAAAATTTCATATAAAATGATAGGAAAAGCGACCTTTTGAGTCGCTTTTTTTACGTTTTGTAACAAAGGGATCAGCTGCGAGCTAAGTTTTTTAATATGCTCTTCGCCAAAAAATACACCTAGTCCGCCTACATCATAACCGCAAACATGGGGTAATGATAATAAGTGTGCCATGGTGCACAGTGGTAACTCTCCATAAGACCCAAAAAACGGGAACATCTTTACAGATCGTTCCCGCATTTTAAATATAAACAATAGAGCTATGTCTTTCTTTTCTAGAAGGTGAAGTTCCCTTGCCTATGGCGTCGCCTTTGAAGATTTTCGCAAACCGCTTTTCACTTTAGCTGATTTGAAACGAGGCATGCCATTGGTATGAATTTCCGGATTACCGACGAGCGTCATGGCACAGCGGAAGCCTACCGTTGCAGAGGACTCATCTTGTTGCATAAATCTTCTCGTTGCCGGATTTAACCAATATGCACGATCATTCCATGAACCGCCCTTATAAACACGCGATTTGTTGTTCACCAAGGTTGTCTTACCATATAAGGAGTCGCTGACTTCATCATTATACCCTCTCATGTCTGCATTGTATGCACTTACACCGCTATCTTGCGCTGCGGTTTGATTCTGCAATTCTTCCCATGTCTGTTTCCTCGGTGCCTTGGCCATCTCCTTAATTGGTCGGCCATATTTGTCCTTTGCATAAATGCCTTTCTCCGGATCTTCTAATTTTTTGTCCACGTAGACATTGCCCCTGAAGGGGTTAAAATCTTCGAAATCTTCATAGGTCAGCTTACGATACACATCACCCACCCATTCATTCACATTACCGGCCATATTATATAAACCGAAATCGTTCGGCTGATAAGCTGTCACCGGTTTTGTAATATCACCTGCATCGTTTAAGTATCCGGCCGTTCCCATATTGTCACCCGCACCTAACTTAAAGTTAGCCATTATAAGGCCCTGCGTTTTTTTCTTACCTGAACGAACACCTAAACCATCCCAAGGGTAGATCCGATAACCTTCTACATTTCCGTAGATGGTATTGCCAATCAGCCCCAAGGCAGCATATTCCCATTCTGCCTCGGTTGGCAATCGATAGGGTTGTTTAAGAAAACCATCCTCCAACCGTACCGGCCTTCGGGCATCTTTTTCTGCGCCCGGGCGTAGGTCTTTCGGCATGTTTTTACCATCTATACCTTCACCTTTGTATTGTCCATTCAAATAAATGTCGGTATTAAAAGGCTGCGCCGTGCTCTCTCCCGCACTTTCGGCCTTACTTTTGTAATCCAATAAGATTCCTTTCGAGCGCAGAATTTCTTCGTTTACACGATCGGTCCGCCATACACAGTAATCGTTAGCCTGCTCCCAGGTAACGCCTACAACAGGATAGTCTTGATAAGCCGGATGTCGGAGGTAATTATCCACATAGGGTTCGTTATAAGATAGAGGATTACGCCAAACCAGCGTATCAGGCAGCGCGTTATAATATAACTGTCGGTCGTTAGGAAAGTTTTGATTTAGCCAATAAAGATACTCAAGCCAATCGACATTAGCCACTTCCGTTTCATCCATATAAAAGGAAGCAACGGTTACTCTTCTACGCTTATTATCGTTCTCATAGCCCAGATCCTGATCTAGGCTTCCGCCCATCACGAAGGTCCCCCCCTCGATAATAACGAGTCCGGGACCGGGACCGGGCTTCACTTTTCGATTGACCTGAAAACCACCATTATGCGGGTCGTTGTATTTCATTCCCGTTTTTGATGATCGGTCACCCATTCCGCTCTTTTTGCTACAGCTCGAATACATGAGCCCAATACCACAAAGCGCAAGCACAATCAGCGTAAAATTTTTCTTCATAGTTTATGCGAATACACCACCATTCAAAATTAGCACATTAAAACAAAACGGCAACCGACCAACAAATGCTGAATACACGAGATAGCCTTTCATCTCTTCCATCAAATAATTTTTTTTATAGCCGGTTTTTGATATGTTTGGCAAAAAAGGTATCATAAAGCAAATTAAACCGCTTTTTTTTGACATGCTATAAGAAGATCTATCACGCCATAAGTTAGGCAAGGCGAACTCTTTTCAAAATAATGAACAAAATGAACAGAGAAGTCTGCCTTATAAAACAAAAACACAAACATGAAAATAAAAGTAGGCTTCGGCTTCGACGTCCATCAATTAAAAGAAAATCATCCCTTTATTTTGGGAGGAGAAAAGATCGATCATCATGCAGGCGCTTTCGGACATTCGGATGCAGACGTGTTGGTACATGCGATTTGTGACGCCATATTGGGTGCAGCGAATTTGGAGGATATTGGTTATCATTTTCCGAACACAGATGCTAAATGGAAGGGTATCAGTAGTTTAATTCTGTTGGAAGAGTGTATTAAATTATTAAAAAACAAAGGATGGGAACTTAGTAATATAGATGCCATGTTGTGTCTTGAGGCACCGAAGATAAAGCCTTACATCCCAGCTATGAAGGCACATATATCCAACGCTAGCGGCTTAGATGTAGAGGATATTTCTATCAAGGCCACAACCAATGAAACAATGGGATTTATCGGACGCAAAGAAGGGGTAGTGGCCTATGCCGTATGTTTGATCCAAAAACTATAAATCCTGACATCTATTTAAGAGGCACTATTTTGTTTGTTCCGGCATGTTGGAAAAATCCATACCGCATTTACAGTTGGAACCGCAGGTGCCTCCCTTTTTTGGTTTTAGATTGTTATACAACATGCGACCGAGGTAAAAAGCGGCCGCGGCAAACAATAATAAAACAACTATCGACTGTATATCCATAATACAAATATAACCAAAATACCTTTCACAATCAAGCAACTAGCTTGCTATACGAAGTGGACAAAAACGAAAAAACCGTCAAAAATAAAAGCAATCCAAGCGCTTAATTTTTCAAATGGAATAATTACCTTTGCGCAAAATTTTCCCTTTAGTTCTTTGATACTCAAAGCGCAGATGAGAAATTGATAAATTGCATAAAGCAATTTATCCCCAAATTTGAGATATACATACTTGGATGCAACAAATTAGAAACATTGCGATTATTGCACACGTTGACCATGGAAAAACGACTCTGGTTGACAAAATTTTACATTACACTAAACTGTTTCGTGACAACGAACAAACAGGCGAGCTTATTCTGGACAATAACGACCTGGAACGTGAGCGAGGTATTACCATCGTTTCCAAAAACGTTTCGGTGCGTTATAAGGACGTCAAAATAAATATTATTGATACCCCGGGCCACGCAGACTTTGGAGGAGAAGTAGAGCGTGTGTTAAAAATGGCTGACGGGGTTATTCTCTTAGTAGACGCCTTTGAAGGGCCGATGCCTCAAACTCGTTTTGTAACGCAAAAAGCCCTTGGCTTAGGTCTAAAGCCTATTGTTGTCGTTAACAAAGTAGACAAAGAAAACTGTCGTCCTGAAGAGGTGTACGAGCAGGTCTTTGAACTTTTCTTTAACTTGGATGCCACAGAAGAACAATTGGATTTCCCTGTACTTTACGGATCCTCTAAAATGGGATGGATGTCTAAAGACTGGAAGCAACCGACAGAAGATTTCACGGATCTATTGGATGCAATTCTTGAACATATACCTCCTGCCCCGTACAACGAGGGTACTTTACAGATGCAAATCACCTCATTGGACTATTCATCCTTTGTAGGACGTATTGCTGTTGGTCGTGTAGCTAGAGGTACTATAAAAGAAAATCAACCGGTGTCTTTGGTAAAGCGTGATGGCAAAGTGATGAAATCCCGTGTCAAAGAGCTGTATACTTTTGAAGGCCTTGGAAAGGTGAAAGTACAGGAAGTCCCTTCGGGCGATATTTGTGCTGTAGTAGGAATTGAGGGTTTCGAAATTGGTGATACCATTGCCGATTTTGAAAATCCGGAGCAGTTGGAGGTTATACACATCGATGAGCCTACGATGAACATGTTGTTCACAATTAACAACTCACCGTTCTTCGGCAAAGAGGGCAAATTTGTAACATCGCGTCACTTGCATGACCGCTTACAAAAAGAAATGGAGAAAAATCTCGCATTAAAGGTGCTTCCTACCGACTCGGCAGATGCATTCTTAGTTTATGGAAGAGGTATTCTTCATTTATCTGTCTTGATCGAAACCATGCGCCGCGAGGGCTACGAATTACAGGTGGGCCAGCCACAAGTTATCTTAAAAGAGATTGACGGTGTAAAATGCGAACCTATTGAGACCTTAGTAGTAGATGTACCGGCTGAGGTATCAGGTAAAGTGATCGAATTGGTAACGCAGCGTAAAGGTGAGTTACTTGTGATGGAAACAAAAGGTGATATGCAACATCTAGAGTTTGAAATTCCCTCAAGAGGTATTATCGGCTTAAGAAACAATGTATTAACCGCTACTGCCGGTGAAGCGGTTATGGCGCATCGCATAAAAGACTACCAACCTTGGAAAGGCCCGATCCCGGGTCGTTTGGCAGGCGTACTTGTTTCGATGGAAAAAGGACAAACAACTGCTTACTCGATCGATAAATTACAGGATAGAGGTCACTTCTTTGTGGATCCCGGCGTAGACATTTATGAAGGTCAGATTGTAGGTGAGCACAGCCGGGACAATGATCTAGTTGTCAATATTGTAAAGGGGAAACAGTTAACCAACATGCGCGCATCGGGCAGTGACGATAACGTCCGTATTGCTCCGGCGATCAAATTTTCGTTGGAAGAAGCGATGGAATATATCCAAGCAGATGAATACATTGAAGTGACGCCTCAGAATATTCGTCTAAGAAAGATTTATCTGACTGAGAACGAGCGTAAGATAAACGCGAAGAAATTCCAGTAATCTTTATACTTTTAAAAAAACAGGGTGACTTTCGAGCCACCCTGTTTTTTTATGGAATAACCCGTATCGCTTTGTAAATTTTATTATTATTGCATTAAACAACGTGAATATGAATAGGCTCGATGTGCTTAACTTAATTATTAAACAAAGAAACGCCAAAACTTATCTGGAGATTGGTGTACAAACAGGTACCATTATCTCTAAGATACAATGCCCACGGAAGATAGGTGTTGACCCCGAGTTCTTATTCAGCTTTCCGCTCAAGATAAAACGCTTAGTAGGTATAACGAAGTTCGAAACGTACGAATATACCAGTGATTACTTTTTTGAGCACCATGCAAAGAAGGTTTTAAAGGATGGTATTGACGTAGCATTGGTAGATGGACTGCATACTTACGAGCAGTCAAAACGCGACGTGGAGAACTGCTTGAACTATCTTAACGAAGGTGGGATTATTGTTATGCACGACTGTAACCCATTAAATGAGGCTGCCGCCTACACCATTAAAGATCATTTTAATGAAGTCCGGGAAAAAGTCCGGAACTGGGACTTACCTGGCTGGCAGGGACAGTGGAACGGCGATGTTTGGAAAACGGTGGCTGATTTGATCGTTACACGTCCGGATCTTACCGTATTTACCTTAGACATGGATTATGGGCTTGGTGTAGTGGCAAAAGGAAGCCGAAACACGGACGTCCCTTTTACCATTGATGAGGTAAAACAGGGAGATTATGCCTTTTTTGAAAAAAACCGGAAGCAGCTTTTAAATTTAAAACATCCGAAATTTATTCGGGAGTTTATTAAGAGCGTTTAAGCTTAGCAAGAAGGTCAGCAACCATGTCATTAATATCGCTTGACAAGCGAAGGAAATAGACCGACCCGGCATATAACAGGGTGATGAAGCCCCCACGGATAAAGGTATCCAGATAAAGATTCTGCTGAACAGGAATCAGGGTACTGAGCCAGTAAATGAGCACGCCAAGTACGATCACTAACAAATTATGCACTGTAAACGGCTGGAGTTTAAACTTAAATAAAATAAATAGGTATCTCGAAAGATTGAAAATGAACATCGTAAGTGCAGTAGCCATTGCCGCACCGGTGATCCCAAACTTAGGTATGAAAAACAAGTTACTGCCAATTGTCACACCTACTAAAGCCAGGTAAAAAAAGGAGTCGTATCGATAGTACCGAGAGGTAGCTAATATAACAGCATTGACTCCTGTTAACGCATCGAATAAATTGGCCAGGCCAATAAAGAAAACGATGGAGACACCATCGGCATAATCAGGTGGAAGCACCTTCAGCGCATTATGTATATTCGCCCACACGAGGATAAAGAGAAATAGCGCCACAATAGATTGATTGATACAGCTTTTCCTGTACACGGTATGGATATTGGCCATGTCCTTTCTAATCCAGGACTCGGCTATTACGGTATATGCGATGCTATACAAACTTCGTGTTGGCAAAGCGATAATAATTCCGAAAGAGGCTGCGATGCTGTATATACCCGTGTCGGCCAAGCCAAAGTAACTATTCACCATATACCGATCAATGTTATCAACGAGAAGTGGCGAAGCGCCGGTTAATATGCCGAATAGGCATAAGTTGAAGAGATTTCGCTGAACATCTTTATTTAAAAAGTTGAAATTCGGCTTAAGTGAAAAGTTACCCTTTCGTACCAATCGGATCATCATCAACAACATGGGCATCAGGTTAGCTGATAACCATAACCACATGAACGACCGGAAATCGAGGATACGGAATATTAATAAAACGACGCATACCAAAATGAGCAGCTTTAGGGTGAATTCACGAATGAGGCGCCCCGCTGCGGCGTCATATAACAACCTTGAGTACAAATCAAAGATGTTAAAGTATAGGTTTGCAAAGGTGAGCGGAAGGAGGTACCAATAATAATCGCGAAACAAGTTATTATCTTGGGATTTTTGACTTATTATGACTTCCTTAAAAGCATAGGCTCCAATGACAAATAGAATAAAGCCGATCAACGAAATGGCACAGGCTAAAAACAAATAGCCATTATGCTTGTTCTTCTCATTCCGGAAATAGGGAAAATAGCGTGCCGTGGCATTGAAACCGAGAATAGCAAACTGGGCAAATATCAGCGAAAAGGACGTCAAGATATTAATTAAGCCTACTTGATCCGTATCTAGTACTTTCGTTAAAATAAACGTATTGGTCACAAAACCTATAAAAACACCTATATAAGAAAAGAAGGTGCCCTTCAAGGTTTGTTGTTTAATAATCCCCATTTTGAATTGCGATTTCTGTTTATCTATTGTAAACTTGCATAAAATAAGATGACAAAGATAGCATATAATGTTTGTGTGTTAACCGTAACCTATGGAAACCGATGGGCTTTTTTAAAACAAATATTAGAGCGCGTCTTGTCATTTGAACATGTTGTGGATATTATCGTGGTGGATAACGGTTCAGACTACGATCTTAAAAAGGAGCTTGATCAATTAAACAGCCCTATCATTACCCTCCTTCAGGAGACGGAGAATCTCGGCTCTGCGGGCGGCTATAAAGCAGGCTTAGGTTATTTTGTTTCACATTCCAATGCCGACTTTGTTTGGCTATTAGATGATGATAATTTACCGGAAGAGGGTGCCTTGGAAAAGTTAATAAACGCCTGGCCATCGATTCGACTGGCTGAAGACAGGAAAGCTCTGTTCAGCCTGCGCACCGATCGTAAAAATCACGTTTTAATTGCACAAGGAGCTGATCCTTATCAATATTATCTGGTACCCGATAATTTCATGGGTTTTCATTTTTTTCGAATCTTTAGCAATCAATACCGGAAGCTCGCGGGGCAAAATCGCTACAATTCATCTCCTCTACGACCAAGTAAGCTTCCCTACGTTCCATATGGCGGCCTCTTTTTACACCGCCGACTCGTGGAGTTTATTGGCTATCCCGACGAACGGCTATTTGTTTATGTGGATGATTCCGAATATACCAATCGGATTACGGAGATGGGTGGAGAGATCTGGCTCATTCCGGGCAGTCGGATCAACGATGTAGACATTTCTCAGGGAATTACTTATAAACACCGTTTTTGGCGTTCGGCGATACTCGATCTCTGGAATTTCCGTACCTTTTACCAAGTACGAAATCGGCTTTACTTTTATTCGCGGCATGCTATAAAAAATAGATTTATCTTCGCCCTTAACAAGTGGCTATATATGACCGGGCATTATCTGATTAGCATAATCACCGGGAAACATAAAGCTTATAAAGAATTCAGAATAGCAGTTGCTGACGGTTTAGCCGGGCGACTCGGAAAAAAGGAAAAACCTACCAATTGATATCGCATGCAAAATCCAGCACCCATTGCTTTATTCGTGTATAATCGGCCTGAGCACACGCGACGGACCCTCAAATATCTCCAGGAAAATTTATTGGCAGAAGATAGTCGTTTATTCGTCTTTTCAGATGCCGCGAAGCATATTGAAGATGAGGAAAAGGTCAATCAGGTTCGCGCGCTGATTAATCAATCCAGCGGTTTTAAATCAATCAAATTAATAGTGCGTCATCAAAATATGGGGCTGGCCAAGTCCATTATAGCCGGTGTTACACAACTTGTAAATGAATACGGTAAAGTTATTGTCTTTGAAGACGACCTGTTAAGCTCTCCGCATACACTTGGCTATTTCAATGAAGCGCTACAACGGTATGAGAAAGAACACCGGGTTATGCAAATTGCTGCCTATATGTTTCCTCTACGCGATAAGGACGCCTTATCTGAAACCTTTTTTCTACGTTCTATTAACAGCTGGGGCTGGGCAACCTGGAAGCGCGCCTGGGAGCAGTTTGAACCGGACATCGATCAATTATATTCGCAGTTTGATTTGGAAAAGATTTACCGTTTCACAGTGGAAGGTACAATGAAAAATTATTGGAAACAGCTATTGGACTTTAAAAAAGGGAAAAACGATTCTTGGGCTATTCGGTGGCACGCATCCGTTTTCCTGAAAAATGGATTGGTTTTGTATCCGGCTAAATCGTTGATAGAAAATATCGGTCATGATGGCAGTGGCGTTCATTCTATTATAGAAGACACTTATCAGGTGCATCCATCCAGAAAGCCTGTTTCATCTTTTCCGACAATGGTGCAGGAAGACCCTACGGCATTAGCAATGGTCAAGCATTTTTATAAGAATAGAAAAGGAAGCTGGATAAAAAGAGGTCGAAAGTTTGTTACTAACCAATGGTTTAAGCTCAAAAACAGGTTTGTTAAATGAAGATTGCGGTTGTTATTCCCATATATAAAGAGCTGGCCGATCCGGATGAAAAGTATGCCTTTTGGCAATGCGTGGAAGTGCTTGGATCCTATCCGATTATTTTAGCGGCCCCTCATTCGCTCAATACAACCTATTATGAAAACTTAGCCGATAAACCCGTGACTATTCAGCGATTTGATGATTCCTTTTTCAAAAGTGTTACCGGTTATAGTAAGCTACTCACGGGTAAGTATTTTTATAAAGCATTCCAAGCTTATGACTATATTCTAATTTATCAGTTAGATGCCTGGGTATTTCGTGACGAATTATCAGCTTGGGCAGAAAAAGGGTACGATTATGTCGGTGCTCCTTGGTTGGAACCTCCTCCCATTACTTCCGGAAAAAAACCGATTATTAACCTCTCGAAACGCTTGGTTAACAAGGTTGGAAACGGCGGACTTTCGCTACGAAAGATAAAAAGCCACATTAAATGGAGTTTTTGGGCTACCTGGATGTTTAGATTGCTTCCCAAGAATGAGGACATGATTTGGACGCTATTTGTTCCTTTTAAAAAGCCCAAGGCTCGGGAAGCACTTTCTTTCGCCTTCGAAAGAAAACCGCGTCAATCGTACGAGCTAACCGGTCACCATTTACCCTTTGGCTGCCATGCCTGGAACAAATATCAACCGGATTTTTGGCAGCAATTCATCAAAAAATATTAGGAATGTCTTTTTCAAATTCACCAGAGTTTTTTCCACTATTAACGGTAATTACCGTTGTGTATAATAATGTAAAGGATATCGAAAGAACACTCCTATCTGTATTGGGACAAGATTATCCAAATATCGAATATATTGTAGTTGATGGTGGCTCAACAGATGGAACCCTTGCTGTTATTGAAAAATATAAATCTGGCATTGCAAAAATTGTTAGCGAGCGTGACAAGGGCATCTATGATGCGATGAACAAAGGAATTCGCTTAGCTACAGGCGACTACCTCCTATTCATGAATTCAGGTGATGAAATCTATGCACCGAACACAGTGAGCAATATTTTTTCCTCAAAGGCTTTTGCAGACATTTACTACGGTGAAACGGAAATGATTGATCATGCAGGAAAAAGTTTAGGTAGACGAAGGCATAAAGTGCCGGAGCACTTTACCTGGAAAAGTTTTAAGTATGGCATGTCCATTAGTCATCAGGCCATTTACATGAAAAGATCAATTGTAGAGCCATATGATGAGCAGTATCAGCTAAGTGCCGATATTGATTGGATCTTAAAGGCGGCCAAGAAAGCTAAAAGCATTGTCAATACCCACCAATATGTTGCGAAATACTTGGTTGGCGGTCTTTCCAAAAAACGGCACCGGCAAAGCTTAATGGAGCGATTCAGGATTTTCACCAAGTACTATGGCTTATTCCCTAATATATGGCATCATTTGGTAATTGCGTGGAACTTATTGCTGTACTATATCCGATTTGGAAAAACGAATGACTAGAGGCAATGGAAAGGGGTAAGGTTTAAGGTGTTAGGCATATGAAATAAAAGGTCTTACTCATTAGACACTAACACCAAACTGCTAACAACTAACTCCCTACTCCTTGCTTCTTATCTTTCCAGATAGCGAATGCCAGTCCCAACACTAAGATAATAGACGCTATCAACGATATATTCTCTCCCATATAATAGGATTGCGGTTCGAACTTGAACTCCACTTTATGGTTACCGCCCGGAAGTTGAGCTGCACGTAAAACATAGTCTGCCCGCAGAATAGGAATCTCTTGTCCATCAACAAAAGCTTTCCATCCTTTATCGTACCAAATTTCAGAGAATACAGCCATTACATCATTCGGAGCGGTATATTCGTAAACCAAATGATCCGGACGATAATCCGTCAACGCAATGCTCGCATTGGTAGGACGTCCTAATCGCTTCTCGTCAATTTTTCCCTTAAACTCTTGATGAATAAAGGCTTCTTTCTTAGGATCAAAACTATCAATGGCGTTCATCTCTTCCTCGTTGCTTTTAACGAAAGTGACACGATCAACAAACCAAGCATTTCCTGCGGCTTTATCCCGTCGCTGGATACTTTGAGATGTTCCTTCCCGGTTATTGGTAATAACATAGCGTGTGTTTAGCATATCCAACACATCTTCATTGATGGATTTGGAAAACTGCCGTTCTAATAGCTCCTGATAACGCATCAGCTTGGCCGCATGGTACCCTCCTACGTTTTTATAAAAATAAGAAGGCGATGCATTGTTGAAGGGTTCAACAGTTAAATCCAGTACCCGGTATTCTTTATCTTTATCCATGAGGATTAAGTTATCCACCTCGCGCGGTTTAAAGAAAGATTGCTCTAAACGTTCCTTTTCTACAAAGCTATCCTTATTGAGATACCGGTTATCCACACCCCATAGATCGACTAAAATAAGAACGCCTACAGCAATAGTAGCCGCTTTTGCATTCAACTTATTTTTTGCCAATAACCAAACGACTCCCGCGGTCAATAAGACAAATAACAGGGATCGGAAGGCATCGCTTCGTGCCAAGCCTGCACGGTCCTGTACTAAAGCATTTCCCAGCGATTGGGCGAAACTATTGTTTTGCGTTTGCTGCGAAATGGATTGAATAAGTTGTTGATGATTCGGTGCCTGAAAGCTAAAAAATAAATCCGGCAGAACCCATATGATCAACGATATTCCGCCCACAATTGCCAAGGAATAGATTATTTTTTTGTCCAGCTTTTCAATCACTTTCCCATTTTTAATAATCTCGTCCACTGCGATAATTGCTAATATTGGGATGAGGAATGAGGCTACTACTAAAGTAGATTCAACCGCTCTAAATTTATTGTACAAAGGGAAGTAATCGAAAAATAAATCGGATACAAGGGTAAAATGTCGGCCCCATGAAAGCACAATACTGAGCAGCGTAGCCGATAAAATCCACCACTTAATCCGGCTTTGCACCACAAATAATCCTAAAACAAACAAAAATAGAACCGCAGCACCAAAGTACCAAGGTCCGGAAGTCATGGGTTTATCTCCCCAATACACAAGACCGGCAGTCTGATCAGCGCCAAAACCTTGGCTGCTTAGCAATTTCACGGTATTAGAATTCTCATCAAATTTACTTTGAGAGCCTCCTCCATAGGCACCCGGAATTAAAAAAGTAATACTTTCACCCACTCCCTGGCTCCACTGATAGGCATATTCTTTACTTACTCCCTGTTGTGCCGAGCCTTTTGTTTCGGAAGTGATATTGGATTTACCACGAATCGATTCCTTTGAATATTCATAGGTTGTCCACAACAAGCCGGCATTGATTGCTAAGGCTAACAAACTCGCCACCGCCATAAAACCGATGGATTTTAGGAAGGTTGCAGTCTTTTTTTCCTTTACCGCGTGATACAATTCGATGCCGACTAAGATCAGCAAAGCGATGAAAAGATAATAGGTTACCTGAATATGGTTAAAGCGTATCTCCAAGGCAAGTGATAAAGCCAAAATAGCGGCACCCAAAAGATTTTTACCCCGCAAGCACAGCAGAATACCTGCTACGACGGGAGCAAATAGTGCAATAGCATAGGCTTTATTGGCATGCCCCGCTTCTATATAGATAAAATTGTATGAAGTAAAAGCAAATGCAATAGCTCCAACGGCAGCTAGCCAAGGTCTGACCTTGAGCACATTTAACAAAAGATAGGCGCCCAGTAAATACAATAGCACTACATCCATCGGATAAGGAAGCGCTCCTTTTAGCCCCGCCATGATATGCGTTCCAATATTTTTTGGATAAGATACCCATATCTGGTAAGAAGGCATGCCGCCAAACATTGAATTCGTCCAAAGTGGGCCCTTACCATCCTTTTCCCTAAAGTCCATAATCTCTTTCTGCATCGCTTGTGCTTGCGTGACATCGCTTTGGAGAAGCACTTTTCCTTGCCAGGCAGGGGCAAAATAAATAAGACAGATAACGATAAAGATGCCTATGATGGCAAAATGAGTAGCATTTCGGTTGAACCAATTCTTCATTCTTTTGTATTCTTTGAGCTAAGGTTCAAACCTATTACAAAAAAATGATATTTCGAACTTTTAATGGCCCGAAATATCATTTTTTCTTATTTTGTCGTCTATGGCTTTGTACTGAAGAAATCAGATAAGTTCCGTTTCACGAAACATAGCCGAAACGGGCGAATAGATACTTTATTTGATTTCTTCAAAATCAACAAACTCACCTACCCTACCATTAGTTGTGGAAGGCTTGCTTTTCGTTGTCCTGGGAGGAACATAATCAATGCGCACTTTGCCGTCGGTATTCGGAACATTCTCACTTCTATAAGATCCCGCTTGTCTTTCGTATTGCTTTTGGGCCTCCTGTTGCATTTTACCAACGAACATTGCCATGAGGTATGGAAATAGAACCGTTACCAGCATACGGAGCACCCATAAAATTAAAATAGCAACTAATAATATTTTTAATAAACCCATTAATATCTACATTAAATTATAATCGTCTAGCGTCTATAAAGCGTGCTTAACATAAGCATCACGCCTTATTAACAAACTTACGCAAATATTAAGTAAATAGTATATCGATCAGTTTTTAAATCTGGTTATTGACAATAAATTTACGATTCTTTTGCCTTTAAAATAGCCCGGGTCAGATCGTTAGGATGTTGGGTTCCTACAACGTAGACTAAGCCGTCCCTGTCTGTTAACCACACCGCAGCTTTCCCACCGGCGTAAAAACGGATCTTACCTTTTTGATGAAGATTATAGACGGGACTATTAATAAGGTATGAACTGTAGAGTCCATTTTCAACTTTAACAATACTATTGAGGTCTATTTTTACTAGTCTGGCCGTCCACAGCCCTTGTAGAATGACGCTCTTATTCTTCACCGTAATGCGATAATGCAACATATACATCATAATGATTGATACAATCAGTATAATGCATCCAACTAAGAGGAATAGTTGCTCGCTTCGCTCGCGCTCCGTACTCACATAATAAGCTGCAAAGCAAAAAAGCGCCATGACCAATCGTACGCTGACCCAACCACGGTCACGACCAAGATATTGATTCTCAACAAATAAAGGTTTGTCTTCTTCCATTTTTATATGCATTCTAAGATAGCAACTTTTTTTGTTTTGTCTGTAATTTTATATCGGTCATCCATACGATGGGGCACTACCCAAACGATGTCACCATTGCCATTTACAAGCAAGGGGATTTCCTTTTTATGGAAACGCGATATTTTTAACGATATAAAAAAGTCGCTCAACTTCTTCTTTCCCTTCATTCCTAAAGGTTTAAACCAATCTCCCTCTTGCCAAGACCGTACCAAAAGCGGAAAAAGCAATTTATCGGCGTCAACAGCCACTTTTCCAAATTCATTCATCTTCACGGGTTTTTCTACCAATTTTACCGTTAAGTGAAATCCTTGACATATCACCGCCTGATTAGGCTGTAAAAATTGATGCGGTAAATCAACGGGTTCTTTTTTTTGCAGTATTAAATTTTCACGATCGAGGAGCAATTTATAACTATCGGAAAAGAACTGCTTTCCGGTTCGATTATCATTCTGCCATATCGAAACAAGGTCATCAAGGACTTCCGGAAGAAATTGATAAGGTCTGAATAACTCATACAGCAGCGTGCGTAAAGGCTTAAGCTCTTGCAGCGCTTTTAACTCTATTTGATAGGTGTTGGAAGTTGTTTCAACAAATAACTTTTTCCTTAATTGTTCGCTGTAGTTCTTTAACAAGGTTTCCATCTCCTCAAATCGTCTACTATTTTCCTGAAAGGTTCTTTCCAGCGAGGGGTTAATCTCCTTTAAACGTGGAACAACTTCCAGTCGGATTTTATTCCTTAAATAATCGGTAGAAAAATTAGACTCATCTTCTCGGTAAACCAGATTTCTTTCTAAAACCGTCTGCGTCACTTCCTCGCGCGTTAGAAATAGGAGCGGCCTGATCAGTACCCCTCGTTTTGGGAGGATACCGTGCAAACCTGCAATCCCGGTACCACGGGTCAAATTAAGCAATACCGTTTCGACGGAGTCGTTCTGATGATGGGCCAACGCAATATACCGATAGTGCTGGTCTAACCTTATTTGCTCAAACCATTCATATCGCAGTGCCCGGGCCGCCATTTCGATCGAAATACCTTGCTTCCTCGCATAAGCAATGGTATCAAATCGCTTGACAAACAAGGGCACTTCCATTTCTGCTGCTAAATTGCTTACTAGCTCCTCATCCGCGTCAGCATGTTGCCCTCGCAATTGAAAATTACAATGAGCAATACCAAAGGGCAGCTTAGCTTTAGCAAATAAATGAACCATTAAAACTGAATCTCTTCCACCACTAACTGCCAGCAAGGTGCGCTGTTCTCGACTGATCAAGTCATGCTCTTCGCCAAATCTCAGAAAACGTTCTAAAAGCCCCATAAGCCAAAGGTAGACAAAAATGTTTATTGATAAACCAATGTGCCATTACGTTCGTTAGGATATCGCCCGATAGCGATCAGTCCATAGACGATTCCGACTCCGCAGCCTTCATTTAAATAATTAAGCACGAAAAGATACAAGTTTAGTAAGTTTGCAGCATGGAAGCTGAGCCTAAAAGTGTCGATGTATTAATAAAACAACTAAAAGAAGAGTTCGGTATTTCGGCCTCCATCGTCGATCAATCTGCCACCGTTTCCAATGTCATCGTTGAGTCGGGGGTTTTGTCCATCAAATTTTATAATAGTCTCCATTTTGATGTGAAACACAAAGAGGAACCTCTTCTCGCTACTCGTCAAATACATTTAGACGAAGATTTATTTTTAAGCAGAAACAACGTGGTTATGGCTCGAATCCGGGCCGCGCTGGGTTTAGCCAACAGAGTTTATGCGCGTAGCACTACCTTGGTTAGAATAAATAAAGAAGAAGCTTTGGTTTTTCAAAAAGAACATCATTTGCAGGTGCCTCTTCCCGGTAAATATCGCTATGGCCTTCTATATAGAGATACGTTAATGGCCATAGCGATATTTAGCAGCGGCCGTAAAATGCGCGACATGGCACCCGAGCACCGTTCATTTGAATTGTTGCGATTCTGTAATCGGTCCGGCCATCTGGTTGTAGGCGGCCTAAGCAAACTGCTTAAAGGCTTCGCGACAGCGTTTCATCCCAGCGACATCATGACTTATGTTGATCGGGATTGGTCGTCGGGAGAAATTTATGAAAAGCTAGGATTCCACTCAGAAGGATTATTACCTCCCCAACGCTTTATGGTTCAAGGCACGGATAAGATTCGTTATTATGAAGGATGTGCCGACTTAGGGATAAATCGGGATAATCCCGTCCATTGGGTAGAAAATCTGGGCAGTATAAAAATGCGTCAGGTGTTATAAGATCTTTTTTTTATTTTAGGCCAATACTTATGGATATTTTCCAAAACGCCTTTTTTGACGAAGCCGACAATAAGAGCAAGGCCGAGACGAAGGCTCAAATTTAGCGTTAAGGCCGAGCAATTAGACAAGGTTTTTGGAAGTGTTCCTATAATGTCAACACCAATTTAATTAAATAATAGCAATGAAAAGAAAACTTCGTATGGGCATGGTAGGCGGTGGTATTGATGCATTTATCGGTTCAGTACACCGTATTGCCGCTCGAATGGACGGTTTAGTCGAATTAGTCTGCGGTGCTTTTAGTGTACATCCTGAAATCTCAAGAGAGTCCGGAGAGGCCTTGTTTGTTGATCCAAGTCGGGTTTACAGCACTTACCAAGAGATGATAGAAAAGGAAAGTCAGCTACCTGAAGACGTGCGAATGGATTTTGTAACAATAGTTACACCCAATTTTGTCCATTTCGATCCGGCTCGCCTCGCCCTGGAAAATGGTTTTAATGTGGTTATCGAAAAACCCATGACTTTTACTTTGGAAGAAGCAAAACAATTACGAGACCTCGTGGAAAAGACGGGTTTGACATTGGCACTTACCCATACCTATAGTGGTTATCCAATGGTGAAGCAAGCGAAAGCCATGGTAAAAGAAAATAAACTTGGTAAAATCAGAAAAGTAATTGTGGAGTACCCGCAAGGATGGCTAAGCCGTTTGAGCGAAAGGGAAGGAAATGCGCAAGCAGCATGGCGGACTGACCCCAAACGATCAGGCAAAAGTGGGGCTATGGGTGATATTGGCACACATGCCGCTCACTTAGCTGAGTACATTACCGGATTAAAAATTACGGACATCTGTGCAGACTTGAACACGTTGGTAGAAGGGCGTTTATTAGATGATGATGGCAATGTGCTTATACGTTTCGACAACGGCGCTAATGGCGTACTAATCGCTTCACAAATTGCTGCGGGCGAGGAAAACGCCATTCGTATAAGAATTTATGGTGAAGAGGGAGGGCTAGAATGGATCCAGGAAGAACCAAATAGTTTATATGTGAATTTACTTGATCAACCGAAGCAGATTTACCGTACGGGCAATGCTTACTTGAGCAATGCTGCCAAACATAATACACGGATTCCTTCCGGACACCCCGAGGGGTTATTGGAAGCCTTTGGAAATATCTACCGCAACTTTGTATTAACCGTGTCTGCTAAGTTAAACGGCGAGACGCCTACTCCGGAAATGCTAGATTTTCCTACGGTAGAAGATGGCGTACGCGGCATGGCCTTTATCGATAATGTGGTGGCTAGTAATGCCAGCAATGAAAAATGGACCAAGTTCGTGGTTTAATATGCATTTTGGGTCCAACGGCTTCAGGGAAAACTGCCCTGGCCGTTGCCCTTGCTAAAGAAATAAACGGCGCCATCATCAGCGCGGATTCAAGACAGGTATTCAGGGGCATGGATATTGGCACCGGCAAAGATTTGGTGGAATATAAGGGCGTCGATTACTACTTAATTAATATCCGTAATGCCGGCGATTCGTATCACGTAGCCCACTTTCAAGACGACTTTCAAGAAGCTTGGTTTAATATACAAGCACAGGGCAAAACGCCCATTCTGTGCGGAGGAACAGGTTTGTATATACAATCAGTGTTACAGCAATATGCATTCACCTCCATTCCTCGGAATGATAATCTTCGAATGAATCTGTTGGAAAAGGATATCGAGGAGCTGGAAAAGTTCTTTTTATCTTTGCCACAGCCTATTGGATTTAAGGCCGATATCAGCACCAAAAAGCGGCTGATTAGAGCCATTGAAATAGCCAGCTGGTTAAAGGTCAATCCGTATGAGCCAATTAATCGGCATCAGCATTTGGATGCGCGGGTTTTTGGAATCCAATTACCTCTGGATGATCGACGTGCTAAGATAACACAGCGGTTGGAACAACGACTGGCGGCAGGATTGATCGAAGAGGTACAGGGGCTAATCGAAGCGGGCGTTCCGGCTGATAAGCTTAAATTTTATGGCTTGGAATATAAATATGTAACTGCTTTTCTATTAGGAGAAATAGACAGGAATCAGCTATTTACCAAGTTAAATACGGAAATCCATCGCTTTGCAAAGCGGCAAATGACTTATTTCAGAAAGATGGAGAAAGACGGCATCACTATTCATTGGCTCGATGGAAGAAATGCAATTGCAGAAAATGTAGAAAAAATAAAAGGCTGCCTTCCATAAAAAGCAGCCTCCTATTTACAATATTAATTGCCATTATTCGGCAAGGGTCATCTCATCCACCAAATGTTTCGCTCCTGCAAACTTATCCATGATAAACAAAACGTAGCGAATATCAACGGCAATTGTCCGTTGGAGTTGCTGATCAAAAATCACATCGCCTGCCATTGCTTCTATATTACCATCGAAAGCAATACCGATTAACTCCCCTTTTCCGTTGATGACCGGGGACCCCGAGTTTCCACCGGTTATATCGTTATTGGTGAGGAAATTCACAGGCATATACCCGGCACGATCAGCATATCTCCCAAAATCTTTCGTCTTATACAGGTCGATCAATCTTTGAGGGAGATCAAATTCTTCATCCTTTGGCTTGTATTTTGCAATCGTCCCTTTCAACGTTGTGTAGAAGTTCTCTTTCGCATCATTTCGAGGATCGGCAGGAAGCGCGGTTATTTTACCATACGTTAAGCGCAAAGTACTATTGGCATCGGGGTAATATATTTTTTTCGGGTTAGCTTTGCGCATTCCTTCCACCATCAACCTAAATGCCCGCTGGAAATTAGCCTCTTCTTTCTTTTGCTCTTCATCGGTGTAGCGATACCGAGTCATTAAATCAGATGAAAGAAGAAAGAGTGGGTCTTGCTCGATCTGCTCCGCTTGCGGATTGGTTAAAAAAGTAAGCAGCTTCTCTTCTGAAGAAAATATACTCGATTCAAATGCCTGCTTAATATAATTATTAAAAGTGCCGCCGTTTGCCCGACTAAGAGAATCAACACGAGGAGCTAGGCCTCCTGCTTTAGCCTTGCTTGCATATAGATTCAACTCCGCAGCCAATACATCTTGTTCCAACGGCAGATACAGTTTCTCATATTGACTTGCGATCTCTGTTTTCAGGCTCGACTTAAGTTCCGCCTTTTTGGCATCGGTACCATCGGCATAAATTAACAGCGCCCTTCCCAAAACATAAGGCAGTGAGGCAAAGTTACTTGAACGTAACATACCCATCATGTAATTATCATGACGACTTTTTTCGTTAGTCAATTCATAATAGCGATTGATGGTCTCTATTACCTTCCCAAATCGGGCTTTATTGTCTTTTTTGTTTGCCCATTGGTTGAATTTTGATTCTTCCGCTCGCTTGGTGGCAGCGGTTTGATGCTTGCTAAGTGCATCAATCATTCCTTGCCTGTTTTTCCAATAATTTGCGACCTGTGCGTATTTTGAAGCATATTCAAGCTTTACCTGCTGATTTTGATCCATATGCTTCTTCATGTTATCCATACCAACTTTGGATGCTTCAACCCAAGCCGGATACGCAAAGTTCACATTTTGGTCAATTCCGGCAGCAGGCATCCACCGATTGGTTCGCCCGGGATAACCCAGTATCATCGCAAAGTCGTTCTCCTGAAAACCCTTCAAGCTGACGGGTAGGTGATACTTAGGTTTTAACGGAACATTATTTTCGTTGTATTCGGCCGGATTGCCCTCTCTATCGGCATATACGCGAAATAACGAAAAATCGCCTGTGTGACGTGGCCACTCCCAATTATCGGTATCACCTCCAAACTTTCCTATGCTATTCGGCGGTGTGCCTACCAATCTAACATCATTATAATCTTGGTATACAAAGTAGTAGTATTCGTTGCCATTGTAAAACGATTTTACAGAGACTACATATTTTCCTCCTTCACTATTTTCCTGTTCAATATGTGCAATTTCTCGATTAATTACCTGCTCCCGTTCAAACTCGCTCATCTGGTCATTCACTTTACTCAGGATACGCTTTGACACGTCGTCCATCCGCACAAAGAAGCGGACGGAAAGCGATTTAGGTTTTAACTCGTCTTGCTTACTTCGAGCCCAAAAGCCATTCGTCAGATAGTCGTGCTCAGGCGTAGACAGTTCAGCAATAGCACCATATCCGCAGTGATGGTTAGTCAAGACTAAGCCGTCTTTCGAAACGATTTCAGCCGTACATCCTCCGCCGAATTGAACAATGGCATCTTTTAAACTTGAGTGGTTAATACTATAGATTTCATCAGATGTCAGCTGTAATCCCATCTTTTGCATATCCCGGTGGTTCAATCGGTCAATATGCATGAGAAACCACATTCCTTCATCGGCTCTGACAACGGTGAATGGAAGTAAGAGCAAAAATAAGAACCAAATTTTCTTCGTTTTCATATGTTTTTATGTGTGTAATATTCTTTGCCGAGACAACTAATCGGTTAAATAATTGGATCTCGACAAGGTGTTAAGTAAGGCAACAAAGATGCATTTTATTTATCTGCTATGCAAATACCCCTACTTATTGGCTAATAAGGGTTTTCTCTTTGTTTTTTATGCTATCAGGCTGCTGCTTCTGTTCGGGGGCAGTCACAGCATCTTTTTCTTTATTGGGCGTATCGGGTTCCGGCGTTTTAACTCCTTCTTTTCGCTTTACGGTTGGCATTTGTTTTGTCATTTTCTTAGATTGCGTAGAATCGACTTGCAAACTGTCCTTTGCCGAACCTTCCGTGCTGTCTGCTACAGGTTCGGAGGCAATAGAAATGGGGTTAATAATCTCTTCTTTACTTTTTGGTCTATCTTTTGGTTTCCAAATAAAACCAGGTAGTATCTCTTTATCTGGATCAAATGCAGCAACCGGCGTATAGCTAGTCTCGGTTTTACGGATATTGAGTATTTCGGAAACCTCGTTGTTATTAAATAGGATCTTTATTCGCGCACCGATACTTTTGGTCATGCCATTTATCTTATTATCTTCCTGTGTGTAGTAAATGCTTTCAGCATTTCCGTCAACGTACATCAGTGCTAGTTTGTTATCGGTAAAGAAGCCGGTAATCTTTCGCCCTTTTACCTGATTAAACTTAACCGAATCGAGTTGTGTACTAACGATAAAGGCATTGCTTTTTAAAAGCATATTATCTAGCTTTTGATTTTTCAGTTGCATATAAATGGTATCACCGGATAGCTGCGAACCCTGTGCCCAGATCATGGGATTGCCATAACATCTGATAACAGAATCGGGATAACCGTAATAAGCCGAATCGGCACGTGCCTGTAAATCCGATTTAAAAATACGCATGTGATGGTAAGCCTTCACAATCCGGGTTCTAGCGGTGTCTAGGTTACTCGAATCTCTTGGCGACCGATCCAAAGCCGACGCTTTTGCCAATAATAAAGAGCTATCTGCCTGCCCTATCTTCGGAATGCTGCCGATGGAGTCGATTAATAAACTATCAGCCGCCAGCTCACTGCTGATCAATTCTCGCTGTGTTTTGGCAATCGAATCATCACGAAGCTTGGTACTCTTGGCAATCACCTTTTTAATACCTTCTTCGTTAAGCTCTTTTGTATGTACTTTTTTATAGGTACTATCTTCAGAAGCCAGCTTCATCAAAGAGTCCGCCGACAAATCAGGCTTCTTTATTCGTATCGTACTGTCTAATAAGGATTCAGCGTTTAAACTATCACTCAAAAGAGCAGATTTTTTTACTCGGTTCAAACTATCTATGCCAACTAATTGGGTAGAATCGGTCGAAGTTGAATCCAGGGATGCAGTCCCCAAACTATCGGTAGCTGCTTCGGTAAAATCCTCTTCTTCCTCCGCATCTAAATCGCCTCCATCCCGCCGCAAATTAAGTTCAATAGGTTTATAATCCCTCAAAAAAATGACGCGTGAATACAACGTATCAGCAGCCATATAAACCGAATCTGTACCGGATTTCGGTGAATTAACTAAGGAGTCGTTCCGTATGGAATCTCGCGAAGCTAACAGCAGATTATCCTGTCCCAAAGTATCAGTAGCTAGGCTGTCCTTCGAGCTCTTCTTGGCCGTTGAGTCGTTATTTACCACCATAATCATATAGGCCTTATCCGTCATGGTAATACTCTCGTCCTTTTTTAGATAAACACCTCGCTGGCCATATAAAATTCCTTGTTGTACCGTATCAATAAATACAACATTCTTGATCGCCCGTCCATAACCCTGCTTACCATCATAATAAAGGCTATCACCACGCAAAAATTTACTTCCTTCGGTGTACAGGTTATTTTTTCCAAAACGTGCCCGGTCGGTTTCAGTATGGTAGTCGCCGTTTTCTGTATAGAGGTTACCACCGTTTTTGCCTTTTATATTGGTAGGGCCATAAAAGTAGGCCATTTTTGAAAGCGAATTGTAGCGTAGCGTATCGGTAAAAATATTGGACTCGGGTGTACGGACCACTACATCATGCCTAAAATAGGCATCCGAGCTGTTTTCGAAGTAGTAACCGATTTTACTATTGAGAGTATCCTTTTGGTTGACAATGCGTCCACCTCCGGTATAGGTTCCTATTTTCGAGTTGAGGTTATAGGTAAGGTGATTCGTTGTTAAGACAGCACCTTTTGTATCTACCATCCTCACATTATTTGTTAATATGGCAATTCGATCATCTTTTATATAGTGAAGCTTATCGGCGTATACCACCGTACCATTCGGCTGGGTAATAACGACGTTTCCAAACGCATCAAAAAAGCGTTCCTCCGGATTATAGTCTGAACTATCTGCTGATAGCGTGCTACCTTCATGTAAAAAAACAGGTTTATAAAATCGATTGACCCCCCACTCCTTCCGCGCCTCATAATCCCGTGAACTGATTAACCTTACTTCCTTTTGCGCTTGCACAAAAAAAGGAAGTATACAGCATAACCAAGTTAACAGTATAGTACATTTCTTCACTTGGCAAAGGTACCTAAATAAATAGCTTGATGGAATGTTTTAAGAAATTTTAACAAAGACTTTCGATCGCGAATCGTCACGTGGATACGAGTGTAGCAAAGATTTCTCGTTTATAATTAAGAACACACTTTATCGATGTATTTCTACATATTGCATATAACCGTTAATTTGCCTAAGTTCGATCATTATCATAAAAGCAAACTTATGTATATACCAAAGCACTTCTCTTTCCTTCTTATTTTTCTTTTAATTGCCCTTAATGCCTGTGCGCAAAGCGTGCACCAAGAAGATATCCAGCAGGTATTAGCTCAAAAAAAACAAAGCTTATCCCAAACGATCGCGTTGAATAATCAGACAGGCCTAGTTCCTATTAAGGGACTAAGAGATTTAAAGATAGCCAGTATTGATCTGGGTTTTGAACAGTCAAACCAATTTAATACTATGTTATCTCGTTATGCTTCTGTTGACACTTATCGGGGAGATGCAAATCTGGCATCCTTGCAGCTATTAAGTGAGCAGATAAAATTTCATAACCTGCTTATTATTCAACTTGCAAAAGATGTAGCCGCCAGTCAAACGATACTCGACTTCATCAAAAATGAAATAGCGAGCAAGAAGGTAATCATCTGCGGTTTTGGTTCGCCGCAAAAATTGGCTTTGCTCGATGAACTTGATGTTCCGATTATTTGGTCGACCGATACCACTGTGATTGCCGCGCAAAACAGTGCCTCGGCTATTTTTGGCGGAATTGCCATTACCGGGAAATTGACGACGAACATTTCGCCCCGCTTCCCGGCAGGCAGCGGCTTTACCACCATTAAAACACGATTAGGTTACGATTTGCCTGAATCAGTTGGAATAAAGAGCGTAAACTTGACCGATCCAATAGGTAAGATTGTCAGGGAGGCCATTGCAGAACAAGCTACCCCCGGGGCCGTTGTAATGGTCATAAAAAACGGTACGGTTATTTTTGAAGAGGCCTACGGCTTCCACACTTATGAAAAACAGCGACAGACACTCACTTCTGATATTTTTGACATGGCTTCTATCAGCAAAATTACAGCTACCACGCCAGCTGTAATGCGCTTATATGAAGAAAAAAAAATCGACCTTAATCAAACGATCGGCCACTATCTTTTTCAGGCAAGACAGACCAATAAAAGTAATGTAAAATTACGCGATGTTATGCTCCATCAAGCAGGTTTTGTTCCCTTTATACCCTTTTATAAAAATCTTAAACCGGGAGATGTCAGCAGCGACTCCTCCGCTACACACAATGTAAAAATAGCTGATGGACGCTATTTATTGAGTGATTATTACCGAAAAGTTATGTGGCCCGAAATGCTTCAATCGAAGTTGGAAACACCCGGAAAATATGTTTATAGCGACATTAGTATGTATGTAATGAAGGAGGTAGTTGAACAGCAAGCCTCTGAGCCTATTGAAACCTATGTACAGGAACAATTCTATCAACCTTTGGGCATGTATAAAACCGGTTACAATCCGCGACGACGTTTTGCGAAAGAAGAAATCGTACCGACCGAACGGGATACGTATTTTAGGGACACACTTCTACAAGGCTATGTACATGACCAAGGTGCAGCCATGGCCAATGGGGTTGCCGGGCATGCCGGAATATTCAGTACGGCAAACGACTTAGCTATTTATGGACAAATGCTACTGAACAAAGGCACTTATGGAGGCGAGATTTACTTTGCCCCACGGATTGTTGAAGAATTTACCGGCAAGCAATCAACCGTTAGCAGAAGAGGCCTGGGATTTGATCGGAAAGATCCTGACACAAGCAAAGCTTATCCTTCTGCATTGGCTTCAGCTGCGACCTACGGCCATACGGGTTACACGGGCACTTGCATTTGGATAGATCCGGAACATCAATTGACTTACATTTTTCTATCAAATCGTGTTCATCCGAGCGTAACAAACAAGTTGTATGAGCTAAATATTCGTTCCAGGATTCAGGATGTAATTTACGAAGCGATTGCTAAGGGGCTCGAATAATACTTGACATAGACTTAACAATTACTACAGAAAATAACGTTTAATTTGCAGCCACATTGAACGATGAATCATGCAATTGGGTGCATATTATTTAGTTACATCCATTGTTTATCGTCAGTTGTTATAAAACTTATTGTATTATCAAATGAAGATAGGTATTGTATGTTACCCAACATTTGGAGGTAGCGGTGTGGTGGCTACAGAATTGGGCAAGGGCTTGGCCGCTAATGGGCATCAGGTACATTTTATTACGTACAGTCAACCCGCGCGACTTGATTTCTTCTCTGCGAATCTATTTTACCATGAGGTAAGTATATCCAAATATCCGCTATTCGATTTCCCGCCGTATGAATTGGCTTTAGCCAGTAAACTGGTTGATGTAGTCCGCTTCGAAAAACTCGATCTATTACATGTACATTATGCGATACCGCATGCTTCTGCGGCTTTCATGGCCAAGCAGATACTGGAAACCTATGGGATTCGCATTCCGGTAGTTACGACGCTTCACGGAACCGACATTACCTTGGTGGGAAAAGATCCAAGTTATAATCCGGTAGTCACCTTTTCGATCAATCAGTCGGACGGTGTCACTGCGGTATCCACTAATTTGAAAGAAGACACCATCAAACATTTTGAAGTAGCCAAAGATATCCGGGTGATCCCTAATTTTATCGATTTGACGCGGTTTAGCTTAAAGCCCCGCGAGCATTTCAAAAAAGCCATCGCCCCCGGTGACGAGCGCATTTTAGTCCATACATCGAACTTTAGAAGAGTAAAGCGGACATCCGATGTGATCAAAGTCTTCCAAAAAATCCAGGAAAAGGTACGATGTAAGCTTTTAATGGTAGGTGACGGGCCCGATCGGGTAAATGCTGAACAGCTCTGCCGAGATTTAGGTGTTTGTAACGATGTGCGCTTTTTAGGGAAGCAGGACGCCATTGAAGAAATACTTTCGGTTGCGGATCTCTTTATGATGCCGTCCGAGTCAGAGAGTTTTGGTTTAGCAGCCTTGGAAGCAATGGCTTGCAGTGTGCCGGTTGTTTCGTCCAATGCAGGCGGTTTACCGGAACTGAATGTGGATGGTGTAACGGGCTTTCTGGATGACGTGGGTGATATTGATCGCATGGCAGCCCACGCGGTTTATATACTTGAAGACAACGACCGGCTGGCAACATTCAAAGCAGCTGCTTTAGCGCGCGCTAAGGAATTTGATTTAGGATTAATTTTACCGGTTTACGAGAATTATTACCAGGAAGTGATCGATCAAGTAAAAGCGAGTGTTATATAAACAAGTAAGGAGGTTCCACGAGGAACCTCCTTACTTGTTTTATGAGTTAACCACTATTCATCAAACAGCACACAAACCGGCGCCCCTATTTCTATACGGTTTCCTGTGTTTTTTAATCTACCTGTCTGCTCATCGCGTGCGAATACAATGACATCATCAGTGTATTGGTTTGCCACCAAAAGATGCTTTCCGTCGGGAGAAATAGCAAAATTTCGCGGCCCCTTACCTTCTACCGACTGATTTCCAACATAAGATAGTTTCCCATCCTTCTTGTTAATGGCATAAATCGCCATATCATTGGCTTCGCCCCGATTCGAGGCATATAAGAATTTACCATCCGGCGATATATGAATATCTGCTGCTCCAACATCTCCCTTATAAGAAGGCGGCAACATACTAATTTCCTGTATAGCTGTTAATTGCCCATCACTATAAGCATAAACCGTAACAGCAGCCTTCATTTCCTGAACAAGGTAAACATATCTCCCATCCTTAGCGAACGTAATATGTCGTGGACCACTGCCCGGAGACGCCTTCGCTACTTTTGCTTCTGTTGATAGCGGTGCGTTTTTATTCAATGCGTCATAACCATATACATTAATACGATCAGTACCGAGATCTTGCACCAACAGGAATCTTCCATCGGGCGACAAAGTTGCCGAATGAACGTGAGGCTTTTCTTGTCTACTTTTATCCGGCCCGCTTCCTTCATGCTTTATCAATTGGACTTTTTCCGTCAAACTGCCATCAGGTTGAACTCCAAAAACGGTAAGGCTTCCGCCGGAATAGTTGGATACCACCACATGGTTATCTTTTTGATCCACTATAACATGACAGGGGCTGTCGCCATGCGTTAGTTGTGTATTCAGTAAAACAAGTTTACCATCCGTAGGATGATATTTAAACGCACTAACCGCTCCTTCCCCGGTATTTAATTCGTTCACGGCGTAGAGGTATTTCTTGTCGGCACTCAATGCCAAAAAGGATGGGTCAGACGACGCAACCTCATTTTTATACGTTAAGCTTCCGGAACTTGGATCAAAAGAGTACACATAAATCCCTTTGCTTTTGCCTGTATTGGTATAGGTTCCAATAAGAACATTAATCGTTTTTGTTTGAGCTTTTAATACCATGGGCAATAAAATCATGCAACCTAACAAGCGGCATATATTAACAGGTTTCATAAATGATGTTTTATAAAACCAAGTATACATAAAATATTAAGTACCATCAATTAATTTTCGCGATTCGTCCCGAAAAGGCTGCTCAAAATCATTTGAATAACGGCTGTTAAAATAGCGAAGAACATGGCCGAGAAAAAGCCACTGACCGAAAATCCACTCATGATGCTACTGACTAACATGACCATCAGAACAGTGATAATAAAAGATATTAAGCCCAAGGTTAAGATATTCAAGGGCAAGGTAAAAAAGCGTAGGATTGTACCTACCGTAGCATTGGCCAAAGCAATCAATATGCCGGCAAGCATGGCACTCCAAAAACCGGAAACTTCCGCTCCGGGAACAACGTAAGCCGCTCCCATAACGGCTAAACCGGTAATAATTAATTCAATGATAAATCTCATACATTTTTTCTTTAGCTATTACACAAACGAGTTTAGACCGAAAATGTTTAAAAAATCTATCCTGTATTTCGTTGTATCAAGAAAATCAACTATTTGAATTATTAAATAATTTGTCGTACATTTGCATATCTTGATGAAAGAGGGGACAGCATGGTCCCCTCTTTTTATTACAAGAAATTTGTAAATTCACTATGGGCATCGAGAAAAGGGTAACAGAATTAGTAGAAGAAAAGATTGCGGATCGTCCGGACTTATTTCTGGTAGACGTTAAAATGCACAGTAATGGCAAACTGATTATTCACATGGATGGAGATCAGGGAATAACTATTCAGGATTGCGCAGCCATCAGTAGACACGTTGGTTATCATTTAGAAGAGGAAAACGCGATAGAGAATGCGTATAATCTTGAAGTGTCATCACCGGGCATAGACACTCCATTAAAATTACTCCGTCAATATCAAAAAAATATTGGCCGGTCCATCACACTAAAAATGGCGGATGGTTCAAAACGAGAAGGCACCCTACTAGCGGCATCGGAAAAAGAGATGAAGTTAGCAGAAACAATCAAGGAAAAAGGCAAAAAAGCAATACAAGTGGAAACAGTGGTTCCACTGGATCAAATCATAGAAACAAAGGTTTTAATTTCATTTAAATAAAATGAGCAATATAAATTTAATAGACTCATTTCAGGAGTTTAAAGACTTCAAAAATATTGACCGCCCGACGGTGATAAGTGTGCTGGAAGAAGTATTCAGAAGCATGATACGTAAGCGTTTCGGCACAGATGAAAACTGCGATGTAATTGTTAATCCGGATAACGGTGACTTGGAAATTTGGCGCACAAGAACAGTTGTGGAGGATGAATTTTCCGAAGACGACGATTTGGAAATCGAACTTGCGGAAGCTCGCAAAGTAGATCCGGATTTAGAAATCGGTGATGATTTCATTGAAGAGATCACCTTGGAGAGCTTTGGAAGAAGAGCGATTCTTGCGGCAAGACAAACCTTGGTTTCGAAGGTACTGGAACTTGAAAAGGACGAAATCTTTAAGAAGTATAAAGACCGTGTAGGTGAGATCGTCACCGGCGAGGTATACCAAATATGGAAAAAAGAGACCTTGGTTTTGGACGACGAGGGGAACGAATTAATCTTACCTAAAACTGAGCAAATTCCGGCCGATTATTTCAAGAAAGGGGATACGATCCGTGCGGTAGTTTATAAGGTAGACATGATGAATACGACTCCTAAAATCATCATTTCACGTACCGCTCCTGAATTTTTACAACGATTATTTGAACTGGAGGTTCCCGAAATCTTCGATGGGTTGATCACCATTAAGAAAATCGTTCGCGAACCGGGTGAGCGGGCAAAAGTTGCCGTTGAATCATACGATGATCGTATCGATCCGGTAGGAGCCTGTGTAGGGATGAAAGGTTCTCGTATTCATGGAATTGTTCGTGAATTGCGCAATGAAAATATCGACGTGATCAATTTCACGAACAATATTTCCCTGTATATACAACGTGCGTTAAGTCCGGCAAGAATCAGTTCTATTAAATTAGATGATGAAGAGAAAAGAGCTGCTGTTTATTTGCAGTCTGATCAAGTGTCACTTGCTATTGGCCGTGGCGGGCATAATATTAAGTTGGCGGGTAAACTAACCGGGTATGAGATTGACGTGTATAGAGAGAGTGACGAGAATGATGAAGATGTGGATTTGGAAGAATTTGCAGATGAAATTGACGGTTGGATTCTCGATGAGTTCAAGCGTGTTGGATTAGATACAGCAAAATCGGTATTAGCCTTATCAATGGACGAGCTGGTGCGTCGTACTGATTTAGAAGAAAACACAATACAAGAAGTAGTGCAGGTCTTACGTTCGGAATTTGAATAATTCGGCGGAGCGCGCACAAACAAAAGAATGCTTTGTTTATTATTTTAGTAATAAACAACTAAAAAGTATACTTTTGTAATATCACGTAATAAATTAAGAGGTAAATAGATTAAATGACAGAAGGTAAAAGCATAAACTTACTGAAAGCTGCAAAAGAACTGAATATCGGAATTGGTACAGCGGTTGATTTTCTGGCAAAGAAAGGCTATGAAATTGAAGCTAAACCTAACACTAAGTTAGACCGAGACATGTATGAAGTTCTTCTGCGAGAGTTTCAAGGAGATAAGATCGTGAAAGAGGAAGCCAATCAGATTGTGATTGGAAAGATTCGTCGCGAGGAGGCTCCTATTGAAACAACTGCATCAAAAGCAACGCAGCCTGAGGTTGAAAATGATGAGATATTAATTAAAAATAATAGCGCTTTCTCTCCTTCTGTTGAGGATACCAAAGCGAATGCTTACAAACCTCAGCAAAAGGAACCTTCTACTACAGATGAGCAACAAGATAAGGCCAAAGAACCAAGTTCTGAGCCTACCATGGGTGTTAAGGTAGTTGGAAAAATCGATCTTTCTAGCCTTAATCAGCGGAGTAGGCCCGATAAAAAGCCTTATAACAGAGAAGAACCCAAGGCAGAACAAACCGGCGAAACACCGGCTCCGGCTGCGGAACAAAAACCGGAGCAACCGGTTGAAACTCCGAAAAGTGCATCTGTTACGGAAGAAAAACCTGCAGCTGTACAGGAGGAACCCAAAAAACAGGAACAAGCCCCAATAGAACAAAAGGAGCAACCAAAAGCCGAAGAAGTAAAGGCAAATGCACCGGGGCCGAAAGAACCGGAAAAGGAACCGGCTCCACAAAATGAGGTTATCAGAGCTCGGGCCGAGCATTTGAGTGGGCCTAAAGTGATTGGCAAAATAGAGTTGCCCACTTCTCCTCAAAAACGCAAGGATCAGCCGATTGCTTCTTCTTCCGGTGCCGGTAGTTTATCTGATCACAAACGGAAACGTAAGCGTAATACGCTTGGAGGGAATCAGAATCGCAATCAAGGGGATAATACGCAACAACAACGAGGCGGCCAACCTGCCGGAGGTGGTCAAACGCAAAATCGTCCTCACCCGGGTCAGGGACAAAATCAAGGTCCAAACCAAGGGGGACAACGACCCGATCAGCGCGGTGGTAAAGGAAAGCATGATTTTAAGGGACGCGGACGTCACGTTGAGACGCCGAAGGAAGAACCTTCGGAAAAAGAAATACAAGATCAAATAAAAGCAACGCTTGCCCGTCTCAGTGGAGCGGGTAAATCCGGTAAATTTGCCCAACGAGCAAAATTACGACGTCAAAAACGGGATGATGTAGCTTTATCTGCTGAGGAAGCAGCTTTAGAAAGGGAGATGCAATCAAAGGTTCTTCGTGTGACGGAATTTGTTACTGCGAATGACCTGGCCAACATGATGGATGTTTCGGTAACGCAGGTTATCTCAACGTGTATGAGTTTGGGAATTTTTGCTTCGATTAATCAACGGCTTGATGCAGAAACTTTGACAATTGTGGCTGATGAATTTGGTTACGAAGTTGAATTTGTTAAACCGGAAGATGAGGAGACTCATTCCTTAGAAGAAGACGATAATCCCGATAACTTGGTGCAACGCGCACCTATTGTTACGGTAATGGGACACGTCGACCATGGTAAGACCTCACTACTGGATTATATCCGGAAAACGAATGTGATCGGAGGCGAAGCCGGAGGTATTACCCAACATATTGGAGCATACGCCGTTAAATTGGATGATGGAAGAAAAATAACTTTCTTGGATACACCTGGACACGAAGCGTTTACAGCGATGCGTGCTCGTGGTGCCAAAATAACTGATATAGCCATTATCGTAATTGCAGCAGATGATAGCGTGATGCCACAAACCAAAGAGGCCATCAATCACGCACAGGCTGCAGGTGTACCAATTGTATTCGCCTTTACAAAAATCGACAAACCTGGGGCAAACGCGGATAAAATCAGGGAGCAGCTTTCTACCATGAATATTTTAGTGGAAGATTGGGGAGGAAAGTATCAGGCCCAAGAGATTTCAGGTAAGACTGGTTTAAATGTTGATTTATTATTGGAAAAAGTGCTTCTGGAAGCAGAGATGCTTGATCTAAAAGCGGATCCGAAGAAACGTGCCGTGGGTTCGGTTGTAGAAGCCGCACTCGATAAAGGTAGAGGTATTGTAACCACCGTGTTGATTCAAGGAGGTACTTTACGTGTTGGGGATCCGATCTTAGCAGGGTCTCATAGTGGTAAAGTAAAAGCACTTACCAACGAGCGTGGCCAGAAAGTGACTGAAGCGGGGCCTTCTACTCCTATCCAAATATTGGGAATGAACGGAGCGCCAACGGCGGGGGACAAATTTTATGTGCTCGAAAGTGAAGCTGAAGCCAGGCAGATTGCAAATAAGCGTCTACAGTTACAACGTGAGCAAGGGCTCCGCACACAGAAACACATTACCTTGGATGAAATCGGTCGCCGTTTGGCTATTGGAAACTTCAAAGAGCTCAATGTAATTGTGAAAGGTGATGTGGATGGTTCTATCGAAGCTTTATCAGACTCTTTACTGAAGTTATCCACAGAAGAGATCCAAGTAAACATTATACATAAGTCTGTTGGACAGATCTCGGAATCCGATGTTCTATTAGCGTCTGCTTCTGATGCGATTATAATTGGTTTCCAGGTAAGACCTTCTCAAAATGCTCGTAAGTTAGCTGAACAAGAACAGATTGATATCCGCTTATATTCGATCATTTACGATGCGATTGAAGAACTAAAAGCCGCGATGGAAGGCATGTTAGCTCCTAAATTTGAAGAGAAGATTGTTGCCAACGTAGAGATTAGGGAGACCTTTAAAATCAGTAAGGTAGGTACGATCGCGGGATGTATGGTGCTGGATGGAAAAATAAACCGTAATCACGATATCCGGTTAATCCGCGACGGCGTGGTTGTTTATTCAGGTAAGTTAGCTTCCTTAAAACGCTACAAAGATGATGTTAAAGAAGTATCTCAAGGCTACGAGTGTGGATTGAGTATTCAAAACTTTAACGATATCAAAGTAGGCGATATTGTGGAGGCTTATGAGCAAGTAGAAGTAAAGAGAAAATTATAAAGAAGCTCTTCTATAAATAAAAAGGGGTTTTTCGATTGGAAAACCCCTTTTTTATTTAGCCGACTTCTTCGGAAACATCCTATCTGCATAAGAAAAAAGATCAAGGCTATCTATACTTCTTCAAACTGCTGCATATCAACCAAACGTTTGTACAAACCATTTCGAGCAATCAGCTCGTTATGGTTACCCTGTTCTACAATCGTACCGGATTCCAGAACAATAATAACGTCCGCGGACTGAATCGTGCTGAGTCGATGCGCGATCACCAAGGTGGTTCGGCTATGCATTAATTTATTTAAAGCATCTTGGACCAATTTTTCCGACTCCGTATCCAATGCGGACGTAGCTTCATCCAAAAGCAAGATAGGTGGATTGCGTAAAACGGCCCGAGCTATACAAATTCGTTGTCTCTGCCCACCCGATAATTTAACCCCTCGATCACCGATATTGGTATAATATCCATTTTCAGTAGCCTCTATAAAATCATGTGCATTCGCAATTTTCGCTGCCGCCATCACTTGGTCCAGCGTTGCATCCAGCACGCCAAATGCGATGTTGTTAAATACGGTATCATTGAATAAAATCGATTCTTGGTTCACTGTCCCCATTAAGGATCGCAACGAATTGCTTTGAACATCCTTAATGTTTATACCATCGAAAGTAATCTCGCCCGACTGAACATCCTGGAACCGGGGAACTAAATCCATAAGCGTGGATTTTCCGCCACCGGAAGGGCCAACCAGGGCAACTGTTTTTCCTTTTGGAATATCAAAATTTATATTGTTTAGCACCTTTTTATCCTGGTACGAAAAGCTTACATTTTTGAACGCGATACCCTCTTTAAAATCAGTAATAGCGATTGCATTGGATGCATCTTGTATGGCAGGTCGCTCATCGATTAACTCCAACACACGTTCGCCTGCTGCAATCCCCGAGTGAATATTACTAAAAGAGTCGGTAATCGCTTTCGCTGGTCGCATCACTTGGGAGAACATAGCAATATAGGCGATGAAAGAAGCTGCATCCAATTCCTCACTCCCCGTAAGCACCAGATTACCCCCATAAAGTACTAGCGCCGCTACCATTAAAATCCCCAGCAGCTCCGATACCGGCGATCCTAGCTGTTGCCGTCTGGCCATTCTCCTACCCAATTTGGAATAATACACATTTTCATCATGGAACCTTCCCTTTACATAGGATGTAGCGTTAAAAGCCTTAATAATTTTCACACCCGATAAAGCCTCATCCAGATAACTGATCATTCTACCATATACCTGCTGCGCCTCCGTTGCTTGCTCCTTCAATCGCCTAACAATTAAAGAGATGATGAACGCAGACACGGGAATAACCAAAATGGCAAAGAAAGTTAGCTTATAACTAATCGCAAATAGCCAAATGATGTAAAACAGCAATTGCAATGGCTCCTTAAAAACAACTTGCAGCGTAGCTGTCACTGAAAATTGCACAACTTGTACGTCAGAAGCAATTTTAGAAATGATATCTCCTTTTCGTTGATTATTAAAGTATCCGACGTGCAGATCCATTACGTTATCAAAAACCGTTTTTCGGAGATTCAGCAACGTATGGATTCGAAGGTTCTCCATAATCCGTTGCGCGAAGTAGCGAAACAGATTACTGACAAACACCGAAGCAACAATGACGATTAATACACGTTGCAAAGTTCCGTAAGGCCCGAATTGATGACTCAATTCCTGCGCGTAATAATTAAAATGATCAATTAAGTTATACCAGTTATCCGGTTTGCTCACAACCTCCACCCTTTCCCCTTCAATAAATAGCGTATTCAGTAAGGGGATAAGAAGGGCTAAATTCAGTGTTCCGAAGAAGACAGTAATAAGCGTACAGATAATATAGGGTATAGCGTATTTCTCAATGGGTTTTGCAAAAGACAGTAATCTTAGATAGGTTTTCATTCAATGTTTTTAAACCAAAAGTCCAAAGGTAAGAAAAAGCTTAAATACTCCGATAATAGAACGTAAAAAGTTGATCAACATACATATAAAACATGCAGATATTTACGTTACCTCCGGAAACAAAAAAAGTTCAGCGAGTTCTGATGTCAATAACGCAACTATTTTAGTAAATTAGGCCGCTTAAAATAGATGCGATGTTCATAGAGGTAGCTAAAAGATTACAGCATACAGAAGAATATTATTTCTCCAAAAAATTACGGGAAATCGACGAGCTTAATAAAGCAGGAGCGAGCGTTATTAATCTGGGAATCGGCAGTCCCGATTTACCGCCCCATCCAACGGTTATCGAAACATTAAACAAATATGCTGCCCTACCCAATACCCATGCCTATCAGAGTTATAAGGGAGCGCCTGCCTTACGATCGGCCATTGCCTCTTGGTATAAGAAATATTATCAAGTAGAATTAAATCCGGACATTGAAGTATTGCCCCTTATTGGGTCGAAAGAGGGAATCATGCATATTTGCATGACTTACCTTCAAGAGGGAGATGAAGCCCTGATACCCAATCCAGGTTATCCGACCTATAGCTCTGCAGTTCGATTAACGGGTGCGAAGGGTGTATACTATGATTTGCAAGAAGCCAATGCCTGGCTTCCGGATTTAGAGGCACTGGCCAAACAAGATTTAAGTAAAGTGAAGCTGATGTGGGTTAATTATCCACATATGCCAACAGGGGCGAAGGCCGACAAGACCTTTTTTAAGGATTTGATCGCTTTCGCCAAAGCACATCGAATTCTCCTTTGTCATGATAATCCCTACAGTTTTATTTTGACGGAGGAACCAAGTAGTCTCCTGTCAATAGACGGGGCTAAGGATGTTGCTCTGGAATTAAATTCATTAAGTAAATCAAGTAATATGGCCGGATGGCGAATCGGAATGCTTGTAGGCCATCAAGATCGCATTAATGAGATTATGCGTTTTAAAAGCAACATGGATTCCGGTATGTTCTTGCCATTGCAAATGGCCGCGGCCGCGGCTTTAGAATTGGATGAGGATTGGTATACGTCACTTAATAAAATTTATCAGGGTCGGAGAGAAAAGGTCTATGAATTACTCCGAACGTTGAACTGCGATTTTGATGACACGCAGGTAGGTTTGTTTGTTTGGGCAAGCGTACCGGCATCTTATCAAGATGGCTACGCGTTAAGCGATGATGTATTGAAACAAGCGGCGGTATTTATAACTCCCGGTGGGATCTTTGGAAGTGCGGGTCAACATTATGTAAGAGTTAGCTTATGCACCACGGAAACAGTACTACAAGAAGCTATTGACAGAATCAAAGCAAAAATATAAACGATTTACAGATACAATGAAAATTGCCATTATTGGTGTAGGGTTAATTGGTGGATCAATTGCCATTACGCTCAAAGAGAAAAAATTTGCTTCGAAGGTTATTGGTATTGACAAAGATGAGCAAAATATAAAAAAGGCGCTAAGTTTGGGTCTGATCGACGAGGGAAAATCATTAGAAGAGGCCATAGCCGAAGCAGATATATTCATTTTAGCGGTGCCCGTTGATGCGATTTGTAAGATACTGCCAAGTCTACTCGACCAACTATCTCCCAAACAAGTGGTAATGGATATGGGATCTACCAAAGAGAAGCTTTTATCGCTGGTTGAAAACCATGAAAAGCGTGGGCGACTTGTCGCTTGCCATCCCATGGCAGGGACAGAATACTCCGGTCCGGAGGCTGCTGTTCCCAACTTATTCAGTGGAAAGACCATGATTTATTGCGATGCTACCAATAGTGATGAAGACGCTTTTGATACCGCAGAAGCGGTGGTAGACCAGTTGGAAATGAAGACAGTTTTCATGAACGCCAAAGAACATGACGTACACACCGCTTATGTTTCGCACATTTCGCATATCACTTCTTTTGCTTTAGCGCTTACCGTCTTAGAGAAAGAGAAGTCGCAAGGAAGGATTTTCGAACTAGCTAGTTCGGGGTTTGAATCCACCGTACGTTTAGCCAAAAGTTCAGCGGATATGTGGGTACCCATATTCAGGCAAAATCGAAAAAACGTTATGGATGTTTTGGAAGAGCATATTCATCAATTGCAGAACATGCAACATCTATTGGAAACCGAAGATTACCAATCGTTCTATAAGCTGATTAAAAAATCGAACAAGATCAAGCGGATATTAAAGTAATGATGCAAAGCAACCGCTATACTGCATCAATTTCTATTCAGGAGATTAATTTCCATACAGGCATATAAAGCAGCGGTTTCCGTTCTAAGACGTGTGTTCCCCAAGCTTATTGCCTGGCAGCCTTTGCTTATAGCGAATTCAACTTCCGAAGGACTGAAATCACCCTCAGGCCCAATAAGAACACAATAACTGCCATGAGGCTTTATTTCAGCGGTTAGTGTCACTTTAGTTGCTTCCAGACAATGTGCTATAAAATGCTGCTTTGCCGGCAGTTCTTCAGCAAAACGACGAAAATCGATTGGTTCGTTAATTTTAGGGTGATAGGCGCTTAACGACTGTTTCACAGCAGCGGTCACCACCTTCGTCAAGCGTTCGATTTTAAGCTCTTTACGTTCAGAATGCTCACAAATGATCGGTGTAATCTCATCGATACCGATTTCCGTTGCCTTTTCTAAAAACCATTCCAAGCGGTCCAGGTTTTTAGTGGGCGCCACTGCAATATGTAAATAGTGGTTTCGCTTCCCATAATTCCGCTCAATAGTTAAAATGCGGACTTTAGTGCGTTTGGGGTGCGCATCGGCAATTTCGACTCGAAACAAGCTGCCGCGTCCATCAATTAATACAATGGGATCACCTATGCCAAGCCTTAATACACGTGCGCAATGTTTACTTTCATCCTCATTAAGCACATATTCAATGGCATTAGCCTCAATATCCGGTGTATAAAAAAGGTGCACTATTAATTAATATCAATCCTCTTCTTCCATGTTCTCGCTGTCGCGAGGTAGCGACTCCAGCTTTACATATTCGATGTTCTGCTGTGTCTTCTTTAAAATAGTGAAGATATAACCGTGGAATTCTTTTCGCTCTCCAACATCCGGGATTTTATCGAAAACGGTTATTACTAGGCCGGAAAGCGTATCGTAATCTGAGCTTTCAGGCAACTCATACGGTAAATATTCATTCACGTCATGTACGCTGGCAGCAGCTTCAACGATATACTCGGTATCCGAAGCCTTTTCAACAATCGGTTTTTCTTCATCATATTCATCCTGAATTTCACCAACCAATTCTTCCACAATATCTTCCAATGTAACCATACCCGCCGTACCACCAAATTCATCGAGCACAATCGCTATTTGAATGCGTTTCAACTGAAATTCGCTCATCAAATCATTTATCTTCTTATTCTCCGCTATAAAATAAGGTTTTCTGATAATGGTTTTGAGCACGAATTCTTTATTATTTACCATTAAAGGTAAAATATCTTTGGCATGCACAATGCCGACAATCTTATCGATTGTTTCATCGTACACAGGAATTCTTGAGTAACCTTCACTGATAATGGTTTGCAGAAGTTCCTCCTTTGGGCTACTTAATTCAATACCGACGATCTTGGTTCTCGGTACCATGATGTTCTTTACAACCCGTTCATTAAAATCGAAGACGTTCTTAATCAGCTCATGTTCAATCATATTCAAAGCACCGCTTTCCTTCCCTTGATCCAAGAGGTATTGTAGCTCTTCAGTAGAGTGATGCGCTTCATGCATATGAGCACCAAAGCCTAAAAGGCGTAAAATGAAATTGGCGAATCCATTTAAGATCCAGATGAACGGGCGAAATATGATATAGAAAAACCTTAAAGGCAAGGACAAGGCCATAGTTGTCCCCACAGGACGTTGAATTGCTATCGACTTCGGAGCCAATTCACCGAAGACAATGTGCAAAACTGTTATAATAGAGAATGCTAAAACATGTCCAAGATTAGTAGCAATTTGCCCTGTCAACTCAACGTTAAACAAACCAAACACCTTGTTCACGATTTCGGTCATAACGGATTCGCCCACCCAACCGAGGCCAAGCGATGCCAATGTAATTCCAAGTTGGGTTGCCGCTAAATAACCATCTAAATGCTGAGTTATATGCTTAGCAACTTTTGCCACGCTATTACCGGATTTTGCTTTTACTTCAATTTGCGAAAGTCTAACCTTTACAATAGCAAATTCAGCAGCAACAAAAAACCCATTGAGCACTACCAGAAATAATGTGACAAAAATTTGGAAGCCCATGTACTATTTGTTAATGAACGTCTTCTGATAGAGCTCTAAGCTCTCCTGGATGCAAGTATACGCGAACGACTTACCCATCCATTTTTCAATGGTAACATTCTTTCCTTCCAACGCCTTATAATCCTGAAAGAATCGAACGATTTCCTTCATCGTATGTGGAGGAAGCTCGGAAAGGTCATTAATATAGTTAACCGACATATCATTTTTTGCTACAGCAATAATCTTGTCGTCCTGTTCACCTCCGTCAACCATGTGCATGACTCCAATGACTTTAGCTTCGATAATAGACATAGGAACTACATCCACGGAGCAGATAACCAGAATATCAAGCGGGTCTTTATCATCACAATACGTTTGGGGTATAAAACCATAGTTTGCCGGGTACATTACCGATGAAAATAAAACACGATCCAACTTTAGCAGACCGCTTTCTTTATCAATTTCATATTTGGCTTTGGAACCTTTAGGTATTTCTATGATTGCGTTTACGGAAGAAGGGACATCATCGCCCGGAGATACATTGTGCCACGGATGTGCGTTATTCATATAATTCTAAACTTAACTAATACTCTTTTTCTTCTTTTTTATCCTGGTTGACAGGATGCTTTTTAAAACTCTGTTTTATGATTGCGACAATAATAGGCGATGCTGTCAAGGCAACAAAGCCAATTACAATATATTCAATATAATCTATAATCTGCGGAAACTGCCTACCTAAATAAAACCCTGCTAAGGTTAATGTTAACACCCACAAAAAACTTCCTATTATATTATATAGAACGAATTTTTTAAAATCCAAACGCACGATACCCGCAAATATGGGAGCAAAGGTACGTATTATTGGCATAAATCTGCCCAAAATTAAAGCAGCTCCTCCATATTTGTTATAGAATTCCTCAGCCATTACGATATATTTCCGTTTAAAAAGCCACGAATCCTTACGCTTAAAAAGCATAGGTCCGGTACGCCATCCAAACCAATAGCCTACAAAATTCCCTAATATGCCAGCAAATATCATTCCTGAACACAAGGTAAAAATCGAAACATCTAATAAACCTGAAGCAACAAATAGGCCTGCCAGAAAAAGCAGGTAATCTCCTGGTAGAAAAAAGCCAAAAAAAAGCCCTGTTTCAGCAAAAACTACGAATACTATTAGGTAGAAGCCTCCCGACCGGATTAGGGTCTCAGCATCAAAGTATTGAAAAATAGATAAGCAGAATTCTTGCATATATAGCTACAAAGCTACCATTATAAATTCAAACATACGAAAAATTTACTAGCTCCGTACCTAATAGACATTATATTAAACTGCTTAAGCACTCTGGGTAAATGCCAATAAGCAAGGTTAATAGCGCAGCTATAAATAATACTACTTTATAGTTGTTGTCTGTTGTTATAAGAACGGCATTCCCCTCCTTGAAATACATATTAATAATAACATGGAAATAATAGAAAATACCAATCGCTGCATTGATGGCTGCCAAGATGACAAGCGCAACATGTAAATTAGACAGCGCCTCGGAAAACATCAGAAATTTGCCAATGAACCCAGCCGTTAATGGGATGCCTGCTAAAGATAGCATGGCTATTGTAAGTATTAATGCAAGAAAAGGATTTGTTTTTCCCAAACCGTTAAACGATTCGAAATATTCACCACCCTCGCTCCGTTTAACCAATATCAATACGGCGAAAGCGGTAACGGAGGCAATTGAATAAGCCGTCGCATATACCAACATGGCACCGTTGGCCTGATTATTCATGTTTAATATAGCGAACAACATATAACCGGCATGCGAAATACTCGAATAAGCAAGCATACGTTTAAAGCTTTGTTGCACGAGGGCACTGATATTCCCTATGAAAAGGGTTAGAACGATAATGATGAGTAGAATGGGAGCCCAAAAACTTTGCAACGGCTCAAAGCAGACGGAGAACAGGCGTAAAAAGCCACCGAATGCGGCCGCTTTCACCACGGTGCTCATAAAAGTAGTAATTAGAATCGGTGATCCATCATAGACATCCGGTGTCCAGAAATGAAAAGGCGCAGCCCCCACCTTAAAGCCCAAACCAACGATCAAAAATAATATACCGGCATAAAACAAAGGGGAAATAGTAGAACCATTACTTGTTACATAATCCCTTATTTTAGCTAGGTCGAAGGAAGCGCTGGCCCCGTAAACCAAGGCAATACCAAATAACAGGAAGCCGGTCGAAAACGCACCCATCAAAAAGTATTTGAGTGAAGCTTCGTTTGATGCCAGATCCTTTTTTCTTATACCGGCTAAAATATAGAGCGCTACAGACATAATTTCTATTCCAATAAACAACATGGAAAGATTGTGAAAAGCAACAACCAGTAAAGCGCCTGTAAGAGAAAAAATCAGAAGTGCATAATACTCTGCTATATTCGAGCTAATACTATCAAAATAACCTTTGGACAGCACAAATATCAACATCGTAATACCAATAAGGAGCATAGAAAATGCCAATGCAAATTTGTCGAATAGGACCATTCCACTGTAAAGCGGTGTAGCATCTACAGACCACAGTTTCCATTCAAAAAATAAAGCCGCCAACATCCCGAATAAGGAAACCGGTAACAAGGTCTTAGGCGCTTTAAATATTCCCAGATATAAAACGAGTATTGCTAATAATGACAATGTAATAATTGCGCTCATTTGTATTCTATTAATTTCTTTTCAGATATAGTTCTTTAATCTACTCCCTATTCTTTAGTGCACCGTCTTCACCTGTTCTATCAAATTTGTCACGGCGGCTTCGGAGAGGTGAAGCAATGGCCTTGGATACAATCCGATAGCGATTATCAAAACAACGAGAACCCCTAATAAAAGCAGGTCCGTTCCGTTAATGTCTTTAAAGTGGGTCATTCTTTCATTCGTCTCACCGAGCATTACACCCTGGTACATACGCAGCATATAAACCGCTCCCAAAATAATAGTAAGTCCGGCAAATATCGCCCACCAGAGACCCGCTTGATAAAGCCCTATAAGCAATAAAAACTCACCGATAAATCCATTGGTTAAAGGTAGACCGATAGCCCCCAAAACAATAACAAGGAAAACAAGCGCGAGTGTTGGAGCGTTTTTTGCAAGCCCCCCCATGTCCTGTATCTCCCGCGTTTTCAATTGGCGAGCAATAATCTCTATTACAAAGAATAATCCAACAACGCTAATCCCGTGATTGATCATCTGTATCATGGCGCCTTGCAAGCTCTGAACGTTCCAAACAAAAACGCCTGCCGCAATCAGTCCGACGTGTGCGATGGAAGAATAGGCAATTAAACGTTTTACGTCTCTTTGCTTAAAGGCAATGATAGATGCATACACAATGCCGATCACTGCCAAACTGAGCACGAGGGTTCCGTACTGACTGAAACCGAGTGGCGCTATCGGTAACAACCATCTAATTAATCCGTAAACGCCCATTTTTAACATAATGCCTGACAATAACATCGTTCCTGCCGTGGGTGCTTCTACATAAGTGTCCGGTTGCCATGTATGAAAAGGAAACAAAGGCATTTTGATGGCAAAAGCGATGAAAAATGCCCAGAAAATATAGCGTTGTGTCTTTTCATCCAGCTTTAGCTCATAAAAGGAGCTTAATTCATAATTTGCTGTGGGGACCTGGGTATAGAGATAGATAATAGCAATGAGCATTAACAGACTCCCAGCAAAGGTATAAATGAAAAATTTCAGCGTAACACGCGCTCTATTCTCCCCTCCCCATAAACCACATATGAAGTAAATCGGAATCAACGCAATTTCCCAACCAACGTAAAAAAGAAAGGCATCTAAAGCGGTAAAAACCAACAAAAGGCCTGTTTGCATAAACAAAACAAGCGCGTAGAACGCCCCCCTTTGTTGTTGTTTAAACGTACTGAGAATAATTAAGGGTATGAGCCCGTTGGTAAGTAATACCAAAGGCATGCTGATGCCATCGATCCCTACATGAAAGTGGATACCCAGTGCCGGGATCCAGGGAATATTCTGTTCAAATTGCATACTGGCATCCAGTACGAAAGCGCCAAGTAAAGTACCGGTTATCCCGAGCGCTATAAGTGAACAGATGAGTGCTATTGGCTTAGCTAAGTTAGTGTTTTTTATGAAAGCTAACAGAACTGCTCCTATTATGGGTACAAGAAGAAGTAAAACTAAGTTATCCATGAATTTTCTTTACCTTATCAGATTAAATTATAAATAAACCGTAAGCCAATACGGCGATAATGCCGATCACCATATAAAAAATATAATAGCCCACATTACCTTGCTGTAGTAACCTCAATAAGGTTCCTGCTTGCGATGCGCCATTTCCGATGTAATTTACGAAACCGTCGATGAGCTTTCTGTCAACTGCATAAAAAAGACTAGACAATCCATTCAATGGTCTGGTAACAACACGATCATAAAACTCGTCAATATAAAACTTGTGATATGAAAGTCGTTCCAATACACTGCGATCCTCGTGATCGGCCACAGGCAGAGCGGCTTTCTTTATGTACTTAGCGTAAGCATAGCCAGCCATTACGAGCGCCGCAAGGGCAGACAGCCCCATTAAGATATATTCTGTTGTATGTGACAGATGACCGCTTGTATTTTTTGACGTAGAGGCTGCAAAAACGGGCTGCAAAAAATTAGAAAGTCCTGTATGTCCGCCCAAGGCTTCCGGTATGTTTAAAAAGCCTCCACCGAAAGAGAGTACGGCTAAAATAATGAGTGGTAAGGTCATGACTACCGGAGACTCGTGGAGATGTCTTTCCTGATCATAGGTACCTCGGAATTTACCATAGAAGGTAAGAAATAGCATTCTAAACATATAGAAGGCGGTGAACAAGGCTCCTACAAATCCTCCAACCCATAAAATTTTATTATGAGCGAAAGCATGTGCCAATATTTCGTCTTTGGAGAAAAAGCCCGCTAGCGGCGGGATACCCGCTATAGCAATTGTACCAATCAACATGGTTACAAAAGTTATCGGCAGTTTTTTCTTTAAACCGCCCATTGATCGCATATCCTGCTCATTGCTCATGGCATGGATTACCGATCCCGCTCCCAAGAACAACAAAGCTTTAAAGAAAGCATGGGTAATAACGTGAAAAAACGCTCCGGTGAAAGCTCCTACACCGAGTCCCAAAAACATATAGCCTAATTGTGAAACGGTTGAATAAGCTAGTACCTTTTTTATGTCGTTTTGAGTAACTGCGATAAATGCCGCCAATAAAGCTGTTAGCAAACCAACAATTGCTATGATTTCCATGGTTGCCGGTGATAAAGTAAAGAGAATGTTCGACCTTGCAATCAGGTAAATTCCTGCTGTTACCATGGTTGCGGCATGTATTAGCGCAGAAACCGGTGTTGGGCCAGCCATCGCATCCGGCAACCAGGTAAATAAAGGTATTTGAGCAGACTTACCTGTTGCCGCTATGAAGAGTAGGAGTGAAATTAAAAACAAGGAGGAATCGCCTACCGGGAATCCGGCTGCTTTTGGTAAGATATCGTTAAATTCAAGCGAACCGAAGGTATAAAACAAGAGGAATATGGCAAGCAAAAAACCCAGATCTCCGATTCGATTCATAACGAAGGCTTTCTTGGCCGCACTTGCATAGTCAACGCGCTGGTACCAAAATCCGATTAATAAATACGAACATAAACCTACGCCCTCCCATCCAATAAACATAACGACGTAATTGGATCCCAAAACCAACAGCAGCATAAAAAAGATGAAAAGATTCAGATAGGCAAAAAATTTACCAAAACCTGCATCATGCTTCATATATCCTGTTGAATACAAATGAATCAAGAAGCCGATACCCGTAATGATGAGTAACATAATAGCACTTAGGGGGTCCACCAAAAAGGACAATGATATATGTAAGTTGCCTGCGCTTATCCAGTGGAAGATCGTTTGGGAGAAGGCGGCGTCTTCGCCTCCCTGCCGAGCGGCATAAACCGCACCAAAAACATTACAACTTAATAAAAAGGAGGCCAAAATAGTTCCGCAGCCAATAAGCGAGATAATTGGCTTCGACAGGCTATTTCTGCCTAATCCGTTTAATACGAACCCTATTAAAGGTAAAAGAACGATCCAAATTAATCCAGTCATACGATGTTTATGTTAGCTATACGTCTTGCGAGTAGCTTATTTTGTTCAAAATAGATTTAAATTTTAGATTGATTACAGCCCGGCTGTAAGCTTCAAATCTTACCACTTCAACTTATTGAGCGAATTGATATCAATCGATCGGGTATTTCGATATACCATCACAATGATGGCCAGTCCAACCGCAACTTCCGCCGCTGCAAGGGCCATGACAAAAAACACAAAGACCTGCCCCGAGGCATCGCCGTGGTATGCCGAAAAAGCTGCCAGTAAAAGGTTTACCGCATTGAGCATCAGTTCTATGGACATCATAATGATAATCACATTTCTGCGAGTAAGTACACCGATTACGCCAATCGAAAACACTATACTACTCAATAATATGTAATGATTCAGCGGTATTCCTTGTAAATCTTTAACGATTGTCTCCATTATATACTTTTTTGTTCTTTCTTTGCCAGTAACACTGCGCCTACCATCGCTGTAAGCAATAGCAATGACGAAATTTCAAAGGGTAATAAAAATTCATTAAATAACACTTTACCGAGATTGCCGACAAGACCAATATCCGGGCTTTTAAGGATTAAAGGGTCGGAAACTTCAATCGCTCGTATAGAACCCGCAACGGTCACGAGCAAGCACATACCTGCAACAGCTCCCATTACCTTCACTAAAACCGATTTCATAGGCTCCGTATCCTTGTTCAGGTTTAAAAGCATCAATACAAACAGAAAGAGAACCATGATAGCTCCCATATAGACTATAAAGTTTACCACGGCCAAAAACTGGGCGTTCAACAAAATATAATGCACAGTGAAAGTGAAAAAAGTGATTACCAAATACAGTACGCTATGTACCGGATTTTTGGTAATGATCACCATCAATGAGAAGAATATTGAAAGAAAGGCTACAAAATAAAATAAGCTCACAATCTAAAGTTTATATGTTTTATCGTATTCGTTTTAGTTAAGCATCTACCTCAGGGAATGGATATCAAATCGTTCTTCGACAAGCTTGTCTTTTCCATAAATAAAATCCTTCCGCAAGTAATCCGCCGGTACGTGCGGACCATCCAGATAAATCGCCTCTTTTGGACAAGCCTCCTCGCACAAGCCACAAAAAATGCATCGGAGCATATTAATTTCGTATACCGCAGCATATTTCTCCTCACGATACAAGTGTTCCTCTCCTTTTTTTCGTTCAGCGGATATCATGGTAATTGCTTCAGCCGGACAAGAAAGTGCACATAGACCGCAGGCCGTACACCTTTCTCTTCCTTCTTCATCCCGCTTCAGCGAATGCATTCCACGATAATTTTTCGAGTAAGGGCGTTCTACTTCGGGATAAGAGACGGTGGCTTTTTTTCTAAAGAAATGCCTTATGGTAACACGCATCCCTTTTAGAATAGCCGGAAGATACATCCGCTCCCAGAAATTCATCGGTTTCTGCTCTAAAACTTTTTTTCTATTACTTAAGGGTTCCATTTTTTTTATTATTAAGCAAGGGCTTCGTTAAATACCTGGCATTCCTTACCAATAGGTATCCTTTATTAAGGTTATTACACCTGTTAATACAATGTTTGCGATTGCTAAAGGAATGAGAATTTTCCATCCTAGATTCATCAACTGATCATAACGGAAACGAGGTAAAGTCCACCGAATCCACATAAAAAAGAAGATGAAGGCAAATATTTTCAGAAAGAATACCAGTACGCCAATGATGGTGATCCAGTTCTGCGAGAGCCCTAAATCGTGCATAAAAGGAAAGTTATATCCGCCAAAGTAAAGGGCGGACATCACGGCCGATGAAACAAACATATTGATATATTCCGAGAACATATAAAGTCCCAGTTTCATCGATGAATATTCGGTGTGATACCCGCCAACTAATTCCGTTTCACATTCCGGGAGGTCAAATGGTACACGGTTACATTCGGCGAAAGCACAGGTAACAAAAATGATAAAGCCTAGGGGTTGAACCCATATATTCCAGTTCACAAAACCGCTTTGCTGTGCTACGATCTCCTTTAAGGATAATGTTTGCGTGACCATTAAGAGCGCGATAATGGAAAGCCCCATCGCCACTTCATAACTGATGCTTTGTGAAGCCGCTCTAATCGCTCCCATTAAAGAAAATTTATTATTGGAAGCCCATCCACCAAGCATAATACCATAAACTCCCAACGCAATCACACCGAAGATGTAAAGAATCCCAACGTTTACATCGGCTACTTGTAAATCTATTACTCGCTCTCCGATTTGCAGGGACTGGCCCCATGGTATCACAGCGCTACTGATACAAGCCGTTATAATAGCGATAGTTGGTCCCGCTATAAAGAGTCCTTTGTGTGCACCGGCCGGAATTATCTCTTCCTTAAAAAAGAATTTCCCTCCATCCGCTAAAGGTTGCAAAATACCAAAGGGACCCGCACGATCCGGCCCCTTGCGGTCTTGCATAAAGCCGGCCACTTTTCTTTCGGCCAAGGTTGAATACATGGCAATAACGAGTGTTAATACAAACACGACTACGATCAGTATCAATTTCTCTATTATAAATGCAGCTTCCATCAACGTTTAATTTATCTGTTTATTAACCGTGTTATTATTGTTTATATAGCTTTATTAAAGCCGGACTGACCGTTCGAACTGATGTTTGTTAGCTTCTTGAAGCTTCGGATTCTCCTTAACTACCGGTAAGGGTTTCAGGGTCTCATAATGATTCGCCGAGATAACGGATGTATGGACTACCTTTCGAGGACCTTCTATAACCCAATCGGTAGTATGTTTTTTATCGAAACGGCATGTATTGCAAATAAAATCCTCAACTTCGCCGTATTCATCCTTTCGGGCTGTAACGCGTAGCACTTCTTCCCCTTTATACCACAGGGTAACTTTACCGGAACAGTCCGGGCAATCCCGATGTGCATCTACCGGTTTGGTAAACCAGACCCTGTTTTTAAACCGGAAAGTTTTATCGGTCAAAGCCCCTACGGGGCAGACATCAATCACATTGCCTGAAAAATTGTTATCGATCGCCTTTTCGATATACGTTGATATTTCAGCGGCATCTCCCCTTCCCAAAATGCCATGTACTCTTTTGTCCGTTATTTGATCTGCAACAAAAACGCAACGATAACATAAAATACATCGCGTCATATGTAATTGGATCTTATCTCCAATATCTATTCGTTCAAAAGTTCTTCGCTCAAATTCATAACGGGTAGCTGCAGCACCGTGTTCAAAACCTAGATCCTGCAAGTGGCATTCGCCGGCCTGATCGCAGATAGGGCAATCCAATGGATGATTAATCAACAACATTTCAACGACCCCTTTCCGTGCTTCCAAAACTTCATTGGAAGTAATGTTTTGAACCTCCATACCGTCCATCACCGTAGTGCGACAAGAAGCTACCAATTTAGGCATTGGTCTCGGATCCTTCTCTGAGCCTTTACTTACTTTTACCAGACAGGTTCTACATTTCCCGCCGCTTCCTTGTAATTTGGAATAATAACACATAGCGGGTGGTACAATTTCTCCCCCAATCTGCCGTGCGGCATTTAATATGGTTGTTCCAGGTGCTACTTCAACGGTAATACCATCAATGCTTACTTTTATTTTTTCGTTATCAGCCATATATTTAGTTATTAGCTGTTAGTTATTAGTTGTTAACCAGCCATTAGCCCCTCACTTTTTACCTTCACCCTTCCACCGTCAGGGGATCTGCATAATGTGCCAAGCCGAAATTTCTATGTTGTGCCTCTTCTCCATGAATGACGTGCCACTCAAATTCGTCTCTAAAATGACGAATAGCACTTGCAACGGGCCAAGCAGCTGCATCACCAAGCGGGCAAATTGTATTCCCTTCTATTTTTTTCGAGACATCTACCAATAGGTCAATATCACTCATTTTGCCATGGCCATATTCGAGCCGGTGCAATACTTTCTCCATCCAACCTGTTCCCTCTCTACAAGGTGAGCACTGACCGCAGCTCTCGTGATGATAAAAGCGGGCAAAATTCCAGGTATTACGCACAATGCATTGATCTTCATCGAAGACGATAAAACCTCCCGATCCGAGCATTGTTCCGGTTGCGAAACCACCATCAGCCAACGATTCGTAAGTCATGAGCCGATTCTCTCCCTTTGCTGTTTTTAATATTAAATTAGCGGGAAGAATCGGGACAGAAGAACCGCCTGCTACAACTGCTTTTAAACGCTTTCCGTTGGTGATGCCTCCACAGTATTCATCAGAATAGATAAATTCTTCTACCGGTAGACCGAGTTCGATTTCATACACCCCCGGTTTATTAATATTGCCGGAGGCTGATATCAATTTAGTTCCGGTGCTTCGCTCGATACCTATTTTGGCGTATTCCTCTCCACCCATATTTAATATCGGGACTGTGGCGGCGATTGACTCGACATTATTGACAACCGTAGGACAGTTATACAAACCAGCCACTGCAGGGAATGGAGGTTTTATACGAGGGTTTCCTCGTTTTCCCTCAAGTGATTCCAAGAGCGCTGTTTCCTCACCACATATATAAGCTCCGCCACCCGGTTGCACATACAGTTCTAAATTATATCCGGTACCTAAAATGTTGCTACCTAAGAATCCTGCGGCTTTAGCCTCTTCAATAGCTCTTTCGAGAATACGGATTTGGGGCATCATCTCCCCTCTCACATAGATGTAAGAAGTGTTTGCTCCCAATGCATAGCTAGCAACGATCATTCCTTCAATTAGCGCATGGGGAATATGAGTCATTAAGTACCTATCTTTAAACGTGCCGGGCTCGGATTCGTCGGCATTGCATACCAAATAACGGGGCACTCCTTCCGGTTTGGCCAAGAAACTCCATTTCATTCCTGTGGGAAAGCCCGCTCCACCGCGCCCTCTCAGTCCCGACTTTTTCACTTCTTCCACCACTTCTTCCGGACTGAGGGTTTTCAAAGCCTTTTCAACCGCCCGATACCCACCCTTTTGGCGATAAACCTCAAATGTATTTATTCCAGGTACCTGAATATGCTCTAATAGTAATTTCCGCGCCATTGCATTTAGTCTTTAGCTATTCGTATGGTCATTCGTTGTTAGTTATTCGTTGTTGGTATAATCGGTGATTAGCGCTTAGTTTCATACAAAACAGCTCAGTCATTCAACGCTTTTGTTCTATCCTCAAACACCTTTACCTCATTTTACTTACTTGTGCTTTAATTCTTCAATTAACTGATCAACACTTTCTTCCGTTAGGTTTTCGTAATAAGTATAAGTTGGTCCAATTTGTAGAACAGGTCCCATACCGCATGCTGCAACACACTCGATACCTCTCCAACTAAATAAGCCGTCAGGTGTTACTTCATTTTCCTTTACTCCTAATCGGTTTTCGATATGTTTCATAATCCGTTCGGCACCCACCAAACAGCAAGGTCCTGTACGACAAACCTCCAACACATATTTACCTTGAGGTTGTAAGAAAAACATAGTATAAAAAGTTGCCACTTCGTATACCTCTATAGGTTCTATCCGCAAATAGGCTGCAACTTTATCCATTGCGTCTACACTTAACCACCCGAACTCGGCTTGCACTAAATGTAGTATAGGTAGCAAAGCCGACTTTTGCCTACCTTCCGGGTATCTTTTTACGATCTCGTCAAACTTTGCAAGGAGGTCGTCCTTTATTTCCACAGGGCTGTTGTTTTTTACACTAAGCATCTAATTCTCCTGCTATAACGTTTAAACTACTCATATTAATAATAGCGTCCGAAAGCAACATACCACTGCTCATAGGCGCGTACATCTGATAATTAATGAAAGACGGCCGCCTAAAGTGCAGTCGGTAAGGGGATCGCCCTCCATCGCTAATCAGGTAAAAACCCAGTTCGCCATTTGCTCCTTCAACCGCATGATATACCTCAGTTTTTGGTGTATCAATTTCTCCCATCACAATTTTGAAGTGATAGATGAGCGCTTCCATATTATTATAGACCTGCTCTTTCGGAGGTAGATAGAATTCAGGTACATCGGCATGAAAGATACCTTTGGGTTCCTTTTCAATCTTATCCAATGCCTGTTCAATGATCCGTATACTTTGTCGCATTTCCTCATTCCGTACCATATAGCGGTCGTATACATCCCCATTTTCACCTACGGGGATGTCAAAATCGAACTCGTCGTAGGATGAGTATGGCTCGTTGGCACGCACGTCATAATCAATGCCTGTTGCCCTCAAGAGGGGGCCACTCCAGCTATAACTTAAGGCTGTTTCAGGATCCACAGCCGCTACACCTGACGTACGGTCAATAAATATTCTATTTCGGTTAAACAGTTCCTCGAATTCCGTTAAAACCGGTGGATATCTTTTTACAAATTGCCTGATTTTGGAAAAGGCTATTTCATTAAAATCGCGCTCGAAACCTCCAATTCGTCCAATATTAGTTGTCAATCGGGCACCACAAATCTCCTCAAATATTTCGTAGATAAATTCGCGCTCCTGCATCACATACAGAAAGCCGGAGAACGCGCCGGTATCCACTCCTAATATCCCATTGCAAATAATGTGGTCGGCTATACGGGCAAGTTCCATGATGATAACCCGCATATACTGTACGCGCTTTGGAATCTCTATGCCCAACAACTTCTCTACCGTCATATGCCATCCCATATTGTTAATGGGAGAAGAGCAATAATTAAGACGATCGGTAAGCGGAGTAATTTGATAGTAGGGTCGATGTTCGGCTATTTTTTCGAAAGCCCGATGAATATAACCGATGGTAGAGACACCACTTACAATACGCTCTCCATCCACTTGCAACACGTTTTGAAAGACGCCGTGTGTTGCCGGGTGTGTAGGTCCAAGGTTCAAGGTAACCAAGTCGTCCTGTGGATCATTATCCTCAAACACGAGGTGGTTAGTGGTTATTTTCGGTCGCAGCTCGCTCATAATGAATTATCTACCAAAGAAAAAGTCTTTTTTATCTACTCTATTTGGGTCTTCCAACGGATATTCCTTCCGCATGGGAAAGACCTCCATTTCATCTACATTCAAGATTCTCCGTAAATCGGGATGTCCTTGAAATATCACGCCGAAGAAATCGTATGTTTCACGCTCCATCCAGTTCGCGCCGTTCCATAAAGATGTAGCAGAGGGTATTTCCGGCTTAGTACCATCCAAAAATACCTTAATTCGAATCCTGACATTGTGCACTAAGCTATGTACATGATATACAACAGCGATACTAAGCGCTTGCTCCGGGTAGTGAACCGCGGTAATATCTGTCAGGTAAATAAACTGTAAATCTTTATTGGTTTTCAAGAAGGCAAGTACCTCTAAAATTTTCTCTTTTGAGGTTGTTATGCTTAGTAAACCGAAAGGTTCTTCCACCCCGTTCACGTCACTTTCAAATGCCTGCTTTAAGTATCCTATAAGCGTTTCGTTATTTAGTTTAGTCATTTTTATGTATTCCGTAACTTTCCAAAAGCGCTTTATATTCTTCCGTCTCTCTTCGGCGAACCGATTCGTTCCTGACAATATCCTGTAGGCGCATAACGCCGTCCAAAATGGCTTCCGGCCTTGGCGGGCATCCAGGGACATACACATCCACAGGAATCACTTCATCAATACCTTGTAAAACGGAATAGGTATCAAATATTCCACCACTGGAAGCGCAGGCGCCAACGGCAATTACCCAGCGAGGTTCAGCCATTTGAATATAGACCTGTTTCAGTACCGGCCCCATTTTCTTTGCTATGGTTCCCATTACTAACAACATATCGGATTGGCGCGGAGAAAAGCTCGGCCGTTCTGCACCAAAACGGGCAAGGTCATAGGTAGCACCCATGGTAGCCATAAATTCTATTCCACAGCAAGAGGTGGCAAACGGTAAAGGCCATAAAGAGTTTGCGCGGGCAAGCCCAACAGCTTTATCGAGCGTAGTGGCGAAAAAACCTGACCCGGTGACTCCCGGAGGAGGGGGGGCTAATTTTATATCACTCATAATTCCTAGGTATTAAAATGCCAACTGGTCATGGCATTATCCATCACAAAATGCCACTGCTTTTAAAAGCAGGTATGCTCAAATTTAATAATTTAATAGGTTAAGGGTGAAAATTGCAGGTATTTAGAATCGTTCTAATATATGCGCAACTTTTAGTCCCATTCCAAGGCTCTCTTCTTTATCACATAGATGAAACCCAGCAATAGGAGCCCCATAAATATAAACATCTCGATGAGTCCTTCCATCCCCAGCGATCTAAAATTGACGGCCCAGGGGTACATGAAAATAACTTCGACATCAAAAATTACGAAGAGTATAGCCACCATGAAGTATTTAATCGAAACGGGTTGACGGGCATTTCCGATTACTTTTATGCCCGATTCAAAGGAACTTAGTTTGTTTTCGGTGCGAAGTTTTGGTCCGATGAGATGCGTACCAATAATGGTAGTAACGCCAAAGCCTACGGCAACAAACATTTGAAGCAAAATCGGCAAGTAATCAATGGGAGTACTGTTTGTAGCGGCTTCCATAGTTTATGTTTAGTTAGTGTCTGTTAATAATGCAAACATAAATTTTACTTCTTACATTATCAACTTATCACCCAAGATTTTGCCATAAAAAAAGCGCCCGCTCGGATGAGTGGGCGCTTTTAAACAATAATTTAATAAGATTATTTTTGTTGAGCTGATGTACCGTTATTAGCAGCAGGCTTTAATTGCTCTAATGTTTGCGTAGCGTAAGCATTTCCAGGTTCAGCTTCTAAAGCTTTTTCCAAATTCTCACGAGCCTCTTGGTATTGCTCTTTGTTTACTAAATCTGCAGCAATTACATTATAAGCTTCAGCAATATACCGTCCCGACTTCTTCTGTGTTTCGGCATCCTTTGCTTGAATCACGCCTAGATACTCTTTATAAGCAGGTACAGCAAGCCCTTGAGGATTTTGTGGGTCTTCTTTTAGAGATAGGGCTTTTGCCTTATATAAGTATGCTTCAGGCATATCTTTAGCTACTTCATTTACTTTCGTAAAGGCGTTTACCGCATCATCTAAAATGCCCATACTTGGCTTCGGATCGTCATTCATATGCATAGCATAGTTGAAATACTGCGAAAATCCCCAGTAAAACAAATCGTAATTGTATGTTTTTGACTTTGGTGCTTGTGCTGCTGCTTTAAACAAAGCACCGGCTAAATCAAAACGTTTTGCATCAAAAGTCTTTTTCGCTTCTGCACTCACATCCTCTGCCAATTTCCAAGTGGTGTCCATTTGAACGCCCTTGGTTAAATTAGCGATACCTTGGGCCAATAGTGTAGTATCGGTCGCTTTGGTTGTATCGCTTGCAATTCTAATTTCAGATAAGCCTAAGAAATAGTAATCCTGAGGAATGATACGGTTTTGCTCTACTTTGGAAAGGAAATCAGTCAATGCTTTTTGGCTGGAAGGATAATTACCATTTTCGTAAGAAGCGTAACCTAAGTAACGTAAGATACGCGGGTTTACTTTATCCAACTTAGCCATTTCATTAGCTTGTTCTTCTAAGTTCTTGTAATCCCTTGCCTTGATCATGAAGTCGGCATAGCGCATACGTGAATCCAAGGAGTAATCCGTTAAATCCATATATTGCTTATAAGCCTTCAACGCCTCTTGGATACGACTGTTATAGTCTTCTGATTTTGTCGCAAATTGTGCGTAAGCATTATAGGTCTCTGCCAATTCTCTGTAAGCAGGCGCATAATCCGGATGTTCTTGAATAATGGTATTTAAATCCTGAACAGCTTCAGGAAACGCACGTGCTTGTTTAGAGATAACGGTCATTTGTACACGGGCACGTGTAAAGGTATTATCCAAATCGTATGCATCACGGTAGTTGGTATACGCATTACTTGCATCGCCCATGCCGAAGTAAGCATCTCCCAAAGAAGATGGGATTAAGGCATCCTTCTGATTCGCTTCTTTTGCTTTTTCCAAGTAAGGCAAGGCCTTTTTATAATCCGGTTTTTCTAAGTTAGGATTCATATAGGCACGACCTACATACAGATTCTCTAGGTAGTCCTTCTTTTTTGCTTTCTCCGTAGCTTCGGTAAATAGCTTTTCAGCTTCCGCTGTATTACCTTGTACAAGCGCTACCGCTCCTAAGCCTACTTTATTCAGGTTATCTTTTGGATCAGCTTCAAGTCCTTGTTGGAAAAAAGTTTTTGCCGAATCCGGATAATCGGTTACCAAATAGACGTCGCCCAAATAAAAATAGTTTTCGGCATCTTTCGGCTTGTTCTGCACTAAATTCTTTAGAATCGATTTAGCCTTTGCGTATTGCTCCGCGTCGATTGCTACTTGTGCATCTTTCAGACTTTGTGCATAAGAAGCCCCCGAAGCTATGAAAGCAATCGCAAGACCTACACTTGCTGCTCTTCTTATCATTTTCATTGTTCTTTTAATTTATTTAAAGTCTAATATACTAATTTCTTATTATTATTTCCCGTGGAGGGATACTATCAGGCAATAGGCCGGATTTCAAAATAAGTCTTTGACCTCGCTCGCCATGCAGGAAAGATGAAAAGCCGAGGCCGATCGATTCTTTTCCTTGCACATTGATACAGTACAAAGGCCTGGTGAAAGGATACAAATTTAAAGCCAAATTTGATTGGGTTGGTTTATAATATCCGTCATCACCGGGTTTTCCTTGCTGATTCTTAACACCGAGCACTTTTATATGCTCCATATAAGGGACCAGCTCCCTCTCTGGTTGCATAATCCAATTAATCCCCAAAACACCTACGCTTTGTGGATTTTCCTTCACATACTTCAGTATTTCACGGCTACCTTTCAGTGCATAAACGCCCTGATCAGGTAATTTATCGACGCCCGCCAATTTCCTGAAATAAGCAACCGTACTCGAATTGGCATTATCGAATACCAACGCCTTTATCTTTGTTACCTCCTGCCCCTTCATGATCCGGATAATGTCATCCGCCAAGATGGTCGAGTCCGGGTTGCGTTTATTCGTTATAATAGCAATGGCATCCGTAGCAAAACGTACAGTTCGGGGATATATTGTCTTCGATTTAAAAAATTCCGATTCTTTTTCTGTCAATTCGCGTGTAGTAATAGCTAGTTGAGCCGAATCTCGCAACAATGCACGTATCAGCTCATTTTCAGATTTAGCAATCATGGTAAGCTCTGCATTGGTGTAGCTACTCTCAAAAATGGCGATCTGATCTTCGATAATAGGCGCTACGGTTTCGTCAACCAATACATTCGCTCTTCCTGTAAGAATTCCCTGCGTGTCCTTTGTCGGCGCATTGCTACAGGCAACAAAGAAAAGTGCTGCAATGGACATTGATACAACACACAGATTAAAGCGGATATTTTTCATGGTTAGGCATTGATTAGGTAAATGCTAGAAGACCTGTTCCAATACGACTTTACGTTAGCTACCCCTCCCAATTCGTTGACTTTGCCATAATCTTGCAAATCTTAAAAAAGAGTAAACGATAAGCAATAAACCGAACAAAACACGGTAGGTTCTATCCAAGCTCAGTGGGAAATCCTTCCAGAAAATGATAACCAAACCAAGCACGAAATAGAATCCGAACATGCAAAGTCCTAAAATGGACAGAAATCGCTTTGCGGGCGATTTCTGTCTATCACTACTTTTATTGGTACGTTCAAGCATGAATTACATTCCTTGAAGGTTCAATTTAATAGGTAAGGAGTAGGATACCCGTACCGGGCGTCCGTTCTGAATACCAGGTTTCCATTTAGGTGAAGATTTCAACAATCTCACCGCTTCTTCGCCAGTACCATATTTCAAGTCACGCAATACTTTGATATCGGTCAAAGATCCATCTCGTTCAACCACGAAAGACACATGGATAGAACCACTTACGCCTTGTTCCTTTGCCATCTGTGGGTATCTATAGTTTGCACCAACCCATTTATAGAAAGCAGGTAAACCTCCTGGAAATGATGGCTGTACTTCCACCGCATTGAAGTCCATAATACCGGAACCTTCTTCCGTTACCTGAGCATCTTTTGGTCCTTCACCTACCGGCATATCGATACGTATATCAGCCGTAGGGTCCCCAGCGATTGTTTTAGGTCCCGGATCAGCCTTTTTCAGCTGTTCAACGGTTGGCGGTTCCTCGTCACGCACCTGCTCTGCCGGTACCACCTTAGGAGGAGGCATCCGTACTTGATCCACACGTGGAGGCGGAGGTTCAACCGGTGGCGGTGGAGGCGGTGCTTCCTCGTTCACCGGAGGTGGTTCTGATAGAACCACTTCTGTTTCAATTACTTCTTCTGGTGCTTCATCCTGTTCACCCCGAATCGCCTTGATGATCATAGGCGATGTTACCAAGCCTACGAACAATATTATACCTATGAGTAATGCTCGTGAAGTATATTTAGGCGAAATGGTGCGCAAGTCATAAGCGCCATACGCTTTATTGCGTCCTGCGAAGACTACATCAAGCCATTGCGGTTTAAATATATCTAATTTAGACATTCTTATTTCATTTTTTAGGATAACCCTTTGTTAATAAATTCCCTCACGTTTAAGCAATTCAACCTCCGGAGTACTAATATCGCCAATCATGTATTGTTGTGCATTAACGATTTTCATTTCATCCAGTATATCTACTAAGTTACGGTAGTTCGAATTGTCGCTTGGTCTGATAATAACAATGAGTGGTTTACCCGTTGCGGCTTGCACATCTTTCATCTTCTTGAGCAGGACGGGTCTAATTCCGTTCTTACCATAATCTACTACTGTCGGGCCATCCAGTGGTTTTTCCAATTGTCCCATATAGTATTCGATTTTGTCCTTTGCACCCAATAAGATGGTCATTGATCTATTATCAGCCACTTCCAGATTATCATCTTTGTTTTCCTTATCCTTATCCGGCATAGCCACGTCCATTGCGTGCGGTTTAGCCAAACTGGTCGTTAACATGAAGAAGGTAATCAGAAGGAACGCCAAGTCAACCATGGGTGTTAAATCCACCCGGGGGGTCTGTTTACCACCGGTATTTAATTCTGCCATTTCTTAATATTTTTAATGATTATTTACCGTAATCCTCCGTTCTAAGGTTAGTAACTAAACTAAACTTATTGATCTTCTGTCCCTGGAGAATATCTATCACCTTCTTAATAGCAGGGTATTGTTCTTTAGCGTCTCCTTTGATAGCCACGCGCATTTCCGCATTATTAGTTTCTTTTGTAGCGTAACGGGCAGCTATAATCCATTCATGTAACTCAGAAGGGCTATTCCCTACAGAATCCGTGGGGATACCTGGCTGAAGGCCAGCTCTGTTTCGCTCTGCGTTATCCATTGCAATAATCTGCTTTAGATTTTTGAAAGGAACACCGAAACCTTCCATCAAAGAAAATCTTTCTTTTTCCTTTTGCGAGAAACCGACGCTATATTTTTCCGACATTCTTTCCAGCATACGCATTCTTATGTTCGGACCGGCAACACCGAAAAACACCTTACCATCTCCTCCTACGGTAATTGTACCCAAATTCGCATCCGGAACCTTGATCTGTACCGTGGATGCAGGGGTATCTACCGGCAAAGGCTCTGGCTGGCGAGCAGTTGCGGTAAGAATAAAGAACGTAAGCAGCAGGAATGACACGTCACACATCGCCGTCATATCAATGGTTGTGCTCGCTCTTTTTACTTTAATCTTTGGCATCTCTTTACGTTTATAAGTAAATAAAAACTAGTTTCTAATATAGTGATGCAAATTCCACAGCCTTTCCATAAAAACCATGGAATTTTTTCACCTTTTTTTATTTATGCTTAGACGCGTAAGTTTGAACGATCGAGAAGCCAGCCTCGTCAATAGAATAGGTCAATTTATCTATTTTAGAAGTAAATACATTGTACATGATTACAGCGATGGTAGAAGTAAAGATACCGGTTGCTGTATTGATAAGCGCCTCAGAGATACCGTTTGCCAACTGCGCTTGGTCAGGAGCACCACCGGTAGCCAAAGCCGCAAACGCCTTGATCATACCCGTTACTGTTCCTAATAGACCGGTTAATGTACCGATAGATACTAAGGTGGCGATAACGGTTAGGTTTTTCTCTAACATTGGCATTTCCAATGCAGTCGCTTCTTCAATCTCTTTTTGAATTGCCAATACAGAATGTTCAGTATCCAAAGTTGTATCTACAGAAGCTTCTTTGTATTTGTAAAGACCGGATTTGATTACATTAGCTACAGATCCTTGTTGTTTATCACATTCGGCGATGGCTGCATCAATGTTTCCTGCAGAAAGGAATCCTTGCACTTTAGAAACAAAAGTGTCTACATTTCCTTTTCCAGCAGCTCTGCTGATTACGAAGAAACGCTCAAACGAGAAAACAATTACCATTAATAATAAACCTAATAGTACCGGTACGATGTAACCCGCTTTGTAAACCATTGCAAAATAGTCTCCTGGCATCGGTTCGCCATTCTCCGGATCTCCTCCTTGGAAGTGTGAAGGATCCCCCATCACGAATTTCCATACCAATGCGCCTATGACAAGGCAGATAATAATTGCCAGACTTGCAAATACGTTAGAACCTTTTGAGCTGCTCTCTTTTTTAGCCGGGGTTGGTTTTGGTGCGTTTGCCATTTTCTTGATTTTTTAGTTTTTAGTTTTTATGGATTAATTTTTAATTGTACAAAACATTTTGCCGTTTTTTCCAGTCGTCAAAAAGGCAAAAGCAAATTTATAATTTTAGATTTAAAAACAAATTTATGCAATATTAACTTTTAAATATCTCTCCTTCTAACGTGCAACAGCGGCATCAACGCCAAAAAAGAGCTCTATTGTGTCACTGCCCTCATTTTCGAAGACAATATTTTACAATAAAAACTATTTTTTTTTGTAATTGCAAATAAATGACATAAAAAAAACGTCGATTCCGGCATCTATTCGTTAATATTGTGCATTTGAATGTGTCATTATCACACCATCCCAAATCCTGTTAATTTATTCTCTTCCAACTGCCTAAACTAAGTGTAAAAAGAACACTATGCCCCCTCTTTTTTCTCGCCTTAACTCAAATGTAAAATTTAAATAGCGTTTAAGTGTTTTCAGATGCAATTGTAAACGTTGGCAGTAAGGTAATATTGTGCTTTTAGGCAAATTTATTTCCAAAAGCTTATTTGGTCTAGCCTCCTATCAATTTAATTTTATACCCTTCGGTGGTTAGGATCTCGACGATCTTTTTCCTAAAATCGCCTTGAATCATAATTTGTCCTTCTTTGGTGGCGCCCCCAACTCCACATCGCTGTTTTAATTGTTTCCCTAAAGCGGATAAATCTTCTTCCTTTCCCACAAAACCCGTAATAAGCGTTACCGCTTTTCCCGCCCGTTGTTTTTTATCCAGTTGAACACGCAATTGTTGCTTCGCCGCAGGCAAGGTGTCTGTTTCAAAAGATTCCTCTTCCCGATAGCTATAATTCTGATCAGTGGAATAGACAATACCGTCAAACTGTTGTTTTTTCTGCTTAGCCATTATAAAGGTATTTAAAGCCTTTTACTAACATACAACATTTAATGAAGAGGGCAAAACTTCTATTGACAATTTTTTGTCGAGCGTAAACGGTTCCCCATCTAAATGCACCGGCCCCCTTTGTGGGCGTTCAATGGTGATCTGTTTTCCTTTAATAATTTCCACGTAATCCGATTGATGGGCAGTTCGGCTAAACAAATGGTAGATCATTACGGGAAACTGAATTAATGGAAACTGCTTAATGATACAAACGTCAAGTAGGCCGTCGTCAACAGACGCACCGGGAGCAATGTAAGCATTATTTCCATATTGCGGGGAATTAGCTATACTGATCATAAATGCTTCCCGTTGTATTTCATTGCCATCTATACAAATCGTATATTCCTGGGGCTTATATCGACTGATTTCCTTAAGCACGATTTTTAAATAGCCTACGGGGCCACGGGTCATATTTTCCGCAAAGCGATCGCTGATAAGGGCATCAAAACCCATCCCTGCAACATTAAAAAAAGCTTTTCCGTTAACCAGACCGCTATCGATCGTAATGATATGGCCTTTATTGATTTTTGCGATGGCTTGCGATACATCAGAAGAAATTCCCAAATAACGCGCTAGACCATTTCCGGAGCCTTCGGGCACAATTGCTAAAGGCGTAGGGGTATTCAATAGTTCCTTCGCGATCTCGTTGATCGTACCATCTCCTCCCACTGCTACCACTAAATCTACTTGCTCCTGTATCGCTATTTTCGTTAACTCTGACGCATGTTGAGCCCTTTCCGTAATCTTAAAACTCGCTTCGAACAGATCGTCGTTGAGGTATTTTCTCGCTAGCCTTTCAAAGCCCTTCTTGCTCTTCCCTCCGGATATTGGATTGATTAGAAATTGGATTCGTTTTTTTGTCATTTAACAGTCGCGCCTATTCATTTACAAATGTACTAAACCCACTTGAATTTAATACCTACAGCAACGAAAGTATTATGGCACTCCTTTTTTAAGCCAGGGTTACGAATGCATCACACCTGTACGTATAATTGAGGTGTAAATACTCATCAATTATTACCCCGAAAAATACTTCTCTGCTCGTTCCTTTTATATTAGCAAAATGAATTGTACTTTTGCACGGTAAAATGTGGAATGATTTGCGTGCCAATCAAATGGCGGGATTGCAACCACAGTAAAAAAGTGCTAATGATTGCCTTTCAAATTGACACTTCATACTTATCAAGCATTTTACAAAATAGATAATATTAGGTAAAAATCTTTGAAACAATAATTTATGCCATACTTATTCACTTCAGAATCCGTTTCCGAAGGACATCCTGATAAAATAGCTGATCAAATTTCAGATGCACTTATTGATAATTTCCTTGCCTGGGATCCCGATGCGCGCGTAGCTATTGAAACATTAGTAACTACCGGACAAGTCGTCCTAGCGGGAGAAGTTAAATCGAACACCTATTTAGATGTTCAAAAGATCACCCGATCGGTTATTGAAAAAATTGGTTATACCAAATCAGCCTATATGTTCGAGGCCAATTCATGCGGAATTTTGTCTGCCATCCACGAGCAATCGGCTGATATCAACCAGGGAGTCGACCGTAAAGAAAGGCAAGATCAGGGAGCAGGCGATCAAGGCATTATGTTCGGCTACGCCAACAAAGAAACGGAGAACCTGATGCCATTGGCCTTGGATCTTTCGCACAAACTTCTTCTGGCGTTAGCCGCCCTTCGAAGGGAAAATAAAGACATCACCTATTTACGTCCGGACGCGAAAGCACAAGTGACCATTGCTTATAACGATGACCATACCCCATTGCGTATTGATACCATTGTCATCTCTACCCAACATGACGATTTTGATGAAGAGGGCGCCATGCTCGACAAGATTAAACATGATATCATCCATATTTTAATTCCTAGAGTGAAAGCGCAGCTCAAACCTGAGCTTCAGCAATTATTTGATGAACACATTACGTACCACATTAATCCCACGGGTAAATTTGTAATCGGCGGCCCGCATGGAGACACAGGATTAACCGGCAGGAAAATTATCGTAGACACTTATGGGGGTAAAGGTGGACACGGTGGTGGCGCATTTTCAGGTAAAGACCCCTCAAAAGTGGATCGTTCAGCAGCTTATGCTGCCCGACATATTGCGAAGAATCTGGTAGCTGCGGGCATTGCAGACGAGATACTCGTTCAGCTTTCATATGCTATCGGCGTAAAGCACCCAATGGGTATTTATGTAAATACCTATGGCAAAAGCAATGTGGCTTTAACCGATGGACAGATTGCAGAAAAAATAGCTGAGCTTTTTGATTTAACGCCTTATGGAATTGAAACCAGACTAAAATTGCGAAATCCTATTTATTCTGAGACCGCTGCTTACGGCCATATGGGACGCGAATCCGTTATTGTTAATAAAACCTTCGAAAACTCGATGGGTGAAGTAAAGACCGTGGAGGTAGAACTTTTTACTTGGGAAAAACTGGACTATATTGAACCGGTAAGGAAGGCTTTTGGCTTCTAAAGGATTTGAAATGTTGTTTGAGCCCGGCATACGCCGGGCTTTTTTTATTCAATAGCTTTATAAAAATATTTATTTTTGCTGGCATTGCAAAAGACCTGGTTGAAAATGCAATGGTAGAACCTTTAATACATGAAATATCATGTCTTATAGGTTACACAAAAACAGATTATTTACATATGAACAAATTTTTTGGATATATCCTGACACCATTCCATTACCTTTACTTCGGCCTTATTCTTGTGATCTTCCACCCTATTCAGTGGATCTGTCTCAAACTAGGCGGGTATGAAGCGCACAAAAGGTCTGTCGATATCCTTAATTGGTTTCTTACAAGCAGCTATTATCTTTTAGGAAATAGCGTACATTTTATCAATAATCAACAACTACCTGTTGCTCAACCCATCATTTTCATTGCAAATCATCAAAGCATGTATGATATCCCGCCGTTGATTTACTTCCTAAGAAAGCATCATGCCAAATTCGTGTCTAAAATTGAGCTGGCAAGCGGTATTCCAAGTATATCGTTCAATCTTAAATATGGTGGTGCAGCCAATATTGATCGAAGTGACCCAAAGCAGTCGATCGCGGAAATATTGAAGTTGGCGAAGAACATGAAAGATAAAAACTGGTCAACGGTTATTTTTCCGGAAGGGACACGATCCAAAACAGGCGTTATGAAACCCTTTGCGGTTGGCGGCATCGCCACCATTCTAAAAAAAGTACCTCATGCAATCATTGTACCCGTAGTCATTAACAACTCTTGGAAAATGGTTCAATATGGTTCTTTTCCGCTTCGTGCTTTCACAGCGATGAGCTGGGAAGTGCTTGCTCCTATCTCTTCGGAAGGACGCACAGCAGAAGACGTAGTAAAAGCGGCAGAAGAAGCGATTCGGGAGAAAGTGGTTCCCTAGTATAAAATACTCATCACCATTATCTCACCTTTCTTCCCTTCCAATAATACTTACCGGTATTACCGGCGATCCCAATGTAAACGATGTAAAAAAGATGCATAACGCTGAGTAAAGGCAAATTGATCAGCAGGGCACTTCGGGAAGCAAATTTTGTAATCGGCATTAAAAATAAAAGCTCTATCCCAATTTTAGCCAACAGAATGATGCCGAACCCTAAAAGCATGGGAGGAAAAAAAACGCCCAGTAAGGCATTCAGTAAAACCGCCAGATTGAATATCCAAATTGCTATTCCTAATAGCACGATGTTTTTATTCTTGTATTTAGTGCTTTTAGAGGCCCAGCGCTTCCGTTGCCGGATAAATTCTTTCAGGTTTTCTTTAGCTTCTGTATAGACAATAGCCTCCTCCGACTTACAAAACCCGATACCGAGGGGATACTTCTGCGCCACTTTATGCAGAAAAAGCTCATCATCTCCACTTGCTAAATCGTCAATTCCGTTAAATCCACCTAATTCATAAAATACGTCTCGCCGATAGGCGAGATTGGCACCATTGCATGTTGATGGCCTACGCAGGCCAATAGAAGCAGCACCCAAACCTATAAGGTATAAAAATTCTAAGGTCTGTAATTTCTCGAAGTAACTCTTCTCTTGGTGATAAACAACGGGAGAAGAAATTAACTTATAGTTCTTCTCTTCATACAGGCTCACAATGGTGCGTAACCAATTTGGGCCCATAACACAATCGGCATCCGTTGCGACCATTAACTCACCCTTTGCACTAGCAATTCCCTCACTGATGGCTTTCTTTTTATACGAATTTAGTTTTTCATGCTCATTCAACTCAATCAATTTAACCCCCCGATCACTGTACGATGCAATAATTTCAGCTGTTCTATCCGTCGAATGATCATTTATAATAATCAATTCCATTAACTCACTCGGATAATGTTGCTTCAAGATGCACTCTATTGTTTTTGCAATATTACCTTCTTCATTGCGAGCTGCGATGAGCACGCTGACCGATGTTTTAAAAGTGTGCGTGTTCTTAGCTACATGATCCGGCAGCTGCTTCCACCCTCTTCGGAGCGTAAACACCATATATCCGTAATATAAACACAGTATCGTAGTGATCCCACTAATGATTTGAATTGCCAAAGAAATTAATTTTAAAAACAAATACCGAACCTATGATGGCCGGAATAATCAGATTAATAAACCAAATGGATGCCGCAGAGGCCATAACCGCCAACTCTTGCGTTGTTATAAAAGCAAAAAGATATCCCGCCGTTAAGCTTCTTACACCCACATCCAACAAATCTAATGAAGGCATTGCAGATTGAATAAAAAACAATAAAAAAACCATCAAAACCATTGGCCCTGTGGGTATCGAAGGGATAAGTATGTGCATTACCAACATATATTGAGACGTAAACACGGCATATCGGAATAACGACATGGAAAAAACATACCATAACTGTTTTGTATCATATCGTTCTAATAGGAAAAAGAAGCGTTGCACTTTAGTGAGCCATTTGATCCTCCGGATGAAACGATTAAGCCATTTGATTCTAAAGTATAAAAGCAACATGAGGAGAATAAAGCCTAGGGCCAACAAGCAGAGTGCGAGATATAACCAAAACGAAGGGTACTTGTAGTTGCCAATAAACCATACCAACGCAATGGCTCCCATCATGTTGGTAATGACTAACTGAGCGAAAGCTCCGACGGCCATAGCCAGTACACCGAACATGCGTTTACGAGGGTTTAAAAACAATACCCGTCCACCATATTCGCCTATCCTATTAGGCGTAAAAATAGCCCAGCTTAACCCGCAAAAAACCGATTCAAACGCTTTTACGAAGGAAATTTTTTGAATGGGACGACAAAGGTATTGCCATTTAATGCATTCTAAACACCAGTTTATAAGCATTAAAGTGAAAAGCGAAAAAATGGTTAAGCTTAGTAACTCTGTATCCAACCGTCCGATTAAGCGTTTAAACTCATATAGGTTTTTATTGTCACTTAATTTCCTATGTATGAACCATATCGTCAGTAAGAGTACGGTAATTTTAATACTTACACTTATTATTTTTTTTCCCCTCGTGCTCAATGGTGTTTTTTTTGCAATGTTAAGAAAACTTAAATAAATTATAACATAGCAAGGCCGAAAGAACATTCTTAACCCTGTTTATGCTAATAAAATCGTAATATTGTGACATGTTGCAAAGCGATTTAAAAGAGCGGGTTATCTTGGGGATCGATCCCGGAACCAAAGTGATGGGCTACGGTTTAATTCAGGAAAAGGGGAAACAACTGAGCTTAATAAGCTTAGGAATCATTAAACTGGATCATTTGGAAAATCAGGCGCTTAAGTTGCAACGTATATTTGAGAAGACCACCTCACTAATCGATCAGTACCACCCTGATTGCATGGCTTTAGAAGATCCATTTTATGGCAAAAACATCCAGGTCATTCTGAAGTTAGGACGAGCTCAGGGAGTAGCCATGGCAGCCGCTTTAGCCAAAAAAATTGAAATAGCGGAATACGCGCCCAGGAAAATAAAGCAATCCGTAACAGGTAACGGCAGTGCATCGAAAGAACAAGTTGCCTCCATGTTAAAGAATTTATTAAACTTCAAGGAGAGCCCACAATTTCTTGATGCAACAGACGGCCTCGCAGTGGCGGTTTGCCATGCATTTCAAGGACGCGGCACAAGCGGTGGTAAGAAGAGCTATACTGGCTGGGAATCTTTTATAAAAGAAAATTCCCATCGATTAAAATAAGAAGGACCGATCTATACCTCATTGCGGTACGAAAACACTACGAATTACTCGTTAATCTCGCCAGCTCTTGTCTGATACGTTCAGCATGTTCGCTAAGTTGCTCACTGCTAAGCTTCAGTTTTTCTTTCGAGAAGTTGATATCACCTACATGGTTGATAGGTACTAAATGGATATGCGCATGCGGCACTTCCAGTCCAATCACAGCAACGCCCACCTTTTCGCATGGAAAAGCTATTTTGATCGCTGATGCAACAATTTTGGCAAACATCCAGATTCCAATGTACTCATCATCTTCCATATCAAAGATATAATCCGTTTCTTTTTTGGGAATCACGAGTACATGTCCTTCCGCTAAGGGATTGATGTCTAAGAAAGCCAAGAAATCATTTGACTCAGCCACTTTATGCGCTGGAATTTCACCTGATACAATTTTTGAAAATAGAGAAGACATAATACAAGGAAGTAAAAATTAAAAAATTAAAAAAGCATAAATCTAACAACTTAACCCACCGTTAGCGTCATGTAAGCGGTTATGGCAGCAACCGCACATAACCGCTATACAAGCTATCGTGAGATCTCCAATATTTCCAGTTCGATTTTCCCTGCAGGTACCTCTATTTCAGCTTTATCACCTACGGATTTACCTAACAGGCCTTGCGCTATCGGTGATTTTACCGATATTTTACCGGATTTAAGATCTGCCTCTGTTTCGGAAACCAATTGATAGGTCATGATCGCTCCATTCTTTGTGTTTTTTAATTTTACAATGGATAGAGCCAACACTTTGGTAACGTCCAATTTAGATTCATCGATCAATCTAGCATTTGCTAAAACCTCCTCCAACTTTGCGATCTTTGCTTCGTGAAGGCCTTGCGCCTCTTTGGCTGCGTCGTATTCCGCATTCTCGGACAAGTCACCCTTGTCCCTTGCTTCAGCAATAGCTCTTGCTATGGCGGCCCTTCCTTCCGTCTTCAGATACTGAAGTTCCTCCTTCAACTTTTCCAATCCTTCTTTGCTATAATATGTTACGTCTGCCATAAAAATAATACTTTAAGGTTCCATTATAAAAAACAAGCAAGACCACGCCTTATTACCAAGCGTGGTCTTGCTGAGTTAACAACGAAGTTAACTCCTTTTTCTTAAAAAAACAAATCCACTAATGTGTTTAACAGATATTAACAACTAGGTTCTATCTGCAACAAATTTATACCCCATTCCCCGTACTGTTTGTAAATGATACGGCTTATCGGGATTAATTTCAATCTTCTTCCGCAAGCGCACGATATGCATATCGAGGGTGCGGGTATTCACATTGGAACTGTATCCCCAAACCACTTGCATAAGTTCGTCTCTACTGATAACCCTATTCACATTCTGCAAGAAATAAAGTAGAATCCGATTTTCAAGAATAGTCAGCTCTATTTTTTTCCCATCTCTGATTAACGAATGCGTGTTTGGATGGTGTTCCGTGTTACCAAAGTATAAAGTGTCATTTGCGTTGTTAACAAAAAACTTCACTTTATTTTCGATCATTGCTACTAAAACATCCATATTGAAGGGTTTAGTTATATAATCCGAAACACCGAAGCTATATGCGTCTATCTTATCCACGTCCTGCGACTTGGCGGTCATCATAATAACCAGATTATTAAAACCTGCTTTGCGCAAATTTGCACAGACCTCTGACCCTTGCTTTCCGGGTAACATCCAGTCTAACAATACAATATCCGGCTTTTCAGTTAATATTAACGTCTCCGCATCCTTCCCATTCGAGGCCTGTATCACTTGGTAATGTTCCGATTCTAATCGATGAACAACCAAAAATCGAAGGTTTTCATCATCTTCTATTACAGCAATTTTAGTGTTTTTTTGCATAGTTTTACTTCTGTGCTGTTCGTCTAATTAATGTACATATGGCAGTGTTACTAGAAAAGTTGACCCTTTTCCCAAGGTGCTCTTTACTTGGATATCGCCGTCCATAAAATTCAACAATTCTTTACAAAATGCCAAACCTAAACCTACACTGCCTTGTTGGTTATACTGACTTTTTACTCTATAAAATTTTTTAAATATATTTATAAGTTCGCTCCTTGGAATTCCTATTCCCTTATCGACAAACTTAAACATTATTTGCTTTTTTTGCTTAAAAATAGTGATTTTTAACGATTTACTGCCTTCCTCGGAATACTTATAAGCGTTATCTATTAAATTTTGAAACACACTACCGAGTAAGACCTGGTCTGTATGCAAGGTTGACACATCTTTAAGCTCATATTGTAAATCAAAACCGGGGTATTTTAGTTGATACCGATTTACAATTTTTTCGCAAAAGTCTTTTAAATTAACCTTTTCATATTTCAATTTAATGGACTTATTCTCAATTTGTGTAAAAGATAATAAGGTATTCAATAGTTTATTAAGCTTATCTGCCTCCTCATCCAGTATCTTACCGTATAGCTTTCTGGCGTCCTCTTTTAACTCTTTGGCACTTTGAATATTATTGCCCGCAATTTTAATAACACTTACAGGCGTTTTAAATTCATGGGTAAGGTTATTGACAAAATCATATTGCAGCTTAAACATCTTATTATTAAAACTAATATTTCGATAGATCAGGTACCCAATTACAAACAATACCAAGTAGCCTAAGGAAATCATTAGCGCTAGTGGCATAAACCGTCTATTAACCTCCTTTATCAAGAAATTTCTATTAGCGCTAAAGTATATTTTATACGAAGCAAGCGCACCGGGTAAGGGACTCTCCGTAGTCAGCAAGTCGGGATCGGTATCAAGCGTTGCATAGAACAGTGGTTTTATTTCGATCTTTTCATAAAGTTCCGGATGATTATTCACTAATTTTAGGTCCTGCGGATCTATATAATAGCTCAAGATATCCTGTTCATAAATCGAGTTATTATCAATCTCGCTTTCTACGAATTGCTTGTATGCTTTGATATCCTCTTTCCGAGGAATATTCATGTACGTTATTTTCTCAGGAATAACAGCATAAAAGAACTTATTTATCTCATCGTTATTAACACTCCGTGAAGTATCAGCGATATCAATGAAGCTGGCAAGCCTTGCGGCCATACTATTAAAATCATCGGCAATACGAATATCGAATTTTTCACCGGAGTTAGCTCGATAAATTACCTGGCTCTTCGGACAATCTCTTCTAAATTGATACACGGCACGGGGCGTTATCCCTAATCCTGTAGGTGTGTGGCTTACATAAGCATCAAAGAATAAAATGCGCTTTACAAAAGCATACTTTTTTAACACGGAGTCTGCATAAATGAAGGCAGAATTGGAATCGAGATATCCCTGATAAAAGGATACTTCCGGTATTTTATTAAAAAAAAGGTCGTTATAAGACTCTATATTCTTATCTAAAACATCGATTTTTTTTCCGACAAATTCATTTTCAACAAGCTTCCGCGCATATTTCTTTGCAAAGCCCAAGGCTATAATAAATAATAGTGATGCCAGGACAGCAAATGTGATAATAAGCCAGTAATTTTTTCGATAATGGTTATGATTTGGCATATATGATACCGATAAACCGATTAATTAGCGCCCAAATTGTTGGCAAAAAACACTTCAAGTTGCTGATAAAACGCCAAGCGAGCCTGTTCATCTTTAAAGTAATGTCCCTCTTTCTCTTTCAAAAAATAAGTTATATTAATGTTTTTGCCCTTCAGGTCTCGTACCATTTGATTGGTCTCGTTTACATTGCCACGTTCGTCCTTACCGCCTTGTGCAATAAAAATAGGCCCCTTTATCTTATCCGTATGAAAGACAGGTGATACTGCGCGAAAATAGTCTGCCTGTTTTTCGGGATTACCAATGATTTCATAATACATCTGCAAATAAGGTTTATAATAAGGAGGAATTTCTTTTAAATAAGTAAACAAATTGGTTATTCCCGAATAGGATGCGGCACATTTATACAAATCGTTATGAAAACAGGCACCGTATAGCGCGCAAAATCCGCCGAAACTATATCCAAAAATGCCAATTCGTTTAGGATCCGCGACCTTCTTATCGATCAGATATCTTACGCCATCAGCAATATCTTCCTGTATCTTTCCGCCCCACTCACCGAAACCGGCTGACCAAAACTCTTTTCCGTAGCCCGTTGAGCCCCTATAGTTTGGTTGAAAAACAGCATATCCACGATTAGCAAGAAACTGAACTTCGCTATTATATTCCCATACATTTCTTGCAGAAGGACCATTATGAGGTATAACAATAAGCGGTAAATTTTGCTTTTTTAGCTGATTGGGCAATGTTAAATATCCACTAATCGTCATACCATCTCGCGCGTCGTAACGAATAGAGTCCATCTTACATAATGCTGTTCTGTTCAAAGCGGGGTTAACATCGGCTAATTTCGTTAAATGATCGTCTTGGATGCTATATAGGTAAATTGCCCCCGGATCGTCATCAGCGTAAGTACGAATGATGAACCTCGTTTCAGCGTCGTTCTTATCGATCACCCGCATCCAGTATCCGTTTAGTCTTCGCGTTAGATCTTCATGAACCTCTTTAATCTTCTTATTAAAATAATGTCTTTCGGGTTTCCAAGTATCGTATTCCGCATAAGCAAGCCCTTTCGCAACGGTCGAAAAACGGATATTGTCGATGTCGACTTCCGGATGTACGTAAATGGTCTTAATTTCTTCTCCTTTCTCCAAGTCGATGATGACCAAGGCTTGCTTATCTCTGTTGATATTCGACAAGGCATATATGTGATTTGCTTTCCCCTCAATAAATCGCAGAGGCTTCACCGTTGTTTTGAAATTATTCTCGAAAACATGCTTAAATTCGCTCGTCTCATTATCCCGATAAAGTAATGTCTCATTTACGCCGTCGCTCGCTACCGCCAAACGCACTTTTCCATCCAGATCTGCAAACCAATTACTGATATTACCCGGATTCTTTGCCACCATCTTTAAATGACAATTATGAAGATTTAACCGATATACGTCAAAAGCAGAAGAATCACGTTTATTTAGCGAAATCAACAACTCATCATTATTCACCTGCTGGCTTACCCACCGAAATCGCATTGGCTCCGGGGTAATGAGGTTACGGACGGACAACGAGGTTCTATTGACAGCATATATATTCAGATTATCATCCTTCGACCGTTCTTTCCAAAACACCAGTTCGTCGTCATCTGCCCAAAAATAGTTTGCTATATTCTTATCCGTTTCTGTTGTGATCCTTTTGGTTTCTGTGTTATTCCAAGTCGTTAGATAGATATTTTGAATCCCCTTGTATGACTGCAAAAAGGCAATATACTTTCCGCTGGGAGAAATCTGAAAGTTTCCTTTCGGCGATTTCATAAAAAAACTTTCCACCGGTATTTCTTCCCTTTTTGCGAAATTCGAGCAAGCGGAAAGGCATAAAAGAAAAAATACGACGATGATAGGAGTAAAAATCCGCATGTATACCCACCTCTTTTTTGTACCCAATTTGTTGATTTCTTTCAGACATACAGCCAGATTTGTATGCCCTTATATTTATGGTTAAGTTAGCAAAAGAAGCTTTTTTTTTCAAACCTCACTCGTAACATTTAAAGTACACTTCTTTTGGCTCCGGTATACCTGCCTTTAATATTCAATAAGCATTTATAATAAAACACCTTTTTCTCGGTCATCTTCTATTAATATTGCTCTTTTGCTTAATTCAAACCGATACAGAATCGATTAAGAAGACATGCGATTGCGCTGATTTAGCGTGGCAAGTACTATTAATGCCAGAGGATTGCTATCTTAGCCGAATGATTTTATTTAATATTACACATATTATTTCTGATCAAAAAGTTTTAGCGTACACCGAATGGCTTAAAACAGAATATATCCCCTTGGTGAAAGCTCATTCTTTATTTGAGGAAATAAGACTTTTAAAAATATTAGACTCTCCCAATGAGGGGCACTCGTTCAGCCTTCAATTGCTAGCAAATAATAGAGAGGACATACTAAAGTTCAAAGAATCACTGTTTACTATTTTACAACAGAAGATGCAGGGAGATTTTTATGGACATCTCTTCTTATTCGATACCCTTATGGAGTACATCGATTAAGAACATAACAAAAACGATATAAGCTACACACTAATAAAATATGAATTTTGTAAAAACACCTATCGAAGGAGTCGTTATTATTGAACCAAAAATATGGGAAGATAACCGAGGACAATTTTTTGAAACTTATAACGAAGCATTATTTAGGGAAAATGGCATTGACGAAAAATTCGTCCAAGATAATCAGTCGGTTTCCTGTAAAGGCGCGCTTCGTGGTTTACATGCACAAGCAGGTCCTCATGCCCAGGGAAAACTTGTCCGAGTAATTAAGGGAAGTGTGATCGATGTCGCTGTGGATATTAGAAAAAACTCACCTACCTTTGGCCAAACCTTCCACATTGAACTTAGTGAGGCAAATGCCAAAATGCTATGGATACCTGTAGGCTTTTTACATGGTTTTGTTGCTCTGGAAGAGAACACTATTTTCTGTTACAAAGTAACCGGTAAATATGATAAGGCAAATGAAATCGGCGTTCGTTACAATGATCCTACCTTTAACATCCAATGGCCTTTACCACAAGAGGAGCTGATTTTATCAGACAAGGATCTTCAATTACCGTTGCTTGCCGATATCAATAATCCTTTTTAGTTCGTAGTTGAATAGTTGAGTGGTTAAGTTGTTAAATAGCACTCGACCATTCAACCACTCAACTATCCCGCTATTCAACTACCTACTATTTTATCAATTCATAAAGCTCATCCAGCTTTGGAGAAAGAACAATTTCTATTCTTCTGTTAGCACTCCTAGCCTCGGGTGTGTCTGCGGTATCTACAGGGGTAAACTCGCCCTTTCCCGTTGCTATTAGCCTCTTTGGATCGATTCCCTCTTCCTCTGTTAGATACCTGACAACCGAAGTTGACCTCAAAACGCTGAGATCCCAATTATCCTTTATTTGTCCCAAGCTTCTCACCTTCTGATTATCTGTATGACCTTCAACGGCCATATTGATTTCGGGCTGCGTATTCAAAACTTTGGCTAACTCGGCCAAAGCTTGTTTCCCACGCTGATCAATTATGATACTTCCCGAAGAAAAGAGTAATTTATCAGCAAGTAGGACATATACTTTACCCTCCCGCATATCAACGGTCAACCCGCTTTCCTTAAATCCCAACAGCGCACGTTGCAACTTATCTTTTAATTGATTACCTGCTTCCTCTCGTTTCCGCAGTACATCTTCTACCTCTTTCAGGCGTTCCTCGCGTTCAGCTAAATTTGCGGCCAGTTTTTTCGCCTCACTTGAGCTTGAGCTCAAATTCTCTTCCAATGAAGCAAGCCTTCTTCCCAATGATGCTGTGTCGGCCCTTAGCTTCGCCAGTTCATCTTCTAAGTTGTCATTTTTGATTTGAGCTGTCCGCCAACCTTGATTTAATGAATCCTGCACATTTAGCATAGCTTGGTAGGCTTTCGGGGACATCACTTTGCAACTACTTATAAGTAAAGCAATAAATAGAAACAAGCAAAAAGCCTTATTAAAAAGTATCATAGCGTTTAAATAAAAGGAAAACTGATCTCAATCATCCAACTGATATTTTGGATTGTATTTAATCTTGGGCGTCAGAAAATACAGCAAAATCAGTCGCGAATATCGATAATTAAATGGGGCCAAAAGCAATACTGCTATAAACAACACAATCGAATAGAGCCAAGGAGACTCACTTCCGGTAATTAAGTAGGTTGTCAAGCCGATGGTGATTACTTCCAAAACTGCCATGGCATAACTTACATACATAGCAGCATAAAAGTAGCCGGGTTCAATTTCAAATTCCAAGCCGCAGTATGGACAAATATCATTAGTTCGTTGTTTACGAAAGCCATATGTACCACCAATGAACATTTTTCCCGTTCTGCATTGAGGGCATCGGGCTTCTATTAACGCACGTATCTTGCTCCTACCCGCCATGCCTCCATGAAAACTAGTTGAGATTGATCGGGTCGTGTTTGAAATTAACATCAACCTGCTTCCTTCGATATTTTTTATACCACATATATCCTACGGCGCCTACCGCCAAATAAGGCATAGCTAATAAAAACAATATCCCTTTGTTTAAGCCTTTGCCTTGACTGTTGCCATCTTTCACCGATTGCTCAGCATTTAAAGTACACATCGCGCATTGTGCATACACCGGTTTGACATAGCTGACAGCAGCAATTGTCAAAAAAAACAGCAATCCAGCTATTCTGAGAATCTTTTTCATTTGCTTATTTTTAAATGATAAAGCTAATCTGTTTAGTATAGCGCAACTTTTTATTGATCCTTATTATAGAAAACGAAATTACGCAATAAAAATTACTTACACGAAGCTAGTTTATCGACTAATTGTAGTAAGGAGCCATCATTAAGTACACGATTACGCCTGTAATGGTGACGTATAACCAAATAGGAAAACTCCAACGTACTAATTTACGATGCTTTTCAACTTGCATCTTCATCCCTCTGTAAAAACTGAACAGAACAAGGGGCAGTACAATGGCCGAGAGCACAATATGCGTTATCAATATAAAGAAATAAATGGGACGAATAATTCCTTGCCCCCCAAACTTTGCCTCATTACCGGTGGAGTGATAGATTATATAAAGCACCAGGAAAAGCGAAGAAAGTATAAAGGTAATGATATTCAGCCTTTTGTGCATTGTAATATTTCCTTTCCGAATATAAAAGAAAGAGATGATGAGCAAGACGGTGCAAGTTCCATTAATCATGGCATTCGCCTTAGGCAAATAGAAAACCCAATCCGGTATAACTTTCCAGGCGATCAGTCCACTTTGCAATAGTGCAACCACGACAAAAACAAAAACCGATACGCCCCAAACCAATCTAAAGATAGCCTTATCACTCATTATTGTCTTATGCTTATATTTCTAAATTCTTCCGTTAATAACAACTTAATTTCGTCAATCAGTTTATCAACATCCGTTTTAACCAAGGCGTCGTAGTACCCTCTTATTCTTCGTTTTGAATCCAATAGAACGATTGATGAACTATGCGTAACAGGGGTATGCGCTTTTGGGTCATAAACAACATCTAACAGCAAGCCATCTTTGGCCAACGTTATAACTTCTTCGTAGTTCGCCGGTGATAGCATATACCAATTTCTAAACTTACCCCACCCTTCCTTATATTGTTTCAAAACGGAGGGTGTGTCACTATAAGGATCAATGCTAACCGAATAAAGCTCAACCATGGCGTTTTTTTCGAAACGTTTGGCAATCTGTTGCATCACTTGGTTAATAGGCTTCGCTAGCTTCTCTTTCTTTGTAAAGAAGAAATTAATAACTGCCACACTGCTATCCGGTTTAAAGGTTACCGTAGAGCTATCGCTGTTTAACATGCTGAAAGGTTGCACGGCATGATAAAGTGTATCGGGAATCTGTTTACCGCGCTTGGTATGAAAAGTTCCCGTTAATTTCTTTTCGCCATAAAAGGGTAACGATTTATAACGATTCTCGCCCTTTTCCTGAAGTAGATAATAACAAAATCCCGGTAAAGCCAATATGGTTACCAGGATTGCAATCTTCTTTATTGAAAAGGACTTTGTTTGATCTTTCATTCTGCGTAATATACCACTCTAATCAATCTATCGAGAAAGACGCTACAAAGAAAATACTATCCGAATACATGATTCAAATGTATACTCAGATAGGATCCTTCCGTTAATAACAGAATAATGAAATATATAATAAAGACAAACACAATGAGTGTCGACACTATAAATCCCATTTTCTCAAACTTTAAGTGCATAAAATAGGCCACAATATAATAAGCCTTCACCAGTGTAAGCACTATATAGATGAAATTAACTAAAGGTCCTTTTTCAAGAGGCCCATGATAAACTAATGCCAATGCAATGAAAAACTCTAGGCAGGTAATCGCTAATAAATAAAAGAAAACCTTCCAGATCAACTTTTTAGACATATCAGCATGATGCTCTTCATGTGTATGTTCCATATGTGAATTATGTTCGCTCATTTGTATATCGTAAGGAATGAAAAATTAAACCAAGTAAAAGAAAGTGAATACAAACACCCAAACCAAGTCAACGAAGTGCCAGTACAACCCTACTTTCTCGATCATCAAATAGGTTCCTCTTTTTTCAAATACATTTGCCATCGTCATAAAGAGAATGATGATATTGATGATTACACCGGTGGTTACGTGAAACCCATGGAAGCCTGTAATGGTAAAAAATAGATTAGCGAATTGTTGGGCTCCTAATTTATCAATACCTTCATAATGCGTAGGTATACTGCCCCACCAATATCCTTCGTGATGCAAATGCGACCATTCTAAAGCCTGACAGCCTAAAAACATCAAACCGCCGATAATGGTAGCAATCATCCATCCTACTACTTCTTTTTTAGCATTGCGATGTCCTGCTTCTACTGCTAACACCATGGTAACCGAGCTCATGATCAGTATAAAAGTCATGATCCCCACAAAGACCAACGGATAACCATGATCGGCAATTCCGGGAATGGATTGAAAAACATCATCCGGATTAGGCCAGGTTACCTGGGCAAAACGCTGTGCACCATAATAAATCAAAAAGGCGGAGAAAGTAAAGGCATCTGATACCAGGAAAAACCACATCATAATTTTGCCATACTCCATGGCAAAAGGAGATCTACCACCATTCCATGGTCCAGATTTCACTTGATCTAATTGCGATACAGTAGTACTCATTTAATTAGTTTTATTGATTCAAAAGTAAGAAAACATATATATATATCCATAGAATATCCAGAAAATGCCAGAAAATAGTGGCAAGTTCCATTCTAAAACGATTTTTAATTAAAGGGTTCCCATTATTAGCTTTAAAAAAAGCATTTAACAGTACAATGATACCAGCCAAGATATGCGCTTGATGCGCCCATACAAAGACGTAGATGAAAGACTGGGATGCATTATTATTAATGAACATCACGCCATTTCTAGCCAGCTCCATCCAGGCACTATATTGCAGGAAGAAAAACAAGCAGCCTAGCAGAATGGTCAGCCCTAACCATAAACGTTGTTTTACGACATTGCCGATTTTAGCCGATGCATAAGCTAAATGCATACAAAAACTGCTTAGCACAATACTGATCGTACTGTAAATAAAAGTATTAGGTAATAACGTTTTTAAGCCCTTATCTTCCCCTCCCGCCGAATAAACAATAAAACCACTGGACCAAGCGGCGAAGAGCATGAATGATACCACTAAAAAAACGTATAAAGAGAATTTCTTCGCCTTTAAAGACGTTAGATAATTATTATTATCCGTTTGTTGAACCATTATCATATCTTAATAAAATCAAACAACAACACTAATTGCATTAACGGTAATATGAAAAAAGATGTAAACATTACTTTCCTTGCCGAAGCCAAGTCCCTTTTCAAAAATAGCTGCAATGCAAAATAAGCAAATACTAACCCCGCCAAAAGCGACACAACTGCGAGCGTATATCCTGCAAAACCATACCAAGTAGGTAACAAAGAGACAGGTATGAGTAGTGCTGCAGATAAAAAGACCATAAAGGCACTTATCGTATCCTTCCTCGTGGTGGGTAGCAACCTAAATCCTGCTCGCTTATAATCTTCATCAAGTACCCAAGCGATACTCCAAAAATGGGGAAACTGCCAAACGAATTGAATTCCAAATAAAATTAGTGGTATCTCGTCAATGAACGGTTCCTTAAAAGCTGCAAAATACCCAATAAGCGGCGGCAAGGCTCCCGGAAATGCACCAACAAAAACGGCAATGGGCGACTTTTGCTTTAAGGGTGTATAAAAGAACGCATACATCAAAATTGAAAATACCGACAGTACTCCTGTAAGGAAATTTAATCGAACCAATAAAAGTGTGCCGATTAACCCCATCAACAAACTTAAAACCAGTGCTTGTCCCGACGTCATTCTGCCCGATGGTAAAGGTCTATCCGCTGTCCGCTTCATTAATTTGTCGAGATCGCGTTCAATAATCTCATTAAAACCATTAGCAGAACCCGTCACCAGTAATCCACCTATCGTTAGAATAGCCCAATTTAACCAATTGATATCTCCTTGTGCCCTACTCCCGACAAGAAAAGCAATTGATGCAGAAAATACGACTGTAAAAGAAAGTCGAACTTTTATTAACTGCTTTAAATCACTTATAAAATCCTTCACTTTAATCAATTTACTGACCTATGTATTCGCTCGTCTTTCCCAGTAAGAGCATGAGGTAATATTGAGCTCCAAACAACAAGCTAGCCAACACCAAGTGTGTGGTTTGAGCATAAGCCGGAACTCCCAAATACGAAAGAATAAAGCCTGTGGCGAGCTGCAAAATAACGAGTAGAACAATCAGATTAACAATTCCGCTCTGTACACTTTTATGCGCATATCTCGTTCGAACCAAAAAGAATAATAATAGGCACAGAACAAAGACTCCTATAGCTATATCACGATGGTAGTTAAAGTAGTTACTTAGCTTCGATACCCATTCAGCGCGATTGTCAGATGACGACGCAATGAAATCGATTTCCTCTCGCACCGTTGTCCCCAGTATTACCTGCACAACAATAAGCACCAAAACCACTAGAGCAAGCAATTTTGCTGATTTATTCCCTCTGTTGATCAACAGACTACTGTCTCTTAGCACTTTAGCTTGGAAATAGGTGTAAATACTAATTGCCAATATAACCAATGCCAACAACATATGTACGGTAATTACCCATGCCAATAAATTGGTGGAAACAACAATGGAACCAAGCCAAGCCTGTAGAAATACAACAAATAAATTGAGTACGCTGAAATAGAAAATACGCTTTTTACTTTTCAGGAACGCAGTGGAAAAAACAGCACACAATAAAAGGAAAAACCCTGTAACTGCACCAACTAACCTATTGATATACTCCGTCCATGTTTTAGCCGCATTAAACTCCTCATGTTGAAGAATGCTCTTATCATTTCTCAACTCCTCAGCTAACTCGGCGAATCCGAATAGATCCAATGTCTTCGCAAAGCGTTCGTTCTTTCTTGCCCGATTGTCAATGTACTTTTGCTCGTACCCTTCAGGTAACTGAGACTCGTTTGTTGGCGGTACGTACTGGTCAAAACACTTTGGCCAATCCGGACAGCCCATTCCCGAACCGGTACTTCTCACCACTCCACCGGCCAGGATAAGCAAAAAGAGCGATAGAATAGTAATTTTATTTACTACTACAAATCTCCTCTCGCCAGGTAAATAGACACTCATTAGCACAAAAATGGGGCACCCGATTAGCTTATAAGCTTAGGCAGATACCCCAAGTTCTTTATTCAAAACTATTAATGATGTAATTCTCTTTCGACACCATGCTCCTTATCCCACTCGCGTTGAATTTGCTCAGCAACAGCATCCCCTTCAAAATCGTGTGGCAAGTTAGAACTCATCGTTTCTGAGAAAGGAACCGTTTGTGGAATAAAATCATCATCATGTCCCGGTTTACTATAATCGTAAGGCCAACGATAAACTGTTGGGATCTCGCCCGGCCAGTTTCCGTGTAAATGCTCTACCGGTGTTGTCCACTCCAAGGTATTAGATTTCCATGGGTTCTGTGTTGCCTTCTTACCAAACCAAATTGAATAGAAGAAGTTAAACAAGAATGCTACTTGTCCAAACCCAGCGATAATAGCCGCCCATGTTACAAAGACGTTGACCGTCAACCATTCTTGCATGAATGGGAAATTAGTGAACGAATAATAACGGCGGGGAACACCATCTATTCCCATAAAGTGCATCGGGAAAAATACCAAATATGCCCCAATAAACGTCATCCAGAAATGGAGATAACCCAATTTATCGTTCATCATTCGTCCAAACATCTTTGGATACCAATGGTAAACACCACAAAGCATTCCACAAATAGATGCAGAACCCATTACCAAGTGGAAATGCGCGACAACAAAATAGGTATCGTGTAAGTTAATATCTAAGGCGGAGTTACCCAAAAAGATACCAGTCAATCCACCCGATATAAAGAATGAAACCAAACCAATAGCAAATAACATGGCCGGTGTAAATTTGATATTTCCTCTCCATAAGGTCGCTAGGTAGTTAAACGTTTTTACCGCTGATGGTACCGCGATGATTAAGGTAGTAATCATAAATACACCACCTAAGAACGGATTCATTCCGGTAACGAACATATGGTGACCCCATACAATAAATGACAGTACGGTAATACCAATCAGTGAATATACCATCGCATGGTAACCAAATATCGGCTTACGTGAGTTAGTCGCAATTACTTCCGACGTTAAGCCTAAAGCAGGCATTAATACGATATATACCTCAGGGTGGCCTAAGAACCAGAAAAGGTGTTGGAATAAAATAGGACTACCACCCTCATTTGGTAAGATCTGTCCACCTATAATGATATCCGATAAATAGAAACTGGTACCCATACTTCTATCGAAGATCAATAAAACCACGGCTGAAACCAAAACAGGGAACGATAACAAACCAACAATGGCCGTCAAAAACACCGCCCAGATAGTCAAAGGCATTCTCCAAAGGCTCATTCCTTTCGTGCGCATATTCAATACGGTACTGATGTAGTTAATACCCCCCATTACCTGTGAAGCAATAAACAGCACCATACTTGCCAACCAAAGTGTCATCCCTGTTCCTGATCCCGGAATAGCCTGCGGCAAAGCCGATAAAGGAGGATAGATGGTCCATCCGGCACTTGCAGGTCCACTTTCAACAAAGAAGGAGGAAATCATCACTACGCAAGCCGAAAAGAAAAACCAATAGGATAACATATTCATAAACGGCGATGCCATATCCCGCGCTCCCAGCTGCAATGGAATCAGTAAGTTACTAAAAGTACCACTCAAACCAGCAGTTAACACGAAGAAGACCATGATCGTTCCGTGGATAGTGACCAAAGAAAGGAAAAAATCGGGCCTTATCCTACCGCCCTCTGCCCACTTGCCTAGGAAAACTTCCAATATGGGAAAATCCTTTTCAGGCCAGGCTAACTGAATTCTAAATAAGATGGATAAAAACATAGCAAAAAAAGCCATGATGATACCCGTAATTAAAAACTGCTTAGCAATCATCTTATGATCCTGACTAAAAATATATTTCGTCAGAAACGTTTCATGATGATGCCCGTGAGCATCATGGCCATGATCGCCTGCATGTGGAATTGCTATACTTGACATAAGCTCTTATCCTCTATATATTAATAATTTAACGCCAATTGTTTATTATCCTTCGCCTGCCCCTCTTGATTTGCTGTTTGCGAAGCTTTGAATTCTTTCTTCACGTCATCGCTAAAGAAATAAGTTTGCGATGCCAACCACTCTTTGTATTCCGCTTCGGATACGATACGTACCGTCTTCTGCATATTGTAGTGTCCTTGTCCACAGATCTTAGCACAAAGCATTACATAATCAAATTCAGGATTGTTCAACTTTTCGCGCATCTCCTCCGTTGTGAAACGTGGAGTCATTTGGAAATGCGTAGCCATACCCGGTACTGCGTTCATTTGAACTCTGAAATCCGGCATATAGAAACTATGTAGGATGTCTTTAGAGTTTATGGTAAATCTAACAGGTTTACCTACCGGCAATACTATTTCAGATCCCATTATATCATCCCAGGCATTTTTATCATTATAGTCGATCCCCAAGCCGTTCAAAGGGGTTGTCAACTTAATACTTCTTTTACCAATTTTATTATCTCTTCCACCATAACGAACCGTCCAAGCGAATTGCTCGCCCGTAATTTCCACTTGCAGCGCATTTTTAGCTACATCATCCGGTACATTCGTTATACTTCTCCAGGTAAAAAACCCAAACAATACAAGAATTGTCAATACAATGGCCGGAACAATGGTCCATATTTTTTCTATCAGGTTATTATGTGGATAGAAATAAGCTTTGCGCTTTCCACTGCTTTTATATATGAATGAGAATCCAAAGAGTAAGATATGCGTTAGCACAAAGACAATGGTTGTAATCACTGTAGTTGTGATAAACATACTATCAATTTTTGCTCCGTGCTCGGATGCCGCTTCGTGCCAAGCTAGGCTACCGTGGTGTACGTATGACCAATAAGCACCGTACAATCCTACAAAAAGGCTTATTAAGAAAAGAATGCCGTTGAACTTATTCCAGTTCACGCGTTTTCCTTTTCCTTGCATTTCGCGTGTTAATTCGTAAACGTGGATAATCTTACCAACAATACCAACCACGATACACACGAGGAAAAACAACAACACATAATAAAAGAAGTTTTTATATACCTGAGGGTCTATTGACTTTTCTTCTTCTTGTGCTGCTTGTGCAGCGTTGCTGGTTGCACTTGTCCCGGCGGGCGTCTTTGCAGCAACGGCATTACCGGTGGTATCCGCCGCATTTGTCCCGGCTGAATCCGCTTTAGCCTGCAACTCTGAACTTGAAACAGTAGCACTGGTATCGTTCTTGGCGGCAGTACTATCTCCTGACTGAGCAAAAGCTGGACTTTGCAATGATAGCATAACAGCCATTACCAAGCCGAAGATCGTTCTAAAATTGATGTACTTTCTATATCTCATTTCAATATTAACGGTTATTCGTATTTCAATTCGCTTTCTAATCGAAGAAACTAAATTTGATGATGAAGACTTTCTTCCAAAAATGGATGGTTCTTTGGGGCCAGCGGTTGCTTACTCAATTTACCTAAGGTTAAATAGGTAAATAAACCAACGAAACCTAATATCGAACCGATCTCACTTAGACCAAAACCTCTGTGGTTTTCAACCGTTCCGGGCATAATCATGATATAATAATCTAACCAATGTCCAGCTAACAGCAGGATACATACAAAAAGCATGATATTTTCTTTCCTTTTAGCATCACGATCCATCAAAATCAGAACAGGAGCTACAAAGTTAATGATTATTGACAACCAAAACCAAGGTTTGTACTCGGGTTCCCATCTTTTATAGAAATATACCGTTTCTTCCGGTATGTTTGCGTACCAAATCAACATAAACTGTGCAAACCATACGTATGTCCAAAAGATAGAGAAACCGAAGATCAGTTTACCCATGTCGTGTAAATGGTTTTCATTCACCCAAGCTAAGTATCCAGCGCGTTTCAACAAAATAATTATTAAGGTGATCGCACATAAACCACTTACCCACATTGCAGCGAAGTTATACCAACCGAACATCGTTGAGAACCAATGTGCCTCCAAAGACATCACGGTATCGAAAGACCATATAGGTGTTGTAAAACCAAATATCACAAGAAATATTGCAGAAAATTTGAAGCTCTTCTTATAAGAATTCAAACTTCCTTCCAAGTCCTCTCTATAAGATAGTTTAGACAAGGCTGCACCTAAAATGCTGTAGCAGCCTAAAAATATAATCTGTCTGGCAAAAAAACCGGGTACATTTAGAAAAGCAGACTTTCCTGCTACTAAAGCATCGTAGTGAGGACTATTCGGATCCGTTATTCCATCGGCGTGCCAATGATGGTATAGATTATGTGTAAATAAGCCCGCAGCGGTGATTACGATCAAAATAATCGATGCGATCGGTAATACACTGGCAAATGCTTGCGGAATACGTAAAAGGCCTGTTGACCATCCGGCTTGGGATACAAACTGGATAGCTAAGAAACAAGCTCCTGCTGCACACACACAGGTAAAATAATATCCCATTAACAATAAATTGGCGAACATGCGGTGGCTACCGTCCACATAAAAGCCCGCAACAATCGCAATAACACCAATTATTATTGCTGCCAAGCTCCATGTTTTCGCCTTTCCAACGAATTCAAAGCGCTCGTCAAAATTATATGTAGTGTGACTATGAGTTCCCATTTGATATATAACTGTTTATAATACTATTTTTTTTGCAATTCATGAACATACATCACCACTTTCCATCGTTCTTCAGGTGATAATTGTGAAGCATGCGAGCCCATTAGATTTAATCCGTAGGTAATCGTATGGTAGATTTTACCATCGGTCAAATCCTTCATTAATCCTCCACGGGAAGAGTTGCCCGTAGCATATGAAGGTGGCGGTGGAAACTTCTCCATGTTCACAATGGTTCCATCCCCATGCCCTTCAGGCCCATGGCAAGGCGAGCAAAAGGCCTGAAATAAATGAGCCCCTTCCTTTAGGTTCTTTTCGTTTCGTTCCAAAGGATTGTGCACATTTACACTTGCTGCTTCGTAGCCCTCTAACGTATTTGGATAATCAAAACGTTCAAAACCTACGGGAGTAGTTCCCTCCGGTGGAGTCTGAGCCGTTTGCCCATTGGCAAAATTCTTATTGGGTTGGTCTGGATTATATCCTATTGGATCGTACATGTTTCTTGAGAATTCCCATCCTGTACTCCGCGTTGTTTTATCTCCACAAGAAGATACTATCGCCGCGAAAGCTATTGCAAAACATGCGGTTCCAAACAGTCTAGTCTTATTCATAGCTAACATATTTCCTTTCATTGTACAGTACTTCTACCGCACCTGCGTCTTTTAATAAGCTGTCAATTTTTTCGTGATCGGTGTTCGATCTAGCATCAATTGCAATTACAAAGCGATCGTCCGTTGCGCGCAAATCCATTACTCGTGGAGCTCTTCCCGGAAAAAGATGGCTTCTGAAGTAAAATGCAGCCACCATACCCAACGCACAAAACAGGATAGTTAGCTCGAATGTTACGGGAACAAAATCGGGCATTGGCAACGTCGGTTTACCACCGATAATCATAGGCCAGTCTTTATGCAGTGTATAATATAGCAAACTGATACCAGAGATGGTTCCGGTAATACCACATATGAAAGCTACGATTGGCAAACGAGATGGCGGAACACCTAATTTTGCCTCAATACCGTGTATTGGCATGGGTGTATATACATCGTAAATAGAAATGTTACTCTTTTGCAACTTATCTATTCCATCCATCAAATCGTCCGGATGTTCAAAATGTCCTAAAATATATTTTGTGTCGCTCATCTTTTTATTTTGCTAATTCTTTAATTTCCTCTTCGCTGACACTATCATACTTGTCAAGCGATTCTTTGTAGAATTCAACCTGCTCGGATTTCAAGTGACCTTCCTTAACAAGTTTAAGCTTTTGCTGGTGACTAGCGGAATGCAATAATAATTTAACCTCTGCCATTGCTATACCCGGTAATACACGTAAGAACAATAAGAATAAGGTAAAGAATAAACCGATTGATCCAACAAATATACCAACGTCAGTCCAAGTTGGATAGAACATTGCCCAGCTCGAAGGTATATAGTCGCGATGCAGTGAGGTCACGATAATTACAAAACGCTCGAACCACATACCAATATTTACCACGATAGACAATACCCATGAAATCGGAATGCTTGTCCGTATTTTCTTAAACCAGAATAACTGAGGAGAAATTACGTTACAGGTCATCATCGACCAATATGCCCACCAATACGGCCCTGCAACACGATTGGCGAAAGCATACATTTCATATTCTGAACCTGAGTACCAAGCGATAAACAACTCGGTAAGATAAGCAACCCCTACAATAGACCCGGTAACCATGATGATCTTGTTCATTGACTCGATGTGGAACATGGTTATGTAGTTTTCGAAATTCAAAACTTTCCGGGTAATCAAGAGTAAGGTTTGAACCATGGCAAAACCCGAGAAAATCGCACCCGCCACAAAGTAAGGAGGGAAAATGGTTGTATGCCATCCCGGGATAACCGAGGTTGCAAAGTCCATTGATACGATGGTGTGCACTGAAAGTACCAGCGGTGTAGAAATACCGGCTAATATCAATGATACGATTTCAAAGCGTTGCCAAGTCTTCACATTACCCGTCCAGCCGAACGACAAGATCGAATATATTCTTCTTCTTAAGCCAGTAGCGCGGTCGCGAACCGTTGCAATATCCGGTAATAAACCTGTATACCAGAACACTAAGGATACTGTAAAATAGGTAGAGATCGCAAAAGCATCCCATACAAGGGGGGAGTTGAAGTTCACCCATAATGAACCGAATTGGTTCGGTAGCGGGAAAATCCAGTACGCCAACCAAGGACGCCCCATGTGGGCAACGACATAAGTTGCGGCACAGATTACGGCGAAGATTGTCATCGCCTCTGCTGAGCGGTTGATGGAGTTACGCCAGTTTTGACGGAAAAGAAGCAATACCGCAGAAATCAACGTTCCTGCGTGACCGATACCCACCCACCATACGAAGTCGGTAATATCCCATGCCCAGCCTACCGTTTTGTTTAGGCCCCAAGCGCCGATACCCGTCCAAAATGTATAACTTACGCTAAAAACCCATAGTAGCGCACCCAAGGCAGCTACAGTGAAACCAATCCACCAAGCCGCATTTGGTTTATTCTCTACAGGTACGAGAATATCATTCGTTACCTTGGCATAAGTAATATTCTTACCGGTAACTAATGGTTCTCTAAGTATTGATTCGTTATGCGATGACATATTCTTATTTTTTCAGATCAATTAAACCGATTAAGCTTCAAAAGTATTTCTAACTTTAGTCATATAACCAATGTTAGGTTGTACGTTAATTTCTTCCAGTACATAATAAACACGCTCATTTCTCAACGCCTTTGATACCTCTGAATTAGGATCATTGATATCGCCGAAGATAATGGCATTAGCAGAACATGCTGCTGCGCAAGCCGTATTTATATCACCGTCTCTCAACTTACGTTTTTCCAATTTCGCTTTCAATTTTCCACCTTGGATGCGTTGTAAACACATGGTACATTTTTCCATCACACCACGTGATCTAGATGTAACATCCGGGTTCAACACTAATTGAGTGAACTCATTGTTCAGGTAATTATCAAAGCGCGAATCATTCCAATAGTTGAACCAGTTAAAACGACGTACTTTATATGGACAGTTGTTCGCACAGTAACGTGTACCAAAACATCTGTTATAAGCCATATGGTTCAAGCCTTCTGAAGAGTGAACGGTAGCCAATACCGGACACACGGTTTCGCAAGGGGCATGATCGCAATGTTGGCACAGCATGGGTTGGAAAACAACCGATACATTATCCAGATTAGCATTTTCTCTGCTTAGTCTGTCTAATTCCTTTTCCTCTGTTACTTGTTCGCCATCATGCTCGAAGCTATAATAGCGGTCAATTCTTAACCAGTGCATTTCGCGGCGGCGACGTACTTCATCCCGTCCGACAACCGGCACATTGTTTTCCACATTACAAGCCACCACACAGGCACCACATCCCGTACAAGCATTCAGGTCGATCGCCATAACCCATTTATGCCCTGGCGACTCAAACTTATCCCACAAGTCGTAAGTCTTATGCTTTTCGCCATGATTACCACTTCCGTGCGCAGGGTCCTTCACGTAATCTTTAAAAGTAGTTTCCCTAATTACATTGCGTCCTTCAATGGTATGGTGTGTTTGTGTTTGTGCTAATTCATAGGTTCTTGAAACCTTTTCTAACTTAGCGGTTGTATTAAATTGGAGTGTACCATTCACGAACTTAGCAAATGGATACGCATTTTGTCCAACCTCGTTCCCTGCTTTACCAGCCTTCGTTCTACCGTATCCAATAGCAATAGAAACTGTACCTTGAGCTTGTCCCGGTTGCAACAGCACCGGCAGTTCCACTGAATAGCCGTTCTCTCCTGTAACCTTTACTACGCTATTCTCACCAAGCCCTAAGCTCTCTGCAAATTTAGGCGCAATGGCGACGTAGTTGTCCCAAGTCACCTTTGAAATAGGATCCGGTAACTCGTGCAAGTACGCGTTATTTCCCTGTTTACCATCTCTTATGGCCACACTTTGATATAATTGTACTTCCACATCTTTAGCCAAGGCTTTGCTAGCGCTCACTGCAGCCGCAGCAGCTGCGTTTACATCTCCTGCAAAGCTATAAGCTTGTGCGGGTTTGTCGCCTTTATATTCAAAGCCAGCTTGCAGCACATTTTCCCAGGTTGTACCGGTGCCGGCTAGTATATTCTTTTCCCAGTTTTCTTTTACAAAATCATGGTAAGCAAGCGCATTGTCTGACCATATAAGTAAGCTTTGCTCGGCTTGACGGGTATTAAATACCGGATTGATTGTAGGTTGAACGACTGTAAAGTACCCTTCTCTTGCGTTACTATCTCCCCAAGACTCTAAATAGTTATGATTAGGCGCTAAAATATCTACCAATTCCGCCGTTTCATCCTCACGATCAGCAAAAGATACTTTGAGCTTAACTTTGGCTAAAGCGCCTTTGACTTTTTCGCTGTCAAAATAATCGTATGCCGGATTCACATTTAAGAAAAAGGCTACGTCTACTTGACCAGCAGCAGCTTCATTCAAGAAAGTTGTAAAGTCAGAATCATTTCCTTTATACTGATAAGATACATTATCTAAATCGATCGTGCTTCCGTAATTGTTTAAGGCTGCATTGATGGCATTGGCAAGTGTTTGCAAAGCAACGTCATTACTTCCTGCTACCACCACTGATCTGCCTTTTGCATTCAGAAGTTCTTTTGATACAAGACCAACTACCTTTTGTGCCTTTTCATTAGCCGAAAGACCTCCTGCCAAAGAAGCTCCTGTAATTGCGTTATACAATGAGACAAGCACCGCAGCTTCCTCGGAAGGCTTAACCGCAACGCGCGCATCTGCATTTGCGCCAGTCATACTTAATCCACTTTCGAATTGAATATGACGCGACATTTTTTTGTTTTCAAGCGACTTATATCCGCGATTATCGGCATATTGTTGTGTATGCTCTTCTCCCGCTAACCAAGTTCCTAAGAAATCCGCACCCACACTCACGATCACATCCGCCTTATCAAAACGATAGTGAGGAATAGCGGCCTTACCGAAACTTGCTTGATTTGCTTTTATAATACCCGCATAGGACACGGCATCTACCTCAACCAGCTTAGCAGTTGGGTATTTGGCGATGAAACCTGCTATTGCAGCTAATGCTGAAGGGCTATTGATGGAAGACGAGATGATTCGTATTTGTTTACCGGCGCTGTTAGCTGCATTTAAGGCTGCTTTAACTTGTGCGTCAACCGACTCCCAATCCGCTTCATTACCTTTGATCTTCGGTCCTTTCAACTTGGACATATCATAAAGGTCTAAAACGGATGCCTGCGTTGCTGCATCGGTTCCCCGATTTACACCGATTGATTTAGGATTCGGTTCGATCAATATAGGTCTACCCTCTCTCGTTTTAACCAAGATACTCTGACCGTTGTAACTAGACGCGTAATAATTTGGAATACCCGGAGTCACTTCCTCCGGTTTTATTAAATAGGGTATAGATTTATGTACCGGGGTGCTTTGGCAAGCCGCTAGCGAAACTGCTCCCAATCCAAAACCTAACGCTTTCAAAAAGTCGCGACGAGGTGTTTTTGTACTTAAACCGGCCTCGTTTAATACGTTCTCTATAGGAAGGGATTCTGCGAACTCACCTTTGCTGTTTTTTACAAAAGCAGGTGTTTGTTCCAGTTCTTCTAAGCCTTTCCAATATTTCTTGTTGCTATCCATTTAAGCTATATATATTAAAGATGCGTATTCTCAATTTATTAATAATGACATTTACCACATTCAAGGCCACCAAGTGATGCAGCTGTAATCTTGTCGCCCTCTTTTAGTTTCTCATGAGCAGCGATCAGCTGATCGTAGTATGCATTGTCTTTGTGATTAACTTCTGTTTCACGGTGGCAATTCACACACCATTTCATGGTTAAAGGAGAGTATTGATAAACTTCTTCCATGGTCTCAATCGGTCCATGACAACGCTGACATTCGATTCCTGCAACTGAAACGTGTTGCGAGTGATTAAAGTAAGCGAAGTCGGGCAAGTTATGGATTCTAACCCATTGAATTGGACGTTGATTAGGTCCATATTTTTGACCATCCCAATCCAATGCATTGTAGATTTTTTGGATTTCAGGTGAAGTTTCTCCATTATACTTCTCACTGGCTGTAACGTATTTATGGCAGTTCATACAAACGTTCGCAGAAGGAATGGAAGCATTTTTTGATTTAAATGCGCCCGAATGGCAGTATTGGCATTCGATCTGATTAACGCCCGCATGCAATTGGTGAGAGAACTTAATCGGTTGAACCGGTTTATAACCTTGGTGAACACCGACATTCCACAATGTTTTCCAACCTGCCGAACCAAGGAAAGCTACCAAGCCAAGTACAAAGAAGAAAACCAATTTTTTATTCTTAGCTAACTTTTTAAGGGTCCCTAAGTAGTCTTTACCTTCTGTTTCTTCCTCTTCTTCCTCAATAAGCACCTTTTTGTTAAGAATGATTCGTTCCAAGGTTTTGATAACACGGTTCAGCACAACAATCACAATGAACGCGATTACAATTACCGCAATCAATCCGTACAGCATAAAATCACTCACGTCATCGCTCTTGGCAGCTGCAGCATCACCTCCCGCAGTTTTACCATCTCCACCGGCAGGAGCCTGTGAAGCATCGTCGATGTAGGCTAATATGTTTTTGATATTGTCATCGGACAAATCAGGGAAAGGAGTCATCACGACCTTGTTGTGCCCTTCAAAAAGCGCAACCGCTTGTTCGTCTCCCGCAGCAACTAAAGCCTGTGAATTTCTAATCCACTTAATCAACCATTCTTCCTCATGTCTTTTGCTTACATCTTTCAATGCAGGGCCAACCAGATCCTTATCGATGGCGTGACACGAGGTACATTTCTGTTTAAACAGAGACGCCCCTTCTTTAACGTCCTGCGCACGGGCAGACACAGCTGCCATACTTAGTACTGAAACTAAGATCAAGGACTTTACAACACTTCTAAAAAGTAACGAGATGTTTCTCATATTGAGAGCTTTATACTATTTTATATGAATGTAACCTAACAGATTCAAAGATGCACTGGGCATACCTCTTTAAAACCTGAGCACAAAAGTATAACTAATTAAGATATCAGTGACAATTTCGTGACTTTAATTATCAATTTATAATGATTCTAAATTGTTTTAAATCGCCTCTATTTAGTTTTCTAAGCCCTTTTTTAAAGGCCCGCCAAAAATCATCCGAAAAAATACGGGAAGGGAATTTGAAATATTAAAAAAATATTATTACTCTATTTAAGAGGGCGGCTATAAGCTCCGGCCATGGTAGAAATCTAGGTCGTAGTATGACATCCTACGGGCTGAAAAACAAGAAAGGAGCTCAAGAGCTCCTTATAAAATATTACTGTTTTAATATCCAAGCAAAAATTAATGGTGCAACGATAGTGGCATCTGATTCAACAATGAATTTAGGTGTTTCTATGCCTAGCTTTCCCCACGTAATTTTTTCATTGGGTACCGCGCCTGAGTAAGAGCCATAAGATGTAGTTGAATCTGATATCTGACAGAAATAACTCCAGAACGGAATATTCTCCATTTCCATGTCTTGATAAAGCATGGGCACAACACAAATCGGAAAGTCGCCCGCTATACCTCCCCCAATCTGAAAAAAGCCAATGCCTTTACCATCACTATTTTTTACGTACCAATCTGCCAGGTAAGCCATATATTCAATTCCGCTTTTCATGGTGGAAGCTTTCAACTCGCCTTTAATCACATAGGAAGCGAAGATATTTCCCATCGTGCTGTCTTCCCATCCAGGTACCACAATCGGAAGATTCTTTTCTGCGGCAGCCAACATCCACGAGTTCTTTGGATCGATTTCGTAATATTGTTCTAACACACCGCTTTTCAGCATTTTGTACATATACTCGTGCGGAAAATAACGTTCTCCTGCCTGTTCAGCATCCTTCCATATTTTGTGGATATGTTGCTGTAATCTCCTGAAAGCTTCTTCCTCCGGAATACAGGTGTCTGTTACGCGGTTATAGTGATTTTCTAATAGATCCCATTCGTCTTGTGGACTCAAATCTCGGTAATGAGGCACTCTTTTATAATGAGAGTGTGCTACCAGATTCATGATATCTTCTTCTAGGTTAGCCCCGGTACAGCTAATAATGGAAACCTTATCTTGACGGATCATTTCGGCTAGGGAAATTCCCAGTTCGGCCGTACTCATTGCTCCTGCCAACGTAATCATCATTTTGCCCCCCGCATCCAAATGGGCTTCATAGCCTTTGGCAGCATCTACCAACGATGCGGCATTAAAATGCAGGTAATTTTTCTCTATAAATTGTGATATTGGACCTCTTTCAACACTCATGATATATGTGTTTTGTTTTAGTTGACAAAGATAGGATTTTTATGGAGATCAGCGATCGGATATCAACCAATAAAAACGGAAATAAAACAGCAAACGGATTGCTAATGGCTGATGGCTTTTGACTAACTTTGCACTATGAAGAAAGTTGCCATACTCTATGTCATAGTTATCCTGTTTCTTTTTTCTTACCATTCTGCCTTCGCTTGGGGGCTTACCGGTCATCGTGTGGTAGGTGCGCTTGCCGATCAACATTTAAGCAAGCGGGCAAGAAAAAATATTCAGGAAATTCTGGGTAATGAATCTTTAGCAATGGCTGCGAATTGGCCCGACTTTATAAAATCTGACCCAGCTTTCAATTATTTAGGCAGTTGGCATTATGTAAATTTCAAAAGCGGCCTGACTTACGAACAGCTAAGCCAACAACTACATAGCGACACGACCGCTAATGCTTACAACAAGCTCCTTATGTTGATTCAGCAGCTTAAAAATCGACATTCTTTAGATAAAGCCACTCAGGTAATGTACCTTCGTCTTATTATACATATTGTGGGCGACATCCATCAACCGATGCATACGGGCCGCTTTGAAGATCTAGGAGGTAATAAGATCAAACTCTATTGGTTCAATATCCCCACGAATCTCCATCGAATTTGGGATGAGCAATTGATAGATTTTCAGCAGCTAAGTTTTACGGAATATACCCAAGCGATTAATTTCAGCACAAAGGAACAGCGCGCTATGTGGCAGAACAGCTCATTGGAAAACTGGCTGTATGAATCTTACCAGATTAGTGAATCTTTGTATAAAGATGTCCAACCTGAAGAGAAGCTCAGCTATCGCTATAACTTCGATCATATCAACACGCTGAATCAACAACTACTAAAGGGTGGAATCCGACTGGCTAAAATACTTAACGATTTGTTTGGTTAGCACTTAGGTGTTAAGTATTCGCATTTAGCGCTGCCGCCTATTTAGAAAAAACCCATATTTTTTCAGGTGTTACGCAGCTATCCAAAGGAATGTCATGTGCTTCACAATCAATAATCTTATCAACGGGATCAAATAGCGACAAACCAATTTTACGAATATCCGGACGGCATTCGCTTAAAAAGCGATCATAATAGCCCTTGCCATAACCTACCCGGTTCCCCTCCATGTCGAAACTTAGCAAAGGTAAGAGCACAGCATCTATCAATCCTACCGCTACTTGGTTGGTCGATCCTTCGGGCTCTACGATGCCCCACTTGTTTTTCATTAATGCTTGTTCGCCCAACACGTAATGGGTCATTATGTTCTTCTGCAAATCGCTTTTTGGCACCACAATTTTTGTATTGGGATAATTCGCCTTTATATAGTCAATGAGGAGAAATGTATTAGGCTCTCTTTTTTCCAATATAGGCAGAAAGGTATGGAGGTACGCAATTCTGTCCATTGGCAAGGACTGAAAGTTTCTCAGCAAACTTGCATTGAGCTGATGGTACTGCGTATCCGACAATTGATCGCGCATAAACTTAAACCGCAATCTGCTAGCTTGTTTTGTATACATTCCGTCTCTACTATATTAAAAGGCAAATAAAAAACGGCCTTAGAGAAGAGCTCTCAAAGACCGCCTAATCAACCTAAACCTAAAAACTTAATCAAATTATTTCACCCGTTCGATATAATCCCCGGTTCTGGTATCAACCTTAACTTTATCACCTTGGTTGATGAACAAGGGAACACGAATTTCAACGCCCGTTTCCACGGTAGCGCTTTTCAGGGCGTTTGTAGAGGTATCGCCTTTCACAGCAGGTTCCGTATAAGTAATCTCAAGCTCTACCGTAGTAGGTGTTTGAGCCATAATCGGTTCCTCACTTTCAAAGGCCACCAATACATTCATACCCTCTTTCAAGAACCGTGCCGAATCACCAAAAAGCGATTTGGGGATATTATATTGCTCAAAAGAGACATTATCCATTACAACGAAAAAGTCTCCTTCATCATAAAGGTATTGATAATCGTTCGTCTCAACACGCGCAATCTCAACCTCCTCATCGGTACGGAAGCGATACTCCACCAACTTACCCGTTCTAACGTTGCGCATCTTCGCTTGATAAAAAGCACGTAGGTTTCCCGGAGTTCTATGAATATACTCATCTACAGATACCAATTCGCCGTTAAAACGCAATATATTGCCCGTCTTGACATCAGAAGCTTTAGCCATATCTATAAGTTATTATGTAAAAACATTTTTTCGGTGGTGCAAAGGTAACCTTAAAATTTGGATTCCCAAAAATTTAGTCGCCTAGTAGTTTTTATACTGCTCAATATGAATTTGATGCCGACAAAAGCTATATTCATGTTCTTGATTGGAACAAATAATCAGCAATTTGTTCTTGGCGAATCGCTCAATTAGATTAAGATACCAAGCGATCCCCTGTGTATCCAAATTGGATGTGGGTTCATCTAAAAATAAGGTAGGGGTTTGCGAACAGCAAGCCAAGGCCAATTTCGTGCGCTGTCTCATTCCGGACGAAAAGTAGCGTAGTTCTTTGTCCGCAGCGCGTTCGAGATCCAATAATTCAACTAGCAATTGTGCGTTCAGGCCTTCTTCCATTCGTTTAAAAGAAAAGTGAAAATCGATTAATTCACGTAGCGTAAACTCTTCGATCAGCTCTTGGTAGGGCGCCGCTAAAGCACTCGAGGAAAAAAACATATCCGCATCCAGTTTCTGATCTTCATCGAGGTATCGAATGGTGCCTTCGGATGCTGTAAGACTACCGATCAACACCTGAAGTAAGGTCGATTTACCGGACCCGTTAGGGCCTAAAATCGCATAACTATTTCCATGCAAAAAATGGTAATTGACCGATTTAAAAATCCACTCTCGATTGAAACGCCGACCGATATTTTCGAGTATGATATCCAAGTGCTAATCCTCCAGCAGTAAAAACACCATAAGCAGCTTAATGCTGCTTAGGTTAAAATCTTACAGCGCAACCTTTCCTTGGCCAAAGCCTTTCATAATCCCGCGATTAGAGCTTCGCACAAAGTCCAGGATCTCGTCGCGAATCTCCGTCGGTTGGCATTCCGTTTCAATGATATCCAAGGCTTTCGTTAAATTGTTGTTTTTCACAAACATGGTACGATAGATATCTTGGATTTCGTTGATTTGCTCAGATGAAAAGCCCCTGCGCCTTAAGCCGACAGAATTAATCCCCACATAAGAAAGTGGCTCTCTCGCTGCTTTAACAAAGGGCGGAACATCTTTACGAACCAAAGAACCTCCTGCAACAAACGCATGAGACCCAATATGGCAAAACTGATGAACAGCAACCATGCCCGCCAACACCACATAATCGCCAACTGTAATATGCCCCGCTAACGTGCTGCTATTTGAAAAAATACAATTATTACCAACAAAACAATCGTGGGCGATATGACTATATGCTTGGATAAGGCAATTATTTCCAACTACCGTACGCCATCTATCTTTTGTGCCTCTATTAATGGTCACACATTCGCGGATGGTGGTATTATCACCAATTTCAGCGGTAGTGTCTTCACCCGCAAATTTGAGATCCTGCGGGATGCCACTTATTACCGCCCCAGGGAAAATACGACAATTTTTCCCGATACGCGCGCCATCCATGATAACAACATTCGAGCCTATCCATGTTCCTTCGCCTATTTCTACGTTTTTATGAATAGTTACAAAAGGTTCGATCACTACATTTTCCGCGATTTTGGCTTGCGGATGTATATATGCCAATGGTTGGATCATCTTATTGCTCTTTAATTTCTTCTTTTATCTTAACTATCTGTGCCATCAATTCTGCTTCTACCACAATCTTTTCGCCAACCATGCCAACACCTTTCATTTGAGCGATACCTCTTCTTATCGGTTGCAATAAACTACAGTGAAAAATAATGGTATCTCCCGGCTTCACCTGTGCTTTAAACCGAGCGTTCTCAATTTTCAAAAATAAGGTGATATAATTCTCTGGGTCGGGTACGGTATTTAACACCAATATGCCTCCTGTTTGCGCCATGGCCTCAATTTGAAGAACTCCGGGGAATAGCGGCTCATTTGGAAAATGCCCCATGAAAATGTCTTCATTCATTGTCACATTCTTCAAACCCACCACATGAGTTTTTGTAAGTTCCAGAATCTTATCCACCATCAGCATCGGCTGCCTATGGGGTAAAATCTTCATAATCTGCGCCGTATCATAAACGGGGGTCATATTCGGATCGTAAACCCGCACATACTTCTTGTTCTTTTCCCTACTAATCTGCGCTTTGATCTTTTTGGCAAATGCCACATTGGCAGCATGCCCGGGACGTGCAGCCATGATATGTCCCTTCAACGGCCGCCCTACTAAGGCCAAATCGCCAATCATATCCAACAACTTATGCCGTGCCGGCTCATTCTGATGGCGAAGCTTAATATTATTCAGGATACCTTCCCTTGCCACATCGATATCTTCCCGATTAAAGAGTTTCGCTAAATGCTTCAGCTCATCTTTACTCACATCTTTATCGACTACTACAATCGCGTTATTTAAATCACCTCCTTTAATCAGATTATGTTCAAGCAACATTTCTAATTCATGCAAGAAACAAAACGTTCTGGACGAGGCAATTTCCTTTTTAAATTCACTGATGCTAGTAATAGCAGAGTGTTGACTTCCCAATACGGGTGAATTATAATCAATCATACAGGTAAATCGATACCCATCTAAAGGCATCGCAACCATCTCTACTTTTCTATCAGCTTCGGTATAATGTATATTATGAGGTATTTCGTAATATTCCCGATCTGCTTCCTGATCTTTATACCCTGCCTTCTCAATGGCTTCTACGTAAATTAAAGCACTCCCATCCATAATCGGAACTTCAGGGCCATCAATTTCTATCAGCACATTATCAATCTCCATTCCTACTAAGGATGCCAGTAAGTGTTCTACCGTGCTTACGCTTGCGCCATTTTGTGTAATCGTGGTTCCTCTCGAAGTGTCTGAAACGTTATCCACGTCAGCATCGATGATGGGCTGACCTTCTAAATCTATTCGTTTAAATTTATATCCATGATTTACAGGTGCCGGCTTAAAAACTAATGTAGCATGTTTACCAGTGTGGAGGCCAACCCCTGAAATCGTAATTTCTGAATTAAGTGTTCTTTGTTTAACGTTCATCTCTTCCTAATAATTTAAGGCTAGCATACGCTGTCGCTGCTAGTACTCATTTATTCTTCGTCAAGTTTTTTAATTAGTTTTTCAATTTGATCCAAGCGGCGTTCCAAATCCGGTAATCGCTGCAATACTACTTGTGCTCGCATCTGATTCTGGAACTGACTTGCCGGTGTTCCCGCCCATTTCAACCCGGGGGTATCTATAGAACGGTTGATACCGGATTGCGCCTGCACTTGTGTACCATCAGCTATCGTGATATGTCCTACGGCACCTACTTGTCCTCCTAAAACTACATTCTTACCGATTTTTGTACTTCCTGAGATACCTGTTTGAGCAGCTATAACTGAATTTTCTCCAACCTCCACATTATGCGCCAACTGAATTAAATTATCCAGTTTTACACCTTTTCGAATGATTGTATGTCCCATCGTTGCACGATCGATTGTGGAATTAGAGCCGATTTCAACATCATCTTCTATAACAACGTTTCCGATTTGACTTATTTTACGATAGGTACCATCCTCTTGTGGAGCGAAGCCAAAACCATCGCTTCCTATAACAGTGCCTGAATGGATCACCACATTTTTTCCTAAAACACAATCGTGATATATTTTTACACCGGGGAATAAAATACTCCCCGCGCCTATCTTAACATTATCGCCAATGTACACCTGCGGATAAATGCTTACATTATCCTCTAGTACAACATTGTCTCCGATATAAGAAAAAGCCCCTACATATACATCCTCCCCTAGCTTAGCGGAGGGATGGATATAGGAAGGCGTTTCTACTCCCGTTTTATGAAAACGGAATTTATTATATTGCTCTAATAGCAAGGTAATTGCCGTATAGGCATTCTTCACTCGAATAAGCGTGGCACTTATCGGCTCCTCAACCGTTAAGTCATTATTGACAATAACAATGGATGCTTCTGTCGTGTAAAGGTAGTTTTCATATTTAGGGTTAGCTAAAAAAGTAAGCCCCCCTTGGCTAGCTTCTTCGATTTTTTCAACCCTCGATACCACAACATCTTCGTTTCCCTCTATAGAACCATCAATGATTTCGCTAATTTGTTTGGCAGTAAATTGCATCGCGCAAATTTATGTGTTAAATTTTTATGAACAAATTTTAAATTCCTTTGTATATCAATACTTTGCGAACTTCTGACAACTACCGCAATTCTTTTGGGTAAGCAATCATAAATTTCTTGACCTTTTTTGCCAGCACTTCCAAGTTCGATAAATCGGAGGCTGTCGTAATATCTTGGATGGTACCATCCTTCATCAAAATGTTAATATTTCCCTCACCGGCATCGTAAGCACTGTTTTCTACCGACTGCGTGAATACGAAATAATGCACTTCATCCTCCCCAACCTTGAACAGGTTCATAGCTGCGCGACGTAATGCTTCTATTCGTTCCTTGGTAGGCATAAAATTACTTAATTCGACATGATAGAGCCTCCTTGTCATAAATTGCTCACACAACTTAGATAAGACAGTATCCTCATGCTTTACCCCCATTTTCACAGTTGCCAAAATGTCTGTATCATCCAGCATGGTAAAAAATTCGAGATGGGCGCGATCTTGTAAAAAATCCTCCTTTGTGACTCTGTTATCAATAAAATGTTTCAACGCCTCTGTTGCAAATACGTTGTTTCCTTTATCGGTAAGCTCCTTTGCACGCTGTAAGATTTTAATCAACATCTGTTCAGCACTTAATACCGTTTTATGCAGGTATACTTGCCAGTACATTAGTCTACGGGCAATTAAAAACTTCTCAACCGAATAAATTCCCTTTTGTTCAATCACCAAGCCGTTATTAGCAACGTTCAGCATTTTAATAATCCGATCAAAGCTGATCACCCCTTCGGAAACACCGGTAAAAAAGCTGTCTCTGTTGAGATAGTCCATTCGGTCCGTATCAAGCTGACTCGACACTAATTGATGCAAAAATCGCTTTGGATATTTGTCTTTAAAGATATCAATCGCCATAGACAAGCTACCATTGAATTTCCGGTTCATTTCATTCATTATTAACGACGAAATATGCTCATGTGATACTCCCTGTACCAGGGTGTGTTCCAACGAGTGCGAAAATGGTCCATGACCTATGTCATGTAGTAATATGGCTATAATGGCGGCCTCTTCTTCCTCCGCTGTTATATCGATATCTTTACCTTTCAGGGTCTCTAAAGCTAAGCCCATCAAATGCATAGCGCCGAGTGCATGTTGAAAACGCGTATGTAGTGCCCCTGGATAAACTAAATGTGTTAGGCTTACCTGTTTAATATACCGAAGGCGTTGAAAATAACGATGCTGTATCAGATCAAATATCAAATCTGATGGTATGGAAACAAAACCATAAACAGGATCATTAATAATTTTTTTCTTATTCAAAAGCCAAAAAATTTAAGCACAAAGGTGCTATTTTTTAATGAAATGTCCATGATGCAGCTTCTCTTTCTACATCGAAATCAAATCTAAATTGAATTTATTTACGTCGCTGTTAATTTTTGTTAAAAAAGCGGAAAGGCTCCAAACAATTACGTAAGTTCGTAATTCTATATTGAGATAGGACATAGGACTTAGAACGTAAAACTTATAACGTAACGATGCAAGAAACAAATATATTATGGGCAGATGATGAGATCGATTTATTAAAGCCTCACATTATGCTGCTCAATGAAAAGGGATATGGTGTAAAAACAGTCACCAATGGACATGATGCCGTTGAAGCTTTCAAAAATTCCTTTTATGATTTAGTATTCTTGGATGAAAATATGCCGGGACTTACAGGTCTGGAAACCTTAGGGATTTTAAAGGGCATTAATCCGACCGTCCCCATGGTAATGATCACGAAGAATGAAGAAGAGTTTCTGATGGAAGATGCAATAGGTTCGCAAATCGATGATTACCTGATTAAACCGGTAAATCCGAAACAAGTTCTATTGACCATCAAAAAGTTCACTGAGAATAAACGCTTAGTAAGCGAAAGAACATCGATGGCTTACCAGCAGGAGTTTAGAACGCTTGGCATGACCCTGAATGATAATCTGGACTTTAATGAATGGGTTGATGTTTATAAAAAATTAGTTTATTGGGAGCTTTCACTCGAAAAATTGGAAGATGAAGGCATGCACGAAATCTTGACCATGCAAAAGGCGGAAGCCAATGCCCAGTTTTCGAAATTTGTTGAAAAGAATTACCTGCATTGGGTCAAAGATCCGGAGAGCGGGCCGGTTTCATCGCCTCAACTATTTAAGAAAAAAGTATTCCCGGTACTGGATAACAAGCCTACCTTTTTCTTTTTAATAGACAATTTACGATATGATCAATGGAAAGTGATACATGAAATCATCGGCAATTACTATCGTATGGATGCGGAGGAGACTTATTACAGTATTTTGCCTACGGCGACCCAATATGCCCGGAATGCTATTTTCAGCGGGATGATGCCGCTTGATATGGAGAAGAACTTTCCGCATATTTGGCAAAACGATGAAGACGAGGGGGGCAAAAATCTACACGAGGAAGAGTTTTTAGCGGCACAAATAAAAAATACGTTTCGGAAAGAATGCAAATTCAGCTACCATAAAATTCTTACACTGGAACAGGGAAGAGACATCACGGACAATCTATCCAATTTGATGGGAAACGACCTTAATGTGCTGGTTTATAATTTCGTCGATATGCTGTCCCATGCCCGGACTGACATGGCCATGATCCGGGAGCTTGCCAGCGATGAAGCAGCCTATCGCTCGCTCACGCTGTCATGGTTCAAACATTCACCACTTTTAGATACCCTAAAATGGCTCGCGCAAAAAAATGTACGTGTCATTCTTACGACTGACCATGGCACGATTCGCGTAAAACATGCAAGTAAGGTAATCGGCGATCGGAACACGAATAGTAATCTTCGTTACAAACAGGGTAAAAATCTAAACTTTATTGATAAGGATGTACTACACATCAAGAACCCACATGAAGCAAAATTGCCGAAACTTCACGTAAGTTCAAGTTTTATATTTGCCAAGGAAGACACCTATTTCGTTTATCCTAACAACTATAACCAGTTTGTCAATTACTTCAACGAAACTTTTCAACACGGTGGTATTTCTCTTGAAGAGATGATCATTCCGTATATTACGTATACACCGAAATGATGAAGGATCGTAATCGGTTTCACCGGTGAGTATTACGAAAAGACTTTAGAAAGCACGTTGCATATCCATGCCGGTTTCTCTAAGTTTGCTTCATGATTCTTACCGTTAACGACATAAGCGAACTACCTGATGTGGCAAAAAAAATACTCCTTTTTGTAGCCGATGATCGGGTAGTTTTGTTTTTCGCTCCAATGGGAGCGGGAAAAACTACACTTATTAAAGAGCTTTGCAAGCAACTACAGGTTACCGACCAAGCAGCCAGTCCAACTTTTTCAATCGTTAACGAGTACCATAGTCCTCAGGGAAACGTTTATCATTTTGATTTTTACCGGTTGAAAGAGGAACAGGAAGCTTTAGATCTGGGTTATGAGGAATACTTCTTCTCAGGAAACTATTGTTTTATTGAATGGCCTGAAAAAATCCCTAATCTCCTACCCGAAGAGGTAGTGAGTGTTACAATTGAGCTCGGAGAAAAAAATGAACGTAAAATTAGGATACAAAAAGGGATTCCATCTTCCCATTTGTCTGAACTTTATTAGCATGCTCCCATTTCTTCATTTATCCTGCTATTTATCTTTTTTTCTGTGTACCGATTAAAATGCTTTCGATCAAAATCGAGCAAGTTTTGCATCCGAATGGCAGACGCAATTATAAAACATGAACGAACTGTAGATACTTTTTCGTAAATTAACCCGATTTTTTGTGTAATTGAGCTCTGTATGACAGAATTATCTAACTTGGCGCGTCAAGCGATGATGCAGCCACAGGAGGCCATGCTAGAAACCGGCAAAAAGAAGAACAGTTTATTAATCGGAATCCCTAAGGAAGTGAGCTTTCAGGAGAACCGTATTGCGCTTACGCCTTTGTCTGTTGCTTTACTTGTAGAGAATGGTCATCAAATTATGTTAGAGTCCGGCGCAGGAAACGGTGCCAACTTTCTGGATCATCACTACAGCGAGCAGGGCGCTATCATTGTTCATGAAAAGGAACGCATTTACACCTGCGACATTATCGTCAAGATTGGGGCTCCCACCTTGGAAGAAATTGATTTAATGAAAACCGGCCAGGTCCTGTTTTCCAGCCAACAACCCTCTTTATTGGGCTTTGAGCATTTAAAAGCCATGATGAAGAAGAAGGTTACGGCGCTATCTTATGAGTATTTGCGGGACGAGGATAACCGGTTAACGGTTGTACGTGCAATGAGCGAAATTGTAGGCGCTACCTCTATTCTAATTGCCGGCGAATATTTAAGTAACGTGTTCCAAGGCAAGGGCCTGATGCTGGGGGGGATTACCGGCGTTCCTCCTACTGAAATAGTCATTATCGGTGCCGGAACGGTTGGAGAGTATGCGACCCGTGCCGCACTCGCCTTAGGTGCACAGGTAAAAGTCTTTGACAGTTCATTATATCGTCTTCGACGCTTACAAAACAATCTAGGGAATAAAGTATTCACCTCGGTTATTCAACCCATTGTACTCCAAAAAGCGGTCCTATCCTGTGACATCGTAATAGGTGCGATGCGCGCCACCAATGGCAGAAGTCCGTGTATTATTACCGAAGAAACCGTTTCTAAAATGAAACCCAACTCTGTGCTGGTTGATGTCAGTATTGACCAAGGCGGTTGTTTCGAGACCTCTCATATAACCAATCACGATTCCCCTGTTTTCAGAAAGTATGATGTTATTCATTACTGTGTTCCCAATATAGCATCTCGTGTTGCCAGAACAGCCACCTATGCGCTGACAAACATTTTCGCACCGATTTTGTTGGATATTGGGGAACAGGGCGGGCTATTGAAAGTTATCTGGAACAAACCGGGTATTCGAAATGCCATTTATCTTTACCAAGGACAGTTAACGAATAAAGATATAGCCAATAAATTTAATTTAACCCCGAAAGATCTCGAATTACTGATTGTATCCCATCGATGATCACTTTAGGTGTTAAATCAAGGCATATATGAAGGTTTTAAGAAAACAGTTTTATAAAGACGCTTTCACTCTACTTAAGGCAACGGTCATTGGCTTCGGTGACGACAAAGTATCGAAAATGAGTGCAGCATTATCTTACTATACCATATTTGCGTTGGCTCCTCTCCTGATCATTATATTGGCTGTTGTTAGCTTTGTTTTGGGTGATGATGCACAACAGGGAAGAATCTTTCAGCAAATAAACGAATATGTCGGGGCTGATGCCGCCGCACTTATACAATCACTTATAAAAGGCTTATCGGTCGGAAAAGGATCCATTATTGCAACCATTATTGGTGTGGGCACATTGATTTACGCATCGACAAAAGTTTTTGTAGAAATGCAGGATTCGCTCAACATGATCTTTAACGTGAAGCCCAAACCAAAAAGAGGTTGGGTAAAACTACTTGTTGATCGTGCGCTGTCTTTTTCCATTGTGCTTATTCTGGGCTTTTTGTTAGTTGTTTCTTTACTCTTGAATGTTGTCATTTCTGTTATTAGCACTACGCTCATCAAGTATCTTCCCGATTTTCAGGTTTTTGGTTTAGACCTTTTCGACGAAACAACCAACATCGCCTTATATCTTGCCAATACCCTTATAACCTTTATTGTTTTATCCGTTCTTTTTGGCTGTATTTTTAAATTCCTTCCAGACGTAAAAATCAAGTGGAAAGACGTACGGTCGGGTGCTTTCTTCACCGCCATCTTATTTATGATCGGCAAGTGGGCGATAGGCTTGTATATGCAGCATGCGGCACCTGCATCCGGATATGGTGCCGCCGGTTCCATAGTAATTATCTTGCTTTGGATAAACTACACATCCTCCATTCTATTTTTCGGCGCTGAGTTTACGGAAAAAAATGCAGAGATGTTCGGAGACGGTATCAAACCCTCCTCCATTGCCGTTCGCATCAATCAGCAGGAGATAACAGGTAATAGTTTCAAGCATTGATTTAACCAATATCCATCACCTCCTTTTTCTTCTTATTTCTAAAACGCTTCGGTAGAATCTGTAGAATTTCACTTTTCAAAGCTTCAATGGCTCTTTTCTTTAGGTAGTTCTGTTGCGTGATTAAACTAATTTCGCGAACCGGTTCGGGCGATTTAAAATAACGCACCTGATCAAGTTCCTTTACAGAAAACTCAGCAATACTCAATTCAGGCATAATCGTTACGCCCGCATTCGTATCCACCATCCGTTTTAGGGTTTCTACACTGCCGGTGTTATATTCGAAGGAATCGTCCGGGTTCATCGTTTTCCTCCTATTGCAGATATTCAGTACCTGATTCCGCATACAGTGCCCTTCGTTCAGTAACCAAAGTTTTTCATTCAATATATCACTTGCAGTAACGGCTTTTTTCTTTGACAAACTGCTTTCTTTAGCTATATAAGCAACAAACGTTTCATAGAACAAGGGGTGTTCCTGCAAATTGGGCTCGTGGATCGGTGTCGACAAAATACCGCAATCTAATACCCCTGTTTTTAACTCCCTGACTATCTTTTCTGTTGTATACTCCCATACATGCAAATGCAATTTCGGATATTTCTCCATGAAATTGCCTAATACCTTTGGTAATAGATACGGGGCAACCGTCGGAATCACACCGATTTTTAATTCACCTTCCACCTCGCCTTTCTTATAAGCGACAATCTCTTTAATTTTCTGGCTCTCTAAAACCGCCACTCTCGCTTGTCGGATGATTTCTTCTCCGATTTCGGTAGGCACAATAGGCTGCCGGGTCCTATCAAAAATCCGAACACCTAAAGATTCTTCTAATTTTTGAATCTGCATACTCAATGTAGGCTGCGTTACAAAACACTTATCTGCAGCGGCCACAAAACTTCTATATGTATCAACAGCTATAATATATTCTAATTGAACAAGCGTCATAATATAAATTTTGATTATACAAACATAGCAAAATTCGATGTAAGATGTTCATACCGAAGCACTACCTTTGGTCGACAGAGGAATCATACTAAACAATTTTACACATGGAAGAGAAAAAGAAGTTAACAACTGCCTCGGGTATTCCCGTCACTAACAATGAAGACTCGATGACCGTTGGGCCACGCGGCCCTATATTATTGCAGGATTTTCACCTGCATGAAAAAATGGCCCATTTTAATCGCGAACGAATTCCCGAACGCGTGGTGCACGCTAAAGGTTCGGGTGCTTATGGCACATTTACCGTAACCCAGGACATCACCACCTACACAAAAGCTAAAATTTTTAATGAGATAGGCAAAAAAACGCGTTTGTTTTTACGCTTTTCAACGGTTGGAGGGGAAAAAGGTTCAGCTGATACAGAAAGAGATCCACGCGGCTTTGCCGTTAAGTTCTATACGGAAGACGGCAATTGGGATCTCGTCGGCAATAATACACCGGTTTTCTTTGTAAAAGATCCAAAAAAATTCAGCGACTTTATCCATACACAGAAGCGTGATCCGCAAACCAATATGAAAAGCGCAACGATGTTGTGGGATTTCTGGTCGTTAAACCCGGAGAGTCTGCATCAGGTGCTTATACTGATGTCAGACCGGGGCACACCTGTAGGATATCGTCACATGCACGGTTTTAGCAGTCACACATTCTCTTTCATCAATAGCAATAATGAGCGTGTATGGACCAAGTTCCATTTCAAAACGGAACAGGGCATTAAAAATTTCACCAATGACGAAGCGATGCGCATGCGGGGAGAAGATCCTGATTTTGCACAGCGCGATTTATTTGAAGCGATTGAACGCGGCGATTTCCCTCGCTGGAAACTATATATACAGATAATGACGGAGGAACAGGCGAAGGCCTTTCGCTGGAATCCCTTTGACTTAACCAAAATTTGGCCTCAGAGAGAGTATCCTTTACAAGAAGTGGGCGTTTTAGAACTGAATGAAAATCCATCCAATTATTTTGCCGAAGTAGAACAGGCGGCCTTCGCACCGGCACATGTTATTGACGGTATTAGCTATTCGCCCGACAAGATGTTGCAGGGGCGGATTTTGTCTTATCCGGATGCCCATCGTTATCGATTAGGTGTAAATTATGAGCAAATTCCGGTAAACAGGTGCCCTTTTATGGTAGCCAATTATCAACGGGATGGCTATATGCGCGTAGACGGAAATGGAGGCTCCACGCCAAACTATTTCCCCAACAGCTTTGATAGCATCTATGAAGATGAAAGCTACAAACAGCCTGCATGGAATTTAGAAAGCGATATTGCCGATTGGTATAACCGCAACGCGCCGGGCGAGGATGATCACTATACGCAACCTGGAAATCTTTTCAGATTGATGACACCGGAAGCCAAACAAAACACCATTCATAATATCGTGACCTCAATGAAGGGTATCACCGGCTCCAAGAAGGAGCTCATTATTAACCGACAGCTGTGTCACTGGTTTAGAGCCGATGTGCAGCTCGGCATGGCCATTGCGCAGGGATTGGGGCTAAGTATGGAATCACTCAGTCAACATATGCCACAAGCTCAATAAACAAAACCAACCATCCAGGGGAGAGACAGGTCCTCTCCCCTGATTATGTAAACCTATATTTCAGGTACCATAAGGTTTTTAAACGCCTTTATAGGATTCGTCTAAAAAGCAATGGTGACAGGAAGGTTGAGTGCATTTAAAAAGAACCTTTTTCTTAGTCAAATTTATCGTGTTCTTTTTGTCTTAACACAAAAAGAACCAAAAAAGTCAAGGCGTGTGTAGGCTACCTTGCAACCGATGGCAAAGCATCGCTGGCGCGTATTGGAGCCGTTTCACTTCCTCAATCCGCTTGGATATTGCCGTATGAACAGACGTGCAAATGCTTTGCGGCTCGTTGCGTCGGTATCCTCCAAGGCCGATCTTCCAGCGCACAGGGCTATATTTAGGGCTGAAGAAATAATACGTCCGGTTAAAAGTAAAAGCCCTACGTTCTGCTAAAATATCGCCTAGGAAATTTGCGGTTTGCACGTTGAGGCACTATCGTTGTAGCAAAGTTCCAAGTGATGGGTTTTTGGTTACTTTTTGCGGAAAAAAGTGACAAAAATAATCGTTCTTTTAATTTAAACATCCTATTGAATACGAGTGTGGTAACCTCGGTAGAGAAGCAACTCATAACACACAAATCACAACTTATTTTTATCTTTGTATATGCTTAATAACAAAGAGATAAATTCCTTGATACATCTATTAGACGATCCGGATGAAGAGGTATTTCGGCACGTTGAGGAGAAGTTGTTAACACTAGGGACAGCGGTTATTGCTCCGTTGGAAGCTGCTTGGGAAAAATCATTTGATTCTTTTCTTCAGTCGAGGATAGAGAACCTAATTCATAAAATCCAGTTTGAACAGGTTTTTAATGAATTGGAACTTTGGTATATGGGCGGGGGGTTTGATTTATTGCAGGGCTTGATTATTGTCAATAAATATCAATATCCCGATCTGGAAGATCAAACCATCATCAATCAAGTAGAAGAAATTAAGCGCGATGCTTGGCTGGAAATGATGTATAACATGAGCGCTGTGGAGAAAGTACGTTTATTAAATAACGTATTTTACAATATGCATGGCTTCAAAGGTAATACCAAAAATTACCACGATCCGCAAAATTCATACATCGGTAAAGTGCTGGAAACGAGGAGAGGAAACCCGATTTTATTAGCAGCACTATATAGTATTGTAGCGCAGCGTTTGGATATCCCAATTTATGGTGTCAATTTGCCACGCCACTTTATATTGGCTTATATGGACGAACAAATTAAGGCCGACGAAGCAGGAGTTCTTTTTTATATCAATGCTTTTAATAGGGGCCAGATATTTGGAAGACATGATGTCTTATCGTTTTTAAAGCAACTTAATTTGCCTAATGATGAACAATTCTTTTTGCCGTGTGATAACTTGGCGATCGTCAGCCGTGTCTTGCGTAATCTATTAGCTTCCTATAATCAAGCAGGCAGCTTAGAAAAAGCCGCTGAAATACAACGTTTATTGGGTATTTTCGGGTAAAGGCAAGGAGCCGAATTCGCCGGCCCCTTGCTCGGTATTATCTCGCCATTAAGCTAACGGCTTCACTCCAATCACTTACACCTTTTCCATTACGGGCACGCACGCGTACGCGGCAAACAACACCGGGAATCAGCGGAGCGATAATGTTGTTACGAGACGAAGTAGTAGATAAGATGTCGCCCCATAATATGTTTCCATTATCGTCTACTTCGGTAGCATAGCAGTATTCGTACTCCCAGGCTTTTTTAACCGGGTTAAAATCGAAGCGAATTTGTCCGCTCTGTGCGGTATCGCTCAGACGAAGACGCTCTGGTATAGCAGGAGCAATCAACGAGGACCGAAGCGGCTTTACGGGAAAGCCCGAACTTAAAATAATATGTAAGGCCCCGTCTGCAACGGCATCCACATAAAACGCTAATTGCCTAAGTCCTTTCTCGAGTGCCTGGCGACTCACATTTTTTTCACTGGTGTTCAAAGGACTACCCTTCCGGGTAGCCGCCAGTTTGAGCCGATAATCATCAAGGAGTAACTGTATATCTGTCAACGCCGGAACGGGCGTTTCGAAATTTGGATTGTCCGTCATGGCGGTAATGACGGTTGTTCCTAAAGTTGCCATGGCGTCGTCTGCGATATTACTAAATCCTATAGCGATGTATCTATTTTGCATATTTAAAAAATTAAAAATTAAAAAATAAAAAGTAAAAAGCTTGTCTCCCGAAGGGATGGCCTATTACTTAAAGCCTATCGCCTATTGCACATTTACGTTGGCTTGGACGGATGTTTTCTCTTTGTTATCATCTACTTATATTTGTATAAGTCCATCAACCGCTGATGAACAAAACAAAATTGAGTAGAATCAAAAAAAGCCATGTCCGAAAATGACGCATATGGCGTTTTTGTCGTTTTTTGACGCTTTTGTCCGATAAAAGAGGAGGAAAAGTACGTTTAAGGATGACCAAATCGAACGCTCTATTGACTAAATTTATTCCAAATCCATATAGATTTAATACAATCTTGATCGTTGTTAATATAAACTTAGAAAGGTCTGACAGAACGTTATAGAACTTTGTCACAACTGTGAACAACGTTAGAACAATTTTAACCAATTATGGGGTAATCTTGTTTGTGTTTAATTCAAACTTGATTAAGATTACGACAAACTTGGTCTAGTTTATAACAACATTGTTCATTGTTATTGCAAACGTAAACAAGTTTGCTATTTCTTTAGTTAAGTTTATAGCAGAGATGAGCAAGGTTAAAGCAAGCTTGATCAAAAGTGTCTCAACTTATCTTAAAATTACCTTCATATTGTTTGTATTTACTTCAAACGCTTCTACCTTCATAACAAACTAATACGTGTTAAGGATAAACTTAAGCATGTTTATCTCAAACTTATTTGCGTTTGTCTTAAACTTAATTGTGTTTATCCCAGTCTTACTGACATTTATTAAGGCTTTCTAGACCTTAGGTGTGCCGCAAACAAAAAAAGCCGCGGGCAATTGCCGCGGCTTACCAAGAAATTTTTTTACATCGGAGCAATCCCATTGTTCATCTATCCACTCAATTCCGGTTAATCTTCAGAAAGGCAGCTATTTTTGATACAGGCGTATCGAGGTATTCTGCAACATGATATACCGTAACGGGCTGCTGCTTTTCCAAAGCATACATGTCGCGGATCAACTGCATATGGCGTTGGCATGTACGCATGCTCTTGCCCAAGATCAGCTGTAGATCCGCGGTAAAAACAGATAATCGACGTAAATTTACTTCCATATCCTCCATTTTTGCTATCACAAATTTAGCAGCTACCATAAGCAAAAGCAAGCATAAGCGCAATAAAACACGGCTTTTATTGAATTTTTATCAAATTTTAAATACATGTCGTACAAGCTTTTCAATTTTCGTAATGCTTGATCAAATACTCATTATGAAAATGTTAAGGTTTTTGTAACAAAGAGGGCATTGAAACATAGAAAAATAGATAAATCACACAGTTCGGGTCAAAGCCTTTTAAACTAGCCGTAATGTGTATAAATTTTATTATCTTTACACATAGTAAAAATTACAGAAATGAGAACTAATATAGAGCTAGACGAAAACCTCATTCAACAGGCGCTTCAAATAAGTAAACTAAGGACAAAGAAAGAAGTCGTTCATGAAGCATTAAAGCAATATATTGCCTCTCTGAAACGAAAAAGCATTATAGCGTTGAGAAAGAAGGGCACTTGGGAAGGAGATCTCGACCAGATGCGTAGCCTATGAGGAGTTCTTTGCTTTTTGATACGTCGGTATGGGTTGATTTCCTGAACAAAAATGACACACCGCAAGCTTTATTATTGCAAGAATATATAGAAACGGATCGTGAGGTATTACTTACGCCCACCATTGTTCAAGAAATTCTCCAGGGAATACGTGAGGATTCAACTTATACAGAAATAAAGGAAGCACTATCCTATTTCACTTTATTGGAATTGCCTCCACGACGAGCAGCCATAGGTGCAGCAGACCTGTTTCGATCTCTACGCAAAAAAGGAGTGACCATACGTAAGAGCAACGATTGCCTAATTGCCTATTATGCTGTTTCCTTTTCAGTTCCCCTAGTTCATACCGATCGAGATTTTGATCATATAAGTAAATACAGCAAATTGAAGATCTGGAAGCAAAAAAATTAAAAGATATGCAATTAGGGGTTACCTATGTCAAATAGGGTTCTTCATCCGCTTATTGAGCTATTTCATTTACTGCTATCTATGATAGACACAATTAGATTCAATCTTTGAGCTATTTATAAACAAAGTCTGATGTTCGCTTTATGAGTTACTCATTCGGTCCCCGAGAATCAAGATACATAAATTCTGGCGTTAAAGATAACGCCCTGCTTGTCTCGGGTTCGATATTCCCATTAGCATCTAATGCAAATCTTATGAGTCGCCTTGCTCGATCGATGACATATATGAACTGGTTTCGATTGGGTAAATCGGTGATTGCAACGTCTATTGGGTCCACCAAACCAGTAGCTGCTCCGGTAATAATTCTTGTTGGTGTAATCGTTCCACCAGCCATTATCGCTTGCTTTGCATTCTCGATAACATAAATTTTTCCATCCACACTATTATTACTTGGATTATCCGTGAGTTTCGCAGGACCTAAATCGGAAAGAACCAGGATATCAAGTCTCGGAGAATAAGTAATACCTCGAATATCATTTGCTCCCGCAATGGTGATTGTATAATTTGGTTTAGCGTTGTTAATAAAAGTGTCTTGTATGGAAGCAATATCTTTTAATGCAAAACCCCATATTTCTTTGGTATTCCCTTGCATCGACAGCAATAGCAAAGAATCACTTGTATTAAGTGTCATATTTGTTGAAATACCCCAAGGAAGATTTGCCAGTTTAAGCCTTTTTCTTGGGGATTGCTGTCCCACCAGCCGCGAAGGATTATAGTATATGTTTAAGGAAGCGCTGTCTGGATGATCATTCGTAATAAATAACTGATCGGATTTGTTATCGTAACGAATGGCACGAGGCATATAAAGGTGAATAGTGTCCTTAAAGCTGCGCGTGGAAGTACCTATAACTCCAGCATCATTCACCGAGAAATACTTAATAGTAGTATCGTTTCTACTGACCTGAAAACCTTGTCTTAAATCAGGGCTATATGTGATACCCATTCCAAGCCGAGGCTGCGTATTCGCGCCGCTGGGAGCTGGTATATAACCGGCGCTATCCGCAGGATCAATCACTACCGCGTTTTGATAAACCTGCGTATCCGAATTAGCGATATCCGAAAACGATATATACAGCCTAGAGATAGGCGTTGCGGGATAGATCGGCTCATCATCTACCCGTTTACAGGAAGTCCACAGGCAGAGGATAATCAGGTTTAGCGCGAATATACGGTTCATTTGCATCGAGTACATTTTTTCTTGGAAATCGAAAACAATGTCCTTCATCATTTCCGGCTTCGGTATTTTACTATATAACGGCAACAAGGCAGAAAATTGCACAGCTGCAAACAAAAATAGTATAGCAAACTTAGATAAACTTTCTTTTATAAAAAAGTTTATCCATCTATTCTTAAAACAGAGCATTTACCGCGGGATAGTGCTTATATTAAAGGAACCTTTTTGTTTTTCTTTTTTTCCGCAAAAAAGAAACAAAAAACTCCTCGCTTGGAACTTTGCTACAACGGTGGTGCATCAACATGCAAACCGCAAATTTCCTAGGCGATACTTTAGCAGAACGTAGGGCTTTTACTTTTAACCGGACGTATTATTTCTTCAGCCCTAAATATAGCCCTGTGCGCTGGCAAAACGGCCTTGGAGGATACCGACGCAACGAGCCGCAAAGCATTTGCATGTCTGTTCATATGGCAATATCCAAGCGGATTGAGGAAGTGAAACGGCTCCAATACGCGCCAGCGATGCTTTGCCATCAGATGCAAGGTAGCCTACACAAGCCTTGATTTATTCACTTTTGTTTGTTTTCAGATGAGTTCATGAGCTCATCGCTCTGCTCTTCGGTTTTGTCGGCTTTTTATCAAGAAAAAGCTGATTAAGAAAAAAGTTCCTTTTCTTTCAAAGAGAAAAGAACAAATATAAAAGCTTTATCTTTGCTGCCGTATATGGCAAACTACCGTTTCTTCATTGATTATCTAATACACAAATTCTCCGCTAAAACACGCCATGGTGTGCATTCTCCATTTGTTTATAAACTTGTTGATGAGGTTATATATGATTTTTCAACTAAACCTTACGAAGAAGAAATCGAAAGAAAGCGGCAAGCGCTAAAGAAGGACACACGAATTATCACGGTAACCGACTATGGTGCCGGTTCGATGATGAATAATGGAAAACAAAAGGCCGTAGGTTTGATTGCGAAGAATGCCTTGAAGCCAAAACGGGTTGCACAGCTTATTGCTCGATTAGCCAACCGCTTTGCACCGGTAACCATTATAGAATTAGGCACTTGCCTAGGAATCACCACTGCCTACCTAGCCAAGGCTAATCCTAATGCCTCCATCACAACAGTAGAGGGTTGCCCGGAGACTGCGGCTGTTGCCCGGCAAACCCTCGATGAGCTTGGTGCGTCGCAGGTCCAACTGAAAATAGGAAACTTTGATATAATCCTACCGCAGCTTATTCAAGAGCAGGAAAAAATTGACTTTCTCTTTTTAGATGGTAATCATCGGAAGGAGGCGACTTTAAATTATTTTTATCATTGCCTACCTAAAGTTCATGAACAGACTGTACTGATCTTTGACGACATTTATTGGAGTGATGGCATGAAAGAGGCTTGGCAGGAAATCAAAAACCACCCACAGGTAACTTTAACAATCGACCTATTTTTCATTGGCTTGGTTTTCTTCAAAAAAGGCCAGGAAAAAGAACATTTTAAGATTAGTTACTAGTAGGCCATCAGTTTTCGGAAATGAGTTATCAGCTTTATTTTTAGCTGATTACCGATTGCTGATAGCCGATCACTCTAAAACGCTTCGCCGAGCGATAAATAAAAGGCTGATTGCTGCGGCTCTCCGGGACGTTTTTCGCCTATACCGTAATCAATCCGGATGCTCGAATTATGTTCCAGATCAAAGAAGTAGCGCAAACCACCACCGAAAGAAGGTTTCAGCGATGAAAAGTCTATCTTTTTATTGTAGACCGTCCCAGCTCCCATAAAGGCCGTAAAACCAATACGTGGATGAACGCGATAGCGCAACTCTGCCTGCGAGGTCATCAATGTCTTGTCTCGGTATCTACCTGGATAATACCCTCGCATGACTTCATCACTTCCTAGCTGCGGAAATAAATAGAATGGCACATTGCCGAAGTATTCATCGTAGGTGGCATGTAGGCCAAGCGTTAACTTCGGTGTTAACGGAAAGAAGGCACGTAAGTCGAAATCCAAGCGACTTCCCTCAAAGTTATTCCCTCCCCAGAAATCAGGCATATAATGATAGACTGCCCGCGCATAGTAGCCCTTGGTAGTGTAGATATTTGTGTTACGGCTATCATACAACTGCGAGATTCCAAAGGCCAGGTATTTTCCACCTTCTTTACCATACAGTGGTGTCCAGTCGTAAATACCACCGGGAGCCTCGTCATTATATTCATAGTTCTCGTAAATCAAGCCGAGACCCACATAATAATTTTTAACAATCTTCTTTTCCCCTTCCAACCTGAGCCTAAACAATCGTTGAACCAAGGAGTCTTTATCTGCTTTTCGAGTTTGATCACCAATTCCATAAAAATTGAATGGAAAATCCTTATACCTTATCTCTGAAATGATATGATAATCATTGCCTTTTGTCCATATATCGGATGTCAATTTAAGATTCGATTGCTTTTTTGTGGTTAACGACCCCTGCAATACAATGCTGGACGTTCGGATGAGCGTATCGCTTTTATCAATATAGAAGTTGTAAATACCGGAAAGTCCATACTCTAGGCCGGTTTCCGGTGCATATCCCAATAAAGGCAACACCACAAAACCAGCTGATCGCGTAGAATCTTTTTCTGACGAGATGAATTTCTGGACCAGTTTACTCTGCATCAATTTGCCGTTCATGAACCTTTGATAGAGTCCGGGCTTCTTCTCCTGTGCGATTATATTGAGAGACGAGAGGCAAAGAATAGCTGTTCCAAGCAGGAACCGTTGAGCTAACATTCTCATAAAAAAACGAGCAAAAAATCTAAAATGTTTAATATCAAAGAGGTTTGGGCACACAGGTAATGTGCTCAATTTTCCTCAGATTAACCGGTGTTTGATAGTATTGGCTTTCGAGGTAAAGCGAGTCGGCCGTATGTTTTACTAACTTAAACCGGGGCAAAAATTGACCGATACGATGGCAGCCCGATAATTTCTGACGCCAGTTACTTCGGGTAAATGTAGATTCTATCAATAAGCTATCATTTCTAACCAGATACACTCCCCTAGCGTATTCTTCCCACTGTCCATCGCCGTAACAAGAATCAACTACCGTTCTTACCTTGCTAAAGGTTTTTAAGGTAATATAGACCGAGTCACAAGTAAACTTAAGACGATATAAACTGTAGGTCAATAGCTGATCTTGGTGGGCTATGGAGTCTTGCACCCACACCCCTTGTAAATAGGGCTCACCCTCTCCCTGTATATTCGGATTAAACTTGCAGGCAGAACAAAGCAATAAGCACATACCTACAAGCGTAAGGTATGTGCTTTTAAATATTAAATAATGATTCCGAGTCCTCATTATCCTTTAGAACCCCTATTTCAAACCACCGATCATATCTTCGGGGCGCACCCATTGATCAAATTGCTCATTGGTAAGTAGCTCGAGTTCTAAGGCCGCTTCGCGCAGCGACTTATTCTCTTTATGGGCCTTCTTCGCAATTTTGGCAGCGTTCTCATAACCGATATGCGGATTCAGGGCCGTAACCAGCATGAGTGAATTTTCCACATGTTTTTTAATACCATCATAGTTCGGCTCAATGCCGATCGCACAGTGATCATTAAAGGAAACGCAAGCTTCACCAATTAATCTCGCCGACTGGAGGAAATTGGCAGCCATTAAAGGCTTAAAGACATTTAGTTCATAATGGCCATTAGCACCTCCTATGGTAATGGCTACGTCATTTCCCATTACCTGTGCAGCGACCATCGTTAGGGCCTCGCACTGGGTAGGGTTCACTTTACCTGGCATAATAGATGAGCCGGGCTCGTTCTCCGGAATAAAGATCTCTCCGATGCCCGAACGCGGCCCGGAAGCTAGCATACGGACGTCATTTGCAATCTTCATAAGGGATACCGCCAGTTGTTTTAATGCGCCGTGACTTTCAACAATGGCATCATGAGCAGCCAGAGCTTCAAATTTATTTTCAGCGGTACGGAAGGGTAATTGCGTAAATTCCGCAATGTATTTGGCAACATTGACATCATACCCTTTCGGTGTATTAATCCCGGTACCTACCGCTGTACCGCCCAATGCCAGCTCAGAAAGGTGCGAAAGTGTATTATTTAAAGCTTTTAATCCGTAATTTAGTTGGGCTACATAGCCTGAAAATTCTTGGCCCAGCGTTAAAGGTGTAGCATCCATTAAGTGGGTACGGCCAATTTTTACAACATCTTTAAATTTATCAGACTTCTCTTTCAGTGTATCCCTAAGTTTTTCAACGCCTGGAATAGTAGTTTCCACCAACATCTTATAAGCTGCGATATGCATCGCTGTCGGATAGGTATCATTCGACGATTGCGACTTGTTTACATCATCATTCGGATGGATAAAAGTTTTTCCTTCTCCCAATTTATTTCCCTGAATAACGTGTGAACGGTTGGCAATCACTTCATTCACGTTCATATTGGATTGTGTCCCGGAACCGGTTTGCCAAATTACCAAAGGAAATTCACCGTCGTGTTTTCCTTCAAGTATCTCATCACAAACCTGCGCTATTAAATCCCGCTTTTCTGCCGGTAACACGCCTGCATCTGTATTGGTAAAAGCTGCGGCTTTCTTTAAGTAAGCAAAAGCGCGGATGATTTCTTTAGGCATCGAACCTTCCGGACCAATTTTAAAATTCTCGTGGGATCTTTCAGTTTGGGCTCCCCAATACTTATCGGCAGGCACCTTCACCTCGCCCATTGTATCGCGTTCAATTCTATATGACATGTTTATACGTTATGATATTGTTATTCCATCATCAACATGGGTTTGTGGCCACGTTGATTTATCCTTACAAAGTTATAAAACTTATACACTTGACCATATTTGCGCGCTAATTGTTTTTATTTTTCCTATTTCTTATTACATTATGCATACAGGCTGTGTAAAAATTTCATTAAATTAGCAATTAACACAATATTTTATCAATTTCGCCATTCCTATGATGTTGTACTTTTAATAGCAAATTCATTACGTGTTGAGACGATTATTACTATTTTCACTCCTTTCCTTTATTATATTCGCCGCTTGCAATTCTGCTGAAGAAAAAAAGGCGCAGCAAGCCAAAGAACAAGCAATTACCGATAGTATCAAGCTCATATACCACCCTCGGGATGCAAATAAAGAGGTAGATGCTTTTATGCAGAAACTTCATAAGAAATCGGCGTTTAATGGCAATGTACTGATAGCAAAAAAAGGAAAGATTATTTACGAAAATGCATTTGGTTGGGCTGATTATCTGCGTAAGGACAGCTTGAAGATTCGCTCTCAGTTTGAATTGGCTTCGGTTTCTAAACCATTAACTGCTACCGGTATTTTACTATTGGTACAAGAGGGTAAATTAAAGCTCGACCAGCAAGTGAAGGAGTTTTTCCCCGACTTCCCCTATGAAGGCATTACCGTCCGGATGCTACTAACGCATCGATCGGGCTTGATCAATTATGTTTATTTTACGGATGACCTATGGCCCGATAAGAAAAAAGGGATGACCAACATGGACGTTATGAAGATTCTTGCTGAGCGTAAGCCGGCACCCTATGCCAAACCCGACACTCGGTTTCATTACAACAACTCCAACTTTATGATACTGGGGGCAATTATAGAAAAGGTAAGCGGTCAATCATTTACGGTATTTATGCAAGAGAATATCTTTAGACCCGCGGGAATGAAGAATACGCATGTTTACTCTAAAGCTGATTATGAAAAAATACCTACCGATGTTGTCGGCCATGACAAGGTTTGGCGGAGGTCTGTTGTTCAAAATTTTCACGACGGCCCCGTGGGCGATAAGGGAATTTATAGCACCGTGGAAGATTTATTTCTTTTTGATCGTGCTATGCGTGAAGGGCGATTAATCAATCAAAGTTGGCAAGACTCTGCTTACGCACCACATAACAAAAAGTCCATCAAAGGTGTGTTTAATTATGGCTTTGGTTGGCGTACCTTTGAGCAAGGAAAGGAGCATGTTGTATACCATACAGGTTGGTGGCATGGTTTTAAAAACTTATATGTTAGAGATTTGAAAAACGATGTTACCATTGTTTTGTTAAGTAATATGGCGAACGGAAGTCTTACACATTTAGACGATCTATTTAAAATATTGGATATGCCCGTTATCAGGCAAGGCGCTTATAACGGTAGTGGAGATTATGTTGGAGAATAGGGACTAGTTGAGTGGGGAAATGGTTGAGTAGTTGAGTAGGAACTTAACGACTCAACTACTTAACGTTTTAACAGACAACTAAATATAAAAGAATATGTTCGATAAATTGTTTCAGGCACAGCAAAAGGCCGAAGAAATTAAAAAACGCCTCGACACAATAAGTGTGTCAGGTGAAGTGGAGGGAGGAGCGATTAAAGTAATTGCAACCGCCAATAAAGAAATTAAATCGATTACAATAGACCCAACGTTCCACGAAGGTGCTGATTTGGAGGAAGTGGAAGAGTTATTAGTGGTGGCTATCAACAAGGCTCTTCAGCAAGCTGAAAATGTAAGCCAGACCGAAATGCAAGCCGCAACCAAAGACATGTTGGGAGGCTTGGGTGGTATGTTTGGTCAATAGTTTGTCTTATGGGTGGTAAGTTATACGCTTTAAGAATTATGACTATCAACTCATAACGGGTAATGAGCAGTTTTACAGAAGGCAGGCTTTTTTACTTCCTGCCTACCGCATGCAGGTTTACTTTTAACTTTTTACTTTTAACACATGAAAGCAACATTTTATGGACATGCCACGATTGCCTTGGAGTTAGCTGGCGCCAATGTATTGTTCGATCCTTTTATTACACCAAATGAACAAGCAAAACATATAGACATCAATACGCTGAAGCCTGACTATATTATGCTCAGCCACGCACATGAAGATCATGTAGCAGATGTAGCGGCCATTCAAAAAAACTCGGATGCCACTGTCGTTGCCATCGTAGAAACGGCTGCCTGGGTAGGTCGGCAAGGCATTAACCAAGACAAGATTATTGCGTTCAATTTTGGCGGTACCCTAAAAACCTCTTTTGGTACAGCCAAAATGGTGTATGCACTACATACCAATGGCACGCCGGATCAGCAATATGGAGGTGTAGCCGCGGGATATCTCATCAAAAGTGGCGATAAAAAAATCTATTTTGCAGGCGATACGGCATTGACGCTGGAGATGAAGCTCTTAGCGGATGAGCAATTGGATTGGGCCATTTTACCCATCGGAGACCATTATACCATGGGCGTGGATGACGCCATTAAAGCCGCTGGTTTTGTTACTTGCAAGAATATTATCGGGATACACTATAACACCTTTCCTCCTATTAAAATCAATGAAGAAGAAGCCAAGCAAAAATTTGCTGCCGCCGGTTTAAACCTTCATTTGCTAGCAATCGGAGAATCGATAACCTTGTAAAAAAGATAAGGTGCACAAGCATCTCAAGTTGCGCATAGAATCAATCAATTAGCTAATTATTACATTAGCTAATTGACGTTATATTCCCTTTTCCCGCTGTATTTGTAAATTGTAAAAGCGGAGTCGTCCACTTTCATCGTCCACCATCGCGTCTACAGTAATATTAAAAACATCATCGATATAGTCAGTCTCGCCGTAAGAAGGAATCCAATAACTGATATTCTGTAAGGCATTAGCCATGATTTTATCGCCGTCTTTCTCCGCTAAGCCCTTAACGATCTCCAGTTCGCGCAGACTTCCTGTTTTGTCAACACTCGCCTTTATTTCGAGCTTGGCAGGTCCGGTGAGTAACCCGCGAGAATCATAAATAGCGAAAGCGGTCTCTAGTTTCTTCATCATGAACATAGAAAAATCCTGGTTCTCATCTATGGTGCAATTCTTGCTGACCATTCCTTCCGCCTGAAGGAAGAACAAGGAGGGACCGATCTGTATCCGCGATCCGTTCTTATAGGGAACCCCGGTAATTTCATCATAACCTCCTTTAAACACGCCCTCTTCAAATCGCTCATAGCCTGCGTAGTCGCGTTCATTTTTAGGATATACCAGAAAAATATTCCAATTACCATCCGGCTTTCCCGATTTAATGTTCCCTTGATAGTCGGTAAAGGTGTAGCCATATTCGTTGTAACCCTCAGCCTTTACCGAAAACTCATATTTTCCATTTCCATCTTTCACGCGTTGACGTCTTTTGGTATCCCAATAATTTTGGACAAAAGCTCCCTCCTCTTTATAAAGAATTTCCAGCATCGGCAAGCCATCCGGATAATTATAGCGAGAGACCCCCTCGGCCTTACCATTTTTAAAGGTAGTTGTCCACTTTATCTGTCCATTGGCAAAATAGGCCGTGAAAACACCCTCTTTTTTGCCTTGAAAATAATTCCCTGTCAGGATCACTTTGCCATCGTTATTGTAATCGGTAAAAGGACCGTCGAAGCTTTTGATCGAAATATTATATTTACCCACTCGCTCGATGGATTTAAATTGGCAAAATTTATCGACCAGAAAATAATGTTCATCGAAATAGAACTGCGTCGTGCCGTCCGTCAACTGTTCAAAATAGATAGGTTTAATTTCCGTACTATCTGTTTGCGCCCTTAAGCGTGGCCCAATTAATAGACTGCTGATCAGCAGCAGCCCCATTTTAAAAATCGTTTTCTTTTGTTTGATTTTCATTCTAGTGTGCTTCAAGCCAATTTTGCCCTTCACCAATTTCCACCACAATGGGAACTTCTGTTTTTAAAGCTCCCTTCATACGCGCTTCTATAATTTCCTTAAACGCTGCAACCTCATTCCTTGGTACGTCAAACACCAATTCATCATGTACTTGCATTGTCATTTTTCCTTTAAGATTAGCTTGCTGAATATCTTGATGAATGTGAATCATCGCAATTTTAATCAAATCGGCAGCCGATCCTTGTATAGGGGCATTGATCGCATTTCGCTCTGCAAAACCTCGTACCGTAGCGTTGGCCGAATTAATGTCCCTCAGGTAACGTCGACGTTTTAACAGCGTTTCTACATAACCGTGCTCTTTAGCAAAGGCGATGGTATTATTCATATAATTACGGATGCCCGGATACTGAATAAAATATTGTTCAATCATATCCGCTGCTTCCCGACGCGGGATTCCTAAGCTTTGCGACAGACCAAATGCCGATTGCCCATAAATAATCCCGAAGTTCACCGCCTTTGCATTCCGCCTTTGATTACCGGTAACTTCCTCCAAACCTACGCCGTACACCTTGGCCGCTGTCGCTGTGTGAATATCCAAGCCCTTTGCAAAAGCATCCAGCATATTGGCATCTTTACTGATTTCTGCAATTAAGCGAAGTTCAATCTGCGAATAATCCGCCGAAAGGATAACATGCTCGTCATCACGTGCGATAAAAGCTTTCCGAACTTCTCTTCCCCGCTCCGTGCGAATCGGGATATTTTGAAGATTGGGGTTGTTTGAACTTAACCTTCCAGTTGCGGCCACCGCCTGGTTATAAGAGGTATGTACACGTCCGGTTTTCGTATTGATCAACTGGGGTAGCGCGTCAACATAAGTTGATCGCAACTTTTGTAACTGCCTATATTCCAGTATATCCTGCACAATGTCACTCTTATTGGCAAGCGCCATGAGTACATCCTCTCCCGTTTGATATTGACCTGTCTTTGTCTTCTTTGCTTTTGGATCAAGCTGCAATTTATCAAATAAGACCTCTCCTAACTGTTTAGGGGAAGCAATATTAAAAGGCACACCTGCCTTCTCATAAATTCTTGCCTCCAGTATTTGAACTTCATTCTGTATCGCCAAGGAGAAGTCGGATAGCGCCTTCACATCGATCCGAACGCCTACCCTTTCCATATCTACCAATACCGGTACAAGTGGAAACTCGACTTCATGTGCCAGCTTATCAGCCTCAACCTTAATAAGCATGGGTTCAAAAATCTCTTTCAGCTGTAAAGTGATATCCGCATCCTCTGCGGCATAATCGCTAACCGTTTTAGGGTCTACATCGCGCATATTTAATTGCCCTTTGCCTTTTGGGCCGATTAACGTGGTAATGGACACCGGTGTATACCCCAAGTAATTTTCCGATAACACGTCCATTCCATGCCTAGTCTCGGGATCAATGAGATAATGAGCCAACATGGTATCAAAAAGCTCACCTGCAACCTTCACATCATACCAGCTCAAAACCAATATGTCGAACTTTAGATTTTGTCCGATTTTACCGATCGCAGGGTTTTCGAAAACAGGCTTAAATTGCTGAACCAATGCATGAGCCTCTTTTTGATCCGCTGATGCGGGTACATACCACGCTTGGCCTTTTTCTACCGAAAAGCTAAGTCCAACTAATTCGCAGCAATTAGCATCGGTACCGGTGGTTTCCGTATCGAAACAAAAAGACTTCTGGCTCGCTAAAAGTGCCAGCAATTCGTTCAGTTTTTCCTCGCTATCCACGAAGGTATAACTATGCTCCGTATTACCGATATGGTTTCCCGGAGCAGGCGATATTGTTGCTTCAGGTGCAGGCGCCGCGCTTTCTCCGGATGAGAAGAGATCCATTTGGCCACCGGCAGACACTTTATTGTCTACGACATTAAACTCTTCTCCAAACACTCGCTTACCCAATGTTCTGAATTCCAATTCCGCAAATAACGGCTCCAATAAATCTTTATTGGCCTCCCTTATCATCAAGGTTTCAGCCTCAAATTCGACAGGCACATCGAGGATAATCGTTGCCAGCTTTTTTGAAATAAGTCCTTGTTCAGCATAGGTTTCGATATTTTCTTTTAGCTTTCCTTTCAATTGATCGCTATTGGCAATTATTCCCTCAACCGATCCAAAATCCTGGATCAATTTTTTTGCTGTTTTCTCGCCAACTCCAGGGATGCCGGGTATATTATCAACCGCATCACCCCACAGACCTAAGATATCAATTACCTGCTCTACTCTTTCGATTTCCCACTTCTCTAACACTTCCTTTACGCCCAGTATTTCATGTCCGTTTCCCATACGGGCAGGCTTGTAAATTTTGATATGATCGCTTACAAGCTGTGCATAATCTTTGTCAGGCGTCATACAAAAGACTTCAAAACCCGCTTGCTCTGCTTTTTTTGCCAAAGTCCCAATAATATCATCGGCCTCAAAACCGTCCATGGTAATCACCGGAATATTGAAACCTTCAATTAATCGAAAAATATAGGGAATAGCCGCTGCCAAATCTTCGGGCATAGCCTCCCGATGGGCTTTATACGCCTCGAAAGAGGTATGACGCTCTGTTGGCGCTTCGGTATCAAACACGACCGCCATGTGCGATGGGTTTTCCTTTTTTAGTACTTCCAATAAAGTATTCGTAAAGCCCATAATAGCGGAAGTATTCAATCCTGTAGAGGTAAAGCGAGGACTTTTACTTAATGCGAAATGAGCCCGGTATATCAGAGCCATACCATCTAACAAAAAAAGTTTCATTGGAATATGTTTATTCGTTATCGTTCAATCTTGGACTTAGTAAGAAGACATTTTCTATCCCCTCCCATCGTTGGATACAAAGTTAACAGAATAGGCCGATTTTGAAATATCACTTGCTAATTCCATCAGGAATTTCGCTTTTAAAAAAGAAAGGTTTTTATTAGCCTATTTTTATAGCTTTTCTTTATGCTTGATCATAAAGGCCCGAACAACTGGGGAGCTTTGCGCTGAGCTTCTATGAATACCTTTAAAACAAAAAAAGAGTAAGCTTAAAATCGCTTACTCTCTTGAGTATGTAGTGAATGTTTTAGGCTACATTGAACTTTGCTGCTTCGCCTCTTCCTTCATCTTTTCGTTAGCAACAATTACGATTTCTACGCGTCGATTCTGGGCGCGTCCGGCTTCGGTACTATTATCAGCAATTGGCTCATTAAAGCTTTTTCCTTCTGTCTTTGCCCGGCTAGAGGATAATCCTTGTGCCACTGCATAATTTTTTACAGCGGCAGCCCTACGTTCCGATAGTCCCTGATTATACTCCGCTGTTCCTTTGTTGTCAGTGTGACCTATAATCAAAATGTCGGTATCAGGATTGTCGTTCAACGACTTAACCAAGTTCTTAATGTTAGTTTGGGCTTCCGGCTTTAAGGCTGTTTGGTCAAATCCGAATAAGATGCCTGAATCGAATTTGACAATGATACCTTCACCTGCTTGTACGACTTCCGCACCGTCTACTGTCCGCTCAATTTCTGCGGCCTGTTTGTCCATTTTCTTTCCAATCAGCCCACCGGCCACTCCACCAAGAGCTCCACCGATGATGGCTCCCACAGCCGTATTACCTGCTTTTTTACCAATAAGCGCACCTAATCCTGCTCCACCTACGGCACCTATACCTGCACCTTTTTGGGTGTTATTCATGGATTTAACTGTATTACAGCTGGTGAATAACATACTTGATGTAGCCAGTGCCACACCAAAAATAGCTATGTTCTTTTTTATGCTCATTTTAATATTTTTTGATGACGTTAAAAGTTATACAAACCAAGTGCCAAAAAGTTTTTGATTTAAAACATTAACTTTAGGCCAAGTTAATTTCACACATATGAAACATACAAATATACTATCCATTCTATTTCTTTTTATAGGCATAGGCACTTTATTCGGGCAGCAGGCATACGAATGGAAGACCGCTACTAGCGACGGTTATACTTACCGTTACGTCACAAACGACCCCACGCAGTCTAGATTTTATACCTTAAAGAACGGTCTTACCGTAATTTTAAGTCCTTCTACGAAAGAACCACGAATTCAAACCTATATAGCGGTCAAAGCAGGAAGTAAAACGGACCCGGCAAGCCATACCGGTTTAGCGCACTATCTTGAGCATCTACTCTTTAAAGGTACGGACAAATTTGGAACCTTAACGTGGTCGAAAGAACAGCCTTTGCTAAACCAGATTGATAAATTATATGAGCAATATAATTCAACAACCGACTCAGCGAAACGAAAAGCGATTTATACCGAAATTGACCGAGTTTCAGGTGAAGCGGCAAAATTCGCTATCGCTAATGAATATGATAAGTTGATGGCCAACATGGGTTCGCAAGGGAGCAACGCTTTTACATCATTTGAACAGACCGTTTACATCGAAAACATCCCCTCTTCGTCCATCGATAAGTTTTTAGCCGTACAGGCGGAGCGATTTCGGAATCCGATTTTCAGAATTTTTCACACCGAATTGGAGGCTGTCTATGAAGAAAAGAACAGGGGCTTGGATAATGATGGCACTAAGGTATTCGAATCCATGTTTGAAAATCTATTTCCAAACAGCTATGGTAAGCAAACAACCATAGGGACAATCGAACATTTAAAGAATCCTTCTTTAATTGCAATCAGAGATTATTATCGAACATACTATGTCCCCAATAATATGGCCATCATTATGTCGGGAGATTTTAATCCAGATCTCGTGATAAAAAAAATCGATACTGGCTTTTCCTTTATGAAGGAGAAAGAAGTACCGGCCTACCACTTTGAACCTGAAAAGGAAATGGTAACACCAATTCTTAAGGAAGTGGTTGGGCCAACACCTGAAAGTGTGATGATTGGCTACCGCTTTCCGGGATCTCAGAGTAAGGACACCCAATTACTAGAGCTGATCGGTAGCATTCTTACCAATGGTAACGCAGGTCTATTCGATCTCAATTTAGTTAAAAAACAACGCCTGCTTTCTGCCGCAGCCTTTCCTTATGTACTCAAAGATTATAGTACGCTACTCTTGCAAGGAAGGCCTATGAAAGGTCAATCATTGGATGAGGTAAAACAGCTGATGCTGGACGAGATTGAAAAGCTCAAAACAGGCATGTTCTCTGATGAGCTTTTAATTGGCATCCTTAATAACGCCAAAAAGTATACTATCGAGTCGAACGAAAGCTACAGATCCAGAGCAAGCAGCCTGATGGATGCCTTTACATCGGATATAGATTGGCGACGAATGGTCGCTTATAATAGTACACTGGCGACAATCACGAAGCAAGACATCATGCTTTTCGCAAAGAAATACTTAAATAATAATTATGTCGCCGTCTATAAGAAGAAGGGGGAGGATAAAAGTATAAAGAAAGTTGAGAAACCGGCAATTACACCGGTTGAAGTGAACAGAGATGCTCAATCTGCTTTTTTGAAGCAAGTGAATGAGATGCCGGAAACACCGGTCGCTCCTATGTGGATCGATTACGGCAAAGATATTAATCGAGACCGAATTAATGGGCTAACGCTCTTGTCGGTGGAAAATAAAACGAACGATATTTTTCGCTTGAGCTATCGATTAGAAATGGGTAGCTATCACAACAAATTACTGCCCATTGCCGCCGAATATTTACAATATATTGGTACATCGACAAAAAGCGCAGAGGATATCAGTAAGGCCTTTTATCAAATTGCATCATCCTTTGATGTTAACGTTTCTTCGGAAGTTAGCTCCATTAGCTTAGATGGCTTGCAGGAGAATTTCGGACAGGCGGTTCAATTACTGGAGGATTTATTGAAAAATTGCCAGCCGGATGAACAAGCTTGGCAGCGTTTAAAATCGCGTCTGAAGAAAGCACGTGAGGATGCTAAACTGGATAAAAGTGCTATCTTAAAAGGCTTGGTGAGTTACGCCCAGTATGGTGCAAAAAATCCATTTAATTACGTGTTAACAGATGAAGAACTGGAAGCAGTTCAAGCCAGTGAATTAACGGATATTTTGCACGATCTGATAAACTACGAACATCAGGTTATCTACTATGGCCCTAAGAGTACGGCATCGCTAAGCAGTGAATTAAGCGCTTTGCATGTTACAGCCAGTCCCCTAAAGGCTTATCCAGCTCCGGTAAAGTTCGAAAAGACGACGCAGAATGAATCAAAAGTATATTTTGCACATTATGATATGGTGCAAGCTGAAATCGATTGGTTCAGAAATTCTGATGTGTATGATCCGGATAAAACGGCGGTTATTCAACTTTTTAATAACTATTTTGGTGGCGGGATGAGCGGTATTGTTTTTCAAACGATTCGGGAATCTAAAGCACTTGCCTATTCTACCTATGCGGTTTACTCTTCTCCAAGTAAGAAGGATGATCGTTACAGTATTCTGGCTTACGTAGGCACACAGGCGGATAAACTGAAGGAGGCTATATCAGGAATGAACGAGCTGCTTCACGATTTGCCTGCCTCTGAAAAAGTCTTCAATACCAGCAAAGAAGGGTTACTCAGGTCGCTCGAAACCAGCCGTATTACAGAAGATGGCATTATTTATTCTTTCTTAAATGCGCGGCGATTAGGTGTCGATTATGATATGCGTAAGAAAGTATATAATGAAGTGAAAGACATGAATTTTTCGGACCTGCAGTATTTTCATCGTAGTGAGTTTAAGGGAAAGGCCTATTCATATTGCATCGTAGGAAGCAGAGAACGTGTGAAAAACACGGATCTCGCAGCATATGGGACGGTGCAAGAGCTTGATCTGAAAACGCTTTTTGGCTACTAAATCTCTGAGAAGAGCTGTTTGAAAATGACAAATCAAACAGCTCTCGCAAACGAACTAGTATTCCTTTTTATTGAGTTGTTGTTCAGGAATTGGAATCTTCGGCAAGGTTTCTGCCTTTGGTCTACCATCGCGTTCAAATTTTTCCAGAGACGCCTTTAGATAATCCCGAATATCGTACTCATTCCAGTACCTACACTGCTCGTAACTCGGACGGTAGAGCGACATAAAATTCATGAGATCATCTCCCTGCAAACCGGTAATCTCGCCAACATTATATTTATTGAATTTTTTATCGACCTCAGTCTCTTTTATTTCATTCTGCGCATAATTGTTGAATCTTCTGGCATTCTTTGCTGACCGACTGAAAGTACCATACAAAGCGCTTAATGGATTAAAGAAGTAGGCCAATGCCTTAGGCTTGCGAGCCCCATAGGGTGTCTGCTTTTCGTAATCCTCCAATATATCCTGAAGCTCTTCTTTTCTGGTTTTGCCCGTAACAGTGACCGTTTCCAATTCAATGGTGGGATTTAAACTTACCACAATATTTTTGGGATCGGTAATACGATAATACTCTGATGAATAGGCATACTTAGTAACTATAAGCGTATCCCCAGCCTTAGCAGGAATGACAAAACCGCCCTCACTGTTTGAAATCGCTTTCTCCAAGGTCCTTCTATTGGTAATTGTAGCTTCCGCGACTCTCTTTGGGGTGCCTTTCTCCAGAACTATTCCCTCAAGTGTCTCCTGCGCGTGTACCAAGGAGCCCAAACTAAGTAAAAATAGTGTCAGAACGGTGTTATATATGCTTTTAAAGTGTTTTTTGCGCTCCATACTTCTCCTCGGTAAACATAACAAATCATTTGCATTAATAGTGCTAAAAAATGTTAAATTAGCTAGTGACTATCAGTTGCCGACAGTTGTCCCGTCATTATGATCCCATTAGCTAATTACCTACGATGAACAACGATATCATTACCTGATGTTCGCAAATGTCAAGCATTTTATCTAAGTTTGCATATGATAAAATCAATGACCGGATTTGGTTTAGGGACCAAAGAAAGTGCCAAAGCGAAATATACGGTAGAAATTAAGTCGCTAAACTCAAAATATTTAGAACTTAGTCTGAAGTTACCTAAAACTTTCTCTGAAAAAGAGTTATTCCTTCGTAACGAGTGTACTAAACTGATTGAACGGGGGAAGGTCAATATAACGGTCAACGTCGAATATGCCGATGCCGCAGCGAAGGCGGCCACCATTGATGGCGGTTTGTTGAAAAATTACTATCACCAACTAAAAGCCATTGCAACAGATCTTGGCGATCCTACGGAAAATATATTCGAATTAGCACTGAATTTGCCGGAGGTCATAAGCTACGCCGAAGAGGCTGCCGATGAAGAAGAATGGCAAGATTTGCTGGATACATTTTATTTAGCATTGGAGAAATTCCAACAATTCCGGTCGGATGAAGGAAAAGTTCTCAAAGATGATCTTTTTAAACGAAACCAAATCATTTTGGAGCTTCTATTAACCGTAGAAAGCCAAGAAGTAGCTCGGATTCCATTAATCAGAGAACGTATCAGTAATTATATGGAAGAGGCCGTAGGCGGCGAAAATGTTGATAAAAATCGTTTCGAACAAGAGTTGATTTTTTATATTGATAAGTTAGATATAACAGAGGAAAAGGTCAGATTGCGAAGCCATTGCGAGTACTTTGGTAAGATCCTGACTGCACCGGATGCAAATGGAAAAAAATTAGGTTTTATCTCCCAGGAGATGGGACGTGAAATCAATACGCTTGGATCGAAGGCAAACAATGCACAGATTCAGCAGACGGTTGTTCAAATGAAGGAAGAGCTGGAAAAAATCAAGGAACAATTACTAAATATTTTATAGAATAAACTTGTCATTACCGGATGGAAGGAAAGCTAATTATCTTCTCCGCACCCTCAGGCGCTGGAAAAACAACAATAGTAAAGTGGTTACTGGAAAAATTTAATGACAAGATTGCCTTTTCAATCTCTGCTAGCACAAGAGAGCCCCGTGATGGCGAAGTGAATGGAAAGGATTATTACTTCATCACTAAAGAAGAGTTCTTACACCGCATTGCAAAAAAGGAGTTTGTAGAATTCGAGGAGGTATATTCCGGCACTTTTTATGGTACACTACGTGCTGAAATAGAACGCATTTGGATGGAAGGAAAAGCGGTTATCTTCGATATTGACGTCATTGGAGGCTTGCATTTAAAGAAAAAATTCGGCGAAAATGCGCTTGCAATTTTTGTACAGCCGCCTTCATTGGATGTGTTGGTAGAAAGATTACGTGGAAGAGGAACGGATACAGAAGAGAAACTTAAGGAGCGCATTGAAAAGGCCGGGAAAGAATTGGCTTATGCAGAGAAGTTTGATGTTATCCTAAAAAATGACGATCTTGACAAAGCGTGCCAAGAGGCGTCTGAATTATTGCTTGATTTTTTGAAATAAGGCGATTAACGGAATGCAGAAAATAGGACTTTTTTTTGGTTCATTTAATCCTATTCATATTGGCCATTTAATTATTGCTAATTACATGGCCAATTATACCGACCTTTCGGAGGTGTGGCTGGTGGTTTCACCGCATAACCCACTAAAAAGGAAGGATAGCCTTCTGAATATGTATGATCGATTGGAAATGGTAAACTTGGCCATTGACAATACAGACCGCATACGAGCAAGTGATATTGAATTCCGTCTTACGCAACCTTCCTATACCATTGACACCTTAGTCCACCTCAAGGAACGTTACCCTACCAAAGATTTCGTTTTAATTATGGGTTCCGACAACCTAGTTACATTGAAGAAGTGGAAAAACTACGAAATCATTTTACGTGATTTTTTCGTTTATGTGTATCCAAGACCTGGTTATGATGCGGGCGAATGGGCGGAACATCCCCGAATTACTTTTACCGAAACGCCGTTAATGGAAATATCATCCACCTTTATTCGAAATGCCATAAAAGATCATAAAAGCGTAAAGTATTTTTTACCGGATAAAGTATTGGACTTTATTGATAAAAAAGGCGTTTATTTGTAGTTGCATCGGCTATCAGCACCCAGTTGTTACTTATTCGTTATCCCCCGATCAATTATGAACTAATTTCCCAATTCTTCCAGCTCTGCTTTCTCGTCAATAGGCACATCGAGTATGAATGCATCGTAATCGGCAGCATCTTGATCTGAATAGGTACCATAGGCATTTAAAAGAAATCCTTTTTTACCATCTTTCGTTTCTATGGCATATAAAACAGACATATCGGCAGGATCACTTTCCCCTTCAAAACGGTAATTTCGAACAATGGTTAAGTCTTGTGGTTGGTAAACGGGTGATTTCAGGTTACCTAAATAAGCCCCTTCTTTTTTTATCGTGATTTCTTCGCCATATCCTTTAGCGGCTAATTTATTCATAACCTGTGAAAGTGGCGTCATAGATGCAGATGTACTCATAATTTCCTGATATGATATTTCAAACTAAGTATATAACAGTTATTGTTAATAAATAGTTTGCTTATCGCTTAAATGAATTATTTAGAGATTTCGCTTTTCATGTATGTTTGGTGTTAGTATTAGAAGAATATGACTATCGGCTTTTTGACCTAAAACAGGGATCGATTTAACACATAGATGAATTGTTTATATTAAAGGAACTATTATTTTAATCAACTTTTCTTGATAAAAGTTGAGCAAAATCAAGGCTCATGTAGGCTACCTTGCAACCGATGGCAAAGCATCGCTGGCGCGTATTGGAGCCGTTTCACTTCCTCAATCCGCTTGGATATTGCCGTATGAACAGACATGCAAATGCTTTGCGGCTCGTTACGTCGGTATCCTCCAAGGCCATTCTTCCAGCGCACAGGGCTAATATTTAGGGCTGAAGAAATAATACGTCCGGTTAAAAGTAAAAGCCCAACGTTCTGCTAAAATATCACCTAGGAAATTTGCGGTTTGCACGTTGAGGCACTACCTTTTATAGCAAAGTTCCAAGTGATGAGTTTTTGGTTACTTTTTGCGGAAAAAAGTGACAAAAAAAACGTTCTATTTTTAAGTAAAACCGACCAAGGAAGCTCCCAAAGCAATCCCACTTATCTTTAGGTATTATTCCCGATAGTCATTTAGAATTGGAAATTATTCATCATCTGCGTAACTTGCAGGCAAACGGAACAGACCTAACAGCAATTCATTCTATGCAAGATGGTAAATAGACTCTTCTTCTTGATTTTATGCTGTTCAATACCCTTTCAGGGAACGGCACAAAAAAGTAAAAAGCCCCCTAAGCCACAAGTACTGGTATACGGACATGGAGCCGATGCTTTTTCTGCAGCCATGCAGTCTGCACAATCCGGTGTTGAAACTTATTGGATAGTAGATTCAACCAATATAGGAGGGACACTAATACAAGGTGAAACGAAAAGCATTTCATCCAATCACTTGCTCGATGTTGGGACCTGGGCATTTTTTTTAAAGGGAATTGCTAATGTTAAAGAAATCTCGGATTCTGCATTATTTGCTGCAAAAAAACATATAGCACCTAGAATAGCGCAAAACGTTTTTGAAAACAGCGCAGACACGATTAAGCGATTATCTTATAAAAAAAATCTTACGATTTCTGCTATAGAGAAATCGGGTAAAGGATGGCAGATCACACTAAGCAACAGGAAAAAAATAAAAGTAAGGGCAATAGTAGATGCTACCGATAAAGCTTCGCTATTAAGTTTATTAAAGGAAAAGGATATTAAAGATAAGGAATATTTTCCTTCTGAACTGGTTAAGCAAATCAACTATGATTCATCTTTATACAGAACGGGGGTTGCTGTCGGACAAATAGGAAAACAGATTTTCAATATACCGCTAAGTAATCTGTTGCCCGACAGTTCACTAAGAAACTATTTCTCAACAAAACCGAATGAGAAGCTATTATCCCCCGATAATATAGAGCGGATACCGCTATTGATGTTGCGCGCACAAGCCTGCGGTGCTGCAGCAGCTTACTGTGCTTTTTTTAATACTACCTCTGACAAAATTAATGTCAGGACATTACAGGGCGAGCTTTTAGCCTTTAAGAGTTTTATGATGCCTTTTCAGGACATCCGTTTATCCGATGTACATCACCCGCAGATCCAACGAGTTGGAGCCACTGGTATCCTGCGGGGTGTCTATAAAAATAACGAAAACTCTTTTCAGTTTTCTCCCGACAGTTTGGTGTCTTCAAAAGAAGTCGAATTTCCCATCAAACAGTTATATACCAGAAGTCAGATATGGTTTAAAGACAAAGATATCCCTGTATTTAAGTTAAGTGACTTATTGGATTTAATAAAGTATGTTGCCAATAGGGGAGAGGAGTTAAATGCTGAAGTTGAGAAAGGTTGGATAAAACGCTTTAAATTTAAAGGTTCTTACGATCCGGAACGAAAACTAAGTCGTAGAGAATTTGCAGTTTTAGTTGACACGTATTTACAGCCCTTTCATGTTCGCGTTAATTTGAAAGGCGAATTACAATATTAGATTGAGGTTTGTTCAAGCATCTCAATAGATACTTAAACAAACCCAATCTGTATTCATTAAAATTTCCAGCGAACAAAAGCCTCAATGGCTTCATAATCCGCTAAACCTAGTTCATCGTATTTTCTCGCCGTTTCACTGGTTCTATCCTCGGCACGTACCCAGAACTCACGAGCATCATCTCCCGGAAACACAGGCAGATCTTTTTGTGATTGATGTTTAAAAATAGCGTGGCGTTTCCGAATCACTTCTTGTGGTGACAAGGGAACGGCCATTTCTATTTCATGAATCTCAAACTCGTGCCATGCCCCTCTATATAGCCACAACCAGCAATCTTTTGTCCACTCCTCCGTTTTACTTAATCGGGTCAACGCTTCCAAAATAATGTCGAAACAAACTTTATGCGTTCCATGCGGATCGGCAAAATCACCGGCTGCAAAAACCTGATGCGGTTTGATTTGCTGCAATAACTCCATCGTCTTTACGATATCGTCCTCATAAGATACAACCTTTGAAAATTTGCCCCTATCGTAAAAAGGTAAATCCTGAAAATGGATATTTTCGTCAGGCAGACCCGCAAATCGGGCACCCGCTATTGCTTCTCCTTTACGAATTAGCCCCTTAATGGTACGGATTTCTTCTGTATCAATTTGGTTCGGTTTTTTGGCTGCTATAAATCTTCGGGTTTCGTTATATAATGCTTCTAATTTTTGGGTCCCTAAATTCAGCGACTTTGTAAAGTCAGTAGCAAATTCTATATACCGTAAGACATCATCATCCCAAACAGCTGTGTTCCCGGAAGTCTGATAAGCAACGTGTACATTATGTCCCTGATCAGCCAAACGTATAAAAGTACCACCCATAGAAATTACGTCATCATCCGGGTGTGGTGAAAAGATAATCGCATTTTTCCTCGCAGGCACTGCACGTTCAGGACGCTGACTATCATCCGCGTTAGGTTTCCCTCCCGGCCAACCGGTAATCGTATGTTGAAGCTGATTAAAAATATCTATATTAATGTTATAAACCGGCCCTTTTTCCGTGGCCAATTGCGCCATGCCATGGTTGTTGTAATCTTCTTCGGTTAATTTGAGAATTGGCTTTTTAACCGTTTGGGCCAACCAAATTACTGCCTTTTTTATGGTTTTAGAGTTCCAAACACAGTCTTTGACCAACCAAGGCGTGTTGAAACGGGTCAATTCACTTGCGGCTCCCTCATCCAAAACGAATTCAACATTATCAGAAAGCTGAAGGAAGGTTGCGGGCACATCCGAAGACATTTCCCCCTCCACTGCCTTTTTAACAATTTCGGCCTTAACAGGACTCCAAGCCATCAAAATGATTTCGCGAGCCTTAAAAATGGTACCGATACCCATAGTAATAGCCTTCGTTGGCACGTTCTCCTTCCCCCCAAAATCGCGAGACGCATCTCGACGGGTAAGGTCGTCCAAAGTAACCAAACGGGTACCTGAATTCGGGGCCGAACCAGGCTCATTGAAACCTATGTGGCCGGTTCTACCGATTCCTAAAAGTTGAAAATCCAAACCACCCAGTTCACTGATCTTACGCTCATACTCCATACAATAGGTCGGTATGTCCGATAGATCGAGTGTTCCATCAGGGATGTTAATATTTTCCCGCTTAATATCGATATGATCAAATAAGTTTTTGTTCATAAAGGTAACATAACTCTGGGCAGAGTCGGGTTGCATGGGATAATATTCATCCAAATTAAAAGTAGTAACGTTTTGAAAGCTTAGTCCTTCTTCGCGGTGAAGTCGTACAAGCTCTGCATAAACTTGAACAGGAGTTGCACCTGTAGCGAGACCTAATACGGCCTGCTCACCTTTTTCTTGCTTTTCTTTAATTAGGGTTGCAATACGAGCAGCGACAGCTAATGAGGCTGCCTTTGAATTTTTGTAAACGGTTACGGGGAGTTTCTCGAAACGCGTTTCTTCCAATAGATTTAATCTAGCCATTTTTGAGGATAGTTTCATTTAAGGTGAGACGCAAAAATAACGAAATATTATATACCTCATAATAAATTGACTAGCTTTTTGGCAGATGTTCATCTTTTTGTGTAAAGCAATCGACTGCGTAAATTATAATTCGTTCACGAACTGTTTAATCGATGCTGAAGGGTCCGTTGTTTTCATGAAGTTTTCACCGATCAAGAACGCCTGAAAACCCGCCTTTTTCAATTGCTTAATAACAAGAGGATCGCTTATGCCGCTTTCCGAAACTTTAACAAAGGATTCCGGAATGCGGTTCACCAGCGCTAACGAGTGATCAATTGATACTGTAAAATCTTTAAGGTTTCGGTTGTTTACGCCAATAGCATCTACCGTGTCGAATAAATTCGTTTCCAGCTCCTGCTGGTTATGTACTTCTAAAAGCACATTCAAACCTAAGTTTTTAGCATATTTGGCCAGCGATTCCACCTCTTCATTATTTAAAACAGCGGCTATTAACAATATGATATCGGCACCATATGCTTTTGCTTCGGCTATCTGATATTCGTCAATGATAAAATCTTTTCGTAACAAAGGTACATTCACCGTTTCCCGAGCTTTTATTAAATCTTGTAAACTGCCCTTAAAGAAATCACGATCAGTTAAAACTGAAATAGCGGAGGCACCTGCCTCTGCATATCCCCTGGTAACTTCTTCAACGGTAACCTGATCATTGATTACGCCTTTTGATGGAGAGGCTCTCTTATATTCTGCAATAATGCCGGTTCTCTGCGGATCAAGTACCGAGTCTCTGAGATTGTAACAAGTACGATCGAAAAGTGGCCGACGCATCAGGTCATCTATTGTTACTTGCTGTTTAGCAATTAATAGTTCTTCTCTTTTTCTGCTTATAATCTTATCCAGTATATTCATTGTATGCCGATTAATTATTCAACCAGTTGGCGATCATTTGTTTTCCGTGCTCACTTAAAACAGATTCAGGATGGAACTGTAAACCCTTTACATCATAATAGCGATGAGACAAGGCCATAATCACCCCCTCATCATCGACAGCGGTTATCTCAAGCTCTTCGGGAAATTGTTCCTGTGCTACGGCCCAAGAATGATAACGACCAATGTTAAAGCGTTCGGGCAAGCCTTTAAATAACGGTTCCGTTGATTTTAGAATCTTTAAGGGAGTTGCGGTACCATGCACAGGCCTTTTAAGATTAAATAGTTTCCCTCCATATACTTCAGCGATTGCTTGCTGTCCCAAACAGATACCGAGAATACTTTTAGATGCACCATAAGTACGAATAACGTCCATGAGGAGCCCGGCTTCTTCCGGAATCCCGGGCCCGGGCGAAAGCAAAATTTTATCATAAGCCGCCACCTCTTCGATGCGAAATTTGTCATTTCTAACCACTGTGCAATCCAAGCCACATTCTTGCAGCAGATGCACTAAATTAAAGGTAAAAGAATCGTAATTATCTACCACCAGTATCTTTGGTTCAGTAGCAAGTTTTTTCTGCGTCATTGTTGTTTTTATCAGCGTTTAGCCTTCAGCAATCTGCTGTCAGCTTATTTATTCATTTCTATCGGCTTTTAGCTATCAGCAATCAGCCTCAGCTACCTCGCCATTTCACTACTTAACTATTTCTTATCAACAGCCTAGAGCTCTTCGGCTAAAGTTAACGCTTTTCTGAGAGCGGCTATTTTATTATTAACTTCATTTAATTCGCCTTCTGCCGACGAGTCTGCTACCACACCACCCCCAGCTTGGTAGTGCAATCTATTATTCTTGCTCAAAAAAGTTCGGATCATGATCGCATGATTGAAATCTCCATTGAAACCCATAAAGCCGATGGCGCCACTATAAAATCCACGTTGTTGTTTCTCGTAGCGATCGATCAACTGCATGGCCATATGTTTGGGTGCACCGCTCAAGGTTCCGGCCGGAAAGGTATCGCCTACCACATCAAAAGGATTAGCCCCGTCCTGTAAGGTTCCACTCACTTTCGAAACGAGGTGAATGACATGCGAATAGAATTGCGCCTCCTTGAAGGATCTAACTTCCACATCGATGCAGTGCCTACTTAAGTCGTTCCGTGCTAAATCAACCAACATAACATGCTCTGCACTTTCCTTAGGGTCGTTCTTCAAAGCTTCCGCAACTCGAAGATCCTCTATAGTATTTCCCGTTCTTTTGAAAGTTCCTGCAATAGGATAAATGGACGCCTCATTCCCCTTAATTGTCAGTTGGGCTTCCGGCGAAGAGCCGAATAATTTAAAGTTACCATAGTCAAAATAAAATAAATACGGAGATGGGTTCACGGAACGTAAGCTTCTGTAAACGTTAAACTCGTCTCCTAAAAACGGCCTACTAAAAGCTCGCGACGGAACAATCTGAAACACATCTCCTCGGAAGATATGCTCTTTCGTTTTTTCAACCAATGATTTGTATTCCTCATCCGTTTTATTGGAACGCTCCTCGCCATTAAGCTCAAATTTGTATTCAGGAAAATTTTTATTTTGAATCAAGTACTGGATTTTGCTCAAACCGTCTTCCTCAGGTTCACCCAAATAATGCTCAAACACATAGAGCTCATTACGGAAATGGTCGATGGCAATCACATAACGATAGACGTGATACTGCAGAAAAGGAATATTTCGTGCTTCATCAATAGGTGTCTTTAAAGTGATATCTTCGAAATGAGCAACGGTATCAAAGGTGAAATATCCAAATAACCCGTTCGTAATAAATTTGAAATCATCAAGGTTATCAGCCGCGAAAGACCGGCGAAAATTGGAAACTTCTTCTCTTAAATTAACGGCATCTGCTGGCTTGCTGCGTTTTTGGCCATCGGGAAAATACATATTTAACTGCTTTTCATTGAGGCTGATACCAGCTATTGGACTGCAACAAACATAACTCATGCTATTTTCGCGACTGTGGTAATCTGAACTTTCCAACAGTAGACTATTGGGAAAAACGTCCCGCAATCGTAAATATATACTCACCGGTGTGGTCGTGTCCGCTAATAACTTTTTAAATCTCGTCTTTAATTGATATGTCTCCATTCTTAAATTGTTAACATTGCTGTAATCATAAGCACAAAAAAACCCGACGTATATGCGTCGGGTTTATAAGTTTCGGCTTTGGTTGATCAATCTATGCCATTATATATGCTCCCGGCGCTGTTCTTTAACAGGCCACCACCAGTTGCGTATTGTAGTATCGATTGTCATGATAAAGCAAACCTACTATAAAATTTTAATATTTCAAATTTTTTTGACTAAAGTTAACATAAAAAGGCTCAAGCCTTTAGAATCCCCAGAAGGTTATAAAGCCTTTTCCAACAGCCATCATAATAGCGGCCAGTATAATAACCAAAGCAATCGTGTAAAATACAGCAATAGACTTGTGTTTAGCGGAGGCATCCATCGCCTTTTTTGATTTGGAATGCCCTACGGTTATTAATATAATGGCCAATACCATCATACTAATATGTTCCACTGTCCAATAACGCAGGTTCGCAGTTTTCATGACGTTGCTCATATCGTTAAACGTAACCATCGAGCTCATTGCATACAGTGCTAAACCTATCAATAACTGGATGTGGCCCGAAATTAAGGTAAATAAATTCAATTTACGATTTCCTTCTGTGTAGGGTTTCTTTCCAGCCAATCCGCTTATCGCTGAAATAATCGCTAATATTAACAATAAAAGAACCACATAGCGCAGCCCCGAATGTAAATGTTTAAGTCCTGTATACATGTTGTCTAGTTTTTATCGTTAGCAAACTTAGCCAAACTTTCCTTTATATGAAAGTTTATCGGTTAGCTTAGCTGCCATAAAGAAGTAATTTATAGCGGCGAAATATTTTACTGCATTTCGCCACCACTTTGGAAATCTTCCGTATTTTCTTCTCTTCTACGCTTGCGTTCTTGATCGGGGTTACGTTTGCCAAAGCGATAAGAAAGTGTCAACATAGCACGCGGACCTTTCATGAAATTACGTTGGAATTCGCTGTAAAACTGCGCAGTTGTTCTTGTTCCTCCAAACCGGGCCTTGTTGAAGATATTTTGAACATTCAACATGATACTTCCCTTATCTTCCAAAACAGACCACTTGAGTCCGGCATCCGCAAAAAACATGCTGGTCGATGTCCCTTGTGCCATGACACGTGGAGCCATATAATTCCCTCTAAGTTGAGCGGTCAGGCCCTTAGCAATCCTGCCATTGGCCGTTAAGTTAGCATCCCAGTTAAAACCGCTGTTTGCGTCAACGCCGTATTCTTCACTCCCACTGAATGACTGGTAGTTTCCATTGAAGTTGGCCATAAAATCAAAATTTTGGTTCAGTGTGAACTGCGAAATAAGTTCAATCCCCGTTGCGCGATTTTGACTAATGTTACGGAAGGTTGAATAGGTAACATTAGTGCCTGACGCTGCCGAATCGACGATCATTTCCACTACATCGTTCGTAATGCGATGGTATACCGAAGAGGTTAGGTTCATTTTTCCCAGCTTTTTACTATACGCTAATTCCAGGGAGTGAATATCTTCCGGCTTAAGGTTTGGATTTCCTTGTCTATAATTTACGGGATCAGAGATATCCAAAAAAGGATTCACTTGCCATCCGCGAGGACGGTTAACTCGACGTGTGTAACTCAGTTGTAAGGATGAACCTTCTGAGAGTTCCTGTGTCAGGTAGATGCTTGGATAAACACGGAAATAATCCAGTCGCCCTTTAGTCGACCGGTCTTCAGGGGCTAAATTCGGATCATAAGAAAGGTACTCGGTATTTAAATAAGCCTGTTCAGCACGTAGACCAACCTGATAACCGAATTTGTCGCTTAGCTTGTTCTGGTAATTAGCATAAAGAGCATGGACAATATCATCCATATTGAAGTCATTTGTTAGGTTATAATCTCGTTCATATTGCCCCGTGGATGGAGAAAATGCGTCGGACAATTGCTGTTCATCGCTGTAACGTAAAGTTGTTCTGTATCCTGTCTCAAGCTTTTGTTCCTTGCTAAAGGGAAGCACATAATCGACTTGTATATTAACGTTTTCACCATCTTCATACGTATCATTAATCCGACCGGGATCAATTACAATGGAAGGATCCGTTGCCGTTTGCTCAAAGGTCTGGATGCCGTCCTCTTTACTTCTACCGTATGATACATTGGCAGTTAATTCTTCCCCTTCGCGTTTAAATTCCCGTTTGAAATCGAAATTGAACTCGTAACCTGTATCGTCCTCATTCTGGTTAGTGTAGCGTGGACTCGTACCGATGACGGAGCCTGTTGCATCGTAATAAGTATAAAATAGGTCCTCTCGCCGAATATTATCACGTAAATTAAGATTAGCCGATAATCCTAAGGTAGTTTTTTCTGTTGCAAAAAAATCAGCTCCTAAACGAACGGTGTGACTATTCCCCTTCCGTTGGTTATCGCTTATATTGTATACCCTACTTCCATCATTGTAAATATTATTATTAAAGCCGCTCCCTGGATTATTTCTTCGTCTGAAATCGTAGCCTCCAAAATAGTTAAATTTCGTATCGCGATAGTTTAGGTCGATCCCTGCATTGTAATTGTTAAAAGAACCACCTCCTGCACGAGCCATGCCGTTAAAGCCTGTACGGATGTTTTTTTTCAAAATAATATTGACAATGCCCCCTTGTCCTTCCGGGTCGTATTTAGCGGACGGATTTGTCATCACTTCGATTCGTTGTATAGAATTGGCAGGTAATGATTCCAATAGACTGTTAATATTGCTGCCGGCTAATGCCGATTGTTTTCCGTCGATTAAGATTTTAACATTTGTAGAACCTCTCAACCCCACATTTCCATCCATATCCACCGACAGGGAAGGTACATTAGCCAATAGTTCAGAAGCGCTTCCTCCTGCACTCACGATACTTTGTTCAGGATTAAAAATCTTTCGATCAATCCCCATTTGCATAGCAGGCGGTGTCCCTTCTATTACCACTTCCTTTAACATGGTACTTGCCGAAGGGCTTAGCTTTAGGTTCCCTAATGCCAGTGTTTGTGTACCGGTTACACGTAGAGATCGCTTTTCATAAGCATCATAGCCAACAAAGCTGGCGCGTAATAGGTAAGTCCCAGCCGGTATGCCGGAAAAAATAAACTTACCGTCATCATCGGTTTGCCCGCCTTTTATTACTTGGTTCGTCTGTTGGTTCATTAAGGTTACGCTAGCAAAGTCTATGGGTCGACTACTGACGGAATCGACAACAATGCCGCTTATCTTCGCAAGGTCTTGCGCCTGCAAAAGGAAAGGTCCTAGGCATAAGGTTAAGAATAATGTAATATTTCTTACCACTTGTAACTTCATTGTATGAATCTATTTAATTTTAGCTTTATCTGACGCCGTCAAAATTAACATTATCAATTAGTCTAGGACTCCTTTTTTGACAATAAGATTAACCCGTAACACCATTATTACAGTATCTTCGCGGCATGTCTTTAAACCATATACCGCAAGAAAGATTTAGCTACGATGCTTATATAGAACTGGTGAAACAGCTTGTAGAAAAAAGACAGACTACAGGTCCTGACCAATCCTCGTTTTTAGCCAATTTTACGGCATTAAATCTGGTAAGAATGCAGCGCATTGGTAAAATGATCACTCTGAAAAAGTCTTTGCTTACGAAGCTTTCACAATTGAAACGACAATATGTTTTTACCGTCATTACAGAAGCTTGGTGTGGGGATGCTGCTCAGATATTACCGGTTATAGCCAAAATAGCGGAAGCCAATCCTAGCCAGATTGATTTATTTATCGTTTTGAGAGACAGCAATACAGATTATATGGACCAATATTTAACCAATGGGGCACGTGGGATTCCGAAATTGATTATCTATGACGTGGCCGAAAATAAAGAGATACTTAACTGGGGGCCACGGCCTAAAGAACTGCAGCTATACATCGAATCGCTAAAAGTTATGGGTTTAAGTAAAGAGGAATGGATTGAAAAAGTGATGTTATGGTATACGAAAGATAAAACGAAAACCACACAAGACGAGTTGGAAGAGGCGATCGGTACACTTCAATAACGAAGGAACTACTCAATGCTAACGGTTAAGCCCTCTTCTTTCAGAATTTTCCTATAAACATCCACTTCAGTGTATGTGCCCTCCAGTACCGCACATTTCCCTTCGTTATGCACCTTCCATGCAATTTTCTCAGCCTGACTTTCGCTATAGTCTAAATACTTCATTAGGCAGTGAATTACATGGTCGAATGTATTTATGTCATCGTTCCACAAGATTAACCGATGATACTCTTTAGTAACCGAGAGAATTTCTTCCAGTGTAAAGGTCTCTTCCTGTACTTGTGTTTCAGCCATCTTCATTGTTCAAAGCGCTATCTAAATTTCATTATTACTCACTGGAAATCCCCATTAAAAGCGAGGCAGTCGAGCTAATGAATACGTCAAATTAATATCCGGATAAGTTTAGCAAACTTAGATAAAGTTACTTTTTTTCACAAATGTTTATTTTTTTTGTGCTAGCTTCCCTTCGTTTTTTTTCCCTGCTGTATGAGCTGTTCCCACATCTCTTCCGGAATAGCTTCCATCGCACTAAACTGTCCGGCACCTTGCAACCATTCACCTCCATCTATCGTAACCACTTCACCGTTCACAAAGAGCGCGTAATCAGAGAGCAAAAAGGCTGCTAAATTGGCTAACTCCTGATGGTCGCCAACCCGTTTAAGCGGAACCCTAGTTCGAAAATCAAACTTTTCAGCAAGCGCTCCCGGCAATAAGCGCTCCCATGCTCCTTTAGTTGGGAAAGGACCAGGGGCAATGGCATTATGCCGAATACCATATTTTCCCCACTCTACTGCGAGCGATCGTGTTAAAGCCAGCACGCCTCCTTTTGCTGCTGCCGAAGGTGCAACATAAGCAGAGCCCGTAAACGCGTAAGTTGTGACTATATTTAAAACCGAAGCTTTTATTTTATTTTCTATCCAATATTTTCCAAAGGCAAGCGTCGCATTAACCGTCCCCTTTAAGACAATATCGATCACGGCTGAAAAGGCATTAGCGGATAACTTCTCTGTAGGCGATATAAAGTTCCCCGCTGCATTATTTACGAGCGCATCTATTTTACCAAAGCTTTCCACTCCCTTAACCAAAACGGTTTCTATATCCTCTGTTTTGCGAACGTCACAGGCAATCGCCAATACCTGGCCTTTTGTGCTATCCATGATTTCTTTTGCCGTATTATCCAACACTTCCTGCCTTCTACTCGCAATGATCAAATTGGCGCCAAGTGCCGAAAAGTAGGTACTCATGGCTTTCCCTAAACCGGTACCACCTCCTGTTACAACTATTGTTTTTCCTTTAAGCGCATCATCGCGTAGCGCGCCTTGTATTTTTTCCATAATTATGCAGACTTTTGTGGCTATTTAAAAACTTACCTTAGAAATTCTTTCATCTGAACATCACTTCTTTGTTAAATTACCAATGATTGTCTTGAGTATGCCTCTTGTGGAAGGTTCCCACCACTGTGCAAGCAATTTATCAACTACTTCTGTAGCATCTTGATTGAATCGATGAACAAGCTCCTTGCGTAATTCTCTCTTACTTTGTTGCCAGGTATTCCAATTAAAATTCAAATACCTTTTCATTTGCTTATCGGCCTTCGTGTGTAGTTGATTTATTGGTACCAGCTCATCAATCAACCCTTCTTCTAAAGCGCGTTGCGGCTGTAACAATTCGCCCGTCAGCAAATACCGATAAGCTTTGGCCTTTCCTATCCAAAAGCTGTATAGCTCAAAAATGCTCTCGGGTACAATAATACCGACAGGCACCTCGTTTAGTCCGATAATAAAGTCACCTTCTGCCATTATTCGGTAGTCACAACAAAGAGCCAGCACACATCCGCCTGCCGGGCTATGCCCACCAATAGCAGCAACAGCCGGCTTGGGAAAGGAAACAAACGTTTTTACAAGATCTAGAAATTGATACCAAAAAGCTTTTATTTGCTTCTCATCATAATTGTACAAACTGATTAAATCCAATCCGGCACTAAAAAAGCCCTCCTTCCCATAAAGTATAATTCCGCCGATGCGTTCATCATTCCCTACGATCTCAAGCGTATCTTTTAATTCCGCAACCATTTCGGCATGTAATGCATTGGAACTTCCTCTGTTTAGCATGATATGAGCAATATGCTCTCTTATCTCCAATTTTAAATATTCCATGTTCTTTGGCTGTTAGTTATTTGTTATCCGTTATTGGTTATTCGGTGTGAGTAATTGTTGCAACTTTGATAGAAAGGTACTACTCAACTACTCAACCACTTCGCTATTCAACTACTTAACGATTCCACAAGATACACTTTTTCCGGTGATGATTGATAAAAGGAAAAAGCTTTCATAAAGCAGCTCAATAATTCATGAAAAAAAATAACTTTGCGGTATTGGTAGGAATATCCTCAAAATTTAAGAAATGAAATATCCATGATTGCCAAACATAAACTCAATGACCACGAAGTAGCATGAGTGTATAAAAAACAAACAGGTTACGAATAAAATAATCTGGATATTCCACCTGCCTACCGGTAGGCGGGTATGACCATTAAAGAACAAATGCGAAGCATTCATGAATACAATTGAATGCAAACACGAATGAATAATTATTTACATATGAATATTTTATTGATTGGTTCCGGGGGAAGGGAGAGTGCTTTTGCTTATAAGATTGCTCAAAGTCCATTAACCTCACAATTATTTATTGCTCCCGGGAATGCGGGCACCGGCGCTTACGGAAAAAACGTAGATATCAAGGTTACTGATTTTGCTTCGTTAGGTACCTTTGCACTAGAGAACGATATCCACCTTGTAGTAGTTGGCCCGGAAGAGCCGTTAGTAAAGGGTATTCATGATTATTTTTTGCAAGATGCACAGTTGAGCAATATTCCTGTGATTGGACCGACGGCAGACGGAGCCCAATTAGAGGGGAGTAAAGACTTTTCTAAACAATTCATGCAACGCCATGCAATTCCAACAGCAGCCTCCCGTTCGTTTACAAAAGAAACCTTGGAAGAAGGTTTACAATACCTCGAGACCAGAAAATTACCCATCGTTTTAAAAGCAGATGGTTTAGCCGCCGGAAAGGGAGTGCTGATCTGCGCTGATTTGATAGAGGCAAAAACGGAACTTCGCGCCATGTTGGCCGATGCTAAATTCGGCGAAGCAAGCAACAAGGTTGTTGTTGAGGACTTTTTAAAAGGCATAGAATTATCTGTTTTTGTCTTGACAGACGGAAAAGACTATAAGGTTTTACCAGCAGCAAAAGACTATAAACGTATAGGAGAAGGCGATACAGGTTTAAACACCGGTGGGATGGGTTCCGTTTCACCTGTACCTTTTGCGGACGAAGCTTTTTTGCTTAAAGTCGAAAAGGACATCATTAAGCCCACCATCGAAGGCCTAAGAAAGGATAATATTCCCTATAAAGGCTTTATCTTTATAGGTTTAATGAATGACGACGGTAATCCTTATGTCGTAGAATACAATGTACGAATGGGGGATCCGGAAACGGAGAGCGTACTCATTCGTATCGAAAGTGATTTCGTCGATTTATTAATGGGAGTAGCCGAAGAAAATCTAGCGACAAAATCATTTAAAGTGTCAGAAAAAACTGCAGCTACTGTCATGTTGGTATCCGGCGGATACCCAGGGAAATATGAGAATGGCAAAATAATCAGCGGATTGGAAAATGTCAAAGAATCTTTGCTATTCCATGCCGGTACAACGCTTGTTAACGAAGAAGTCAAAACGGCCGGAGGCCGTGTTATTGCTGTAACTGCTCTTAAAGACAATCTGCTGGAAGCCCTACAGCAAGCCACAGCTGATGCTGGGCGGATTTACTTTGAGGGTAAAAATTTTAGGAGAGATATTGGCTTTGACCTTATAAACTACTAGCCTCCTCTTTAGTAGCATGCCTAAAACCGAAATGGCTTTAGGCACGCTTAACCTATCCCACACGCAATTTATCATCCTGTTCACTTTGTTCATTCTTAGCTCTGTCTTAGACAGTTAAGGCAGAATTAGCTATTATTGCAAAGAGAGTCACCGATAATTGACATTATCCGTCTCATTCATGGTTTTCTTATCGCTTTATAAGGAAAACCTACCTATAACCTAAAAAACTAAACGGATTATGAAAACGTTACTTTACAAATCTTGCCTCTTGTTTCTCCTTTTCCCTTTTCTGTTTTTAAGTTGTGAGAAACCGGCACCTCAGCTTCCAACCAAACCGCAGGAAGAGACCTTACACACTGTTCGTTTTAAGCTTAAGGGCTTTTCAACAAGTATTACACCACTTGCAAGCCCTCATTCCTTGAGTTTGTCGCGATTGTCTAGCCACGGAGCCCCTAGCTTAGTGTCTGCGATGCCATTAGAGCCGAGTCCTCAGGAACAATATGTATACTTTTGGTCTTTTAATGAGGAAAATTTATTACCGGATATAGCAATCAACACTTCATCAGCATCTATATCCTTTCAAGCAGCTGACACATCACCTGGTTTTACAGCTGGTTACGGATTGAGTCCTTATCCAGCTGGTAGAAGCTTAAGTTTAAAAGGCTTACAATCTTTGGTGATTACTATGCCGTTGACGGGCGTTTCTGAGATAAGCAAACTGGCCTTTGATGTAGGAAGCTCGGGAACCGGTCCGAAGAACTTTAGCCTGTATTTCTCAACAGACAATGGCAACTCCTACACGCTTTTATCAGCCGACAATCAGTTTGCCAACACGAAAGACAATGCTAGAAATAGTTATGAGTTTAATTTATCGGATCTGCGTACGATTATACAAGCGCAACGTTTAACGATCAAGATAGAGCCTTTTGAAGGCGAAAGGGGAGATGCGAACGATTTCGATCCAAATCGTGGTACTTTTAAACTCGATAACTTCCGCCTTTCCGGTATTTATAATCAAGACAGGCCGGAAGAGTCGACAGACAACATTAGCAAAATCCATTATTTTATCTTTAATGCGGACGACCATTTACTAGCATTGCAAGGCAGTACGACGTTCAATCCTTCGGACGAAGGAGTTGATTTATCCTTTAAATTATCTTCGGGAAGCTATTACGCCTTCATTACCTCCAATGTTTCAAAAGCGGAGTTATTATTGCCACAAGTCCTAACAACGGCCTCTGATCTATACCTTTCTAATCATTTCAGCAACCACGATGCACATATCTTCGGGGCGCACATCCCCCATTTGGAGGTTAACAGCAATACACAAATCGACGTTAGCCTGAAACGGTATTTTAGTCAGGTGAAATTTGAATTTACGGACGAAGAAGACTTGGCTCATGTACGGAAAATTAGCATCCATAGCGAACATGCCCCACTTGTTTACACCCCATTTAGCACCTCTCCAAGTTCCGTAGAAGATGAAGCAACAAACATTGTATTTTATCCACTATTCAATAGCGATCATAAAAGCTTAAGTTTTAATCAATTCATTGGGGATGTAAGCAACCCTGTTGAATTAGGTTATATCGTAAATGTTTATGATGAGGACGATACATTATTGAGGACCTTTACAGTCAGCAGCTCCATAAAAAACAATGTACAGTTACTGTTTAAAGGTAAACTACTAGTGGATGCAGACAAACAGAATCAATTTCAGATTGAATGGAACCAAGCATGGGATGATAATCGAACGGAAACGTTTTGATTCCCATTGTACAAATTAACAGCGTGTACTAAAAGATTAAATCTTAAGGTACGCGCTGTTTGGAATAACAGCATTACTTATTTAAGATAATCCTTAAAGCAGTAAAAAAATCGCTGGTTTTTTATGCAGATCCACCTTTTTCTTTTTCCAGTTCTCAATGCTATCACTACTGATCCATTCATCCGGATCGGTAATATTGCACGCAATGCATAAACGGGTTTTAGGGGAGCATACCTTCAACACTTCTTCCAACAATTGATTATTTCGAAAAGGAGTTTCCATAAATAACTGGGTTTGCTTAGCTTTCTGAGCAACCTGTTCTAATTCTTTTATTTTCTTTGCACGGGCCGCTTTATCAATAGGCAAATATCCATGGAACGCAAAAGTTTGCCCATTGAATCCTGAAGCCATCAACGCCAATATCATCGAGTTAGGCCCCACAAGCGGTCTCACTTTAATACCCAGTTGATGGGCTCGGGCAACAATATCTGCGCCTGGATCCGCAATTCCCGGACAACCCGCCTCGCTCATTAAACCGACGTCCTTACCTTCCAGCAAGGCCTTAAAAAAGCGATCTTTATCGTATTCATCTCTTGCATGTTTCCCATAATCATGAAGGACCAATTGTTGCTGCGGCATTTTCAATCCTGCTTGCTTTAAAAATTTACGGGCCGTTTTTTCGTTTTCGACGATATACTCATCAATCGCATTGACGACCTCAGAAAAATAAGTGGTATAAGACGCCGATGCTGCCTGATCAGATAACGGTACCGGCAATAAATATAACGTTCCTTTAGACATGACACAAAGATGCAGTTTTTAATAGGGAAAATAACTAATTTAGCAATTTAAGCAAGTTCCACGGTGGAAGAACTAAATTTTTACGAGTGTGTTTATGCGTTGGTTAGACAGATTCCGGAAGGAAGGGTTACTTCTTATGGAGCTATCGCACGGGCACTTGGAAGGGACGGTGCTGCACGAATGGTAGGTTACGCAATGGGAAATGCCGGAAAAGCTGATCCACCGGTTCCCGCACACCGCGTACTAAACAGCAAAGGCCAGTTAAGTGCTAAAGCAGCTTTCGGTCATCCCACCTTGATGCAGCAGCTCTTAGAAAACGAAGGAATCACAGTAGAAAACGATCGAGTAGTTAACTTCAAGACCATTTACTGGGACCCACTGAACGAATTATAACAATAACAGAGACGTATATATGATAAAAAGATGCGGATGGTGCGGCAATGACCCGCTTTACATGGCTTACCATGATGAGGAATGGGGCAAAGCGGTAACCGATGATAAAACTTTATTTGAATTTTTGATTTTGGAGTCGGCACAGGCCGGTCTTAGCTGGATCACCATATTACGAAAAAGAGAAGGCTATCGACGGAATTTTGCCGATTTCGATGCTCAAAAGGTCGCTCAATTTACGGACGAAGATGTAGATCGTATCCTTCAAGACCCTGAAGTAATACGTAACAGAGGAAAAGTGAAAGCAGCCATATCCAACGCAATTATATTTCTAAGCATTCAGAAAGAATTCGGATCATTTTATAGCTATTTATATTCTTTTATGCCCAATCAGCAAATAATCAACAATAAAGTTGATAACTACAGGTCATTTATGACAACATCCGCTGAATCCGATGCCATTGCGAAAGACTTAAAAAAACGAGGAATGAAATTTTTTGGAAGTACTATTTGCTATGCCTATATGCAAGCAGTTGGCATGGTAAATGACCACGAGGTGGATTGTTCTTTTAAATAGTTATCATTAGGGCTTGTCTGTAAAATGACGCTTACTTTTCTTTTGGCCAAATTTTTTTCGATTATATTGTGCAGAGCCGTTACGTGGAATCGATAAGGTTTCCCAAGTATCGTCTTTGATCATTTTTGCTAAATAAACAATTTGACCTACGTGATAAGCGTAATGTGCCAGCTGTCTGTTTATTGCTTCCACGACGGTATGCCCCTCGTTCCTTATATATATAATAGAATCAAGGTCGGATGGGCGCAGATTATACATGGTATCGAGCAAACAGGTCCAACCTTTATTCCAAACAATCATCAACTCCTTTCTATCAATTGGTTGGTCTTCGAACTCCTCATCCCGCTTGCGCCAGGTCTTCTCACCATCAGTAGTTAGAAAATCTGTAAATCTCGACAACATATTTCCTGTTAAATGTTGCACGATAATAGTGATGCTATTACTTTCTTGATTGTATTGCCAATGAAGACTTGTATCGTCCAATTGGGCAATCGCCTGTTCGCCCAACTTTTTATAGTACAGGAACTGCTTTATTACACTCTCCAAATATGTTTTACATCCTTCCAATGTATTCATACGCTTTCAAAGTCAATTTTAATGCCAATGATAATGCGCCCGAACCCGTTGAATTTTACCTTCGTCGTTTAGTTCCATATATTCGGCAGAGATGGAGTTATTAACACTCCGATATACTAAAACAACCGAATTTATACCGTGGAGCTCATGGTACAGTTCAAAGGCCAAATCCGGATACTTCTTCAAGCCTCTTTCAAAATAGTCCTTTAATTGTTGCTTACCTCGTACTTGTCCTTCTTCGCTTACTCCAAGCTGCTGAATGATTGGCGAACGAAAATCAATATCATCCGCATAGTGGGTCATGATTTCTTCTAAATCGTGATTATTCCAAGCCCTAATCCAGTCGCTTGTAAACCGGTTGAATTTTTCTGCTTTCATTTCTTGTAAAGGTTTGGTGTATATATTTCCATATGTCGTGTTATATCAGCGAGTGGTCCAAAACCATATTCGGCATAAAGCGAATGCGCATCCGCAGTAACCAACATCATCCGTCGCAAAGTTTTGACCCAGGGTAAACGCATAATATGATTAAGCATTATTTTTGAGACCCCTTGTTTCCTATAACTTTTTATTACAAAAACATCGGCCAAATAAGCGAATGTTGCCCTGTCCGTAATTAATCTGGCAAATGCAATTTGTTTATTATTGTCAAACACCCCGATACAATAAGAGTTATTTAAGGATTCCTTTACCAGTTCGAGCGGAATATCTTTAGCCCAATAACTTTCTTTTGATAAAAAGGTATGAATAAGTTTCATATCCATTTCGTCAACACCTATTTTTATTTGAAATGTATGCTGCATATCTAAAAAGGATTATAAAACTAACTCCATCATTACATCCGCCCTTTTGTACTTGGGGTTATCCACGGGCACGTTATAAAAACCATACTTTCTATAAATTGCTAAAGCAGACTGCAAGATGCTTTGGGAATACAACACCAGCTTTTTTACTCCCAATTCGCGCGCCTTTTCGATGGCATGTGCACACAGAGCCTTACCGATCCCAAGTCCATGATAAGATTCGTCAACAGCCATTTTAGTTAACTCCATAACCTCCTCACTAACTCTTTTTAGCGCTACCGTGCCCACAATTACACCATCATATGCTGCAAATAAAATTTCGCCCCCGTCTCGAAGAATAGCCTCTTCCGGATGCTCTAACACATATTTGTCAATAGGTTCAACGGTAAAATATTTATTTAACCACGCTTTGTTGAATTTCTCAAAAAAGGTTTGCTTATCCGGTTGGTAATAACTTATTAATATTTCCATGATTATTTTTTTCTTATACAAAGAAGAGAAAAAAAAGAAAAGAAGTACAGATACAATTTTTTTATATTTGAAGGATACAGTTTATATTATGAAAGAAGAAGCATTATATATTGTCATAGCTAAGGCAATTGAGCAGCAAATACGCAATAATGTATTAAAAATAGGAGATAAGTTACCCTCTATTCGTACGGTAAAAAGAGAATATGGCGTAAGCATGAATACAGCGACACGTGCTTTTTTCGAACTGGAAAGAAAAGCACTCATCGAATCACGCCCCCAATCGGGCTTCTATGTCTCCAGGCATTCGAGAAGCAGACTACCTGTTCCCACCACCAGTAATCCTTCTGTCTTATCGCATCAGGAACAAGCGGAAAACCTGATCGATAAGGTTTACCGGTCGTTAAACGACACCTCTATTACTCGGTTTTCCATAGGTGTTCCAGCCAATGAACTTTTACCAATAGCCAAGCTGAATAAAAGCTTATTACAAGCTACCCGTACGCTTGACGGAAGTGGCACTGCCTACGAAGAAATTCAAGGAAATTTTAAATTGCGTCGCAATATTGCGCGATGGTCTTTCACCTGGGGAGGTATGCTCACTGCGGATGATTTAGTTACTACTGCCGGTGCCATGAATGCACTGTCGTATTGTATGATGGCCCTTGCTAAAAAGGGCGATACCATTGCGGTGGAAAGTCCTGTTTACTTTGGTATATTGCAATTGGCGAAAAGCTTAGGGCTTGAAGTGCTGGAAATACCAACCCATCCCATAACCGGTATGGAACTCGATGCATTACGAAAGGTGTTACCTAGCATAAAACTTTGCTTAGTGGTAAGTAACTTCAACAATCCCCTTGGAAGTTGTATGCCCGAAGAGAATAAAAAGGCATTGGTAAACATGTTATCGGAACACGAAATACCGCTTATAGAAGATGATTTATATGGTGATGTTTACTTTGGAGAAAACCGACCTAAACCCTGCAAAGCCTTCGACAAAAAGGGCTTGGTTCTATGGTGTGGGTCAGTATCTAAAACCTTGGCTCCCGGCTATCGGGTAGGTTGGGTTGCGCCCGGGAAGTTTAAGGAGCAAGTTATCCGCCTTAAGCTACTACATGCCGTTTCATCCACCACACTCACCCAGGAAGTTATTGGCGATTTTTTAGAAAATGGACGATATGAGGCCCACCTTCGAAAAATGCGTCGTACATTGCAAGCAAACAGCCTACACTTTACGCGAGCTATTCACGACTACTTTCCAGAAGAAACACGGGTCAGCAGACCTCAGGGAGGATTTGTACTCTGGGTAGAACTGAATCCAAATTTAAATGTTCCGTTGCTATACGATCAGGCTATGCGCCAAAAAATAAGCATTGCACCCGGTCGTATGTTTACCCTTCAAAATCAATTTAACAATTGTATGCGTTTGAGCTACGGCTTACAATGGTCGGATGAACTTGAGAAGAAACTTGCAATGTTAGGCTCGATCGCTAAAAAAATGATCCGGTAAACAAGCCATCTCATCTATTTTTCCTTGTAAATGGGACAAAACGAACATGCATAAGATCTTGAACGACAAGCTTCCCTTTCTTTTTCTTTAAGAGCTTTAAGGTTTGCATGCCTTTGGTAGGTCCAATCGGTATGATCATTTTTCCGCCGTCTTTCAACTGCTCGACGAGTGGTTCCGGTATTTTTTCCGGCGCTGCAGTAACAATGATGGCGTCAAAAGGCGCGGCTGATCTTAAGCCCTGATAGCCATCACCAATGACAACTTCTATATTGTTATAATTCAGCTGATGCAATAACTTTTTGGTACATTCAGCCAGTTCCTTCACAATCTCAATCGTATAAACCTGCGCTACAATCTCTGCTAACACCGCTGCCTGATAACCCGATCCGGTTCCAATCTCAAGTACGCGATCGTCTTTACTTAAGTCAAGCATTTGTGTCATGCTTGCCACTATAAAGGGTTGGGAAATTGTTTGTCTAAAACCAATTGGAAGCGGACGATCTTCGTAAGCATAGGATTGGTAAGGAGAGGGTACAAACAAATGTCGTTCTACTTGCCTCATCGCTTGCAAGGTGGCATCGTGGTGTATTCCACGAGCTTCTAGCTGTTCAATAACCATTTTTTCGCGGAGCTGCTTATAATCCTGCGGTGCATTGGATTGAAGAAGCGTATAAGTACATAACAACACAAGTATCATCATTTTTCCTTTCATTAGCTCTCATAAAGGGGAACAAGATGCTCGTTAAAAAGTTTACCCTTTTATTAGATCAACGGCATCAAAAAGGCCCTCAAAACAACCGTTTCGAGGGCCTCAATCAATCCAAAAAATTCAGCTAGTTCCATCCACCACCCAATGCCCTGTAAATATTTACCATGGCATTCATCTGTTGCATTTTTGTTTCAACCAATTCAAATTTGGATTCCAAGGCATCACGCTGCGTCAATAACACTTCCATATAATCTGCCCTAGCTGATTTGAAAAGGCTATTGGAAATACCAATCGACTGCGAAAGGGCATCCACTTGTTTTGACTTTAAATCGTAACTTTTTTCCAGGTTGTTAATTTTCGCCAATTGATTAGCCACTTCAACATAAGCATTTAAAACAGTCCGCTCATAATTATAAACAGCCTGTATCTGCTTGGCATTGGCATTATAATACGCAGCCTTTATGGCATTCCTATTAATTAAAGGAGCTGTGATATCGCCCGCCAGGGAATAAAGCAAGGACTTTGGGGTCTTCACGAGATAAGTAGGATCAAAAGCTTGGTAACCGATGGCCGCTGAAATTCCTAAAGAAGGATAAAACCTGGCTTTTGCTACCTTAATATCCAGTTTCGCCGCTGCTAATTCCAATTCAGCCTGCTTGATATCCGGGCGATTTGCCAACAATTGTGCAGGTAAACCCGTATGTACAGCCTCGGGTATCAAATGCTCGAAATTATCACTAGTCCGTTGAATAGGCTGCGGATACCTTCCCAATAAAAAGTTAATTCGGTTCTCCGTTTCTGTAACACGTTGCTGAATAGCATACTGAAGGCTTTTGGTGTTCAACACCTCTGCCTCAAATCTGCGCACCGCCAGCTCCGTAACCTGTGCGGCCTCTTTCTGCATTTTTACTATTCTTAAGGCATTACTTTGAATTTCGATATTCTTTTTAACAATATCCAACTGGTTATCCAGTGCCAATAACTCATAATATGAGTTGGCGATTTCTGCAACCAGATTGGTAATAACGAAATTTTTCCCTTCTACGGTCGACAGATACCGGCTTACAGCCGCTTTCTTTGCATTATGCAGCTTCTTCCAAATATCTATTTCCCAAGTAGCGGAAAGTCCCAACATAAAATCAGGGAGTGGCTCGGGATTTTCCTTTCCTTCTTTTATTTCCACGTGATGTTCTAATGCCCCGATATTAGTATATCTAGCTACTTTATCAACACCAGCTGCCCCTTTAATCCCCACGAATGGGAGATACTCCCCCTTTCTCTCCCGAATCTCGTTCCTTGAAATTTCAATTTCCTGTAAGGTAATATTCAGTTCCTGATTATTTTTCAAAGCTGTATCAATCAACGCCGCTAAATAAGGATCAGTAAAGTACTCCTTCCAAGTCAATTTTGCCGTGTTAACGGTATCCTGCGAACCATTATAGCTCGCAGGAGTCTTTGTATTTGCTTCACGCTGAACTAATGCAGGTGTTTTACATCCTGTATACGTTATTAGTACCAAGCAGCCTATTATAACGTATACATATTTATATTTTTTAGACATCTTACTCATTTTCATCACCATTATCGAATTTATCTATTTGATGTACAAACTCATCGGATAATGAGTTTTCATCTTCACCCTTAATCAGTTTTCTTCCGCTAGCAAGGGAACCGAAAATATAGTATAGTCCAGGAACTATAATTACACCGAAGACAGTACCGAATACCATACCGCCCATCGCGGATGCACCAATGGTCCTGTTGCCAATCGCGCCGGCACCTGTTGCAATAATTAACGGAATTAATCCCGCAATGAAGGCAAACGATGTCATCAGGATAGGACGGAAACGGACCTTCGCCCCTTCAATAGCCGCTTCCAGTATGGAGGCTCCTTCTCGATGTTTGAGTACGGCAAACTCAACAATCAATACAGCGTTCTTACCAAGCAGTCCGACAAGCATGATAAGACCGATTTGAGCGTAGATATCATTTTGAAGTCCCATTAACTTAAGGAGTAAAAACGAACCGAACACCCCCACGGGCAAGGAGAATACCACCGCAAGTGGGATGATAAAGCTCTCATATTGTGCTGCAAGAACAAAGTACACAAACGCCAGTACGATTAGGAATATATAGAGCGACTCATTCCCTCTGTTAGCCTCGTCATAAGAAAGTCCTTCCCATGCAATATCATACCCGTTAGGAAGCGATTTTTTCGCTACTTCGCGAATAGCCTGAATAGCATCTGCAGTAGTATAACCAGCTGCCGGAAGTCCCCTGATGGCTGCCGAATTGTACATATTGTATCGGGTAATCTCGTTTGGCCCTTGCGACTTTTTAAGCTTCATAAATGCCGAATAAGGCACCATTTCACCGTGATCGTTTTTGACGAAAAGATTAAGTATATCAGATGGTAGTCTTCTGAATTTAGGATCCGATTGAACATATACTTTAAAGAAGCGGCCAAACTTGATGAAACCTTGCTCATAGGTACTACCAATCATAATATTCAGGTTGTCCATTGCTTTACCAATAGAGACACCTTTTTGCATGGCTAAATTGTTGTCAACTTCAAGCTCATATTGAGGATAATTTGCCGCAAAGAAGGTAAATAATCCGGCGAGCTCCTTACGTTTACGCAAATCTTCGAGGAACTGTTTGTTCACTTTATCAAATTCCTGGTAATCCGTGGTTGTATTTTTATCTAGCAACCGTAAGGAGAAACCGCCTGATGATCCGAATCCGGGAATAGCCGGCGGCTCAAAGAACTCGATGGTTGCCCCCAAACCTTTGGATTTCTCTTCTAATTCTTTCATGATCTCGGTAACGGAGTGTTCCCTTTCATGCCATGGTTTAAGGTTAATCATACAGGTACCTGCATTAGAACCCCGACCTTCTGTCATAATTTCATAGCCGGCAAGGGAGGATACCGACTCTACCCCGTCTACATGTTCACAAATTCCCTGAAGCTTTCGCGATACCTCATTGGTCGTTTCCAGCGTAGATCCCGGAGGTGTTTGGATAATCCCGTAAATAGTACCCTGGTCTTCACTGGGGATAAAACCAGCAGGAAGTACCCGGTTTTCGAAGAAGATACCTGCACAGAATGCCGCTAAGACAGCAAATGTTAGTACTCTTCTGCTTACTATAGACTTCAATACGCCAACATATTTACCGGTAAGCTTATCAAAACCACGGTTAAAGCTATCAAGTGCTTTGGTAAATATATTCGGCTTTGCGTGGTGTGTGTGATGGTTTTTTAACAACATGGCACATAGTACCGGTGTGAGGGTAAGCGCTATAATGGCCGAAATCACAATCGAGCTCGCCATCGTAATAGAGAATTGCCGATAGAAGGTACCCACAGGGCCCGTCATGAAGGAGATAGGTAAGAATACCGATACCATTACTGCCGTAATTGCTATAATCGCACCACTAATTTCTCCCAATACCCTTTTTACAGCCTGGTAGGGCGTCATGCTAGGAAACTCATCAAATTTGGCGTGGACCGCTTCCACCACCACAATGGCATCATCCACCACAATACCGATCGCTAATACAAGGGCAAACAAAGTTACCAGGTTAATAGATAATCCGAAAAATTGGATAACAAAGAATGCTCCTACAAGCGATACCGGCACCGCCAATATAGGAATAAGCGTAGATCTCCAGTCGCCCAGGAAAACAAACACAACGATTGCCACCAAGATAAAGGCGTCCCTTAACGTATGGACAACCTGTTCGATAGAGGCATCAAGGAACTGGGAAACGTCATAACTGATTTTATAATCCAATCCGGGAGGGAACGTTTCCTTCATCTCCGCAAGTTTGTCTTTTACAGCAGCGATTACATCACTCGCGTTACTACCATAGTTTTGGTTTAACAATATGGAAGCCGAAGGATGACCGTCAAGGTTGGAGTAAATATCGAAGAACTCACTTCCCAGCTCTACTTTACCTATATCTCCTAAACGAATACGCTCACCATCCGCATTGGCGCGAATAATGATATTTTCATACTCAGCAGGTTCACTATACCTGCCCTTATAGGTTAATACGTACTCTAACGACTGCGCTTTGATACCTGAGCTCTGTCCGATACGTCCCGGACGACCAACAATACTTTGTTCAGCCATCGCGTCCATCACTTCGTCTACCGATATATGGTAAGCTCGCATACGGTCGGGATTTAGCCAAACCCGCATAGCATAGGTTCTACTACCTAATATCTGCGATCTTGCCACCCCCTTAATCCTATTGATTTCAGGGATCATTTTTACGCTGGCATAGTTATACAGGAATTTTTCGTCCATGTTCTTACCCTTTGCGTACAGGTTGACATACATCAACATACTCGGCTGGATGGGGGAGACGACTACTCCTTCACGCTGAACCAGTTCGGGCAAGAGGGGCATCACCTGGTCGACCCTGGTTTTCACCCTGACTACCGCTTGGTCAGGATCGGTACCGGGTTCAAAAATAACCCTTAAGGTAGCTTCCCCCGCACTGGTTGCATCGGTGGCTATATAACGCATACCCTGAACACCGTTAATCGCGTTCTCTAAGTTAATCAGCGTCGACTGCACTAATACATCTGCGCTAGATCCCGGATAAGCTATAAAAACATTAACGGTTGTTGGCGCAATTTGGGGGAATTGTGATATGGGCAACTGTTTGATTGCCAAGGAACCTACAAATACAATCATAATAGATATTACAATCGCAAATACAGGCCTCTGTATGAATTTATTGAACATCTGATTTTTTTTAAGTTAATCCACTATTCTGCATATAACTCCAAATGCGATATAACATCTTTGGGGTCTTCCAGCTTGTATTCAATTTTCTCGTTTTCTTTAACTAGCCGAATACCTTCTAGGAGAACCTTATCATCTACAGACAAACCTGATTCAATAAGGAAGAGATGTGGCAACTCTGCAGCTATTTTAATCTCCCTCGATTGTATCTTATTATCTTTATCCAGTACATACACATATTTCTTTTCAAGCACCTCGAACGTAGCCTTTTGCGGAATAATCACTGCGTTTTTATAGGGAGTTTTCATTTGAATGTTACCCGTTTCGCCGTGTCTCAACAATCCTTTGGGATTAGGAAAGGTTGCCCTGAAAGCTATATTACCGGTTTCATTGTTAAAGTCGGCCTCAATGGTCTCCACCCTACCCGGATAGTCGAACAACCTGTTATTAGCCATCAGTAAATCAACCTTCGTTAAACTGTCCTTTTTAAGATTCGTTTTATAGTCTAAATACTCGGCTTCCGGTACATTGTAATATACCCACATCTTACTATTATCAGAAAGCTCCGTTAGTAAGTCGCCTTCCTCTACTAAACTTCCCTGCCGTACATGGAACCGATCGATGATTCCATCAAATGGTGCCCGGATTTCGGTAAATTGCAAATGCACTTTTGTTAGCGCGAGTTCGGCCTTCGCTTTGTCAAACTTAGCCTTCGCCATTGCTAATTCATTCGGCGCTACGATGTTACTATCAGCTAAGCTTTTGGTATTTTTATATTCTATTTCGGCAAAGTTTGCCTCTGCTTGTGCTTTTTGAAGCTCAGCTTCGTACAGTTTAGGCATAATTTGAAACAACAACTGTCCTGCCTTCACAAACTGTCCCTCATCTACAAAAATCTTCTGTAAATAACCGCGCTCCTGCGCCCTTAACTCAATATGTTGTACGGAACGAATCTGGCATACATAATCTTTGATGATCGACGTATCCATCTTGACGGGCGTTGTTACCAAAAATTTGGTTTGCTCTTCTTTCTCTTCTTTTTTCGATTGGCAACCGGCATGGCACAACATCGCCCCCAGGCCCATGAGCATGAAAATTCTCTTCATAATAATTCGCTTATCGAAGCAATATGATTCTTAATATTTTTTGAAAATTGTACACAAGCACACCTCAGGTTTATTCTCACGTTTAAACCATTAGCATGTATTATTTATGGAATGTAGAAATAACGGAATAGCAAGGTTAGGCCTTTTCCGTTAGCAGAGAAAAATCAAATTCGAATAACCCGAAACAGGAGGTAGGTTCGGGACGAGGTATACGGAGCATGTTCTGAGGAAGCCAAACTTTGCTTCATCTGTCGCCAAAAATACCTCGCATTTAAGGCATAAAAAAAATCAGTAAAATAATTACTGATTTCTAAATATTTTCGGGAAGAAACCGAGTCATCTTCTTCCTCCTTGTCTGTAGCCCGTATTTTTTCGGTGACTTTTTCTTCGTTGAGCGGCGCTGGCTTAAAAACCAATTCATTCGCCTCACCTATCTGCTCATAAGCTACCCGTTCAAAAATTTTTACCAACGAATAACGTATATGGTCTTGATGCGCGTAAGCGTGTAGGTGATTGTATCTGCTCAAGAAGAGCAAACACAGCGATAGAAAAAATCTAACGAGCCATTTCATGATCGGGGTCAAAAGTATGTAAAGTTGTCCATACGAACAACAGTGAATTGTTAAATCTTAGTTAAATGTAATAGTCAAAAGGGACATCCTTACACCATCACTGTGGGTTAGATTGCCACTCGGTCATCTTCAATCTATAAAGCAAAATGACTTAACAAAAGGTTTACGACTTTATCCCTTTAAGCCATATGACAGACAAAAATAACAACATCAAAGCGAGATACAAACAAAAAAAATTAAAAGACCAGCAATAAAATGAAAAATAAGCAACATAAAACAAATAAACCCACATAAAAAGACAAAACAACAAGATTTTCCATCTATTTTTATAAAAATATTCCAGAAAAACATAGTTTTTTGTTAAACTACCAAGAAATAAAGCCTTAAACTTCAGTAAATCATTTTACAGAAAAAAATTATAAATATTATCACCCTAAAAGGCCAAAAAAAGAAAAAAAACAGCTGGTTTAGTTTTCGAATCCACAATTTCAACTAGCCATATTTCATTACTTGTCTAGCTTTCCCAGTACATTAGATACAACTTGCTGTGTTTTAAACAGCTCACCCATTAAGGTTTAGCAAGCAACATCTTTAGCTGAGAATTCTCAACAATTGCTTTGATTGCGATTTCTCGCTGGAATTTTTAATTTAGGGTCAATTAACATTAAGTTATGCCTTTCTTATCGCAAATCACACTTTCTCCATTGGGAGACGCGACTTATCTGGGAAATATTGCCAGTCTAAGCAGCGGATTTACACTTAAACTAAAGACGAATATTACCTTCTTTGTGGGTGAAAATGGCTCAGGTAAGTCAACATTATTAGAAGGCGTCGCTGAAAAGTGCGGCTTTAGTTTAAGGGGAGGCAACAGAAACCATAATCTTAATCAAGGACACCAATTTGAGGGATACGAATCCGCGCTATCCCGCCATCTTAAGTTAAGTTGGACCCCTATCCGAATTAACAACGGCTTTTTCATGCGGGCTGAAAGCTTTTTCAATTTTGCCTCTTACATTGATGAGCTTGCTGAGGAGGATTCCCGGATTCTGCAAGCTTATGGGGGCCAATCGCTTCACGCACAATCTCATGGAGAATCTTTTTTAGCTTTGTTTAACAACCAGTTCGACTCAGGCATTTATATACTTGACGAACCGGAAGCCGCCTTATCGCCAGCTCGGATACTCGCATTTATGTCTATCATACATAGCTTAGAACAAAGCAATCGTGCTCAGTTTTTAATTGCTACGCACTCTCCGATGCTCATTTGCTATCCAGGAGCAACGATCTATCAAATGGACGAACAAGGGATACGGGAGACAAGTTATCAGGAAACGGAGCACTTTACGCTGACAAAGAACTTTCTAGATAATCCGCACCTGTATTTACGGCATTTAATGGAATAGCGCCTATTCCATTTATTACGCACTAACCCACCAGCTTAGAAGGCGGCATACCATACATTTTTTTAAAGGCGAAGGAAAAATGCGAAAGATCTTCGAATCCGATCTCCAAGTATACGTCAGAAGGAGCACGCCCCTTCTCTTTAATTAGATAATGAGCCTCCTGCAATCGTCTTTGTTGTAACCACTTACTTGGAGAGGTATGAAAAATATGCTCAAAGTCACGCTTAAAGGTAGCCAAACTGCGACCAGTAAGGTAGGCGAAGCGTTTAAGCTGTACGTTAAAATGAAAGTTTTTATTCATGAAGGCCTCCAAATCGATTTTACCCGGTTCCGTGAAATCAAATAATATATTCTGCAATTCAGGTTTGGATTGTAGTAAAATCATAACCGCCTCATGTTGTTTCAAAACTTGAAGCTGTTGAGGGATCGCTTGATCGCTTCCGGTGTAAGGCATCAATGAATCCATGAAACTTTTACATAACGCTCCTCCGTTTAACCGCATCACTGCTTCTCCTCTGAACGGCTCTTCTATGGCTTTATACCCATATACTATACTAAAGTCCCTTAACATCGGCTGATCAAGGTAAATTGAGATCGATTTAAAAACGCCTCCGACTGGCGGTTGTTTAACAAACTTCAAAAGTTGATTCCTTTTGATAAATCGAAAATCGCCTTCATTGAAAACATGTTCACTGTCTCCTGTATTTATTAGCAGTGTACCCGATAATTGATAACTGAATACGTGTTCCGGTGCAAACTGTTCGCCCTCACGGTTACGATTGAAGTAGCATGAATACGCAATTGGTGACGATCTTCCATTTGTTTTTGGTTCGGACATAGGCAATTTGTAAAATAGGCGGATAGTCGTCAACATAGCCGTAGCGATGAAACTAGCCGCCTATATATATACAATATTAATGTTTTCTTTGCAGATTACCGGTATACCACTGACCTTGAGGTGTATCAAGAAAGTTCTCAGAAGTGTCATGATCGGTAGATAAACTAACCTCCATCCATTCTTCCATTTCGGCCTGCCTGGTCTCATTTGCAATTTTCAGCATGCCGACAGCCTCACTGCCCAATACCAAATGTATAGGCGGCGTTGGATGAGAAGCCAATTCCACCATAGCTTTGGCAGCCTTTACAGGGTCGCCCACGGCAATGAATTTTCCACTTTTAAAAAAATCTGTCCGCTGCTTCACCATTAGGTAATCTTCGATCTCCCGCGCATAGGTCATAGAAGCACCGGCCCAATCCGTGCGGAAGCCGCCTGGTTCTACGCTGGTAACGTAAATGCCCAATGGGGCTACCTCTTTTGCCAATGCCTCTGTGAAGCCACTTAAGCCAAATTTAGCCGCTTGGTACATCGTTAAACCGGCATTACCTACTCGGCCGCCGATGGAACTAATTTGCAGAATACGGCCTCCTCCTTGATTGCGCATATAGGGTAACACGGCTCGAGTGATTTCTATCGGAGCATATAGATTCGTTTCTAGCTGACTCCGTACCTGTTCATCGGTATAGGCTTCCGCCGCACCAATGATACCGAAACCGGCATTGTTAACCAGCACATCAATACGACCAAAATGTTTTACCGCCTCAGCCATCGACTGTGAAACCTGCTTATAATCGGTCACATCTAAAGCTATTGGCAGTACCTGATCGGCATATTGCTTTAACAAATCATTTAGTTGATTAATATTACGGGCCGTTGCGACTACTTTATCGCCGCTAGCCAGCACTGCTTCCGTCAGGCTACGTCCCAATCCCCTGGAACTTCCTGTTATAAACCATACCTTTTCCATTGTCTTATATATTTAATACGATACAAAAGTACGTTCTTAGTAGACGGTAGATTTTGTTTAAAAGTTCAATATGCTTTGTTCAAAAGCTCATTAACATGCATTTATTGATGAGCGGGCATCAGCTTCAAACAAAAAAGCGGCTTATTTTGCAATAATCCGCTTTTTTCGTAGCCCCGACGGGAATCGAACCCATATCTAAAGTTTAGGAAACTTCTATTCTATCCGTTGAACTACAGGGCCATTTTGGAACGCAAACTTAGATAAATTTCCGCTTATATGCAATTTACAAGACAATTAGCAGTAATACGATTGCACTTTGACATGCCTGCTCTTGGCGGAGGTTCTGACATTGCTTTTTGATTAACGTTTAAAAGATTTGACTATTTTATTTTACAATACCATCGCGCTCTAAGTATAGTTTTTATTTATAACCCCATAAGAAAATAAGATACTTTAACCTAGCAGAAAGCCTTATCTTTGTGGCATCAAAAACGAAAAAAAATTTAATATGAGCTTAGTAGGTAAAAAATTCCCGAACATTACTGTTGACGCCATGGATCACATGGGCGATGATTTAAGAATTAACGTATTAGAAGAGGCTACTAAAAAAGGAAAGAAGGTATTGTTATTCTGGTATCCAAAAGATTTCACCTTCGTTTGCCCTACCGAATTGCATGCATTTCAGGAAGCTTTACCTGAATTTGAAAAAAGAAATACTATTGTAATTGGCGCATCTTGCGACACCAACGAAGTACACTTCGCATGGTTAAACACCGCAAAAGATAATGGCGGTATCGAAGGAGTAACTTACCCAATCTTAGCAGACACTACACGTAATTTAGCCAACGTGTTAGGTATTTTAGATATTCAAAAAGCCGCTTATGACGAAGAATTGGATTCGTTGATTATTGAAGGATCGAACGTTACGTTCAGAGCCACATACCTGGTAGACGAGGATGGTAAAGTATTCCACGAGAGTGTAAATGATATGCCTGTTGGCCGTAATGTAAAAGAATACTTACGTTTGATTGATGCTTATTCTCATGTTCAACAATTTGGAGAAGTATGCCCTGCCAACTGGGAAGAAGGAAAGCAAGCGATGAATGCTAATCGTGAGGGTGTGGCTAGCTACTTATCCGCAAATTAATTTATTATGTTACAAGAATTAGAACAAGATAATTTGGTAGATATCGTTAACCAAAATGATGTCGTATTGGTTCAATACGCTGCAACTTGGTGCGGTAACTGCAAAATTATGAAACCAAAGTTTAAAAAATTGGCTTCAGAAAACGAAAATATACCGTTTGTTATTGTTGATGCCGAGAAGTTGCCGGAATCAAGAAAGCTCGCTAATGTGACTAATTTACCTACATTCGCGGCTTTTAAAGGCGGCAAACTGCTCAATCAAGTGCAGACAAATAAACAGGATGCCTTAACGCAATTAGTAAATGAAGTTACCAGTAATTAAGCATTTAACTCAATTCATTGAGGAAAATGATGAGGATTTTGTGATTGAAGCAATTGAAACGCTTGAATCTCTTACCGAAGTCTCCTCATTGAAAGATGAAGAGTTAGACGTTATCGGTGAGCTAATATCCAACATGTATGGTGCTATTGAAGTGAATAAACTAGTTCAAGAGCAAGGCATGGACAAAAAAGAGGCCCTGAACACTTTTATGAAACGTGTGTTGGGCTCTATCGATAAATAGCGTTTCATCTGCTAACGCAAAAAGCGGTACTGCTACTACAGTACCGCTTTTTTTTATGATACAAGCGGTCGCAAACGCGTTCCCGATTTCTCCAACAGCAATAAGTCTCAGGATATCAAACTTTTCCACAGAAATATGTTGAAAACCTGCTTTTCTGTTGAAAACTAATTTACATGAACGGTTTAATTTTCGTAAATTTACTAGTGTTAAAGGTTAATGCTTTAAGTCGCTTTTATACACCTCATAGTATTTTTGATTCACGCAGTGATGTGTCATTCAGTTAAGCCAACTTAAAGAACAAGATTTTTTAATTGTTAATTTCAAAGACCGCCGAGTAGTGTTCACTCGGCGGTCTTTGTGTTACGACACATTTAATTACCTTTGGCCTGAAAAACGCATTTCGAAAATGAAATCACTGGCAAGCGACAATTATGCAGGAGCTATTACGGAAGTAATGCAGGCGCTCCTGCATGAAAATCAAGATCATGCTGTCGCATATGGAAATGACAAAACGACAGAAAGGTTAAAAGACGAATTACGACTACTCATTAATTATCAGTTCAAATTGCACTTGGTATTTAATGGAACAGGAGCCAATCTATTGGCCTTAAGCCTATTGACCAAACCATACGATGCGATTCTTTGTGCAGAAACCGCGCATATATATGTCGATGAATCAACGGCGCCCGAAGGCCTGACCGGTTGCCGGCTTATACCGCTACCTATCGATGAAACAGGCAAGTTAACACCCGCTACCATACAACGGGCTGTGAAGCGTCGTGGCGATTTACATCACCCGCAAATTAAAGTACTGAGTATCACACAACCTACTGAATACGGAACGCTTTATACCTTAGACGAATTGAGAGGAATTCATCGCGTAGCAAATGAAAACGATCTTTTAATCCATATGGATGGCTCCCGTCTATTTACGGCCATCACAGCTTTGAATTGTACGCTACAAGATGTTGTACAGGCTAGTGGAGTTGATGCTTTATCATTGGGCGGAACAAAGTCGGGCATGCTTTATGGCGAGGCCGTGCTTGTTTTTAATGAACATATTCACGACAGTCCTTTTTTTCATAAACGCAGTATGCAATTAGCGTCTAAAAGTCGCTTCATCTCTGCCCAGTTTTTAGCCCTATTAAATCACGACACCTATAGAAAGTATGCCAACATTGTTTTGGAACGAACGCAACAGTTAGCTACCGTCTTAAGGAAATATCCCCAGATCATCATCACCAAACCGGTGGAAGTCAATGCCATTTTCGCCAAAATACCCCCTAATTGGATCAAGCCTCTACAAGAGACGCTTTTTTTCTACCTTTGGGACGAGCATATGCATGAAGTTCGGCTAATGTGTTCGTTTGACACCAGCGAAGAAGAAATCAGTTTGTTTGACAGAAAGCTTGCGGAGCTAACAAGGTAGTCTCATATCTAATTTGTAAATTCGCAGGGTATGTCAGATATCATTCAATTACTACCAGATGCAGTAGCCAATCAGATTGCGGCAGGGGAGGTAGTACAACGTCCGGCATCGGCAGTAAAGGAGCTGATAGAAAATGCTATTGATGCAGGTGCAGATAAAATTCAATTAATCGTAAAAGACGCAGGTAAATCCCTTATCCAGGTAATCGATAACGGTTGCGGCATGAGTGTTACAGATGCACGCCTTTGTTTCGAGCGCCATGCGACCTCAAAATTAAGAAAGGCTGAAGATCTCTTCGCTATCAGAACCATGGGATTTCGGGGTGAAGCCATGGCTTCTATCGCCGCCATCGCTCACGTTGAGCTTAAAACAAGACGACATGAAGACGAGCTGGGGACCTGCATTATGATAGAGGGATCCGAAATAATAAATCAAGAACCAACAGCAACGCCTGCCGGCACAAGTATTTGCGTTAAAAATTTATTTTTCAACACGCCTGCACGACGTAATTTCCTGAAAAGTAATCCGGTTGAAATGCGCCATATCATTGAAGAATTTCAACGGATTGCCTTAGCTCACCCTAAGATCTTCTTTACCCTGCACAGCGATGGAAACGAGGTCTTTCACCTTCCTTCAGAAGGTCTAAAACAGCGCATCATACACATCTTCGGAAGTAATTACAACCAGCGTTTAGTACCTGTTGAAGAGTCCACAACGATCATTAATCTAAATGGTTTTATCGGAAAGCCGGAATATGCGAAAAAAACCCGGGGCGAACAGTATTTTTTTGTCAATAACCGTTTTATAAAAGATCCTTACCTGAATCATGCGGTACTCAATGCTTACGAAGAGATCCTTCCTTCCGAAAGCTATCCGCTATATGTATTGTTCATCGAGATTGATCCGGCGCAAATTGATGTTAACGTCCATCCCACAAAAACAGAAATCAAGTATCAGGATGAACGATCGATATACGCCATTATCCGTTCGGCCGTTAAGCGATCCCTAGGGAAGTACAACATTACGCCAACTTTGGATTTCAACCAGGAAACGGGTTTCAGCCATATGATTTCGCACAAGAAAACGGAAGATATTGTCCCGCCGACCATTAGTTTTAATCCGCAATTCAATCCCTTTGACACAGGCTCTCAGCAAAAGGAACGACAAGACAATTACTCTCGCTCTTTTGAGAAAAAGAGTGGCATTCCGCAGAATTGGGAAACACTCTATGAGATTACGCAGAAAGCCCACCATCATCAGTTAAGTATTGATTCGGAAGATAAACAGCAGGAATCGGCAATAGAAAAAACCCAAGAGAAACCAGCCGGTAAGCTCATCTTTCAAATTCATAACCGCTTTATTTTGTCGCAGATCCGATCCGGTTTTATCCTTATCGACCAACAAGCGGCTCATGAGCGAATTTTATTTGAAAGGTTCTTACAACAACTGGAGACACACCAAGGGGCCAGTCAGCAGAGCCTCTTTCCGCAAACAGTTGATTTGAGCGTAGCGGATTTTGAACTTATCACCGACTTACTACCTGATATCCATGCATTGGGATTTCAAATTAGGGCTTTTGGACGGAACACCTTTATTGTAGAAGGAATCCCGGCTGATTTAGGCAGTGGACTCAGTGAATCACAAGTACTTGAGCAATTACTGGAAGCCTATAAAAATAATCAATCAACTTTAAAGTTAACCAAAAGGGAGAACCTGGCAAGGAGCCTGGCCCGCAATGCGGCTATTAAAAGCGGTACAGCCCTAAACATTGATGAAATGAATGACATTATCGATAAGCTCTTTGCCTGTTCAACACCTAATGTTTCTTTGAGTGGTAAACCCATAATTATTACCTTTACCCTCAAGGAACTGTTAGAAAAATTTGAAAAATAAACGAGAACATGTTTAATAACTCATCCGCTCAATTTGGTGGGATTCCGCCAGTGGTAAAGAACTTACTGATCGCAAACATCATCTGTTTCATTGGCGCAAATTTTGTATTTAAATATGCATATACAATCTTTCCCGTCTATTATTTTGATTCGCCCATGTTTCATTGGTGGCAGCCAATCACCTATATGTTCATGCATGGGAATATCAATGCCGGAGGTTTAGCGCACATCTTTTTTAACATGTTCGCCTTATACATGTTCGGCCCCATATTGGAACGGATCATGGGCTCTAAACGATTTGTTTACTTTTACCTTATTACCGGACTCGGGGCACTTGCACTTCAATTTGGCGTACAAGCTTTTGAGGTCTTCAATATTACCGGATCGCCTTCTGCTAAAAGCGTGTTGGATTTTAATTTTGAAACGGGGATGGTCGCAAGTAAAATAGACGGTATTTCAAAAGCTAACTTTGATACCCTCGCTTCCGTGTACTTTACCCCTATGGTAGGCGCTTCCGGTGCTATATTCGGCTTATTGGTTGCATTCGGCTATTTGTTTCCAAATACCGAATTATACCTGATGTTTATTCCTATCCCAATAAAAGCGAAAATATTTATTCCGATTTATATTGTATTGGAATTATTTTTGGGTGTATCAAAATTCTCAGGCGATTCTGTGGCCCATTTTGCACATTTAGGAGGAGCCTTGTTCGGCTTTATTCTCATTAAGATCTGGGGAATCAAACGTCCGGGATTATGGGGTTAGCTTTAATATAAAGATCAACGAGATAGAAAATTATGAAGAGATCATTTTTTGGCGAACTTTACTATAAGGCATTTCGATCGGGAAATACGCTTAACTTCTTTATAGCCATCAACACGATTGTTTTCATTGTGATGGGACTTTTTTCGGTAATAGATTTCTTCGCAAAAACGCCCGTAAGTTCTTTTTTGGTTGAACAGCTCTCCTTGCCTGCCAATTTGAACAGGTTATTGTACCGGCCATGGTCTATCGCCACGTATATGTTTACGCAAGTGGATTTTTTTCACTTCTTATTTAATATGCTTTGGCTTTATTGGATTGGTCTTATCTTTCTTGATTTTCTAAATACTAGACAATTTACTTTTACCTATCTCGCGGGTGGTTTAGTTGGTGGCATTTTATTCTTAATCCTTTATAATCTGTTTCCTTCTTTAGGTGCCGGCTTTGCTGTGCTAATAGGATCTTCCGGAGCTGTATATGCGGTCGTCGTTGCTACCGCAACCTTGGTGCCTGATTATACCATTCGTCTGTTGTTTTTCGGAAACGTTCGTTTAAAATATTTGGCAGTAGCTTTTATCGTCTTAAATTTATTAGGCCTTGGAGGTGGAAACTTAGGAGGAAACCTCGCTCATTTAGGTGGAGGGCTTTTGGGATTCGTTTATATCTTACAGCTTCGTAAAGGCAATGACTGGAGCAGGCTAATCCAGGCTAAAAAGAAGAAGCTTCGGATTATAAAAAATGATGCCCCTCGAAAGAGCAAGGAAACCTTCACCAATCAAGAATATATTGATAGCATTCTGGATAAGATATCCCGATCCGGATATAATAGCTTAAGTAAAGCGGAAAAGGAAGCCTTATTTAATGCGGGGAAGCAAGATCAAGATTAAATTTATTCCATGGGCGCAAAAATAAGGAAAGGGAAAAGAAAAAGAAGCCTGGGAAAATTCGTGCTGCTTGGTATTAATGCTTTGTGCGTTTTGTTGTTATGTCTAAGTTACCTAGCTCCTTACATCGACCCGCAAAGTTTTTGGCCGCTCGCTTTTTTTGGTTTAGGATACCCTATTTTCTTATTAGCTAATTTGGTATTCATCATTCTTTGGGCATTTAAAAAATCCAAATACCTTATTTTATCACTGCTTTGTATTCTCTGTGGCTACGTTCCACTAAAAAAGCATATAGGTTTTCGCAGTAAACCAGACGAGGCATCGATTAAGCGGCCCGACAGCAGTAGTATAAGAGTATTAACATATAATGTACATTTATTTCGGAAAGAAGATCAGGACGTGCAACCAAAAACGAAAACAGCCGTAACCGAACTTATCCAAAGTGTGTCACCGGATATTGTATGTATGCAGGAGTTCTATACAAGGAAAAAAGGAAAATACAACAGCCGGCAAAACATGGCTCCTGCTTTAGGACTTTCTTACAGCTATTTCCATCCTGTAGTTGAAAATGAGTACGAAGCTTACGGCCTCATTATTTTATCGCGTTATCCGATAAAAAATGCCGGATCAATTCCTAATTATCAAGGTAAACGAACATTAAATAGAGCTATATATGCCGATATCGTAAAAAATGGTCGTGCTTTCCGCGTTTACAATATCCACCTGCAATCTATCGGTTTTCAACCACAGGATTACGCTTTTGTAAAAGACGTAAAAAGTCGGAGTTTTGAAAATGATAATGTTGCATCTACTAAACGTATTGGCTCTCGCTTAAAACATGCTTTTTTTGAACGGAGTGAGCAAGCGAAGCGAATTAAGGAAGAGATTAATCGCTGTCGTAAACCGGTAATTATAACCGGCGATTTCAATGACACCCCTCTATCTTTTGCCGTGCACACCGTATCTAGCGATTTGAACAATAGTTTCGAGAAGAAGGGTGCGGGTTGGGGGATTACTTACAACGGTGAATTTCCAAACTTTCAAATAGATTATATACTTTCATCTAAGACCTTTGAGGTTAAGCATTATCAGATTTTGAAGAAAAAGTTATCCGATCATTATGCTGTTTGGAGTGATCTTGCCTTATAGCGAGTTTGAGGCAACGTCTTCTTATTGTCCTTTCTCGCCAACAGGATTCTAAAAATAGCATGGAATGAAAGGAAATTACTAAATTCGCAAAATCTACTTAGCGGTGTACCTTGTACCCATAAAACATATTCCTTAAAAATAAAACGAATGAGCAGCAATTTAGTCATTTATAATACGCTTAGCCGAAAGAAAGAAATTTTTGAACCCATAAACCCGCCCATGGTAGGCTTATATGTGTGTGGCCCTACCGTTTATAGTGACGTGCATTTAGGCAACTGCCGTACATTCGTATCCTTTGACCTGATTTATCGTTATCTGTTGTATTCGGGCTATAAAGTTCGTTATGTTAGAAACATAACTGACGCCGGACATTTAGAAGGAGACCGTGATGAGGGGGATGATAAATTTGCAAAAAAAGCGAAGCTGGAACAATTGGAACCAATGGAAATTGTGCAGAAGTATACGATCGGCTTCCATGATGTTCTACGATTATTCAATACGCTTCCTCCAAGCATTGAACCTACAGCTACCGGTCACATTTCTGAGCAAATCGAGATGGTAAAGCAAATCATCGCAAACGGTTATGCCTATGAAGTAAACGGCACGGTATACTTTGATGTCGAAAAGTACAGCAAAAATAACGATTATACAATTCTTACCAATCGGCAGCTTGAAGACATGCTAAATAATACCCGTGAACTGGGCGGCCAGGACGAAAAAAAGGGAAGACTCGACTTCGCTTTATGGATTAAAGCTAAACCAGAGCACATTATGCGGTGGCCATCGCCATGGGGCGTAGGCTTTCCGGGATGGCATATCGAATGTTCAGCGATGAGCAACAAATATTTAGGCCATCAGTTCGATATTCATGGAGGGGGAATGGACTTGGCAGCAACTCACCATACGAACGAAATTGCCCAATCGCAAGCTTGCAATCATACCAACCCTGCTAAATATTGGATGCATACAAACATGTTAACCGTTAATGGCGCACGTATGTCGAAATCTGCGGGAAACGGATTTCTTCCAAGGGAATTGTTCACCGGAGATCATCCCTTATTAACCCGTGGATATTCGCCTATGTCGGTTCGTTTCTTTATGCTGCAAGCCCATTATAGAAGCACGCTAGACTTTTCGAATGAGGCCCTGGAAGCATCTGACAAAGGCTACCGTCGGTTAATGAACGCCATTGCTTTACTACCCAAATTAAAGGCTTCAGCGTCTTCGGAAGTTGACTTTGAAGAAATAAAGCAACGTTTTATAGCTGCCATGAATGATGACTTCAATAGTCCGGTGCTGATTGCCGAGCTGTTTGAAGTTGTACGTATTATCAACAGTGTGTACGACAATAAAACCAAGATTGATGCAAAGGGCTTAGCGCAATTGAATACACTGGTAAACGATTTCGTATTCAATATCCTTGGATTAAAAGATGATCAAACGGAGAATAATGGGGATTTGGAAAAATTAATGGACTTCATTATTAAACTAAGACAAGAAGCCAAAGCTTCCAAAGATTACGCGACATCTGATTTGATTCGCAATAGTTTACAGGAAATGGGATTCCAACTGAAAGACAGTAAGGAAGGTACCGTTTGGAGCAAGTCGTAAATCCACAAAAAAAAATTTGGCATTAATTTGGCAGGGGAGAAGCCTTAAAAATATTTATAAAAAGAATGTTTAGATTTATTTTAGTTGCCCTAAGTATGATCGCCTTTTTAGGCAACACAGTGTGGGCTCAGCAAGAATCCTCCGATCAAATAAATCAACTAGTATCCGCCGAGTATAACATGGGCGTTTTAGCCACCAATAGAGGTGTTTTAGCAGCTTATAAGAACTATAGCGATGAAAGTACGGTGTTCTTCACCCCCGCACCGACCCAAGCCGAAATTTATTTTAAAAGCAAAGCTCGTGTACCGGATGTGATGACATGGAAGCCGGTTTACGCCAAAGTATCAAAAAGTAATGAATGGGGTTTTACAACGGGCCCTATTTCATGGCAAAACGTAGGATACAAGAAGAAATATGGCGAATATTTCTGTCTATGGAAATTGGATCGCAAGGGTGAGTGGAAAATTGCTTATCGTGCAATCAGCGAACATGGCGCACCAACAGAGCATGTACCTGCCATTCTAGAGAGCCCGGTAGACAATAAGTATCGAAAGTCTAGATCGAAGGCTCGACTAAAACAACGGGAAGATATCATATTAAGTACTGATCAGCTTTTTTCAACTATTTTGAAAGCTGATAACCAAACCGCTTTCAAGGAGTTCTTAACAGATTATGCCCGGATTTATATCCCTGGGTATACTCCGGTTATCGGCATAGACGACATTCGTGCCTTTTTAAAGAAAGCGGACATCAATATCGAAAGTACAGAACACAAAGTAGACCGTACTTATAGTGGTGAGTTAGCATATAGTCAGGGCGATGCCATTATCCGCCAGGGAAATAAAGTCACAAAATGCTATTATATTCGCATTTGGGAACTACAGGAAGATTCCATGTGGAAAGTGAGCGTTGATATGTATTTTGAGAAATAGTCTACACAAAATGGGTATAAAAATAACGGGGCGCATATAGATATGCGCCCCGTTACTTTTTTAATCAATTTTATTCTTTGACTTGTGCTTGCGCGTTATTTATTTCACTCTCTCGAACCCAATCTTTCAATTCTGCGCAGGTATTGAATTCATCATCAATTCTTATATAGGTAGTCTTTCTACGTTCTTCGAACCACTCACTGACTACACGATTCAGTTTATCCGCTTCCGCCAACTCTTTAATTTTCGCATAATCCTTTTCTAAAGAAGCTCTATGCGGTTCGGTGCGCGACTTAAGGTACAAGAATCTGTAGCCCTCTTTTTTAGTCTGCGGGTCGGAAAAAGCAAAGGGCTTCGAGTATTCGCCGGCTTTCAAGGTGTCAATAGCGGAGAAATCTGCTGCATCCAGCTGGTCTACAGGGATGTATGTAGTACGCGTTTGCTGATTCATCGCATTAAGCATCATCCCACCATTGTATTTAGTCATCTCATCGCCGGAATATAGGGCTGCGGCCGTAGAGAATGGTATTTTATTGTCTTTAACTTGTGTGTAAATGCTATCAATCTGCTTTTTAGCCCGCTCCATGCTTTGCTCGTTTGGTTTTACGCCAATCAATATGTGCCGTGCCCTAACCTGTTCGCCTCTACGTTCAAGTACTTGTAAAAAGTGAAAGCCATATTCCGATTCAAATACATTGGAGATCTCACCTGGTTTTAGTCTAAAAGCAACCGAGGTAAATTCTTTTACCATACTACTTCTATCAAAAAAACCTAGATCACCGCCTGAAGAAGCTGACCCCGGATCCTGAGAATATAACCTTGCCATTGTTCCAAAGTCGTCTCCGGCTTTAATCCCCATCCGAAGAGATTCTGCACGATCATAAAAGGGCTGTTTTTCTTCTTTCGTCAATTTTGGAAATACGACGATCTCTCCGACCTCAACTTCCGTATTGTAATTAGGCAAACTGTCTTTAGGAATTTTCTCGAAATACCTTTTCACCTCCAATGGGGTAATCCCGGTTTTCTCTGTAATTTTCGCCTGCATTTTCTGTGCAATCAATTGCTCCTTGACAGCGGGCCTCATTTCTTCCTTGTATTGAAGCAACGATCGGTTCAAGAATTTTTCCAATTGCTCCTGACCACCGGCTTGACGTGTCATATATCGTAAACGGTTATTGATATTATCATCCACCTCATCTTCGGTTACCTCGATCGAGTCAATTGCTGCCTGCTGTGTTAAAAGCTTGTTTGTTAACAGCTGCTCTAAAATCATACATTTGACCCCTGGATCAGCACGGTTACCCTCGGAAAGATATTGCGCGTACTGCATCTCTATATCCGATTGGAGAATAATATTTCCACCAACAACGGCCGCCACTTTATCTATTACCTGTACATCTTGAGCTCTCAGTGCTCCCGCACACGCGAGGAAGATAAGTGTCAACAAACCAGCAAACTTCTTCATTTGTTAAATTCTATTTTTTATACTAAGCAGTTTTAATAGCTTGCTAAGTTACACAAATCCATTACACTCTATTCCATATTTAACGAAATTTAACAAGAAAATGGTTCATTGCTGACCCTTTATTTCAGATGACAACAATTCGCAGTGCGTAATGCTCTAATTTGATCGTATAAAAGAACGATTATTTTTGTCACTTTTTTCCGCAAAAAGTAACCAAAAACTCATCACTTGGAACTTTGCTATAAAAGGTAGTGCCTCAACGTGCAAACCGCAAATTTCCTAGGTGATATTTTAATAGAACGGAGGGCTTTTGCGGGCAGCCGACAAGGCCTCGGGTGGGGGATAAAACGGCCTTGGAGGATACCGATGCAACGAGCAGCAAAGCATTTGCACCTCTGTTCATGTTGCACTATCCAAGCGGATTGAGGAAGTGAAACGGCTCCAATACGCGCCGTTGATGCTTTGCCATCAGGTGCAAGGTAGCCTACACGAGCCTTGATTTTGCTCAACTTTTATCAAGAAAAGTTGATTAAAATAATCGTTCCTTTAATATTACAAGCTATTGTACGTTAAAAATGGCTGCCTAAGTAACAAGTTGCTGCTTGCAAAAACATAAACATTTTCATTATGTTTGAAATGTTAAGCATAAAAAAATGAATACATCGGCCTCTTACGAATACAGTTATCTAACATTTTTAAAGCAATTCCCCGTATTTATTTTATTACTAGTTTGCTTTCAGCTAATTGGTATCACGTGCTCGCTTATTTATTCGCAAGCCGAGCTATTCTTATGGGTCAATCGTCTACATGACCCCATGGCCGATCAGATTTTTATGCTCATTACGCATTTGGGTGACTGGCCCGTTACAGTGGCTATAGCTTTTATTTTCCTTTTCATTAATTGGCGTCACTCATTTTTATTGGTATCTACTATGCTCTATACCGGTTTCTTTACGCAGGTAATAAAGATGATTGTTAAGCACCCACGACCAGCTGTTTTTTTTGAGCACGGAGAAGCGATTTATACCATTAAAGATTATGTCTTACAAAACTCACTTAGTTTCCCTTCCGGCCATACCACCTGTATATTTTCACTTACCATCACTTTATCTTACATCTTTGTCAGCCAAAGACGCCAACCCTGGTTCTTTTTGATTGCTCTCTTGGTAGCCCTATCACGTGTATATCTATCTCAGCACTTTTTCAAAGACCTGTTAGCAGGATCGCTGATTGGCACTTTTTTCGCGTTGCATCTTATTTGGCTATTTGAGCGATCCGAGTGGTTTCATAAAAAAAACACGAACAGTAATCTACTGGAATTCTTAAAGAAAGGTAAAAAACCCGTTTCATAACTAGAATTCGCTCGCTAAGTTTGCATCTCGGTGTAGATTCTTCTATTTTCGTTTGGGTTTACCACAATCGTACTATGACGCAGTTGAATACTACCAATCCTTTCGCTTTACGTTACCTACTGGATGATTTGCTCTTCGATTTCGAAGCTGACTTTCCTGCAGCAACCGAGCAATCACCAAATATTGATCGCCCAACTTTCAACGTTCTTGGAGCCAATAAAAGCCGTATTCTCTATTTGGTAGAAAATATGACCGAAGGGCATTTCTCACCGGCGGCCTTGGATGCCTTTACCAAAACATTACACGCTTTAGGTCTTGCACTGGATGATGTGGCGGTTCTGAATCTTGCTCAAATAGAAGCGGGCGTAAATTTTGAAGACCTATGTAGTTATTTTGATCCTCAACGGATTATATTCGCCGGACCATCACCCGCTAAAGTAGGCATAGATGGCTTATCTCTTAATATAGCGTCTTCTCAACAATCCATCGAATTACTTTACACCTATTCTTTTGAGGAAATGTTAACAGATACAAATAAGAAGAAGCTCTTTTGGCAAGCCGTAAAAGCCTTTTAAACACAAGCAATTTTAACACATGGAAGATATGCAACAACTGGTTTTTGCAACGAACAATAAACATAAACTGGAAGAAGTTCAAGCAATGGTGAAAGGTCTATTCTCCATTCAATCCTTATCAGAAATACAGTGTGAGGTCGATATCCCGGAAACCGCCGACACCTTTGAAGGCAATGCTTCGCTTAAAAGTGAATACATCCTAAGTAATTATGCCCGCGATTGCTTTGCGGACGATTCCGGGCTGGAGGTGGAAGCGCTAAACGGAGAACCGGGTGTTTACTCCGCTCGCTATAGTGGTTCGAGAGACATGGAAAAAAACATCGACTTGCTATTATCCAAATTAGCTGACAAAACCAATCGGAAAGCGCAGTTCAGAACCGTTATTTCCTTGCGATTGGGAGGAGAGCACCATTTCTTTGAAGGTATTGTTAAGGGCTCGATTACACAGGAACGTATTGGATTAAGAGGATTTGGATACGACCCAATTTTTATTCCGGATGGCTACATAAAAACTTTTGCGGAAATGTCGGCCGACGAAAAAAATCAGATCAGCCATCGGGCGGTCGCCATACAGAAATTAGTTACCTTTCTCAAGAATCGTTAAACATTGCCGTATGCCTCGTAGACAATTGCTTCCCCTGCTTATTATTAGTTTGATTACGCTATTTGTCCAACCCTTGTTGGCACAGAACGCATCCACTAATAACGCTGCATCTATCAGATTGCGAATCCAAAAATTAAACACGCTGGGCAGTGTGCTTTACTTTGCAGCACATCCTGATGATGAAAATACACGGCTGATCGGCTGGCTAGCAAATGAACGGCTTTATCGAACCGGTTACTTGTCGTTAACACGCGGCGACGGCGGACAAAACCTTATTGGTACCGAACAAGCCGAAGAGCTTGGTTTGGTACGGACTCAAGAGCTATTAGCGGCGAGAAGGGACGATGGCGGAGAACAATTTTTCTCGACAGCCAACGATTTCGGTTTTTCCAAAACTTTTGACGAGACTTTTCAAATATGGAATAAAGAAAAAATTTTGGCAGATGCTGTTTGGGTAATCCGGAACTTTCAACCTGATGTTATTATAACTCGATTTCCGGGCGACCCAAGAGCGGGACATGGACATCACCAAGCCTCGTCTCTCTTAGCACAGGAGGCCTTTAAAGCTGCCGCAGATCCATCTCGTTTTCCGGAGCAGCTAAAATATGTAAAACCTTGGAAGACCACTCGAATTCTCTGGAACACCTATAATTTTGGCAGCGCGAATACAATTAAGGAAGGACAATTTCGAGAAGATTTAGGACAATACAATTCCTTTATTGGCAGAACCTACGGTGAGATTGCCGCTATCAGTCGAACCAACCACAAAAGTCAGGGCTTTGGCACCACCGCTCAAAGAGGCGAAATGTATGAATATTTTGAAAGTTTAGGAGGCACCCCTCCCCGGAAAAGTTTATTCGACGACATCAATACCAGCTGGTCGAGAGTTCCCGCTTCGAGAAAAGTACAAGAATTGGTGCAGCAGTTACAAGAGCATTACAATTTAGCGCATCCCGAATATTCTATTAAAAAGCTTACGGAACTTCTTACCGAGCTAGAGGGCTTGGGAAATAATTATTGGGCTCTTCAAAAAATAAAAGAAGTAAAAGGGCTTATTTTGGATTGTGCAGGGATCTGGGGCGCCTGCTTAGCCGATGACGAAAAATACGCGCTCGGTGAAACTGTTCACGCGAGCACTCATTTGGTGGTACAAAAACCCGGGTTATCTGTTTCGCTTTTGGCACTAAAAAACGGTGATCAAACCGAGTCTTTTTTAAGCAGTACAACCAATTTATCGTATAATCAGCCGCAACAAATAAAAACCACCTTTGAAGCAAAAACAATTACGCAACCCTACTGGTTAGCCTTTCCGCATCAACTAGGTTCATTTACGGTAAAAGATCAAAAGCTCATTGGGAAACCGGAAGCCGGCAATCTTCTTCCACAGGTAATTGCCACCTTGTCTATCGAAGGAAAAGAAATAGACTATATTTTTCCCGTCACCTATTCATATAATGATCCCGTACGTGGTGAGGTAAATAATCCGATTGTTATAGCACCCCCCCTGACCGTCAATCTCAATCAAAAAGCGATCATTTTTAATGGAAATGAACCAAAGCAAATCGAGGTCTCTTTTACGTCTAACGGTCATCACAGCCAAGCGGATATTACGCCCGTGCTTCCGCAAGGCTGGCGGATGGAACCGGCATCCTTTTCGGTCGATTTGGAAGAAAAAGACGACGAATTGGTTAAACTAGCAACCATTTATCCATCATCTAACGCTTCCATGAACGACTCTCTCTCTTTCGAGGTTCGTTATAGAAATGGCCAAAATGAAATAGCGAAATCGATACGGACCATTCGCTACGACCACATTCCACGAATCAACTGGTTTCCGCCGGCAAGTGCTCGTTTAAGTAAAATTGAGACCGGGGTATCTGCCAAGCGCATTGGCTATTTACCTGGAGCCGGTGACCTCGTTGCCGCATCATTGCGTGAGATAGGGTTACAGATGGATGTTTTATCCGAAAACGATATTATGCATCAAGATCTTCAACAATACGATGCCATTATTACAGGGATTAGAATCTATAACGTGAATGATCGTATCCGTTATATACAACCCAAACTACTGGATTATGTAAAAAATGGCGGTACGCTTGTAGAACAATATAATGTAAGTGGCGGACTGAAAACCACCCAAATTGGTCCATACCCCTTTACTATCACCAGAGAGCGTGTTACTAACGAAAATGCACCGGTTCGCCTCATCGAACCGCAACATCCCATTCTTCAATATCCCAACAAAATAACGGCGGACGACTTCGAAGGCTGGATACAAGAACGGGGGTTATACTTTGCATCCAATACCGATAGTCATTACCAATTACCTTTGGCTATGAATGACTCGGGTGAAGCAGAGAGCAAAGGGTCACTTTTAGTAGCAAAGTATGGAAAAGGTAAATATGTTTACACATCTCTTTCTTTTTTCAGAGAATTACCGGCAGGAGTGCCCGGTGCTTATAGATTATTTGTAAATTTGCTCGCAAAAGAAAACAATTAAACATGGAAAATCAAGAAAAGAAAATCAACACAGACTCTTTATTCTATCTTATCGGTGCTTTTTTTGGCGCTTTAACCGGAGGCTATTGCGCCGAATCTTTTTGGGGTGTAGTAGGCGGATTGGTTATTGGTCTGTTTATCGCTATGTTTTTCTTGAATGCTTTAGTAAAGCGCAGAAGTGAGGAAGAACCTGCCTAAAGATAAAGGCCTCCCCCCTTTTGTAAATAGCTGGCATCAATTCTACTGGATAGTGTTGATTTGGCTATTTGCGCTGATTCTATTGTTTTACTTATTCAAAATAACTTTTGAATGAGTTTAATCGATTGGATCGTACTTTTCAGCACGCTGTTGCTGATTGTTGTCTACGGCGTATATAAGAGCCGTGGCAGCAGCAATATTGATGGCTATCTATTAGGGAATAAAACACTTCCTTGGTATCATATAGGCTTCTCCGTAATGGCTACACAAGCCAGTGCCATTACGTTCCTTTCAGCTCCCGGACTTGCTTATTCCTCGGGTATGAGCTTTGCACAGTTCTACTTCGGCGTACCCTTGGCGATGATCGTACTGAGCATCACTTTTGTCCCTATTTTTCACCGAATGCGGGTCTTTACCGCCTATGAATACCTGGAAAAAAGATTCGACGTAAAAACACGTGTCTTCACTGCATTTCTGTTCCTTATACAGCGCGGTGTATCCACCGGCATTACCATTTATGCTCCTTCTGTTATCCTTTCGAGCATTTTGCAGATAGATGCTACTTATACGACCTTGTTCATTGGCTGCTTGGTGGTGATGTATACGGTATGGGGAGGAACGAAGGCCGTCTCTTATACCCAACTGCTGCAGATGGGTATCATCTTTATCGGCTTGCTTTCAGCGGGTGTAATGGTTGTCCACCTATTACCATCCGATATCGGTTTGGTAAAAGCCCTGCATATAGCGGGAAAATCCGGGAGAGCCAATGCGATTGATTTCTCTTTCGACTGGAATAACCAATATACTTTGTGGAGCGGTTTAATAGGCGGTTTTTTTTTACAATTGTCTTATTTTGGCACCGATCAAAGTCAGGTTGGACGCTACCTGACCGGCTCCTCGATACGCGATAGTCGACTGGGTCTACTAATGAATGGCCTTGTTAAAGTTCCGCTTCAATTTCTGATATTAATGATCGGCGTCCTCGTTTTTGCCTACTATCAGTACAATCAGCCCCCTATTTTCTTTAATAAACTGGAATTAAACAAAATTGAAAAAAGTCCCTATCAATCTGAATTACAGCAGATCAAAGAGCAATTCAATACGGTTTTTCAAGAGAAACATCGTTTAATCAATAAATTGAGCAACGCGTTGGACACGCATTCTGATGCTGAAATTGCCGACATCAGAAAAGATTTACATAGCGCCAACCAAAAAACGACCGAAATCAGGGAAGAACTAACCCGCCTCATGCAAAAGAATGACCCGAAAGCAGATACGAATGATAACAATTATATCTTTCTTAATTTCGTCACGGAAAAGCTTCCCAAAGGGCTCGTAGGCATCTTAATAGCCATTGTTTTTTTAGCTTCGATGGGATCAACCGCGAGTGCGCTCAATTCGCTGGCATCAACATCTGTTATTGACATCTACAAACGATTTATTCATCGGGATGGCAGTGCCAGTAATTATCTAAACGTGTCGAGGCTTATGACCTTATTTTGGGGTATATTTACGATTATCATTGCACTATATGCCAATCGTCTTGGTAATCTCCTTGAAGCGGTCAATATTCTGGGGTCCTTATTTTACGGCACCATCTTGGGCATATTTATTGTTGCCTTTTATATGAAACGCGCGAAGGGAACTGCGACCTTCATTGCTGCTATTTTTGCCGAAATTTTAGTCATTATTTGTTGGCGCGCAGATATGATGGCCTTTTTATGGCTTAATTTAGTCGGTTGTGTCTCGGTCATGTTCTTTGCCACCTTAATCCAGGCTATAATACCTCGCATATCAAAAAATTGATGCCTTAAAACGAAGAATCTAAGTCCTAAAAGTACCGAGTAAGGGTTAACTGACGGTTGCTTTCACTAAATAAGGTAGTATCTCTTTTTGAAAGGAAACAAAATACTTTCGAACATCGGCCACACTTACGGCCGTAAAAGCGAACGAAAACACAATACTTTTGCTCGACTTAATTAAAAATACTAAGTTTTCTTTAGGTATACCGGGATCAATAATATGGCTCTCGTTAAAAGAACTGATCAGTAAATTCTCCAAATCGTCAGAAAGCGTTTTTAAATACTCTTGTGCATTGGCCGACTCTCGAATGAAATCCCAGCCAATAAATTCATTACAGATGGTATAGGTTAAACGACTGACCTTCAAAATAAGATTACTTAAATACGTGCCTTGATCGGTAGCCGTACTTGGGTTATGTATGAGTTCGTCTACGCCGACCTGAATATAATCCATTAGGATGGCATGTAAAACCATTTCCTTGCTATCGAAGTATTTATAAATGGTAGCTTTGGCTATTTTAGCCTTTTTCGCGATCTCATTGACGCTGGTTTTGTTATAACCATAGCGTCGGAAGAGATCCTTTGCCGACCGTTTGATACTTTCTTTAATTTTATCTGCTTCCATTTAATTAATAACTCTTATAAGATTCCCATCTCTCCTCACCTGGTAAGGTTTTAACGGTCGCTCAGCCGGAGCCTTTGAAGGCATACCGCTTCTGATATCATATTTCGCACCGCTGCATGGATCTACCAAAATAATACCGGTGTCATCCACATTTACAGCACACTTTTTTTCCGGATTAACTGTACTGCAACGATCGTAGGCTACATAACCGCTTCCTGTATTATAAACAATTATACCGGCAACACCACCGGTTTCCGACACGGCGTAGCCTCCCGCCACCTCCAGTTCGTGGTATTGGGTGGTAGAAAACGTTTGGTTAACAACCACCTCAGGAATCCCATAATAGTCTTTTCCACAGCCGCAGACGATAAAGATCAGCAACGGACATATCTTCCAGAGGAAGCTCTTTGTCTTAAATTGTCTCGGTTTCAAATTGTCTTAAAAAACGTATATCATTTTCAGAAAACAAACGCAAGTCTTTGATTTCATACTTCAAGTTAGTTATGCGCTCAATGCCCATTCCAAAGGCAAAGCCTGTATATTTCTTTGCGTCAATCTTACTGTTTGTTAACACATTCGGATCCACCATACCACATCCTAGGATTTCAACCCAACCAGTGTATTTACACATATTACATCCCGCTCCTTTGCAAATGGTGCAAGAAATGTCCATTTCAGCAGACGGTTCCGTAAAAGGAAAATAAGATGGACGGAAACGAACTTTGGTTCCTTCACCAAAAAGTTCCTGAACAAAATGGTATAAGGTCTGTTTTAAATCAGCGAAAGAAACACCTTCATCGATATATAAACCCTCTATCTGATGGAAAAAACAATGTGCTCGAGCGGATATTGCCTCATTTCTATAGACACGTCCCGGCATAATAGCACGGAAAGGAGGAGTCCCACTTTCCATCATTCGTACTTGCACCGATGAAGTGTGCGTACGGAGTGCAATATCATTACCTTCTTGTTTCCTGATAAAGAAGGTATCCTGCATGTCTCTTGCGGGATGTTCTTCCGGAAAGTTAAGCGCCGTAAAATTATGCCAATCATCTTCAATTTCCGGACCCTCGGCCACAATGAAACCAAGTTTTTTGAAGATTTCCACAATCTCTTTTCGTACAAGGGACAAAGGATGGCGAGTACCAATTTCAAAACCAGGTCCGGGCAGGGTCAAATCCTGTTCTTTCGAATCCTTTGAAGAGTCGGCAGAAACCTCGAATAAATCCTTTGTTTCGGCATATCTTGCTTCTGCCAATTGTTTAAATTCATTCAACACTTTGCCCAAAAGCCGCTTTTCTTCACTCGAAACATTTTTGAACTCTTCAAACAATCCTTTGACGATCCCTTTCGCTACCAAAAATTTCAGTCGATAGTTTTCGACTTCTTGTTGTGAATGAGGAGTCCAATTGTTTATCTCTTCTGTATATTGATTAATTTTTTCCTGTATACTCATTTTTAACTCTTTATAAAATAAACAAAGCCCAGCCAATGGGCCGTTTATTTTTTGCAAACTTAGATAAAATGCTCGAAATTCACGAACAGCAGCGAAGCACCGGCCTTCCTGTTTGCATTAATTAATTCCATACAATTATCAATTTATCTTAACTAGTTAATTACACCCAATTGCTTTCCTACCTTGGTAAAAGCGGTGATTGCTTTGTCTAGATGTTCCTGTTCATGAGCAGCAGATAATTGCACGCGGATCCTGGCCTTTTCTTTAGGAACAACAGGATAATAGAATCCGATTACATAGATCCCTTCTTCCAGCATTTTAGCGGCAAACTCTTGTGCTAATTTAGCATCGTAAAGCATCACCGGAACAATGGGATGGAATCCAGGCTTAATATCAAATCCCGCTTCCGCCATCTTCTCTCTAAAGTACTTGGTATTGTATTCTAGTTTATCCCGTAATGCCGTCGTTTCGCTTAACATATCCAGAACTGCGATAGAAGCGCCAGCAATGGCCGGTGCCAGTGTATTGGAAAACAAATAGGGTCTTGAACGTTGACGAAGCATATCGATGATTTCCTTTTTCCCCGAAGTAAATCCGCCGGAAGCACCACCCAAGGCTTTTCCCAAGGTCCCTGTAATAATATCAATGCGGCTCATAACACCAAAATGCTCGTGTGTACCTCTTCCTGTTTTACCGATAAAGCCCGTGCAATGCGATTCGTCAATCATAACCAAGGCTTCGTATTTATCCGCCAAATTACAGATCTTATCCAGCGGAGCGACCACCCCATCCATCGAGAAAGCACCATCGGTAACAATAATACGATGTCTAGCGCCTTTTGCAGCAATTAATTGCTTTTCCAAATCCTCCATATCCGCATTCTTGTATCGGAAACGTTGTGCTTTACATAGGCGAACGCCGTCTATAATAGACGCATGATTCAATTCATCAGAAATGATGGCGTCTTCTGCTCCAAATAACGGTTCAAAAACACCCCCATTCGCGTCAAAGGCTGCCGCATACAGAATGGTATCCTCCGTCCCAAGAAACTTAGCTATTTTTGCCTCCAGCTCTTTATGTATATCCTGTGTCCCGCAAATGAATCGTACGGAAGACATGCCGTAACCATGTGTGTCTATTGCTCTTTTTGCAGCATCAATAACTTTTGGATGAGACGAAAGCCCTAAGTAATTATTCGCGCAAAAATTCACAACTTCCTTGCCTCCACTTACTTTTATATCCGCGCCTTGAGGAGTCGTGATAATACGTTCCCGCTTATATAAGCCTGCCTCTTCTATTTCGGCCAATTCTTTTTGCAATACAGGTTGAAGTGTTTTATACATAAATTCAGTGATTTGCGGTAAAAATACAGATTTAATGATAAAAGCTGAAAAGATGATAGAAATGATTATCTTTCGGTAATCGATCTAAACATATAGCGACTCCGATTAGCTATATGTTAAATCTGTGCCGGATTTTTTATCTTTGGAATACTGTAAACCATTATATTTTAAGCCTTATTTTATGAGTAATCTGTTAATACAAAATCTAGTAAAGCAATTACAGGATGTTCAAGACGGTGACCTATGGTTAGATGAAAACTTCATAAAAAAAATTGATACATTAACACCGGAGCAGGCGCTCACTCGGCCCATTCCCGATATACACAGTGTTGCCGAAATCGTTTCACATCTGTTGGAATGGAGAAGGGATTGTATCCGTAAGTTGCAAGGCCAAAAAAGCACATTGACCATAGAAAGCAACGAAAACTGGCGTTCGAACAATGAGTTAAAGCAGATAGGATGGAAAAAACTGAAAGATGATTTTTATGCTTCTCAATACCACTTGATACGCTTGATTGAAATACGGGATGATGCCTTTCTCGCTCAGGAATGCGGCACATACACCTTTCAAGCGCTGTTGGAAGGGATGATACATCACGACCTTTACCATTTAGGCCAAATAGGAATTTCCATTAAACTACTAAAAGTTAACGGCCTTTTAAAATAAAACCCGGTCTAACCTGCTCATCTCGTTATATCGGGTTTAGCACGTAAACCCTTATTAACATACTTTAACAAAAATAAATGTAACCTTTCAGGCTTGCAGACCATCTTAAGAGCATATCTCATATGCTGATGAATCGAATCGTTACCCTTATTTTCTTTCTGTTTACAAATATTGCCGTAGCTCAACAACTAACTTTAAAAGGATCGATACGCGATGCCGATGGCTTTCCGATACCATTTGCGACTATTGTTAAAGAAGGCTCTTCGATTGGCACCTCGGCAAATAAAGAGGGACATTTTAACCTATCGCTACCGGAAGGCCGGCACCAATTAAGTATTTCGGCAGTGGGCTACAAGCAAAAAACAATCACCGTGAAACCGCCTCAACACGACAGTCTTATCATTCACTTAGATGGGGAGATTTACACATTACAGGAGGTAGTTATCGGAAACCGGGAAGACCCCGCTTATTCCATCATTAGAAAGGCAATAAAGAAAAGGCCCTATTATTTAAAAGAAACAGGCCCCTATCACGCACATGTATATATAAAAGGCTTGCAACGTTTAATTAAAGCACCAAAGAAATTCTTTGGTGTTGATATGAACGAGATTGGAGAAGAAATTGGCCTGGATTCTGCAAGAAAAGGCATCATTTATTTATCTGAATCGGAGTCCAAGATTACCGTCAATCCGCCCAAGGATTTCAAGGAAGAGATGATCAGTTCCAAAATTTCAGGCGATAATAAAGCCTTTAGTTTCAATAGGGCCTCTGAGCTTCAACTTAATTTTTACGAGAACTACCAACATATTGTTGAAGGTTTGAGTAACAGGCCCTTTATTTCTCCCATTGCCGATAATGCTTTAGCATATTATCGATATCAATATCTAGGCACCGCAGAAGAGAAAGGGAAGACGATTATCAAAATTAAAGTAATTCCTAAAAGAAAGGCAGAGCCACTTTATAAAGGCAATATATATATTATTGAAGGTGAATGGCGTATTCATAGTGTGAATTTTCTACTTGATAAGGAGTCGAGCATCAACTTTGTCGATTCGTTGAATCTCAAACAGCTTTATACAGAAGTAACGGAAAACAAATGGATGCCTTCTAATATCCAATTGGATTTTAAGGCTGGTCTACTTGGCTTTCAAGTTGGTGGTTATTTTACGGCTATTTATCAAAACTATACCTTTATCGATGCGCCCGATAAGAGACTTTTTCGGGAGGTATTATCTATAAGTGGAGACGTGAATAAGAAAGACAGCCTGTATTGGGCGAAGAACAGGCCAGTTCCATTAAGTCCGGAAGAACAAAAAGACTATATAGCAAAAGATAGTTTATATCGTTTTCATCAATCGAAAGCGTATTTGGACTCCATCGACAGAAAGAATAATCGCTTCAAACCACTGACATTTCTAACGAGTGGGTATAACTACCGCAATCGTTATAAGAAAGAATCCATTCGCTTTAACGGCCTCTTAACATCAATGCTCTTTAATAGCGTTGAAGGTTTGGCGATTAATTACGGTATAAATTACAATCGACAACTCGACAGCGGGCTAAATCGATATTTTCGTATAAATGGACGCATTCGATATGGATTTGCAAACAAACACCTCAATGGTATCGTGAGCACGGATCTTCCTGTTAAGAATCAAACCTTCGTACTATCTGGCGGTAGGGATGTCCTCGATCTAAACAACCAGGGTTCACTTCCCACTTTATTAAATAGCCTGTACACCTTATTTGTCGGGGAAAATTATCAAAAACTCTACGAAAAAACCTTTGCTTCCATAGCGTGGAGCAATACCTTGCCGGGCAATATTAAAATCAGCCTGCAAGCGGAATGGTCAAACCGCCATTGGCTACCCAATGCTAGCGGATTTACGTTCCGGGATCGTAATTCAAATAAGCTTACCTCCAACAATCCCTTACAACCGGACGCCGACGTTCCGCTTTTCACAGACAATAAATCCACAAAAGTCCGGGTCGGTTTAAGTTATGACTTTTCAAATCGTTATGCCATGTACCCAACGGGCAAACGTTATCTGGTTTCTAAATATCCAACCTTTGGTATCCAATATACTAAAGGCATTAAGAATGTCTTAGGCTCAGATGTCGATTACGATTTGCTTACCACAAGTGTTCAAAAAAACAATATGGGCCTAGGTCTATACGGCAAGGTGTCCTTTTCAGTTAGCGCTGGAAGCTTTTTTAACAATAAGCAACTTTTTTATCCGGATTACAAACACTTTAATGGAAATAGAATCTTACTCGTTGACCAGCAGCTAAGTTCCTTTTTAGCCTTAGATTATTATCAGTACAGCACCCCTTCCAATTTCGTGGAAGCCCATATGGAGTATAATCTCGGCGGTATGTTCGTCAGTAAGGTGCCCCTATTACGAAAGCTGAAGCTTGAAGAGCTTATTGGATTGCATTACCTACACACGTCTGAATTAAGTAATTACAGTGAATTGCATGTTGGTTTACAATGGAAAATGATCCGACTAATGTATGCGCATTCAAGAAGTGCTGCCCAGCCCCTCAATCAAACAAATACATTAAGGATAGCCTTAAAACTATTTTAGTGGGGAGGTCGTTAGTCGAAGCGTACTTCATACAATCGACGCTTTTAGACTGGTATTTCTGCAAGCTATTTAAGAATCTACACTATAGCGTAGTGTAAAAAATCAACTCCTCTTCGCGAATGTCGTGCATTTTATCTAAGTTTGAGTATGCCCGAAATAATTGCAGATAAAACTATCTTTTCATTGGCGGAGGTAGCTCGCAGCATCCAAAAGACAATAGCAGACCGCTATAAAAGCTTGTATTGGATAAAGGCTGAAATGAACAAACTAAATCACTATTCTCATTCAGGTCATTGTTATCCCGAGCTGTTGGAGAAGCTAGAGGGAAAGGTCATTGCAGAAATTCGGGCAACATTATGGAAAAGCGACTATGAGCGTATTAATCAGCGTTTTGTCGAAATCATTAAAGAGCCATTAAAGAATGGGATCAATATACTTTTACAAGCATCAATTAGCTACGATCCTGTACATGGATTGAGCCTACATATTGTCGATATCGACCCTTCGTACTCGTTAGGAGAATTGGAACGAGAAAAACAGGCCAGTATTGCTTTGCTGAAAGAAGAGGGCCTTTTTGAGGCAAACAAACTGTTGCCTTTTCCTTTACTGCCTAAACGTATCGCCATCGTTTCGGTAGAAACGAGTAAAGGCTTAGCCGATTTTTTAAAGATTATCGATCATAATTCTTTCGGTTATCGTTTCGAGTACGAGTTGTTCCCGGCTCTTTTGCAGGGTGAAAAATCCGTGATCTCCATCATCGATCAGCTAGCCAAGATCCGTTTACAACTGCAACGTTTTGATGTCGTTGCGATCATAAGAGGAGGTGGAGGAGAGGTTGGTTTAAGCTCTTACAACAATGTGTTATTAGCGAAAGCCATTGCCACTTTTCCTATCCCTGTAATAACCGGAATTGGCCATGCGACCAATGAGACCGTTTCAGAGCTAGTTGCCTATAAAAATGCCATCACGCCCAGCGCGTTGGCTGATTATCTTTTACAACATTTTCACAACTTTGCTCGCCCGGTAACCTATGCGGAACAGGTACTTCGATTGAAAACGCAGCAGCTCTTCGATAATCAGCAACAATTGCTAAATAACAACATCCGCTATTTTAGAATGGCGAGCTTGAATATGTTACATGAAAACAAGCATCAATTAGCGAATTTACGTAACCGTACACTTCAACAAAGCAAATATCAACTGGCCCAGGAGAAAGGATCGTTTCAACGCCTTAAAAGCCAATTATCCACGCAGTCAAAGCGCACTTTAATGGAAGAAAAACAGGCCATCACTTTTCTAGGACAACGATTGAAACGTGAGAACCTCCATTTAAGCAAGCGTTCAAGACAGGTAATTCGGCAAATCAGAGATCAACTAATCCGCCAAAGCCATCAGATCGCAAAAAAGCACCATGCAGCTCTCACAACATTACATAAAAATCTAGCACCTGGCACCAAGAGATTATTAGTGGAAGCGACTAAATCACTGGACAATCAAGAGCGCCACCTATCTATACTCGACCCACAACATGTACTGAAAAGAGGGTATAGCATCATGCTTTTTCAGGGAAAAGCTGTAACTGATGCGCAGGTCTTGAAGGTGGGCGATAAGGTAAAGACGATTTTAGCATTTGGCGAAACAGATAGTCAGGTTACTTTTGTAAACGAAATAAAGAAATAAAATGGATAAGCAATTAAGCTATACATCAGCATTTGAAGAACTTCAGACAATCGTGGAAGAAATCGAAGATGGAGAAATTACGGTAGACGAGCTTTCAAACAAAGTGAAGCGTGCGGCATTGTTAATCAAAATCTGCAAAAGTAAACTAACTGAAACCGAAGCAGACGTCAATAAGATTTTGGAGGATCTGGACAATGAAAATTTGAAGGAAGATGAATAGAATGCATCAAGAATAAAATGTTATGAAACGATTTGTTCTATTAATCGGGCTCCTATGGTTTTCTTTCGTTATTACATCGAAAGCACAAACATCAACAGATCGGACGACGCTTTGGGAATTCACGGGAAATGGCCTTTCGACCCCCTCTTACCTGTTTGGCACTTTCCATCTTTTATGTCCGGATGATTTAATTTTTACAGAGGCCCTCAAGCAAAAGCTCGAAGCAAGTCAACAATTATACCTTGAGCTGGATTTTTCGGATCCTCAGATCGGTATGAAAATGATGGAAAATATGCGCATGCGAGGCAAGACATACCATGATTTATATGATAGCCTAACCTATCGCCAGGTAAGTGACAGCCTGGAAAAAATAGCGCATATTCGTCTGGAAACGCTAAATAACATGAAGCCCTTTGGCCTATATTCCATTGTTTTAATGGGTGCATTACAATGTCAGCCCGCTAGCTGGGAATTGCAATTGGTGGATTTAGCAAAAGCCAAAGGTATGAATATCGCCGGCTTAGAAACGGTAGAGAGCCAGGCTGCGCTTTTTGATACGATTCCTTATAAAGTTCAAGCAGAACAACTAAAAGAAATGGTATTTAATTTGGACAGCACGGCTACGGAAATAAACGAGCTTATCAACCTTTATAAAAGCCAGGATATCCACACCTTGCACAGTCGAACGATAACTGATCCGCTCATGCAGGATTATTTAGACCTAATGCTGTACAATAGAAACGCCAATTGGATTTCCATTATAGAAGAAAGTGCAAAATCTCAAGCCACCTTCTTTGCTTTTGGGGCTGGTCATTTGGCTGGGGATAAAGGTGTTATTAATCTTTTGAGAAAAAGAGGGTACACAGTAAAACCCGTGTATTGATAAACAAAAGAGGGGAGCTAAAAACGAATTTTTAGCTCCCCTCTTTTATTAGTTCTATATTTCACATTTATTCGCTATACCCAACCCCCATATTCTGAAACATAAAAGCCCATTTATCGGCTTGTTCCTGAATAATCATAGCTGTTGGTTTACCTGCACCGTGTCCGGCCTTCGTTTCGATTCGAATCAATACCGGATTGGTTCCCTTATTGTATTCCTGCAAGCGCGCCGCAAATTTGAAACTATGAGCAGGCACAACTCGGTCGTCATGATCGGCTGTTGTTACCATCGTTGCCGGGTATTCAATCCCTTCTTTTAATGCATGATAGGGCGAATATTTATACAAATAATCAAACATTTCTTTATTATCATCCGCGGTTCCGTAATCGTAGGCCCAACCAGCGCCGGCCGTAAATTTGTGATAACGTAACATATCCAGAACACCCACCGCAGGGAAGGCGACTTTATATAAATCCGGTCGTTGCGTCATAGCGGCGCCGACAAGTAAACCACCATTGGATCCACCGGAAATTGCCAGACGCTCTTTTGATGTATAGTTTTCTTTAATGAGGTATTCGGCGGCGGCTATAAAGTCATCAAACACGTTCTGTTTCTTCAATTTAGTTCCTGCTAAGTGCCATTTTTCTCCATATTCGCCGCCGCCACGCAAATTGGCTACTGCATAAACACCTCCTTGTTCCAACAATAAAACTGTTGATACACTAAAGGAAGGCGTTAGACTGATATTGAAGCCGCCATATCCATATAACATCGTTGGATTGCTACCATCAAGTACGATCCCTTTTTTATAGGTTATAATCATCGGAACCTTCGTGCCATCTTTAGAGGCATAAAACACCTGTTTGGATTCGTAATCCTCAGGGTTGAACAACACATCGGGCTTTTTGTATATTGTCGACTTACCGGAAGCTATATCATATTTGAAAATGGTGGGTGGATATACATACGATGTAAATGAATAGTAAAGCTCCTTTTCGGTCTGTTTTGCCTCAAAGCCATTGGCCGTACCAAGTCCAGGTAATTCTACGATTCGCTCTTCTTTGCCACGCCTATCAAATTGTTTTACTAAAGACGTAGCATCTTTTAAGTAAATGGCGAACAATTTGCCGCCGCCTTTCTTTATGTTCAGCACATTTTCGGTTTCCGAGATCAAATCTTTCCAGTTGGCGGGTTTTGGATCGTTAATATCAACTGTTACCACTTTATAGTTTGGTGCCCCCAAGTTTGTTAAGATAAATAGCGAGTCTCCTTCGTTATCGATTATGCTGTGTTCTTTGTCAAAATTATCTACTACCTGAACGATTTTAGAATCCGGCTTGCTTAGATCCTGGATATACAATTCATTGCCACTTGTGGTATTTGCTGCCGTGATAACCAAAAACCTTTCATCCTCAGTTAAATAAGCCCCGATATATCGCCTCGGCGTACTTTCGCCACCAAAAATCAGTTCATCTGAACTTTGGGGAGTGCCTAGTTTATGGAAATACAATTTATGATATTGTGTCAAACCCGACAGCGCGCTCCCCTCTTTCGGTTTGTCATAGCTACTGTAATAGAATCCTTCATTGCCTTTCCAAGCCAAGCCTGAAAATTTAACATCGATCAATGTATCACCTACGACTGATTTATCTTCTGCTTTCCAAACAATTACTTTGCGCCAGTCGGAACCGCCTTCTGAAACCTGATAGGCTACTAAACTTCCATCTTTACTGAAATTGATATCTGCCAAAGATGTGGTTCCGTCGGCCGAAAATTTATTGGGATCCAAAAACACCTCACTCTTACCCTCTTTTTCTTCTCGGTATATAACCGATTGATTTTGGAGTCCGTCATTCTTAAAGTAGTATGTATAATTGCCTTCTTTGAAGGGAGCCGATATTTTCTCGTAATTCCACAATTTCTCCAAACGTTGCTTGATGGCGTCTCGGAAGGGAATCTGAGAAAGGTAGTCATTTGTCACTTCGTTTTGGGCTAACACCCATTCTTTGGTATCCACCGCTGTATCGTTCTCCAACCAACGGTATGGATCAGGAACTTTCGTGCCAAAATGATCGTCAACAAGATCAATCTTTTTTGTTTTTGGATAAGGCTTTAATTTCATAGCTGTAGCTGGTTCGATGGTTTTTTGATTATTGTTGCATGCCATCAAAAAAGATGCTAGCAGCAACAATCCTGAGTACGTTTTTACCATGTTGAATAAATAAAATTTACATTGTGAATTATTTGTTCAATATTACAAATAAAAAAGCCTCTTTTGAATACGGAATCGATTCCTTTCCTTATTTTTACAATAAATCCTTAGGTTTGCCAAGGAAAAAGCTTCCGCCAAACTGTTTTAATAAAACTTACAAATGAATACCGCTATACCGTCGACTAAAACGATTTATTTACTAACTCTTCTCACGCTTTTCTCCTTATTTTCCTTTGCACAATCATACGAATTGAACAAAGGTTGGATATTCAGGAACTACAAAGAAGTATCCTTGTCGGGTGAGAAACTTTCTGATCCTTCTTCAGTCATTCAAGGCTGGAAGCCGGCCACTGTACCGGGAACAGTATTGACCGGTATGCTGAACAATCAGGAGATTCCGGATCCTTTTTTTGGCATGAATAACAACAAGATCCCGGATATTTATACAGTTGGCAGGGATTATTACACCTATTGGTTCGTGAATGATTTTGAAGAAGGCATTCCAACCGGCGATAAACAGGTATGGTTGCATTTTAGAGGAATCAACTATAGTTGTGAAATCTTTCTCAACGGTAAAAAAGTGAATACTAAACCCTTCAAAGGGATGTATATCCGCAAGCGATTCAATATTACAAAGCTCCTTGCTTCAAATGGCAAAAACAGGTTAGCCGTCATTGTGTACCCACCTGACGTTGTAGGCAATCCAAATGGCGGACAAGGCGGAGATGGCACCATCGCCAAAAATGTTGGGTTACAATACACTGCTGGTTGGGATTGGATTAAACCTATACGGGATAGAAATACCGGCATATGGGATAAAGTAACGATTGAAAAAACGGGTGCTATTTCCATTATCGATCCCCATATCATTACGGAAGTTCCCGGAAAAAGGGAAACCAGTGGCATCCAGCAACCTGCCATTATTAAAGTTTCCACAACTTTGCGCAACGCGGCCAATAGACCTATAAGTGGCGCGCTGCAGTATCGCTTAGATGGACAATTAGTTAAGCAAAGTGTTACTCTTCGTCCTCAGGAAGAAAAGGAAATAAAACTCCCGGATTTAATCTTAAAGAACCCAAAGTTATGGTGGCCATCGAATTATGGACAACCCTATTTGTATCCCATGGAGCTAAGTTTTGTACCCAATGCAGCCAAAACCACTAGTGATAAAAAAGATCTGAAAATAGGTATCCGGGAGATTCAAACCTACTGGAATCCACATACACGTAGCCGGGAGGTAGCGGTTAACGGTCAAAAAATATTCATCAAAGGTGGCAATTGGATCATTTCAGATGCGATGCTTCGCTTCTCAAAAGAACGTTATGACGCCGAAATTCGCTTTCACCGGGATATGAATCTAAATCTTATTCGAATTTGGGGTGGTGCGTTGGTGGAGCGACCGGAATTTTACGAAGCTTGCGATCGTTATGGGCTACTTGTCTTTCAGGATTTTTGGATGTCCGGCGATTGTAACGGACGATGGGAAGATCCATTGAAGAAAGACGATCAATGGACAAGGCGACAATACCCGGATGACCATCAATTATTTCTTGAATCTGCTGCCGATATGATCAAAATGATTCGAAACCATCCCTCTTTAGCATTTTATTGCGGTGGTAACGAAATCACACCTCCTGATGATATTTTAGTTCCACTCCGGGATTCCATCTTGCCGAAATTGGATGGCACCAGATGGTTTGTTGATTATTCCAATTCAGATGCTATGTCGCAAAACGACATTGGTGGGAACGGCGATGGCCCATACGGAATACAGGACATCAAAACATTTTGGGCTGATAAAACCTGGCCCTTTAATTCGGAAGTTGGCTCCGTTGGTGTGGGCGACCTGGAATCATTGAAGCGATTTTTACCGGAAGAAAATCAAATTGCACCCTTATTCACGGGCTTTAACGCCGAGGGTCGAGTACAGGAAACCGTAGACTCGGTTTGGCAATATCACACCTATATTGGCTATGGTGAACATATAGCGCCTTATGGAAAAACAAACAATTTGGAAGATTTCGCAAACAAGGCGCAACTAGTCAATTATAATCAATACAGGGGCCTGATGGAGGGCTTCAGTGCCCATATGTGGGATTGGTATACGGGTACAATCATCTGGAAGACGCAGAACCCCTGGACTTCCTTGCGCGGTCAAATGTACGACTATTACCTCGATCCAAATGCTGGTCTTTATGGCTTAAGGAGTGGCAGCGAACCATTACATGCTATGTATAATCCAGTAGACGGTTTTGTTTCCATTGTCAATAACCATTTTGAAAAACGTAACAATATAATGCTTGTTATTCATGCATACGACATGCAAGGGAAAGCTTATCCAATAACAAAGGTATTTGCATTTATGGAACCTTCGTCTGTTAAAAAAATCATGTCCATCAAAAAGCAAATCGACGAATTGGCAAAAGACAAAGGGGCTTTTTTGCGTCTACAGTTAATGGATGCAGGGCAACACCTATTAAGCGACAATTTCTATTGGTTGCCTGATGCGAAAGGTTATTATAGCGGTTTAACAGATATGGCCAACTGTAAGCTCGATATTAAAGTCAAACAAATCACACCTGGAGAATATGCGGTCACACTGGCCAATAATGAACACGATAATATTGCCTTTTTCAACCGGCTTGCTTTGGTCGACAATCTTACACATCAACGGATCTTGCCAACTTTTTATAGTGACAATTATTTATCGGTAGTCCCCGGTGAAAAAAAGACGGTCATGATAAGTGTTGATCCTGCGCTAACTCGAGGCAAACAAGTTGTTTTGACAAACGCAGGTTGGAACGTGAAACAAACAGCGGTACTGATTTCCGAATAACAGCTCACTGTAAAACGAAGGTTTTATTTCTTTCTCGCTTTGGCTTGATAATTTTTAGTTTCATCTCACTTGCCAAAAACTTGATTAAGGGAAGCCTTCCTATAATCTTAGTCTATTATACAGATAAGCAGAAGCCATATCCCAAAAGCAAGCTTTTTAAATAAGCTTGCTTTTGGTTACCTTCGCGTCGATGGTAGAAAACAAAAAGATATATTTCGCCTCCGATTTTCACCTAGGCGTGCCAACCTATGAGAAAAGCCGTGAACGGGAGGCCCGACTGGTTCGCTGGCTTGAATCCATTAAACATGATGCCGCCGAGCTTTACCTTTTGGGAGATATTTTTGATTTTTGGTTCGAATATGCAACAGCCGTACCGAAAGGATTTGTTCGCTTTTTAGGCAAGCTCGCAGAATTAGCAGACAGCGGAATCAAGATCACGTTCTTCAAGGGCAATCACGACATGTGGATGTTCAGTTATCTTCAAAAGGAGCTTGGGGCTAAAATTATAGCAGACGAATTGGTTATTGAACGGCAAGGAAAGCGTTTTTATCTGCATCATGGAGATGGCCTGGGCCCAGGGGACGCTAAATACAAGTTTCTTAAAAAATTCTTTAGAAGTAAATTTTGCCAATGGCTCTTTGCCCGCATTCACCCCAATCTAGGAATTGGTATCGCGCTGCGGTGGTCGCAAAACAGTCGAATCGCCAATAATAAGAAAGAATGGCGCAAGGAAGCTGAACAAGAATGGCTGATTGTATATTCCAAAGAAGTATTACAAAAAGAACATTTCGATTATTTGGTTTTTGGTCACCGGCATCTACCCTTAGACATCGATCTGGGGAACAACAGTCGATACATTAACCTTGGCGAATGGGTAAACTACAACACATATGCTGTTTTTGATGGGCATAATTTGGAACTAAAAACATTTGAAGGGTGATAGGTAACACGATAGCTTTACATGGTTACGGCCTTAACCGAATATCCGGCGCCACTACCAGCCTATTAGCAGATAGTGACGCCTCCTTATCATTTTCATACGTTAACACATTATTCGCTATATATCCGCTTGCAAGGCGGGTGGTGTTTTTATCTTTTTTCTCGACCGCAGATATAAAACCAATCCGGCAAAAATAATGGTCAATACAATGGGGATAACGAGTGTAATTCTAATTACCTCCGGTCCTGCTAAACTTTTAGCCTGATTGAGTGCCTGATTCATCGATGTCCCTTCCGCTGCACTCAAATAGGTAGCAAGATCAGCACCGGCAGGAAGGTAATTTAGTACCAACCCATCGTAAAAGTTCCCCATAAAAATACTATAAATAGATACGGCGAACATTCCGGCGCCTCCCATTAGATTTAATCCTAATGCGCCGGATTGAGGAATATGTTCTGCGACGAAGCCGATCATCGTTGGCCAGAAATAACAAACCCCTATACCAAAAACAATAGCCGCAAAAAATATAGCATTACCGGTTAAGGTACTGAGAAGGTATAGGCCTATTGCCGAAACCATTGCTGATAAAAGCAACACACCCTGTGGCGACAAGCGATGTACGATAGGTCCTGCCAAACCTCTCCCCACTACCATTACACCGGTAGTAAGTGTTAATATGAGGATGGCATTATTTGTTAAATTTTTCAACAGCACGTCTATCCATTGCCCGGTAAACAACTCAGTTACTGCCGTACCAAACATACAGATCAACATAACGATAAATAGAGGAGATAGTACCGCTTTGTACATATCGGTTGTAGAATATCCGGAAGCCACACGCTCTGTAACCGGAAATTTTAAAGAGGAAAACAGATAACCATAGACTAGGGTAGGAATGATCATAATCGCCACCTGCCACTGCCAGCCAATTTCCAGCGTATTCAACAATAAAACGATGAGGGTACCAATAACGATCCCACCAGGGAACCACAAGTGAAAATGGTTCAATTTAACTGTTTTATTATCAGTATACAGTGAAGCAACCAAGGGATTACATGCCGCTTCAACCGTACCATTAGCAATACCTATCAGTAGTGTTGAAATAAACAGTGTCCAATAACCGGCTGCAAATACCGTTAATAATATTCCTGACAAATGCAGTATAAAGGCTACCACTAGTAGCTTTTTCATTCCGATAGCATCCACCACAAAACCGCCGATAATAATCGCCAGGGGGAAACCCCAAAATGCAGACGCCGTAATGACACCTAGTTCCGCTGTGCTCAAATGAAAATCGATAACTAGCTGATTCATGATACCTGCCCTTATACCAAAAGAAAGAGAGGTTACCAGCAAAGCTAAACAGCTTGCTACAAAAAGTTTGTTGCGTTCAATCGCTTGCATAATAAGGCTTTTAAGTTTATAATTACCCAAAAGTAAGTTTTTTTGGCTAACTATCGCAATTGCATATGAAAAGCATTTTATCTAAGTTTGTAAACTTTTTGCCCAACGGGGTGAAAAAGCAAATCATACTAGTATGTTAGAGAAGTTAGAAGCGATAAAATTACGTTGGGAAGAAGTAGAACGTGAATTGAGCAATCCGGATACGGTAAACGACATGAAGCGTTTTGCAAAGCTTAACAAAGAATATAAAGACTTAGGTAAAATCGTTGATGAATATTATATCTACAAAAATATCATCAGCAATATAGAAACCAATAAGGATATACTAGCCAATGAGAAGGATCAGGAACTGAGGGAGATGGCCAAAGAAGATTTAGATGCCTTACTTGTTCAGAAAGAAGAAAAAGAAGAAAAAGTAAGACTTATGATGATTCCCAAAGATCCGGAGGATGCCAAAAATGCCATTTTCGAGATCAGAGGGGGGACCGGTGGGGACGAGGCTGCTTTATTCGCAGGTGATTTATATCGTATGTATACTAGGTATTTTGACCAGAAAGGGTGGCGGGTCGAAGTAATGGATGTTACGGAAGGTACTGCAGGAGGATATAAAGAAGTTATCTTAAAAGTAAGTGGTGAAGACGTTTATGGCCAATTAAAATATGAATCAGGCGTACACCGCGTACAGCGCGTACCGGATACGGAGACTCAAGGCCGAGTACATACTTCAGCCGCTTCTGTCGCAGTACTACCCGAAGCAGAGGAGGTGGATGTGGAAATCAATCCTGCTGATATTGAAATGCAAACATCCCGCTCGGGAGGTGCCGGTGGTCAGAACGTTAATAAAGTAGAAACGAAGGTGCAATTAACGCACAAACCTTCGGGGATTGTAGTTGTATGTCAAGTAGAGCGCTCGCAGCTAGCGAATCGTGAGCTAGCGATGGAGATGTTACGGACTAAATTATACGAACTGGAAGTACAAAAGAAACACGGGGATATTGCGGCCAAACGGAAAACGATGGTATCTACCGGCGATCGCTCGGCCAAAATACGCACCTATAACTATCCCCAAGGGCGGGTAACCGAGCATCGTATTGGTTTGACCATGTATAACCTTCCGGCTATTATGGATGGTGACATTCAGGAAATTATCGATGCGCTTCAATTTGCTGAAAATGCTGAAAAAATGAAAGAAGGCGGTCTCGAATAATTTTTTTAACAAAAAGATTTTAATTTTAAAAAAACGCGCTATATTTGCAGTCCTCAAAAGAGGGGAAGTAGGTCCGGTAGTTCAGCTGGTTAGAATACATGCCTGTCACGCATGGGGTCGCGGGTTCGAGTCCCGTCCGGACCGCTGAGAAGAAAGCAATAGGCTTTTGAAGTTCTTTATAAAATTTAATGTTTAGGTCCGGTAGTTCAGCTGGTTAGAATACATGCCTGTCACGCATGGGGTCGCGGGTTCGAGTCCCGTCCGGACCGCTTTCAATCTCTGCTTATTTTATGCAGGGATTTTTTTTTCTCCTATTTTTCTCCCGAGTATAAAGATAATGGATAGGAGAAACGTCATCTTACAATAAAACTGAGGTCATATAATACGCTTGTTGTTACAACAAGCTTTTTCTTTTTCTATCAATATGCACGGATTAGGATTGCTTCGTAATGAGGCGGGCAAGACTTTGAAACTTGCAGGCCCTATAATTTTAGGTGAATTGGCACAAATGGCATTAAGCCTTATCGATACTGCCATGGTCGGCTCTGTTAGCTATAAGCAACTTGCAGCTGCGGCATTGGTAATGAGTGTCGTGAACATCCCTTTTGTCTTAGGGATAGGCATGACGATGTCCGTTTCTCAAATGGTAGCCATGGCCCACGGGCGAAATGACGCCCAAAAGGTCTCTCATTATTTATACAATGGGTTTATCCTTTGCTCATTTACGGCCATCATCATTTCACTCGGATTAGAATGCAGCAAAGATATCTTGTTCCACTTAAAGCAGGATCCGGAAGTAGCCGAAATGGCCGTCCCTTTTTTAAGAATTATCGGAATATCCATTATTCCCATGATGCTGTTCATGACCTTAAAACAGTTCACCGACGGCTTGGAATATACACGAACAGCCATGACGCTATCCCTTATTGCTTTGCCTCTCAATGCATTTCTTAACTGGCTACTGATTTTTGGAAATTGGGGGCTGCCAAGGCTAGAATTGGTAGGAGCGGCATGGGGAACCTTAATTACCAGAACGCTTATATTTTTAGCATTAACCTTTACAATCCTTAAACATAAAACTTTTAAACGTTACATGGCCGCTGGTCGTACACACTGGAAATTCAGTTGGCATACGATCAAAGAATTGCTGAGGATCGGTATACCCAGCAGTTTACAAGCCGGTATGGAGGTTGGGGTTTTTGCTGTTTCCGCTATATTGGTTGGTACCATTGGCGCTGTCGAACAAGCAGCGCATCAGATAGCCATGAACTGTGCCGCTTTTACCTTTATGGTATCCATGGGATTGGCTCAAGGAGGTTCGATCCGCGTAAGCAATGCTTACGGTCGAAACGATTGGAACCATATTCTGACTATTGGCAAGAGCAGTATCCTGACGGCGCTTTGTTACGGCGTTCTCTGTTTTGTAATTTTCATATCCTTTAACGACTTTTTACCAATGCTTTTTAATGATAATGTAGAAGTGGTAAAATTAGCTTCCTACTTACTGATCTTTGCTGCTATTTTCCAAATATCCGACGCCACGCAGGCGATCTCCGTTGGACTATTGAGGGGAGCGAAAGATGTGAAAATTCCGACCTTCCTGGTAGGTATTGCATATTGGGTAGTGGGTTTGCCCATAGGCTACTTCCTGGCCTTTAATTTAGATATGAAAGCTCCAGGTATCTGGACAGGCTTAATTATTGGCCTCAGCTTAGTGTCCATTTTTTTATCAATACGATTTTTACGATTGAAAAAACATATTGCAATCACGGACGGTATGTCGTTGTAAAAAGAGAAAACTTACTCAGTATCAATATATTTTTTAATAATATTTTTAAAATACGAATTTTTCTGTCTACCTTTGCAGTCCTTTAAAATAAGGAAAAAAGTATATTGTTTAATTAATTCAAAATCAAGCAAGTGAATACGTTAAGTTACAAAACTGTCTCAGCCAACAAAAACACCGTTAACAAAGAATGGATCGTTGTTGACGCTGAAGGTGAGATTTTGGGGCGCTTGTCATCTCAGATTGCCAAGGTAATCAGAGGTAAGCACAAGCCTACGTACACCCCACACGTAGACTGCGGAGATAACGTCATTGTTATTAATGCAGACAAGATTAAGTTGACAGGAAACAAATTAGGCGAAAAGCAATATGTTTCTTACACTGGTTACCCAGGTGGTCAGCGTTTCATTTCTCCCAAAGAATTATTGGCAAAGCACCCTACCCGTGTGATTGAGAAGGCGGTACGTGGCATGCTTCCTAAAAATCGTTTAGGTCGCGCTTTGTACAGAAATTTATTTGTGTATGCAGGTCCTGAGCACCCTCACGCGGCACAAAATCCTAAAACAGTTAAATTCTAAAGAGAGAAGAAATGTCAACAACAAACACTTCAGGAAGAAGAAAAACCGCTGTTGCCCGTATTTATTTATCTGCTGGTAGCGGCAACATTACCGTAAATGGTAAAGATTACAAAGAGTATTTCCCTACATTGCCATTGCAATATATTGTTACTCAAAGTACAGAAGTTGCCGGAGTTGCCGGTAATTTTGATGTAAAAGTTAACGTAGCTGGAGGAGGCGTAAAAGGACAGGCAGAGGCCGTGCGTTTAGCAATTGCTAAAGCATTGGTAGAGCTTAACCCAGAGGTGAAATCTGCATTACGTGCCAAAGGATTGATGACTCGCGATGACCGGATGGTTGAGCGTAAGAAACCGGGACGTCGTAAAGCACGTAGAAGATTTCAATTTAGTAAACGTTAATTTAAGGAGGATCAAACAATGGCAAGAACAACATATCAGGAATTACTGGATGCAGGTGTACACTTTGGTCACCTTACCCGTAAATGGGATCCGAAAATGGCTAAGTACATTTTCATGGAGCGCAATGGCATCCACATTATCGATTTGAACAAAACTTTAGCAAAGCTTGAAGAAGCCGCTTCAGCTATTAAGCAAATCGTAAAATCAGGACGTAAAGTATTATTTGTAGCTACAAAAAAGCAAGCTAAAGATATCGTTGCTGAACAAGCAAAAGCAGTAAACATGCCTTATGTTACTGAGCGTTGGTTGGGTGGTATGCTTACTAACTTTGCTACTGTTCGTAAGTCTATCAAAAAGATGTCTAACATCGATAAGATGACTAAAGATGGTACTTACGACGTATTATCAAAGAAGGAGAAGTTAATGATTCAACGTGAGCGTATTAAATTGGAAAACCTATTAGGTGGTATTGCCGATTTAAACCGCTTGCCTGCTGCGCTTTTCATTATTGATGTAAAGAAAGAGCACATTGCAGTTAGCGAAGCGCTAAAATTGAACATTCCTACCTTCGCAATGGTAGATACAAACTCCGATCCTACCAACATCGATTTCCCCATCCCGGCGAATGACGATGCTACGAAATCAATTACGTTGATTACAAACGTAATCAAGCAAGCGATTATAGAAGGATTGGAAGAACGTAAACGTGATAAAGAAGAGGAAGCAGAGAAAGAAGCTGCAGCAGCAAAGGCGAAAGTTGATAGTGGGGAAGAGCCGGCAGCTGAAGTTGCTCCTAAACGTGAACGTAAAGCAGAAGCTACGGAAGCAAAAGACGGAGAATAATTAAATCCAAGTATGGGTTAGGGGTCACCTCCGGTAAGCTTGCTGAAGTTATGCTTACCGTGCGGAACTCGTAACCCATAACTTATTTATAAAGCATATTAAAAAAGGAAAATAAAATGTCTACAGTACAAATTTCTGCATCAGACGTAAATAAATTGCGCCAACAAACAGGTGCTGGTATGATGGATTGCAAAAAAGCCTTAGTGGAAGCCAACGGCGATTTTGAGGCCGCAGTTGATTACTTACGTAAAAAGGGAGCTAAAGTGGCCGCTAGCCGCCAGGATCGCGACTCTAACGAAGGTGTTGTTATTGCAAAAACAACTGCTGATGGCAAACGTGGCGTAGTTGTTGAAGTAAACTGCGAAACAGACTTTGTTGCAAAAAATGCTGATTTCATTGCTTTTGCTGAAAGCGTTGCCGATGCCGCTATCGAAGCTGCTCCGGCTACTTTGGAGGATTTGAAAGCATTAAGTATCAATGGAGCAAAAATTGCCGATTTATTGATAGACCAAACAGGTAAAATCGGAGAAAAAATTGAGGTTTCTAAATATGAGGTGGTGACTGCAGATAAAGTCGTTCCTTATATTCATGGTAACTATCGTTTAGGTGTATTAGTAGGCTTAAGCGCAGACGTGGCAGGTGCAGAAGATGCAGGTAAAGATGTGGCTATGCAAATTGCTGCGATGAATCCCGTTGCTATTGATAAAGATGGCGTTGATGCTCGTACAATTGAACGTGAATTAGAAATTGCAAAAGAGCAAATCCGTGCTGAGGGAAAACCTGAAAATATGGTGGAAAAAATTGCTCAAGGTAAATTGAACAAATTCTACAAAGATTCAACTTTATTGAATCAAGAGTTTGTTAAAGATAACTCAAAAAGTGTTGCTCAATTCCTTGATAGTGTTTCCAAGGGATTAACAGTCACTGCATTTAAACGCGTGCAATTAGGCGCTTAGTTATTTTAGTTGTTGGTTGCTGGTTATTAGTTGTTAGTAACCCAATCGGCAATAATCATTCTTCAGAAAAGCCTTTCTTTAAATTCAGGAAGGCTTTTTCTGTTTCAATGGACCTAGTCACTTATTTAAGAAGTTAATTACGGATAACCAGCAACTAATAACAAATAACGATTACTACCCTGCCCAAGCTTCTCTGTCTAAGCTTCTATAATGGATTGCTTCAGCTAAATGATGCACTTCGATTTCCGGATTTCCATCAAGATCGGCGATGGTTCTGGCGACCTTCAAAATACGATCGTAAGCTCGAGCTGAAAGCCCCAATTTTTCCATCGCATTTTTTAACAGTGTTTGCCCGGCGGCATTGACTTTACAGAGCTCACGTACTTTCTTTGTATTCATTTGGGCATTATTATGCATTTTGTCTTCCCTCTTGAATCGCTGCTCTTGCATCTCCCTTGCTTGTATTACGCGACTCCTTATTGTTTTACTCGATTCTGCACGTTGTTTCGCTGTTAATTCCTGAAAGTTTACCGGTGTAACTTCTACATGTAGATCGATCCGATCAAGTAGGGGGCCCGACACTTTACTTAAGTAGCGTTGAACATGCATAGGTGAACATACGCAGTCTTTATCCGGATGGTTATAATACCCGCAAGGACAGGGATTCATGGAAGCGATTAGCATAAAACTAGCGGGATAATCTACGGTAAACTTAGCGCGGGAAATAGTGATTTGTCTTTCTTCAAGAGGTTGCCTTAACACCTCTAAAACAGAACGCTTAAACTCGGGGAGCTCGTCCAGAAACAACACACCGTTATGTGCTAATGAAATTTCGCCCGGTTGGGGGTTCCCTCCACCACCAACCAATGCCACATCGCTAACCGTATGATGTGGGGCACGAAAGGGCCTTATCGTCATGAGCGAGCTAGAAGCGGCTATCTTCCCGGCCACTGAATGTATTTTAGTCGTTTCCAACGACTCTGATAAACTTAACGGCGGCAGGATAGACGGTAATCTTTTGGCTAGCATCGTTTTACCGGCACCGGGCGGGCCAATCAGGATAACATTATGCCCGCCTGCTGCCGCAATTTCCAATGCGCGTTTGATATTCTCTTGCCCTTGTACATCAGCAAAATCGGTGTCGTAATTATTGGCGTTATTTAAAAACTCAGCTTTCGTATCAACGAATATTCGGTCAAAGGTCTTCTCTTCATTTGCAAAAGCAATCACTTCACTGATATTTTCCAGGCCATAGACCTCCAGATCTCCGACTACAGCTGCTTCTCGGGCATTGATCGCCGGTAACACGATACCTTTGAATCCCTCCTTTTGCGCTTGGATAGCAATCGATAAGGCTCCCTTAATGGCTTGTAGGCTACCGTCCAGTGATAATTCGCCCAGTAAAAGATATTTATCAAGCTTATGTGCATTAATTTGGCCAGAAGCTGCCAAGATACCTATAGCCATCGCTAAGTCATAGGCTGATCCCTCCTTCTTAATATCAGCGGGTGCCATATTGATAACGATTTTCTGCCTCGGCATTCGGAGACCGGCGCTGTGTAGAGCGCTCTCTACTCGAAATGTACTTTCTTTTATAGCACTATCGGGCAGTCCGACGATGAAGTATTGTGTCCCCGAGGATATATTGACCTCAATAGTAATTGTTGTGGCCTTAATTCCATAAACTGCGCTGCTAAAAGTTTTTACCAACATATTTTTAGGTTTAGTACAGTTAAGAAGCCCCAAGATAATAAAAAAGGCGGTATCACGAAAGAGATACCGCCCATTTAAGCCATTTTATACTGCCTGACCTATTTTCCAAAAGGCGTACGGGGCATTCCTCGCATCATTTTAGCAGCTAAGGAAGGATTTGAGAATTGCTTCATCATTTTCCGCATATCACTGAATTGCTTCATTAATTTATTAACGTCATTGATATCGGTACCCGAACCCTTTGCGATTCGCAAACGTCTTTTCTGATCGATTGCGTCCGGATTCTCCCGTTCATATGGCGTCATCGATCCAATAATAGCCTCGATCGGCTTAAAGGCATCATCGTCAATATCAATATCTTTAATAGCCTTCCCAACACCCGGTATCATTCCCATCAAATCCTTCATATTTCCCATCTTTTTGATTTGCTGGATCTGACTAATAAAGTCGTTAAAATCAAACTTATTCTTACGGATCTTTTTCTGTAAAGCGGCCGCCTCTTTTTCGTCAAACTGTTGCTGTGCACGTTCAACCAACGATACTACGTCACCCATCCCAAGGATACGGGACGCCATACGGTCAGGATGGAACACGTCCAAAGCATCCATCTTTTCACCGGTACCGATAAACTTAATCGGCTTGTTTACAACCGATTTGATCGAAAGCGCCGCACCACCCCTTGTGTCACCATCTAATTTAGTCAACACAACACCGGTAAAATCCAAGCGGTCATTAAAAACTTTTGCTGTATTAACGGCATCTTGACCGGTCATGGAGTCGACAACAAACAAAATCTCATGCGGATTCGTGGCTTCTTTAACAGCTGAAATTTCGTTCATGAGTGCCTCGTCAATGGCTAAGCGACCCGCGGTATCAACAATAACTACGTTCTGCCCATTACGTTTAGCCGCAGCAACTCCCTCTTCGGCGATGGCGATAGGATCTTTAGACTCCCGATTCGTGTATACAGGTACATCCACTTGTTGGGCTAATACCTCAAGCTGATCGATTGCCGCAGGACGGTAAACATCACCCGCAACCAACAAAGGTTTTTTACCTCTTTTCTCCTTTAGGTATTTCGCCAACTTCCCGGTAAAAGTTGTTTTACCCGCACCATTTAACCCCGCAATTAATATAACCGTTGGATTTTTACCAAGCTCCAGATCTGTCGCAGTGCCACCCATAAGTTGGGTAAGCTCATCATTCATGATCTTGGTTAACAACTGACCCGGAGAAATGCTCGTGAGGACATTTTCACCTAAAGCCTTTTGCTTCACTTCATCGGTAAAAGCTTTAGCTGTTTTATAGTTAACGTCAGCATCCAGCAAGGCTTTTCTTATTTCCTTTACGGTCTCCGCTACGTTAATCTCGGTAATATTTCCCTGCCCCTTTAGAACTTTAAAGGCTCTGTCTAACTTATCCTGTAAACTATCAAACATAGATTAAGTAAAAATTCAAAAGTAAAAAATAAAATTCTATCTCAGATCAATTGGTCCACCCTGTGTAAGGTGGATAAAAAGACTTCTAAGTGCCTGTCACTTACTTAACATAGTGACGGGGCACAAAGATACAGAATTATTTTGCCTTCTCTATAATTTGACTATTAAGACGGATGTACTCGTCGCTTTTAGCCTTCTCGGCAACCTGCTTACCCAATTCTGCAGTCGCCTTAGCACCAGCTTTATCTCCTTTTTTCAGTTGTATTTGTGCCTTCCAATAGTACGGATAAGGCAAGGCCGGATTCGCTTTTACCGCTTCGTCCGCCCAAGTAAGCGCTTTATCCAAATCCTTATTGTTATTTAAATAGTATTGTGCAGCTGCTAAATAGGGTTTTTTATCGCCCTTCATCGCCTCATCAATGGAAGCCATAATTTCGGCATCTTGATTTACCTGTATAGGAAAGGTAACTTTTGTGTTCTCCCATGCGATAGCTAACGTCGCTTCGGTGGCTGTAACTTCCGGAAAACTAATAGTAAAAGTTTCAACTTTACTTTTTGTTTGCTCCGGCTTCACATTAAAACGCAACACATCGTCCGCCTGCTTATATTCATAAGCACCCCATTGTTTGCTATCCTTATTCAAGATGATGGTCCACTCGTTTTTATTAGGGATCGTAAACAAGCCATAGGTGCCGGCAGGTATCGTTTTTCCGTTAATTATTACATCCCCGCTAAATGTAAGCGTGGTAGCACCGTTTGCACCTGTACGCCAAACAGCACCATAAGGTTCTAAGCCACCAAAAATCTTACGCCCCTTTACATTTGGCCTTGCATAGCTGATGGTAATCTGACTGATACCTAAGTCTTGTGTAATGGTTTGTTTGCTACTTGCCGCAGGCATTTTTAATCCTTGAGAAAAAGCGTTGTCTATAGTCAGTGTAGACAAGGCCAGCATAAGCATGACAATATTCAAAAAATTTCGTTTCATAAAATGTGTAGGATAAAAAGTATGGTTACCAATAATGCTATTTTGTCCCGAAGATAAGTATTTCTGCCTACTTCCTGCCATGAAAATTTATCAGTAATGCATCATTTAGCATTGGTAAATAATGGCCAAAAAAGATCGAGCAATAAATTCATTTAAAAACTATTCAATATAGCTTTCGCCTCGTTGACGAAAGTAGAGGCCGGTGTTTCAGATAGCGCATCCGTTTCAAACGCTTTGATTTTCATTTCCAACTTTTGAAGCTCTTCGTTTCGCCCCTCCTTTTTCAACTGTGCCCGTATTATCTTTGCCTTTTCGTAATCTTGTATTCCTTCCACCAGTCTTTCAAACCGAATGGAACTCCTAACTCCCGGATAAACCAGCCAGGCATCGCCCGCCAACCATGTACCATAACGTGTATCTTGCAAAGGACGGGGCCCCCAGCAGTTAAAGGCCCAGCGCAAGTAGCCGTCAAAATCCTTGTTGAGCGCATACCATGCCAGCCAGGTGGATTCAGCATAAGAGGATGATGTAAACGTATTAGGGAAAGGTTCGGTACAACAAGTATAAAACGTGGTTGTAAAACCGCTGCGCCGCCGTTTATTAATTAAATCGGGACTTAATTCATGTCGTAAAGCAACACAGTAGTCCAGCAACTGATCGTACAACTCCGGATGGTCGGCTCCCGCAAGTGAGATATTAAAGTTTGGATCTGCTTCTTTGATGACTGCAATTGCTTCTAACATATCCTTCATCGCGCGCTCATCCATTGCAATGGTTGTCTTATCAAACCAGCCCTTGGACTTGAGATGCTTTGCAAAATCTACGAGCATATCTTTCCAATGATTTTTATACGCTGTCTCTCCAGGCTTGGCTTCCAACACTTGCTTCTTTCCGCTCGCTTCATCAAAGTAATAGAATTTCAGGTTCCAGGGAATCATACTATAACAATTTATAAATTTCTTGATTCCCAAACTCATCATAAACTCGACCCATTTATCAAAAATGCTATAATCGTATTCCCACTGCCCATTTTTCTTTTTCGTCCATTTAATCATACTCTCATATATATCGTATGTTTGTCCGTTCCATGGATCATAGATAATACTTGCTGTAATAGATTTTTGCCCTGCCTGCGCCAACATTTCCATATACGGTCTCATCGCATCGAAATGTGCTTTCGTCCAGGGCTTCACGCCATAAACCCGGGCAACGGAATACGGATTTTGCCATAAATCTAAATGGTATGACCAATCTTTGGCTTCGGGAAGAATCCGATTCAATACGTTGATTTCAAAGGGTAATATTTTCGTTTCTTGCGCAGACTTGATGATCAGCTGTCCTCGATAACTGCCAGATTTGGCCTCTTGTGGAACTTGTATACTAAGCCATATAGGCCGCGTCGTATTTTCCGCTAGCGGAAGGACCGTACTCGTATCTATTAAATCGGCTACAAGGGAGGTATCTAAACCCTTGGGGATACCGCATCCCGACTTAAGATCTCCCAAATGATCCGTTAGTACATAGCGAACATATCCTATCTTTATTTTATCAGGGGCAATGCGGCTCCCCTGATCATCTTTTAATTCAGAAACCGTTAGGGAGATTTGCTCTATGGGCGTTTTTGACCATACCAAAGCTTGTGCATGCACCTTTTCGCCTCGCCAAGCCCTTTCCTTCCATTGGTCTTTCAATTGGCTTTTTTTGGGTGGCGCTGTATGTTTAAAAGCATCGTCTACAGAAACAAAACTTGCGTTTAATCCGTTTTCAACCTGAAGCCAGTCACTAGCCGGAGTAGGATAGGGATCCTTAAGTTCCTGAATAATAGCTCGATTTACTTCTTGTGCTTGCGCATAAGCTATACTTAGTATAGCAATAAACAGGCAAATTTTCTTCATAATTTAGTTTAATGAAAAGCCTTCAATGAGGGTATCATTGAAGGCTTGGTATGTATGTATTCGTTATTTTTTACCCAGCTTATGGCCGGCAATCGCGTAATACCAAATTACCAGATAGCAAGGAACCATAATCCAATAGGCTTGTTGGGGATTCCATGCATCGGCTAAGGCACCATAGCCAAGTGGAATTAAGGCCCCACCGCATATCCCCATCACCAATACAGAAGAAGCCGCCTTGGTAAAACGTCCTAAACCGGCCAAGGCCAACGGCCAAATTGCGGGCCAAACCAGGGAGTTGGCCAAGCCCAGTAAAGCCACACAAGCTACTGATACATATCCGCTGGTAAAAATAGCGCCGAGTGATAGGAATAATCCCAACAAAGAGCATAATTTCATTGCGGTTTCTTGCTTAAGATACTTCGGTATACATACGATACCTATAATGTATCCGATGACCATACTGATCATGGTTCCCAACGTAAAATATTTAGCTGTTTCCAAGGCGATTCCTTGAGATGAACCATAGCTAATGATCGTGTCGCCTGCCATTACTTCTACCCCTACATAAAGAAATAAAGTAAAAACACCCAAGATCAAATGAGGAAAATCAAATAAACTATTTTTACCTTCATTCGTAGTTGCAACCGTTTCGTCCTCCGCATCTGTATCTATTTCTGGAAGACCGGAACGATAAATTAAAAGGGCAAGCAGCGCAAGGACCGCTATTATAGCGATATAAGGAAAAATTACGCGTGAGGCCAACTCATTAAGTTCAGCTATCTTCTGCGCTTCCGGCATCGTTTCTATTCTAGCGGTCAGCTTATCTGCATCTTTGAGCATAACCGTACCTAAAATAACCGGAGCCAACCCCCCGGCTAACTTATTACATATCCCCATAATACTAATCCTTTTTGCCGCACTTTCAGCAGGACCAAGGATAGTTATATAAGGATTTGACGCTGTTTGTAAGATGGCAAGACCACTCCCCTGAACAAATAAGCCCAATAAAAACAGGGCATACGTCCTTGTCATGGCAGCGGGAATAAAAATAAGTGCACCGATTGCTACGATTATCAATCCCACTGACATACCGTTCTTAAACCCAAAAATTTTCAATGTTTTGGTGGATAAAGGAGCCATTACAAAATATGCTATATAAAAAGCAAAGGCTACGAGGTAGGATTGAAAATGATTGAGTTCGCAAGCAATTTTGAGATATGGAATAAGAACGGAGTTAAGCCAGGTAACAAATCCAAAGATGAAGAATAATGCTCCGATAATAACAATCGGGTTTACACCGCTTTTCGTGACATTAGCGCTGGGATGTTGGTTCATGTGAAAGTGAGTTTAAGTATCTTGTTTCAATATATAGATTGAATATGAAAAAATTTAACATTGTATTTACAAGGCTAATAAAATAATTCCATATTTTAAACAAAAACATTCATGCAAACGGTTGCTTAAGTTGGAAGTTTCGATGAAATTAGTGGCAAAAAAAGAAACGCCTCAATTTCACATCGGGGCGTTTCCAAAAACCTAAACCTTATCACAAAACCATTACCTGGCCTTATTGATATGATAAAAACACTTTAGGTGTTAAATAGTTTTAAAATTAGCTTTAAAAGTTGTCGAATATATAGCAAAATCACCAACAGGCATTACACCATAGTATCCAAATACCTTTCTTTGATAATATTTTTATGGTGATTGAGATGTCCGGCAACGATATAGAGAAAAGCCCGAACGCTGATTAAACGATCAGAGGCCAAACCCCTTCGATTCAGTTCGGTTTCGTTAAAGGTATTGAACAAGGCCATGTTCGATTTCCGTAATAAAACAAACTCCTCCGCTAAGGAAGCCAAACTTCGTTCATTAAAGCGAGCATTTAAAACAAAGTCTTCTTGCTCAAAGCCGGGGAGCGCTTTGGTGTCGTTCCGAGCAAAACGAAGCGCTCGATAGGCCATGATCCGCTCCGTATCCAATACATGCCCAACCACTTCCTTTATGGTCCACTTCCCTTCGGCATAGGCATATTCGGACCGCCCCGCAGGAATGGCCTCTAAAAATGCAGGAAAACTAGTAATTTGCTCATTTAGTACGTGCATGACGTCGCCAAAAACGGTATCAATGTAAGTAGCATAAAAGGCCGGGAATTCATCAGATTTTAGCTGGCTCATAGGTTAAACTGCTTTTTAATACGATTCTAAAGGTAGTTCCTTTTCCTACTTCCGAATCCTTAACAAAAATTTGTCCTTTATGGTAATTTTCAATTATTCGCTTAGTTAAGGAGAGACCAAGGCCCCATCCCCGCTTTCGAGTTGTATATCCCGGTTGAAAGACTGCATCGAATTTATTTCTTGGGATACCTTTTCCTGTGTCGCTAATATCAATAAATATCTGCTCTTTAGCAATATTTTCACTGATAATTATATTAATTTCACCTGCCGATTCGATGGCATTGGCTGCATTCTTTAAGATATTTTCGATCACCCAGTCAAATAAAGGAACGCTCAATTGCGCCTCGACAGTTTTATCGCCTGATACGGAAAATTTGATTTTATCACTCGTGCGAACTTTAAAATAACGCACAAAATTACTGACTACCGGGTAGACAGCATGATTCTCAAGCACCGGTTTAGAGCCGATTTTAGAAAATCGGTCTGCTACAATTTCCAGACGTTTCACATCATTTTCCATCTCTATCAGCAAAGGATCTTCTTCCGCATCAAATTTCGCCTTCATCAACTCGAGCCATGCCATAAGTGACGAAATCGGTGTTCCCAGTTGGTGTGCGGTTTCTTTGGCCAACCCCACCCATACTTGATTCTGCTCCGATTTTCGCATGCTGTTAAATACCGTATAAGCGATACCGAGAAATATAGCAATGAGCGTTAATTGAACATAGGGAAATACACGCAATTGGGTGAGCAACAGGGAGTCTTTATAGTAAACATACCATTTTTCTCCACCGGACAATTCAATTTCTATCGGTGGGTGCCTTTCTTTCATAATGGCCAGTTGATAATCGAAATATTCAGGATCATACTTCGGGAGGTTTGTTCCTTGATTTTCTCCGGTCACGTTGTACAAGGTCTTTGTTGAGTCGAGACCGCGGTAGTAGATAATGCTGTCTTTTGAATCGGTAATGATCGCCGGTACCTTTAAGCTATCCCGAACGCTATAGATATAGGTTATGTACTCATCGTTCACATCCGGCATGGCGTACATATTTCGCGTACTAATTGCCCAAACAGATGCCTTCGTGCGTTCTGCTTCCGAAAGGTTTTGGACCAGAAAATTTGTATACCAAAGGGATGCCGTTGCAATAATTGCAGCGAATATGAGTAATAAAAATTTCCACCGTTGACTATGCTGATATGGATTCATTTAATTCGTTATTAGTTCTTTGTTATTGGTTGTCCGCCCTCGGTTTAAGTGATTTAATACAAGGTTAACCCTATAAACCTAAAATCAATAAACAACAACGACCAACTAATAACTAGAAAGGTGCAAAGTACAAATTTTATGCAAAATGATTAAAAAATGGATATGACACTGTGAAGATTGCATATCCAAAGCCTTTTATCTAAGTTTGCGCTTATGTCTATAGAGAATAAAGTTAGGGTACGGTTTGCACCCAGTCCGACGGGTGGCCTACATCTTGGCGGTGTACGCACTGTTTTGTTTAACTATCTTTTTGCTAAAAGCCAGGGCGGTGAGTTTGTATTAAGAATCGAGGATACCGATCAAACGCGATATGTACCTGGCGCTGAAGAATATATTCTGTCTTGCTTAGCTTGGTGCGGCTTGACACCCGATGAAAGTCCTGTACATGGCGGGCCCTATGCTCCCTATAGGCAAAGTGAACGGAAAGATCGATACCGCACCTTTGCAGAACAATTGGTAGCAAGCGGTCATGCTTATTATGCGTTCGATACACCGGAGGAGCTGGATGCCCAACGCCAACTTATTCCGAATTTTAAATATAGCCATGAGAATCGACTGCAGTTACGTAACTCACTCAGTTTGGATGCAAAGGAAGTAGAAGAACTTTTGGCCACCGGCACGCCGCATGTCATTCGTATAAAGATGCCTGTAGGAGAAACGATCGGCTTCCATGATATGATTAGAGGGGCGGTCAATTTTGATACTTCTTTAGTAGACGACAAAGTACTCTTGAAAGCAGATGGCATGCCTACTTATCACTTAGCTGTGGTAGTAGACGACTATCAAATGAAAATCACACATGCTTTCAGAGGCGAAGAATGGTTACCTTCAGCCCCGGTTCATTTATTACTATGGGAATATCTTGGCTGGAAGCAACAAATGCCGCAATGGGCTCATTTTCCATTAATTTTAAAACCGGATGGAAATGGAAAGCTTAGCAAGCGCGACGGAGATCGGTTGGGATTCCCCGTTTATGCCATGAATTGGACCGATCCAAAAACGGGCGATCTCACCAAAGGCTTTCGCGAGCTTGGTTTTCTTCCGGAAGCTTTTATTAATATGCTGGCGTTACTCGGTTGGAATGATGGCACCGATCAGGAGATTTTTACGCTTGACGAACTCATCGACAAGTTTTCAATTGAGCGAATCAGTAAAGCAGGAGCGAAGTTTGATTTCGAGAAAGCGAAATGGTTCAATCATGAATGGATCAAGCGTAGCGGAAATGAAAAGCTTCTTCCGATGGTTAAAGCTGTCTTGGAGACACACGGCATAAGGGATGTGGCAGATGATTATCTGATAGAGGTATTAGCATTAGTAAAAGACCGCCTCACTTTTATTGAGGATTTTTGGGAACAAGCTTCTTTCTTCTTTATACCACCTACCACCTACGATATAGAAGCTATACAAAAAAAATGGAGTGATGAAAAGACAAACTTTTTTAACACCATTATTCCTGCACTCACTACCTTTGAACCATGGAAAACAGAAGCGCTGGAACAATATTATAAAGATGCGATCCTATCCAGTGGGTTAAAATTGGGAGAGCTAATGCTCCCACTACGCATTATGCTGGTTGGCGGTAAATTCGGACCTCATGTATTCGATATAGCAAAATTGCTCGGCCGAGATGAGACGATCGAACGGATGAAAAAGGGATTCGCCGCTATTTTAGGATAAATGAAAGGGCTTGTTACAAAATCTACCGGCAGTTGGTATACCGTTTCAGCGGGAGGAACAAGCTATGAATGTCGCATAAAGGGCAAATTCCGCACAAAGGACATTAAAACGACCAACCCGATCGCTGTAGGTGATTGGGTTGAAATTGAACCTGAACCCGAGCAAGAAACTGCTGTTATTATCCAATTATACGACCGAAAGAATTATATGATTCGTAAATCGGTCAATTTATCGAAACAGGCGCAAATTATTGCAGCCAATTTAGACCAAGCTTACTTAGTAGTTACTTTAGCTTCACCGCCAACTTCGCTGGGTTTTATTGATCGATTTTTAGTGACAGCGGAAGCCTATGATATCCCAGCCGGTATATTGTTTAATAAGCTTGACCTTTTTAGCGAAGAAGGTTTGGAAATACTAGCCGACTATCGATCAATTTATGAACATCTCGGTTATCCTTGCTTTGAAATTTCGGCTTTAAAAGGCATTAATATAGATGCTATAGAGGCGTCTTTGACGCATAAAGTAACGCTGATTTCGGGACATAGCGGCGTTGGAAAGTCAACACTCATTAATCGACTCATACCGGAAGCTTCTCTCCGTACCGGAAAAATATCCGATTGGTCAGATAAGGGAAAACATACAACAACCTTTGCCGAAATGCTGCCTTTAATACAAGGCGGTTATATCATTGACACTCCCGGTATTCAGGAATTTGGCGTAATCGATATCGAGCAACAAGAGCTCAGTCATTTTTTTCCTGAAATGCGTGCACTGATGAACCAGTGTAGATTTAATAATTGCAGGCATATCAACGAACCCGGCTGCGCCGTATTAGGAGCACTGGAAGAAGGAGAAATCGAAACAAGCCGCTACGAGAGTTACCTAAGTATATACCATGGGAATGATAGCAGAGCCTAATAGCCGATAAAGAATAGCTATTTGGATCTAGCGCTTATAAAGTCGCTCAAATAGCTGCATTCACCCAGTGCTTGATTATAAAACACAGTCCCTTTATAGTATTTTTCTAACTCAACAAAATATTTATTTTTCATGCTAAATAACCACAAGGGATCAGGTTCGCCATAATTATGGCTCGAATAGTAATCATTCACTGAACGATAACCATATTTCTTTTGCTCGCATTTAGCCAGCATAAAGGTACATGTTGCTTTAAAATTTACATCCTTACTTAAGGATCGTGCCTTTTCATACCAAATGATCGCTTGTTTTGCATGCTTATAGTCGTCATCATAGTAATTCGTACCTGATACATAAGCATCCAAATGGCTCCAGCTATAGCTGATAAGATACCAAGAATTACCAAAGATTCCCGTTTGATAAACACCATTAGCCATCGCAAAGTAGTATTTAGCTGCATTTTTCGGATTTGATTTTATTTTCCGTTGCCACATAGCCATCTGCTCAGCAAATTCCTTCTTATTTAATCCCCTGTCTGCATAGGCCTTCGGGTAATCGTTAATCGTGGTTAAAAATGGGTCAGCGTGTAATGCAGCGTCCTCACTCGAGCCATACCAATCAGATGCCACCCAGAATTTATAGTTTGGACTTAGCTTGTCGAAAGCAGCGACTGCCTTATCGTATTCATGTGTTCGGAGATAACCGGTTCCCAAAAGCTCATAATAATCATCATTTGGAAGAGCAGGCAGTACTTTCACTAAATACTCCGTCAACCCATCTTTCGGGGTATTTTCTTTTAATGTCTTTATACGCAACAATGATGTAGGCGTTAATTGTTGCCGCCAAAAATTAATCGTTTCACTAGAGCTGTATTTAAAAAGCGAATCACGCGTATGGCTATGATTCCATTCTAAATCGCCTTTTACCATCAAAATAGCGGCCATAGCCGTATCCTGCAGTGCTAGATATTTTGGAGCTAATAAACTTTGATAAAAATGCCTCGTTGTTCGACTAAAGCGTAAATCTTTTTGCCCATAAAAGCTATCAACCTTATCCTTCCGCTCAACTATGCATTTCTCATCCAGCCATTTTAAAGCCGGTACCAGCGCATTTGGGTTAAAATTATCTCCCTTTTTTATATTACTGGCTTGTACCAATAATTCTGTAATGCGGTATTGATCCTGTAACTTGGGTGATAGATGTTCCGGATTTAATTGTTGTAAAAGATCAAAAGCTCTCTTATTTTCTCCTTGCATCCAACTGATGTACGCTGCCGCAATCGTCGCGAAGGCTGGTTCTCGGTATTTTTTGTCACTTGCTAAGTGAAGCGAGAAGCGAAATAAACTATCGGCATAACTTTTAGCTTTCAGCTGCAACGAATCGCTTCCGTAATAATAATTCCGATATCCATAAACATCATTGCTGAGGGGTGACTCATTTAGGTACCCTTCCAGCTTATTCATTTCCCTTATTAATAACACCCCGTTTAAAACACTGGTGGGAGCCAGCTTATATACCGTATCAAGCGTATGGAGATTCAAACTCGGATTGTTAAAACCCTCTATGCTCCAAATTACTGCCTGTTCTTCTTTTGATTTTGCCAAGGCAAGAACCGATGGCGTGCTCACGTCAATGTAGTGATAATTCTTATAAGCCTGGATTCTTCTTTCCGGATTACTTTCAAAAACCTTCGAAAAAAGAAAAGCCGCTTGTTCTTTGTCGCCCAACCACCTTAGGGCTCCGGCTTTTAAGGCCAAGGCCCACCCCCGTACCGCGCTCCGATAAGACAGCGGTTCGATATAGTCTTCATAGACCGCCAAACATTTTTCATAGCGTGCTGAATAATGGTACATTCTTGCCGCTTGGTAAGCATATCGTAAACGTAAAAATTCGTCGCGCTTAACCTTCTTCAATCGCTTTATGGCCTTTTCAGCCAACGAATCCATCGATGTTGTATCTCGAGGTGCCGGATCCCACATATCATATGCATAGGCAGAAGCCTCCTCACAGTCTTTGGCAAATAAATAATAATCGAATGCGCTCTTATGCTTCGCAATAGCTTGTAAAAAAGTATTATCTTTCAACGTATCTGGCAGGGTTATGCTTTTTTTCGTCCTCCAAGCACTGATCAACGAGTCTGTCTTGTTATCTGCTCGATACATTACGGAAAATACATCCGTTGCCTTTACATCTCCGCCCAAATATTGAGCCCACTCATCACAATTTATCTGGCTCTCCTTTTGCGGCTCATCCTCACTGTACAAAAAACTTAAATCGGTAAAAGAAAATGCGGCATAGGTATCTCCCTGTATGTCATTGTGAAAATAGGAAACGTAATAATCATAAGGATCGGGTTCCGGACCGCAAGCAATATTGATTGCAATTTCGCCATAAAACAGAAGTATAAAAAAACTAAAAGCGATCGATAATTTCTTGTAGTTGTTCATCCGAAAAGCGATTTAATAGGTCGGCATCTAGGTGGTAAAAAAGCACCTTCAGATCCTTTCGAGGCAAATATCGAGATAAAAAATCAGAAGCAGCAAATAAATCCTGCACACTCACTTCTTCTTTTCTAATCACATCGTTTACCCGCAATCCGGCTTTTGGAAGATTTCGCTTTAAGTGGTACAAGGGTGTGCCCTCTTGCCGATAAAACAGGCTCGTATCAGCCAAAGACCAACTGTCGAGATGCTTAGAGATACCCACATATTGTTTATCTCTAAAAACCACCGACCAGCTGAACAAAGGTAAAGCAACGTCGATCGGCAAAGGGTAACTTCCCAGGAAATCTTTTAAATAGGTGGTCATCTCTTTCATGTCCAGAATGGAGTTTTGCATACCATATTTACGCAAGTTTCCCATATTATAGCACATTAGCAGTACTTTATCCACCGGTGGTATACCGCTCGCGTGTCTATTTTTTATTTGGTGTAAGCGTAGCGTTGCACTCAAGGTAACAGCCTTATCTACCAGCAGGGCTTTCATTTTTCTTAACAGCAAAAAATAGGTTTCACGTGTCGTTTGCGTCCAATCACAGTCAATTTGCAGTTCTGTAAATTTATCTTTACCGCTTTGTTTTACTTTCGCCTCGGTAAATGCTAAAATTCGATTGGCGAGTATGGTTAATGTCTGTTCCGATTGTTGTCGTAAGACATTGTTCACGATGTAAACAACAGGCACAATATCGATGGAGTCAGGTAGGTTGTTTCTGAAAGTAATCGGCGAAACAGGAACAGCCTTTCCGGTTTCGTCCAAATCGACGTCCATTATCCGTACAAACAGCTGATTAACGCCTAACTTACGAAGGGCCGTGTGCTCTTGTTCCCGCTGTTGGTATTGTGTTTTCCAGAAGTAAAATGCAGGCTGTGCTCTTCTCTCATACCGGCAAGAAGTGAGCAGCAGCAAACAAAAGATCCGATATTTCCACATAACGCATTGAAGGAGCTATTCGTTTATAAGTTTTTCCTCAAAAAGCTTTAAAATACGTTTGTATTCGTCGGTCCAGCTGCTAGGTTCTACAAAACCATGATCTTCCACGGGATATACAGCCAGTTCCCAATTATTCTTTCCAAGTTCAATCAAGCGCTGGCTAAGGCGTACAATATCCTGAAAATGAACATTAACATCCACCATACCATGACACATCAATAAATGTCCCCTCAAGCCCTCGGCGAAATTAATAGGAGAAGATTGTTGGTAGGCTTTGGGGTCATTAATCGGTTCATTTAAAATATTGGAAGTATAGCCGTGGTTATAATGCGCCCAATCGGTTACCGAACGTAAGGCTCCACCTGCTGTAAACACCTCCGGTTGCGTAAAGAGCGCCATCAAGGTAATAAAACCGCCGTAGGAGCCGCCATATATACCGATGTTTTTAGGATTAACTTGATATTTTTCCACTAGCAGCTTAGCCCCATCTACTTGGTCGGATAAATCTTTTCCTCCCATGTGTCGGTATATTCCGGTGCGATGGTTTCGTCCATAACCGGCACTTGCTGTGTAGTCGATGTCAAGGACGGTATAGCCAAGATCTGTTAACAGATTATGAAACATATATTCTCTAAAATAAGAACTCCACCAGTAGTGAACATTCTGCAAGTAGCCGGCACCATGAACAAAAATGACTGCCGGACTATTTTTCTTAGGCGTTTCCGGTCGGTACAAGCGAGCGTAAACACTATCTTGATGACGGTTGGTGAAACTAATGACTTCAGGCGAGCGCCAAGGGTAGGCTTTAAACTCGGCGCTTCGCGATTCGGTGATCTGCTTCGCTTTTGCACCCGGCCTGTTTTCTTGCAGATAAAGCTCCCAGGGCCTGTTACTACTTGAATAGCGTATCGCTAGCCATTTTTCGTCAGGCGAAAGGCTCACTTCGTTACCTCCCTTCATAGAGGTTATTTGCTGCAACGTTCCTCCACTAACCGGCATGCTGTAAAAATGTGTTATTCCGGGATGCTCTTTATTAGCTGTCAAATAAAACGTTTTTTTATCCTTTGAAAGAACGAGGTCTTGCACTTCAAATCGCCCTTTTGTTAATTGCTTTTTCACACGGGAGTCTACTGACATGCTGTAAAGATGCGAATATCCCGTTTGCTCGCTTTGAAAATAAATCTGATGGTCGTCAATCCATCCGACATTTTCTCCTCCCCAGCTTCCACCAATGCCAGGACCTGCAATCCATGCATCATCATGCTGTCTATCGATCATTTGTAAGGCTCCCGTGGACAGATCTAAAAGCGTTAACCAACGATCTTTATGATCCTGTGCATAAACCGTGATAAGAGCCTTGTTTCCGACAGGATTCCAATAAATGCCGGCTATATTAACCGCCCGATCTTTATCTAACTTAATTAGTGAATCTTTCTTCTCAGGATAATCGTTATAGAATGCAGGTATATCTTTTATCCCTTCTAAATTAGCGGTTGTAATACGCACAACCGTATCCTCCTTCACCTTATAAAGGTAGGCAGCTGTAGCACCCTGTTCTTCTCCAACCTTGTTTCTAGTCTGTATGTCTTCCGTATAACCGGATTCAGTTACATAGTTTGGTACGATCGTATTCCGATTATCTTTCGCAGGACTATATTTTATATAGGCAATATATTGCAAATTAGGGCTAGCAGCAATTGTTCTAACAATTTCATTTTCTGCTATAGGCAGCTCTCTCAGCAGTTTTATCCTTTGCAGTTCTTCTAACGAATCAGCTCGGTGTTTTTTCTGTTTACGATCGTTGAGCACGTCGAATAAAGTCAATTGATTTTCTTTAAGCCATTGATTTTGATCGGAGAGTTTAGGGGCGTCACCCTTCTTTTTGCTTCCCTTAACAAAATTGGTAAGCTGTTTTAATTCGCCATTTATCAAGGAGAGGCTGTATAAATTATTTTCACGTTTAAAGAAAACAACGTCTTCACGCACATTAAATTGAGGCTTAGACTCTTCCTCGATCGTCGCCGTCAATTGTTTTTCGCTGCGTGTTTTTAAATCATATATAAAAATATCACCACCCTTTACATATACCGCTCGATTTCCACTTCGATTGTATTGCGTTTGTTGTGTAAAACTTCGCGTCACATCCTCCTCTTGTCTTTTAGGCTCTTGATCACGCACCGTTATACTGTATAAGGGTGAATAATCCAGATTTTCCGGATTCCATCTAAAATAGATGTGCCCATCAAATTCTCCCCACCTAATATTTTCGGGCGACACGCCCATCCACTTAGGGTCGCGCATTATTTTTTCAACTGTTAAGTTAGTCTTTTGTTGTGCCCATACGGGATTGAAATAGGTTAAGATGATAAAAAGTAATATTCTCTTCATACGATGTAAACTTTGGTCTAAAAATACAAGCAATTTGTGATGGAAATGCGCTATTTGCGCAACAATTTAGTGGGTTAGTAAAGTTGTCGAATCGTCGAGTGGTTAACGGCAGCTACGAACAAAAAAACCACGGTGCGATCCGTGGTTTTTTCACTAATAATTTCAATTTCCTTAAACGGTCATAATATCTTTTTCTTTGGCTTCGGCTAATTTGTCAACTTTCGCGATAAAGTTATCGGTTAATTTTTGAACTTCACCTTCTCCCACCTTTATTTCATCTTCCGAGACACCATCATTTTTAAGCTTTTTAATTCCGTCATTAGCGTCCTTTCTGATGTTGCGAATAGCGACCTTTCCTTTTTCTGCCTCCTCCTTTACTTTTCTAACCAATTCCCTACGGCGCTCTTCGGTCAAAGGAGGAACCGCTAAACGGATAATATTACCGTCATTTTGTGGGTTTAATCCGATATTGGAATCAATAATAGCCCTTTCAATTGCACTTAATAAATTCTTTTCCCATGGTTGAATAACCAAGCTACGAGGGTCGGGCGTATTAATGTTTCCCACTTGAGATAATGGAGTAGGTGTTCCGTAGTAATCTACATTGATCCCGTCCAACATGGAAGGCATTGCTTTACCTGCGCGAATTTTTGTCAATTCTGATTCGGTATGCGAAATAGCTTTCTGCATGGAATCATTAGCGTCTTCTAACTGTAACTTTATTAGGTCATTCATATGAATACAATATTTTCTAAGGCTATAAGAAATAATTAAATGCTTATAACGATGAATATTTCATGCTATTGCAAAGATTTGCCCAAAAATAAGATTTTTTATTCAATGGCAAAACACCACAGAAAAGGGGCTGAAGTACCTGATCCATTTTAAAATAACTTTTTTTACCTTTGAAAGGTATCACGACCTCATTTCAATACACTAATCCTTCCCTTTCAGATTTTTTCAATTTTTGAATCTACGTCAAGTCCACGTGAAGTCCACCTTTATTCCACGTCAGATCCACCTATTCTTCTGTATACATTCGCTACCTATTTATGTTTTCCTGCTTTTCTATAGAGCGGATATAGTGCGAATATAGCGGCAACAACTACCTTACTGCATGTTAAGTGCCCTCTTGCAAGCCAAGCAGGCAGCAGTCAATACATACGGCCGGTTAAATACGGCTGCCTCATAAGGTTTTACTTGTTTTGTTCCACGAGAAACAATCGGATAAGTTGTTAGCAATAAGCTTGAAGCTTTGAGATGAGCCTGTGCTACCGCCACCGTTATTAATCATTCGGCGCTTCAGCCTACTGGTAGGCAGGCCTAATTCATCATTAAAAGTTACTTAAAACGTCCAACTAATAATACGCATTCGTATGCGAATTGCTAAAATCTAAAAAATATTAAAATTCTCTTGATAAATTAAAAATAAACCATTTACTTTACTGCCAATTACAAAAATGAAAGCAATTATATCTATTACAACATCCACAACGATTACCACCGGGATAGCAAAACACCGAGGGAAGTAATCTTTATGTTGTAATAACAGCGATAAAACATAAAAGGCGCTTCTCTCGATGAGAAAGCGCCTTTCTTATTTAATGACTTTAAGGATAAATAGAAAAAATGAAGATACTTAAGTTTGGAGGTACCTCAGTCGGATCGGCCGAAAGCATTAATGCATTATTGGACATCCTAAAACAAGGGTATGAACAGGGCGAAAAGCCAATTGTTGTCTTATCGGCCATGAGCGGAATTACAAACCTCCTTACCAAAATGGCTGAAGAAGCAGAACAAGGAATCAGCTTCGGCCCTGCTTTAAAGGAATTGGAATCGAGACACTTCACAGTTGTTAAGCAACTCATTCAAATTAAGAATCAGAATCCTGTTTTTACGCAACTTAAAATTTACTTAAATGAACTTGAGGATCTTTTACAAGGTGTATTAAATCTGCGGGAGCTGAGTTCACAAAGCAAGGATCTCATTGTGAGTTACGGTGAGCGTTGTTCCGCATTTTTGGTCTCTAAGATTGCGGCTCAGTACTTCCCGGAGAGTTTATTCGTCGAAGCCAGCTCCCTTATAAAAACCGATAGCAATTTTGGTAACGCACGGGTAGATTTACAACAAAGCGAATTACTCATCCGTCAGTTCGTGCAAGAAAATCCAGGCAAATTTTTATTTGTAACCGGCTTTATCGCTTCTAATGTCAATGGTCGGATTACTACCCTGGGAAGAGGAGGTAGTGACTATACAGCTGCTATTTTCGGTGCCGCATTACAGGCGGAAGCTATCGAAATATGGACCGATGTGGATGGTATGTTAACGGCAGATCCACGCATGGTAAAAAAAGCGTTTCCTTTACCGATTTTATCGTATACCGAGGCAATGGAGCTATCTTATTTTGGAGCGAAGGTGATCTACCCACCAACCATGATCCCCGCCTTCATGAAAAAGGTGCCTATTGTGATCCGCAATACATTTAATCCAAGCTTTCCAGGTACTATTATCCAATATGATAGCGGCAGAACATCTTATCCTATTAAAGGTATCTCCTCGATTAATGCCATTAGCGTTATCAATGTAAGCGGCAGTGGCATGATCGGCAAGGCCGGCTTTAGCGGTCGCTTATTCTCCTTGCTAGCGCATGAACAAATAAACATTGTGCTGATCACCCAGTCATCGTCCGAACATAGCATCACGTTTGCTGTTCATCCCGCAGATGCCTTAAGAGCCAAACATCTTATTGAAACTGAATTTGAACTGGAGCTGCTTGCAAAAAAATTAGAGCCCCCCGTCATAGAAAATGAATTATCGGTACTTGCTATCGTGGGTGAAAACATGAAACAAACCCCCGGCATGTCAGGCAGGTTATTCCATGCTTTGGGACGCAATGGTATTAATGTACGGGCTATTGCGCAAGGCTCATCGGAATACAACATTTCGGTTATTATTAGCCAAGCAGATCTGTCCAAAGCGCTGAATGCGGTACATGATGCTTTCTTTACAGCATTAAAGAAAACCTTACATGTTTTTAATCTTGGAACCGGCAATATCGGATCTACTTTGTTTAGGCAATTATTAGAACAGGAAGCTTTTCTGCGCGACAACAATGATATCCAGGTAAAGGTTGTCGGCATGAGTAATTCCCGCAAAATGTTATTTGATGTGGAAGGCATCTCATTGACCTCCTGGCAGACGGAATTGGACAGCAAAGGAGAAACTGCTTGCTTGGAGACCTTTATTAGCAGAATGCAACAATTAAATCTACCTAATTGTATATTTGTGGACAATACCGCAAGCGAGGAACCTACCAAGCACTATCTTAAAATCTTTGAATCGAATATATCGGTAGTGACCTGCAACAAAATTGCTAATTCCTCGAGCTACGCACAGTATAAACAATTACGCGATACGGCCAGAAGGCACGGCGTCGACTTTTTCTATGAGACGAATGTGGGCGCAGGTCTTCCGATTGTCCGCACGCTGAAAGACCTGATGACCAGTGGTGATCGTATTATCCGTATTGAGGCTATACTTTCGGGTACTATCTCTTATATTTTTAATAATTTCATTGGCGATGCTTCATTTCACGATGTAGTGAAGAAAGCCCAGGCCTTAGGCTATACGGAACCCGATCCTAGGGATGATTTACGAGGTACTGATTTTATGCGTAAGATGCTCATTTTGGCACGGGATAGCGGTTTAGCCATCGAAGCCAAGGACGTCGATCTAGGAGCGATTCTACCCAAAACCTGTTTAGATGCAGCGAGTGTTGAGGACTTTTACTTAGAACTGCAAAAGGAAGCGGCTTACTTCGATACGCTTAAAGAAAAAGCTCAACGGGAGAACCGAGCGATTCGTTATATCGGAAAATTGGAGGATGGAAAGGTATCCATTGCCTTGGAGCTGGTGGATGAAAAGCATCCCTTCTTCAACCTCTCGGGTAGCGATAACGTCATTTCATTCACTACTGAACGTTATAAAGAACGACCGTTAGTAGTAAAAGGACCGGGTGCCGGTAGTGAAGTCACGGCGGGCGGTGTATTTGCTGATTTGATGAACGCGGGAGCATAAATTACATGTGATAATTAGCTAATGTGAAAATGAGCCTATGAAAGGTTATAGCCAAATTACACTCAATGTACGTAATGCGAAATCGACCACTGAGACAAGATTTGCGTCTAACGACGGTAGGTCTTTTTACTTCCTGCCTGCGGTAGGCAGGTTTACTTTTGAATTTTTACTTATCTAATAAATGGAATTAACAACAGAAAAAGAACCCGCTGGTAAGGCCCGAAAAGAAAAAGACCGCGTGCATGTGTTTGCACCGGCTACCGTGGCTAACCTGGTATGCGGCTTTGATATCTTGGGACTAGCCCTGGACGAACCGGGAGATGAGGTGATTATGGAACGCTCGGACCGGCCTGGCGTTAAACTGTTAAAGATTACGGGCGATGACGGCCGATTACCGCTCGATCCGGCAAAGAATACGGTTAGCGCTTGTGTTCAGATGTTACTAAAGCATTTAAACCGTGAAGATGTGGGAGTGGAAATAGAGTTGCATAAACACATGCCTATCGGAAGTGGATTAGGATCCAGTGCTGCGAGTACGGTAGCTGGTTTATTCGCTATTAATCAGCTGCTTGGACAACCTTTAACGAAACAAGAATTGCTTCCTTTTGCGATGAAAGGCGAAGAATTGGCCTGTGGGCACGGGCACGCGGATAATGTAGCCCCTTCTTTATTTGGTGGTATTACCTTGATTAAAAGTTACGAGCCACTGGAAGTCGTGTCAATACCTGTTCCAAAAAGCTTATACTGCTCCGTAGTGTTTCCCCACGTAGATGTGCCAACGCGTGCTGCTCGGCAGATGATTCGTTCTAAAATCGAGCTGAAAGATGCGGTGGTTCAATGGGGCAATATTGCGGGCTTGGTAAGTGGTCTGTTTATGAGCGATTATGGCTTAATCGGTCGCAGTATGCAGGATGTCCTGATTGAACCTGTTCGTGCTATTCTGATTCCTGAATTTTATGAAATGCGACAAACTGCCATGGCAGCAGGAGCACTTGGGTTTGGCATCTCCGGCTCTGGACCCTCTGTCTTTGCCTTTGCCGATAACCATCCAACCGCATCGGACATCACCCGGCAAATTGTACAGCATCTGCAATCGAAAGGTATTGATAGCAACGGCTACGTTTCGGCAGTAAATCAACAGGGGCCGAGGGAGTTATAGTTTCGTTATTAGTTACTCGTTAATAGTTATTGGATTTAACTATACTACCAATAACTAACAACCAGATAATTAACAACAAACAACCAATAACTAACAACAAACAACCATCATGAAACTATACAGTACTAATAATAAAAAGCTAAGAGTTTCTTTTAAAGAAGCCGTATTTAACAGTTTGCCTTCAGATAAGGGGCTTTATATGCCTACCGAGATCCCTTCGCTTTCTGCGGATTTTATTAATAATCTTGAGCAGTTTACTTTACCCGATATCGCTTTTGAAGTGGCTCACCACTTAATTGGCGACAGCATTCCGGCCAATGATCTCCGATTATTAGTGGATGATGCTATCAATTTTGAAGCACCTGTAGTATCACTTGACGACCGTACGGCAGTACTAGAGCTTTTTCACGGACCATCCCTTGCCTTTAAAGATTTCGGTGCCCGATTTATGAGTCGCGTTATGGGTTATTTTTCTAAAACCGAGGAAAACAGCAAGCTTTTAGATGTATTGGTAGCCACTTCGGGAGACACGGGAGGAGCCGTGGCTTTAGGTTTTCTAGGTGTAGAAGGCACTCGGGTAACCATTTTATATCCTAAGGGTAAAGTAAGCCCTATTCAAGAGCAACAGCTGACCCGTAACGGCCAGAATATTCGAGCCATTGAGGTCGATGGCTCCTTTGACGACTGCCAGGCTTTGGTAAAAGAGGCGTTCAATGATGCTGAACTTAATCAACGGTTCCGATTAACATCTGCCAACTCGATTAATATAGCCCGTTTGATTCCACAGACCTTTTATTACTTCAATGCCTATGCGCAAATGAAGAGAAAAGGAATAACTGATATCGTTTTTTCTGTTCCCAGCGGAAACTTCGGTAATATTGGCGCTGGCTTATTAGCCTATAAAATGGGTTTACCTGTTAGGCAGTTTTTAGCTGCTACTAACGTGAATGATACGGTTCCACGTTTCCTATCAGACGGCTACTATGAACCGCGCCCCTCAATAGCCACCCTATCTAACGCAATGGATGTAGGCAATCCAAGCAACTGGGTTCGCATTATGGATCTTTTTGAAGACGATCGCGCGTTATTGAAAGAAACGGTAACAGCTTACGCGTATAGCGACGAGGAGACCCGCAGTGCTATTGACGAGCTTTATAGCAGCTATCAATATCTTGCCTGCCCACACACCGCCATCGCTTACTTAGCAGGGCAAGCTTATAAAAAAGAGCAAGGTGGAAACTATACAACTATATTTTTATCAACTGCACACCCATGCAAGTTTCCCGATGTATTTTCTGAAGAAAAACAGAAAGCCATCTTCATACCTGAACAAGTAAAAGAATTGGAAAGTAAACCCAGCCAAAAAGAGGAACTTGGAGCTGATTACGAAGCTTTTAAGCAGTGGCTGCAGGAAGAGTTATAAGTGATAAGTTATACGTTGTAAGTTTAGGGTTAGCCTTATAACGTATAACTTATAACATAAAACTACCTAACAACGCTTCCTGGTTGGATATTTGATTGCGGCGCCACGAAATCAAGGCGTCCATCGGCATCCTCGGCCATCAAGATCATCCCTTGTGAGAGAATGCCTTTGATTTCCCGCGGTTCTAAATTGACTAATATAGAAACTTGTCTTCCAATAATATCTTCAGGATTAAAGAATTCCGCAATGCCTGATACTACCGTGCGTTGATCAATTCCTGTATCAATTGTCAACTTCAGCAACTTCTTTGTCTTCGCCACCTTTTCGGCTGTTAAGATTTTGCCGACGCGAATGTCGAGGAGTGTAAATTGATCAAAGGCAATGTTCGCCTTCGCCGGCTCCGCGGTGCTTGTTTGCGTTTTTGCGTTGTCGACCTTAGCCTGTGCTAATTTGGCTAGCTGCGCATCGATTTGTTCGTCCGCTATTTTTTCAAAAAGCAATTGTACCTCGCCCAATTGATGATCGTTTTCCAACAAATTAGGATTACCGGCAGCCGTCCAATCCCGATCCTGAAAATTTAACATCTGGAATAGCTTTTCTGCCGTATGCGGTAAAAAAGGCTGCGCCAATACCGCCAAATTAGCGGCAATCTGCAAACCGATATTAAGCACTGTTTTCACGCGGTCTTCATCCGTCTTGATTAATTTCCAAGGCTCCTCATCGGCTAAATATTTATTCCCTAAACGCGCCACATTCATAAAATGCGCCAGGGCTTCTCGAAACCGATATTGACTTAGCGAAGAACTAATGGTTTTAGGATAACGCTCCAACTCGGAGAGCACTAATTTATCTTTATCGCTAAGCTCGCCCCCAGCCTTCACTTTACCATCAAAGTATTTATGAGATAAGACCAGTACACGGTTGATAAAATTACCGAATATGGCTACTAATTCATTATTCACACGTGCTTGAAAATCCTTCCAGGTAAACTCACTATCCGATGTTTCCGGCAAAATAGAGGTCAAAACATAACGTAGCTCGTCTTGCTTACCCGGAAAATCAGCCAAGTACTCGTGCAACCATACCGCATGGTTTCTAGAAGTTGACAACTTATCTCCTTCTAAATTCAAAAATTCGTTTGCAGGAATATTTTCCGGCAAAACATATTCACCATGTGCATGCAAAATAGAAGGAAATATAATGCAGTGGAAGACAATATTATCCTTCCCAATAAAATGTATCAAGCAGGCGTCATCCGCTGGATTTTCCTGCTTCTTCCAGTATTTTTCCCAGTCTTTCCCGGTATCTAAGGCCCATTGCTTCGTAGCTGATATATAGCCTATAGGCGCATCTAACCAAACGTATAACTTTTTTCCCTTTGCTTCTTCTAAAGGAACATCCACTCCCCAATCCAAATCACGGGTCATGGATCGTGCTTGCAGACCGGATTTTAACCAAGAGCTGCATTGACCATATACATTTGATTTTAAAATATCCTTTTTACCTTCCAATAACCATTTTTCCAGCCAAGCTTGATATTTATCTAAAGGCAAATACCAGTGTTTGGTTTCACGAAGTACAGGTGTTTTACCACTTAAGGTCGATTTTGGATTGATTAAATCCGTTGGGCTCAAGGAGGTTCCGCATTTTTCGCATTGGTCACCATAAGCTCCTTCGTTATGGCAATTCGGACAGGTCCCTACAATGTAGCGATCGGCCAAAAATTGATGATATTCTTCGTCGTAATACTGCTCTGAGTATTTCTCCACAAACTCCCCTTTATCATAGAGGTTGAGGAAGAATTCTTGCGAAAGCTCGTGATGAATTTTGGAAGAGGTACGATGATAGATATCGAAAGAAATGCCGAACTGTTCAAAACTCTCTTTTATCTGTGCATTATACTTGTCGATTATTTCTTGAGGCGTAATCCCTTCTTTTTTGGCTTTTATAGTAATTGCAGCCCCATGCTCATCCGAACCACAGACAAAAGCCACCTCTTTGTTGTTCATCCGCAAAAAGCGCACGAAGATATCGGCAGGAATATAGGCTCCGGCGAGGTGACCGATATGTAAAGGCCCATTGGCATACGGCAGGGCAGAAGTGATGGTATAACGTTTAAAATCTTTCATTTTGTTGTAACAAGTTGTACGTGTTAAGTTGTACGTTTTAAGCAGTAGATAGTACTTATTACTTACAACTTATCACTTATAACGCGAGCGCTTTTTTCAAAAATGATTTGTTAATTCGGCAAAGATACATCAATTTGCACTTCATAATAAACAGATATGAAGAAAACACCTCCTTATTTAAAAAAAGGTGACAAGGTGGGTATTGTATGCCCGGCATGGAAGGTAGATAATGATTTGGAAGACGCTATAGCGCTCTTAAAATCGTGGGATCTTGACGTTGTGGTCGGTAAAACCGTTCACAGCAGCTACCGGCAGTATGCGGGCAGCGATGAACTGCGGGCACAGGACTTCCAATCCATGCTCGATAACGACGAAATAAAAGCTGTCTTTGCAGCGAGAGGTGGCTATGGCTGTGTGCGGATGATTGATTTAGTGAATTTCTCACATTTTGTTGCAAAGCCCAAATGGATTATCGGATTCAGTGATGTGACTGTTATTCATAGCCATATTCACAGAAATTTTGGAATCCCAACCATACATGGGCAAATGCCTATTACCATTCCTGATGCTACCAAGGAATCATTGCTCAGCTTAAAGGATACGCTTTTTGGTGAAATGCCGTCATACGAATATCAAAGTGAACATACGAATATCCCGGGTGAAGGTGAAGGCGTCGTGATTGGAGGTAACTTGGCTCTACTGGTTAACGTACTGGGCTCGGTTTCCGACATGGACTATGATGGAAAAATTTTGTTTATTGAAGATGTGGGAGAGTTCTATTATTCCATCGACCGAATGTTGTGGACTTTGAAACGAGCAGGAAAACTAAAAAATTTGAAAGGTCTTTTGGTAGGTGGCTTCACCAACTTAAAAGATAATAAAGTACCCTTTGGAATCACGCTAGAAGAGCTGATTTTGGAAATCGTAGGCGAATACGGTTATCCGGTTGCCTTTGACTTTCCGGCAGGACACATTGATAATAACTACACCTTAATTTTTGGTGCGCAAGCTAGTTTAAGTGTCAATGAGCACCATGTATGTTTGGCTTATATAGATGAGCAGTAGGCTATAGGCAGTAGGCAATAGGCAATAGGTGTAAGGGGATAAGGTGTAAGGCTTGGAGGTATAGTTGCTAGTTGCGAGTTGCCAGCTTTTTGAATTTTGAATTTTAAATTTTTACTTAAAAAAATGGCAATACTTTCGACTCTTGGAAATTACAAAAACACGGGATTATTGATTATCCGCTTGGCGCTAGGCGCCATGTTTATTACCTATGGATATCCAAAAATTATGGGTGGCCCCGAAATGTGGAGGGGTGTAGGCACTTCGATGAACCATGTTGGCATTACTTTTGGTTATATGTTTTGGGGTTTTCTTGCAGCGGTTACGGAAACCTTAGGCGGTTTTCTATTAATCATAGGTCTAGCTTTTAGACCAGCTGCTTTGTTACTGGCTTTCGTCATGCTGGTGGCTGCGCTGCATCATTACAAGACCGAAGGCTTTATGTCGGCCGGGCATCCAATAGAGCTCTTATTTGTCTTTATAGGTTTGGCCTTAGTAGGACCCGGAAAATATAGTGTGGATAAACGTTAAGATTATGGGAGAGCGGCGATGGCCAATCAATTCACAGACAGATTAAAAGAAGAACTAAAAAAGCCAATCTACAAATATGCATTTGGATTGGCTTTTATTTTATTAATCATTGCCCTATCGCTTCGCTTTGGTTATTTGCTCGGCGAATGGTTGTATGCTTTGTTTCATTAACCATTAATGTTGGAATATCCCAACTACCATTGGCTTTTGTGCATTTCCGTTGATTCCTCTTGTTAATATTGTATAATATCGACCAGCGCTTAATGTTGCAGCTTCATCTCGTAGGGCTAATTGCGTGCCATTCATATCCGTTACTTGAATTGTATATGAACCCTGATTGGTTGCAATGAATCCGGCATTGGCTGTAGCGGAGGTCTGATTATCAACCGGACGGTCATTAAATACATTAGTAGGGGTGCCGTTTTGAATCAAATTAACCTTTACGGATGGTGTGTTTTCTGATAAATTGAAGAATCGGATATATGCTTTACTCGCATCGAAATTAGTTGCATCTCTGTCTTCTACAAAGATACTTGATACGGTATCTTGATAGCCGTAAATAACAGACGTGTAAGTAGCACTGTCTCTTACGTTTATAGTAGAATCTACCAGTACATCATTTGTCCCTGTTACTATTGCTCTAAACTTTCTCGTTCCTGGAATCGTTCTCCCTAATCCATATGGAATGTACTTCCCATAAGGAACAAAGCTATTGTTTACCAAATTGTTATCCAAGACAATATCCAAACGATCTACTCCAGCATAGGCATTCACATAATTCACGTAGGCGGTTGGGATGTAAACATAATCATCATCGTCATTACATGCGCTAAAAGTTAATCCTCCCACAAACAACATCATCAAGAGGACAAAGTAATTTTTCGTTTTCATATTCCTTTTTTGTTTAGTTTATCTTTCATTACACAACCTACATAACGGAATAGGATTTGAAAAAGCTACAGGTCTTATAAGTTGTAGTTTGTTGGTGATGAACGGTGTTTTGTAGTGATGCCTACCTGCCGGTAGGCAGGAATTATGAAGGATGAATTATCAATGCTATATATACGACGATTGCAAGTAGCAGTAACTTTGCATGAGCCAGGTAATGCTAAGTTCGTGCGATCAATTCGCTCGCCAGCATACCTAATCGATAGTATTAGCTAATCGGCTAATGATCACATTGGCTAATTAGCTAATAATAAACTGACTTTACTGCAACTTAAACTGAGCCTCTTTCACATCGCGCGAATTGCCTCCCACAAAAGCTTTGAAATCACCCGGTTCTGCTACATACTGCAAGTCGGCATTATAAAACTTCAGATCTTCTGCAGAAAGATGGAAAACCACCTGTTTGCTCTCGCCTGCCTTTAGTTCAATTTTTTGAAACGCTTTAAGTTCTTTAACCGGACGGGTTATACTGCCAACCAAGTCCTGCGTATATAATTGCACCACTTCTTTACCGGCCATCTTCCCTGTATTGGTCACCGTAACCGATACCGCTAAAGAATCTCCCGCACTGAACGCGTTCTTGCTTAATTTGATATCGCTATAAGCAAATGAGGTATAACTTAAACCGTAACCAAAGGGGTAGAGCGGTTCATTATTCACGTCTAAGTAATTGGAGCGGAACTTTTGGAACCATTTTCCCTCCGCTAGCGGTCTACCGGTGTTTTTATGGCTATAATAAATTGGTATTTGTCCTACATTTTTAGGAAAAGTGGCTGTGATCTTACCGGAAGGGTTGACATCACCAAACAACACGTCGGTAATGGCTTTAGCAGCTTGCGTACCACCGAACCATACATTCAAAATAGCGGGTACATGGGCCTGCTCCCAAGTGAGTGTAAGCGGTCGACCGGCAAAAACCACCAATACCACCGGCTTTCCTGTTTTCAATAAAGCGGCGAGTAAGCGCTGTTGCACGGCAGGGATATTCAGGTCCGTACGACTCGAACTTTCTCCGCTCATTTCCGAACTTTCTCCCAATGCGGCCACCACCACATCCGCCTGTTGCGCTGTCTTTACCGCCTCTTGTATCAAAGCTTCTTCCGAGCGATTATCTCGGGGAATTTCCCGACCGAACATCGTAGCCCGTTCTTGATAAGCGGCATCTTCCAATAAGTTTGATCCCAAGCTATGCAGTATTTTCACGTTCGACCCTAGCACTTCCTGCATACCTTCCAGTAATGACTGTGTATTCTTTAAATCCGCATTGACGCTCCACGTTCCGGGCATATTGCTTCCGGTATTGGCCAGTGGACCGATTAAAGCTACAGTCCCGGATTTTTTCAATGGCAAGACATTATTTTCGTTTTTTAACAACACAAAAGATTGTGCCGCTACTTCACGTGCAAAATCTAAATGTTCCTTTGCTAGGATCTCTTTCTTTGCACGTTCCTCACTGCAATATTTATACGGATCATCAAAAAGCCCTAGTTTATACTTGGCTTCCAATACATTTCTACAAGCACGATCAATATCGGCCTCGCTGACTTTTCCTTCTTGTAACGACTTCTTCAAGGTTGTTAGGAAGCCTTCTCCTACCATATCCATATCAACACCGGCCTTAAGGGATAAAGCGGAAACCTGTTGCAGATCGCCCAAACCATGATCAATCAATTCATTGATCGCAGTGTAGTCGGTAGCGACCATCCCTTTAAATCCCCATTGTTTCCGTAGCACATCGGTTAATAACCAGTGGTTAGCGGTAGCAGGTACGCCGTTGATATCATTAAAAGACGTCATAATGCTGCCCGCCCCTGCGTCCACTGCAGCCTTATAGGGTGGAAGATAATCGTTATACATACGATGCAAACTCATATCCGTTGTATTATAGTCGCGCCCAGCTTCAGCGGCACCGTATAGGGCAAAGTGTTTTACACAGGCCATCAGGGTATTATTCGCTGCCAGATCGTTGCCCTGTAAGCCACGCACCATGGCGGCAGCGATTTGCGAACCTAGATACGTGTCCTCGCCGCTTCCTTCGGAAATACGCCCCCACCGCGGATCACGTGAAATATCAACCATCGGGGAATAAGCCCAATTTAAGCCATCGGCGCTCGCTTCCGTTGCGGCAATGCGTGCTGTCTTTTCAATTAAGGCCAAATCCCAAGTCGCCGAAAGCCCCAAGGGGATTGGAAAAAGTGTTTTATAACCATGTATCACATCCTGTCCGAATATTAAGGGGATCTTCAGTCTACTGTGATTGACAGCCAATTCCTGTGTTTTCCTTACGCGATCAGGCGTAGTTAAGCTAAATACACCTCCCACTTGACCAGCTTTGATTTTGCTTTCCAGATCAGTACTTACAGCTGATCCCGTAGTTGCTTCTCCTCCGGTGGGCAAATTTAACTGGCCGATCTTTTCGTCAACGGTCATCTTGGCCATCAATTCATCAATAAAAGCCTTCATCTTGCTTTTATCTGTCGGCTTGATCGCCAATGTGGGTTTCTTATCTACCTTTCGCTGTGCTTGTGTCGTACATGGTACTGCCATCATCAGCGCAATTGCCATGCTTGGTATGATTAGTTTGTTCATGTTTTACTAGTTGTTAGGTCTTAGGCGTTAACTAATAGCTAATACCTAAAAGCTAATCGCTTTATTTCACTTCCTGTACCTTCGTTCTTTCAGATACACCGTTTTCATTAAAAGCTTCGATGGCAAAATAATAAGTTTGATCAGTCGTCAAGCTCTTCATATCCAGTTTATTGTTATCATATACCATCCATGCGCTATATAGTTTATCTGGTGCAATACCCCATAAGACATTATAGCCTTGCGCGGTTTTCTGTTGATTCCATGTTATGGTAACATCCCTTTTATCTTGATGCCTCTTTACTTGGAAGTTGTTGACCCTAGCAGGTTTTTTCCCTTCACCTCTGCCAAAAACACGTATTCCGGAAATAGCGAGGTGAGGAGTCGGCACGTGTATATTTTTATAACGGACATATCGAATACGTTCCGGAGAAGCTAAAGAAACATATTCATTCGGCACATCCTGTAGGCTATTCCGTTTGTCAACAATCACTTTCCAATTCTTTCCATCCAATGACCCTTCTAGGATATATTGATGCTTAAGGCCCGGAATCCGTCCATACATATCCGATTTATAATCATGATAGTTGATTTGTATAGCATGTACCGCTGCCGGCTTCAAGAGGTCGATCTGCACCCATTGTTTATCATCATTCGCTGCCGCCAGCCAGAAAGTTTTTATACTTTCATCTACGATATGTTGGGCATTGAACTCCCCCGCAGTTGATGAAACGGAAACAGGTTTATGATAGGATAATAACATCCATTCCGTGAATTCACCTTGCTTCGGGCTTCCCGAAGCATAGTGCGGATAATCGCCGAAACGGGTGTTAGTATACATTAAGCCATCATCATCAAAATAGGTCGGAAACATACAGATGCGCCTTTCCCATCCCACATTGACTGAAACGGCCATCGATCCGAAATGCCAATATTGATTTTCTGATCCTAATACCGTACTACCATGCCCGGCGCCATTGGCAAAGCCTCCCGGTTTATAGGCGATGGGGTTATTTGGCGCGTAACGATAGGGGCCGAGCGGGTGATCACTGACATAAACGCCATCACCATAGACATTAAACTCCGTACCCGGTGCAGCATACTGCATATAATACCTGTTACCATATTTGGTTAGCCATGGCCCTTCGATATAGCCTCCGAGAACCGTATCTTGATGATTTTCGCCAAAGCGCTCCCATCCGTGTCTGTCCGGATCTAAATTAAATAGCTCATAAGTTTTCTCTGAAGGCCTGAACCGCTTATACCGATCCAGCGTTTTCGCTCTGATCGGAAATTTATTAGAAGATCCCCAAAACATGTAAGCCTGGCCGTCATCATCTATAAAAAGATCCGGATCTTGCAAATCATTTAGAATAGCAGGAACCGCTTTCCAATCTCCTTTTTTTGGATTATCTGTATAAAGAATGCTCATAGAGCCCGAAGGATCCCCGGTCACGTAAAGTACAGAATCTTTATAATTGTGTGCTGCCGGAGCGTTAGAGCCTTGGAAGTACCATTTTTCCGGTGTAATAAAATTCCAGTTTGTTAAGTCGGTAGAATGCCAATAACCCATTGACCGTGTAACGAACATATAATATTCTCCCCGGAATTTTACAACAGCGGGATCAGCGCCCGAACGGTAAGAAATATCGTTATGGGCATTGTAGATCATATAAGTATAATCCAGATTGAGCGGATTACAATAAGTCTGCTGATGTTGCGCATGTACCTGGAGGTGTAATCCGAATACTAAAAAAACGAAAACTGCCCTTCTAATAATCGGCCAATGGGTAACACCTCTGGTGGCTAACAACTGATAATTCATAACTATAAAGTATGTTGACTACTTGAAAAACCTAATTTCTTTAATCCCTCCTTTACTTCCGGAGCACTCATAAATAAATTCCAAAGCAACCCACTCCGTTCATTTTCGATCATGACAGGTATCGGTCCTTGATCAATCGCTAAATAACGTTGAGGAAACCAATTGTCCGTTTCACTATAAGCATCATAAAATCCATATTTTCCCCATACTTTATTGCCTAGTTGATCATAAAGATAACGGATGACTTCCATACTATATTCAGGCGTATAAGGATAAGAAGACAAGGCTGCTGTCGGACTGATTACACCTAAATCCTCTTTGGGGCTATGCCCCGCATATCCTTTCACTGAATAACTTGCAGTTAAACCCCAAGCATTGGCACCGTAGCCTTTAAAATGTTTGGGGTTCTCGATGCAGTATTGGCGTTGAATGAGGGTTTGATTCTTATTGAGTTCCCAATAATCGGCGTATTGGTCTTTCAAGCCTCTCGGATCTAACCCTAGATAGGAATAATGAGCCCAGAACATAGGTCCAACAGTTCCTTTATGTCCATTAAAGTCCAAAACGATTTTATGTCCGTACTGTTCCGCATCGGTTTTAATTTTTCCACTCTTTGCCCAACCTTCGTGGTATACCGCGGCAGGTACGCCATGCGTAGGAGACGCAGCCGCTAACACATACATAATCAGGCATTCGTTATAGCCCGTTACCGGAAAATTCATTTCCCAGCCATATTCAGGGCTCCAATGCCAGTATAATACATTCTGCCCACCTTTACGATACCAACTCCAATCGATTTCCTTCCACAATTGATCCGCTTTGTCCGCAACCGCTTTCTCCTGCTCATTGCCCCCCGCCAAATACTGTCGTACGCATAGGAGGCTTTGCGCCATAAAGGCTGTCTCTACCAAATCGCCGCCATTATCTTTTTGGCCAAAGGGCTTTACTTTACCGGTAGGGCCATGCAACCAATGAGGCCATGCACCATGAAAACGATCTGCCTTCTCCAGATAATTAACAATTTGCTCTAGTCTTTGTACTCCGGCTTGACGCGTAATAAAACCACGTTCCATTCCGACCAAAATATTCATAACACCGAAACCACCCCCACCAATGGTTACCACATCTTGATCATTCTCCGGATACACACCGTCTAGATGAATTCGTTCACGTGCTAAGCCAGACGTCTTTTCAGCTCCTTCCCAGAAATATTGAAAGGTTTGCTGTTGTACAAGCGTCAGTAAGGAATCGTTGGAAAGCGTATCCGTCTTTTCTTCTGATTGTTGCGCTTCTTTATTAGAGGGCGACTGAGAACAGGAAAAGGAAAGAGACAGAATTGCTAATAATAATACGTAAGAAGAAACTTTCATTGATGTTTGTTTTTGGTGATGAAGCCCGCCCAAGCTATTACACATTTTTTTGGTGTAGTAACTCAGACAGGTTCGTTTGTATCTGAAGGAAGGTATCAACAAATCTGGAAGGTAAGACTTCCAGATTTGCAAGTTGTCGAATTAATAGCCTGGATTTTGCCGCAATCTATTTTCACTAGCAATGATCTCGTTTTGAGGAATTGGAAATAGCTCATGCTTGCCATCCACAAACTGCTTACCTTGCGCCCTCAAAATAGCTCCTGCTTGACCGGTGCGAACCAAGTCGAAAAAACGGTCAAATTCCATCGCCATTTCGAGCCGTCTTTCATTCCAGATTAACCGACGAAGTTCATCTTGACCTGCGGCTTGGATATCAGGTACTGCATTTGGGTTGTTTCCTCTTGCTCTCGCTCTAATCGCGTTTACCGAAGATAACGCTACAGAAGTATTGCCTAACTCATTAGCCGCTTCGGCCCGGATAAGGTATATTTCGCCCATACGGAGAATCCGAATGTTCACATTCGAGTAGTCGGTACTCCCTCCATACGTTTCCTTTAAAATGCTTTGATAAGCTTTGTAGTTATATCTTGGATTAAATGCCGATATTACGCGCACTCCGTCAAAAAGTGTATTCCCTACACTGATGATTGTCGCATCCCGTCTCACATCACCTTCACTATAAGCGTTATACAGATCAGCGCTAGGCGTATTGAACCCCCATCCTTGAAATACTTGTGAAGAAGGCACATTAAAGGCTCCCTCTTTGATGCCTTGCACTTGACTAAATTGTTGAACACTGCTATTTCTCAATCCACTGCTTTGGATTTCGAATAAGGATTCGGAAGAGTTTTCTCCCGACTCTCTCCAAATAGTAGTATAATCGTTTACTAATCCATAAGCTCCCACGGCCCCATTGATAATACTATCCGTCAAGGAATAAGCACGATTCCATTCCTTTCTGTACATAGACACCTTTGCCAACAGACCTGCAGCCGCACCCATGGTAGCTCGTCCCAAATCCTGCGCAGCATATTCGGTGTTCTTCGGCAAGTTGTTTAACGCAAATTCTAAATCGCTCTTAATAAATGCATAAATTGAATCAGCTGGTAACTGTGTATATGCTGTTTCACGTTCTTCGACATTTTCGTAATCTATAACACGGTCTATTTTTGGGACGTTTCCAAACATTCTAACCAAGTTAAAATAATAGTATGCTCTCAGAAAACGTACTTCTGCAGCATATCGAGTTTTCAAAGCCTCCTCTATAGAAAATTGTGGAACATTTTCCAGAGCCCGGTTACAATAATTTACACCTAAATAGTTGCTGCTCCACATACTATAAAAGGATGGAGTTGACGCGCTAAAAGTGAAGTTATCCAATTGGTCTTTATCGGATCCGGTATCACCCGGCGAGCTTCCTTTGTCTGCATCATCAGAAGTAATACTTGTCACGCCGATCCAAGCAAAGGAACTTTGATCCCAAGTAAGGAGGTTGGTATAAGCTGAATTGACGAAGCGTTGAGCATTCTGGGGATTAGTAAATGTTGAATCGTCGCCTGAAACCTGATTTTCGGGAGCGGGATTTAACCAGTCTTTACTGCATGAGGATACAACTATACCTAAAATAAGGACAGTTAGTATACTGATATGATGGATGAATTTCTTCATGATCTTAAAATGTCAAATTTAAACCAAACATATAGGTTGAATAAATTGGATATACATCCAATTCGATACCTGAATTAATTGCCGAGCCCGCATTACGCCGATCAGCATCGGAAATATTTCCTGAGGTTGCACCTCCAATTTCGGGAGTAAATCCGCTATAAGATTTGAATACAAACGGGTTTTGTGCAGTTGCAAACACACGTAACTTACTATCTTTTAAGAATGTCCATTTTTGATTGTCAAACGTATAGCCTAATGTAATGTTGTTTACTCGCAAGAAATTACCGGATTCGACATAATATGTAGAGGGCCGAGGAATAGTATTGGATGCAGCAGGCCCAGAAGCGTTCTGATTTTCCGGTGTCCAGCGATTAGCAAAGACTTCTTGTTCTACCGCATCATTGCCAAATCGTACAGCGCGTTTACCATTGAAAATTTTGTTTCCTAAGTTTCCGTAGAGATCAAACGACAGATCAAACTGTTTATAATTCACACCCGCATTGAATCCGAAATAAGCTTTTGGTTGATAAGACCCGACAAACACACGATCGTTGTCGTCGATCGTACCGTCTCCATTTACGTCTCGGTAAGTAAAGTTCCCCTGATCATCATGGCCAGTCACTTCATAAACCCAAAAGCTGCCCACGGGTTCGCCTACTTGGGTCATTGTAACAATTTGTCCATTGCCAAGACTTCCTCCCTGTAACCTTAGGTTTCCAGTAACTTCGTCGACGATATTTTTATTGAAAGTAACATTTCCGCCAAATCGATAGGAGAAATCGTCGTTTACCCGGTTATCCCAATTCAAGGCAACTTCAAATCCTCTGTTCCGAACACGAGCTGCTTGTGTATAGACAACTCTGTCTGCATCGCCGAAGAGCGAAGGAATTGTTACTGGGACGTAGGCGTCGGTCAACTTATTGTAATATCCAAAGCTTCCAGATAACTTTCCTTGAATAATACCGAACTCCAATCCAGCATCTACTCCTTTTGTCGTTTCCCACGAAGCGCCTGCATCCCGTATTTGATTATAATTGATCCCAAGCACCGGATCAAAATTAGGAAAACCAAAAGGATAATACCCTGTTTGAGAAACGCCTAATAAAGCTGCCAGGTTATTCCCTGAAATACTGATGTCATTTCCAACTTTACCGTACCCAACTCTTAGCCGTAAATAATCAAATAAATCTTGATCCTTCATAAAGTTCTCTTCACCGATATTCCACGAACCACCAATTGAGTAAAAAGTTCCCCACTTATTATTGACAGGGAATGAACTTGACCCGTCTCTACGCAAAGAACCACTAATGTTGTATCGACCGTCATAGGTATATGTTAATCTTCCAAAAATGGATTGGCGGCGTACCAAATCACCGCCATTAATATTGTTGTTTGGATCAATAGTAATTGTCGATACATCTCCTTGACTGATATACCATAGATTTCGTTGATTAGGGACATCTAATACTTGAACGTTTGACCTTGTTGCACGGTCTCTTTCAAAGGAATAGCCTACGGTGGCGTTAACTTCGTGCTTCTCCGCGAAAGTTTTATTGTAAGTAGCTTGGTTATTCCAAATGTAATAGAAGCGGTTGTTATCCAATACATTTAATCTCGAGCGATTATTTTGTTGCGCACTGAAAACGGTGTACACAGGAGCATATTGAAGACCATCTCCATTTGTCTTATCGAAATTAAAATCACTTCGTAAAGTCAAACCCTCCACGGGTTTTAAAGAGATAAAGCCATTTCCCTGCAAACGTAACGTATTGGTAAAGTCATTGGTATAATTAATCGTCGCTACAGGGTTTCCAACATTTAACCCTGGTTGATACCCATAACTACCGTCTTCATTATAGATAGAGGCCGCAGGCGACATCCGGTAGGCTGACGCAAAAACACTTCCGGGAATATTATTCGACTTGCTGTAGGTTACGGTAAGATTATGACCAACAGAGAGAATTGGAGCTAACTTATACTCATTATTTACCCTTGCATTAAAGCGATCATATTTTGATCCTTTTAGAATACCTTGATCGCCAAAGTAACCTGCACTAAAGTAGTACGTTGTCTTTTCTGACGACCCACTCACGCTTACGTCATAATTGTGGACTAACCCTTGGCGAGTTACGGCATCCATCCAGTCAGTGGTTTGATTAGGCAAATTATTCGGATCGAATAACAATTCAGGTTCTTCTCCCACGGGTGTCCCATTAATGATCGCTTCATTGGTATAAATCGCATAATCTCTACCACCAGCCATATCTACCTTGCTAGTCATGTTTCGAAAACCAGCGTAAGTATTTACATTCACTTGCATTTTACCACTTTGACCAGTTTTTGTAGTAACCAATATCACACCATTACCAGCCCTGCTACCGTAAATTGCTTGAGCAGACGCATCTTTCAACACTTCAATGGAAGCGATATCCGAGTTATTAATATTCGTAATATCGTCCGTAATTACACCGTCTACCACATAAATCGGATTTTGGTTCCCTGTAATTGATCCTACCCCACGGATTCTTACTTGCGGTTGCGAACCAGGCTGTCCCGAAGCGTTAATCTGTACGCCTGACGCCTTTCCTTGTAAACCTTGTGCCGCTGTCAACACGGGCTGTTTGGTAATTTCTTCTGATTTAACGGAGCTTACTGAACCGACAATCTGGCTCCGCTTTTGTGTACCGTAACCAACAACTACCACTTGATCCAATACCTCGCTCTCACTGGCCAAGGTAACATTAATGGTGGTTTGATTGTTTACGGCTATCTCCTGTCTTCGATAACTGATGAAACTAAATGTTAGGGTGGCATTCGACGGTGCCTTGATATTATAGTTACCATTGGCGTCCGTCTGGGTCCCTTTACCCGTCCCTTTGATTAATACACTCACGCCTGGAATCCCTGTTCCATCGAGCGAATCTGTTACCTTACCTTGAATGGTTATTTCCTGCTGCGCGAAAGATGGCGCTGCGATAAAAATAAATAAAACCATTAGGCAGTACGTAAATCTGTACCTCATAGCTTTTTTGATTGGTTATAAATTGTCTCTTTAATATAGTTGGGTTTTACTCCCCTAAGTGAGCACACCCTCATTAGTGGTTAACAAAACAAAGTTGCCCGATTGTTTTAAAATTTGGAAAAAAAGAGACTCTACATCAATACATCAAGCGTAAAACCACTTGCTCATTTCTGGATTATATTTTTTTAAAACACTGATTAACAAACAAATAATATGATACATCACCTCTCATATTTATCGGTAAGTGTGTACTTAATACACGAAGTGTTTGATGAGGTAATGATGTAGTGTTTTACCTTACATCTAATAGGTTCTATAGGGATATACCAACACAAGAGGGGGCACTACACATCCATTAGAAACTCGGTAAGATTCTGGTCGTGCCCAAGGTTTAATTTTTTCCGTAATCGATATCTTCTGATTTCAACTCCTCGAGTGGTGATATTAAGTAAGGAAGCAATTTCCTTGCTTGACATGTTCATTCGCAAATACGCACACAGTTTTAGGTCATTAGGCACCAATTCGGGATAGTTGGCTTTTAACTTTTTAAAGAAATTCTCGTGTGCTTCATTAAAACTTTCTTCAAAGAGATTCCAATCGCGCTCATCGCTCCGAGCGTCGTCTATAATCTTGCTGATCCTTTTTAGTTGATCACTTGATAACCTGCGTCCATCTCCGTCCTTCAATTGAAGCAACTCATCATGTACATTATTCAGTAACTCATTTTTATAGACAATATTCATGGCTGAATTGGCCAATTCTCTATTTTTGCTCGCAAGCTCCTTTTCCAATTGACTATTTTTCATCCTGAAAAGTCGCTGCTCATTTTCAAACATCTCTTTTTGTAACCGCTCCTCCTGCTCATGCAACATTTTTTGCTGCACTTCCTCGCGATGCCTTTTAAGCTTATATAAGTAATAACGTCTAACTCCGTAAAGCAGCAGCAAAAATAGCAACGCATAGGCCATCCAGGCCAAGCTACTTCTATACCAAGGGGCACTTATTTCAAAAGAAAGTGCACTGACCGACGTTACATAACCATTTACATTTGCTCTTACCCTAAAGATGTATTTACCCGGTGAAAGATTGGTAAACTCCTTCTGAGTGATACTGCTCCAGGCCGACCAGTTCTTTGAGTTTCCCTCCAGTTGATATTGAAACTGGATGGTATTGGTAGAAAAATAGGGCAACGCGAAAGTAATACGTATATTATTTTGTTTGGCTTCCAAAATAATTTCGCCCGATTGATAAAATGCGATTGGTTTGGCTGTACTATCAGCAATATCTTCTACCTTCTGGATAATTGGCGGGGCAATTTGTTGTTGCGGGGATCCGGTGACTTTTCTATAAAGCGCGAAACCGTCATCTAAACTAACTAACGATAGGTTTGGCGTGAGCAAGTTTACATTTTCATAAAAACTCAACATACGGTTATTCAACACCGTGAAACCAGTAGAATCAATATGGACTTTGCCACTATCACCAAAACCAACCAACGCCAAATGTCCTTTACGAATGAACCAATATTTGCCACCCGCAGCCGGCATTACCTTGTTTGCATTGGCAAAGGTACCCAAGCGTTCATTCAGTTGGGTATAAGCATGAAAGTGATCCGCTATCTCATCATGTAAATAAAACCCGGAGTCCGTTGCAAAAACGACTCTACCGGCTATACTAAATACGTTGATATACGGACTTTGAGGTAATCCATCATCCTCTGTATATTTCTTTTGATGCCGAACAAGGGTAGCTTCATTATTTAGCTGGACAGCATACAGGCCTTTGTATCCACTTACCCAGAATCGGTTGTTACTTATCTGCTCGAGGTATTGAACAGGTTCGTTGAAGTTCCCTAGTTTCCGATCAAAAGTCCAACGATTATTACTCTTCTTAAAAAGAGCTAAACCCGTATAGGTTCCCTGTATCAAGCTATCACTCTTCCCTTGTAAGGTATGTAAAGTATAGCCTCCGGTAACCGTTGATAGCCAGTGTGGTCGCTCGTTTTCGACCCGAAAAGTTCCATTGTTATGACCGCAGAGCAATTCGTCGCCTAGGGTATAGAGCTCCCAAACTTGTCCTTGTGAGCCTTCTACTAGTCGGAAATCGAAACGATTATTGTTGGCTGGCCAATTACTGTAATAGAGTCCCTGATTAGTCCCGATATAGAGTTTGCCTTTGTAGATTTTCGAGGTGTAAACAGTACCTAAAATCCCCGCGCGATCGTCAAAGTAATAAATAGGTGAATTGATTTCTATACGATCGATTCCATTGTCCAAACCAACCCATATATTTTGAAACGCATCCGACTGTAAGCTTAAAACGGTATTATTTTGCAAGCCATTGCTTTTGTTTATGTGCTGAATGAGCTTCCCTGCTTGGTCAAGTATGTAAACGCCATTTAAAATGGTCCCGAAAGCATATTGATTTCCAAGTACTTTCAGCCCATTATTGAGTTGGTATTGTCTTAGCGCTACGTCTGCTTCGTTGATCCAGGGCCGAGCATCTCCATTTTCAAAGATAAACAAACCACTTTTGGCCGTACCAATAAGCAAGGCATTGGATGTGAAAGGAAGTATGGAAAGAATGATTGAATTTCCATAGAATTGTTTATCTAAAAGTTTTACGAGCTTTCCGTCTTTGAACTCGAACAAGCCTTTTGATATTATTTCTACCAAATAACGTCCATTAACTTGATATAAGAATAAAAAAGGGTCTTTTGTCTTTAATACGCTTAACTTTCCATTTTTGTAGGTATAGATGGCAGAAAAGGATTGAAAAAGCACTTGCTCATCATCAACATAAATCTTCCAAATTTCGTCATTGACCTTGTCCGCTTCCGTCAGTTGATCACTTAATGAGCGGTATACCAGCAAACCGAAAGCATTTCTTTCCCATACACCAAATTGGCCAAATCCGCCGGTATATATTTCCCCCTCCCTTCCAACAGCAACACCTCTCACCAAAATTTTGCGCGGCATGGTATTTAGATCCCAATGCTGCCCGTCAAAAGAAAGCAAACCATCGCTATTGGCAAAATACATTCGCCCGTCGGGCCCGTAGCTTGCCGACCAGTTCTGGTTCCCCGCCTGGTAGAAAGTTTTACTGAAATTTTGGACAAGAGGCGCACCGGCAAAATGGACATCGCCCATAGCAACTGTTTGTTTCGCAACAGGCGCTCCGATTCTTGGCCTACTTGGCTGCGCCATTGCCGGTTTAAGCGAAAGGCTAAGAAGCAACAGAACTAATAGGCTAAAAGAAAATGACCAATTGTTGCGCATACAGGCTAAATTAGGTCTTTGCCAGAAATTTTTTATGTTTTCTTTTGCTGAGATTGACAGTTTGTGGAATTTTGACATAATATCCCGTTCCGTCGTACTCTCTTTTTCTAGGGTGTGCTTTACACGCATCTGAACAACATCCATCCATCTTCCATCCGCATTCGTCGCATTGGGTAAAATGCTCATTGCATTCAGGATTGGCACAATTGATCATCTTAGTGGTTTGTGTGCCACAATTAAAACAAGTAGATACAACTGAGGGATTTACGGTGTTCACATCGACCGCCACACGGTTGTCAAAAACATAGCATTTCCCTTCAAAGTCTTTTCCGCCAGCTTCCTTCCCGTATTTTATAATCCCTCCATGTAATTGGTATACTTGTTCAAAACCTTCATGCAAGAGTAAAGCAGATGCTTTCTCGCATTTTATTCCGCCGGTACAATAGGTAAGGATCTTCTTGTCTTTATACTTAGCAAGTTCCTTAATCTTTTCCGGAAATTCCCTAAAGTTTTCAATGTCTAAACGTACTGCGTTTTTGAAATGGCCAACTTTATGTTCGTAATCAGACCGAACATCTAATACCACTACGTCGTCCCGATCCTTCATTTCAAGAAACTCCTTGGGTTCTAAATGTACACCTGTTTTCTTTGTTGGATCAATTATATGCGGGTCTCTCAATCCGGAATGCACAATCTCCGGTTTATACCGACAATGCATCTTAACAAATGAAGGTTCATCCACCTCGTCCACTTTAAAATCTGTCTTAGCAAAACGAGGATCAGCATGCACGGCATCCATATACGCTTGACATGCTTTCGGTGTACCTGATACTGTTCCGTTCAGTCCTTCATCTGCCACAATAATACGTCCGACAAGTCCTAAAGACTTACAAAAAGCTAGATGGTTTTCGGCAAATTCTTCTGCGTTTTCGATTGGGCTGTAACAATAATACAGCAAGGTTTGATATGCTTTCATATGTCATTGATACCGCTGCAAACGGCGTTTAATGTTTTTTAAGGTGCAAAGATAAGAATTATTTGCCTTTTATTGATAGCGAATGACCTAGTTAGCCTTCATTACAGACTCTTCACAGCTTTGAAACGAATTGCGCTCGTGCTATCTCGCATATTGCAAACTGTAAAGTTGCTGAAACGCAGTCGGATTATATCCGGCGATATGCTTAAAGAAACGACTAAAATGCGAGCTTGTGTCGAAATTAAGTTTACCGGCGATCTCTTTAACACTTAGGTCTGACGTGGTTAACCAATATTTGGCCTCTTCCATGATCCTGCTGTGTATCATATACAATGCCGTTGTTCCTGTATACTCTTTAACCACTTCACTGAGATATTTTGCGGTCACGAAAAGGTGCTCCGCGTACTCCTGAACAGTTCTTTTGGTTAAGAAATGATCATCAATAAGTCGTTTAAATTTATTGACCAGCTGCTGCTGCCGCGAAGGCAAAGTCAGTGCCTTGGCCGAAACATGCGTACTGGCGCGACTCGTTTCCAGAAGAAGTTCAATAAACAGCAGTCGCAACATCTTATCGCGAAACAACTTACTGTTGTGATATTCTTGATGTAGTCGCTTGAAAGTTATCTGAATGGTAGCAAAATTAGGCTTAGTTAACGTGCATATAGCGGGTTCATCAAAACCATTCACCAATACATTTTCAATCAATGGCTCTTGAAAAACTGCATTAATAATAAAATCCTTCTTAAAAAGAATAATATAGCTCTGGATATCGGCTGTCAGTGATTCAAACACTGTTGCCGGTGTCAGTTTAATAAGATACAGCGTCCCCGGGGCTAGCTTAAATGAATAATTTTCCATATTGACTATTCCCTCTCCTCTAAGATTTAGAATAAGAGACATGTATTCATGTAAATGAAAATTAGATAAACTTGTTAAGGTATTTCGGTTAGCCTGCATGACAATAAAGTGGGGGTTTTTGTCCACTGCGGAGTTGAAAGCAGGATCGTTCTTCTCAGTTATTACTAATTTATTTAAGGAATTGCTCATATATTACCTTTTGATCATGCAAAGCAAAGCATATCCTATCGTAACAAGGTAAATTGAATATCATATTAACATAGGTTTAATGTCAAAAACAGGCAAAAAAAACCTGTTTCCAAAAGGAAACAGGCCAAATTTAAAATAAACAAAAATCACTAAGCATCTAGGGGTTCTTACAAACCGAAACCATAAGCTATCCGTAAACCAAAGAAGTTATTGCTACTTCCATTGTCTGTAAATTTGCTATTACCTTGAAAACGTACACCCGCATCCAAGTAGCTTTTACCACCTAAATTGAATTGATAGCCTACTTGTGGTGCATAGGCAAATGTAGCAGATTTAGTGGCGCCTATATCGTCTTTGTTTGTTAAGAAAGACACCCCAGCTTCGCCTTGAACATAAAAGTTCCCGACAGGAAAATATTTCAAGCCTGCTTTTACAGGAAGCAATTGTAAGTCTTCGCCGGAAATGCCATTGAAATCTTTTGCAAAGAAATTACTGAATCCTGCATTCAGGGTTACGTATAAATCATTTTTCAGGATCGGGTATTCAGCTTGTATTGAACCTCCCACGCTCCAATCATAAGCATCTCCGAAATCTCCTACCGGTAAACCAAACTCCGGTCCAACGCTTAGACGAAAGCCTTCGCGGTCTTGCGCCTTAGCAGAAAATGTAAGCAAAGTTAATGCAGCTAATATAAATGTACTCAGTTTAATTGCCTTTTTCATGTTTTTAAAATTAATTGTAAGTTTTTCTCATTATTGTTACTAAGAAGTTGATAGCGTCTTTCTATCCAAAAAAATTGCTGCTTAATGATTCTTATTAATTTGTTTTTACAACACAAAAGTAGTTTGACAAATCAGCGCCATCAATTCCAAAAGGTCGGATTATGGAACCAATTTTTCGGCTAAATGAAATAATGGATATGAATTTGGAAGCGTCAGGCATAAAAAGTTGATATCGAAGAGCCGATGCAAACGAAATATAACAACTAATTAACAGCAACTTAACAATATAAATGTTACTTTGTATACAAAGTTTATACTTTGATGTCAAAACGTGCAATAGAGCTGGTGGTTATCTCAGATGTTCATCTTGGGACCTACGGATGTCACGCTAAAGAGCTCCTAAATTACCTCAAGAGCATTAAACCTGAAAGAATCATATTAAACGGCGATATCATTGATATCTGGCAATTTAGCAAACGTTACTGGCCGGAAAGCCATATGAAGGTGGTCCGTAAGCTGCTCAAATTTGTAGCCGAAGGTATCCCTGTTCATTATCTGACGGGCAACCACGATGAAATGCTTCGAAAATTTGCTGATTTCAATCTTGGCTCTCTGCAGCTTAGCAATAAATTGGTACTTCCGTTATCAAACGGCAAAGCCTGGATATTCCATGGTGATATCTTTGATGTAACCATGCAGCACTCAAAATGGCTAGCACGCTTAGGTGCCATTGGCTATGATTCACTGATCTTGCTTAACAGCTTTGTAAACTGGTGTTTAGTTAAAATGGGCAGGGGAAAGATGAGTTTTTCCAAGAAAATCAAAGCAAGTTTTAAAGATGCTGTTAAGTTTATCAACAACTTCGAAACGATCTCTGCCGAGCTAGCCATTGAAAAGGGATATCAATATGTGGTTTGTGGCCACATACACCAACCGGAAATAAAGGAAATAGAAACAGAAAATGGCACGGTGACTTATTTAAACTCCGGCGACTGGGTTGAGAACCTGACTGCCTTGGAATACAACAAAGGCAAGTGGGAGATTTACCGTTACAGCAAAGATGAAATGGCAAATACTGCATCAGAGGAGATTGATCCTTTTGAAAGTGAAGACCTAAATGAAAAACTGAACGTAAACAAGTTGTTGGCGCTATTGAAAGCTGAAGGTTAAGAATCCCCAATGCTTGAAGTCTGTCTCTCCTTTTTCAACGGATATCCTTCTAACGTGACAGCTTTTTACTTTTACTTTTTACTTTTTACTTTGATTACACTAATATTGTAGTTCTATACAGATAGGTAAAAAGCAAAACAGGTAATGATCAATTTATTTAGAAAATTTACTCCCTCTAATCTTCTATTTTTAATAATCATCGCCTGCTTCCTTTGTATAGGGGCTTTTATTCACATGCCGGAATCGTTCCATCCGATTCTTTTTGAGCAAGCTATTATGACGTTTGTGAAAAACGCAAACGATTTAACATTTACGCCTTTAGCAAGTATTCTCCTCACCCTAGTGATTACCATTGCGCAAGCGCTGTTATTAAATCGGATCGTCGACAATCATAATTTACTGGGTAGACCCACTTTTTTGCCTGCGTTAATGTACGTAACAACCGCCAGTCTTTTACTGCCCTTTCTCGCTTTAACTCCTACACTCATCTGTAATTTTTTATTGATCTGGATGATCGATAAATTGCTGAAAACCTATCATCGTGCGGAAGTAAAATCTACCCTATACGATTTAGGCATGTTGGTTGCGCTCGGAACCTTATTCTATTTTCCTTTCATCCTCATGTTCTTGCTTTTATGGATAGCACTCATTATTTTCAGACCTTTTGATTGGCGCGAATGGATTGCCGGACTGCTTGGCTTTATAACCATCTACTTTTTACTGGGCATCATTTATCTTTGGAAGGATCGCATTAATGATTTTTACGCCATCTGGAAGCCTTTAACCAACCCAATTCCCACATCATTTCATATTGAGCTTTATGATTATTGGGTGTTAATGCCCTTGGCCCTGGTTTTGATTCTCTTTTTAAATACCCTGAGAGAAAACTTTTATAAAAGCATTGTCCATGTAAGAAAATCCTTTCAACTGCTGTTTTTTATGTTTCTGTTCGGCATTTTCTCTTATTATTTGAAAGCCGATGCACCGCAATATCATTTTTTAATATGCGCACCGCCTATCTCTATTTATATGGCCTACTATTTTAATTTCGCGAAAACCAGTTGGTTTTATGAAAGCGTATACGCTATTTTAGTCATTGCCATTTTATACTTTCAACTTTTTTAACCAAGTAAAACTGTTTGTTTTAACCTTTTTTAACAAAAACACCCCACTTCACAACTAAAAAATAAATAGCTTTGCAGTCTTGAATTGACATATATAGCTTCATGAACAGTAGATCCGCATGAGATTACACATTAAGAAATACCTTTATATCATTGGAATATGCGTTAGTGCAACCGCTAGTGCACAATCGAACAGCAGCTCACCTTATTCGGCATTTGGGCTAGGCGCTTTAAGGGGCGACCAATTACCGCAATACAGGGCAATGGGTGGACTGTCAACAGGGGTGCGTAGTTTAGGAGGCTATAGCAATATTAACGTAGCCAATCCGGCCGCCTATTCCAGCATTCGCCTATCAACGTTTGATATCGGAGCTTACATGAACAGAACCATCCTTGAAAAAGGAGGAAACAGTGAAGCAAGCGGAAATTTTGCTTTAAATCATATTAATTTTGCCATTCCTTTAAGTCAGCGTTCTGCCTTTAGTTTTGGCCTTATGCCCTTTTCGGATATGGGCTATAACTATGCCTCGCCTATGTCATTCGGCTCCGGAGATACAACACGGGCGAACAGAGCTTTTGCGGGTGAAGGCGGTCTCAGTAAAGCTTATATTGGATACGGGGTACAGATCGGCAAATACTTCAGTGTGGGAGCGAATGTATCGTATTTGTTCGGAAAACTAAATAATATTAGTGGAATCGAATATCCTAACCAACTAGGAGCTACTAATTCGAGAATTGAGAATAAACGGGATATTAACGGCTTTAATTACGATTTAGGTCTTCAATATCACACCACCTTGAATGAAAAAACGCTCCTAACACTTGGCTATACCAACAGTTTGGGCACTAAGCTTAATTCTACTGCTTCCGAAATTGTAACACGTATATCGAGCAATATATCTGACGGTACGATCAATTCGGTTTTGGATACCGTATCTTCTTATTTTGGTAATGAAGAAAAGATAACACTCCCTATGCGCCATAGCTTTGGCTTCAGTATTAACCGTGCTAATAAATGGTTACTAGGCGCTGATCTTCGTTATGCTAAGTGGTCCGATTATAAAGATGGATCTGTCCTGGACGATCAAACGAAATTCAAAGACAGTTACGGGGCTAGCCTTGGAGGCCAATGGACTCCTGATATTACTTCTATTCGCTACTGGAACGTGGTTGATTACCGTTTCGGATTACGCTATGATAAAACCTATTTAAATCTAAACGGGCAAGACATAAAGGATATGGCCGTTAGTCTGGGCTTAGGGCTTCCCATCCGGGCACAGTCGGGTATTCAAGCTTATTACAAAATCAACCTGACAGCGGAATACGGACAAAGAGGAACCCTAACCAATAACCTGGTTAAGGAAAGGTATTTTAATTTTACCGTTTCTTTTATGTTGAACGATCGTTGGTTCCAGCGGTATCGATACGACTAAGCAAAGAGAATGGGGCAAATGAAATGTATTTGGTGACTCATCAATTAATCTATAGGTTCCAAAAAAGACAAGCCATGGTTTTTAAACAAACCATGGTTTCGTTGTTTTTTGCTGTCTTATTCCTGTGTTCTTGCGAAAATGACCTGAAGGATGTCGAGCGCATAGCGAACATTAATGCTGAAGAACCGATTGATGTCTCTTATGGTGTTACCGTCATTTACAGTGATTCGGCGGTCGTAAAAGCTAAGTTGATTTCCAGCAAAATGATTAAGCATAATGTAGATAGTCCCTTTTACGAGTTCCCAAAAGATGTGCTTTTGATCTTTTATGATAAAAACAAAAAAGAGGAGAGAAGAGTCACCTCTAACTATGGTCTATACTTTGAAAAGAAAAACCTGGTCGAATTGAGGCATAACGTGGTTGTTACCATGGCTGATGGAACGATCTTCAAATCGGAAGAACTTTTTTGGGATAACGATAAACGGATTTTCTTCAATAAACTGCCATTGACCATCACCAGTCCTGATGGAAGTATATTGGAAGGGAACTTCTTCGAGGCTGATGAAAATTTTGAACACCGGAAAATAAACGGGGCAAGGGGAGTATACAATTTAAAAGAAGGTGATGGATTATGACAATACTCCATCGCAAATACTTTTTTTATTGTTAAAAATTGTATCTTGCGCCCTCATTTAAAAATTTGTTGAATTTTTATTTTAAATACTTATAATAAAGAACTTAAAACCTTCAATCAAAATAGTATAAAGAGCATATGGGATTAATGACCTTTTTGCGAAACCGCGCGGGAATAATCATTGTAGTAATTATCGGTTTAGCAATCGTAGCATTTTTATTAGGCGACGTTATCCGCTTCGGCACCCCGTTTTGGGCATCTCATCAAAATGAGGTGGGTAATATAGATGGCGAATCTATATCGTATACGGATTTCAATAATCAAGTGGAACAAAGCATCAACAATATGCGCCAGCAAATGGGGGGCAATATGAGTCCACAAATGACATCCTATGCGGTTGAAGATGCATGGAATCAAAACTTAAGACGGCTATTACTCGACAAAGAACTCGAGCGTATTGGTCTGGGTGTAGGAAAGAACGAGTTGCAAGATATGGTAACCGGTAAAAATCCATCACCGATGATTGCGCAGAATTTCGGCAATCCACAGACCGGAGAAATAGATCGCAATCAATTGAACCAATTTCTTGCCAATGTTGCAAAAGAACCTGCAAATAGCGAGCTAAGTAGACAGTGGGGTACTTTTTTGGAAGCCATGAGAGATAACCGTCTACAGCAGAAATATAACAACCTGGTACAAAACAGTGTTTACGTAACTTCCTTAGAAGCAACCGAAGATTATAATCAACGGAATAAAATTGCCAATTTTAGCTACGTTTTGTTAGATTATGCCTCCATACCCGACAAAGACATCAAGTTAACGGACGCTGATTATCAAAATTACTACAACGAACACAAGGCCGCTTTCAAGAATCAGATGGAAACGCGTTCTTTTGATTACGTTGTATTTAATGCGCAACCAACCGCACAAGATACGGCTTTAGCCAAGGAAACGATTACTAAACTAACGGAAGAATTGGCCAAGTCTACCAATGACTCGTTGTTTGCTGTATCCAACTCGGAGCAAAAGAGACCCGTTTCTTACATAAAGAAAGGAACCTTGAGCCCTGCTTTGGATTCACTGGTATTTAGCGCGGCTAAAGGTTCAACTGTAGGGCCTGTATATTCGAACGGTGTCTACGAGTCTGCAAAAATATTGGATGTACGCAATAGTCCGGATTCGGTCACCGCACGCCATATTTTATTAAATCCTGCAACAGAAGGCGGAGTTGATAAGGCAATGGCAAAAGCAGACTCCATCAAAAACCTTATTCTAAAGGGAGGTAACTTTGCTGCACTGGCAGTGGAATTTGGTACGGACGGAACAAAAGATAATGGCGGCGAATTAGGTACATTCGCTAGAGGTAGCATGATCCCTGCTTTCGAAAATGCTGTTTTTGATGCAAAACCAGGTGATGTATTCGTTCTAAACACACAATATGGTGTGCATATCATTAAGGTAGACGCACAAAAAGGGATGTCTAAAGTGGTAAAGGCAGCTATTATCGATAAAAGCGTGAGTAGTAGCAATGAGACGTTAAGAGCAGCTTATAGCAAAGCATCCGACTTCTTTGGAAAAGCAAATAGCCAAAACTTTGCTGAAGAGGCCAAAAAGGCGGGTTTGACCGTAGAACATGCGGATAACATTACGCCCATGCAAGGCTATCTGCCTAACCTTGAAACACCAAGGGAAGTGATTAAGTGGGCTTTCAAAGCCGAAAAAGGCGATTTAACGGACAAGGTCTACGAGCTTGACAATCAATATGTGATTGCTAAATTGACTAATATTCGCCCCAAAGGACAGTTGTCTTTGGAGGATGTGAAGAAAGAAATCGAACCGGCAGTATTAAATAAGGTAAAGGCCACAAAGCTAGCACAGAAGTTGAACGATGCTCTTCAAGGCGCAAAATCAATTGACCAGATAGCACAAAAAGTTGGAAAAACACCGAAAGCGGAACAAAACATCGTTTTTGCAAACCCGATATTACCGGGGGTTGCACAGGAGAATAAAGTGGTAGGTACGGTTTTCGGATTACAACCGAAGCAGCTATCTAAGCCAATCGAAGGAAATCAAGGTGTATATGTGGTACAGGTTACTGACTTCGTAAATCCTCCTGCCTTAGATAAAGTTGATCAACAAAAGCAACAAGTTAGACAACAACTGAGACAACGGGCTTCCAATCAATCCTTCCAAGCTTTATTAGATAAAGCAGACATTAAGGATAATCGCGTGAGGTTCTACTAAAATTATTTATTCATACCTTTGTATCCGGATAGCTATAACATACTATCCGGATTTTTTATTTTAAGACGGCCTAACATTAGTGGCAATAGAGGAATTTTGTAATTTAATCGAGGGGTATGGAAATTCAAGAAAACATAGTAAACAGGGTTGCAAACAGTGGTCTGCTAACCTTTGATTTAGCATCACTCAAATCAAAAGCTGAAGTAGCCGTTTACGATATAAAAGACAATTTATTTCAGGGACTTATTTTACGTGAAAAGGATTTTCGTGCCTTTGTAAAAGAAAACGACTGGTCTAAATACGCAGGTAAAAATGTGCTGATTACTTGCAGTGCAGATGCAATCGTTCCTACATGGGCCTATATGCTCCTGGCTAATAAATTGGAACCTTATGTAAATGAGCTTTTTTTCGGGGACAAAAAAACCTTTGAAGATATATTATTTGAGCGTGCCTTATCCAATCTGGACATAGAGCAGTTCAGAGACCAGCGAGTAGTAGTAAAGGGTTGCGGAGACATAAAAATTCCGGAATCGGCCTTCGTTACCTTTGCTTATAAGTTATCAAAAGTTGCCAAAAGTATTATGTACGGTGAGCCTTGTTCTACGGTTCCTATATTTAAACGAACGACATAAAGTATCGTCTAAGGCGTTGGTTAATGCTTAGCGATAAATAATTTATGATGAAGAAACTACTAGCGGTTATTATCTCAGTTACGTTTTCAGCCCATGTGTCCGCGCAGGTCTTACCCTATTTAAAAAAGGGCGTATTTCAACCGGGAGAAGAGCTGACTTATAAGCTTAAATATGGCTTTATTTCGGCAGCAGAAGGTGTATTAAAAGTCTTACCGTCTGATCTAACGTTTGATGGAAAACCAACATATCATTTAACCGCTGTTGGTAAGACTTCAAAGGCATTCAGTATCTTTTATAATATACGTGACCAATACGATTCGTATATTGATCAGAAAACATACCTTCCTTATTTCTTTAGCGAGGATATCAAAGAAGGTAAATATAGGAGAAACGATAAGATTCGATTTTATCAAGATAAAAAGAAGATTGAGGCAACGCGTGGCAATTTTACCGCTAAAGAATCGCAGACATTCGATTTGCTATCTGCCTATTATTTTTCGAGAACACTAGACTTATCGAATATAAAGGAGGGAGAATCATTTAAGCTCTCTTATTTTCTAAAAGACTCTTTAGCTTATCTCTACATTACCTATTTAGGTAAAGAAAATATAAAAACCCCTCTGGGAACATTTAGGTGCCTGCGATTTAGCCCATCATTGGAGCCGGGTCGTGTATTTAAAAAAGATAGTAAACTTCATCTTTGGGTAACGGATGATGATAACCGAATACCGGTAAAGGCACAAGTAGATATTTTAATAGGAGCGGTAACCTTGGAACTTACCGGCGCCAAAGGTTTAAAATATCCACTGAAAACAACTAAGTAACGACAAAAAGACATAAAAACGCCATTTTGTCGCAATATTAACGATATGATGATTGAAGTTAGTGACGTATTGGTTAATGAGGAGATCATTAAAGAACAATTTGTCTGTAATCTGAACAGATGTAAAGGAGCGTGTTGCGTGGAAGGCGATTCGGGCGCACCACTCGATCAGCACGAGTTGACTATACTTAAGGAGATTTATCCTGAAGTAAAACCCTTTATGACGGCTAAAGGAATTGAGACCATTGAAAGCACCGGAACACACGTGGTGGATGAAGACGGTGATTTGACAACGCCATGTGTTGACGGAAATAAGGAATGTGCATACGTGACCTGGGAAAATGGTATTACAAAATGTGCGATTGAGATCGCCTATCAAAAAGGTCTTATACATTGGAAGAAGCCCATTTCCTGCCACCTATACCCCATTCGTATTACGAAATATCCGGAATTTGACGTCCTAAACTATGATCGTTGGCATATCTGTCATGACGCTTGTTCCTATGGAAGGGAGTTAAAGGTTCCTGTTTATAGCTTTCTGAAAGAACCATTAATCAGGAAATACGGAGAAGAATGGTATAAAGAACTGGAGGAAGCAGCAAAATCCCCACATATTTAATGGCTTTGTAAGTTTTTCATATTAATCTTGTTTTTTAAGTTTTCTTTAACATTTTTTAACAGAAATGACAAGCCAAAAATTTGGCTTTAAGCACCAAATGGTATTACTTTTGAAAGAGTCAAATCAAAGTTTGCAGACTTGACTAAAACAAACAGGAGAGCGAAGGACTTTTACTAGGGGTCCAAATTTTTATCGAATTTTCCTTGAACGAAAAAAAGCAACATCCCGGTAATAAGTCATCAAGCTCCGCATAATGGTACAAACCGCTAAAAAATAAAATAGAAAATGAAGAAAATAGGATTGACACTACTAACAGCCCTTATTGGTGGAGCGGTGGCTGTTGGAGGTTACAAATTGTTGGAGAAGAAACAAATTAGCCAAATGTCGTTTGAAGAGCGGCAACAACTTCACTATGCGAATAACCCAAGTAACATAGCAGCTTCAACCGGTAATCTTGATTTCACGCAAGCGGCCGCAGCAGTTACTCCCGCAGTCGTTCACATTAAAACAGAATATGAGCAATCGGGTCGATCGGGCGGTGATCCTTTTCAGGATATGTTTGAGGAATTTTTTGGCGCACCGAGAGGACGTCAGCGTCAAGCGCAGCCGGCAAGGGCTTCAGGTTCCGGGGTAATCATTTCCAATGACGGTTATATCGTAACGAATAATCACGTGGTGGAAGGAGCTGATAAAATCACCGTTGAACTTACCAATAAAAAGGTTTATGATGCCAAAATCATTGGCCGCGACCCGAATACTGATTTGGCATTAATCAAAGTTAATGCAACAAATCTCCCAATTGTTAAATTAGGTAATTCAGATAATGTAAATATTGGCGAGTGGGTTTTAGCTGTGGGCTATCCTTTAGGTTTACAATCGACCGTTACAGCGGGTATCGTCAGTGCGAAAGGTCGCGCCATCGGTATATTAGCTGATCAACAGAGACAAGAACTTTACCAGCAGTGGCAGCAAAATGGCGCAGATCCGAATAATATACCGGCGAGCTCTGCAGTCGAATCGTTTATTCAAACCGATGCAGTGATCAATAAAGGAAATAGTGGCGGTGCACTGGTAAATGCCAACGGCGAGTTAATTGGTATAAATGCTGCCATTATGTCGCAGAGTGGCTACTATGCCGGTTACGGTTTTGCCATACCGGTTAACCTGGTTAAAAAGATTGCCGATGACTTTGTAAAATATGGAAGCGTAAAACGCGGCTATGTAGGCGTAACCTTCCAAGAGCTCAATACCGAAGTAGCGAAAGAATTGGGTGTTGCCGAAATTAATGGTCTTTACATCAATAGTGTAGTGCCAAATGGAGGCGGTGCCGCAGCAGGTTTGAAAAAAGGTGATATCATCACTAAAATTGACGGAAATGTAATCTACTCAAGTCCAGACCTACAAGAGCGTGTAGCAAGACTACGCCCTGGTGATAAAGTTAAGTTGACGTACAAACGCGATGGAAAGGAAAAAGAAGTAGTTGTAACCTTGAAAGGAGATGACTCCATTAAGTCAGATAAAGAAGGCAAGAGTGGTAGTAACCGTAGTACCGCTGAACTTTACAACAAGCTAGGCGCAGGCTTCATTCCAGCAAATGCACAATTGAAAAAGAAGTTCAACATTTCTTCGGGTGTTGTCGTATCTGAAGTGAGGAGAGACGGTTTATTTGCCGAATACAATGTTCCAAAAGGATTTATCATTACAGCGATCAATGGTAAACCGGTTAATAATGTGGATGATGTCGAAAGCGCATTAGCATATGGCAAGAATGACATGATTCAGCTTAGCGGTGTTACGCAAGACGGGGCTCGTTATACGTCGACATTCCCTTTAAAATAACATAGTATATATAACCTTTAAACAGAAAGGGTTCTTCGCAAGAAGAGCCCTTTTTTGTTATACGACATCCAGGATCAGCGTCTTCTGCCAATCATCGAACCTCCTGGACTTGTTTATTTCAAATTAATTATATAAAGCCTTCTTCTTCAACTCGTTTAAGCTTGATTTCAAAAAAAAGACCGAGGATCGCCTCAAAAAGAGACATACAAAATCGGTTATAAAATTGTGTAAAAATGGTCAAAAATTAGAACCATTCTAAATTGCGTAAATAGATAGCCATTATTATGTCATTATTAAATCAAATAAATAGCTTTGCCTACCATTAATAAAATTAACACACAAAATGAGTAGTTTTAATCAAGCATTAACTTCCACATTAGGGAAAAAACTAATCATGGCCTTAACAGGTTTGTTCTTATGTACATTCCTGATAGTACACCTGATTGGTAATCTCCAATTATTTAAGGATGATGCAGGCAAGGCTTTTAATGACTATGCCTACTTCATGACACACTTTCCTCCCATTAAGGCAGTGTCCTATCTATTGTATGCGTCTATTATAATCCATGCTATCTATGCCTTATTATTGACCTTACATAATAAGAAAGCTCGTCCTGTTGGTTATGCAAGTTATGCGGGTAATAAAAACAGTACTTGGAATTCGAGAAACATGGGTATTTTAGGGACCGTGCTTTTGGTTTTCATCGCAACTCACATGGCCAATTTTTGGTGGAAATTCCATAACGATGAAGTGCCTTATATAGAGTATCGCACCAATTTAAATACGCTAGAAACACAGGTTACGGAGCTAAATGCATCAGATTTTACAGATTATCAAAAGTTTACTGAAAACGGAGAAGAGGTGACGAAAGCGCGCGATTTATATAAGCAGGTAGAATATGCCTTCCAAAACCCGGTTCTAGTTGCTTTTTATGTACTGGCAATGGCGGCCTTATCTTTTCACTTAATTCATGGTTTTAACAGTGCCTTCCAATCACTGGGTTTCGATCATAAAAAGTATGTGCCGATTGTGCGCTTTCTTGCAGTATGGCTGTTTGGCGTTATTATTCCGATAGCCTTTGCTGCTATGCCATTGTATTTTTTCTTTTGTAAATAAAATTCACTTTCCCGGTTCGCCGGAATTGTGATAAAAATAGAATAAAGATGATGTTAGATTCTAAAATACCAGAAGGCCCATTAGCCGAAAAATGGTCAAAACATAAATTCAATCTTAAGTTAGTTAACCCTGCTAATAAACGTAAGTTTACCATCATTGTAGTTGGAACAGGATTAGCAGGAGCTTCTGCTGCGGCATCGCTTGCCGAGCTAGGCTATAATGTAAAAACATTCTGTTATCAGGACAGCCCCCGTCGTGCGCACTCCATTGCCGCACAGGGCGGTATAAACGCTGCTAAAAATTATCAAAATGATGGCGATAGTGTATATCGCTTATTTTACGATACCATTAAAGGAGGCGATTATAGAGCCCGTGAAGCCAATGTATATCGCTTGGCTGAGGTTTCGGTCAATATAATCGACCAATGTGTAGCACAAGGCGTTCCATTTGCCCGGGAATACGGCGGCTTGTTAGACAACCGTTCTTTTGGTGGAGCACAGGTTTCCCGTACTTTTTATGCTCGCGGTCAAACGGGGCAACAACTTTTACTGGGCGCCTATTCTGCACTGAACCGCCAAATTAATGCCGGCAAAGTACAATCCTATACTCGTCATGAGATGTTGGACGTGGTAATGATTGACGGACATGCGAAAGGCATTGTTACCCGTGATTTAAAAACGGGTAAAATCGAGTCGCATGAAGGGCATGCGGTTCTATTGTGTACCGGCGGATATGGCAACGTTTTCTTCTTATCTACAAATGCCATGGGATGTAACGTAACTGCTGCCTGGAGAGCGCACAAACGTGGTGCTTTCTTTGCGAATCCTTGTTACACGCAGATTCACCCGACCTGTATTCCTGTAACTGGCGACCACCAATCGAAGTTAACTTTGATGTCCGAGTCATTACGTAATGACGGTAGAGTTTGGGTGCCTAAAACAGTTGAATTAGCAGAGAAGCTCAGAAAAGGACAGTTAAAGCCGTCGGACATTAAAGAGGACGATAGAGATTACTTCTTGGAGCGGAAATATCCGTCCTTCGGTAACCTGGTTCCCCGTGATGTGGCTTCCAGAAATGCTAAAATGATGTGCGATGAGGGAAGAGGCGTCGGCAAAACCGGACTAGCGGTATTTCTTGATTTTGCAGAGGCCATCCAACGGATGGGCGAAGATACGGTACGCGCTAAATACGGCAACCTCTTTGATATGTACTATCAGATTACGGATGAAAATCCATACAAACAACCTATGCGTATTTATCCGGCTGTACACTACACCATGGGGGGATTATGGGTTGACTATAATCTGATGACCAGTATCCCTGGTCTATATGCTTTGGGTGAATGTAATTTCTCTGACCACGGAGCAAACCGGTTGGGTGCTTCTGCACTCATGCAGGGTTTGGCCGATGGTTACTTTGTAATTCCATATACTGTAGGTGATTACCTAACCAGCTTGGGAAGCTTTGCTCCGGTTGACAAAAATCATCCTGCTTTTGAAACTACCCGGAAAGAAGTAGAAGAGAAGGTCAAAAAACTTCTTAGCCTTAAGGGATCGAAAACCGTAGATGACATTCATAAGAAGCTTGGCCACATTATGTGGGAATACTGCGGTATGGCTAGAAATGAAGAAGGGTTGAAAAAAGCAAAAGTAATGATTCAAGAACTTCGAAAGGAATTTTGGAGTGATGTCACCGTCTTAGGAGAGAACGAAGAGCTAAATCTGTCATTGGAAAAAGCCGGTCGCGTAGCCGATTTCTTAGAACTTGGCGAATTAATGGTTGATGATGCCTTAAATCGCAGTGAATCTTGCGGCGGCCATTTCCGCGAGGAAAGCGCTACCCCGGAAGGTGAAGCAAAGCGGGACGATGACAATTTCGCTTATGTAGCAGCATGGCAGTATAACGGTGATAATCAACCGGAAACACTTCACAAAGAAGCACTCGTATTTGAGAATGTGAAGTTGACCCAAAGAAGTTATAAATAATTTAACCACTCAAATATATAAAGCATCATGAGTGAAGAAAGAACAATGAATTTAACGCTAAAAGTTTGGCGTCAAAAAAATGAAAATACAAAAGGTAAATTTGTTACAATACAAGCAAATGGTATTTCCTCGGATATGTCATTTTTAGAAATGCTTGATGTTGTAAACGAAGACCTGACAAGAAAGGGAGAAGATCCCATATATTTTGATCACGATTGCCGTGAAGGTATCTGCGGCATGTGTTCGCTGCATATTAACGGGCAGCCACATGGTCCTAAGCAAGGAACAACCACCTGTCAATTACATATGCGCAGCTTCCACGATGGACAAACTATCGTCATTGAACCTTGGAGAGCTGCGGCTTTTCCGGTAATCAAGGACTTAGCGGTTGACCGTACGGCTTTTGACCGCATTCAACAGGCAGGTGGATATGTATCCGTGAACACCGGTGGCGTTCCTGACGGAAACGCTATTCCAATTCCCAAACCAAAGGCGGATGAAGCTTTTGAATCAGCTACCTGTATTGGATGTGGAGCATGCGTCGCGGCTTGTAAGAATGCCTCTGCCATGTTATTTGTTTCGGCGAAAATATCACAATATGCACTATTGCCGCAAGGACAGGCAGAACGTTACCAAAGAGCACAGGCTATGGTAGAGCAAATGGATAAAGAAGGTTTTGGTGCCTGTACCGTTACAAAGGCTTGTGAAGCAGAATGTCCGGTGGGCATTAAGTTGACAAATATTGCGAGAATGAATAGAGATTACTTTAATGCGAAGTTCTTTAAAGAAAAAACTGCTCATTCATAAAACCGTTTTACACTAACTAAGCAAAAAAAGCGGTTCCTCTTTTGGAGGATACCGCTTTTTTCATTCTATTAGTTTAGATTATTAAAGACTTGAAGCTTTCTGCTTAGATGTTTCGTTTTGTTTCTGAGTAGCTAAATTTAATCGGATTGGAAGATTATACATAACTCGAACAGCCTGCCCGTTTTTCTGCCCGGGGGACCATTTGGGTGAGTGACTTAACAAATCGAGAGCAGCTTGCCCTGTTCCATAACCCAAATCTTCAACTACTTTAATATTATTCAAACTTCCGTCTTTTTCTATTATATACGACACTAAAACCGTCCCTGAAATACCTTTCTCTTTCGCTTCCATAGAGTACTTAAAATTCTCTCCGATCCACTTGTAAAAGGCATTTATCCCACCCGGAAAAGTTGGCTGCACATCTAAATCATTAAAATCAGCAATATTTTCCCAGGTACTGTCTTGCTGGTTACTCAATAATTTATTTTTATTAGTAGAAGAACCGTAACCAACAATAATAATTTCTTCTAGGTTTTCATATCCCACCAACTTAGTCGAAGAATATTTCCCCTTAGATTGACTATTTCCTTCCTTACCATCATATTCCATTCTAAAACTCACACGAAGTATATTCTTTCCTGTCGGCGTTTCATTCATTACCGCTGGCAATTTCAATACACGCAAAACCTCCATCTCCTGTCCATAGCCTATCGTATTCAGAACCTTCGCTTCGATCGAACTATTATTCTTTTCGAAGGCAATTTCTACACTTCCTTCTGCATTATTGGTTTTAGCTTCTGGTAAATACCTTATATTACTGCCAACTAACTTGTAAAAGTTACCTCCCACTGGAGCTCCAAGAGCAAAGTCGGTTAAACGCTTGGTCTTATCACTCACTTTTGCTGATGAAAATATTAACATAGCAGCAAACAATGGCACAGCCAAAACATATTTTAGCAATGCGGGTCTTTTTGATTTGTCTTTTAAAAGCATAACAATCCTATTTTTTATAAACGATTGATTCAAAAAATTATTCGTTAAGACGGATGATGATACCGAAAAGGTACGGCTAATCAGCAACTCGGCATAAGCAATTTTATCTGCGTGACTCGCATTTATTTTTTCGTCAGCAATATACTCATGTGTCAACTTGAGTGAACTTGCCAAAAAATAAATTACAGGGTTAAACCAATTGAAAATTTTAATCAACTCAACGAAGAGCACGTCCAGCGTATGCCACTCCTGCACATGTACTAACTCGTGCGCCATCACTTTCGCGCTGCCCTCCTGCTTCGTATCTACCTTAATGGTACGCATGAAAGAATAGGCGTCTCCACGATTGTTTGCCTGCAATCGCTTTATTAATCGTCTCGTTTTCCTGATAAGCAGCAGTCCTTGCGCCAGTACACCTCCCATATACAAGTAAATCCATAGAGGTATATTTATCCCTCTAAAAGGGCTAGCTGTATCCCGACTTACTCCTATATCAACGGTTACTGCATCTAAACTTGATCTAGCAACAAAAACCGTTGATGATCCAAAAGCGTTCTGTAACCACTCCAAGTGAACCATTGGCAGAATAAACGATAAGGCGGTGGTCGCCACCAAATAAATTCTATTCAACTGAAAAAATGTCTCTCTCGCTAGGAAAAACCTATAAAAGCCGTAAAACAGGGTTAAATAGATGTTGGCTATAATCAGATAGTTCATCATAATTAGTATTATAAGGTGTACACTTTACTTCTTTTTCGCTTTTTCCAGCAGTCTTAATAGCTCATCCGTTTCCTTTACATCCAGCTTATGCTCTTGTAAAAAAAACGACAGCATACTGCGAGGTGAATTATCAAAATACCCAGATAACAATTTGCCCGTCGCAAACTCTTTATAGGCATCCTTGCTCACCTTGGCAAAGTAACGGTGACTTTTCCCAAAACTTTCATGATCAACAAAACCTTTGGCTTCAAGAATGCGAATGATTGTAGATACGGTATTGTATGCAGGTTTGGGTTCGTCCATTTGCTCAATGATATCCTTCACAAAAGCTTTACCCAGCTTCCAAAGCTCTTGCATAACCTGCTCTTCAGCGCGTGTTAATTCTTTGATTTCCATATATTTTCCGGTTAATAACACAAACTTAAAACTAAATATTTAGTTTTACAACTATTTTCTTAGTTATTTTAAAATAAAAAAAAACGCCCTATTAAATGGGCGTCCATAAAAATATATGATGGGGAAAATCTTACAACCTTTTCTCCTTAAAAAACAGTTCCGCTATCTTAACCGAATCAGAAAAGAAGAGCCCTCACGTTTAAATATTTAGGGATCGTAACAAAGGAGGCATTTAAATCTGCGGATCTTTGTATGACTTCTGTATTGACATGCGTACATATCACCAAAGCTGCTATTAATATCGGTATCAATAACAGCAAGAATGGAGAAATATTCGATAAAAGCGTTTTCATATTTTTAGGAGTTAAGGTGTTCATTTTTTTTCTTAATTATTATGATACAAATAAACGAGTGTTTTCTTTTTTAATAAAGTTTTTTAGACTAACGCTTTATATTTCTAGACAAACAGGAGATTCATTACATCGGCTGTATTAGCAAGTTCATCGCTTAAGCGGGGCCGTTAGTATATCAAGAGTACCTAAATTGCCACATAAAAGATATATTTGTTACCTTGTAAGCAGCTATAAAAGCATAATATAAAAATAAGAGCGCTTAGCCTACATGAAGAGAAGTCACATCCTTTACCATATACTCGTTTGGCTTATTTTAGCCACCCTATTATTTTTGGCAAATGACAATAAGAACAGTCTTCCGCATTTAATCTTTTACAGTCTGTTCACGGTATTTAATGTTGGAATCTTTTATTTTACTTATTTCTTTACTGCCTCTTATTTTATTGGAAACAAGCGTTACCTTTCGGGCTTTATTATCTCCACTTGCTGCTTATTTGTTTGCGCGCTCATTAAGTTGACAATCGCCGTCTATAATGAACCTATTCTTATGCGTTACGGTGACCATATGGAACGAACCTTAACCAAAGCAGAATACTTTACTTCAGCCATTATAATCACCCTGTTTTTTATGCTACTAGGTTATGCCTTTCGGCTGGCGACAAATTCCTATCAAATGGAACAGGCAAGGAAAACACTAGAAACGGAAAAACTGAACGCAGAGCTGGCTTTTTTAAAGACGCAGATTAACCCACACTTTCTTTTCAACTCGCTCAATAATATTTATTCACTTGCCTACCAAAAATCAGATAAAGCACCGGAAGCCATATTGAGATTATCCGAAATTATGCGTTATATGCTATATGAAAGCAATGACGAGAAGGTGTCCTTAGAAGAAGAGATAAATTACCTGGAAAATTATATAGAACTCCAAAAACTTCGGGTTAAGGAACAAGTGTATCTGGATCTTCATATCAACATCGACAATTATCAGCACCGCATCATGCCGCTGTTAGTAATTTCCTTTCTTGAAAATGTTTTCAAGCATGGCGTTGCAACAGACAAGGAACATCCGATTAGAATCACCGTTGAAGTTCAGAATAGTCGCCTGCACTTCAAAGCGCAGAACAAGAAGAACAAGCTAAATAAAGATAAGTCCGGAGGAATTGGCCTGACCAATCTAAAAAGGCGGTTGGAGCTTGGGTATCCCGACAAGCATAGCTTCATTGTACACGATAACGAAGATTATTACAGCAGCGAATTATTTGTATATTTATAAAGCAAATTCATAAACCATGATACGATGTTTAGTAGTTGATGACGAACCTTTGGCATTAGATATTATAGCAGATTATATTCAAAAAGTACCGGAGCTTACCTTATCAGCAACAACCACCAATGCCATCGAGGGTTTAGGCTTGGTACAACAAGGGGCAATTGATCTGGTCTTCCTGGACATACAAATGCCGGAATTAACCGGCATCCAATTTTTAAAAATCATAAATGGAAAATGTGATGTAATTCTCACCACGGCTTACCCTCAATATGCGCTCGAAGGCTACGAGCTGAACGTCACTGACTATTTACTAAAACCCATTGCCTTTGATAGGTTTTATAAATCCATTCAGAAAGTCATTAGTCAAAAGATTCATTTTTCTCCAAAAAACTCCTCGGTTGATCAATCACAGAATCATAATAAAAACAGTGAGTTTATATTCGTAAAAACAGAGCATAAGATTCAACGTGTCGACTATGATGACATTTATTACATCGAAGGGCTCAAAGATTATATCTCGATTTATACTTCCAGTGAACGGATAATAACCCTTCAAAATATGAAAAAGATGGAAGAAACGCTTCCCGAGGAGCGATTCGTCCGCGTTCATAAGTCATACATCGTAGCTTTGGAAAAAATTGAGAGTATAGAACGTGGCCGGATCTCGTTAAAAGAAAAGTTGATTCCAATAGGAGATACCTACCGGGATTCCTTCTTTAAACGCATCGGCGAAAAACATGGTTAAAAGTTCAATTATTCAAGGGCTCCGCAGAGGCTAGGTGGACCTTCGGCTTTCCAATAATATGATAGTTACCTTTTCCCGAAAGCACGTTATTATAAACCAACATATCGGTCGCGGCTAAGATCTGTTGAGCCTTTTTTGTAGCGTCGTCTTTCGTTAATGCTACACGATACCTACCTTTCTGAAAATAGTACCGCGACGCAATCTCTTCTTCAAGCTGTCCCTTTATATATTCTTTATAAAGTACTAAGTCTCGATTTTTGTGCGACCTTATCTTTTGCGCAAGGACTTTCAATTCGTCTGCAACCTGCTCGCTCCGACTTTCCTTTTCCAGCTCTGACCGCAAGTATTGAAGAGCCTTTTCCGAACGTGTACTGTAGGTGAAATTATGGGCCGATAGATACGTCAAAAAGTCGCTATAATCTTCATCCGACAGCCGAAACGACTGAAGGTCTTTTAGCGAACTATGTTTATGATAATACTGATTGGCATAACCGGAAATTAAAAATTTATTTTTCAACTCCTGTACAATCATACTTTGGGCTTGTTCATTTATTTCAATATCAGGCGATATACCGTCACCATTATATACTTTTCTTCCATTTACCGTACTAAACTCCGTGATTAAACTATCATTAATCTTTATCGCCTTGCCCCGGTTATCCTTGTGCGCATAGTCGAGCGCTTGAATGCATCTGCCTGAGGGTGTATAATACTTTGCTACCGTTACTTTTACTAAATTATTATAAGGCAAACGATAGGTTTGTTGCACGAGTCCTTTCCCGAAACTCTTTTTTCCTATAACTACCGCACGATCCAAATCTTGCAACGCACCCGCCACTATTTCAGAGGCAGAAGCCGAGCGCTCATTGATCAATACAACTAAAGGTAATTGAAGGGCTAAAGGAGCTTGCTTCGTGATATAAGTAAATCGGTTATCCCCTTGTCTTCCTTGTTGAAAAACTACTTCCTGTCCTTGCCGAACAAAAAAATTTACAATCTTCACCGATTCCTGCAGTATTCCCCCTCCGTTATCACGTAAATCCAGCACAAGCCCCTTTAATGGAGCTGTTCGCCTCATTTCAAGAATCGCTTTGCGAACTTCATCCGCAGCGCCGGTTAGGAACTTATCCAGTTTTATATAACCTATATTTCCGGGCAGTGTAGTCGAATAGCTCACATTAGGCTGTATGATGTTCTGACGGGTAACTTTGATATTTTCCAGGGTTCCGGTCAGGTTCTTTTTGATGCCCAGTTCAATTACGGTCCCTTCTTCCCCCTTTAATAGATGACTAACATCTTCCGAAGTCATTCCTTTAACCGCCTGGCCGTTGATACGTATAATTTCGTCTCCCACCTCCAACCCTGCTTTATGGGCAGGATAGGCCTCAAATATTTCGGCAATTTGAATACTTTTATCTTCTAAACTTACAATCTTGGCACCCAATCCTGCATATTGTGTGTTTATATACCTAAGACGAAAATCATCTAAATCTGATTCAGGCACGAATTCGGTGTAGGGATCCAATTCTTCCAGCATGGCATTGATTCCCTTTTTCATTAAGAGATTTGGATTTACATCCTCGACATAAGTCATACTGACTTGTCGGTAAAGAGCTGAGAAGATCTCAAGATTTTTTCCAATCTCAAAGAAATCATCTTTAACGAACGTGAAAGCCATGAACAAGACTCCAACTACAAGTCCTACTAACAGCTTAACGATGTGACTACGTTTGGTTAATCTTTTCATCAGCTTGCATTTTATTGATAGAGGATCAATGCCCAAAAATCAAGCTCTTGAGGCATTACTATAAGCATAATCTGTACAAAGAATCTGACGTAGATTGGCGGGTAATAACTCACGAACTATACTAAAGCCTATTGCTCGATAAATCCGCTAGCCCCTTCTTTAATGTAAACAAGATATATTCCGGTTTTCTTTTCACCCGTGTTGACAACCTATTGACGAGATCTTCTTCTTGCCCCGCCCGATAGTCAAGGTCCTCGTCAGTCAGGTGATTATATTTTCGCTTAATCTTTTCCCGGAGAACCTTCCAATCAGCTTCATTTAACGTAAAAGACATCATATATTCTGGTTTTAAACAAACTTAAAACAAAATTTCACTAAATCAAACAGGTAACACATATATCCGGGCCTGTAACCCTCAAAAAACGATTTTAGGCTCGAAATTTGTGGAATCAGGTATCGGTATAGTTAACAGATGCTAAAACTTTACCATACATGCTATTAACAATTAAAAACGAGTATGAACATGAAAAAAACACTTTTATCTATTTGTATACTGATTAGTACAGTGACAATTGCTTCGGCTCAATTACTTCCTACTTTTCAGCTTGGTATTAAAGGAGGGTTAAATTTTTCTTCCTTAAGAACAGACGGGAACTGGTTTGACAAAAGCAGCCGCACCGGTTATCAAGCGGGCCTTTGGGCGCGTATTGGCGGCGCAGGCTTTCATTTTCAACCGGAGCTTTACGTAACAGGAAAAAATGCGGAGGCAAAGGTAAATGAAGGGGACGCTGAAGTAAAAATGGATTTTACAAGCTTAGATTTACCCCTATTACTAGGTACTCGAATCGGACTAGGCCCCATCGCTGCCCGTGTACAAGTAGGTCCGGTAGTCTCCTTTATAATTGATAAAGACAATTCGGTTTTTGACAGATTAGGCGAGGTTGGTAAAACCGGATCTTATAAAAACCAAGCGATTGCTCTAACCGGTGGTGTAGGTGTAGACATCATGCGGCTTAGAGCTGATTTGCGCTACGAACATGGCTTAAGTAACTTAACTAAAGATGGTGCAGAATCGCAAAAAATAAACGTATGGACTATCGGTATTGGCTATAGGTTATTTTAATTTTAGCAAAAAAGAGCAGTGTCTCTCCGCACTGCTCTTTACTTCTTATTTTCAGGAGGGTATACACCTAGTTTGGTTTGCATAATAATAGCAATACTGTTCGCTCTGAATTTCGCTTCTTCTGCACGTTCGCCACTAAACAACTCGTTTACGGTATTTTCCCATATATCAAGCCATCTATCAAAATGGGCTGGTTTAAACGCGGAAAGATAATTTAAGTTCATATGCTTAAAAAGCATCCCCCCTTTATAGGCTCCTGTTTGAAATAAAATATTTTCCCAGAAAGATACAATCGTGGGAATATGTTCATCCCAATTTATCGGAACTACCGAAGTAAAATAATGCCCTATTAGCGTATCTTTTGTAGCTCGCTCATAAAATAAGCGAACTAAGTGTTCAATATCCCGTCTATCCTGTATATCATTCATTTCTCTATCTCATAAGCGCTGGTTAAACTAGCTAGACAAAGATACGCATAATAAAAAAAGGCCACCAAGAATATGGTAGCCTTCCGTCAGATACTAAAACAAACAGTACATACTTCTAAAGTACTTTACCGTTATCTTAACTTTACTATTTTGATTTGGTATCTCAAAAGCAAAGTCATTTGTATATTTAAACCTTTGATAGGTTTCACAAATTGTCAATTTAATTGTCTATTGAGGCCTCCCCCGATGGACATTAACAATGACTTTCATACGCTCTCTTATCTTGCTGTGCCATTGTTTCACTATTCTGTATAGAAATAGCGTGCCAAAAAAAGAAAGGGGCCGCAATGCACCTAAGAGTTCATTTTTCTATCGCTCATCTTCGCCATAGGCACACAAAGTGTGGAAAAAAATCCACATTTTGGTAATTGAATTTCGGGTGACGCGTAACATCGGTTATCGAAAAATCCTGCGATGATTTAAAGTCGCTTCTTAAGGCCCGTATTATTTAGCATTAATACGGAACCATTCCTGCATTCATACCGTCGTATATGTTATCTTTGCAATATATGAATGCATCAGAAATAAACAATCGCTGGCGTGTATTGCAAAAATATACGGCCGATCATTTTGATACAGAGGTTCCCGATATAAAAGTTTTTTTGTTTCTAATAGGCGTACAGGAGCTGGGTAAGGGACCACAAAAATTCTCCAAAAGGCAGAAGGAAGAATTAATGCATATTGCAACCTGCCGATTATTTAGCGAAATGGGTTTCTATGAACTGGAAGGCGTCGACCAAGATGGGTGGCCACATTGGAAATTGATTAAGTCAATTCCCAATTACACCCTTTTAGAACAGGAACTCATTCTAAAGTCGCTCATTATTGATTATTTTGAAGAACATATCCCAAACTCTACAAATACTAAAACGCTATAATCTATCCGCTATTCTATATGAAGAAAACAGTTCTCTTCTTGTCTTTATCACTTCTTAGCTTATTTACATTCGCTGCAAAACCTGAATATACCTATGCGCGTATTTCAGTAAATGGCACAGCATGCATTGTAAGGCTCTATAATGAAACCCCTAAGCACCGCGATAACTTCATTAAGCTTGTAAAAGAAGGCTTCTATAATGGTACTCTTTTCCATCGGGTAATAAAAGACTTCATGATTCAAGGAGGTGATCCCGATTCTAAAAATGCACCACAAGGGACGCTTTTGGGAGAAGGAGACCTGGATTATAAAATTCCGGCAGAGTTCAATGATAGTCTCTTTCATAAGAAAGGGGCTCTTGCCGCCGCTCGAGATAATAACCCCGACAAATCATCCAGTGCAGCACAATTTTACCTCGTCCAAGGTAAAAAGTACAGTCCTAAAGAACTGGACCGTTTAGAGCAGTTGAAACTGGAAGGTCGGAAAATCCCACCCTACCAACGTAATGTTTATGAGACAATAGGAGGGACTCCCTTTCTTGATCATAACTATACCGTTTTTGGCGAAACCGTAAAGGGCTTGTCTTTAATTGATAGCATAGCTGCATTGCCCACAGACAGCAATGACCGACCACTCCAAAACGTTACGATGGAGGTGAGCATTCTTACCCCTTTGGCAACCAGAAAATTGGAAGCAGAGCTGAAGGGAGTGCCGTATAAGCCAAACATTTTCAGACGATTTTTAGATTTGTTCGCAAAATAACAGCGATTCTTATCGAATAAGATCGCCTAATTTCCGGTACATTACAAGACAGAACAAAAGAACTACTCTAGATTGATGAAAATAATAACGTATAACGTCAACGGTATTCGTGCCGCCATGCGTAAGGATTGGATAAATTGGTTAAAAGAATCGGACGCGGATATCGTTTGTCTGCAAGAGATTAAAGCTTCACCCGATCAGCTTATTGATTTATTATTGATCGAAGGACTTGGTTATGAACATTACTGGTTCCCTGCAGAGAAAAAGGGTTATAGTGGAACAGCCATTTTAACAAAACGTAGTCCGAAACATGTTGAATATGGTTGTGGCATTGAGGCCTATGACAAGGAAGGAAGGATCATCCGTGCAGATTTTGAAGAATTGTCCATAATAAGTGCTTATTTTCCATCCGGCTCTAGCGGCGATGCCCGACAAGATTTTAAGTATCAATTTCTGGACGATTTTCGCCGTTATAGCGATAAATTGTTAACAGAGTTCCCCAGCCTTGTCATTTCCGGCGACTATAATATTTGTCATCGCGCAATAGACATCCACAATCCCAAATCAAATGCCAATAGTTCCGGCTTCTTACCCGAAGAACGGGCTTGGATGGAAAGCTTCATTAATAGCGGGTATATAGACACCTTTAGACACCTCCATCCGGAGCCTCATCAATACACCTGGTGGAGCTATCGTGCAAATGCACGGGCTAAAAATCTCGGTTGGCGAATTGATTACAACATGGCCAGCCGCGCTTTAGAAGGCCGTATCAAACAGGCTGCTATTTTAACAGATGCGCTACATTCCGATCACTGCCCCGTATTTTTGGAATTAGATTGCTAAAAAATCGTTCTGTCGTTCATTAATGACAGCCTTTAACTGGTATGATCAGCAACGATTAACCATTTACCTCCTATTTTTTTAAATAGGAGCGTAAAGGTACCTCCAAGATCATCGTTCAGCCGTTTTAAATGCCATTTACCCAATACGAAATAGCTCGTTGGAGATAAGCGGTCAAACCGCAAAAGATTAAAAGCTAATGTTCCCATGGCGTTCCGGTCCGGATAAGTTTTCTTATATCTGTCAAAGGCTCCTTGCCAGCCATAAATAGGTCCCGCCTTGCTAACAAAAAGCAAGCTATCGCTTTTCCAATAGCCCTCCATAAACCGTGGGATATCTCCAACATTCCACGCCTGTTCTTGCCTCTGCAATACGTTTTTAATGGCCGATACCTCCTTTTCTTGTGCGAACAGGCCTGCTGATAGGGAGATCAGTACTAGAAAAAATAAACTTTTTTTCATCCTATTATTGTCTTTTATTCATTTTTTGCTTGTTTTTATGCTGCATTCGGCGGTTAATGGCTAATAAACCGGGATGTAAATAATTTTTTTTAAACGGGAACGCTTCATATCAAGCGTTTTCCGGTGCTCAATATAGATATTACTGCTGAATGTTTATAATAACGCCTTAAGAAGAATTTTCCAACAAATAAACCAAAGGGATTTCTATTCTTTAAAAAATATTTTATACTTTTGAAACAAAAGCTTTAGGGGTGTCCCATTATTGGGGCTGAGAGTTACCCTCACAACCTGCTCAGGATAATGCCTGCGAAGGGAAAAGTAGACAAGTCTTCTCATACCGTTCCGGTTGACTTCTAAAGCATCAAATTTTTTGCAATATGGAAGTCAACATTAATCATCAGACATTTTTTGTAAATGGCCAGCATCTTATCGCTGCCTTGGAGAGTTATGGACTAACGCAAACAAAAGGTGTTGCCATTGCCGTAAATGAGCACGTTGTTCCCAAGTCTAGTTGGGAAAGCTTTCAGATCCATCCGGGAGATCATATAACGATCATTACCGCAGCACAAGGCGGATAACGCGTTTACAAGAAAAATTACCCATAAAATCTTTTCAAATGAAAACAGAAAAACTGCCTTCGGCGCAAACTATCAGCAGAACTCCTTTTCCAGGTTCCAGAAAAATCTATGTGCAAGGCGCTTTGCATAATGTTCAGGTGCCAATGCGCGAAATATCATTGAGCGTAACGACCGATCGCTTTCGGAATATAACAGAAGAAAACCGCCCTGTCACCGTTTACGATACAAGCGGGCCTTATACCGATCCGAATGTAGCTATTAATGTGCGACAAGGTTTACCGAAATTAAGGAATCCCTGGATTGAAGAGCGAGGTGACACCGTTCGACTGAACGACATTAGCTCGGCATATGGCAAATCCCGACTGAGTAACCCAGCGCTTGATTATTTACGTTTTGAGCATTCGACATCCCCCAGAAGGGCTAAGGATGGAGCGAATGTCTCTCAAATGCATTATGCCAAAAAAGGTATGATAACCCCTGAAATGGAATTTATAGCCGTACGTGAAAACATGCGCCTGGAAGAACTTTATGAGAAGGACAATAGTTTATGGCAACAGCACAAAGGGCAGAATTTTGGCGCACATATATACCAGGGATTTATAACACCGGAGTTTGTTCGGTCGGAGATCGCGCGCGGACGGGCGGTCTTACCAAATAATATTAATCATCCTGAAACCGAGCCCATGATTATCGGTCGGAATTTTTTGGTTAAGATCAATGCGAATATAGGCAACTCAGCCGTAACATCCAGCATCGAAGAAGAAGTAGAAAAAATGGTTTGGGCTATTCGATGGGGCGCTGATACGGTAATGGATTTATCAACCGGTAAGAATATACACGAGACCCGTGAATGGATTATTCGAAATTCGCCTGTGCCTATTGGAACGGTGCCTATTTACCAAGCGCTTGAAAAAGTAAATGGCAAGGCGGAGGAATTAACTTGGGAGCTTTTTAAAGACACTTTAATTGAACAGGCGGAACAAGGTGTTGACTACTTTACCATTCATGCGGGTGTGCGTCTTCCCTATGTACCTTTAACGGCCAAGCGGACAACAGGCATTGTTTCACGTGGAGGATCCATTATGGCTAAATGGTGTTTAGCCCACCATCAGGAAAATTTCCTTTACACGCATTTTGAAGAGATCTGCGAAATCATGAAAGCCTACGATGTTTGCTTCTCGCTGGGCGACGGTTTACGTCCCGGGTCTATAGCAGATGCCAATGATGCGGCACAATTTGCCGAATTGGAAACATTAGGAGAATTAACACAAATCGCATGGAAACATGACGTTCAAACCATGATCGAAGGCCCGGGCCATGTGCCCATGCACATGATTAAAGAAAATATGGATAAACAGTTAAGGGAATGCGGCGAGGCCCCTTTTTATACCCTTGGCCCGCTTACAACAGATATAGCACCCGGATACGACCATATTACATCGGGTATTGGAGCAGCTATGATCGGCTGGTTTGGCACTTCGATGCTCTGTTATGTAACCCCGAAAGAGCACTTAGGACTGCCTAATAAAAAGGACGTAAAAGACGGTGTTATCACCTACAAAATTGCTGCTCATGCCGCAGATCTTGCAAAAGGTCATCCCGGAGCACAGTATCGCGACAATGCCATGAGCAAGGCCCGTTTCGAATTTAGGTGGGAAGACCAGTTCAATCTTGCGCTTGACCCGGATACTGCAAGGGAATATCATGATGAAACCTTGCCGGCGGAAGGTGCTAAAACAGCACATTTTTGCAGTATGTGCGGCCCAAATTTTTGCAGCATGAAAATCACACAAGATGTTAGGCAATTTGCTGCAGAACAGGGAATAAACCCGGAAGAGGCGCTTGATAAAGGGCTCCATGAAAAAGCAAAGGAGTTTCGCCAAAATAACTTTGAACTTTATTCTTGACACTTACAACATGAAGCTGGTTATTATAAGTCCCGAAACATTCATTAGGAACGAATCAAAAACTGTTAATCAACTGTTTGATCATGGGCTGGAAGTCTTCCACGTAAGGAAACCAAATGCGGATATTAAATCTATTCGAAAATTTATCCAATCCATTGATCCTTTCTTTCATCACAGGTTAATTGTTCATGGCGACTGTAATCTGCTTCAGGAATTTAATTTGGCAGGCATCCATTTGAAGGCAGGTGAATTTGAGGTTTTAAAGGAGCAGAGGGGGGTTATTTCCAGTTCGGCACATTCAATAGCGGAATTTATAGCAATGGACAGGCCTTGGACACAAATTTTTATCAGTCCTGTTTTTGATAGTATTTCAAAAACAGGATATCGTAAGGCCCCGCATTTGTTAGAAATGGGAAGCATAACAAGGCAAGGGCAGCTTATTGCTCTTGGCGGTATTTCGGATAGAAATATTGGTCTAATAAAAAGAAAAGGTTTCGACGGCGCAGGGTTATTAGGATATATATGGCTTACAACAAATCCCTTGTCAAATTACATCAATTTAAAGCATCTAGTAGAGGAACGAACTTATGAATCGAATTAAAAAACATATAGAGCGGCTACAATATATTACGCATGCAACAAAAGACAAGTCGATTATCGATCAAGTCCATATTGCGGTGGACGCCGGCATCAAATGGGTTCAATTTAGATTAAAAAATGCTGACGATGATACCTTTAAACAGCAGGCTATGGCTTGTTTGGAAATTGCTAAACGGCACCGTTGTACTTTTGTCATCAATGATCGCGTACATGTTGCAAAAGAAATCGATGCAGATGGCATTCATATCGGAAAAGAAGATATGTCGCCTCGCACGGCGAGGGAAATACTCGGCCCCGATAAAATCATTGGGTGCACAGCAAATACCATTGATGATATTATACAGTTAAGCAACCTACCTATTGACTATATCGGCTTAGGACCCTTTAGATTTACTAGAACAAAAGAAAAACTAAGCCCGATTTTAGGTTTAGCCGGCTATGATGAAATCATGAAAAAGGCAGTGGCTCACAATTTATCCGTTCCTATTATTGCCATTGGTGGAATCCAGGTTGAGGATGTCGGCCCGTTATTCCAAACGGGCGTACATGGTATAGCCGTCTCGGGAATTATCTCAAACAGTAATCACCCACGAAAAGACTGCCAAAATTTACTGAAACAAATAGAAGCACAATCATGTCCAACAGTTTAAAAATAGCAGATAAGATCTTCTCCTCCCGTTTGTTTACAGGTACGGGAAAATTTAGCTCCTTGTCGATTATGGAAGAGGCCCTGCTCGCATCAGGGTCTGAATTGGTGACAGTCGCACTGAAGCGTATCGATGTTACGCCACAAGATTATTTACTCAAACATCTCGATCATCCACAAATTAGCTTGCTGCCCAATACCTCCGGGGCAAGAACGGCCAAAGAAGCTGTTTATGCAGCAGAGCTTGCTAGGGAAGCCTTGGAAACAAATTGGTTGAAGCTTGAGATCCACCCGGATCCGAAGTATCTCATGCCGGATCCGATAGAAACCCTACTTGCTGCGGAAGAATTGGTTAAAAAGGGATTTGTTGTATTGCCTTATTGCCATGCTGATCCTGTACTTTGTAAACGGCTGGAGGAAGCGGGCGTAGCTGCTGTTATGCCTTTGGGGGCACCTATCGGCAGTAATCAGGGCCTGCAGACACTTCCGATGTTGGAAATTATTATACAACAAGCGAATGTCCCCGTTATTATAGATGCAGGTATCGGTAAGCCAAGTCATGCAGCGCAAGCAATGGAAATAGGAGCAGACGCCGTATTGGTAAATACGGCTATTGCGGTAGCTCCCGATCCAATCAACATCGCGATCGCCTTTAGAGAAGCCGTCCGGGCGGGTAGGATTGCTTACGAAGCTGGAATGGCTATTTCAGGACAAGAAGCACGTGCTTCCAGTCCGCTAACTTCCTTTTTAACGAATACATAATGTTCACAACTACTTTTGATCAGTTTGACTGGGAAACAGAAAAGGCTTCTATCTACAATAAAACACAGATCGAAGCTGAAAAGGCACTGTTGGCAAAGCACCGTACCTACGAGGATTTTAAGGCATTAATTGCACCCGCAGCGCTCCCTTTATTAGAGCAAATGGCTCTATTAAGCCAAAGAGAAACGCAGCGACGTTTTGGCAAAACCATTCAGCTGTATGCACCTTTATATCTGTCGAATGAATGCCAGAATATCTGTACCTATTGCGGTTTTAGTTTGGACAACAAGATACCAAGGAAGACGCTTACGTCATTGGAGATCTTGCAGGAAATTGCTGTGTTAAAAAAAATGGGTTACCAACATGTTCTACTGGTAACGGGTGAGGCGCAACAGCAAGTTGGAATGGATTATTTTAAGAAGGTTATTCCGCTCATTAAACCACATTTCGCTCATATAGCCATGGAAGTGCAGCCACTGGAGGAGTGTGACTACCGAATATTACGTCAGCTCGGTGTTAACACCATTTTGGTTTATCAAGAAACGTATCATCAATCCGATTATAAAATACACCATACCAAGGGCAAAAAGTCAAACTTCAGATATCGCTTAGAAACACCCGATAGAATCGGACGCGCTGAAATCCACAAAATTGGCTTGGGGGTTTTGTTAGGACTTGATGATTGGCGCACCGACAGTGCTTTTGCCGCCCTCCATTTGCAGTACTTGGAAAAGACGTATTGGAAAAGTAAATTTTCCATTTCTTTCCCCCGCCTTCGCCCGCACGCGGGTGGTTTGGAACCAAAAACGGTTATCAACGATGCGGAGCTTGTTCAACTGATTTGCGCGTGGCGCCTATTTAACCAAGATGTAGAGCTTTCCATGTCTACACGTGAAAGTCAGAACTTTCGGAATAACATTATCAAATTAGGTATTACATCGATAAGTGCCGGTTCTAAAACCAACCCCGGCGGTTATGCTGTTGAACCCCAAAGTTTGGAACAATTTGAGATTGATGATACGCGGACACCGGAGGAAATCATTGAGGTTATAAAACAAGCAGGATATGACCCTGTTTGGAAAGACTGGGATGCTATCTTACAACTGGATTGACATTTATTATTGGCTTCATGTTAACTGACAGAGAATATTACGACCGCCAGATAAAGTTGACGGGTTTTGGCGAGTCCGCTCAAAAAAAACTACAACAGGCAAGGGTGCTGGTTATAGGTGCCGGTGGACTTGGTTGCCCGACGTTACAATATCTCGCAACAGCAGGTGTGGGGCATATCGGGATTATTGACGGGGATCTTATTGCTATGCATAACCTACATCGACAGATTCTCTTTAGTCGAGAAGATATTGGCCATTCCAAAGCCTCTGTTGCTGTAAAGAAATTAAAGCAGCTACAACCAGCTGTCCAACTCAAATCCCACCCCTTTAGCTTAAGTGCTGAAAATGCCTTGGACATCATATCACAATACGATCTAATTGTTGATGGCAGCGATAATTTTAATACACGTTATCTGGTAAATGATGCCTGTGTGATAAGCGGTAAAGCCTTCGTATCAGGTGCGGTAAATGATTACACAGGGCAATTGTCGGTCTTCAATTATAATGAAGGGCCAACTTATCGTTGCCTTTACCCTGATGCACCCGATCCTGATTACTGCCATAGCTGTTCGATCAATGGCATCCTCAATGTATTACCCGGCATTGTTGGTCTATTGATGGCAAATGAGGTTATAAAGGTCGTTACAACCTACGGAGATGTATTAAGCGGCAAATTGCTGACAATCGATATTCAAAAAAATCGCTATCAAACCATCTCTTTTGCTGTGGATCCGAACAATAAGAAAATAAACACCTTGAAACACCACAAACATGTAATGCATGACCATGAGGTGCTGACTTATCAACGATTAAATCCCAATACATTACTGGTTGACGTAAGAGAAGATTGGGAATTTGAAGAGAAAAATATTGGAGGTATCAATATTCCGCTCTATGAATTGCCTCATCGGATTTCCGAAATTAAAGGCAATCACCCGATTATTTTTTTGTGTCAATCGGGACTGAGAAGCAAGCAAGCCGCTGCCTTATTTAAAAATGAAAACCGACAAATTATGATCGCTAAGCTGGATTAGGGTCGATTCAGCTTTTCGTTATTCTTGTGTCTTTCGCTATCGCGAATAGACTTTTTATGAAGATTTTTTTCGAGTGCGTCGGTTAGATCAATTCCGGTCTGGTTTGCTAAGCAAATCAAGACAAAAAGCACGTCGGCCATTTCGTCCGCTAAATTTACTTCCTTGTCAGATTTTTTGAAGGACTGTTCACCATATTGTCTTGCCATGATGCGAGCAACTTCGCCCACTTCTTCCATTAACATGGCCGTATTGGTAAGCTCATTAAAATAACGGACACCGGTTGTTTGAATCCAATGATCAACTAATTCTTGCGCTTCCTTTATTGTCATAGTTCTTTATCTAGAAATGAAACTCAATAGTTTTCTTTATCCTTTGTGTTCATTATGATGGTCACGGGTCCATCGTTAAGTAAATCGACTTTCATATCAGCACCAAAAACACCTCTCGCAACAGCTTTACCCATTAACGTTTCCAACTCGTTAATCATTTTATCATAAATAGGCATTGCCTGTAACGGCTTTGCCGCTCGTATAAAAGAAGGCCTATTGCCTTTCTTGGTTTGTGCAAAAAGCGTAAATTGCGATATCAGTAGGATATCACCCTGCACGTCCATAAGCGATTTGTTCATCAACCCTTTGTCGTCGCCAAAAATTCGCATATTGACGATTTTTTGCGCGAGCCAGCGTACATCGTCCTCTCCGTCTTCTTCCTCAATTCCCAATAATATCAATAAGCCGTGTTTAATCTCTCCCGTAATTTTTTCAGATACCTTACAAGAAGCTCGACTGACACGTTGTAGTACCGCTCTCAATTACGTTCCTCCTTTTTAGTCCATAAATGGGCGATGTGAATAAGCGTTAATGCCGCCTTCTGCATATCTTGTACGGAAACCCATTCTTGTTTTCCGTGGAAAGCGTGCTCTCCTGCAAAAATATTGGGACATGGGAGCCCCATAAAAGAAAGTCGCGATCCGTCCGTTCCGCCCCTTATACTTCTCCTGATGGGCTTTAAGCCTGCCAACCGGATGGCCTGAAGCCCGATATTGATAATTGCAGGATATTTATCCAACACTTGCTTCATGTTGCGATATTGTTCATGAATGATCAATTGGTAAGAACACCCCGTATATTGTGCTACGACCTGCTTAGCAATGCTATCCAGTATTTGCTCATGAGCAAGAAGTTGTTCATCCCTGAAATCTCGAATTATAAAATCAATTTTCGCCTGCTCAACGGTGCCCGATATGGAGACGGGGTGAATAAATCCTTCTTTGTCGCTTGTCGTTTCGGGAGAAAGCCTGTCTTTAGGCAATGCACTTACAACTTCAGCGGCAATCTTTATAGCACTCTGCATTTTTCCTTTTGCAAAACCGGGATGGGCACTGATTCCGTTAATGGTAAGTGATGCCCCGTCAGCCGAGAAAGTTTCGTCTTCAATTGAACCAGCGGTTTCTCCATCAACAGTATAACCAAAATCAGCGCCAAGTTTCTCCATATCTACTTTATCTACACCTCTGCCAATTTCTTCGTCCGGTGTAAAAAGGATTCGTATTTTACCGTGTTTTATTTCCGGATGCTTTAACAATAAGGCTACCGCATCCATAATAGCAGCAAGCCCCGCTTTATTGTCAGCTCCTAACAAAGTTGTTCCACTGGCGGTGATGATGTCATTGCCAATCTGCATTTGTAGATCCGGATGGTTTTCCTTCGTAAGCACCTGCGAAGGATCATCCGGTAACACAATGGGGTCGCCCTGATAATTTTTATGGATGATCGGCTTTACATCCACGCCACTACAATCAGGAGAGGTATCCATATGCGAACAGAAACAAATGACAGGTATAGCGGGATCATCAATATTGGCATCCACCGTAGCATATACATACCCAAATTCATCTAAATGCGCATCATGCACGCCTAACGCTTTCAGTTCCTCCACCAGCAACCGCCCTAAATTCTTCTGCTTTTCAGTAGATGGTTGGCTTATGGAGTGTGGATCACTTTGCGTATCTATTTTCACGTAGCGCAAAAAACGTTCGGTAACGCTATACTCCTCGGGCTTTATCAAAATACTCATTTGGTAAAATTAATACTTTCCTGCTATTCTTTTTAAAGCCTCTTTAGCTTTATTCTCTATGCTACTTTCGTAATCGTGGTTTTTCATATTGATTGCTTTACTGTAGCAATCTGCCGCCATTTTATACCGCTTTTTTTCCACATAAATATCTCCGAGGAAGAGTGCTGCATTAGCCGCATAATAGTATTTGCTGTCTTTACCGAAGGCGATTGTGTATTGATAAAACTTGATCGCTCCATTAATCCCGCCGGTTTCATGAAATACGCGAGCAAAACGATAACAATATTCAATTTTATCTCGTTTTTGCTTATAATTATTGGCATTTTCTTTTTCTAAAACGTCCTTTGCTCTTTCATAATAGCCCCCGTCAAATAGAAATCTAGCCTTTAATAAACTTTCATTGGGTACTCCCTCATTTGCTTCATTGAGGGCTTGCTTATCTTTTTCGTCATAAGTGGTCCCGTTAAGCTGTATCTTTGAGAGATAAGCCTTATAATTCAAACTATCGCCCTTCAGCAGAGAAATGTATGCCAAATGAAGATAAGTGTCTTTTATATAGCTTCCTCCTGCACTTTCCTCTAGGAAGCGTTGAAAATCTACCTTTGCTGAAAAATCCAGTTTATGAAGCTTGGCCATTCCCTGTAAATAGTCGAGATAGGGATAATTAACGTAATCGGCACTTTTTGGCTTTGCGATTAAATACGCTATTGCTTCATCGTTATGACCGGTTTTAAAAGCCGTAAATGCGCGGATGTAAAGTTTCAGTAAACTATCATCTTGCATTTTGCCGGTCAAAAAATAAATTTTTTCAAACGCTTGCTTCTTCTTGGTGATGTTAACCCAAACCTGCATCAGATAAAAAACAGATTCGTCATAAAAAATTTCATAAGCTGACCCTGGCAAACTATTCACAAGCTCTTCCAGCATCTTCTCGCCTCTTTGGGTGCTACCGTGTACGCCCAACGTACCCAGCGCCTTCTGCGCGCCCGTGGGTAAGGAGCCGATTACGGCATTTACCATGCCTAAACCTTTTTTGTTAGGAAGAAATTCCGGAAATTTCTCCATGTTTTCATGGAGCATATTATAGGCTTTTTTAATCTCTAGCGCACTGGCCACATACTCTTGGTACTTACCTCGAAGAAGGGCCCATTGCAGGTTTATTTCGGCTTGTGCAAAAAGATAGTAAGGAGAGTTCTTATCGCCTCCACCGAGTTGAGACAAACGGCTTGATTTGTTCTTTTTTAACTTATCGAATGCCGACTTGTCATCGCATGAAAGTATGTAGAAATAGTCAACATAATTCTCCAATAAGGGAATGAAGTTGTTCTCCGGGTTCACCAGTCTCTCTTTTTCGAGATATTGCTTCGCCAAATCCAACCTTAAATTTAAAATTTCTACATAGGCTTGTTTACAATTAGCCGAGAAGTCAAAAGCAGCATAGGTTCTAGGAAATAAACTAAAGGAAAGGGTGAGGAGTAATACTAATTTGCGCGCCATGTGCATTTGATTAACGAATATGATTCCTCTTTATTAGCAGTAACAATGCCAAAATACACCGCCAATAAAAAAGCCCAGGACATATGACCTGAGCTTAACAATATGTTATAATAAATTTTAGGCTTCCAATGTGTTCTCTACAAAAGCCTCATCCACCAAAATACGGCCACAGTGTTCACACACAATGATTTTTTTACGTTGACGGATATCTAACTGTCTCTGCGGTGGGATTTGGTTATGACATCCTGAACACGAATCTCTGTCGATTGTTACGACAGCCAAACCGTTCTTTGCATTATTACGCAATCTGGTGTAGGCAATGAGTAAACGTTCTTCGATGTTTGATTCCGCTTCTTCTGCTTTTCGTAATAACTCGTCTTCGTCTTTTTGCGTTTCAGAAGTTATTGTATCCAATTCCTCTTGTTTAACGGCTAAATCTTTCTTACGTTCTTCTAAATCGCCTTGCGTTTTTTCGTAGATCTCCGTTTTGTTACGAATCTCAAATTCATGCTCACGGATTTTCTTCTCGCAAACCTGAATTTCTAATCCTTGAATCTCAATTTCTTTGGTAATCGCGTCGTACTCCCTATTATTCTTTACCTCATTTAATTGGGATTCATATTTCTTAATAGCAGCCTGCGCTTCCTTAATCATGTTTTTACGATTAACGATAGCGTCTTCTAAGTCATCAAGCTCTGAACGGATCTTTTCCATACGAGTTTCTAGACCAGCTACTTCGTCTTCAAGATCAGCCACCTCGATAGGCAATTCTCCTCGAACCTGACGGATCTTATCAATTTTGGTATGAATTGTCTGCAAATCCCAAAGGGCCTGCAACTTTTGCTCTACGGTTTGTTCCATTAAATATAATAATTTATGGGGTTTGTATTTACTCCGGTTAAACGGACTGCAAAGTTAGGAAATTTTTTTTGAATTATTTCCAACAATAATTCCTGTGTAAACTGCTCACTTTCAAAATGTCCGACATCGGCAATAACAATTTTTTTCTCCGCATCAAAAAACTCATGATACTTATAGTCAGCCGTCACAAACACATCAGCCCCTTGCCGAATAGCTTGAGATAGTAAAAAGCCGCCCGAACCTCCGCAAACAGCAACGCGTTGCACACGCTTACCCCTTAAACGGGTATGCCTTATTACACTCGCCCCCAAACATTGCTTAAGAAGTTCAAGAAACTGGCGCTCTTCTAAAGGCTCCGGTAGGCTCCCTATCATGCCGCTACCTACTTGGTGATGTTTATTTTGAAGTTTATAAATATCGTAGGCAACCTCCTCGTAGGGATGCGTTTCATACATAGCGATCAAAATTTGCCTTTCCCGATGTTGCGGATAGATAACTTCTATTCGTTCTTCGACTTCGTAATGTCGTTCTCCGATCGAACCAACATAGGGATTTGTCTCCGCCCCCGCTTTAAAGGTTCCGGTTCCTGATGCATTAAAGCTACATTCACTGTAATTTCCGATATGACCCGCACCCGCTTTAAACAATGCTGACCGGAGCTGCTCTGCTTGCGTCTTCGGAACAAAGACAACCAGTTTATTCAATAGTTCCTCTTTAGGCGAAAGGATGGATAGCTGTTGAAGACTTAGCTTTTCCGCGATCTTCTTATTGACTCCTCCATAAATATTATCCAAATTGGTATGAATGGCATAAAGAGCAATATCATGCTTAATAGCCTTCATTACAACACGTTCAACGTAGCTACGTCCATTAAAGCGCTTTAAACCTTTGAATACAATGGGATGATGAGCGATAATTAACTGACATCCCAAGTCAATCGCTTCGTCTACGACCTCTTCTGTACAATCGAGTGATATAATAGCCCGATCAATATTCTGATCAGGGTTTCCCACGATCAATCCTGAATTATCGTAAGACTCTTGATAAGAAAGAGGGGCAATCTGTTCTAAATAATCTATTAATGCAGCTAAAATCATGATTTAGTTTTCTTCCTCCTGATGCTCTTGTTGTTCGCTAAGGAATATATTATGGTCTTTTAACAATTCCCTAAACTTGTTCATTTTAACCCAATAGGCAAAGAAATAGAAAAAATAGACCAAATTCACTCCCATTAGGATATTCACGGGGAGTGGAAGCATGGTAATGATATACAAAATAGCAACGGTAATACCGGTTGATCGTCCGGGAAATTCCTCCTCAGCAATCTTACGATCATAAAATTCATTCGTTAAAGAATCCGACATACGTCTTGCCAATTCAAAGTTCCAATAAATGTTAAAAATCGGAATTAACACTAAAAACGCTTCGCCCGGTTTCATGAATCTATTTTCCGGTGCGATCAATTTCAACGTAGCCCTAAACGTATTTGCATACAAAACTTTGATAAATAAAAAGAGAGCAGCCAAAGCTCCTGCGGCAATTAACGTTTCCCGGTCAATATTATTTATATCCAATTCCATTGGTACGAAAGTACATCAAAAACTTAGATAACTGAATTTTATGTGCAATTTACAAAACCCATACGTTACCTAAGCAGCCAACTTCCGATCCATCTTGCGCAAAACATAAAGAATATTGGTAATTAAAGGTTCTTAGGCTTATTCATGAACCAAAGGCTCACTGCCAAATTCAGCAAAATCCCGACCAATAAAGCCCCCCCAAATCGCCCCATGTATTCTTCCATATAAGGCTGCCTTTCATACTGTAATAATATCGCCGTAGCCAAGCCTGCAAGTACTCCGCCTACCAGTAAAATCATAAAACCTTGAACAAATGCCCGAAAAAACGAAATCTGATGATTAGGCAGCGTATTTTTATAATGAGCGATTCCAAAATAGAGCCCTAAAAATGGGATAAAAACAGAAAGATATTCCATCCATGAAATTCCTAAGAATCCTGCTGAAGACCCTCCGCCGGTTTTCTGAATAACGAAAATCCATATTCCGCTTAGAATGCCGATGAGAACACCGTATGGCCATGCTTGTTTCATAATCAGTGCTTTTAAATTGTTTCTGTATAACAAGATTAATATATTATTGTTTAGTTACTCCCAGTCGCGGCTCGGGTTCCCGATATCGAACGACCGTTGCGAATGTTGTTTTATATAGTTATTTTAGTTTACCGGTAAAAACGCATTACATTGGCATTTCAAAAAAGAGTAGAAAAACATAATGAAGCTGATTTATTGAGTCGATATAAATCTACGGGAGAATTACACATATTGGGCGTGTTATACGAACCATATATGCCGCTCGTTTATGGTGTATGTTTAAAATACTTAAAGGATGAGGCTCGCAGCGAGGATGCTGTTATGCAGATATTTGAACAGCTTATACAGAAGCTACGCATTCATACTGTTAATAATTTTAAAAGCTGGCTATATTCATTTGCTAGAAATTACTGCCTAATGGAATTGCGTGCAGCCAATAAAGAGACTACCATCTCCATAGAAGAAAATTCTTTTATGGAAAATGAGCTCGTTGAGCATCAATTCTTAGGAGAAGATATGCTTGAAAGCAAACTCACGCAGATGGAGAAATGCTTAGAGCAATTAAATATGGAACAGCGAGAATGTGTTCGGTTATTTTACTTGGATCAGAAATGCTACAAAGAGATATCAGACCTCACCGGCTACGATTTGAGTAAGGTTAAAAGCTATATACAAAATGGCAAACGGAACTTAAAAATATGTATGGAAAAAAATGACAAGTAACATAACGAATATTATACGAATTCAGCAATACCTTAAAGGAGAACTATCTCCTGAGGAAATGAACAAATTGGAACGGGAAGCATTGGATGATCCTTTTCTGAATGATGCATTGGAAGGTTATCTACAAAAGGGTGTAAACACACAACACTTAACTTTACTTCAACAACGCTTACAGAATAGAATAACGGAGCAGCCACAAGAAAGAAACCGCATGCTTTTTACTTCGCAAAGGCTCGGCATAGCAGCTGTTGCTTGTTTGTTGTTTGTTTTGGCTTGTGTCTTGCTTTGGATGGTTAACACCCGAAATACAGCAAATAAGACGAACCGAGAGGTAACGGTAGAACTGAACACAGGTGACCCTATTCCTTCCGGCAACGGATTATCAATTGCAAGAAAGTTAACAGCATCCTCGGCATCGCCGGCAGCCGGATGGGATCACTTTAATGATTACATCGCGAAAAAAGCGAAGTCCAATATGGCTAAAGGAGTCATTGTTCTTCGGTTTCAAGTAAACCAACAGGGACGGCCATTCAACATACAGGTAATAAAAGGCACCGAATATAGTCAGCTAAACGAAATCAAACAGCTATTGAAAGGTGGACCGGCTTGGGAAGCGAATAAATCGGGGGAAGTTGAGTTTGTTTTTGAATAGATGTAATTCTATTCAAAAACAAACCTGAAGCTCTTTATAAAATATAATGCATAATGCCATAAGTGATGCCCGCCAAGATTGCGGATACAGGAATGGTTAGTACCCATGCCCATAGCAAACTGATTGTTACGCCCCAACGGACAGCCGACACACGCTTAACCAAACCAACACCTATAATGGAACCTGTAATCGTGTGGGTTGTAGAAACCGGGATTCCGAAGTGCTCGGTAATTCCTAGGGTTAAGGCTCCCGCTGTTTCGGCACCAACTCCCTCTAAAGCTGTCACTTTCGTGATTTTTGTTCCCATTGTTTTTACAATTTTCCATCCACCGCTCATGGTTCCTAATGCGATCGCACTATAACAGGTTAAAGGGATCCATTCCGGCATATGATCGGCATTTGGTAAATACCCGCCTGCTACCATGGCAACTACAATAATTCCCATAACCTTTTGCGCATCGTTTCCTCCGTGAGCAAAGCTCAAAGCGGCCGACGAAACTAACTGCAATCGCTTAAACCATTTTTCTGCAACCGCCGGGCGAGACCGTTTTGCCAAGTGCAAAATTATCAGCGTTATAACAATTGATATCAGCATACCAATTACAGGGGCCAACACAATGAAAGAAATTATCTTTAGGGTAGGTCCTAAGTTGATGGCACCCATAATGGAATCACCCAGAAATAGCGCATGGGCCATGCCCGCACCTGCAAACCCACCGATCAGCGTATGTGAGGAGCTGGAAGGAATTCCGTAATACCAGGTAAATAAGTTCCAGCTGATGGCAGCAATCAATCCGGCTAGGATAACTTCTAACGTAATATAATTTTCAACTACTGTCTTCGCTATCGTATTGGCAACTTTGTGATCTGTAAAATAGAAATAAGCCGCAAAATTAAATGCTGCTGCCCAAAGCACAGCCTGAAAAGGTGTCAGCACTTTAGTTGATACAATGGTGGCAATGGAATTAGCTGCATCATGGAAACCGTTTATATAATCAAAAGCAACGGCTAGCACAATAACAACGACCAGTATGGTTAACATAGATTTTAAATTTTAATTAGTGAAGGGCTTAAATGTAAAAATAGCACGCGCAAGATGCTACGCATTTTTCACTAAAATACTTTCTAACACATTCGCCACATCTTCACACATATCGGTTGCGGTTTCCAATGTAGCAAGCACCTCTTTATACTTTATAAGAGATATCGCATCTTTTTCGTATAAGAACAGGTCGCCTATCGCTTTATTATAAACGTAGTCGGCTTTGTTTTCCACACTATTTACACGAACGCAAGCATCTGCGATACTTCGCACATTTTTCAAATTTCTTAACTCATGCATACCCTTGGAAAGCGCAGTAACCGCTTCCACAATCAGCCCCGCTAATTCGCGGATTGGATCTGTAATGGTATCGACATGATACAGCTCCATCCGATTTGCAGAATCAAAAATATAGTCAGCGATATCATCCAAAGCACTTGCAAGTGTATGAATATCCTCACGATCAAAGGGAGTAATAAAGTTCTTTCCTAACTCCAGATGTATTTGATGGGTGATTTCATCCCCCTTGTGCTCCAAATCTTTAACCTTTTTATAAAGCGTTTTTCTTTGTTCTAGATCATCTGTATTAACTGCCTCGTGAAGTGCTTGGGCGATGTCTATCAGGTTAGTACTTGCCTGTTCAAAAAGAGGGAAAAACTTTTTGTCTTTTGGAACGAAGTATTGGAATATACTGTTTAGCGACATTTTGTTTTTTATATATTATGTTGCAAAGGTATATCCTTTATGTTAAGTTAATGTTAAGTTTGTGCTAACTCTATCCAAATGAACATTTGTGTAACAAGGAAAACGGTTCATGTATTTAAGCCTTTGCTAAAGTAAACCCAAAGGTTGAACCCAATCCTTCAGTACTTCTTACGGAAATTGTTTGTTGATGCGCTTCCAGTATATGTTTCACGATGGCCAATCCCAATCCTGATCCACCAATTTGCCGTGAACGACTTCGATCGGTTCGGAAAAACCGTTCAAATAAGCGGGGCAAGTACTTCTCCTCAATGCCGATGCCATCGTCCGTTACCTCGATGAGCACCTGGTCATGCAACTCGTAGGTTTTAATATAGGTGTGCCCCTTTTCTTTGCCGTACTTAATAGAATTGCTAATTAGGTTGACCAAAACTTGTCGAATTTTTTCTCGATCGGCGTTTACAAAAATTGGATAACTATATTTCTGCTTAAAGATTAGTTCTATATCATGCTTTTCTGCTTTTAGTTCTAAGGATTCCATTACTTCCTTAACGAGCAGGGAAAGATCAAATCGTTGGTAATTTATTTTAATTTCACCGCTTTCCAATTTAGCTATTTCATCCAAGTCTTTGATGAGATAACTTAGCCGATCAATGTTGTTGGAGGCTTTTTGCAAAAAGACTTCTGCTCTTTCAGGATCTTCATACATAAGTCCATCTTGAACGGCTTCTAAATATCCCTGAATAGCAAAAAGAGGTGTTTTAAATTCATGCGATATATTTGAAAGGAACTCCCTTCTAAATTGTTCCTGGTTTTTCAATGCATCTATCTCAATTTTCTTTTCCCTCGCCCAGGCTCTTACTTCTTCATGCACATCGTTGATAGGATCGTCACCCAATTGCTCGCCCAAGGCTTCCTTTAAATCTTTACCCAATTTAAGGTTATGGATCATTTTGTAAATGAGCGTAATCTTTCGATAAATATAGCGTTCAATGAGGTAGTAAAAAACAAAAAAGCTGCAAATGAACGCAATAACAAACGTTATTAGGAAGTAATACCAACTATGCTGAAAGTAGAAGTTTACCGAACTTAATGATAAAGCAACAATTAATGCATTTATTGAGACCAGCAACTTAAATTGCATAACCGGTTTAGTTTAAAACTTTTTAATTAATAGGCTGCTCTTCATCAAATTCACCCAAGATGGTGATGCCGCCCTTCACTTTATCGCCCAGCTTTACATTCACCTTTGTTCCTATAGGCAAGAAGACATCTACACGAGAGCCAAATTTAATGAAGCCAAATTCTTCTCCTTGCTTGACTTCTTTGCCTTCGTTAACATACCATACGATTCGCCTCGCTAGTGCTCCGGCGATCTGCCTAAACAAAACCTCTACGCCAAATGAGCTTTCTACAACGATTGTCGTTCGCTCGTTAAGTGTTGAAGATTTTGGATTCCAGGCCATCAAGTATTTCCCGGGATGATATTTAAAAAATTTGACGATACCGGTAATGGGGCTCCGATTACTATGTACATTAATCGGCGACATGAAAATGGATACTTGTAATCGTCTGTCTTTAAAATATTCTGTTTCTTCTGTTTCTTCAATAACCACCACCTTCCCATCTGCCGGGCATAATATCTTTTGTTCACTTGGACTGATTTTACGGATTGGGTTCCTGAAAAACTGTATAACCGTCACAAGAAGTACAAACGAAAGTATATATACGATCCACGTCAATATACTATTGTCTGAGTAAAAAAAATGCACCAACGCATTTATTACAAAAACAAATAATATTGAAAGCGCTAATGTCGTATAACCTTCTTTATGGAATTTCATTAGAATAATTTATTATTGTGTGTGCCCTGTAAGGTCATTATTTCGATACAAACTTAGCATATTTTTTCCTCAGAATAAATTATTAATAATCTTGCATGCCCATATCGCTGTGTCATATCAAGTTTGTTCATTGCATCATGCACAGGTACAGATAATAGGATGGATTATATCGCACGATATATGTCCTTTAAATTACGGCCGATGCCGTTATAGTCAAGACCATACCCCACAACAAATTGATTCTCTATTTCAAAACCAACATAGGCAATTTCTTCAAAATCATGTTCAAGCGCATCCGGTTTTAACAGCAGGGTGCAAACAGCAATAGAAGCCGGTTCTTCTTCCGCGATTAACGCAATCACTTTCTTCAGCGTATTGCCGGTATCTACAATATCCTCCACAATTACAACCTCTCTTCCCTTGAGCGGATGACTGAGGCCAATTAGGTTTTTCACTTCTTCTTCCCGTTGATCACCTCGATAGGAGGCCATTTTCACAAAACATACCTCTGAAGCAATATGTACTTCTTTCATCAGATCGGCCATGAACATAAAACAGCCATTTAGCACCCCCACGAACACCGGTATTCTATTTTCATAGGCTACATTTAGCTGTATCCCTATGAGCCGTAATCGCTTTTTTACCTGCTCATGCTCGATCATTAGCTCAAAATCTTTCTGATCTATTTGTATTTTCATCAATCCTGCTGCTCGTCTTTTTTATCTTTTCCAAAAAGCCTTTCAAAAAAACTTTTTGCTTCTTTAAGCTCTTCCTCCAAAATGTCCGGTTTAACCGTATCCACTTGAAGCGTATCGGGCCTTGCGGGCCGGAGTGCCTCCCTAAGCGTTACGTTATAAAACCCGTAACTGCTACTATCGCGCGGCACGAGGCCACGCCGGGCCATAATACCGCCTATTAGCCTAAAATAGCCTCCTAGGTAGGGCTTTAAATGGCCATCATACTGGAATGGATAAAGGCCTGTCTTTGGTTTCGGTATGATACTGGCCAGATAAATGCTTTCTCCTACATTCAACTGGGAAGGGTGCTTTCCAAAATAAAATCGCGATGCTTCTCCGATTCCATATACGTTTCTACCCCACTCAATAATGTTAAGATAAACCTCAAACATTCGATTTTTACTGACTATCTGATTATTTTCAATCAGCCAAACCATCAATATCTCTTCTATTTTTCGCACCAATGTCTTTTCTCTTCCAAGAAAAACGTTTTTTACTAATTGCATGGAAATCGTGCTACCCCCTCGTTTAAAAGCTTTGGCTTTTAAGTTGGCCGTAATAGACATTTTAAATGCATCAATCACAAAGCCTTTATGACTAAAAAAAGAAGGATCTTCGGTGGTCAACACCGCATTCCTGAGATTGGGTGATATTTCATTAAGTGGCGTGAAGTTGGGATTATTGGGCGACACATCAATACTACGCATCGCCTTTCCGTCTTCATAAGGTATGTAAGTAAATGGCGTATTAATCTTTGCTAAATTCGTTTTACCCCATGAATTTATGCGAAACCCTTTTTTATCCATTCCCGCAGCGAGACGTACACTGTCAGGATTATCTAAATCTACAAATAAATCTAAGTGGTACTTCAATTTTCCCGAAACCCTAATGCCTTCCAAATTATCAAACATTCCATGAGGAAATGAGTCAAACATATCCTGCGCATCAATTTCCGGCATCTCTACACCCAATTCCACCGTACGATGTGGTTTAAAGGTTATCTTTCCAAAAGGATGGGCAGACAATTTTTTTATTTTCACTTCCGAACTCCTGTCCAAACCGATGTAGTTTTCGCCCACCAAGACCTTCGCATCGATATGCCCCTGTGGAATGACGATTTCCTGCTCAGCTATCCTCCAGTGTTGAACAACAAGATTTTTGGCCGCCCACCCTCCTGATATTTGTAGTTCTCCGCCATTCATCGTCACCTTTCGCAAATCCGTTTCCAATGTATCAAACTTTAAGGTAAGTCCATACTTCTTTTTGATAACCGGTAATTCAACTGCTTTGCCCTCGGCATAAACTTTAAAATACAATTGCTTTTTAGACGGACGTACGCGCCCTAAAACATGCCACACCGCTTCATTCCCATTAATTTTTACAGTAGAAGACAAATCACCGTCATCAATGATGGCTTTTGGTACCGTTATAATTTGCTTAGCACTATCGTCCACATAACTTGCCTCGAAATTGGCAAGCTTCATGTTTTCGGGAATTTTATAAAGCACGCTGTTGATTAGCTTATTGGCCAATTCGGCTAAATTCATTTTGGTGCCCCGTTGCGTAGTGTCTGCCTTTTTCTGCTTAAACAAGAAATCATAATTACTCAGGCTGTCTTTTTTTACAAAAGATAAGGAAGCATCGTGTAGATTCAGCGCAGAGACTTTTACATCTCCTGATAAAAGTGGCCAAAGTTTCACGGTGACATCTAAATAATCAACGCCCAATAGCTGTTCCCGTTGGTTTGGTACCACGCGAAAGCCTTCGAATGTCACGGTACTAAAGCCAGAAAAATACGCTTTATCTATCTTTACATAGAGGTCATAATCCGTTTGAGCTTGCTTTTTTATTTGCTGCAGCGCTTGCTGCAACAAGCTTTCCCTTTTATTATAGATGACGCCGAGCGCGATCGCTAACACCACCAAAATCGTCCCCAGAACGATTAGCGCAATTTTAATGTGCTTCGGATGAATTTTTTTTAAATATTCTTTTATCATAACGGGTGGACGCACTATTATTCGTCAAAAGTAACACTATTCTCTCATTATTAATGGTTCATTCACATCAAAGATAGGGGGATGACTATCGACGCAATGTATACTGTACGTTTGTTTATAAAATGTAGAAATACCGCAAACCCGGGTAAAGACCGCATTATCTACCCTATATTTCGTATTTTTGTACAAAATATGGAGTTCAAATGATAACTAAAGAACAGATATTACATGCTTTAAGTTTTGTTGAAGACCCTGATTTCAAAAAAGATCTTGTTACCTTAAACATGATCAAAGATATTGAAATCACACCACATAAAATCAGCTTCAGTGTTGTGCTTACAACGCCTGCTTGTCCTATGAAAGATCATATTGAACATGCTTGCCGTAATGCGATCGCGCACTTTGTCGACAAAGAGATTGAAGTTTCCATTAACATGACATCTCAGGTAAAATCGGCTCCCAATCAACAACTGGATAATATTAAAAATATTATCGTTGTGGCTTCAGGAAAAGGAGGAGTAGGGAAGTCAACCGTTGCAGCTAATTTAGCGTTAGCACTTCATCTTAAAGGAGCAAAAACCGGCTTATTAGATGCCGATATTTATGGTCCATCCATCCCTATGATGTTTGGTGTGGAAGGCGCACGTCCCAAGGCTTCTAAGACAACCGATGGAAAAACGAAAATAGAACCGATTGAAAAGTTCGGGATTAAACTATTATCTATCGGTTTTTTTACGGATCCGAATCAGCCTATTCCCTGGCGAGGGCCAATGGTAAGTGCTGCTATCAAGCAGTTGTTTAACGATGCTGATTGGGGCGAATTAGATTATTTAGTGGTTGACTTGCCTCCGGGTACCGGCGATGTACACATCACAGTAGCTCAAAACTATCCCGTTGCAGGAGCCGTTATTGTAACGACGCCTCAAAATGTTGCCTTGGCCGATGCGACAAAGGGTATTGGCATGTTTATGATGAATACGATTAATATCCCTCTACTAGGGGTTGTTGAAAACATGGCCTATTTTACCCCCGCGGAACTACCTGACAATAAGTACTATATTTTCGGAAAGGATGGCGGCAAACGACTGGCTGAAAAGTTTGATGCTCCTTTTTTGGGCGAACTTCCTTTGGTCAAAAGCATTAGTGATGCCGGTGATAATGGCTATCCCATTGTAACTGATGAGGACGAGCTTATTTCCAAAAACTTTATATCAATTGCCGAAAAAGTGGCGCAACAACTGTCCTTACAACATAATATAAAGGAAGTACAAAAGCCGGATTTTACACAGTAAATAATTTTTAGTATCTTTACATCTATTTTAAAACCACAAAGGTTATGAGCTTACAGGAGAGAGTAGAAGAAGCACTAAACACCCTAAGGCCTTATCTCGAGGCGGATGGTGGTAATGTAACCATAGAAGAAATTACGTCAGAGAATGTCGTTCGCTTGCGCCTGTTAGGATCGTGTGCGTCTTGTTCAATGAGTATTATGACTTTTAAAGCGGGTCTGGAACAGGCCATTCAAAAAGCTGTTCCCGAAATTACCGCAGTAGAAGCAATTAACATTACCGATCCAAATGACCCGAATGCTACCATGCCCCAGCGTGTTAACTAATTGACGCAAATCCTTTTAACATTATTTAACAGGAGCTTTTGCTGAGTTTTGGTAGTTTTATTGCATTATGAAAAAAATCGTTTTTGTAACCTGCTTGCTTATTTTAAGTGTGTCTACCTTGGCATTTGCCCAACAACATACCGAAAAGAAGCTGGTACAGTTTAGCGGAGTTATACATAATGCGGATTCAAATATCGCTGTGCCCTATGTAACATTGACAAATCTCTCTTATCAAAAGCAGCTGTTTAACGCAAATCATCAGGGTTTCTTTTCTTTTGTAGCCCATGAAGGGGACACGATAAAACTCAGCGCTGTAGGATATCGTTCCGAGCAATTAGTGATTCCTAAAACCACCACTAACAAAGTGACGGTCAATTTAACAATGAAGGCGCAAATTATCGATTTGCCCGTCGTCACGGTTTATCCATGGGCCAGTATAGACGAATTTAACTACGCATTCATGAATTTGCAGATCGCCGATGACGATTATCTAATCGCTCAAAGAAACCTTTCTTATGAGTCATTGGTAGCGATGTCTAAGGTAGTTCCAAGAAACGCAACCGAAATACAAAATTTAGACGCGACCAGCAGACATATTGGTTTAACCAATAAGACTGTCAATCAACGCAATTCCAACGCATTGTTTAGTCCCTTAGCCTGGGCAAATTTTATCAACCAAATTACGCAAGGAAATAAGAGTCGAGCGAGCGATAATTAGCTGTACTCCCTTACATGATTAACTTTTTATCCATCGAATTTTTTCTTCGACAGGTTTTCGTTGGCCTTCTGCTTCTTTTTCATGATGATATCCTAGATAAAAAAGTCCCAAACATTCCTCATTTTGACTGAGTTGCAGAAAATCGCTCATCCCACTCAAGGTACCCGGCGTACTCCAGTATCCACCTATGCCTTTCGCTTTTGCTGCAAGCCAAAGATTTTGCGTCGCACACCCAACAGCCGCTATTTCCTCCCAACGCGGAACGATTCCACTATAAGCTATGTTAATTGCAATTACCGCCGCAGATTTTAGAATTTTTTCCTTGATATTATCAAACTTCTTTATCAAAAACTGCTCTTCTTTCGTTTGCACTCGATATAATTCGGCCATCTTATCAGCAAGCGCTTGGAGCCCTTGCCCTTTAAATACCGTAAAAAACCACGGTTGGGTGAGCTTATGACTTGGTGCATAATTAGCATATGTCAGAAGTTCCTTTATAATTTCATCAGGAATATCTTGATCGATATAACTTACAGGAAAAACACTTCGTCTATATTTTATATTATCCAGAATTATCTTTTCAGTAGACATATGTTTGTCGTAATTAAATGAACGGTTGCTACATGCTATAAAAAGCCATAGCCACTTGCAGTGGCTATGGCTATGAGTCCGATGTGTTCGAACCAAAAAACTACTTTGCCGAAGCAGCCACTTGATTATGAACAGCAGGTTTCAATTCTATGAAATCGGCCATGATGTCTAAACTTTCATCTTCGATGAAATCGTTATCCATCCGGGGAAGCGCTTGTCCTTTTGCTATGGCCGGTAAGCCTTTTAGTTGCCGGCGAGCGTTTACACGATCTCTATTTTTTGCATCTTGATCTTCTCTTTCCTTCTTTAACTTCGTTTCCTGCAAGGATACAGAAGTCTCTCCTTCACGCTTATTGAACGCTTCGATATCGTCTAAAAGATATTTATATTCTGTAGACGTCTTCATCCGTTCATTATGCTTCTTTATCAGGACGGGTTTGATCGCACTTAAATCGGCATAAGGGTTATAAGAAGAAGATTTAATTTGGTCCCAGGGAAGAGCTGCTTTTTCTGAACTTTCTCCAAATTTATCTGCTGCATAAATCATAGGAAATTCTATATCAGGCGTGACTCCCTTATGTTGAGTGCTGCTTCCATTTATTCGATAAAATTTGAATGTTGTAAAATTTATTTGTCCGAATTTCGGGGCACCTTGAGGCATGCTTTCATCATTGGAAGCTTCATTCGTTTTATCTCTGGCACTCAACAACAACCTATCGGCACGGCTAATAAATTGATCCATGGCTACCGCACTTTGCACAGTCCCTTTTCCGTAAGACTGGGTTCCAATAATAATTCCACGTCCATAATCCTGGATTGCGGCAGCAAAAATTTCAGAGGCTGAAGCGCTGAATCGGTCGATTAAAACGCCTAGCGGCCCTTCCCAGCTTATGCTTTCATCCTCGTCGTTGTTAATTTCCACGCGATTGTTCGGGTCTCGAACTTGCACAACCGGCCCTGATTTAATAAAAAGTCCGGTCAATTCTACAGCTTCAATTAAAGACCCTCCACCATTCGCCCTCAGATCCATTAAAACCGCATCGACCTTTTCTTGTTTTAAGGTATCTAATATCCGCCGTACATCTCTTGTTGTACTCTTATAATCAGGATTTCCAGCTTGCATTTCTTTAAAATTCAAGTAGAATCCCGGAACTTTTATGACTCCTATTTTATACGTTTTTCCATCAGCGCCCTTAACCTCTTTCACTTCTTTCTTTGCTGATTGCTCTTCATCTACAATCTTATCTCTCACTAAGGATATTATTTTTGGAGCAGAAGTAAGTTCTTGGCCGGCGGGAATTACTTTCAATCGAACCGTTGTTCCTTTAGGCCCCTTTATTTTAGAGACTACATTACCAAGCCGCCAACCAACTACGTCTACAAATTCACCGTCACCTTGGGCCACAGCAATAATCCGATCATCTTGCTTTAGGGTTTTATCGCGAAAGGCAGGGCCACCAGGCACTATACGCATTACCTTTACGACTTCATTATCCATCATTAACTGCGCGCCTATTCCTTCAAACGAACGGGCCATACTCTCGTTAAAGCGCTGCGCATCTTCCGGAGTGAAGTAATTGGTGTGGGGGTCAATAGCGCCCGTAAAAGCATTCATCATAATTTGAAACGCATCATAATTATTAGACGTGTTTTCCTGTGAAAGCAAATTTTGGTAACGTTCTTTTAGCGTTTTTTTATTTTTTGTCTCCTCCCCTTCTTTTCCGGTACTACTCAATTTCAGATTTAAAAGATCGTATTTTATTCTTTTCCGCCAGCTTTCCTGAGCCTCGGCCTCGGTTTTGAACCAAGCAAGTTTCTCTCGATCGTAAACGAAAGACTCCTCTTTAGTAAAATCATATTTCTTGTCTATCTGGGAAATGGCGTATTTTAATTGCTCATTAAAGCGCTTTCTGTAAACATTGTAAATATGAAACATCGCGCTTAGATCACCATTCTTTAAATCATTTAACAAGACTTTACGATAAGGTTCAAAACTGTCGATATCCGATTGGAGAAAATAATTTTTCCCTTGATCCAGATTTTTCAAATACAGATCAAAAACGACGGATGACAGAGAGTCATCAAAAGGAACTTTTTTGTAATGCGCCTTTTCAAGCAGGGCGACTAAATCTTTGGTTATAATTTCTTGTTTGGCATTGGGCCGCAGAGCTCCTGAACCTTCATCCAATTTAACGCGCGGGTTAGCACTACAAGCAACTGCTGCAGCAATAAACAACGCCAAAAACAATTTTTTCAACATCTCTTGGAACGATTTAATATCCATTATTTATACGTAATACTCTCTTGGACAACGCTGTCCTCAAGGCTTTAAAATTATCAAAAAAAGAACCAAAAACCACACAGCAATATAGTATAAAACTATTTCTTTTGTAAATCATATAAATTTTACATTTATGCGATGCTATACTTTGTCGGAGGGCTTGTTACATGGAAGTATTCTGCATTACTGTCATGGTATCTTCTTTTGTTTTTGATACCGTGGCCTTTACATCGCTAGTGGGAAATAACCGATTTTTGATATGGTGATAAGCTGTTAAATATTCAGAGGCTTTTGTATAATTTTTTGTCTGCAAATACACATCCCCTAGATCATCATATATACGTAAGCTCAACATCTCATCACCTGCCTGTAAAGCATAAGCGGCTGCAGAAGTATAATCGGTGATGGCTAGATCATACTCCTTCAGTAATTTCTTTACTTTACCAAGATGGTATAAACTATACGACAAATCACGCTGACCATTACTTGCCAACGAAGCAACTTTTACAGCCTGAAGGTGGAACCACCTGGATTCGGTATATTTTTTTTCCAACAAATAAATGGCAGCCAAACTATTATAAGCACTCACACGACCGCTGGTGTTTTTCTCTTTTTTGTACAAAGGCAAAACTCGTTTAATGATATCATGCTGTGCTTCTTTAAATTGTCCTTTTCTAGCCTTCAAAAGTGCTAAATGCTCTAAGGCTATCGCCATGTTATGTGTACTGTTTGCCTTTAATGCAGCTTTACTCATTAGCTCATAATAGAGCAGGGCTTTATCGGTATTGTCCAGAAACTCATATAAGGCCCCTAAATTATTTGCAATAATAGCTTGTGCATGGAAGTCGTTAATCTCTCCCTTTATAGCAAAGGCTCGTTCAAAGCTACCAATAGCTTGTTCATAGCCCCTGTCTTCTACATATAAGAGCGCCAGCCGGTTTTGCAGATCTGATACCATCTCCATATTTCCAATTTGCAAATAGGACTGTAAAGAACGTTGGAGAGAATTCTGTAGATCGGCTCTATTTATACTTGTATGCGTGGGTAAAGGATAATACTGCCCGGTCTGCTGCAAAACAGCGCTGAGGCCTCTTTCTTCCAACCCTTTTGTAACGAAAACTGCAGCCATGCGCTTTTTGTCAAACTCTTCTTTCAGCAATTGCTCCTTGGTCTTTTCGGGTGGAAGTTCATATAAAACAGGGCCTATTCCTGAGAAATCTTTTACGGATACTGTGTCTGGCACAATCCCCCTATCACTTCTTCTTTTGGATAACTTGCCTTTTACCCCCGGTGAGAAACCCATTAATAGGCAAGAAACCAATGTATATTTAAGTATCTTTTGCACGTACGCCGTTTTTATTTATTTCCTATTATACAAACTTATATAAAATTGATTTGATTTGCAATTTTATGATATCCAAGACATAACCTATTTTTTCGACTTCTTTGTCGCAATGTTGGTATTGCTTTTAGATAAAAATAATAGTAGGTTTGCTAAAAAAGATGGCAACAACTCCTCCTTTGGCTGAGCGCATGCGCCCTGAAAATATAAATGATTATGTTGGTCAATATCATCTATTGGGCCCGGATGCTGTTTTAAGAAGATCCATTGAAAGTAACAATCTTCCATCTATGATTTTATGGGGACCTCCCGGGGTTGGAAAGACGACCTTAGCTTATATCATTTCGAAGCGTTTAAATCGCCCGTTTTTTAACCTCAGTGCAATAAATGCCGGGGTTAAAGATGTTAGGGAAGTCATTGAACAAGCGAACTTAAGTAAGGCCATGTTTCAGGATCAACCCATTTTATTTATCGATGAAATTCATCGTTTTTCAAAATCCCAACAGGACTCTCTGTTAAGTGCTGTTGAACGGGGACTGGTTACCTTAATTGGAGCAACAACAGAAAACCCATCTTTTGAAGTTATATCAGCATTACTATCCCGTTGTCAGGTATATACGTTGAAACCATTAGACGAAAGTGACCTTGTAACACTTTTACAAAAAGCCCTCGCTAATGATCCGGTCCTAAAAGAAAAAAAAATCATTATTGATGAACATGAGGCTCTTCTCCGAATTTCAGGGGGAGATGGCCGGAAGCTACTTAACGTATTGGAACTGGTTAGCAATGCTCTTCCTGAAGGTAACCATCATATTAATAACGAATTCGTGCTGAAACAGGTTCAACAGAACATGGCGCTCTACGACAAAGCCGGTGAGCAGCATTACGACATTATTTCCGCCTTTATCAAATCGATCCGAGGAAGTGACCCCAACGCCGCAGTATACTGGCTGGCACGGATGATTGAAGGAGGGGAAGACCCATCCTTTATTGCTAGACGATTGCTTATTCTGGCCTCCGAAGATATCGGCAACGCAAACCCAAATGCCCTGTTGCTTGCAAATAACTGTTTTCAGGCTGTAAATGTAATCGGATGGCCTGAATCAAGAATCATTCTTTCGCAAACGGTAACCTACATGGCCTCATCAGTCAAAAGCAACGCTGCTTATGAAGCGATTAACAAAGCACAGGCGCTTGTTAAACAAACGGGCGATTTATCGGTTCCTTTACATTTAAGAAACGCACCTACTAAACTGATGAAGAATTTAAATTATGGAAAGGAGTACAAGTATGCACACGCATACGATGGAAATTTTGTTGAACAAGAATTTATGCCTAAAGAATTAAGAGGTCAACAATTGTATGATCCGGGAAAAAACCCTTCAGAACAAAAGCTAAGGGAGCATCTACGGAAACTATGGAAAGATAAATATGGATACTAGTAGGCAACGACCTAACCTTTACGTCGCTAAATGATGCCTAAGGCTTCGCAGGCTTTTTCCGCAGCCAACTTTTCGGCATTTTTCTTATTATAGTCGCGCCCCGTCCCCCTGACTTCCCCGGAAATAATAGCTTCTACCGTAAATAATTTAGCGCTCTCTCCTTCTGCATTATTCGCTACTTCAAACAACACTTCGTTCCCCGTGGACTGACACCATTCAATTAATCGGCTCTTAAAATTTGTTTCGGTTTGCTCTAACAGGTGAATGTCTACGTGAGGCTTTATAATGCGGCTGAGAAGAAAATTACGGGTAAACATGTATCCCTTGTCAAGATAGACTGCTCCAATGAGAGCCTCAAAGGCATCGCCCAATAAAGAGCTCGATTTCCCGGGATATCCTACCATTTTCGAATCGTATTGTATGAGTTCATCGAAACCCAGCTTTCTGGCTAATTGGTTAAGATGAACTCTACTAACAATCTTTGAACGCATCTCCGTTAAAAAGCCCTCATCTTTATAAGGGTACATTTTAAACAAAAGCTCGGCGACAACTGCGCCTAGAATAGCATCTCCTAAAAACTCCAGCCGCTCATTGCTATTTTTTGTTCCTTTCTTTACCTGTACCGCAACCGATTTATGACGAAAGGCCATTTGGTAGAGGTATAAATTTCCCGGTATAAATCCGAGTAAATTTTTTAGTGCCCGAACGTATTTTCGTTTGGACGAGAGGTAGAGCTTATAAATGCTAAAAATAGACATTATTCATTTGGAAAATTTTCAGAATTCCATAGATATGATTCAGCGAAGCTTTCGAAAAGATACGTTTCTCAAGGCAGAAACACATTATTCTTCGTACTTCTTGAATATAACGGAGGCGTTATGCCCACCAAAACCAAATGTATTACTTAAAGCATAGTTGACTGTTCGACTTTGCGGTTTATTAAACGTAAAGTTAAGTCTGCTATCTAAGTTGGGATCATCGGTGAAATGATTAATCGTTGGAGGTATGATACCATTTCGGATGGCCAAAATGGAAGCGATTGATTCTACCGCCCCAGCCGCACCTAACAGGTGACCTGTCATAGATTTGGTTGAGCTAATGTTAAGCTCATAGGCATGAGCTCCAAAATGATCAAGAATGGCCTTCGATTCACTTATATCTCCTACCGGTGTTGAAGTACCGTGCACGTTAATATAGTCGATATGTTCATTAGAAATACGGGCATCTTTTATGGCATTGGTCATCGCTAGCCGCGCACCGAGACCTTCCGGGTGGGACGCAGTAATATGGTGCGCATCCGCACTCATGCCTCCACCGATCAACTCCGCGTAAATCTTTGCTCCACGTGCTTTTGCATGTTCCAAACTTTCAAGGATAATCGTTCCCGATCCCTCGCCGGCCACAAAACCATCCCGATCATTATCGAAAGGTCGCGACGCGGTAGCAGGGTCATCGTTACGTGTTGAAAGTGCATGCATTGCGTTAAAGCCTCCTATACCCGCTTCGTTGATAATGGCCTCTGACCCGCCACTAATAATAACGTCGGCATATCCTGTCCGGATATAATTGAGGGAATCTATCAGTGCGTGTGTCGATGAAGCACAAGCTGAAACGGTTGAAAAGTTCAACCCATGCAGTCCATACTTCATGGATATATGCCCAGGACATATATCCAATATCATTTTGGGTATAAAAAAGGGGTTGTATCTAGGTGTCCCGTCGCCTTTAGCAAAGTTACTTACTTCGTCTAAAAAGGTTTTCAATCCGCCAATTCCCGATCCCCAAATTACACCGATACGATTTGTATTTAACTTGTCAAACTCTAACCCGGCATCCCGTACAGCCTCTTCTGTAGAGGCAAGGGCATAATGAACAAATGGATCTAACTTACGAGCCTCCTTCCGATCCATAAATTGAGTAGGATCGAAGCCTTTTACTTCACACGCAAATCTTGTCTTGAATTTCTCTGCATCAAAATGCGTAATAGGAGCAGCTCCGCTTACCCCGTTGATCAAACCATTCCAATATTCAGAAACAGTATTACCAATAGGAGTAAGCGCACCTAATCCTGTTACTACTACTCTTTTAAGCTCCATTTATTCGATTGGCCTAATTTTTAGTTAGTTAACGTTTTTCTCTAAGTAAGCTACAGCTTGTCCAACAGTGCTGATGGTTTCAGCTTGGTCGTCAGGGATAGCTACGTTGAATTCCTTTTCAAACTCCATGATCAACTCTACGGTGTCTAATGAATCAGCACCTAAATCATTGGTGAATGAAGCCTCTGGTGTAACTTCATTTTCGTCAACACCTAATTTCTCAACGATAATTGCTTTAACTCTTGAAGCGATATCAGACATGATTTTTATGGTTTAATGTTTAATAAATCAGTGCAAAGAAAAATAAAATTCAGCAAAAATCAAACCTTTTTAAGTTTTAGGCCTAATTACTTTATTCTCAAAGACATTTTACCATAGGCAATTTGTTCAACTTAAGGCAGAAAATTACTTCCCTTAAACACTTGTTGTGCCAAGTGTCCTTAATAACAAATGATTTTTTGTTTTGTGTTAAGTATGTCAATTGCAATAGAATAGCAATTTATCTAAGTTTGCACCAAAGTTTTAGAAACATTGAATAAGCTGACATTAAAATACGAATTGGATATCGACTTCAATTTGGTGGCCATAACTTGCCCCTTAAAGGATTATCGGCTATGCTATTATATTAATAAAGTTACAGGATTGGACCTACACAAAATAGACGATCATGAAATTTGGCAAGACAATCAACATTCCTTTTATTTCGGAAGATACTACTATGAAGACAGCAATAATGAAATTTCCTACTACCTTTTAAATAATAAAGGTCTCGAGGGGGGGGTACTCATTCCGGAGATGAAAGTCACGGATTTTTTCTTATTGATAAAAAATGCCATCGATGATGAGCTGCTGGAGTGGCAGATCGATCAGATAAATAATTTAAAAGAGGTAGTTGTAGCATCCGAAATAGATCCACATAAATTGAAATCGAGAGAAAATTTAGTATTTTAGCTTGAGAATGATTTTCTTACCTTTGCCCGTGTAACTTTTACACTATTGTGAATAAAAACAACGACTTTTTCCCGAGGGGGGGAAAAGGTAATTAACAGAATAATAGAATTAACAACCATAAAGAACAACTATATTTCCGGTAAACCAAGGGCTTATAGTATGTTCAACGCCATTAAAAACTAGCAATAAAATGAAAAAAGTTCATAAGAGAACTAAAATTGTGGCCACTTTAGGCCCCGCTTCATCGCCAAAAGAAATATTAAGCAGCTTAATTGAAAAAGGTGTAGATGTCTGTCGTTTAAACTTTTCGCATGGTAGCCAAGAAGATCACCTCAAGGTTATTAATACGATAAAGGAGATTAACGCCGAAAACAATTTGAATATCGGAATCTTGGCCGACCTACAGGGCCCTAAAATACGTATAGGAAAAATGAAAGAAGGCGGAGCCATTTTATTAAATGGAAAACAGCTTCGCATTACTACTAAAGAAATGATAGGAAATGAAGAAGAGATCTATATTACCTATCAAGAATTTCCAAAAGACGTTACTGAAGGAGAAATCATCTTGTTAGATGACGGAAAAATTCAGCTTCGGGTGTTAAAGACCAATAGTGTCGACTCGGTTACCTGTGAGGTGGTACACGGCGGTGTACTGACGTCCAGAAAGGGCGTTAACCTTCCTAATACAAAAGTTTCTATCCCCAGTTTAACGGAAGAAGACTTAGATAACCTTCATTTCGTATTGAACTATGATGTTGAATGGATCGGTATGTCTTTCGTTCGTACCGCCGAAGACATTCTACAATGCAAAAAAATAATTGCGGAGAGGGGCAAAACAGCGCGGGTCATTGCAAAAATTGAAAAGCCGGAAGCGATCGAAAATATCGACAGTATCATTGCCGCTACGGACGGGGTTATGGTTGCAAGAGGGGACTTAGGTGTCGAAATCCCGATGGAACAAGTCCCTCTATTGCAGAAAATGATTGTTCAGAAATGCCGCGATGCTTCTAAACCAGTGATTATTGCCACGCAAATGTTGGAAAGCATGATCACTACGCCTAGACCTACCCGAGCAGAGGTTAATGATGTTGCTAACTCTGTTTTGGATGGAGCTGACGCCGTTATGCTTAGCGGAGAGACATCTGTAGGTGAGTTTCCTGAAATCGTAATCGAAACGATGACAAAGATTATCAAAAACGTAGAGGGCACGGCTTATCCTTATTTTTCACCACGCAAGCCCGGGCATAATCCATCTACCTCTATTCCGGATTCAATTTGTGCATCGTCGGTTTACCTCGCTCAACAGGTAAAAGCAAAAGCGATTGTAGCAATGACCTCATCCGGCTACACGGCCTTTGAAATCTCCAGCCACAGACCGGATTCAGACATCCATATTTTTACCGGAAACAAATCGCTTCTTAATACACTTAGCTTACTTTGGGGTGTAAAAGGATTTTACTATGATGGGGAAGAAAGTACCGATTCTTCTATAGCAGATGTAAATTCTCAGCTTAAAGAAGCCGGGCTGATCTCTTCAGGCGACCTCGTAGTCAACACCGCCTCTATTCCGATCAGCGAAAAAGGAAGAACGAATATGATTAAAGTCACTGAAATCAAATAAGATAATAAACGCTCATTATTTAATGCATGAAAACATTAAATAATGAGCATTATCCTGTAATACCTTCAAGCTCACTTCTTATTTTCTTTATCCCCGCACTTACTTTGGCAGATTGAACTTGATCAAGAACGGTTACTTCAGTAGTTTTGTCTTGCTCTGACCGATAAATAACCAAAAATTCCTCATCGTTAATCAAAGCATCGTAAGGACCTTTGCCACTCATCAGCTTAACCAATACGGGCAAGCATTCAAAAAAGATGAATAATAATCCAATGAATGTTATCGCCCAGTAATTACTCGCATTCGTCTTCCCTGCATCACTGTATTTTAACTGTCCGAGGGCTTCGTTCCTATCAGCAAAACCAGCTAGTTTCACGATGCTATCCAACTCCTTGGATGTCATTAGCTTTTCGTCAAGCAGGCCATCGATCTGCCTCCTTTCTTTTATAAAGCGCTCCTGAACGCTTATCTGTGAACGTAAATCCTCTTCTCGTCTCTCTCTTTCCTTTAACGCCTCCTCCTTTCTTTTGGCGTAAGGGCCATAGCCCATCATACCCGAAGTCTCAGCTGTTTTACTTCCAAATATTTCAAAATTTAAACTTTGACGATCGTGCTTAATCGTTTTCGAAAGGGAATCAAGTTCCGATTTTAGTCCTTCTAATTTAACGATATCACTATTGTATTTACGATCAAAGGAGCCATTTAATTGATCGATCCGTTGTTTTTGTCCATTTAGATAATTTATCTTAAGTTGTTCTCTTATTTCCTTATCAAATATTTTTAGCTCCAAAGGCCTGGAAATCACAATCCCAATCAATATCGCCAAAACTAAACGAGGTGCTGCTTGGAGAAACTGTTTAAAGGGTGTCGACATTTTATTAATTGTTGAAACGATGTAGCGGTCCATATTAAAAATAGCCGTTCCCCAAATGAGACCAAAGGAAATGGAAGCGAGTAAGGCATAAGTGCTTCCGCTAAAAACAAAATACAGCGCATAACTACCGGCGATAGCGGCAAACAAACCGGTAAAAAAAATCGTTGCTCCAATACCTGCATATTTGTTGTGCTCTGAGGGAGTTTTCAATAAGGTAGGTACGTGTACCCCACTACAAAACCAAAAAAAATGATTAATCTTCCTCATAACTCCCTTTTAAATTATAGATATTGAAGCAAGCCTTCAAAAGCCATTCCTCTAGATGCCTTTAGAAGAACCGTCGTATTTTCAAGTGGTTTCTCTTGTAAAGCCTGCTTAGCCGCGTCGAGCGATTCGTAATATTCTATATCATGTTCTTCTTGCCTTTGTCCGAAAAAGTTCCTACCCACAAAAATTTTTCGATAAAGCTTCATGCCACGTATGCGTTCGATCAAACGGCGATGTTCTGTCGGTGCTTCTTCACCCAACTCAAACATATCACCCAAAATTGATACCTTTTTCTCCGCATGAATACTTTCCAAATTATCCAGAGCCGCCCACATACTACTTGCATTGGCATTATAGTAATCACAAATAACTGTATTCTTTTCAGTCTGCGTGATCTGAGAACGATTATTTGTAGGGCTGTACGCTGTAATGCCTCGGTTAATTTCCTCGGGGTTCAATCCAAAATATAAACCTACAGCTACGGCAGCTAATACATTTTCCAGATTATAGGAGCCCGTTAAATGCGTAGGTACCACCTGACGATCGTAACCATATGCCTTAATACTGCTCCAACCTAAATTTAAAACGGGATTAACGGAAAGCAATTCGCCACTAATATTGTTCGATTTGTCTAAACCATAGGTTATGATTTGCTTGAAGGTTTTATTGTTGGCCATTGATAATAAATGATTATTATCTCCTTGTAAAAACAGAACCCCTTTATGTTCTTCCAGCCACTCATATAACTCACCTTTAGCCTGTTTCACCCCCTCAAAACTTCCAAAACCTTCTAAATGCGCCTTCCCAACATTTGTAATCAGTCCGAGCCCCGGTTTCGCTATCCCACATAAAAAAGCGATCTCGCCAATATGGTTAGCACCCATCTCTATAATAGCAAGCTCAATAGCTGAATCAATTGCCAGCACACTCAACGGTACACCTATATGATTATTCAAATTACCTTTTGTAGCATAAACGTTAAACTTCTGCGACAACACCGATTGTAGAAGCTCTTTAGTAGTCGTCTTTCCGTTAGTACCGGTGACCCCTATAACAGGTATCTGCAGCTGATCCCGGTGATACCTCGCTAAATTTTGCAGTGTTTCCAGAACATTCGAAACCACTTCGATGCGTTCGTCAACAATGGGTACCGGCTCATCAACGATCGCTAATCTTGCACCTAATTCCAGCGCTTTTTCAGCAAATTGATTACCGTTAAATGTAGCCCCTCTCAATGCAAAGAAAATGGACCCGGGAAGAATATTTCTCGTATCCGTTGATATTTTTTGACATTCTTGAAAAAGCCTATAAAGTGTTGCAATCTCCATAAAAATGATTTTTGCGACTAATTTACATATTATAATATTGAGAATAATGACTCGCCTTATGAGGCTTTTTCACTTAAGTTGGCTATCTGATTAATTTTCAATATGGACTGAATCTGCTTGATGTTCTTCTTCCTTTTTCATCTCTGCTATGCATTTCAACCCTTCTTCCGTCATAATCCATTCTGTATAAGAGGCTCTATTTTCCTCGGGAAAATTTTCTCTACATTGCCAAACCGGCAAATTTCTAATATGGTTATCGGCTTCATTACTTAAAAATAATTTTGCGCCCACAGGTAACAACATTTTAATACTTACTCGCTGGTCGCGCATTAGTTCACCTTGTGGCAAGGTGGAGTTATTATCAAATACGATATGCTGTTCCTGCTGATTCACATTATAAATGATTCGTTCTGCTCGCTTCGCTGCTAGATCAAAGTTTTTCCCTCGGGCGTGAAACTCTTGAACGAGTTTTGCCGGACTGTTCGTCTCCCCCTTTATTATTTTAATATCGACCGAATTCATGTTTCGGAATTTACCTCTTTTTCGATTGGATTTTATAATAGTACCCAAAGAGTCCAGTCGATTCCCGCTGGAATCGACCTTTTTAATGACGTTGACATCGTTTACATCCACATAATATGCAGGGAAAGGGGCTAGTAAGCGCTCCTGAACAATGGAAGCATCCTCTCCGAAATCTTGTGCTGTTTGAATCGTATAATAGGTGAGCGTACCGGCAGCTACGAGCCATAGTACCAGAAGCCCGAATCCTACATAACTACCCGCTATTCGCCTATTAAATACAATACGGATGGCTAGTATAATAAGTGCCAAAAGAGGGATCGCCAAACTGAAGAAAGCGGCCACAATGACAATACCCTTATAAGATTCAGGAACAAGATACAAGGGGAAATCCGGGTCATATAACCCCCCGAAGCCATCTCCGGTCCAATCTGGTATTGCCAGAATTAGGCAAACAAGCAACGCAACAATTCCTGCGCTTAACCCGAAAATGATAAGAGCGCCGATAACTTTTAAGAATACAATGAATGCTTTTGCAATAAAATTCGCAGCACCCTCCAACGAGTCTGCCGCCTTATTTAGGCCGGGTTTGATTCTTTCCCCGGCCATAGTAAAATTTCCGCGGAGGCCCTCCATTTCCTCTTCAAAATTCTTTTTGAAGTTTTGCAAATTCGGTGCTTCCCCACGCATCGCCATACGGTCGGCCCGGGTTTTTGCAATGGGTACAACAATCCAAAGTATAATGTATAAAAGGAAGCCCGTTCCGGCAAAAACAAACAAGAGTACCATTACGAGCCGAACCCATAATGTTTCGATATCGAGGTAATGCCCCAACCCGGAACATACGCCCCCAAATACTTTATCATCGGGATCTCTAAATAATTTGCGTGTTCCTGAGTAGCCTGACCCATAATACGATTGTCGCGAATAATCATAAGAATCACCGGCATTATCACTTTCAAAGTCGCTCACTTTTCCCATCTGTGCACAAACTTCTTCCACATCCTGCATCGTAATAACTTCTTTCTTTCCCGGAACAATCCGTTCGTTGAACATCTCTGCAATTCTGTTTTCAATATCTCCTACAATTTCCTTGCTGTCTTCCGTATAAGCAAAATGCTTTTTCACATCGATCATGTATGACCGCAAAGCATCGTAAGCATCTTCTTCAATGTGAAAAACGATGCCGTTTATATTTATTATTATTGTTTTATTCATGGTTAATCATTTATTAAAGGTTCACATCGCTGTTTTCTTCTGTATTTCTAGGTGCAGTGGATGTTTTTACTGCAAACACAAGCTCGTTCCAAGTTTCATCTAAAGCTTTAAGCACTTCTTGGCCGGCTTCGGTTATTTGATAATACTTTCTTGGCGGACCCGAGCTGGACTCTTTCCAGATATAGCTTAACAGCTCGTTATTCTTCAATCTGGTTAACAGAGGATATAGTGTACCCTCTACCACCAATAAGCGAGCCGCCTTGAGCTCATTGATGATATCTGAGGCGTATATTTCCCCTCGGGAAATAATTGACAGAATACAGTATTCCAGTATTCCTTTCCTCATTTGGGTTTGCGTATTTTCTACTATCATATAACAAAGATATATGTTTTGGTAGGTATTATGCAATACATAGTAGCTTGTTAAAGATATACTAAATTATAAATGACTGACAATCAACGACAAAAAATTAAAATACCGACAAAAACGCATGTTATCAGAAGCTATATCTTCGATTATTTCAGGTATTTCGTTTGGTCATTCTGTTTTGGCGGTTATCAAATAGTGTATTTTTAACACAATCCATTTGCTTTTTAATATTTCATCCAATACATTTACAAATTAATTCCTTATAAACAAAAGCATGATTAAAGCGGCTAACCTAAAGAAACTATTTATCGAAAAATTTAGTCAGAATCCATTAATCGTCCGCTCACCGGGCCGAGTAAACCTCATTGGAGAGCATACCGATTATAACGAAGGGCTCGTTCTTCCGGCGGCAATTAATAAAAATGTATACTTAGCTATTGCTAAAAATAACACGGATAAAGTTCGTCTTTATGCCATAGATCTATCCGATTCTTTTGAAACCACCGTTGATGCTATAAAAAAGACTGACAAACTTTGGCCGGATTATATTCTCGGCGTCATTGAACAATTGCAATTAAATAATTACGCCATTAATGAAGGATTCGATATTGCTTTCTCCGGAGATATTCCGCAAGGAGCAGGCTTATCGTCATCCGCTGCCTTGGAATGCGCTACCGCTTTTGCTCTAAGCACGCTTTTTGAGTTCCACATAAGTAAGCTGGATATCGCACTTCTGTCTCAAGCTGCTGAAAATCAGTTTGTCGGTGTAAATTGCGGCTTAATGGATCAGTTTGCGAGTGTATTCGGAAAAGAACAGCACCTTGTGAAATTAGATTGTGCAGATTACTCATACGAGTATATTCCTTTTAAGACAAGCGACATAAAAATATTGCTGCTCGATACGCAGGTTAAACACTCGTTAGCTTCCTCTGCCTACAACGAACGCCGCGAACAATGCGAAGAGGGCGTTCGGTTGATCAGTCGGCATCACCCCTCAGTTACCAGTTTGCGGCACGCTACGGAAGAGATGCTTCTCAAATATGTAAAACCCGTTGACGAAATTGTATATCGAAGGTGTAGCTACGTGGTCGCAGAGATTGCACGTTTACAGCTAGCTTGTGAGGATTTGAAAAAAGACGATTTTAAAGCTTTCGGGCAACGTATGTTTGAAACGCATGAAGGCTTGGAGAAACAGTATGAAGTGAGTTGCAAGGAACTTGATTTATTGGTGCAGTTAGTAAAGGGCAATCAGTATGTGCTAGGAGCCCGTATGATGGGTGGGGGCTTTGGCGGTTGCACGATTAATCTTGTGAAAGCTGATAAAGCGGAGGAAGTGGCTCAACAAGTTGCTGCTGCTTATAAAGAACAAACAGGAATAGAGATTCCGTATTATATTGCTGAAATAAATTCCGGAACGAGTATCGTTGATTTAACACAAGCATCGTATGGCCAGGTATAAGCTTCCACTACTTAAAGATTTCAAAACAAAAGGAGACGATAAGAGTAGCGCGCTGATCATACTAAAAAATAACAGAGGAATGCAGGTGGCGCTTACAAACTATGGCGCGCGAATAGTAAGTATGATTGTTCCCGATAAGACCGGAAGTTCGGTAGATGTTGTTTTGGGCTTTAACAACATCTTGGATTATCTCCATGCGGATGAATTATATCATGGGGCTACTATTGGGCGATACGCCAACCGGATAAGCAACGGTACATTTGAACTTGGCGGAATACCCTATAAAATTGAACCAAATAACGGCCCTAATGCGCTACATGGTGGGAAAAATGGTTTTCACACAAAAATATGGGATCGAAGAATTAACAATCCCAATCAGGTGACCTTCTATTATACTTCTCCTGACGGTGAAGAAGGTTTTCCGGGAACACTCACCGTGTCCGTAGATTATCTATTGACAGATGAAAACGAGCTCCAAATAAATTATCGAGCAAATAGCGATAAAGACACTATTATTAACCTTACAAATCACGCCTATTTCAATCTGGATGGCGAAGGTTCGGGATCCATCGTTGATCATGTTGTTGAAATCGCAGCCGAAACGTTCCTTCCCATTAACGAGGTTCAAATCCCTTTGGGAGAGCTCCGACCGGTAAGCGATTCAGCTTTTGATTTCCGTAAACCGAAGCGTATATCCTTGGGCATATCAAGCGAGGATGAACAAATCCAAAAGGGAGGTGGGGGATATGACCATACCTTCGTTCTAAACGAAGCAAACAAAGACGGTAAAAAAGTCGCAGCTTCTGCCTTCTCTGAAAAGAGTGGGATTATGCTCGAAGTGCTTACCACCGAACCCGGGATACAATTTTATACGGGAAATGCGCTCACAGGAAAGGACAAAGGGAAATCAGGAAACCACTATGCCAAGCAACACGCGTTCTGCTTCGAGACACAACACTTTCCTGATGCACCGAACCAAGCACAATTCCCATCACCCTTACTAAAGGCAAAGCAGCCATTCCGATCACAAACAATTTATCGATTTCATGTGCAAAAATAAAAACACCATAAAACAAGCCCAATGAAAACCTTACACACTACTGACTACTTCGTTTTTTTATTCTATTTTTTGATCGTAGCTTTATACGGCTACTGGGTATATCAAAAAAAGAAATCACTCACTGCAGATTCCAAAGACTATTTCCTTGCTGAGGGTTCTTTAACTTGGTGGGCAATCGGCGCTTCGCTAATTGCTTCCAATATTTCTGCAGAGCAGTTCATCGGAATGAGTGGTTCGGGCTTCAAAATGGGCCTGGCGATCGCTGCTTATGAATGGATGGCCGCGATCACACTGATTATCGTCGGTATTTTCTTTATCCCGGTATATCTTAAAAATAAGATATACACCATGCCTCAATTTTTAAATCAGCGCTACAATAGTACCGTAAGTATCGTCATGGCCATATTCTGGTTGCTGCTCTATGTTGTTGTTAACCTTACTTCAATTCTGTATCTAGGCGCGTTGGCCGTATCCAGTATATCAGGCATCAATTTCACCGTGTGCATTTTCGCGCTCGCTATTTTCGCTATTATCATTACACTGGGCGGTATGAAAGTTATTGGGTTTACGGATGTAATCCAAGTGTTCTTTTTGATTCTCGGCGGACTGGCGACAACCTATATCGCACTCAATTTGGTAGCCGACCATTTTGGCGTACATGGAGCATTAAACGGTTTGGGACTTATGTATGATAAAGCTCCCGACCACTTTGAAATGATATTCGGCAAAGACAATGAAAACTACCTCGATTTACCCGGACTTTCGGTGCTCATAGGCGGTCTTTGGATCGTAAACCTGAATTATTGGGGCTGTAATCAATACATTACCCAACGGGCCTTGGGTGCGGACCTCAAAACCGCTAGGGGAGGTTTGCTATTTGCGGCAGGACTAAAGCTGTTAATGCCGGTTATTGTAGTACTGCCTGGAATTGCGGCTTATATACTTTATAAAGAAGGTTATTTTCAGGAAGAAATGCTTCAGGATGGAAGTGTAAATCCTGATCACGCTTATCCTGTACTGCTGAATCTTTTACCAACCGGTTTAAAAGGATTGTCTTTTGCCGCCTTGACAGCAGCAGTAGTTGCTTCTTTAGCCGGAAAAGCCAACAGTATTGCTACCATCTTTTCATTGGATGTTTACAAAAAGATTTTCAACAAAGAGGCTTCTGAAAAAAATCTGGTTAATGTGGGAAAAACAACCATTATCGTTTCCATGCTATTAGCCATCGTCATTTCACCATACTTAGGGATAGATAAAAAGGGTGGCTTTCAGTATATTCAAGAATATACCGGTTTCGTGTCTCCTGGAATTTTCGCGATGTTCATCTTAGGTTTTTTCTGGAAAAAAGCAACATCCTCTGCTGCAATGTTTGCAACTGTCGGCGGATTCATTCTTTCTGTCATTTTTAAATTTTTGCCGAACGTCATGGATCTATCTTTCTTGGCTCCATCCGGTTTTGCCGTCAAAAATGCAGAAGGTATTTATGAAATACCATTCCTTGACCGTATGGGCTTTGTTTTCATTATCTGTATAGCGGCGATGCTTATAATAAGCATCATCGAAAATAACCGTGGTGTTAAGCCAAAAGGTTTGGAAGTGGACACAAAAATGTTCCGCGTCCATCCGGGATTTGCGATAGGTTCTTTGTTAATAACAGGCGTTGTTGCCGCACTATACTTATTGTTTTGGTAATTAATTATCTTTGCTACGGGGCTTTACCCCGTAGCAAAAGTTATTTTTATAATGCATATTTTCCCATCCACATTCACGTTTCTAACGAGCTTACAACAAAATAATAATAGAGAGTGGTTTCAGGAGCACAAATCTGACTATGATTTAGCACATCAAAATGTTAAAGATTTTGTTGCCGAATTCATCCACACGCTATCGAAAATAGACCGTTATATTAGCGAGGATATTCCCGTTTCAAAATGCCTTTTTAGGATATATCGGGATACACGCTTTAGCAAAGATAAGACTCCCTATAAAAATTGGTTCGGTGCCGGTATATCTGTTGCCGGAAGAAAGCTGAATGGCCCGGAGTACTACCTCCATATACAACCGGGAAATTCATTTATTGCCGGTGGCTATTGGCGTCCGGAGAAAGAACATTTGGCGGCAATCAGACAGGAAATTGATTACAACGGCACCCAGTTTAGACAGATCATCAACGCCCCCAAGTTCACTAAGTTCTGTATTTTAAATAACGAAGATAAACTCAAAAAAGTTCCGGCAGGCTATGATGCTGACCACCCGGATATTGAATTTCTTAAACTAAAGAGCTTCACCGCCAGCAGCACCTTAAGTGATGCCGATCTCTCCGAGGATGATGGGCGATCCATTACTCGTTTATTGAATTTTGCGGAAGCTATGTATGACTTCAAGCTGTTTCTTCATCAAGCCTTAGATGAAGAGTAAGCTCATCATCGCAACTCCTTCAGGGCGTAATGTAACTTTTCAAGTTTAACGAGCATCGCTTCCGCTGCTTTTTCGTTCGCTTCAGTGGCAGCAAACGATTCCTCCTCATTAAGCTGTTTGGAAAAATTTGCGAGTAGCAATCCATCGAAAGGGAACATTTGTAGTGCATTGGTAACTTGCTTAAGCTGCTGAATCGCTCGTGTCCCTCCGGCTATACCTCCATACCCTACCATGGCGACCGGTTTATAGGCCCACTCATTAAAGAGGAAATCCAGTGCATTCTTTAAAGGGGCGGGCATACCATAATTGTATTCCGGTGTGACAAATATAAAAGCATCAGCAGCGTCGATCTTTGAGCTCCAATCTTTGGTATGTTGATGGGTGTATTGCTGCATTCGAGGATGTACCGGCTCATCCATAAAAGGCAGATTGACTTTCTTTAGGTCTATCAATTCCGTATCAAACATTGTATATTTCTTTGCTGTTTCATATATCCAATGGGCAACAGCATGCCCTTTTCTGCCATTTCTTGTACTTCCTAAGATAATTTTTAACTGAATCATAAGCCTTAATCTTTAAGGGATAACAATTCGATAGCTCATTTGTTGAAGCGCTTGTTTTCGAGCGGAGAAAGTAAATGCTCTAAGCCGTTTAATTTGATTTCATACATTGTAGCAAGTAGAACACCCAATTTTCCCTTAGGAAAGCCCTGATTTCGGAGCCAAACAAGGTAGTGCTCGGGCAAACGGCTTATAGGCCAATCCTTATATTTTCCATAAGGCATTTTATAGACAACGAGCTCTTTTAATATTTCTCTATCAGATTCCATACGCTTAACGGGCTAATTCCTGAAGAAGCATAACAGCTTCATCCACGCTTTGAATTCTGTCGAATCCGATACGCAAACTTCCTTTTACTTCTTTTAGGTTACAAACCGATGGATTTTGCTGAACAAACTGCAAAACCTTTCCAAATCGTTCACTTTCAAAATACGGTGATTTTTTATTGCTAATGAAGTACCCCCGAAGCACGTTCTTTTTGTAGGATATCTTCTCAAAACCTATTTCTTTACCAAGCCATTGTAAACGAAGCGTATTTAGCAACTCCTTTACCGGCAATGGTACCGGCCCGAAACGGTCGGCCAAATCCTGCTCGAAAGACTCGATTTCATTTTCGGTCTTTAACGACGCCATTTGATTGTATAGATTATAACGTTCACCTACATTGGTTACATAAGAATCCGGAATGTATACCTCTAAATCCGTGTCTATTTGCGTAAAATTAACATATACTCTAGCCTTTTCCTCCTTAAACAACCCTTCAAATTCATCGTCTTTCAATTCTTGGATAGCTTCGTCCAAAATCTTATGGTACATTTCAAAGCCTATTTCTGCGATAAAACCACTTTGTTCTGCACCTAATAGATTTCCGCTTCCACGAATGTCCAAATCCCTCATCGCTACATTGAACCCACTTCCCAGTTCACTAAATTCTTCAATGGCGCTCAGACGTTTACGTGCCTCGGGTGTAAGGGTCGAAAGGGGAGGAGACAATAAATAACAAAAAGCCTTTTTGTTGGATCGACCCACTCTCCCTCGCATTTGATGTAAATCGCTTAGGCCGAACATATGCGCATGGTTAATAATAATGGTATTTGCGTTCGGAATATCCAAACCCGCCTCAATAATCGTTGTGGCCACCAACACATCAAACTCATGATTAATAAATTTGAGCATGACATCCTCTAAGGCATCACCTTCCAATTGCCCATGGGCAACACCACATCTTGCATTTGGCACCAGCTTAGTGATCAAAGCTCCCAATTGGCGAAGATCCTGCACCCGATTGTGGATAAAGAAGACCTGCCCGCCTCTATTAATTTCATAGGCCACAGCCTCTTGTATCAGTTTTTCATTAAATACATGCAATTCCGTTTGTACAGGTTGACGATTTGGCGGAGGAGTGCTTATGATGCTTAAATCTCTTGCTCCCATCAACGAAAAATGAAGTGTCCGAGGAATCGGCGTAGCAGTAAGCGTCAGCGTATCAACATTAACACGCAATTGCTTAAGCTTCTCTTTAACACCTACACCAAATTTCTGTTCTTCATCAATAATCAATAGTCCGAGATCCTTGAATTTCACATCTTTGCTTACCAGGCGATGCGTTCCGATCACAATATCAATTTCACCCTCGGCGAGTCGCTTCAACGTGTCCTTTATTTCTTTGCTCGTTTTAAACCGGTTGATATAGTCAATATTACAAGGAAATCCCTTTAACCGTTCGGAAAAGGTCCTGTGATGTTGTAATGCCAAAATTGTTGTAGGAACCAACACCGCCACCTGCTTACTATCAGCGACTGCCTTAAAAGCAGCCCGTACAGCTACCTCTGTTTTTCCAAAACCGACATCACCACATACGAGCCGATCCATCGGATGCGGTGCCTCCATATCTTTTTTTACATCGTTGGTCGCCTTTTCTTGGTCTGGTGTATCCTCATAAATAAAGGAGGCTTCCAATTCCGTTTGCAAATAAGTGTCCGGGCTGAAAGCATTCCCCGTTTGCGCTTTCCGTTGAGCATATAGCTTAATCAGATCGCGGGCAATATCTTTAACTTTTTTTTTAGTGGTTCTTTTTAGCTTATCCCAAGTATCGGTTCCTAATTTATTCATTTTAGGAACAGTACCATCTTTACCCGTATACTTGCTAATCCGATTTAAGGAGTTTATATTAACATATAGCAGATCGTTGTCGGCGTAAACCAGGCGAATCATTTCCTGCATTTTGCCATTAACTTCTACTTTTTCCAAGCCCGCATATTTACCTATCCCGTGATCAATATGAGTAATATAATCGCCGGGTTTAAGGTCACGAAGTTCTTTTAAAGTAATCGCTTGTGACCGGGCATAGCCTTTTTTATGTTTATATTTATAATAGCGATCAAAAATTTGATGGTCCGTATAGCAAGCTAGTTTGAGCTCTTCATCGCTAAATCCTTCACGTAAGGCAATACTTATGGGAATAAATTTGACCGTTTTATCCAGATCATCTAAAATGGCAAACAACCTTTCGATCTGTTTCGGAGAGTCGCTAAAAATACAATTGGTGATTTTCTTCTCCTCATTTTCCTTTATATTGTGAATAAGTAGTCCAAAATCTTTGTTGAAAGAGGGCTGAGGTCGCTGATTAAATTGAATTTGATGATCAGCATCGTAGAAAAATTGCTTACCGAACTCAACTACCGGAAAATCCTGTAACAGGTTCGCAAGCATCTTTTCATCCGTGAAGCTGAATTTAGGATCGATCCATTCGGGGTTATGTTCTTTGTCCTGGGCCGATAAAGCGGACCAAAGTTTGCTGGCATTTTTGTATCCAGATTGCACAATGTCAAGGGTAAATTGAACATCTTTAATCCAGATGACGGCGTCACTATCGATATATTCCAGTAAAGAAATATTGTTCTCTGTTAGAAACTTCGCCTGCACATTTGGAACAATTGTTACCGTATGAATCTTATTAACAGAAAGTTGATTCTCTGTATCGAATGTGCGTATACTTTCCACAAGGTTGCCAAAGAACTCAATGCGATAGGGTAAATCATTTGAGAATGAAAAAATATCAACGATCCCTCCCCTAATTGCAAATTGTCCCGGTTCGTACACAAAATCCACTCGCTCAAAGTCGTACTCTATCAAAAATTCATTGATAAAATCGATATCCAACTTTGCATTAATGGATATTTCAAGTGTATTTTTACTTAGTTCAGTCCGGTTAATTACTTTTTCTGCTAGCGCTTCCGGATAGGTCACGATCATCTTTGGCAATTCCGAAGCGTGATTCAGCGTACTGAGGGTTTCTGCTCGCTGCAATACATGCGCACTATCCGCTTGAGTAAAATCAAAGGGTTTCCGATAAGAGGAGGGGAAAAAAAGAACCTGCTTATCCAGGAGGCCCTCTAAATCACTCAAAAAGAACGCTGCTTCCTCATAATCGGGTAATACGAAAATAAAAGGTCGTTCCTGCAGCTGATAACTCGAAACCGCCGTTATGGCGTCGGCTGATCCTATCAATCCCTTTAATTGAATTCTAGGCTTGGCTCCCTGAAGTGCTTTTGTAAACGATAAGACTCCTTTGTGTTCCTTATATTGTTGTAAAATATCTTTTATTGTCACTGTAATAAATTAAGAATAATCCTTCGGAAGCTACTCCGAAGCCTTTAATTGTTCCATATTTTTAACACTCAATCTCGACGAAATAGCAGACGCAGTCCCTGAAACTAGTAATACGGTCAGAAATACCAAAAGAAAATCAGACCATCGCATGGATACAGGATAAACGTCCGAGACAATGGTAGTTGTTCCCATACGTACCACACCAAACTTTTCCTGAATTATACAAAAGACTGCACCTAATAACAAGCCACCTAAACATCCCATCATGGAAATAAAGATTCCCTCTAAAAAGAAGATACGCTTTACCAGTCCATGTGGCGCACCTAAGCTATTTAATACCGCTACATCTTTTTGTTTATCGATGACTAGCATGGTCAATGATCCGACGATATTAAACGCTGCAATCACCAATACAAACGCTAAAATGAAAAATACCATCCATTTCTCACTATTTAATAACTTGTAAAGTCCCGGGTTTTGTTCCACCCGGTTTTTTATGTTATAGTTTTTTCCCAGTAACTTTTGAAGATCCTTCTGGACACGGTTCAAATCGGCCCCCTTTTTAAGGTTAATTTCAATCGCCGAAATTTCATCATATTCTCCAAGTACATCACGGGCAAAACCAATTGGAACAATGATAAGATCATCAAGCTCTTGTTGTGCTTTGAAAACCCCTGCAGGTGCAATATTCCGAACATTAAATTCATCCGCTGGGTTGAGAGCTGACCGGACCCCTTTCTTTGGTGAGAAAACTTCAATCTCTGCTAGAATATTATTTAAACTTATACCTAAATTAGTAAAAACGCGCGCCCCCAATAAGGCATAATTTATTCCGTTTTCGCTTAACACAAATGTTCCATCCCATAACAAGTTATCTGCCGGTCGATTTAGGCCATAAGATGGGTCAACACCTTTCATGTTTGCTATGTACTGGTATTCCCGATATCTTAGAAGCACCTTTTCTTGCAATACCTGGCTATAGCTTGCTATTCGCGAATCCTTTTTGATTTTTTCAAAAACAACCGTATCTTCTTTAAATACTTTACCGGAAGCTGGTTCAATCCGCAATTCGGAGGAAAAGGAGCTATACATACTTAATATCAAACCTTCTAGCCCATTATAAACCGATAAGATTACAATCAACGCACCACTAGCTACCAATACACCTACCATGCTGATGGCCGAGATGATGTTGATCGCATTAACAGATTTTTTGGAGAACAGGTACCGCTTGGCAATAAAGGTGGCAGTATTCATAACATTAAGTTACTTAGGCTCTAACAAAAGGATTACTGACCTTTTCTTCTCCTATATATGTTTCCGGGCCATGCCCAGGGTATACAATAGTATCATCCGGTAAGCTATACAGGTCTTCTTTAATATGCTTTAGAAGCAATTGATGGTTTCCTCCTGGAAGGTCTGTCCTACCGATACTTCTTCTAAACAGCACATCTCCACCGATAAGCAGTTTTTCCTGTTGATTATAGAAACACAAATGACCGGGAGAATGGCCGGGAGCAAAGATAAGTTGCAAGGAGGTGTTACCAAAGCTCACATTACCCTCCATTGGCAAAAAATGTTCTGGTATAGGCGACTGCTCATACCGTAAACCGAACATCGGCGCTCGTACTTGTACATCCGATAACACAGCCGCTTCATGCGCATGAAATTGGGGAAGTAGCCCAAATTCCTCATAAATCAACTTATTTCCTAGCACATGATCTACATGACAATGGGTATTCAATAACAAGGTGGGCTTCAGGTTATTCGATCTAATAAAATGAAGCACACTTTCTTCCTCCGCTGTCGTATACATCCCCGGATCTACTATGGCGCAGTTGTGCGTCTCATCATATAAAATATAAGTATTCTCGGCAAAGGGATTATTTTCAAACCTTTTTACGTATATCATAATAAACAAACTTAGATAAAATGCTTGGCATTCTCCAACAACAACAAAACAAATCGGAGTGTGTCAATGCCACTTCATTGATTTGATCATTACGTTGATGTCCTGTTTAAGGAAATCCAATACGGGCCGAATAGAGTCAAGCCTTGGCTTTTCGTGAAAATAAAGCGCCCCCCTTAGATAGTTTCTGGTACTATCGGTCACAAAAAACTGAACCGAAGACGCACTGTTGCCTTCTATGGAATATAAAATGCCATACACGCGCTCATCCGGAAATGAAATAGTCGATTCATCAATGGCGGTCGCCCTAACCGTATGTTTAAAGGCAAAGGTTCGGGCATCCTCAACCAATTGATTAAAAACTTTTTGGCTGGAAATCGGATAATAACTCAGATGAATACGGGCATTGTAAGATGGAAAGACTACATCAAACCAGCAAGGTCTAGCCGAAACATTGGTATCTGGCTCAATAATCGCATAGCGAGGGTAATCAAAACGAAAAGGACATGCTCCTTTAAAGGCTTGATATTTCTTGTCGGGAAACTTAATCCGAAAATAACCGCGGGGCTTAGGCGCATAATCTCTTCCACATGAAGAAAATAGCCCTAAAAGAAGAACGCATATAATTACTATTATTCCTCTCGAAGTCACCTTGCTAAGTTAGCGATTCTCTATGGTTATGAGTTCCATATTTCCCAATTCTTTTCTGCTTGTAGGTGAAGCATTTCCAAACCATTCTTTATGATTGCTCCACGTTTCTTTCCTTCCATTAAAAAAGCCGTTTCTTCCGGATTGTAAACCAAATCATAAAGCAAGTGCCGTTCACCAATAAACTCATAGGGAATTTCGGGCTTTTCATCTACCTTCGGAAAGGTTCCAAGAGGAGTGGTGTTAATAATAAGCAGATGCCCTTCAATTATTTCTTTATTTAATTGTTCGTAAGAAAACTGCTTAGGATTTGCTCGTCTAGAAACCACCTCATAGTCGATCCCCAATTTTTTTAACACATAAAAGACGGCACGGGCGGCACCGCCGTTACCCAAAACGAGCGCCTTTGAATGCTGTTTCTTCAGTAAAGGTTTTAAGGACTCCTCAAAACCGTAAACATCCGTGTTATACCCTTCCAGCTGAACCTTTTTCATGCACATTTCTCCACTAAAAAAAGATTCAACCGGATTCGATTTTACGATCTTTATACAATTAACGGCATCAATCTCTTTCGCTTCAGGCGATATTTTATCAAGATAAAACATAACCCCAATCTTATGTGGTATCGTTACATTAAGACCACAAAGCTCTGGTTGCTGCTTTAATAAATCGGGTAGATCGCTGATATTGGGGAGCGGTAATAATTCATAATGGTAATCCTTGAGACCCTCCCTTTCGAACTTTTCGTTAAAATATTGCTTAGAAAATGAATGCTTAAGCGGATATCCAATCAATCCAAATTTCTTCATCACTATTTATAATATCCGGGGAACCTTTGCCCCCGTCTTTCGTTAGAATTTAACAAACATATATTTACTATGTTTTTCACTTAGCAAAACTACATAGAAATAAAATGGTCAAACGTATCGCCCCGTAGTCCAAGACGTATTGTTTCCAAAGGTATAACTTCCTGTGGCGCTATATTGCCTAAATTGACATTACTTCCAATCAATTTAATGAACCAAACCTGTTGCGCTTTTATAGGGGCTTCCCAAATAATGGACTCTTGCGGAACCTGCGTTAATATCTCGTCAATGAGTCCCTGTCGCACTTCTCCTGTTTCACGATAAATTCCTACGTTACCACTTTCTCTCGCCTCGGCAATGACTTTCCAGGACCCGGCCGCTAATTCCGCTTTGATAAGCTCGATCCAACGATAGGGCGCTATTATTTTTTTATCGTCTTTTGATCCAACTTCCGAGATGACCGTAACCTGTTTACTTAGTATGTCAATATATTTACATTTTTCCTCATGGGGTAAGATGATCGATCCATCGGATATTTCTGCATATTCCATCTTATACTTATCAAGTACTTTCCGATATGCGTCGAATTGATTTCTTATCAAAAAAGCTTCAAACAAGGTGCCTCCAAAATAAAAAGGCATCTGTGCATCGCGATAAATCTGTAACTTCTCTTCAAGCTTTGGAGTAACCATGGATGTTGCCCATCCCAATTTTACTATATCGGTATGTGGTGCAGCAACTTCGATGAAATCTTGAGCCTGCCTGGTACTCATACCTTTATCCATCACCATCGTTATCCCATTATTCCGAGGCTTGAGCGTCCGTATTGGGATATTATTTAACTCAAAGTTCATAGGAATGCAAAGGTGAAAAAAAAAATCAACACTGCTATACTTTCATGTTGATAAAATGTAATTGTTACTTGGTAAACTTGTTGATAATTTCTAGAATCACCTTATTATCTTGTAGTTGGGGGAGATATTCAAATAGTATGTGATATTTTTCGGGATCCGCCGTCAGGGCCAATTCCAGAAAATTCAGCGCTTCTGTATATTTTCCTGCAGCAAACATATAAGCCACCATTCTATAATATAACTCAGGAGCATCGGGGTTGTTCTTTATCGCTTCTGATATTACTTCAATAGCGGTTGTAAGTTTTTCTTGCTCATATAAAATCGATGAATAGTCAAGCCAAGCTTCCGTATCAAGCGGATTCAATTCCACCACCTTTTCATAAGCAGCCTCGGCCTCCGCGATTTGCTTTAACTTATAGCGGGCATCAGCTATTGCAAACCAATATTCCGGATTTTGATCATCAATATCCAACGCTTTTTTGTAAAAATGTAAGGATTCAAAGTAGCGTTCTTCGTAATCAAGCGTCACACCAATTCCAAACCAACCATCTCCAAGCTTCGGATCAATTTTCACTGCCTTTTTATAATACGACCTTGCTTCATCCATTTGTTCCAACTTCTCATAACATTCTCCGATAGCGCAGTAGGTCTCCGCACTAGGCGGCTCGTACTCAAAGGTCTCCTTATAAACATCGATCGCCTCAGCATATCGATCTAAATTTACCAATGCATTTCCTTTGTTGAAATAAGCCGAGGCAAAATTTTCCTTAATCAATATCGCATAATCATAGGCATCGATCGCCTTTTCATACAAACTTAATTTATGATATGCGTTTCCAAGGTTATACCAGGCAGCATAGGAATATGGTTCATTATCAATGTATTGAAGATAAAACCCGATACTTTCCTCTTGCCGATCTAAAACATCATAGCAGAAAGCCAGTTCATATAATGCTTCCTGGTTCTCCATATTATGCTCAAGGCTCTTTTTTAGGTATTTGATCGCTTGCTCATAGTCGCCTTTATTTTGAAAAAGCATAGCCATTTGCAAGAATATCTCGTCCGGATTCTCTGTTAGAGACAGCGCTTTCTCCAGGTTTGCAATAGCCTCTTCGTATCGATCTATTGTTCCAAGAATCCCGCCACGAATAAGATATATATCGGGTTCAGAAGCTTCCAATAACTCAGCTTTGTCTAGCGCCTTTAATGCTAAATCCAATTGATTGGTCACAGAGTATAGTTGCGCTTGCTTGATATAAAAAATGGCGGCAAAGGGATGCTGGTTAACCGCGTAATCAACTACTTGAAGAGCTTTTACGGGATCATTCTTCTCCATATAATAATCGATGATTCCCTCAAATGCTTGGGCGTCAAAAAAGTATTGATCCTCATTACGGATCATCTCTTCGTAACGTTCTACCGAAAACTTTGGGTCTTCAGAGAATTCAAAATCAAAATCGTCTTCCATCGCAATTAAAATAATTAGTAGTTCTTTATCTTTGCCCCTCCACGTATCACATAAAACAGAACCAGACCCCAGACGGAATCTTTATTAACGTTCAATCATAATGCCAATATGTACAAAAACGAACAGCTTAGCTAATACACTTGCTGATGAAATAATGCCTTCAAATTACTGTTAAAACTCTTATTCTAAGAATTTAGTTTTCCACAAACAAACAAATAAAAACCCAAGGCTTTGTCTCATAAGCTTTTACAATTTTGTTTTTTGAAGTACTTTGTTAATAACATTCACCAGCGGCAATCTCTTGGAGGATTAAACAACCCCTACTAACCTTTGTATCTATATATACAAATATACATATTTTTCCGGAATTTTACTTTAGGTTTGTATAGCATACATTCAATTGAAAAGGCATTTTTATGAAAGCGATTCATATTTCCTCGATTTTAGAACGACTTTGTATTCAAAATGTTAGCGGCACCTCGCCTTCTATAACGAGTTTCTCCCCCGTGGATGGCAAAGCTATCGCTACTGTCCCGATAACCACTCGTGTAGATTATGAAGCATTAGTCGGAAAGGCCGGCGTCGCTTTTTCACAGTGGAAACAGGTTCCTGCACCTAAAAGAGGGGAAATTGTCCGCCAGATTGGCGATGCGCTACGGCTTCATAAACAAGATCTTGGAAGGCTCGTTTCCTACGAAATGGGAAAAAGCCTACAAGAAGGTTTGGGAGAAGTGCAGGAAATGATTGACATTTGCGACTTTGCGGTTGGCTTGAGCCGGCAATTGTATGGATTAACGACCCAATCAGAACGTCCGGCTCATCGAATGTTCGAACAATGGCTTCCATTGGGTATCGTTGGCATTATTTCGGCCTTTAACTTCCCTGTTGCTGTTTGGAGCTGGAATGCCGCAATTGCGTGGGTTTGCGGCAATGTTTGTCTTTGGAAACCGTCTGAAAAAACGCCCATAACTGCTTTAGCCTGTCAAAAAATCGTATCTGAAATATTTAATAGGAATGACCTACCTCAAGAGATTTCTTGCCTTATTCAGGGTGACGCCGAGTTAGGTAAACAGATGGCATCAGATCCACGTATTCCGCTCCTTTCCGCAACGGGCTCAACACGTATGGGAAAATCGGTTGCCCAAGCTGTAGCTGCTCGGTTGGGTAGAACCATCCTTGAACTGGGCGGTAATAACGCTATCATTATTACACCGCATGCGGATACGAAAACCGCTTTATTAGCCAGTGTTTTTGGCGCTGTTGGAACCGCAGGGCAACGTTGCACCACCACTCGTAGACTAATCATTCATGAGTCCATTTATGAATCCTTTAAAGTCCAATTGGTTGATGCATACAAACAGTTAAAGATAGGAAATCCGCTGGACGAAGCGAATCATGTCGGCCCATTAATTGACGAGGCCGCTGTCAACTCCTATCTTGAAGCCATTAAACGATGTAAACAGGAGGGGGGTAAGTTCATTGTAGAAGGGGGCGTTTTGAAAGGAGACGGGTATCCTTCGCCTTGTTATGTTAAACCATGTATTGCGGAAGTTGAACCACATTACAAAATCGTTCAACAAGAAACCTTTGCCCCTATTTTATATGTGATGAAGTACAAAGATTTAGAAGAAGCAATCGCTATACAAAATAATGTTCCGCAGGGTCTTTCTTCCGCAATTATGACACTCAATTTACGAGAAGCAGAGCATTTTCTATCTGTTAACGGCTCCGATTGCGGCATTGCTAACGTCAATATCGGCACATCGGGCGCCGAAATTGGGGGTGCCTTTGGAGGTGAAAAAGAAACGGGTGGAGGACGAGAGTCCGGGTCTGACGCCTGGAAGGCTTATATGAGAAGACAAACCAATACCATCAACTATTCGGACAAGCTTCCATTGGCTCAAGGAATTACCTTTAATTTATAGCATTTACCATCCGATGAAATTTTAATCTTCTTTTTTTAGATTTACACGCACAATTTCATTTCTAGCAATGATTATTTACAATCCAAAAGACTGGCTGCATGCCGTTTTATCTTTTCACCGTTCTGAAACTATAAAAAAATTATATCCCTATCTTATTTTAATGGCGATTTATGCCTGGGCGATTGCTTATCTCGAAATAGAATACCTTAAATTGTCTGAGAAAAGCTGGCTGCGAAATATTCCTTCTATGCACAGTTTGCTTGGATTTGTCCTATCGATCTTACTGGTATTCAGAACGAACACAGCATATGATCGTTGGTGGGAGGGGAGAAAGTTATGGGGGCAGTTAACGAATAATAGCAGAAACCTTGCATTGCGAATTGAAAGTCTTTTGCCCGAGGGTGATAAGGGAAACCGAAGCTTCTATAAAAAGAGTATCCCCTTATTTGCAAGCACACTTCGAGAGCATTTACAATCCAGTCAAACACGTTTCATGTTAGACGAAAAAGATCACCCGGAGTTCAACCACCTAGATGAAAACAAGCATGGCCCTAATCAGGTGGCTGCTATGATCTTTAAAAGAACGGATACATTGTACAGAGAAGGCGTTATCAGCGGAGACCAATTAATAATATTAAATGCCGAGCTTTTGTCCTTCACGGATATATGTGGCGCCTGTGAACGAATAAAAAACACGCCGATACCCTTTACCTATACCTCTTTTATCAAAAAGTTTATTTCAATTTATGTACTAACCTTACCGTATGGCTTTGTGTTTTCACTCGGATACTTTGTCGTACCGGCCGTTGTTTTTGCTTTTTATGTATTAACATCACTCGAGCTTATCGCCGAAGAAATTGAAGACCCTTTTGGCACGGATGTCAATGACTTACCCTTAGAAAAAATGGCAGATAATATCCGAAAACATGTTGGGGAGCTTATTCATTAGCCCACTAATAACTTATATCCTTTCCCGTGTACATTCACAATTTCTACCTTCGGGTCTTCTTTAAGGTATTTTCTAAGTTTACTTAAAAAGACGTCCATGCTACGACCATTAAAATAATTGTCGTCATGCCAAATTTTTATCAGGGCTTCTTCCCGTGTAAGCACGTCATTTTTCTTTAAACAGAGCATCCTTAAGAGCTCCGCCTCTTTAGTAGATAATTTCTGTTGTTGGTCATGGCGGCTAATCAATTGGGCTGTATAGTCGAAGTTATATTCCCCTAATTTGAATTTAACCGGAAGCTCCTCCTCAACACCCCTTTCCTGGAAGGAACTTCTTTTCAATAGGGCATTAATTCTCAATAACAATTCTTCTACTCGAAATGGTTTTGTAATATAATCGTCACCTCCTAAATTGAAGGCTTCAGTTTTATCCTCCATCATACCTTTAGCGGTAGCAAAAATGATGGGTACGCTTTCGTTCACTTTTCGAATTTCTTTCCCGAGTGAAAAGCCATCCTTTTTCGGCATCATCACATCTAAGATACACAGGTCGAACTCTTCTTTGCTAAAGGTGCGCAAAGCCTCCTCTCCATCCTGGCATAGTTTAACATCAAATTTACCCTTTAGTTCTAGGTAGTCCTTTAGTATTTCGCCCAAATTCGGGTCGTCTTCCGCCAATAAAATTTTCCGCATACCGTATGAGATTAGTTCTTTATAGTAGGTAAAATCAATTCGAACTCCGTTCCTTTATTCTTCTCACTTTTCACCTTTACCGTTCCCTTCATTCGTTTAATAATATCATGTACGTAGCTCAGTCCAAGACCGAAACCTTTAACATCATGTAGATTTCCGGTGGATACTCGATAGAATTGATCAAAAATTTTAGACAGTTGGTCCCTACTCATGCCGATACCCTTATCTGCTACGATAATATGGAGATGGTTACCGACATTTTTAGTTCTAATCGTAATTTCAGGAATATCCTTACTGTACTTTATAGCATTATCTATAAGGTTAAAGATAACATTCGATAAATGGAACTCATCACCATACAAAATGGGATTAGCCGCCTCAATTTGCATATCTACCTGTGCGTCCCGCTTTTTTAGCTGTAAATCCATGCTATCAACAACTGCCGCCACCAAATCATTAAGATTCAATTCCTGCTTATCAAGCTTCAGATCGCCTTTATCAATTTTGGCAATATTCAACACCCTTTCTATATGATTTCCTAGCCGGACATTTTCGTCATAAATAATGCTGGCAAGCTTGTCTACGCGTTTAGCGTCCGTAATAATTTCCGGATCCTTTAACGATTCGCTGGCAATCATAATAGTGGCAACGGGCGTTTTAAACTCATGTGTCATATTGTTTATGAAATCCGTTTTCATCTCCGAAATTTTCTTCTGTCGCAAGATGATAAAAATCGTATAAGTAAAACATCCGATCAAAACAAGCAGTAAAGCCGCCGACGACCCAAGCATGACGCCCATACTACCTAACAACAAAGAGGTCCTGCTCGGAAAATTAATTGCCAACTTTCCTGAAGACTTAATCATGCTATTTGGAAATAGAAGCGTGGCATAGGAGTTCTTTAGGTCAAAATTACCGTTAAAAGATGCCATCTGAAAAAGAACAGAATCATCGCTTCCCTCGGTTATCACCATATTAAAAGGAAGGTTTATCTTTCGATGCAACAGCTCTTCCTTTAGCTCTGCTTCGATATAGGAGGGGTTTATACGCTTCTTTAATGGCTGCTTTGCCAATTCAAAGTCATTTGCCAAATTTTCAATAACCGAAGTTGCCGGTTGCTGCGCATTCGACATATAAGAATCGAAGAACTGGGTGGCTTGCCGAATCTTCTCCTGTTCTTCATAGCGTTTAATCTGCTCATCTAATTGACGATCTCTTGGCGGAGGCAGCACCACGACAGCAAATTCATTGGCATAATCGTCCAAAATCACGTATCGTACACTATCGTCCTTGGCCTTTTTGGGATTGGTAACAGATCGCTCGGCATATATCTCCATGCTATTATTCTGATAAATACCTGATGCGCTCTGCTTCAGTGATACTTTTACCAATCTTTTCAACTTGGGATCACGCATATAGGTTTCATAGAACCAATTTGGTATAAGCGTAGCACTTGGAAACTGTCGTTTTAGCTCCGACTCCAATTCACGATATTCAGCTTCCATTTGGCGTTGGCGCCTGCGCATACGTTCAACAACGGCTTTTGTCTGCCACTCTTCCTCTATCTCCCGTTGCTGCTTTTCCCGAAGTTGTTTGTTACGAATATTTTTTGCTTCTTGAGCCTCTATAAAATCAATAGCTTCCTTTTTCTCTGCTTTCAGCACAACCGTATTTAATGCGGCATTAACGGCCTCATCAAACAATTGCGCTTTAAGATTATAAGATTGATGAATGAAATAATATTGCATCGCTATTACACCCAAAAGGGCAAATAGCATTAACCCGATAATCAGCCCTATACTTTTACGCCTCATATACACAAAAATACGCAAGCACTTGCTTTTCAGACGTCTTTTAACAATTTTTAACACACCAAGTTTGAGGCAAATGACCAAAACATGCCACGAAGTATTAAAAATTCCAGTATTTAAGAAACGTGTGAAGAACCTGTCTGATGTTTTTAATAGATATCTTAAAAAGAAGAGCAAGCTATAGAAGTAGCTTGCTCTTTTTTCTTAGAAAGACTTTTAGAAGGGTAGATCATCGTCATCTCCAGGGGCAGAGGAGATGTCTACAGGCGGTACATACTGAGGTGTTGCGCCTGCACCTTCCGGTGCAACCTTATTAACCCGCCACGCAACCAAAGAATTAAAATAGGTTGTAACACCGTCCTTATTAGTCCACGGTCTCCCTCTTAAATTAAAAGAAACCTCTATATCTTCGCCGGGAGCCAGGTTATCAAAAAGATTAACCCGATCTTGCGTAGCTTCAAATCTTATATATTCTACAAACTGCGGGTTTTCAGCATACTGAACGATCAGATCTCTTTTTTTAAAGGAATCCGTAACCTGCTGTACCGCACCAACTTCATGTACCTTGCCTTTTATTTCCATAACATTAAAACGATATAAATTGTAAAATTAAGGATTTTTGGCGACAATAATCAGTAACTTCGCACAATAAGCTATGCAAGTTTTCAACACTCCTCAAAAAGTTATCATTACCTGCAATAAAAGATTGTCACCTTATTTGCAGCAAGAAGTCAAAGCACTCGGTTTTTCCATTAAAAGAGCTTTTAGTACCGGCGTCGAAATCAGCGCAAGTATGAACGACTGTATTACGCTCAATCTCAATTTGTATTGTGCGAGTCAAGTGCTATATTCGATCAGCTCTTTCATAGCCGCTGATGCCGCTCAGCTTTACAGCGAAATAAAGAAAATTGCCTGGGAAGATTTGATCGACTTTAATGGATATTTTTCCGTTACATCTACCGTTAATAACGAAACGATTACAACCCCATTATTTGCCAATCTGAAGGTAAAGGACGCTATCGTTGATCGTATTAAAGAAAAGAAGGGTGTCCGCCCCAATTCGGGAGCGGAACTTAATAAAGCTGTTGTTCACCTCTTTTGGCAAGAAAGCAAGGCAGATCTATACTTAGATACTTCCGGTGAAACCTTAGCCAAACATGGCTATCGCAAGCATCCCGGGAAAGCCCCCATGTTAGAGGCCTTAGCCAGCGGCGTGTTGTTTGCTACGGAATGGGACAAAAAATCACCGTTTATTAATCCGATGTGCGGATCAGGGACACTAGCCATAGAAGCTGCGCTCCATGCAACCAACAGAAAACCTGGCCTATTTCGCATGAATTATGCTTTTATGCATTTCTTGGGCTATGATGAGCAGGTATTTTTCGCAGCAAGGAGAGCGCTAAAAGAAAAAATCATCAAACCAACGGATTTAAAAATCATTGCTTCCGATATTTCGCAAGAAGCCGTGGAAATAGCAAAGGCTAATGCCAAAACGGCCGGCGTAGATCAGCTAATCACATTCGAAGTTTGTGATTTTGCACAAACGACCGTGCCCTCTTCCTCCGGCGTTATTGTTTTTAATCCTGAGTACGGAGAACGTTTGGGTGTTCACACCAAACTCGAACAGACCTATAAACGCATGGGTGATTTTATGAAACAATCATGTAAAGGTTACAATGGTTTTATCTTTACAGGAAATCCCGACCTTGCGAAAAAAATTGGGCTTCATACCTATAAACGGGTAGAGTTCTACAATGGAAAATTGGATTGCCGCTTACTGGCATACGAACTTTATGATGGAAGTAGAAGACCCCATCCTGAACATGATTAAAGCGGATATACTGTATACCGGTGCCGATGGCCACTCTCATTTTAAAGAGGGTTTCGTTACCGACGATTTAATAACCGATGTTAGGCATCTACACTTCAAAGAAACCGCCGCTAAAGCATCTTATGATTGGCATACCGCGCCACGGACGCAATATGTAATCACTTTGAAGGGAAGTTTGGAGTTTACCACTTCTTTGGGAAAGACATTCATACTACAAACAGGGGAGGTTTTAATCGCGACAGATACCACTGGCAAAGGGCATAAGTGGAAGCTGATCGGTACCGATCCTTGGTTAAGGGCCTATGTTGCTTTTGAGGAGAACGAACCCATCAATTTTCAAGAACACTTATGACCAACGGCATTATATTAAAAACCAAAGAATTTGTTCAATCAAAACTAAAAACGGCTGAAGCAGGTCACGATTGGTTTCATGTGGAACGTGTATGGAAAAACGCAAGGCTCATTTTAGAAAATGAAACAGCGAACATCATGGTTGTCGAGTTAGCGGCCTTATTGCATGATATAGCTGACAGCAAATTTCACGACGGCGACGAGGAATTAGGCCCCCGAATAACCCGTTCCTTTTTAAGCTCCCTTCACCTTGAGGAGACGACGATTGCACATGTCTGCAACATTATTAAGAACATGTCCTTTAAAGCAAGCTTAGGGAAAATTGAATTTTGGTCAAAAGAATTAGAAATCGTTCAGGATGCAGATCGCTTGGATGCTATTGGTGCAATTGGTATCGCTCGTGCCTTTAATTATGGAGGGTACAAAAACAGAAGTATGTACGACCCGGCCATAAAACCAAAAGAGAACCAAAGCAAAGAGGAGTATAAAAATACAACCGCTCCAACGATTAATCATTTCTACGAAAAACTCCTGCTGCTAAAGGACAAAATGAACACGGAAACGGGAAAACGTTTGGCAGAATCACGGCATCAATATATGCTAGACTTTCTTCATCAATTTTTCAATGAATGGGAGGGAAAGCAATAAAAAAAGCCTCTTGTCATTAAGAGGCTTTTTTATTTCGTGCGCAGAATGAATCGCTCTGCTTATACTCTTTTCGATTTAATACGAGCGGCCTTACCGGTTAAGCTACGCAAATAGAATAGTTTTGCTCTACGTACTTTTCCGTATGTATCAACGACAATTTTATCAATATTAGGTGAGTTTACAGGGAAAATACGTTCAACACCAATGCCATTAGACATTTTACGAACCGTAAAGGTTTCATTTGATCCTGCCCCATTTCTTTGAATAACTACCCCTTTATATACCTGTATACGCTCTTTGTTACCTTCGCGAATTTTATAGTGAACGCTAACGGTATCACCAGCTTTAAATGCAGGAACTTCATTTTTTGCTACCGCCTGCTCTTCTACAAATTTTACTAAATCCATGATTTTAAGTAATTAACAACGATTTTTAACCCGTAAAAATCGGACTGCAATATTAGCTATTTTATTTTAAAATTAAAAACCTATTTTGCTTTTTTATTTTTACTTGCTTTTGCCTTTATCAACTATTCATCCAAGAGATCAGGCCTTCTTTCGCGTGTTCTTGCCAGCGACTGTTCATATCGCCAGTTATCGATTAATGATTGATTACCGCTCAACAGGATATCCGGAACTTTATGCCCACGCCATTCAGCAGGTCTGGTATAGACGGGTGCATCCAATAGTTCTCCCTGAAAGGAGTCAGAGAGCGCTGAAGTCTCATCCGATAGGACTCCGGGAATAAGGCGAGCAATTGCATCAACCAATACCGCAGCAGGTAATTCCCCGCCGGATAATACATAATCACCAATGGAAATTTCTTTCGTAACGTAGAGATCCCTTATTCGCTGATCAATCCCTTTGTAATGTCCACAAAGAATGATAAGGTTCTCGTGTAAAGCCAGCCCATTGGCAATCGTTTGATTTAAGCGTTCCCCATCGGGGCTCATAAATATGACCTCGTCATAATTCCTTTCCCTTTGAAGCTTCTCAATGCAAGCGGCAAAAGGCTCTATCTGCATAACCATTCCGCTTCCTCCTCCATAAGGATAATCATCTACACTTTTATGTTTATTGGTAGCATAATCACGTAGATTGTGAACATAAATCTCTACCAATCCTTTTTTTTGGGCCCGTTGCAGGATAGAATGAGCAAAAGGACTTTCCAAAAGCCCCGGAAGTACGGTTATGATATCAAAGCGCATAATTATCATTCATTGTAAACATCAACCAATCCCTGGGGTAGGTCGACATGCAAAACATGTTGTTCTTCATCTATTTTCACAATAAAATCATCATTCACCGGAAACATCAGCTCCTTAAACCGATAGTGAACCACCGCGATATCCTGTTGGGGATATTCATTGATCGCTATAATCTCCCCCAATTCGCCATGATGCTCATCATACACCAAATAACCTACAAGATCGGAGGTATAGAATTCATTTTCATCCCTTTCAGGCATTTTGCTTTTAGGCAGATATACAGACTTACGCAAAAGCTCTTTTGCCGCGTCTATATGTTCCACATCTTCAAAAAAGAAATATCCGGTTTTATTAGATTGGATTTTAAAAGAATCGACAAAAAAAGGAACGAGTTTTTTCTCAATCTCTAAAAATACCGTATCGAAATCTAACTTTTTATAGTCGTCAAACGCAAAATATAGCTGGACTTCCCCCTTTAAACCCCTTGTTTTACTGATATAACCAATATAAAAACAATCCTCAATATGCATGACTCATTCCCTTTGTAAATGCTAATGGAATATGTACTCTCCTGAAAAATAGCTTGAAAAACAAAATGCCATTCTTAAGATGTTTCTTTAAGAATGGCACTTAATATTAATACGCTATTCTATTACTCAGCGCTTGTAGTTTCTTCGCCATCAGAAGCATTCTCCGGAGCCTCTTCAGAAGCAGGCTCTTCCACAGGAGCATTTTTAGCCGCTAATGCCGCTGCTCTCTCTTCTTTCTTTTTGGCTTCTGCTGCTAATGCTGCTTTTTTAACTTCCTCTTTTGATTTAGAAAGCGAGTCTTTCTTTCCTTCTATTTTCTCCTCTTTTCCTTTTAACCAATCTTGAAAGCGACTTTCAGCCGTTGCTTCATCAAAAGCACCTTTCTTTACACCGCCTAACAAATGCTTTTTGTAAAGCACGCCTTTGTAAGACAAAATAGCACGCGCGGTATCTGTAGGTTGTGCCCCTTTCGTTAACCAGTCTAAAGCCTTGTCGAAATTTAGGTCTATTGTTGCGGGATTCGTATTTGGATTGTACGAACCTAACCGTTCAATAAATTTACCATCGCGAGGTGCACGTGAGTCTGCCACTACTACATGATAAAAAGGTTTTCCCTTTTTACCGAATCTTTGCAATCTTATTTTAGTTGCCATTTGAGATAATTTATGTATTCAACATATTTCCCGGAGCTATATACTGCGGGGCTGCAAAGATAAAAAAAATTCCTATTAAAAAATAAAAAACTACAGCAATTATTTGAAGCTCTTTAAACTTATATGTATTTTAACAGCAAATATACCCAAAACACAACGATGGCTACTACAAGTACCCGACCAAAACCTTTCTTCAATTTTTCCGGCATGCCTTTGTAATAAAAAGAGAAGAGGGCAACAAACAATATCAATAAAAATGGTAAAAGCTTTTTCATTATATTGATGTCAAACCTACGGTTTATTCTTATTGTTCTCACTATAAAAGATGCACTTTAACAGGTTTCGATTACGCTTCGTCCCTAAATAAATTTTGTTATATTTAACAACTTCGTAAAAAGCACGCCAAAAATTGGCCCTTTTCCAAACTGTTGATCCGTTTTTTGGTTAATAATCATAAAAAATTAAAAATATCGTGAACAAAACAATTATCGTTTCGAATAGATTACCTGTAAAGATTGTTGAAGAAAATAACGAATTGAGTTTTATTCCAAGTGAAGGAGGACTAGCTACCGGTTTGGGCTCTATTTATAAAGAGGGAAACAATATATGGATTGGATGGCCTGGAGTAGACGTTCAGGGAGAACGTGAGCAACGGGAGGTTACGCAAAGACTAAAGTCGCTCAACTTAATTCCGGTTTTCTTAAATAAAGAAGAAATTAAGCGCTACTATGAAGGCTTTAGCAATGAAGTCCTTTGGCCTATATTTCATTACCTGTCTACATATGCAAACTACAACTACCAAAATTGGTTAGCTTATGTTCAGGTGAACCAAAAATTTGCTGACATTATCCTACGCGAACTAAATCCCGGCGATACGGTATGGGTCCATGATTATCAGCTTTTGTTGGTACCGGGCTTAATCCGGCTGAAACAACCCGAAGTGTCCATTGCCTTTTTTAACCACATTCCTTTTCCTTCGCAGGAACTCTTTCGTTTAATACCTTGGCGAAAAGAACTATTGCGTGGGATGTTGGGGGCAGATCTACTCGGTTTCCATACCTTTGACGATGTTCGTCATTTCCTTAGCGCAGCTACACATTTGCTTCCCATCCATGCAGATGCAAATCGGCTGCGTGTAGAAAATCGTATTGTTCTGGCTGAACCTTTTCCAATGGGCATGGATAGTGAGAAATTTTCGCGATTAGGAAACGATCCGGAAGTATTAGCGCATATTCAGAATTTCAAGCAAAACTTTAATGGAAAAAAGATTATTCTATCCATCGACCGGTTAGATTACAGCAAGGGTATTATTCAACGATTAAATGCTTTTGAACTGTTACTTTCAAAAAACCCTGAATATATTGAGCAGGTTACTCTTTATATGATTGTGGTACCATCCCGCGACACCGTACCGCAATATAAACGATTAAAAGACGAGATTGACCGGCTTGTGGGCCACATTAACGCACGATTTAGAACATTCGAATGGCACCCGATTGCTTATTTTTATCATGGGTACCCAATTGAAATTATCTCTGCTTTATATAATGTTGCGGATGTATGCCTCGTCACGCCGATGCGTGATGGGATGAATTTAGTAAGCAAAGAATATGTTGCGAGCCGAAACGATAATACCGGCGTCTTAATTCTTAGTGAAATGGCGGGAGCATCAAAGGAACTTAACGATGCTTTACTGGTAAACCCAAACAATATTTCAGAAATTCGAAAGGCCTTGATAACCGCTTTAAATATGCCGAAAGCCGAAATGGAAGAAAGAATGAAAGCCATGCGAGCGGTCGTTTTCAAATTCAACATCAAACATTGGGTAAAGATTTTTATGAATCGTTTACAGGATGTCAAACAGATGCAAAAGAATTCGATGGCGAATTTAGTGAAAGCTTCTATTCGGCTTGCCATACAAGAAAGATATAAGGCAGCCCGTAATCGCCTGTTGTTATTTGACTACGATGGCACGCTTGTTGGCTTTAAAAAGGAAATTGACGAAGCTTCCCCCGACCTGGCCTTATATAATTTATTGGATGCTTTCGTTGCGGATAAAAAGAACACCTTGGTTATTATAAGCGGAAGAAAACACACCACGCTCGAACAATGGTTCGGAGCAAAAAACTATACATTGATTGCCGAACACGGCGCTTGGAAAAAGAATAGCGTCGGCGATTGGGAGCAAGTTCCCGGACTATCCACTAACTGGAAAAGTGAAGTGCAAAAGTTGATGGAGGATTATACGGATAAAACACCAGGTTCCTTTATTGAGGAGAAAAGTTATTCGCTAGCCTGGCATTATCGCAAGGTACAGAAGGGACTAGGATCGCTTCGTGCAAACGAACTAATGGATAATCTTCAATATCACTTAAATGCCTACGGTCTTAAAATGCTTGATGGGGACAAAGTCGTAGAGGTGAAAAATGCAGACGTAAATAAAGGTCGGGCCACACTAAATCTTTTACATGACACCGATTACGATTTTATTCTAGCAATAGGTGATGATAGAACCGACGAGGACACTTTCAAAGCCCTGCCTGAAAAAGCGATTAGTATCAAGGTTGGTAGCAATGTGTCAGCAGCAAAGTATTATTTGGAAGATCAGGAAGAGGTCCGCGATTTGCTTACTTTCTTGGTAGAAACGTAACGGGATTAAGATCCCGTTACCAAAAATCGTGGTGTCCCTAATTTCACAGCAATCCTGTTAACGGCATTAATAAGCCCCACATGGCTATATGCCTGGGGGAAGTTTCCCCACTGATCGCCATTATTTGCATCAATATCTTCGCTAAACAGCAGCAGATGGTTTGCATAAGGCAACAGATTCTCGAAGGTTTCAATCGCATCTTGTGTCCTTCCTACAGAAGCCAGGGCCTCGACATACCAAAAGGCACAAATAAGAAAAGTCGATTTGGGTTTACCGAAATCATCGGCATGAAGATACCGATAGAAAAGACCATTTTCAGCTCGGAGCTCTCCTTCAAGCGCTCTTAAATGATCTCGGGCCTTTTGGGACGCCGGATCCAGATAATTCATGATAATAAGCTGCAACGTACTGGCATCCAGATGCCCACTACCTACCGCGTGCGTGTAAACTTTTCTTTGGGGATCATAACAATCTTCAATATGCTTTGAAGCCCGTAAAATCAATGCTTCTGCTCGTTGCTCTAATTTTGGTTCCCGGATTTCCTTAGCAATCCGATAGGCCGCTTTAGCTCCTGCCCATTGAAAGAGATTCGTATAGCAATGGTAATTGGCAAAATTTCTAAATTCCCAAATTCCTGCATCCTTTTCGTCAATTGTTTGCTCTATTTTACCAATGATCATATCCAACCATACGGAGGAATGCCCTTTCTCTTTTCCTACAAAGCGCTTGTCTGTATACAGGGGCAGCAGTGATAATAAAACTTGGCCGTAAACATCGTTTTGCACGTGTTCATATGCTTGATTCCCTAACCGAACCGGCTTATTATCCATATAACCCGACAAATGACTCAGTTCCTCTTCGATTAATTCCTTTCGTCCCGTAATGCTATAAAGTGGTTGATACCGCCCTTCTTCATTAGCAGATATATTCGAAATAAATTCGGCATAATGTTCCATTTCTTCAAACTGACCGATACGAAGCAGTGAAGCCAACACATAATAGCTATCTCTTATCCAACAATATCGATAGTCCCAATTTCGTCCGCTGCCCGGCGACTCAGGCAAACTGGACGTGCTCGCGGCAATGAATGCACCGGTATCTTCATATTGATGAAGCTTCAAAGCCAATGCCGATCTAATAACCGCCTCCTGATAAAATGGAGGAATCGTGGTGTGTTTAATCCACGTACGCCAATAATTTATGGTTTGTCGCAGAAATGTTTCTGCCGTCTCCTCAAGAGGCGCTTCTAAGGGCTCTCCATAAGTTAATATTAAATACTTCGTGTCATGAAGTACAAAAGTACCTGGCTCAAAAAAATGGCTGATAGGAACATTGGTTGTTAACCGCATGTGATCGCTGCCGCCCGTAAATTCGACATGATTACTCCCTCTATGCCGGTCCTGCGCAGTCCTTCCATAATCGGTTACCGGATAACAACGCATGCGAACACGCGGCTCCCCACTAATACGCTCTACCTTCCTAATTAACATCAATGGCTTAAAATAGCGGTCATATTGTCTAAATCGAGGGGCAAAATCGGTTACTTTATAGGTCCCCTCTTCATTAGAAATTATCGTCTCCAGAATATTGGTATTTGGAATATACCGCTGCTCCGACTGGAACTTCCCATCGGGAAGAATTGAAAATTCACCGCCTTTTTCCTTATCAAGTTTACTGCCAAAAACAAAGGTGCTATCGAAGGCCGGCCAGCATAACCAAGAAATATTCGTATTTGTTTGTACATGCGCAATGTAGGCACAATTTCCTATTATTCCACTTTGATAGGTGTGTCTATTCATTCTTTAAGTATTTTCAGTTTTAGAACAACAAAAACATGTTTCTGTTTAGGCCAACGGATCAAAAGGCACTTTTTGCTAATTTAAGAACAAGTTTTCCCGGATCGCAGGTATTAGATTTAACTGGCGTGCTTTCTCAAACATAACCTGTACGGCCTTCCTGCCTTCTTGTCCCAAATTAAGCGAGTACTTGTTAACATACAATTCAATATGCTTATACATGACCTCCTCACTCATTTCCTGCGCATGTTGACGAATAAAATCAATGCCGGAATCCGGATGTGCAAAAGCATATTCTACACTTCTTTTTAGAATACGATTGACCTTCATTTTGATATCATTCGGTATATCTCTTCTTATTACGATTCCTCCCAATGGAATGGGACATCCGGTTTCTTTTTCCCAAAAATCGCCTAGATCGATAACCTTATGCAGCCCTTTATCTTGATAAGTAAAACGATTTTCATGAATTATTAAACCAAGGTCGACCTGCTCTTTCAATAACGCTGGTTCTATCTCGGAAAAAACGAGTATCTCTTTGTTTTGAAGCTGAGGAAAGGCTAAACCAAGCAGAAAGTTCGCCGTTGTATACTTCCCCGGTATTGCAACTTTTAAATCCGATATAACTTGTTCGTCCCTTCCCTGAAGCACTTGCTGCACCAGCTCCTCCTTTTTGCAGATAAGCAAGGGGCCGACGCCGAAGCCCAGAGCACTTCCTGCGTCCAACAAGACGTATTTTTCAAGCGCATAAGCATAGGCATGAAAACTTAGCTTGCTAATATCAAGCGTGCCATCAAATGTTTTATGGTTTAAGGATTCTACATCCTCATAAAATACATTAAAAGTTAATCCCTCCGTATCAATTTTGTGATGGATCATAGCATCAAAAATAAAAGTATCGTTGGGACAGGGAGAAAATCCAAGTGTCAAATTCATTGCTTTTCTGTTTACGTTCTATCTCATGTGAACATCCATGGCAAAAGTAGCAGAACCCGCAGCATCTTTCTTGTTTAGAATGTCATTTTATCTCAAAAGATGCTGTTTAGTTAAAATAAGAGATGAGCCAATCATTTAGATTTTTGACAGCGAGCCCGATCTGCCAATTTTCCCGATTACGCCTTTCAATATAGTTGGATATGCTTCGTATCTGTACACAAGGTAGCATTATTTGTTCGCAGGCGTAATAGAACGCTGCACCTTCCATACTTTCAACTTCCGCTTGTTGCCTTTCCAGTGCAAGCTTAATACTTTTATCATTTCCATGAACCCTGTTGACGGTTAGCCCGCTTACGCTTCTAAACCTTCCGATAAGATCTGCGGGGAAGCCCGGTATCGCCCGAAATGCAGCCTTCCCAAAACCCAGTTCATCTATCGATAAAAACTGCAGATCATCTTCTGCCCCCAATTCATAAAACAGGTCTTTTTCAATGAAAACGATGTCGCCAAGACCGATATCCCTTGAGAAAGACCCGCCAATCCCAACATTAATCGCAAAATCATAGCTTTTGTTATGTAAGGTCTTTCCCAAGGCAAAAGCGGTAGCAACCATGCCAACACCTGTTATTAAGATATCCGGTTTTTGCTCCTTCCCTTCTAGAGTTTGAATAAAGGGCCCTATCTCTGCAGCGGTTGCTGCAACTATTAAACATTTGGTCATAAGTAATAGAAAGGCAATATAATGATTTTCATCCATCAAAATCCTAAAATGTTAAAATTATTAAGCTTATCTTTGCGGGCTAATAATTGATTATGATTTATATTACTCGTAGAGAGCGTTTTAGTGCAGCCCATAAATTATACCGCGACGATTGGAGCTTGGAAGAAAACGAAGCGACCTTCGGTAAATGTAGCAATCCTAACTGGCATGGTCATAACTATGAACTATTTGTTACCATCAAGGGCGAGATAGACCCCACCACCGGGTTTGTAATGGATTTACGAATCCTTAAGACTATTATTTTGCAACACGTTGTCGAAAAGCTAGACCACCGAAACGTAAACTTGGACGTGGATTTTATGCGTGGTAAAATGGCTTCTACCGAAGTTCTTGCCGTAGAGATCTTCAACCAGCTCAAAAGCCCTATTGAGACGGCAGGCGCACAACTGCATAGTATAAAACTTCAGGAAACCGAAAACAATTCGGTGGAATATTTTGGAAACTAATAATAATGAGGAACAATCCGATGAATATTAACAATAACGAAGCCCCTTTGGATGATGAGGAGCTTGATGGTTATGTAAAAATTGATCGTTATAACACCGATAAAATTGAGAGTATAGCCAACCACTACGAAGACATTCTATCTCAACTTGGCGAAAACCCAAAACGTCAGGGCCTATTAAAGACACCCGAGCGTATTGCTAAAGCCTTGCAATACCTAACCCATGGCTATGATATCGATCCTGCTGCCATCTTAAAAAGCGCTATGTTCGAAGAAGATTATAGCCAAATGGTGGTCGTAAAAGATATAGAAGTCTATTCAATGTGTGAACATCATCTTTTACCCTTCTTCGGAAAGGCACATATTGCCTACATTCCAAAGGGACACATTGTTGGTCTCAGTAAAATCCCGCGGGTAGTAGATGCTTTTGCCCGCCGCTTGCAGGTACAAGAAAGGCTTACCAATGAAATAAGGGATTGTATTCAAGAAACATTGAATCCGGCTGGAGTTGCGGTAGTAATCGAATGCAAGCACCTGTGCATGGCTATGCGAGGTATACAAAAACAGAACTCGGTTACCACTACTTCTGCGTTTACCGGAGAATTCGCCCATGAACGCACGAGAGCTGAGTTCTTGCGGCTGATAACCGCTAGTCTAGACTAATTTGCTTTATCTTTCTTTCCTTAATTATCCATTAAAACAATCATAAACGCATGAAGAAGGCCTATTTATTCCCTGGACAAGGAGCCCAATTTGTAGGAATGGGACGGGATCTTTACGAATACAAAGAAAATACCCGTAATCTATTTGAACAGGCAAATGAACTCTTGGGATTTCGTATTACGGATATAATGTTCGAAGGAACAGAAGACGATCTTAAAAAAACGAACGTTACACAACCCGCAATTTTTTTACATTCCGTTATTCTAGCTCAAGCACTCGGCGATCAATTTGATCCACAAATGGTAGCAGGACATTCATTGGGTGAGTTTTCAGCACTTGTGGCGGCCCAAGCGCTAAGCTTTGAAGATGGTCTTATCTTAGTATCCAAAAGGGCCAACGCCATGCAGAAAGCTTGCGAGATTCAGCCTTCGACCATGGCTGCTATTTTAGGCTTGGACGATTTTACGGTCGAAGATATTTGCCAGCGCGTTAGTGACGTCGTTGTTCCTGCCAATTATAATTGTCCCGGACAATTGGTAATTTCCGGAACGATTGCGGGAGTCGATAAAGCTTGTGAACTCTTATTGCAGGCGGGCGCAAAAAGAGCGTTGAAATTAAATGTCGGAGGCGCTTTTCATTCCCCATTAATGGAAACGGCACGCGCAGAATTGCAAGAAGCCATTGAAAAAGTGTCCATCAAAGAACCGATCTGTCCGGTATATCAAAATATTGATGCCAAAGCCTATTCCGATCCTGCTAAAATTAAAGAAAATCTCATTGCGCAGTTAACCGGTGCCGTTAAGTGGACACAAACTATTGAACACATGTTAGCCGATGGGGCAACGTCTTTTACAGAAGTAGGTCCGGGAAATGTGTTACAGGGACTGGTAAAGAAGGTAAATAGGCAAGCAGAGACCGCCGCTGCTCAGCTCCCCTAAATTTACGGATACCGTATTCTTTCTACACCTCATACGTTTTCTTTATACGTATGAGGTTTTTTCATATTTTTACCAAAAGCAATACTTTTTACTTTGAATAACTCTTTAAAAATACGGGTATTACTTCTGGTACTAACACTCTGCTTTATTGGCACGGCACTAACTATTCATTTAACTTTCAGAAAGGAAGAAATTTTACGGATAGAGGCAAAACGGATCGAGCAGAACCTACATAAAAAGGAACTCTTCATAAAAGCTTTTCTTAAAGATAGTGCCAGTTTTAATGCGCTTAAAGACATTCAAAACAATGAGAAATTAACGGCGCACGTTGTTCAATATTTTGGGGAAAAGAAAAAAGTTCTGGTATATACCTATTCCAATAGCGAGCTGACCTTTTGGGGCTCCGATAAGATCGTGCCGCAATCAGATGCCGGATTACCCGAAGGAAGCTCATTAATTGTAGCAGATAATGGTTGGTATGAAGCGATTAAAAGATCAAAAGGTGGATTTTCTGTAGTTTGCCTAATTCCTATTAAATCGAAATATGCACTAAAAAACGATTATCTCAACGAGGACTTTTCACCGGATTTAATCCGTAGCCAGAATCTGACGATTGCCAATTACGACGATAATCCTGTATATAATATACGAAGTAGCGATGGGAAATACCTGTTTTCGGTGAAGCTGAAACAACAGACATACAATACGCTCTTCTCCAAGTTAGAGCTGGCGATGTGGCTTGCCGCTATGTTTTTTGCAACCGTTCTAATGAACAGCGTTTGCGCGTGGATGGCAGGTAAAGGAAAAGTAAAGTTGTCAGCCTTGGCCTTTCTCTCATTTTTTATCCTGACAAGATACCTCGATTTATCTAATGGTTTACTCGCAACTCACTTTTTTAACGAGATTTTTGATCCGAAATATTATGCCTCAAGCTTTGTTTTCCCCTCTTTAGGTGCCTTTTTATTGAATGTAATTGCCGGTGCCTGGTTTATGTGCTATATCTACAATTATCGATTTCAGCTTTTTGTAAAGAGGCCTTCTATCAATACTTTTTTAAAAGTAGTATTTTTTGTAATATCATCACTTCTTATTTATCTGATCAGTTCTCAAATTGTTCAGGTTTTTAGTGGGTTAATCGGAAATTCAAATATTCAATTCGATGTCACGAATGTTTTGAAACTCAATATTTTTAGCTGGCTGGGAATCTCTGCTTTATGCCTGGTTATACTCAACCTTTATTTACTGTTGGAAGTGTTGATGGCAGTTAGTTTAAGCTTTGATATTCACAAACGCCAATGGTTCACGTTGTCTTTTATAACACTTGTTGTTTACAGCGTTACTCTTCTTTTCATAAACGAACTGACCTTATCCTTCTTTCTTTTTAGCAGCATCATTTTACTGCGAGCCTTAACTTTCTTCAGCAAGAAAGATTTTAACTTAGTTGTATTCATTACCACCCTGCTGCTTTTTGCATGGATTGCATCCTTAAATCAGACTAAGTTTATTAATGATAAAGAACTGGAAACCCAGAAATTAATCTTGCAGCGCTTGGAGTCGGCAGACGACCCGGATGCTGTATTTATTTTTTACAGCATAGAAAATACGGTTGCGAAAGATCATTATCTAATAAACTATTTCTCACAACCTCAAAAGTATAATGTTCATGTGCTGAACGATTACATCAAACAAACCTATTTCAGCGGTTACCTTTCTCGCTACGAATTTAACATATATGAACTGAAAAAAGGTTTCACCAATGAGGTTAAGAATGTTCAAAAATTAGCTTATTACAAAAAAAAGGTGGAATCTGGTTCCATCAAGGTTTCGGAATATTTTTATCGCATTAACAACAATTTCGGAAGCCTTTTATATTTTGGTCTAATCCCGGTTATTGCCGATGGAAAAGAAGTGGGCACTACATTAATTGAATTGACAAGTAAGGCCTTCGAGCGTTATGCATCCTTTCCTGAAATCCTGAGTAATGGTCGACTTAATAAGCAAGAAAATCTAGAGCAATATTCCTTTGCCCTTTACCGGAACGGAAAGTTGCTCAATCAGTTCGGGGATCATCTTTTTCCTGCAAACGATCGTGATTATCCAAAAGAACGTTTTCAATTTATTCGGGTAAACACGGTAAATGGGGGAGGGGAACTCATGTATCGACCAAATGAGCATATATTAATGGTATTAAGCAAAGATCGGCAAGGCCTTTGGATGCAATTAGCCTCCTTGTCCTTTTTATTCCTTGTACTTCTGGTTTTTGCGGTTACGGTCTATGCCTCACAATGGTTGATTATAACTTTTAAAAATTATGATTTCAGTTTTCGAACAGTAAGGCGCTCTTTTTGGATAACACAAAACAAGATCCTGTATCGGACACGTATACAAGCTTTTGTTGTTTCGGCTGTTGTAATTACCTTGATTATCGCCGGTGTTATTACCTTCTTCAGTGTAAGTAATCAATATGCACACCAACAGGAAATAAATACAGTTAAACGCATTAATCAAATGGTTTCCGGTTTAGAAACCATTACATCCGGGCTGGAATCATCCGCCTTTAAAAATACCGAAGCCAAAAATCCCGAAATTGAAAAAGAACTTTACAATACCGCAACTTCAAACGCAACCGATATCAGTCTTTACAATACAGAAGGTGTTTTATTTTATACTACCCAAAGTAAGATTTACGACCTGGGCTTAACGTCAAAACACATGAACGCCAAAGCTTGGTTGCATATGTCTAAATTCCGGCGATCTGAATATTTCCATAAGGAAGCGATCGGCAATTTAGAATACCCGGTTGCTTATGCCCCTATAAAAAATGATCAGGACGAAACGATTGCTTATTTAAGCCTTCCTTATTTTTCTGACGAAAAGGAATTTGCGGATCGGATAGGGATGTTGCTAAGTACGCTAATAAATATATACGCACTGGTAATAGTCGCTTTAGGTTTATTTGCCGTGTTTATTGCTAACCGGATTACCTCGCCTTTAAGCCTAGTTCAGAGAAGTTTAGCAAAAACTTCTATCGGAAAAACAAATGAGCCCATTTTCTGGAAAAGAAACGATGAAATCGGCTCCTTAATCAAAGAATATAACAACATGATTGCGGCTTTGGAAATAAGCGCTAACAGAATAGCGCAATCTGAAAGGGAGTCTGCTTGGAGGGAGATGGCTAAGCAGGTGGCTCACGAGATAAAAAACCCGCTAACGCCTTTAAAACTCGGTGTGCAATTACTAGAACGCTCGTGGAAGGAAAATGATCCTAATTTTGACCAAAAATTCAAGCGCTTTAGTAAATCGTTCATTGAGCAGATCGATAGTTTATCCACTATTGCCTCCGAATTTTCAAATTTTGCGAAAATGCCCGACACACAGCTTGAAGACGTGGATATTATCGATACAATAGAAAAAATAATACCGATCTACAACAACACCGCCGCCGTTGAGATTTCTTTCAGCAACCAGGCAGAGGGATCTGTGATGGTAAGAGGAGACAAAGACCAACTCCGAAGATCCTTTAGCAACCTCATTAAAAACGCGATAGAAGCAAAGGCTGGCCGCGGAAAATGCTTAATCCATATCTCTGTGAAAAGAAATAAAAGCTTGCTGATTATCGCCATTAAAGATAATGGAAATGGAATAGATGAACAGGTTCGAGATCGCATATTCCAGCCAAATTTCACGACCAAAAGCTCCGGTACCGGACTGGGTTTAGCTTTCGTAAAACAAACCGTTGAAAGTATGAAAGGCTCGATCAGCTATTCAACAGAAATCGGTAAAGGAACGACCTTTTTTATAGAAATACCACTCTGAGCTTTCCGTTTACGTCAGTCGAATGGTCCCCTTTCCCATGGTTCCCTTATTCGTATATAATACAATGGTGTATGTTCCGGGTTTAAAATTTTCAGCGCCTTTCCACTCAATCGTATAAAGTTTTCCGTCGTTTGAAAACTCTATTCCCGTCTTGTCTGTATATTGCATCTCTACGCCGTCTACTTCGAAAATGTGGTTCTCTGTAATCAACAGATTTCCATTGGGTTCTATCACTCTGATGTAAACATCGTAAATCGCTTTTTTTGCAAGTGGATTATCGGCAATACTAAACTCTATCTTTAACTTATCCGTACGTTTTGCTTTGGTCTCTACACTTTCATTGTTGCTTTTTCGTTCTCTAACTGCATTTATATTGATCGAAGAAAGCTTCAATGCCGTAGCAATTTCTACTTTATGTTCAAGTTCACTATTAATATTCTCCAGCTCGCTTGCTTTCTTTGTCGCTGTAGTAACACTCTCTTTCAGACGATCCCTCTCCGATACCAATAACGCATTTTCGTTTTTCAACTGCTTGATATCCTTTGTATACCTAGATACTGCTCCTCTCAGTTCGGCAATTTCCTCCCTCGCCCTTTGAAGCTCGGTACGATTCAATTCGTTTTGAGTCAGTTTTGCACGCAATTCCTCTATTTTGGTCCGCGCATTATCTTGTGTTGCTTTTAAGGATTCCGTTAAATTCAGGTTTTCTTTGGTAACGCGGTCCAACTCCACTTCGATCCTATCCAGCTCGGTCTCCATCTGAATTTTCTCACTCAATATCGTTGTTTGTTGTTCGCTGGAACTCTTATATTTAATATAAAAATAAATGTTCGTAGCTAGTAACGCTAAAATAGCGAAAATGAAAAAATAAATCTTTGGATTGTCTTTTCCTCGTTCCTGTACGTCTACTTGCTGCTCAACACCCCGATTGTTATCTAGTTTAACAGACGGTTTATAGACTATATCATTCTCTTCCATTTTTGTACGTTTAAACATTAGGCTCAAAACGATTAGCAAAAATTGTTCCAACAACAATTATCCTAAAAAAGCAGTATATCAGTATGCTTTCATGGTGATAAACCTTCGCCTGTACTATTATCAATACATACCGCGATCAGCAGTTACACTTTTGCTCAATTTTTTTCTCATACTCAATACTATACTTATCTTTACAGCTTTTTATAAAGAAAAGCTACTGAAACAAATACTGTATATTTGATGAACATTCACCTCTTTAATAAATCATTAGGCTTCTTATTTTACCTTTTTCCATTTCTTTGCTTGAGTACGCAAGCACAAAGTACAGATCCTATTCCTAAGAGAGAACTAAGAGGTGTTTGGGTATCCACTGTTGTCAATATAGATTGGCCAAGTAAAGCCGGCCTGTCTTCAGACATCCAAAAACAAGAGCTTTTACGGCTCTTAGATGCCCATCAACGGGCGGGCATTAACGCTATATTTCTACAGGTTAGGCCCTCCGCCGATGCAATATATGCACGGGGAAAGGAGTTGTGGTCACGCTTCTTAACCGGCAGCCAGGGACAGGCTCCCAATCCTTTATATGACCCCTTGGATTTTGCCATACAAGAAGCCCACAATAGGGGAATGGAGCTACACGCTTGGTTTAATCCTTATCGTGCTACCTTCGACTTAAACGAAGCAAATGTTAGTAGCAATCATATTACCAAACAACATCCCGACTGGTTTTTCACTTATGCAGGAAAAAAGCTCTTCAATCCAGGGATCCCCGAAGTTAAAAAGTACATTGTGGAAGTAATTATGTCCGTTGTTAAAAACTACGATATTGACGGCGTTCATTTTGATGACTATTTTTATCCTTATCCAGCGGGGGGACAATCTATTCCCGATGCAAATACTTTCCAACGCTATGGACAAGGCTTTTCAAGGATAGATGATTGGCGAAGAAATAATGTCAATCAATTGATAAAAACATTGGCAGATAGTATCCACCACGAAAAGAAATATGTAAAATTCGGTATCAGTCCTTTTGGTATTTGGCAAAATAAAAAACAACATCCTGAAGGCTCTGAAACTTCCGGTTTAAGTGGTTATTCTCAATTGTACGCTGATGCAAGAACATGGCTCCAAAATGGCTGGGTTGATTATATTAATCCGCAGATATATTTCCCTTTTAATAATCGCGCTGCGGCCTATGAAATACTCATCGATTGGTGGAGTACAAATGGCTACGGCAAGCATATATATATTGGACAAGCCGCCTATCGAGCCGCGGACAATAGCACGGGCTGGAGGGACAGACGTCAACTTCCAAATCAAATTCGCCACTTGAGGAAGTTTTCGGCTATACAAGGAAGTGTTTATTTTAGCTCCAAATCACTTGTGAATAATCTTGGTGGCTTTAGGGATTCCTTACAATACAATTTCTATCGATACAAATCCCTCCAACCTACCATGCCCTGGCTCGATAGTATTCCTCCATTGGCTCCACAAAATCTCCTCTATCATAATTTAACTACCGGCGGTGTATCCTTACGATGGGATAAACCCTCAATAGCAACCGATGGGGAAACGGCCTATGGCTATGTTGTGTATCGATTTGACGAAGGGGAGGAAATTAATTTAAATAATGCTCAAAATATCCTGGAAATAATCTTTGATGCGAATCGAACCTTTTATACCGATCAGGCTGTCAGAGGAGGGTCGCGATACACTTATGTCATAACAGCTATTGATCGCTTAAAAAACGAAAGCGGGCCATCGAATATGCAGACTACGATACCTAACTGACAAATGCAACCCTTTGGAGTTAAGCGCGATAGATTTGCATAAGCTGCATTGTTTCAAGAGCCATTTGTTCGTTATAATCGCTCGTAAGCCTTTTGTGATTGATGAGATCTACAATTGTTCCGACATAACAAAAGCCAAAGGTCAAAAGATATAATATGCCCATGCCGATTTGTTTTAGCATAAAGCGTTGGATGCCTGCAATGCCAAGAAAGCCTATTAAGGTCATCAGCATCACTTCTTGCGTCCCTTTTCTTTTCCCTTTGTAAAGAAAAAGAAATTCTTCTGCATTCTCTTCCTTAATAGCTTGTAAAGCGCTCCTTAAAAATATCATTTCCTCCGGTGCAATATCCGGAATCATCATCAAGATTTTTTGCTCTTTCATTACCTTTACTTTTAATATTGGAGCTTAATATAGCACTTTTGTTACATAACTTCATGAGTAAAGTATGATACGTCATTTATTTCCATCACGAGACATCCTCCTGAAAAATTACTGCTTGTACGATTTCGGGTCTAATGCTGTGGGTGACCAGTTCTCCAAAAATTCAAGTACCTTCTTGGCGCTATGTCCTTTTCCTTCTTCCAAATAGGCACTATTCTGGGTATGAATCCGATTCCCCTTTTCGTTCAAAATAACAAATACCGGAAACCCGAACCGCTGTGGATACTCTAAGGAAGCTAGTACGGCTTCGTTCTTGTTCTCTTTACTATAATTCACATGCACAACCTCATAATTACGTTGTATATAATTCTTCAATGTATCATTTCCGGTAACCAGTTCATTAAATCGCAAGCACCAGACACACCAGTTTCCTCCGATTTGGATAAAAACATGCTTTCTTTCTTTTTTTGCCTTTTCGACAGCTGCTTGTATTTCAGATTGTGCATCTGCTTCAGGGTGGTACAATTTCTGTCTTTCTTGCTGTGCAGCTACTTGTAAAACAAAAACAATATAAATAAAGAATATGCCCAGGATTTTCTTCATCACGCTGAATAAATTTACGTACTTTACAAAGTAAAGCGTTTTGTTTAATATGGCCAATCTTCCTCCAGTAAAAATATTAAAGGCTTCGGCCGGATCCGGGAAAACTTTTAGCTTAACCGCTCATTACATCAGTCTGCTCTTCACTAGTAAAGTTCATTTTTCGGAAATTCTAGCCGTCACCTTTACCAATAAGGCTACTGCCGAAATGAAACACCGCATTTTAACGGTCATTGAAGGCCTCGCGCTAGGCAGCGAAGCGGTCGAATCTTATCGCAATATTATATTAGAGGCCCATCCACAACTCTCCAGGCAAGATATACAGCATAAAGCGATGGAGGTTTACAGGCAAATTTTACATAACTATAGTCGATTTGCCATCAGTACAATCGACGGTTTTTACCAAAAGATTATTAGAAGTTTTAGCTTCGAACTGGGCTTAAATGCAGCCTATCGCTTGGAAATGAATAGCGATAAAGTGAAGCAAGATTTGGTAGTACGGCTCAATAAACTATTGAACGATCGTGATGACTTGCTACAGTGGATTATCAATTACGCCAGAAAGCAGATAGAGAACGACAGGAATTGGAATTATACAACGGTACTGAAAAAACTTGCCGATGAACTTTTCAAAGAACGATTTCATCCTTTTGACGAAGCCATTTCTCAGCTGAGCGAAGCTGATCGACAAGTGGTTTTCACAACGATTAGCGATCTTTCGGACGAACTCATTACTCGTTTTGAAAAAGAAATCGAACGCTTGTTAAAAATTGCGACCGAAATAGTGAATAGCTCGGGGGTATCAAGCGACCTTTTTCTACGTAAATCGCAAAACCTGATTCCTAAAATCCCGTCCTTGGCTCCCGATAATTTAGAAGCCATCGACAAGTTTGCCGATTATATTGATAATCCGGAAAAGTGGCAAAAGAATGGCGTCAGTGGGGCTGTATCCGACCTGTATAATAAACTGAATCCGCTTTTGCGGCAGATTCTAAACTATAAAGAAGAACATAGTCGCACTTACTTTTTAGCAAAAGCGGTTCAGGCTAATTTTTACTACCTACGTCTACTAAAAGAAATGAGCGTGTTGCTTGCTGATTACAGAGCAGAGCATGACGTCTCTCTTATTAGTGATGCACAAAATCTCCTGAAAGAAATCAATCGCCATCAGGACCAAAACATTTCTTTTATTTATGAGAAAGTCGGGAATCGTTATAAATATTTTCTGTTCGATGAATTTCAAGATACTTCGTCGAACCAATGGTATAACTTTCAACCTCTGTTGGTGAATGCGCTGGCTAGTACAGAAGGGAACCGATCGATTCCCCATCACCTCATTGTAGGTGATGTTAAACAAAGCATCTATCGTTGGCGAAATGGCGACTGGCGGATTCTACAATATCAGTCCACAAGAGATTTAGGCGATCATCACATCCGTTTTCAGACGCTTCAAGAGAACTATCGAAGCCTTCCCAATATCATTAAATTCAACAATTTTTTATTTACTCAAGCACCTAAACTTTTACAACAAATAATAAATGATAAGATTTACACCGAAATAGGTGATAGCTTATATAATTCATGGTGGCAGGCTTCGGGATATACACAGATATTAACCGACGCCTATGCAGAAACCGTCCAAAAAATCCCCTCCGACAAAGGCGAAGAAGGAGGGAGGGTTACCGTTTCTTTTTTTCCCGTTACGAGCTCCTTCGCAAAAACACGCGGTAAAGAGATTAAACCAGCAGCTTTAAAAGCGCTATCCGACACGATTATCAATTGGTTGACTGAGGGCAGATACCAAGCTCGCCAAATAGGTATTCTGGTACGAAACAACACGGAGGCCCGCGAAATTATCGAGTATTTACTTCACATTCAGAAGGAACTGGACGAATCTCATAAGTTCGAGGTAATCTCGGGAGATGCGCTTTTATTGGTCAACAATCCCGGCATACGCTTGCTTATTAACACGCTGAAAGCTATGATTACACCCGTAGAGGAGGCCTCGCTTTATCGAGCAAATTGCCTCCTTCTTTATCAACAAGTTTACGGATTAAATCAAGAGGACGAAGCCTCGATTTGGTTAAATGCCACGCAATACGATATTAAAGTCTGGGGAAAGATCTTGCCCCCTATTGTCATTAATAATTGGTACGTATGGCAACAACACCCTTTAACAGAATTAGTTGAATCGTTGATCAATGGCTATGGAATAACCCATGATGAAGCCACCATTCCTTATTTAATAGCCTTTAGGGACATTATAGCTGAATTTAGTTCGCAGGGCGAACGCGGCATCGCTTCCTTCCTTAGTTATTGGGATGAAGAAGGAAAAACGAAGGCATTGCCGGCAAACGAAGGCAGTAATGCGGTAGAAATTATGACTATTCATAAGTCAAAAGGCCTGGCATTTGATGTTGTAATGATTCCGTTTTGCTCTTGGGAACTTGACGGAATGGTTAACAGCAACTTTTGGGTGGATACAAGTGGCACCTCTTATGAAATTCTTCGAAGTGTTCCCGTAAAATACAACAGTATGCTGGTCAAATCATCGCTATTCAAGGCATACCTGGAAGAAATGCTTTTCAACTATATGGATGCGTTAAACCTACTTTATGTAGCTACTACGCGTGCCAGAAAGGAACTTTATATAAGTGCGCCTGATATTAAAGAAGGAAAAGAAAGTGACTCCTTAATTGCGGATGTGCTCCGCTCGGTACTAGCACTACATAGCGACGAACTCGGTATAGAATATAGCCATGGCATTGTTTATCCATCAACAACGCCTTTTAAAGATATAAAAAAATCCCCTATACTTCCGGTTAAATACCAAGAAGGGTGTATCGATTTCTGGGAAAGCCCACCCAATTACAATTGGAGCTTTAATAAATATCCTATTTCAGAATTGTTAAAGGAAGCCTTAGACAACCGAAAAATAAAAAAGGAACTGCTGTCGCTGGGCGAACAGAACGCAGCAACACGTCAAGGCTTATTGCTGCATGAGCTGTTATCCCTGACAACTGAAATAGCGGAATTTCCAAATTATCTCCATGCAATGCAAAGTGAGGGCTTGATTACAAAAGATGAGCTTATGACTTTACTTGACGAGGCCATACGACTTCGTAATAATGAACAATTAGCGGCGCTTTTGGACAAGCCTTATCAAAGTCTGAATGAACAACGTATTATAACGAAAGACGGAAGTGTGTTACGCCCGGATAAAGTATTAATTGGAGAGCATGAAACGATCATATTGGATTTTAAGTTTACCGGAATGGAAAGACCTCAACATATTGCCCAGGTGAAAGAATACCAGCAGAACTTACAGGAAATGGGTTACCCAAATATACGCACCTTTTTATTTTATGCATTCAATAACCGGTTGGTAGAAGTTTAATCTTTCTCTTTATCTCGCTTACAATGATCCCATTTTTAAAAGAAGTTGCAAATGATTTAATCGCTCGCTTTGGTTCAGAGTTAAAGGATATTGCTATTATATTCAATAATAAGCGTCCTGAAATGTATATGAAGAAGTACTTAGCTGAGCTTATCGGTAAACCAATCTGGAGTCCTTCTTTCTTTACTGTTCAACAATTTTTCAATAACGCTTTTGTTGAGCGGGAGGCCGATAAACTGACTCAAATTCTTACGCTCTATCAATGCTACAACGCCATCCAGCAACGCATAGATGGAAAAACAATGAGTATAGAGCGATTCTATCCTATGGCCGAAATTATCTTAAATGATTTTGCTCAATTAGACTACGACCTCGTTGAACCGAATGAGGTCTATACCGAATTATACGATATTGCCTTAATAGAAAAACAGTTCCCTCATTTCTCGGAAGAACAATTATCGTTTATGGCTCAATTCTGGTCGACCTTCAACAGCGAAAAACACAGTTATATACAGGATCGTTTTATTGAACTTTGGAAAACACTTCCACTGCTTTATACGGATTTTCATCAGGCATTAAAAGAACGTGGACTAGCTACGAACTCCCAATTTTATCGCTCTTTTGCTAAAGGGGATGAAACCAGTCCGTCCTATATATACCAATTTAAGCAATTAGTTTTCGTCGGCTTTAATGCCTTGAACAAAGCGGAAGCGCTCTTATTTAAAAAATGGCAAAAAGCGAAACGTGCACTTTTTTATTTCGATGTAGATCGATACTATTTGGATGACGTTCAGCAAGAGGCCGGCGCTTTTCTCCGTCGTAATTTAAACAGCCATGGATTGCTTCATGCACTCGGTGCCCCGTTTAATCAGCTAGCAGATCGTAACCAAAATATTAAGATCGTCCAAACGACAAGCTATACGGCACAGGCAAAGCTGTTGGATAGCTTCCTTGTTGATAAAAAATCCACGGATGCTATCAGTCAGGGCCTGACAGCAGTATTGTTAGCAGACGAACGTTTGTTAATTCCAACATTACAAAGCATTCCGGTATCAATAGAGACTAATATAACCATGGGATTTCCAATTTCACAATCTCCAATCTATGGAATTGTCGACTTATGGTTAAGGATACAAGAACGATATCTGCAGCAAAAGAGCGATCTTATATATTATAAAGATGTCGAAATTTTTCTTTCCCATCCCCTTATTCATACACCTGATCCCATCAAAGAGCAAGTTCAGCAACTCATATACACCAATCATTATATAAATGTACCCCTTGTCGAATTACAAGCGGTAAGCCGGACCTCTTTCTTTGACAAAAGAACCGACGGAAGATATCTAATCAAAAACCTGCAGGAAATTATTCGCGAAATTTTCCAGATCAGAAAAGAAAAAGAGCTATTAACTTATCCCGACGCGGCTATTTTTACAGAAGTATTCAAGATACTTAACCAACTCTATGATGCATTGAGCACACTCCCCTCACTCAGCGTCGAATTTACAATTTCGTTGATCAGGAAATCGCTGCAAGGAATAACGGCTGCTATCGAGGGTGATCCCTTATCCGGTGTACAAGTTATGGGTCTTCTTGAAACAAGAAATCTTGATTTTAAAGAAATTTATATACTAGGTGTTAATGAAGGCATTTTACCAAAAACAAGCTCTTCAGCGACTTTTATCCCTGATTCTATTCGCCGAGCTCACGGTCTCCCCGTACTGGAAAATCAAGAGGCACTTTCCGCTTATTTGTTTTACCGACTCATGCAGCGAGCCGAACAAATTACACTTGTTTATAATGGCCATGTGGATGAAAACAGCTCGGGAGAGATTAGTCGATTTGTCAAACAACTACAATTCGAAAGTCACTTTAATTTCATCGAATTAAAGCAGCAACAAATAATTAAAACAAACGAAGCGCCCCCCGCAATGGAAATAAAAAAGGTGAATGAGATTGGGAAGATTTTGCAGTCCTATTTGAACCGTGACAATAGCCTACGTCCCGGTATTTCGGCAACGGCATTCACAACCTTTCTTCAATCTCCTCTTCTTTTCTTCCTCAAATACGTAGCTAAGATAAAGGAACCCCAATTGTTAACCGAAGATTTTGAAGCAAATAGGATCGGTTCCATTATACATGAAATCATGCAATGGTTTTACGAAGAACTTAAACGTGTAAGCCCGCATATCACCGCACAACGGATAAAAGATCAATTGAGCCGGTTAGATCATTTGTGTCTGAAGGCAACGGCAAAAGATTTTTATGGCAATCCTGCTTATTTTGACATAAATAGCCCATCCAGCACAGAAAAAATCGTGCTTGAAATCGTTAAAGAATATGCACAGATTTTCATCCACCATGATTTAAAGAATACACCCTTTACGATTATCGAGTTGGAGAATAAACAAGATTATGTCATTGACTTTCCAATTACAGTCGACGGGAAAGAATCATCTGTTAAACTCTATGGAATCATTGACCGCGTAGATGAAAAAGATGGGAAAATCCGTATTGTAGATTATAAAACAGGAAGCGATGCGCTCGACTACACCGATATCGATTCCCTTTTTGATCCATCTTCAGGAAAATTCAATAAAGCCCTCTTGCAAACACTCTTTTATACGTATATCTATGAGAAAAAAACCGGCAAGATAGGGGTGGAGCCGAACCTGTATGTGGCAAGAAGATTAAGGCAAGAAGGTAGTTTGTTTTATACCAAATCAAGAGGCAGTAAATTTCTGCTTTCAGAAGCAAGTTTGTCCAGCTTTAAAGAAGCATTTGAGCTTCGCTTAAGACAGGTTTTAGAAGACCTTTTTAACCAACAAATACCTTTCAAACATGATCCGCGTATTGATTTACCCTATAATGATCACTATCAGGAATTCTTTCGGTCAGGTGTAGATCAAGATATTGAAATCGAAAGTGAATATTAATGAATTAGCGATCATTTACTTCATATTTTCAGTTTTTTAAAGTACTTTTGCGTACAAAAAATTGATTTAAATACATTACTTATATCTAATGAGAGAAATACAGTTCAGAGAAGCACTTCGCGAGGCAATGGTCGAAGAAATGCGCAAAGACGAGAAAATTTTCTTGATGGGCGAAGAAGTTGCTGAATACAATGGTGCCTACAAAGTAAGTCAGGGCATGCTTGACGAATTCGGAGCTAAGCGTATTATCGATACACCTATTGCCGAATTAGGCTTTGCTGGTATCGGTATTGGAGCAGCTATGAAAGGTCTAAAACCGATCATAGAATTTATGACCTTCAACTTTTCATTGGTAGCCATTGATCAAGTGATCAATGGTGCAGCAAAGATCCACTCGATGAGTGGCGGCCAATATTCCTGTCCAATTGTATTTAGGGGCCCAACAGGTAATGCAGGCCAATTAGCTGCGCAACACTCACAGAATTTTGAGAATTGGTATGCAAACTGTCCCGGATTAAAAGTTGTTGTTCCTTCTAATCCCTACGACGCAAAAGGTTTATTAAAGCAATCCATCCTTGATCCGGATCCTGTAATTTTCATGGAGTCAGAAGTGATGTACGGAGACAAAGGAGAGGTTCCGGAAGAAGAATATTATTTAGAGTTAGGAAAAGCACATAAAATACAAGAAGGAACGGATGTAACCATTGTATCTTTTGGTAAGATGATTCCACGGGTCGTAATACCTGCTGTCCAAGAGTTGGCTAAAGATGGCATCTCCGTCGATTTATTAGATTTAAGAACCGTGCGTCCGATTGATTATGCAGCGATTATAGAATCGGTAAAAAAGACAAATCGCCTGGTCATTGTAGAAGAAGCTTGGCCTTTAGCCTCTATCTCATCAGAGATCGCTTTCAATGTTCAAAAGAATGCTTTTGATTATTTAGATGCCCCGGTTATTCGTGTTACCTCTGCAGATGTTCCTCTTCCATATGCACCAACGCTTATTGAAGCCGCTTTACCTAGCATTAAAAAGATTATAAACGCAGTAAAAGAAGTTTCTTACGTAAAATAAGAAACATTCGTCTCTTAAATAAAAAGCCTATCATTAAATGATAGGCTTTTTTTGTGCCATCTTCCTAAAACCTATGACAAATACGAATGAGATAATTAAACGTTCTCCTCCTCGTTTGAATCCGGTAATTAGCTTAACGACTACACCCTTTCCAAAAATATGCGCTTATTTTAGAGAAAATTGAATAAACATCATATCCTCCTACAGAACAACAAAGCGGTAATAAAGCTTCTATTAAAGAACAGGTAAAATATAAAAAATAATAAAATAATAGCATTTTACTCATTTTTACTACCTTTTTTGTACTATATCAGTGAAATTTGTCTCTTTATGCTCTCTTCTAGCGATATAATTGTCTCAGTTCTTGCTATTCCTTTAATAGCTTGTATGTCTTCATTCAAAACATGACGTAAATGATTGGTATCTCTACATATAATTTTAGCAAACATGCTATATTGACCTGTACAATAATGCAATTCAACCACTTCTTTAACCTCTTTTAGCTGTTCAACAGCCGTTTTATATTGAGATCCTTTCTCTAAATATATACCCAAGAATGCACATATATCAAATCCTATAGATTGAGGGTTAATAATTAGGTTAGAACCTCTGATAATGCCAAGTTCTTCCATTTTTTTCATGCGAACGTGAATCGTTCCACCTGAAACTACTAGCTTTTTTGCAATTTCAGTGTATGGAACTGATGCATCGTTCATCAAAATAGATAAAATCTGCGTATCTAAGTTATCAAGTTCTAAAAATTGAGACTTTTTTTCCATGATTTTTTGATGTTTATAAATTATTGACGGTATTTTTTAAAATATCTATAAAAATGAAAAATTTTATTAAAAATATGGTAAATATTATGAAGTTTTATTATGTTTGTATCAACAGAAGGGAATAAGTTATTGATAAGATATCAAAAACAATTCAACTTTTGTCTGGTTTTGCCCCTCAGTTTAATATAGGTTTATAATTGGTTAGCGTTGAAGCTCCTCTCCCAAAGGAGCTTCATCTTTTTAAAAAATAACATCCTATCCCGAAATATCACCATACCAAATATATATTTTTTAATTGAATGCCTATATTTTAAAAATTTTGTCAAAAATAACGAGTTTTTTTCTCATTCGAGAAACTTTTTAAACCTTTTATTTGATAATACGTTTTATTAATAAAATTTATACAAAAGTTTTAAGGAAATTAGGTCGTACTTATCTTACATGATGTCCGTATACACACCATAAAAAATGACTTCCATGAAATGAACGATTAATCATCCACTTCATGGAAGTCATTTAATCCTTTAATCTCTTATTTTACCGTAAAAGCTATTTTATATGTCCCCCACATCAATTCTATCCTTCCCTCCTTAGAACCCGATATGGTAAACTGTTCTACTGATTGGCTATTCTGTTCCGTCGGAACCTCTACACGTAATGCATCTTCCTTTTCATCGTAATCGAGTCCCCATTTTTTCCATACTTTGTTAAAAATAATAGTTGAAGTTTGTTCGCCCGGTATGCTGTGTAAGCTATATTTGCCCGCCTTCAATGCTTTTCCTTCAATTGTAACGTCTTTATTTACTTCAAAAGTTGTTGCTTCATTAGCACCTGTCCGCCATATTTTTCCTACCGGGGCAATATCCTCACCCACCTTTCTCCCTTTAACAGAGGGTCTGCTATAATTGATCGATATAGTCACTCCCGATGATGTTGTTATACGAAGGCTGTCAGGAGGACTAGCGCGCTTACTTTTATCTTGTTGCGCATAAACGCCTAGGCCCATAAATAATAGGATGGCACCCAAAATTAAATTTCTTTTCATGATTTAATGGATAAATAATAATGTCTCTATAAAACATTTATTTTGAAGCTTTGTTTGTATGCTCCGTTTGATTTGTAGGTTGATTAGAAAAAATTCCTTTTTTATTGGTTAACCCCTCCGCTTAATAGCTTTAAGCAATCTGAAAGAGTAAAATTTTATCTAAGTTTGTGCCATGGCACAAATTAAACCATCTTTAGCAAAAGGTACACGTGACTTTTCTCCACTTGAAATGGAGAGAAGGAATTATATTTTCAATACAATAAAAGACGTATTTAGGAAATATGGGTATCAGGAAATACAAACCCCTTCGTTTGAAAATTTGCAAACCTTAACCGGTAAATATGGAGAGGAAGGGGATAAGCTCATATTTAAAATACTCAATTCCGGTGATTTCATTTCAAAAATATCCGCCGAAAAATTTGCAACACTTCATTCAAATTCGATTACGCCCCTTATCGCTGAAAAAGCCTTACGCTACGATCTTACGGTCCCTTTCGCTAGATATGTAGTAATGCATCAAAATGAGATCACATTGCCTTTTAAGCGTTTCCAGATCCAGCCCGTTTGGCGGGCAGATCGCCCACAAAGAGGTCGATATAGAGAATTCTATCAATGTGATGCAGATGTGGTTGGCTCAGAAAGCTTGTTAAATGAAGCGGAATTTATCCTTGTATACCAGGAAGCGCTGTCATCCCTCGGTCTAAAAGACTTCGTCATTAAACTAAATAACCGAAAACTACTGGCCGGCATTGCGGATATTATAGGAAAGCCCGAACTACTTATCGATATGACCGTAGCTATCGATAAGTTGGATAAAATTGGATTGGTAGGTGTAAAACAAGAACTAGCGGCTAAAGGCTTTTCAACGGAAGAGCTTGCAATGTTAGATCCTATTATTACTTTATCAGGCAGCAATGTCGATAAATTAGCCACCTTAAAGGAAGTATTGAAAAGCTCAGAAATGGGGCAAAAAGGAATCGAAGAAATTGAAATGGTCCTGGCTTATGCGCAAAAATTAGATGCCAATGCATTGCCCTATATAGAAGTTGATATTACCCTTGCCAGGGGATTAAACTATTATACCGGAAGCATCTTTGAAGTCAAAACCAACGAAGTTTCTATGGGAAGTATAGGCGGAGGCGGAAGGTATGATGACTTAACCGGAATGTTTGGTTTACCGGGTCTCACCGGTGTAGGAATATCTTTTGGAGCCGATCGTATTTATGATGTACTCTTGGAACTCGATCTATTTCCGGAGAGTACAACAAAAACAACGCAGGTGTTGGTAACAAACTTTGATCAGTCTACCGAAGATTATGCGTTGAGTCTACTCCAAACCTTAAGAAAAAACGGAATAGCAAGTGAGCTTTATCCAGTAGCTGCAAAACTTAAGAAGCAGCTAACTTATGCCGACCAGAAAAAGATTCCTTATGTTATATTCATAGGGGCAGAAGAGCTCTCCTCCGGTATGTTAACTATAAAAAAGATGATTACGGGCGAGCAAGAAAAAATGGCAGCTGATGATCTCTTCAGCTATCTTATAAACACCGCTGACCCAAACTAAAAAGTATCACATCTTGTTTCTGCCTGTCTTGAAGTCAGGCAGAAATATGATCGGCCCGATGGAGACTGCGAACACCTCGTGCTTAGGCAACCAGTTTCAAAAAACAATAGACTAAAGGCGCCGCCAACAGCAAGCCGTCAAATCGATCCAATAATCCACCATGTCCTGGCAACAATGATCCGGAATCTTTTACCTGAAAACTTCTCTTCAACATAGATTCCGTTAAATCTCCCCAGGTTCCGAATACAGAAATTATAACCGCTATCACACACCACTCCCAGCGAGCCAGATTGGCATAATAATGGTGTAAAATAAGACTTACACCAACACTTAAAGCTACACCTCCAATAAAGCCCTCCCATGTCTTCTTAGGCGAATGTCGTTCAAATAACTTCGTTTTACCAAATTTCATACCCACAAGGTATGCACCGGTATCATTTGCCCAAAGCATAAACAAGAACGACATAGGAAGATAGTATTCATAATGACCTCCCAGGAATCCGAGTCTGAAAAAAAACAGGAAAGGAATTACTGCATAGATAACACCTAAAAAAGTAAGTGCGATATTGTAAAAAGGCCGTTCGTTTTTTCGATATAACTCCCGTATGTAAATAAAGGCTAAAAGAGGAACAGAATACAATAATGCAGAAGGCGTTACAAAATTTAAATCCAGTAGTGCCACGATTATAAAAAGAACTATTCCCAATAAGGTACCGCCCAAACGATCAGGTTTTACACCCTCTTTATCTATTAATCTATAAAATTCGATTAAGCTAAGAATGGCTAAAACAATAAAGAATATACTAAATGCATAAGCCCCTGAAAGTACAGATGCCAGCATAACTAAAACGAAGAAAAAACCTGTTATTGCGCGCGTTTTCATGTGAGTAATAATGATTTTTAATTTATTTGCTTCGCTTTTCGTCTATAGAAATACAGAACGAAGATACCCGCAAATAAGCTGGCGATCGCCAAAGGCCACTGATTAAGTTCAAATGATAGTGAATCCAAAGGCTTGTTTGATTTAACAAGATAATAGGCAATAAGAATAGCTGATACATTATTAATAAAGTGCGCTGTTACCGGAAGCCAGATACTTCGTCCCCAAAAGTATAAATATCCACATAAAGCACCGATTAACATTCGGGGCAGAAATCCATAAAATTGAACGTGGATTGCGCTAAATATGGCTGCCGTTAGCCATATCGCCATATGCGGCTTCCCGATCCACTTAATAAAAATGTTCTGTAAGCATCCTCGGAATAAAAACTCCTCACCAACGGCTGCTAAAATTCCGATCATGAAGATGTTAATAATCAACCCGGTGAAAGATTTGCGGGATAAAAAGGCATTCGTCAAAGCCCCGGTTTCATCTTCTTTCGCGCGCATCCATTGTTCGATATTCTTCATAAAATCCGGAAGATGCATTTGCTCGTTCAATAAGATTGTTATTTCAAAAAAGGGTGAAAACACCACCATTAATAATAAAATCAATGCATAGAGCTTAACATTAGGCTTAAAGGATAAATCAAAATACGGTCGGTTGTTTTTTTCTATTCGATTAAGCAACAGGGATGGAACCACAAATGTTCCTATCGCTGAAAAAATCTGTGATATACTGATAAAGTTTAACTCATCCGCTGTTAATCCGGTAAAACCCTTGGCTCCTATTTGCAAAACATCACGCCCAAAAAGTAAAAAACCAATAAACACCCCCACTAAACTAAAAACGGTAGCAGAAAGCAATACCGTAATGAGTAAGTAAAGAAAAGACATACTTGGATGATTATCAGAACGATTATAAGGATAAGCACTCAATTTTTTATATTTTTGCAAACTTAGATAAATTGCCTTTTATATGCAATATAATCGCGTTGCATATAAAGGAATTATAGATCTCTCCTCTGCCATTAAAAGCTTATTTGTAGAGGAAATTATTTTAATGATTGAGTTTAATATAGATAATGTCTGTCAAGATAGGAAATAATATTGATTTAGGAGCGTTTCCGTTGCTGCTTGCTCCAATGGAAGATGTGAGTGATCCGCCCTTTAGGTATGTATGTAAACAGAATGGGGTAGATATGATGTATACCGAATTTATTTCTTCTGAAGGACTGATTAGACATGCGGCTAAAAGTAAGCAGAAGTTAGATATTTTCGAATATGAACGTCCCATCGGTATTCAAATTTTTGGCAGTGATATCAAAAGTATGGAAGAAGCTACTGAAATAGCCACTTTAGCCAAACCGGATCTCATTGACATTAATTATGGCTGCCCGGTTAAAAATGTAGCTTGTAGAGGGGCCGGGGCAAGTTTATTGCAAGACATTGATAAGATGGTAGCAATGACCAACGCCGTAGTTAATGCCACGCATTTACCGGTAACCGTGAAAACAAGACTTGGATGGGACGATCATACCAAGAATATCTATGAAGTAGCGGAAAGACTACAAGATATTGGGATACAAGCACTTAGTATACACGGGAGGACACGATCACAAATGTACAAAGGAAGTGCTGACTGGAGTTTAATCAAAAAGGTAAAAAAAAATCCGCGAATACATATCCCTATTTTCGGTAACGGGGACGTAGATAGCGTTGAAAAGGCCGCTGCTTGGCGTTTAGAATATGAAGTTGACGGTATCATGATTGGCAGAGCTTCTATCGGTTACCCGTGGATATTTCGCGAAATCAAGCACTTTTTTGAAACAGGTACCTACCTTGACGGTCCTACCATCAAAGAACGAGTGGATGTGTGTAAGACTCATTTCGTAAAGTCAATAGAATGGAAGGGTGAGAAAACAGGTATATTCGAAATGAGAAGACATTACGCAAACTATTTCAAAGGTATTCCCAATTTCAAAGAATATAGAATGAAACTAGTAAGCCTAGATAAAGTGCCGGACATTAATGAAGTTTTAGATGAGATAGCATTTCAGTTCGCGGACGTCACGACTGATGTATAAATGAACAAAAATTGATAACGGAGTATTTCTATTTTAATTCTCCATTTCCTATATTGCCTCAAAATAAGAAAAGAATGGTTACTGAAATTACTGAAGGTGTTAAAGTTTCGGTAGAGGCAATATACCAACCGGAGTATTCAAATCCGGAAAACGAACATTTCATGTTTGCTTATAAAATCACCATAGAAAATATGAGCGACTACAATGTTCAATTATTAAGAAGACACTGGTTTATATTTGACTCAAATGGAACACATAGAGAAGTAGAAGGTGAAGGAGTAATTGGCCAGCAACCGCTCATTGCGCCTGGAGAACGGTATGAATATGTATCAGGATGCAACTTGAAGAGCGACATGGGCAGTATGCAGGGCAGCTATCAAATGTTGAGGGAAATAGACGGAGCGGTATTTGATGTAGTCATTCCTAAATTCCATTTAATTCCCGACCATAAGCTCAATTAATATATTCAATACCCCCTTCTATTGACAGATATTACTTAATTTTACAAAAATTTAGGTATTCTTTGATAGTTAGTCCCAATGCGTGTGGCTAGGCGCAATTTAGTATGATAAATAACTTCAAGAACTGTCAAGCTTGATAGTTATGGTAAAAGATGGTGGCCAACATAAAATTAGCATTTTAATACATAACTACTTGTAAAATAAATATTTACATATAACAAATAACAATATTATAATTTGAGTATATTATCAGTAGAGCGTATAAGCCATACCTTTGGTGATCGATGGCTATTTAAGGACCTCACTTTTGGTTTGCAGAAGGGGGATAGGGTGGCGCTTGTCGGCATTAACGGAACGGGCAAATCTACCTTGTTAAAAATTCTTAGCGGAAAGACGGTCCCTATCGAAGGAAAAGTAGTAAAAACCAAAGATCTGAAAATAGGCTATCTCGAACAAGAACCTTCCTTTGAAAATCTGACGCTCGTGTCAGATTTTATTTATAGCATAGACAATGATATCCAACAATTCATAAAGGAGTACGACTTTCTTATACGAACAGAGCAAACGAGTAATCCCCGTCTACAGGAATTGGCAGATATACTTACCATTAAAGATGCCTGGAATTTTGAAAATAATATTAAGACCATTTTGAATAGAATGGGTATTGTTGATTTAGAACAACCAATCAACAAACTTTCAGGTGGACAAAGAAAAAGACTGTCTTTAGCCAAGTTATTAATAGACGAACCGGACGTATATATATTAGATGAACCAACCAACCATTTAGACATTGAAACAATTGAGTGGTTGGAAAATTTGCTAACGATCGGACAGAAAACTATTATATTCGTAACGCACGACCGCTATTTTCTAGACAATATCTGCACCGAAATAAAGGAGCTTAATGAAGGAAACCTTTATTCTTATAAAGGCAACTACGGGTATTTCTTAGAAAAAAAGGCAGAACGCGAAATATCCGACACGGCATCTCTAGAGAAAAATAAAAACTTATTAAGAAAGGAACTTGAATGGATGCGTCGCCAACCCAAGGCACGCGGTACCAAGTCAAAAGCAAGAATTGATGCATTCTACGATTTGGAGGAAAAAACAAAAAGTGATAAGAGAAAGGACAGCCTTCGTTTAGACATTAAATTAAGTAGACAAGGTAATAAAATATTAGAGCTGAATCATATTAATAAGTCATTCGAAAAGCATACCATAGTTGATAATTTTTCTTACATTTTCAAGAAAGGAGATCGGATCGGTTTAGCAGGAAAAAACGGTAGCGGTAAATCTACCTTTCTCAATTTAATTACCGGTCAAGAGTTACCTGACAGTGGTGAAATCATCACAGGGGAAACAACTGTTTTCGGTTATTATAAGCAGGGCGGATTAAATTTCACCGAAAAGCAACGAGTAATTGATGTTGTCAAAGAAGTAGCTGAATACATCACAACCGGAAAAGGGGAGACCATTACTGCATCTCAGCTCTTAACTCATTTTCTTTTTACTCCCGAAAAGCAATACAATTTAGTTGAAAAACTAAGTGGCGGCGAAAAGAAGCGGCTTCAATTAATGCGTGTTCTTATCAAGAATCCCAACTTTCTTATACTGGACGAACCAACCAACGATTTAGATATCGATACCCTAAATGTTTTAGAAAATTTTTTAGAAAATTATACGGGAGTCTTACTTCTTGTTTCACATGATCGCTTCCTTATTGATAAACTTACCGATCAATTATTCATTTTTCAGCAAGAACAGCCAATAAGAATCTATAATGGAAATTATTCGGATTTCAAACTAGAGGAAAACCCAGTAAAGAAAGAAACAAAAACATCAAACACTACTGAACCTAAAAAAGATAAGGTCAAGTTATCTTTTAAAGAGAAACGAGAATTTGAGATTTTAGAGCAGGAAATTGCACATATAGAATTTACAATTAAAGAAAAAACCGAACAATTGCTATCTACTACAGATCATCAACTTATTACGATACTTTCGAAAGAACTAGAAGTACTAAATAACGATCTAGAAGAAAAGAGTGTTCGCTGGATAGAATTAGGAGAATTAATATAAACGTTTCACGTGAAACATTTTATTATGTTTCACGTGAAACACGACGAGTTATGTTTTCAAAATATAATGTTATTGTTGTAGGTGCCGGCCATGCCGGATGCGAGGCGGCGGCAGCGGCTGCTAACTTAGGATCAAAAGTGCTACTCATTACTATGAATATGGGTACAATTGCTCAAATGAGTTGTAATCCTGCCATGGGAGGTGTTGCTAAAGGTCAAATAGTTCGCGAAATAGATGCGCTAGGTGGTTATTCCGGGATAATCGCTGATAAAACCACCATTCAATTTAGAATGTTGAATTTATCTAAAGGTCCGGCCATGTGGAGCCCGCGGTCGCAAAACGACCGAATGCGTTTTGCTGAAGAATGGCGACTCCAATTGGAATCATTATCAAACATAGACTTTTGGCAAGATACCGTTAAAGAAATTATTGTAGCTCAAGGACGAGCAAAAGGTGTTATTACGTCACTGGGAATACGAATCGAAGCGGATGCAGTTGTATTAACGAATGGCACTTTTCTAAATGGTATTATTCATATCGGTGAAAAAAAATTTGGTGGAGGTAGAACGGGCGAGAAGGCCGCCACTGGATTAACCGAGCAACTCATCTCAATTGGCTTTGAGTCTGGTCGTATGAAAACGGGAACACCTCCTCGTGTAGATGGAAGAACGCTCGACTATACCAAAATGGAAGAGCAGTGGGGAGACGAGAAAAGAGGTCGCTTCTCTTATCAATCCATTGATTTGCCTCAAGAGCAACGCTGCTGTTGGATCACCTATACGAATACCAATGTTCATGATACCTTAAAAGAAGGCTTTGAAAAATCACCGATGTTCACTGGCAGAATTAAGGGATTGGGCCCTCGGTATTGTCCTTCTATAGAAGACAAAATAAATCGCTTTGCCGAACGTGATAGACATCAAATTTTTGTTGAACCCGAGGGATGGAGAACCCACGAGATTTATGTTAACGGCTTTTCCACATCACTGCCTGAAGATGTACAATTCAAAGCTTTGAGGCAAATTCCAGGTTTTGAAAATGCCAAAATGTTTAGACCTGGGTATGCGATTGAATACGACTATTTTCCGCCAATGCAATTGGATTTAACACTTGAAACAAAAAAGGTAAAAAACCTATTTTTTGCAGGACAAATTAATGGCACCACCGGCTATGAAGAGGCAGCAAGTCAAGGCCTCATTGCCGGTATAAATGCGCATCAACGAATTAACGATCTACATGAACTTATACTTAAAAGATCAGAGTCTTATATAGGTGTTTTGATTGATGACTTAGTGACAAAAGGTACAGAAGAACCTTATCGTATGTTTACTTCTCGAGCAGAGCATCGATTACTTTTAAGACAGGACAATGCTGATATTCGACTAACACCATTGGCCCATCAACTTGGTTTAGCTTCGGAAGAGGCCTTAGATAAAGTGAAAACTAAAATTAGCAAGTCTGATGAGATAGTAGAGTACCTTCGCAAAACGTCTGTTGAAGCTTCTAAAATGAATCCAATATTGGAAAAATTATCTTCCAGTCCACTCACCCAAAATATAAAAATGTTCAATGTCCTTACTCGACCTCAGGTAAATATCTGGAATTTAGCTGAAGCAAATAGTAGCTTAAAGGACTTGCTCGCTGATTTTTCCGAGGAAATAATAGAACAGGCCGAAATAAAGGTAAAATACGATAGCTACTTCGATAAAGAAATTGAGATTGTAAATAAAATGAAGAAAATGGAGGATAAAGAAATTAATCCGCATTTTGATTATAATCAACTGATATCCCTTTCAAAAGAAGCTCGGGAAAAACTTATAAAGATAAAACCGAGAACGCTCGGTCAAGCCTCTCGAATTTCCGGCGTATCACCAGCTGACGTTAGTGTTCTTATGGTTCATATGTCAAATTAATATAAAATATTGAATATCAATACGTTATATAAAAATTAAATAAAGCGATAAGAGACATTATCTTTTAAAAAACGATGCTAATCTCCAAAAAGAAGAAAAACGTGTTAAAAGGCTTAAAAATAAGCTTAAATACAAATTACCTTATTTTACTCATTCTTTTCGTCACTTTATTATTCAATACGCATTGTGCAAGCATACAGCAACCGATGGGAGGGCCAAAGGATAGCATTCCTCCAAAAGTTTTAAAAGAAACGCCTATCAACCTCAGCAGAAATTTTAAATCCAAAGAAATCGTTATCGAGTTTGACGAATTTGTTAAACTTCAGAACGAACTGAAAGAAATCAGTGTAACGCCTGATATGGATAAAATTCCAATTTATAAAATAAAGAAGAAATCCTTAGTCATTACCTTACCTGATACCCTGGAAGAAAAAACAACATACACCATAAACTTTGGAAAAGCCCTCGGGGATTATAACGAGGGAAATCCTTTACTAAATTACAGCTATGTCTTTGCTACTGGCGATCAAATAGATTCACTTAATATATCAGGTAATGTCAGCAACGCACTTACTTTAGAAAAGGAAAAGGAGGTGACGGTTATGCTTATACCTACCCGGCAAGATTCAATATTCGGTAAGAGAAAAGCGAATATTTTTACGCTTACCGATTCAGCAGGCAATTTCAAGATTCACAATCTAAAAGAAGATACATATCGCATTTATGCTCTAAAAGAAAAAAATAATGATCGTATATTTAACGGAACAGACGAGGAAATTGGCTTTTTAACTGACTCCTTCTTATTGAACAAGGACACTAGTAATATTCGTTTAGCGATATCTAAACCTGTTCCAACAACTTTCAGACTGCTCGACCGTAAAATTGAAAAAAATGGTACGATAAATTTCATTTTTAATAGACCTATAACAAACCCCGATATTGAGGTCCTTAGCCCAAACTCCTTAGATCAGGATAAAATTGTAAATTATAGTTCTACACGGGATAGCGCTTCGATGTGGCTAAGTGAATTAACCTTCGATTCTTTAAAAGTACGTATTACCGAAAACAATCAGGTCTTAGATTCAACGACCATTCGCCGAAGCAAAAATGAAAAGTACGATCGGGATCTCATTATTACCGATAATATCAATAGCCAGAAGGTTAACAAAATAAAACACATCATATTAAACAGCACCGCTCCCATAAAGTCGTTTGACAAACAAAACATAATACTTACGGAAGATTCCGTTTCACGTACTAACTTCCAACTAGTAAAAGATACCAGCAGTAATAGATCGTACATTATACGGTACAATTGGCGCCCTAAACGAAACTATGAATTGGATCTAAAAGAGAATGCGTTTCAAGGCCATTTTGGTGAAAAATCAAAGGCTGTAAAGCGAAAGTTTACACTGGACGAAACGGAAAATTTTGGAGACGTTATTCTAAAATTAAATGTACCTGATACCATTGGAAATCAATACCTCGTTCAGATAACAAACGAAAAGAAGGAAAATATCTTTCTCTCAACTGCCATTCGGAAATCCGATCGCCTCGTCTTCAAGCAATTTCCGGGTGGGAAGTACTTAATTAGAATCGTTTATGATATAAATCGAAATAATAAATGGGACCCAGCTGATGTAGAAAAGCGTACACAGCCTGAAAAGGTTTGGTATCATAGTAAACCAATCACGGTTAGACCTAATTGGGAACAAGAGGAAGTCATCGATATACCGAGTGAAGATAAGTCGATGGAAGCTAATCCACCCCAAACCAACTAGCATATAGCACATAATTGTGTGGCAATTTATCTAACAAGGTCCTTTGTTCGGCTGTTAAGGGCTTAATCTTTTTTGCAGGTACACCAGCGTATAAAAAACCACTTTCACACACCATGTTTTCCAAAACAACCGCTCCCGCCGCTACAATTACATATTCCTCAATAACCGCCTTGTCCATCACAATTGCCCCCATTCCCACCAAACAATGATCCCTTAACGTACAGCCATGAACTATAGCATTATGTCCTACATTCACATAACTTCCTATATCCGTTCCATTCTTTAAATAAGTACCGTGAATCACCACACCATCCTGTATATTTGAATAATCGCCTATTCTAATATAATTTACATCCCCTCTTATAACCGCATTGAACCATACAGAACAATGATTCCCTATCGTTACATTACCAACTATGGTGGCGTTCTCTGCAATAAATGTATCAACGCCAATGCTTGGAGTCTTACTTAAAACAGCCTTTATTAATGCCATATACCTAAAAAACAGTGTCTTTCAGCTCCTTTGAATGATTCGGATAGTCTGTAGTATAATGTAAACCTCTACTCTCTTTCCGAGCCATTGCCGATTTAATGACAATATACGAAACTTGGATGACATTTCTAAGCTCGCACAGTTTCACAGACAATTTCGTGTTCTTATAGAATTCTTCCGTTTCCTCATAAAGTAATTTGAGTCGCCGCATGGCACGTTCTAAGCGAAAATCCGAACGTACAATACCAACATAATCACTCATAATCTTCTGTGTTTCTCTTAAATTATGCGTAACCAAAATATCTTCGTTTGATAGCTGTGTATCCGTGTCATCCCAATCGGGTATATTAAGAGGTAAAGTGATCTTGTCAAAAACGCTTATTGCATGTTCAAATATCCGATGGGCATAAATCAAAGCTTCCAATAATGAATTGGAAGCTAATCTGTTAGCGCCGTGTAAACCGGTAGAAGAGCATTCGCCACAGGCGTAGAGATTATTAATAGAGGAAAGACCGAATTCATTTACCAAGATACCCCCGCAAAGATAATGAGCAGCGGGAGTCACGGGTATATAATCCCTCGTAAGGTCAATACCAATACTAAGGCATTTTGCATATATATTCGGAAAATGCTTCAAAAGCTCCACCTTATCGCGATGCGTAATATCCAAATAAACGTAATCGTCTCCCGATTTCTTCATTTCATTATCTATTGCTCGCGCAACGATATCCCTCGGCGCCAACGATCCACGATCGTCATACTCATACATAAACTCTTCTCCATTCTTCCTTCTTAAAACGGCACCAAATCCGCGCAACGCTTCTGAAATCAAAAATGATGGATACTCACCGGGGTTATACAACGAGGTAGGGTGGAACTGAATAAACTCCATATTTCTTACTTTTCCCTTAGCCCGATAAACCATTGCTATGCCGTCCCCTGTAGCAATCACCGGATTCGTAGTAGATGCATAAATATGCCCGGCTCCGCCGGAAGCCATTACAGTAATCTTACTTAAGATTTTTTCAACTTCATTTGTCAACGTATTTAATGCATAAATCCCATAACAGGTAATATCGTCACTGGTCTTATTAACAAATAAGCCGAGGTGATGTTGAGTAATGAGATCAACAGCAAAATAATGGGTTAATATGGTAATATTGGCAGACTGATGAACTTGCTCCAATAGAGCCCGCTCAATCTCAAAACCCGTAATATCTTTATAATGTAAAATACGATGTTCCGAATGTCCGCCCTCTCGCGCTAAATCATAACTACCTGTTGTTATTTCGTCAAAATGAGTTCCATATTGAATGATTTCCTTGATCCGCTCCGGACCTTCCTTAACAACGTTTTCCACAACCTTTTTATCACACAAACCATCACCAGCAACCAGAGTATCAGCGATATGCTTTTCAAAGCTGTCTGACTTATCCACAACGACGGCTACACCACCTTGTGCATACTTTGTATTCGATTCGTCCTCGTTCGATTTCGTAACTATCAGAACCTTACCATATTTTGCGGCCTTCAAGGCAAAACTCAGACCCGCAATACCCGAACCCACAACTAAGAAATCAACATTCGTCATATTGAAAAAATTATTTATTGATATCTTCCGTCAAAACGGTGGAAAAACATGTTAAATATGTGGATTTTTTTGTAAAAAGTCAGTGGAATAAAAAGAATAACTTGTTAAGAAGCCATCATATTCACATTTACCAGAACTTTTAGATTATTTATCCATCCGATGAACCGCTAGTTCCTAACCAAAATTCCGTCATAAAAAACTGACAAAAAAATATGGAAAGAAAAAACAGCAAAATAAATAGCGATTGTAAATCAATTCATTAACTTATCAATAATGTTAAAAACTTGTTGATAAAAATAGAACATCAAATAAAACAAGAAAAAAGATATCCCATTTTCTAACATTACTAACACACTAATAAACGATAAGAAGATTTTATATAAAAAGAATTATTGTTTTTATTGAACAGTGGAAAAGCCACAAAATCCGATTTCATTTTCTTTATGTACATTTGTATAAGTGAACTATGCTTAGGCTAAGAAAATGGAAAACTATACTGAACAACTGACTGCTAAAGGCTATATCGATGAAGCAATTGACCCTCGACTGGATTTAGTTCAAGAGATCAACAGGCTTAAAAAGGAAAAGAACGCAGTTATTTTAGCACATTATTATCAGGATGCTGAAATTCAAGATATCGCTGATTATATTGGGGATAGCTTGGGGCTTTCTCAAGAGGCTGCAAAAACAGATGCTGCTATAATCGTTTTCGCCGGTGTTCATTTTATGGCTGAAACAGCTAAAATTCTATCACCCACAAAGAAAGTGTTGCTACCGGATCTTAAGGCAGGCTGCAGCTTATCAGATAGTTGTCCACCCCATTTGTTTGCGAAGTTTAAAGAGCAATACCCCGATCACCTTGTCATTACCTATGTCAACTGCACAGCCGAGTTGAAAGCACTTAGCGATATTGTGTGTACATCATCCAATGCCGTACAAATCGTTGAAAGCCTGCCGAAAGATCAAAAGATTATTTTCGGACCTGACAAAAACTTAGGCGACTATGTAAAAAAGAAAACCGGCCGAGACCTTGTTCTTTGGAACGGTGCATGTATGGTACACGAAATATTTTCGCAAGAGAAAATTGATCGTTTACGATTGCAGTTTCCTGATGCGAAATTTATTGCACACCCCGAGTGTGAGGAACATATTTTAAGGCAGGCTGATTATATTGGATCGACCACCGGTTTATTAAACTATACCATAAAAGACCCAGCTAGTACCTACATTGTTGCGACCGAATCGGGTATTATTCATCAAATGCAGAAAGCTAATCCACAGAAGACCTTTATACCCGCTCCTCCTAATAATGCATGTGCATGCAACGATTGCCCGCATATGAAGCTGAACACCTTAGAAAAGCTTTATAACGCTATGAGGTTTGAATTACCGGAAATAGATTTGCCACTGGACGTGATAAACAGAGCAAGGAAGCCAATTGAGCGTATGTTGGATATATCTGCACAATTCGGACTCTAAATTAGAAATACATACTATATTAATTCTACATGTTTGATAACAAAGAGAATACCGGTTTAGATAAACTGGGCGAGTTTGGCCTCATTGACCTGATTAATAAATCAATTGAAATAAAGGAAGAATCAACCGTAAAAGGCATAGGAGACGACGCTGCGGTTATTCAGCATGGAGGAAAACAGACACTTATTTCAACCGATTTATTATTGGAAGGTGTACATTTTGACTTAAGATATGTTCCGCTTAAGCATTTGGGATATAAAGCGGTACAAGTAAACTTAAGTGATATTTTCGCGATGAATGGCATTGCCACTCAAATAACCTTTTCTATCGGCTTATCGAGCAAGTTTCCTTTAGAAGCAGTTGAGGAGTTATACGCAGGAGCTATTCTAGCATGTAAGAAGTACAATGTGGACTTGGTAGGAGGAGATACATCCGCTTCCAAGCAGGGATTAGTTATTAGCGTGACGAGTATAGGTTATGCTGATTCTTCCGCTGTAACCTATAGAAATGGGGCAGAGGAAGGTGATTTGATTTGTGTGTCCGGCGATTTGGGAGGGGCTTATGTCGGTCTTCAGTTATTAGAACGGGAGAAGCAAATATTTTTAGAGAATCCAAACATTCAGCCCGATCTGGAAGGAAAGGATTATATTGTAGAAAGGCAATTAAAGCCGGAAGCGCGACGTGATGTCGTTCAATTGCTTAAGGAACTTCAAATTAAGCCAACGTCGATGATTGACGTATCTGACGGATTAGCCTCCGAAGTTTTGCACCTATGTAAACAATCATCAAAAGGCTGCAGATTATACGAAGAAAAAATCCCTATTGATCAAATGACCTATGACACAGCGCGCGAGTTCGGATTGGATCCTACGGTCTGCGCACTTAGTGGAGGGGAGGATTACGAGCTGCTATTTACCATTAAGCAGAGCGATTATGAAAAGATAAAAGGTGATCTGGATATCAGCGTAATTGGGTATATAATGGAAGAGAACGCTGGATGTAATTTAATATCAAAAAGCGGAAATCTATACCCAATTACTGCGCAGGGATGGAACGCATTTAATTAGTTAACAGGTAGCGGTTAACCGGTAAATAAATTATAATCGGTAAACTGCAAATTCTTCACCGGTTAACTTGCTTCCTTACTCACTGAAGACTAGCCGGTTTCACGTGAAACCGGCTAGTCTTCAGTGAGTTCCTCCTCATCAAATAAACTTATATCTATTTGTTTGCTTGCTTTTGCGCCCAGTTTTTTTAGCTTTTCTACTTTAGATATGACGTTACCTTTACCGGTTTCTAGTTTCTTGCGGGCATCTTCATGTGTCCTTGCTAATATGGTTATCTGTTTGTCAATCTTATCCATGTCTTCGGTAAAACCAACGAATTTATCATAGAGTGCGCCGGCTTCTCTTGCTATTTCCATGACATTACGTGTTTGTCGCTCTTGTTTCCAAATACTGGCTATGGTTCGAAGGGTGGCTAGTAGCGTTGACGGGCTTACAATTACGACACGTTTATCCCATGCATCGCTAAATAGTTCGCTATCAATCGTAATTGACATACTGAAAGCAGATTCAATGGGCATAAATAGCAAAACAAAATCGGGTGACGTGATTTTGTATAAATCCTGATAATTTTTGCGGGAAAGCTCCGTAACATGATTTTTGATAGATTGTATATGTTGTTTAGCAAACAATTCGCGCTCATCATCATTATCCGCTGCATTTACCCATCTCTCGTAGGCAACCAGTGAAACTTTTGCATCAATTACGAGGTGTTTTTCTTCCGGTAGATCAATGATCACATCGGGTTGCAGACGTTTACCGTCTTCAGTTTGAAAACTAGCCTGTAAACGATATTCGCTATCTCTGGTAAGACCCGATCGTTCTAATACTCGTTCTAGAACCACTTCTCCCCAATTCCCCTGTTTCTTCTGATCGCCTTTTAGGGCTCTTGTTAAATTAATAGCCTCATCCTTAATTAGCTGGCTTTGCTCCATTAATTGCATAACGACCCCTTTAAGGGAGTTTCGCTCCGCAGCTTCATGGCTATAAGTCTTATCGACTTTCTCTTCGAAGCTTTTGATATTCTGTTTTAAAGGATCTAAAAGTTGGTTGATGGTCTTGTGATTTGTTTCCGTAAATCGAAGTGTTTTTTCTTCCAGAATTTTATTAGCAATCAATTCGAACTCCTTATTGAACTGGCTTTTCATGGTTGCTATTTCTAATTTCTGTTCATTCAATTTTTCTTGTTGCGATTCAAAATAGGCATTTAAGCTTTCAATGGTTCGCTCGGCTGCTGCAGCTTTTTCACGCTCGGTTTTAACCTCATTCAACAAGCGTTCATTTTCCACGCGGTAGTTCTCCGCTTTCTGTTCTGCTTTCGCAATTTTTACAAGGAGATCGTCGCGTTCTCCCTGGAAGCCGGGTATATTATCATTACCCGATTGATTGGTTCGTTGCGTCAGTTTATATAAAAAGAAAAGTAAGACTATGAGTAGAATAACGATCAGCAGATTTTCCATTGTTAATTGTTTTGTACAAATTTAGACAGAAAAATTGATTCAGGTAGCCTCGGTTTTTTAGTGCTCTTTCCTATGTGTCCTTTTAGTGCGGGTTTATTTATCAACCGACCTCGGATAAATTGTCAGTTTTTTACTTATCTTCTTGATATAATGTCAGGTAAGGTCAGCTTTTTTAATGCTATTTTAATCTTTTTGTCGTAAATTTAGGAGAAAAATGCATATCTTAGGTAGAAGGCCGGAAAAAGTAAATGTCGGTATGCAGTTTGAGGGAAGTAATATATAGTTGATAAAAAAATGGGAACAGAGTATTTGTTATTAATAGGTATTGCAATCGTTAGTTTTATTGTTCAATGGCGATTCAAGAGTAAGTTTAAAGAACATTCCGAAACACCATTAAGCAGTGGCATGTCAGGTAAGGATATTGCGGAGAAGATGTTACATGACAATAATATTTATGATGTTAAGGTAGTTTCGGTGGAAGGACGATTAACCGATCATTATAACCCGGCGGATAAAACAGTGAATTTGAGTCCGGAAGTATATAGTGGACGAAGTGTTGCCGCGGCCGCTGTGGCTGCGCACGAATGTGGTCATGCCGTGCAGCATGCAAAGGCATATGCATGGTTACAATTTCGTTCAGCAATGGTGCCGGTAGTCAATGTAGCTTCTACGCTAACATCCTGGACTTTGATGATTGGTGTTATGTTAGTTTTTTTTGCAGGTAATATTATTGTACTAGCGGTAGGTGTTGCTGCTTTAGCATTGGTTACCTTATTCAGTTTCGTAACCCTGCCTGTGGAGTTTGATGCTTCCAATAGGGCTTTAGCTTGGCTGGAAACAAACAAAGGAATAATGGCAAGCAGAGAGGAACATGATGGTGCGAAAAATGCCCTTTGGTGGGCTGCCATGACTTATGTGGTAGCTGCTCTATCTTCACTGGCAACGCTGGTATATTATGCAAGCATCTTATTTCGCTCCAGAGATTAAAAAAATAGACATACAATGCAGGACAAAGGGATTCATTTATTTATGAATCCCTTTTGTTTTTATACAAATGACCGTTTAGATAGATATTCATTTTCTTTTTCTGTCATTCGCTTTTTATCAACAGGTTTCTTATCTAAATAGCCACATAGGTGTAAAATACCATGAATAATAACGCGATGCAGCTCATCGATTTCTTTTACTAAAAAGCTTTTTGCGTTTTCCTTGATTCTATCAATACTGATGAATATATCACCTGCGATTACGTTTTCGTCATCGCTATTATCAAAGGTTATAATATCGGTATAGGTATCGTGATTAAGATACTCCACATTTATCTTATGCAAATATTCGTCCGAGCAAAAGATGAAGCTTATTTCACCGGGTTTTAAACCTTCATTAGCAATAGCATCCTTTATCCATTGTTTTAATAGCAGTTTGTTTTTTATAGTGTATTTAATTTCTTCAGTAAAGAAGTTTACGGTAGCACTTGGCATCTCTATTTTTTTCTTTCAAATGTACAATGTTTAATACTTATAAGTAAGTTAAAGCGTAAAAAGCTGAGTCGTTAAACAATCTGCCTAGAGCTTATTGCTTATTGCCTAAAGCCTTATAAAAAGTGGAGTCGTTAAATAGTTTGCCTAGAGCTTACTGCCTAAAGCCTTATGTCTAGCGATCTACCTATTATGAAGTAAAAGAAAGACAGAAATTATATAGATTATAGAATAATATTCAAATACATCGTAAATTGATCGATAAAGAGTCGTAAATCCATCGTATATTTTACGATGAATTTACGATAAAAATACGATAGATTTACGGCAAAATGTAATATCTGACATATTTCAATTTCTTTTTTATACAATTTTTGTCATTTATTTCTTATGATTAATGGGCTAACGTTCGCAGGAGTAATTAGAATAAATAACGGTATTTGATAAAGCAATATTCAGCGAATAATATGTGCTTGGTAAAAAATTGTGATTTACAGATTTTTTCTATAAGTTTGTCATCCTAAAATTCGGGATGTAGCGTAGCCCGGTATCGCGCCAGCATGGGGTGCTGGAGGTCGTCGGTTCAAATCCGGCCATCCCGACTTTTAACAAAATAACCTACTGATTTTCAGTAGGTTATTTTGTTTTCTGGACAATATGCGGACAAAAATAGATGCTTTGTATTATTTATAATAAGTTGTATAAAGATATCATTATCAGCCTGTTCATCAAAATGAGGCGTTATATTTTGAAATTATTAGCTGTGTAAATATCTTATATCTTGGTTAGAAGGAAAACCATCGTTTTTTTTGGCCTTTTATCAGCATCATGAAGAATTAATGCTGTCTATGGTTTTCGGTGTGAAAATCTAATATATTATCTAGGATAAACAATGCCCGGAGAATAGTTAACAACAGTACAGCAACGCCAAGTATTATGCAGTAGTATAATAACCAAATACCGAAAATGTTCACAAATCGGAGAATGTAAATAACTAGAGTTATAAAAATTAATGATTTAATACCATTCTTCAATAGCGTAGTAGTGTCTTTATATAGAGAAGAGTTACAAAATTTCTCCATCAAGGTGATATTTTCGCTTTCTTCTACTTTACCTGTTTTAAAAGTTATTAACACCGTTAGAAAAGTTAGAATGAATCCAGCTAAGGTCAGAAGAATAGTTGTTGTTTCGGACGCATAGTTTAGAATAGACTCTTCCTTCGGTATTTCTAGAATACAATTTTTCACACAGTAATGAACAAGACATAATAGACTAAACCCTACCAAGTAGTCCATTAAAATGGGAAATCTAAAATAAAAGTCTAGTACTCTTTTCATAACCCGTTAATAAAATTATCAATTTCTGGCTTGACTAACTCATACCAACGTTTATTGCTGTTTAGAAACATTTTATCTATGCTTATTTCAAATCCTTTTTGGTTTTTTATTAAATTAATATATTGTATATCATCTGACTGATCTGTAGTATATTCTAATATAAAATTTTTGAAAGCATTCATATCAGTATCCTGATTTTTTATACTTCTTAGAAGTTTTTTGACGAGACTGGTTCCTTCATTGTCGGTTTTTACCAATTTGTTTCCTTCAAATACATCGAAAAAAGCTTTAATATTGATTGCACGCGTGCTAAGCAATCTTCCAAATGAACTAAGACCAGTGAAATAGTGATTTTTTAAATTTGGTTCTATCAATTCTAAACCAGACGGTTCCATTTTTAATTCGAAGCTAAATACATCTTTCAAGTCGTTTAATAGTTTGTCTAAAGAGACATCGAGATGAATTTCCAACTTGGTCTCCTTAGCTAATTCGAGAACATTATGCGCTACGTTTCTTAGATAAAACTCAATATCGGTGTAACGGGGTCCATAAAAATTTTATTCACAACAGAGATATGGTTTGTTTTTACTGATGTCAATATAAAAATGGGTTACTTCTACCAGGTCTCCATATTTTTTTTTCATCTCATCCAACGAAACAAGCTGGTAACTATCATAAGGTTTTAGCATCGGAGTTTTACCTTCTCTAATTACTCCCATCCTACATTTATAACGTCGTTCTACATGATCGAAGGTAACGGAGTCGATGAACAATTCCCTGGGACTTGAATTTTCTCTATTTTTATATCTATCAACAAGATATGCTTTATTTTCCAAGTTGACTGGTGTCACATAATGAAGTACCTTGCGAAGTATCTCTACAGAATTCAAGTCACTATGTTGCTTTCTAGGCTTAAATAAAAGAGAATAAAAATTAAAAGTTATGGTAATATCGGCCATAAGAATTCAGGGATATATTGCTATTTATTGTTAAGGTCAAACTATTTTTGCGATGCAATTTAGGTATATTAATTGTGAGTATATTACGGGAAACAGTAAATTGAACCAAAATTTGCCTGTTATATTTTTTATAGGTAAAAAGTCTCTCTTTCCAGCTAAAAAAAATCTTTAAATATTAATAAGAGCTAATCTCCAAATTTTGTCAGCAGCGAATTGATAAGGTCATTATCAACTTTCAAATTTGCTATCTTGAAATCTTCAGAAGTAATTTTAGCTATCACTGGTGTCGACTCACGTAATTTTTTCACGGCCGATATATCAACCTCTATTAGACTGAGATAAAGCTTATACGCTTTTAAATACTTTTCATGCTTTTCAATAGCGAAATCAAAAAACTCTTTATCTCCCGTTATTTCTTCCAAAATCAGTTTTGAGAAGAAAGTAGCCATTCCTTCCTCTAAATAATTTATTTCGTTGCCCTTAACTAGTTCGACAGGTGAAAGTAAGTGTACAACTTCATGTGCCAACTGAAAAATACCATCTTTTTTATCGTTTATAGCGCCTTTGCCATTTAGGAAAATTTTGAAAGAGCATTCTTCAGTTTCTAATGACCTACCGCAAAAAACCACCCTCGGGGGAAAATTGTGGTAAAATAACCCTAAATATCTATAGTTTGTTTTTGATCCGAACATTTTCTCTGCCCTTGCAAGAAAATCGTATTGTAACCTTTCATATTCTTGCATGTTTGTTTCTTGCGGTGACATGTATTTAGATTTACTAAGTTTTTATTGAGATGTTTTCTCCGAAAACATTATTTATTTAAAGATCGTAAAAATTTTCTAGCCAATGAACGGCTAGCTAGAATATACGATTTAAATGGAGCCTTCATCCAATAGTAAAAAAAAGAAATATTTATAATAACACAGAAATATCAAAATAAGAAGATAGAGTAACGCTTTTGTTTTATATAAAGTGTAAATATGGTATATTGCCCTCCGAACAACTATAGCGACATGAACCTAGGAGAACTTACTAATTCAGCTTCTTATTTTTTAGAACATTTAGAATTAACGTTCCTAGATAATAATAGGTCGTCTAACGAATCACGATATATAGTCAAAGATTATTTTAATTTTAGACAAGTAATAAGAGAACTGGACAAGGTTCCTTATTTACAACATTTTACAGACTCAATAAAAGAGTCAAAAGCATTTACGATTCCGGAGCCGTCAGTTGTATTAAGTGTGAATGAAAAGGTGGAGCTAGAGAAAGCTATATCCAATTTGAGATCTGCAATACTAGGCTTGAAAGCATATTATGATAATACCACACCAAACTCAGATGCTATTTTAAGAGTAAAATTGCCAGAAACAAATTCATTCGATGATCTTATAAAATATTCAGAACTTCTAAAAAAAGGTATTGAAATACCAGTGAATGAAAGTAATGAAGACTCGAAAGTTAAAATATTAAATGGTCAACCCGGATCAATCTGGTTAATTCTATCGATAGGTAGCAGTATAATGCTAATAGCAAAATTGTGTAATGCAGCAGCAGTTATAAGAAGAAAGTGGGCCGAGTCAAGCATATTTGAAGAGCATGCAAAAAGTCTCAAACTAAAAAATGAATTAATGGATGACTTGGTAAAAGCCAATAAGAAAATGCTAGCTGATGTATTAGATGCTGAGGCAGCCAATATCCATAATGGGCATTACAATCCTGACGATCCAGAAGTAAAGGAAAGGATAAAGTTAGCCATACGATCTATTAGTGAACTTATAGATAAGGGGGGGCAGCTATTGCCTTCTGGAAGCAATAAAGATATATCAAACAATTTTCCTGATTATAACGCTTTGAATTCAGCTGTATCTATTATAAAGCAAATTGGCACGGGGTCTTCAGACGAAGGATTGAAGAGTTAAAGTCTTCTTCTAGTAACAATAAAAACATTCAAATAATGAGATACCTACAAATCAATCCATGTTTTATTGCTGTTCTTTGAGATAACTCTCAACTTCCTCCGTGACAAACTCCAACCAATATTCACACCTTCTATGCAAAATAGCCACATCCGTGGGATGATAAAACAGAGAAGAACGGAACCTCAAATTGTGCAGTCCCTGTGATAACAATCCGAACAACCTAATATCCTCTTCGGTAATTCTTGGAAAAAATTCATTCGCCTTTTCGCTGATATAGTCGCAAAGGTTATAGAGATGTGAAAGACTTTGCAGATTAGGCTTATAATCCAAAAAGGTTTCGATATAAGCCAGACATATCTGCTCAAGCGCAAGTGCAAGCATACATAACTCAACATCTTCATTATCATCATAGGTAAGATTAGAGGCTGATTCTATAAATGCGATAATTTTCCGCCTCCGTTTCCACCAGTTCATTTTTTTTGTTTCAAGGTTCACTTCGGCCTTTTTTTCTTCAGTGGGTATTTGCCATATTTCGGATAGATCTTTGTTTATAAATACCTGTTCCCCAGTCGTTATTACCCTTTGAAAGAAAGGATTGCCGTTTTCCAGTGCTTTGGTAATAGATGCCATGCTGTGAAAAAGTAACACGACTTTTGCGTCCACATTTTTATCCTGATTGATATAGCTCTGTATCCGGTAAATATCGTTCGGCTGTTCGTCTTTGGTAATTACTAATAAATAGAGACGATCCTCGGAAGTTTTTTCTGTTGTTTCCATGTAATAACTATCGTGAGAGAAGGATCGTGAGCTTTTTCCCATACAATAAATGCGAATGGTACCTACCTCCCTTGTTATTTTTTCAATGATCTTTTCCATGATACATAAGGGTTTTAATGGTTCAATTGTTGGACTAGAAATAAATTTTTCAGAGGTTGCAACCTCCTGTTCACTTGATGGTTCCGATTGTTGCTCTTCCTCTTTGTAATTTCCGAAACGCACTTCGAACTGTTTTTGCGCCAGTCTTGAATTTTCGTCTACTATTTGTTGCAGGTCAAGCGATTTCTGTATCAGATAGGATAATTCATCTTTTGAAATCTGGTAGCTGTTTTCATAACGAACGGTAAGATAGGCTTCATCTAAAATGAAAAGTATGGACATTTCTTTTTCGTCCTCCTCGTTGAAAAGCGTTTTAAGTTCGGGAATATAAGGGAGCAGGAATTTGTGGTGGTTACGCAAAGAATGGGATATCTTTTCTTTTCCTATGAGCGCAAGCTCGGCAAATCGGTAGCATAACTCAAAAACCTGATGTAACATCAATGCGCAGAGCTGGTCGTTTCCCTTTTCAAAGTAAAAATCCATTCCCTCCCTGAACGAGCGTATTTTGTTTCTTTCTTTTCCCTGCTCAATGATTGCCCTGTTGTATACCTTTTGAAAGGTGGTTTTATTATTAAAAAGGGGAATATCACTTTCGGGATTGATATATACCAGCATATCAGGTTGGCAGATGGAAAAAAACACCATGCTGCCCTGTTTGAGTCCGGCTTTCACGTCGTGAAAATAGAATAAGCGGTATCTGAACTGAATATGAAGCGTCATTACCATTCTAACCAATGGACGGGCTTCGGTAATGTGTTGGGTACTCGAATTGGGAATGAGGATAATGAGTTCCCAATATGCTTTATCATCCTCAACTATATCATTCAGGTATATCTGTTCTATCAACAGCGTATTTACCAAGCGTGCGGTGATCAGGTTTGCCTCCTGAAGGACTTCTGCTGGAATTGTGCCCATAGCTATAAAATTTAATCATGCTCTCAATGTTGCCTGTTTGGATATTTCTTTGCCTGTACCAGATATCCCGCTTCCAGCAATTTTACTAGATTGGCATGAAAGCTTGTTATTTCCTTTTTATCAAAAGGATAAGGTTCTTCATGTCCCAAAGCTGCCGTAAGCGATTCAAAAAGAATATGGAAACAAAACTGGAGATCGTATAGGTTGAAAAACTCACGCAGATAATTTTCTGGATTTTTAATTATTTCCGCTTCTAACTTATAGCGATAATTCTCTTTTGGTATTGGGGCATGCTGAAAAGAATAGGTTGTATTCGTGTTGTTCCAGCTTTTAGGGTAATTCGGGCTTAATTGCCTTATTAGCCAAAGACAGTCTGTCATGTGTACAAGAGTTTTAAACAGGTCAATCAGATCCGCTGGTGTTCCTTCCCATATTTTTTCCCGTTCAAATACAAGTTTCATCCATCGGCCAAGGTCTCTTTTATATGCCATAAGCGAGGTGTAATGAAAGAAACCATATAAATCGCTGTAGGGATTAAAAGTGCTTTCGATAGTACCCATATAGGGGTAATTATTCATATCGAACCACGGAACCAATTCGTGGTAAAGAAGTTCTCTTTCCTGTTTTTCTACCAGCCAAACGATTTCCATTAACTTAACAAGATCAAGATAGTCCTCATATATTTCTGCCGGGGAAAATCCGTGAGCTTCAATAATGCTTCTATCATCAAGTGCGCTCTCCATCCAGAGGGTAAGGTAACGTTTCCAATCGCCCTGACTCCTCCGTCCAAAGAATTTTCTATGGAATGCTTTTGACGAGCGAATCTCATCCTGATTCAGAAATTGGATTTCGCCTTTAAAACGATGGTTCCGTTCAACTGGCCATGTGCTTTCCTGTAACTGTGGGTAATATTGATCTATCGTATAATCTGAAAAAGAAGGTTGCAGAACGTCTACCTTAAATTCTTCATCTCCGCTACCATAACGTGCCTCGATCTGTAACTGGTGTTCATGTTCCAACCATGCGGCATCCAGTGCAAATAATAATTCTTCAAAATTATTCTGTAGGGTGGGCAGCGTTTCTTCCGGCCACCGTTCTGGGCTAATGACCACTCTATATAGATTTTGAAGGAAAAGTCGGTAGTGATGGGTCGTTTTTATAAATTTCAGCGAACTGCGGATATTGTAAATAGAGCTTTCATACGAGGAAAGAAAGCTTTCTTTTCCTGTAAATTTTTCCATGGTTGTTAGGGTTAAATGTGATATATGAAATAATTTGAGGTTAGATGCAGGATGTTTTCTACGTGTTTTAATTCTTTTTCATCCGGTTCTAGGCGTTCGGATACGTGCCTAAAAGTCCAAGAAAGCGAAATACAGTCGGTTAGGAACCGTGCTGTTTTGCCGATGGAAATTTTCCTGAATTTCTTTTTAAGAGCGTCAATTATCCGTGCAGAATTGTGATCCGGTGAAAGGAAGTCAACATTGATAGTTAGGTAATGGGCTAAATGCACAAGCTTATATAAATCACCATAATGCTGCATTAATTGAAATGCAGCGGATGGGTGCCATTCCTGTGACCATCTCTTAATGTGGTACAGAAAAGCAAGACTGTTTAGAACGTCCTTTATTTCTTTTGTTTTGAAATAACCCATACCCCAATTAATGGGATTAGCTATTTTGGATGTATCCAAAGACCAATGGTAATCGGTTTTAAGATTATCAATACTTCCTGCCAATAGATAGGTTACTTCCGCTAAAGTGTTTAGATTAACGTACTCACCAAATTCCCTAAGATCCATTGAATTACCGTGCATCCAGAAAAAAGGATCCAATAAAGCTAGTTGTCTATCGTATACCGCAATTGTCTTCCATCGATGGAGTTTAGATCCTTTGAAAAGTTTTCTCATCGTTTTGATAGGATTTCTTGCCTCTTCCAATGAAAGAAAAGAAAGGCTATCTGAAGCGATCAGATCCTTCAAATTTGGATCGGCTTGATAGGTTATTTCTTTATGCTGGTTAACCAAAACCCACGCTGCGTCAATCAATCTGTCTAATTGGTTACCTAATCGGAAAAGGGAAAACCGTTGTTCTGGTGTTGGTGTGATTTCATCTGTCATTTGAAAAGGGAGCCAGTTCCATAGTGCTATCTGTATTTGCTTTAACGTGTACTGGTCAAAGACCTGTTTGACAACCCCTATGGGATCGGCATATTCATGGGGATAAAGGGAACTTGGATAATCCGTCTGCCAGAGGCTGATTGCGTTTGATTCCATCATAGTCGTTGGTGTTATACTACCAAATTTCCCTAATAGTATCGTCGTACCGAACCAGAGTTCAGGGTATTTTACCAGCGATGTATTGTAATTTACCGAATAGGCCTCTTTATTACATTTGTTAAAATTGCTATCTTTGGGCTATGAGCGCAACACAAAAACCGAATCGTATTGGTCCAAAAATAAGCCGTGTCCGTGAGCTTCGTGGAATGAAGCAGGAAGCTTTAGCCATTGAGCTTGGAATGAGCCAGCAGGCAGTTTCGGCAATGGAAAAGAAAGATACTATCGAAAGTGAGTTGTTGGCACAGGTAGCAGAAATTTTAGGCGTAACTCCCGAGGCGATAGAGAATTTTGACGAGGATAATGTGATCAATTATTTTAATACTTTTAATGACAATAGCTTTAGCAACAGTAACGGAACTTTTAGTGCTACGAATTGTACATTCAATCCTTTAGACAAATTGGTTGAAGCGTACGAAGAGAATAAAAAACTGTACGAACGGCTGTTGGAAGCGGAGAAGGAAAAGATTGCTTATTTGGAAAAGCTTTTGAAGGGGTAAATCACTTCTATTTACTTCTTGCTGATACAGGCGTGAGCAAAGAGGATAAAAGTCCTTGCGAAAGCAAGGACTTTTATTGTTTAAGGATCTACGTTAATCCAACGGTATTAAAATTGAGATTTGAATTCTTATTTTTTTCAGTTAACCAAGATACTTCTTGCTTACTTTCGTTGGATGTACTTAAGATGGAGCTATATATTTCCGGCCTACGAGCTTTAATATAACGGTTGCCACCGGCATCTTGTAATTTCTGAGGCGTTAAAACGGCCGTAACCATTTCATCATCCATTGTACGACATTCATTAAGTATATCGCCGAATGGATCTAGGATCATGGAGCAACCATTTTTAAGTTGGTCATCATCCATGCCAATGGCGTTTGAGAAAACGCAGTATACACCGTTGTCATAGGCTCTGGCAGGAAGCCATTTCATCAGCCATTCACGTCCTTTCATACCATTGAATTCTATTCTTAAACTGGTTGGATCTTCTTTTCTATTTTTCCATAGCTTGGGATCAACAAAACCCGCTCCCGGACGTGGTGAGGGCGTACACATGGTTACGTGCGGCATGAAAATAATTTGGGCGCCCAATAAACGAGTTGCCCGCACGTTTTCTATGATATTATTATCATAACAGATTAATATACCACATTTCCAACCGTCCAACTCGAATATACAATATTCATTTCCTGGTTTTAAATGTGGGTTGATAAATGGGTGTAGTTTCCTGTACTTAGCAACGAGGCCATTTTTATCAACGCATACATAAGCTTTAAACAAGTTATCTTCACTGTCTTTTTCAAATAAGCCTGCTAATATGCTTATATTATTTCGAGAAGCTATTTCGGTTAATTTTTGTATGGAATAGCCATCTGGGATCGGTTCTGCTAATTCAAGCATTTCCGCTAAAGATAAATTTCTTGCAAAGGTATACCCTGTAATTGAACACTCGTGAAAAGTAATGGCCTTTGCACCTTTCATAGAGGCTTCTTTGGATAAACGATCTATCACAGACAAATTATATTCTTTATCAGCACTTCTGTGCTCAAATTGTGCAGTAGCAATGGTTATATTGTTCATGTTTCTTTTTTACAAAGGTAGTACTGCTATACGGAATAAAATTGTACAGAATCGACATCTCATTACAGTTGTAAGAAATTAACAGCAAGTTTATTACGTGTTTTAAAATAAGACGAAGGTGTCAATCCCGTGATCTTCTTAAATTCGCGAATCAGGTGAGACTGATCATAATAACCGGCCCCATAGGCTACTTGACTTAGCTTGGTTTTTGTTGATGTTTTTCTGATATCGCTTAAAAAGAAATGTAGTTTGATTAAATTGGCAAAACGTTTGGGTGTCATCCCTGTTGTGTGATTAAAAATCCGTTCTAATTGGCGTTTTTCATATCCTGAAAATTTTACCATTTCATCAACACTCAATAAGCCTCTTTTTTTAATCACATGTGAAATAGTTGCAGGTACAACCGGCGGGATGGCATACAGTATGTCAAAAAACGACTTCATGAGAAAAGGCTCAAGCACTTCAATTTTTTCATAGATACCGGCAGTGGCCTTCATTGTTGATAATAAGTCTGAAGCTGTGTTTCCTAAAATATCAGTTAAATCGAGGATAGTTTTATCCAGCGAGTTGTCTAAAAATCGATAGGTTACATAGGGTTGTAATACAATTATGGTGAGTTTTAAGGAACCGTGACAGATAAGATCTTCAAATTTTTCAACCTTTCCGTAAAGGAAGCTTGCCGGAAGATCATGTTGATAAGTTGGATGATTGTTGATAAATAGCTTTCCTTCTTCGCACAAAACAATACCCGGATTCCCATCGGGAAACAAACGAAGATGATGTAAATAGTTACCTTTTGCTTCAAGAAAAAGATAATGCTTTACCAAGCTTTTTAAGGATGCTGAGGGCAAGAGTTGCATTTGCAGTCAAACTTAGGAAATATACTTTTACCTATTAAAATGCCGTAGTAGGAAAGATAAGTATTATTCTTTAAAAATTGAAATATTCTCTGGATGATCGGATACCATTCTAGGAGCTCAGCCTATTTGCCATCCTTTTTTCACGTTTTTGGAGATAGAACTTCTGTGTACTGATTTGGCATAAAATTAGATAACGGTTATTTTGAATAAAAACACGTTATCAATAACCTATGAGTAAGCGTTATATCCAGGAATATAGAAAGAATTTATTACGGGCAATTTATCATTTGGAAGAAGCCTACAAAGGGTTAAATCAAAGTCTCCGGCAACTTGCTGTAAGCGGTGAGCTTCACGAAGTAGAAGAAATATTTACAGAAGGAGAAAAGTTTGAGTTTAAGCATAGCGACTTTGACCACTTAAATGATCAAAACATTCAGCATGTATTACCAATTATTCAGCTGATTGAGGAAAAATATGAAACCCTAAAGAATATCAATCAAGTATCAACTGAAGAAATTACCAAGCAATGGGAAGAAGATAACCATTTAGAAGATGAGGAAGATTGATGTCTTTTCATTGTAGATCACATTATCAATAAACATTTATTAATCCTGTTTATACCAGTTTTTAAGTGCATGTATAAATGAGAAAAGACCGACATCCATATGATCCATTTCTCGATAGGTTATTGAGGTGCAATCGAGGTTTTTTACAGCATCTGAACTTAGTTTTTCTGCCATCACTTCGGCTGGTTTTACATACCAAACAGAATCCTCTAACCCACCTACGCTTAAATAGATAGCTGTGCTGTCCTGCTTTCCGTTATTTTTCAAACTGTCCGTCAGGCGGTTTAAATAGAAATCATTGTACCAAATAGTTGGACTCGCCGAAACAAACTTATTAAAATTGCTTGCTCCACTTCGCACCTGTTCAAAGTAAGTTAATAAGGAGAAGTAACCACCAAAGGAATGGCCTAATAGCACTTTATCAGTATTTAGTCTTAGAGAATCTGCTAATCCCGGCAATAATTCGTTCGCAAGAAAGGCTTGGAATCTCCTGGCTCCTCCTTCAGCTTGCATTTCGTCAGAAGCAATGGAATGCGGATATAGAAAATCGCGTACCCGCAGGGAATCCATTTTCTCCAACGAATCATAACCAACTCCAACTAGAATGATGGGTTTCATTAGGCCTGTCTGTTCAAATTGGTGGACAATAGGAGCCAGCATAGGAAAATAAAAATTGGCATCGGTTACGACAACCAATGGATATGTTGATTTAGCCTTTTCTTCATATTCCAAAGGCTTTTGAATATAGATGGAAAACGTGTCTTTTACTTCATTTGAATATAAATTAAAACCGGATTTGCTTTCCGGTTTCCTTTCGCTATTTTGTTGACAGGCAGTTAGACAACCTATGCAGGCTAGTACATACGAGAGAATAGACTTATGAAACTTTTTATTATTTGCGAGGCGCCCGGTAATCTTTAAAAGATTCTTTAATGTGGGTAAGTATATCATATTCAGACATTTTAGTTAATTCTTCTTTATTAGGTCGATAACGTTGAATGAAAAGAAAAAGTGAATCGCCCTGAAGTCCTGTTATTTTTTGCACTTTTTCCGACGAAAAAACGTGATCTAAGTATTTTTCTCGCTCTTCTTGTAAGAGAATCTTTTGAAGCTTGGTTATAGGGCTTTTGTTCTTTCCGACAAGATTCACTAATGAAAGCAAATTTATACTGACAATAGACGCTGTACTGCTGGCTGCTCTGTTGTAGGGTAATGGCGTATTATCGAAGTAGTTTTTGGATGAGAATAGATCTTTCCAATAAGGCTTGTTGGCATTGAAAACGGATGCATATTGTTTTCGAAAATATATGGAATCCATTGAATAGTCTTTCTTAGCCGTAATATTGATTTCATCCAATAGAATTATTCTATTGGACTTGGTGCTATCTATAGTTACCGATTTTTCGACACTGTCTAATATTATCGTAGGATTGTTCCGGGCATATAGAACAGTGAAGCAAAAAACAAAAATGATCGTAAATGTAAAACGCATAGTCGTTCTTTATTGCGATATAAAGAATTTATCAGCTGATTTACAATTAATTAACAGTTTTTAACAAGGCGCTTTGGACAAGAGAGGGAGAGGGAAAGGAAAATGGTTTAACCCAGGTACCCCGCAATGCGATTATAGATAAACGCCATTTTCGTTGGTTTTAGTTCTCCAAAACGCATTCTTTTACAGGAAGAATTTGCCACATATCCGTAGGTGGATAAAAAATGGAGTAAACACCTATTTTCTTTTGGAAAGATTAATTGATGATGGTTTCTTAAATGTAATTTGGTAAGTGCTAATCCAGCCCTTTCGGTTTTGGCTATAATAGGTCCGTTTTCTAAAGTTGGTATATAGTATCCTTCAATTTCATTTTCCTCTAAGTAAACAAGCGCATCTTTGAGAAATTTTTCTAAATAAAATAAGCGGTTTTCGGCAGATGTTTCTTGATCAAGTTTCGAAATTCCCTGCCTGAAATCTTCTTTATAAGGTTGAATATGGCTCGTTTCAAGCGTTTCCTGTGGAAAATTAATATCGGTAAAAATCATGTATTCCGTTTCCGTTACAAAACCAACTTTTTCATATACCGGTGCACCAAGCGCTGTGGCCAACAAATAAATGGTTTGGCAATTATATTCTTTGGCAATATTGACTAATGTTTCGGTAATCAGTTTACCCAAACCTTTACCTCGGTATTCAGGGCTCACAATAATATGACCCAGCCAGGCGACGTCACCATGAATAATAGTAGCGCCAACGCCCGCCAATTGGTTGTCCATGTCAACCTTTATCGGATATGAAAAAGGTTCCTCTATATAACGAGAAAAGGCGACTCGTATATCAGACCAACCATCTTGTTGTAAAGATGTTACCGGTGCTAAATCAACAGAATCCATCGGAGCTATAACCATGTAAGAAATCGATATGTTGTATGCTAATGTAAAAGATTTTACCGGATAACATTACATATCATTTTCACAATTTGCGATCGATACGAAAGCAAACCGATCGCAAATTGACTTAGGTTATTTATAACGTATTTTCTCCTAAAGAAGTGATTCCATTTAAATCGCGAAGGCGAGCGATGATACCCCAGCCATAAAAACTATTGGCTACCCCAATAAGTATTTCGTTATCTCCTTTTTGTAAAGGTAAATTAATAGCACTGTTTTCTATCGAACATCTGCCAAAAGGAGCTTTCATAATGGGGTGAGCGTAATAATTCTTGTCTACATAGATATAACGACCATTGATCAGTACCCATACTTCATCACTGAATCCGAAATCCATCCATTTCTGTTGATCGTTGTCCGACGTAATTTTCGTTTTTAACCAAATGAGGCGCCTGTTGGGATTTACGCCATAAAGCCTTGTTAAGTTTACGAGTCCTCGACGTTCAGTGTTAATTGATATCCACTTGTTGTCCGATTTTGGAAAATCATCACTCTTTGGTTCCCGGCCATATGGAAAATCGATCGGTTCAATAAGTTGCCAATGGCGGATATAACGCGGATCATTAGCAGTTGGATCGATCCCTGGTGTATTTGCAAGTCCTTCAATCGAACCGGGTTTAACCTTTAAGTTAGCAATAATCGATTCTCCGTCAAACGCCAGCGTTCCACGCGAAACATCTCCTTCCAGTTGAGGGACCCAAAGAACCGGTTTGGTTTGATCATTCAGGTATATTTGCATCTGCTTTTCCGAAATAACCAATTTAATGTGATTCCACTTTCTTTTCGAGAAATTAGCAGGTGCTTGGTAATGTGCCAACATATCCCATAGATTGACACCTTTTAGAAAAGGAGCATATTGCAGGGCATCCATTGCCAACGGATTACCTGCTCTTGGTGTGCGAAGGTACACACATTCAGATGCTTCGTTGCTCTGAAATCTGAAGTAAAAAGACGAGAACATGGTATCTATTGGCTGCCAGTCAAATTCAATTGTTCCGGTAGCAAATTCAAAGTCCTTTAGGCGAGTCAACCCTGCTTTCGGATGGATATGCATTGTTTGCACATCTTGTGTTTTTTTGTAGGATACCCGGTTTGAATCGTTTTGCCAATAAGACTTTTCCAGTGGAACGGTAATAATGCCATCCTTTACTTTCAACCCATTAGATTTTTGTTGTGCCGGCAAAGAAGTAGCAAGAAAAACATAAATAATTGATAAGATAAAGCGCGATGTTTTCTTCATGACTTTTGATTAGATATAATGGTTTTCCGCAAATAACGAATACGATAAACCATTTAAAGAATCAAAATCGATTCAAAATCATTCATTTCCGTTCAACCTTACTTCCGTAGGGATACAATGGAATGGAGATCAAGCAAACGAGGGCCTTGATTCGAAACCAATGAAGAAAGCTGATATTGATGGGGATGTTAATCGATGGCGAAAGAGACAGAGCTAACAAAATTGACTAATTTTCCCTTATTACACTCATATATAAAGTCTCTTAGCGCTTTACTGGTATATTTTTCAAAATCTCCCACAATGGCAAGTTGCATACGATAATTGGAAAACTTTTGTAGAACCTCTCCGGCAAAACCACTCTTTAGATCGAAGAAGGAAGGACTTATATCTTTCTCATGAAGTATAATTTTTTCAAATCCCTGATAGTATAAACTCCCCATTAAATCGAGTGCGTCATCTTTGGTTTTCAAAATAATTTCATCCGAGACGATCTCAGCGATTTCTTTATTTTGTACTTTGTGTGCTTTTATCTGCATTATTACAGTTGTTTGTTAGCGTATAAAGGGATAACTAATCTAAATTTCGTTAAACTTAGTGAATTTTTTCCTTATAGGCTTGTATTCGTTATCGTATCTCGTAGTGGAGAAAAGTCTCGTTTATGTCAATAAGTATATATATTCCCGAGTGGGTTGTTTTTTCTCCGTATAACGTTACTATTTAGTTCTTAGAAAAAATACTTTTGTGAAAAACATAGATTTATTCTTAATAGGTTGTCTTGTGCAAGTTATCTGACGAATGCACGGATAGACTAAGTACATGAGGAGAGAGAAGAAATGAAAGCAAAGACAATTCAGACTGAACTGCGTGTAAAGAGAAAGCAATGGATTACACCACACTATATTCGGGTTTTTTTAACAGGCGAAGACATTGAGCAATTTGCCAATACAACAATAGGTGTCAATAATAAAATTTTGATACCTCCTAAAGGTGTTAAAAAGATCTTCTTTCCAACCTTTGATTATGAAAAGGGCGAATGGATACATCCTCAAGAAGATGTGCGACCAGTTGTACGTACGTATACGCACCGGGGTATAAACTTACAAACAAAGGAAATATGGATAGACTTTGTGGCACATGGGGAAGAAGGACCTGCATCTGCCTGGGCCATCAGCGCTAAAGAAGGAGATGTGCTTGGTGTTTTGATGCGGGATGGAAAGACAGAACTTTTTCCATTAACTGATAATTACGTGCTCGTTGGGGATGCCACGGGAATACCGGTTTTAGCGGCAATTTTAGAACAACTACCTCCAAATACAAAAGCTACGTGTATATTAGAAGTACATGATAAGGATGACGAACAAAGTTTGACAAGTAAAGCAGACCTAGAATTGATTTGGCTACATAACGATCATCCCCAAAAAGGAAGCTTGTTGGCCGAATTGATTCAGCATATAAATTTGCCGGAACAGCGACGCTTTGCCTATGTAGCGGCAGAATATACAACGGTGAAAGCTATCAGAAATTATCTTCGTTCCGATAAACAATGGCAGCGAGAAGAGTTATATGCATATTCCTATTGGAAAGCCGGAGTTGCAGAAGATCAATCGACATCGGATCGTCGTAAGGAAAAAGAGGAATAGAAAAAGATCAAATATTCATATAAAAAACGTATCTTGCTATGAACCAATAGTATCACTATTAAATAGCAAATTATGAGGCGTTTAATTACTACACTTATTGCATTGAGCTTTATCGCGATCCTCTATGTTTTGTTGAAACCGGTTGATGATCAGCGGACACAAACAGTGCAGATAGAATCGGTAGTCACCAAAATAAATAAAGGACGAATGGGTGACTATATTATCGAATTAGAAGACAAGACAGGCATGTTCTTTATTAGCAAAGCGAACATTAAAGATGTGAGTTTAGATAGTTTGGTAAATAAACTAAGTGGGCAGCGTGTTTCGATCTCATTTATTAAACCGAATATTTTAAGTCGTTTTGGACCAATGATTAATAAAAAGCAGGTTACAAAACTAACGGTTGGAGGTCAAACGGTGTTTTCGACAATCTAGCTCTTTTAACATTATCAAAGATAACGTATAAAAGAGCTAGTTACTGCATAAAATAGCGATAAGCGTACTCACAGAAAATTATTTTCATTAATACGGAACCGTTAAAGGGCCATGGATGGCTCTACAGACCTTGCCTTCTTATAAAAGAGAGTCTCCTAGATTAAATTCCATTGACTTCCCCTTCCCCTATCTAGATCTCCTCTGCCGCAATATGCTATTAAGTTGTGAATAACTAGCAGGCAAGTATAAAGGAGAGGTTCAAGAATTAGATAGAGACGGAAAAAATTTCTATTTTCGGCATAAGTATTTTAACGAAGCATAAAACCAATTATACCGTGAGTGACCCGTTTAAATATCATAAACTTTTGTGGTATCAATCTAAAACATAATGATCATGCATACGCAAATGTCTGACGCTGAATTGATCGAGTTGTTAAGGCAAGACGATCAGGCCGCTATGCGCGAAATCTTTGAGCGTTACTGGAAAAAGCTATTTAACGTTGCATTGAATCGCTTAGCGGTTCCGGAGCAAGCAGAAGAGTGCGTATTGGATGTTTTAATATCTGTTTGGGAGCGCCGGAACAATCTCAGCTTAAAACATACACTTGCCACCTATTTGGCCGTAGCAGTAAAATATAGAGCTATACGCATACTGGCGAAAGAGTACCAAAAAGGCTTACAAAATACGGTGGAGTTGAAAGCATATGAATTATACGGCTACGATGTGTCTTCCGTAGATGAGTATATCCTTGAAAAGGAACTAATGGAGACCTTGGAAACAGCGGTTAAACAACTACCTGAAAAATGCCGGTTGATATATCGAATGAGCAGCGAGCAAGGCATGAGCTACAAAGAAATAGCAGAAAAACTAAACCTTTCAGAGAAAACAGTACAGGCACATCTAACAAAAGCTACCAAAACCCTTCGGAGCGATCTGGGAAAACAATATCCAACCTTTTTAATAAGCGTTGTTATTACGTCTCTACACCAACTTTTATAAAGCTATCTTGCTGCTTTCGGGCAAGAATAAAAAAAGTTCTCTTTAGACTAAGGTTGGTAGACCAGAATTGATACTATAAAATAAAGACGGTATATAATGGCGGCAAAATTTACCAACGCATATATTAAAGAATTGGCCTATAAATGGGAAAGAGGACTATTGACAGATTCAGAAAAGGCAGACTTTGAAGCGTGGTATAACAGCCATAATGATAAATTAGCAGAAATATCGGCGAACTATGATGCGGAAGAGGTGATCAAGAATAGGCTCTTGAACCAATTAGTATCTCATATGGGTGCCGGGCATACAGAAAAGCGGTATCCAAAACGCCGTTTTATTTCTTGGATTGCGGTTGCTGCTATCCTTCTTTTAATGTTTAGCATTGGCACTTTTGTGTATGTAAGTGAATCGGTAGGCTTTAAACAAAGTTTGTTGACCAACAAAAATGATATTAATCCAGGGAGGAATAAAGCCATATTAACGCTCGCAGACGGGCGTAAAATTAACTTGGATGCGGGCACAGATGGTGCGATAGCAGAAGAGAACGGTATGAAGATCACAAAAACAGCTGATGGCCAACTCATTTATGAAGTGGTAGCGGATCCTGTTAAGCAAGGAAGACGAGGGGATAAAAAGGCAGAAATAGTTTATAATACGATAGAAACACCTAAGGGGGGACAATATAAGATTGTGTTACCCGACCGATCGTATGTTTGGCTCAATGCGGCCAGTACCTTAAAATATCCGACAGATTTTACCCAAGAAAATAGAACGGTAGAGTTAAAGGGGGAAGCCTATTTTGAAATCCAACCCGATAAATACCGACCTTTTATAGTGAAAAATGAACACCAGATAACAAAAGTTCTGGGCACACAATTTAATATTTCAGCCTATAACAAGGAAGAAGCGGTGAAAACTACCTTGGTGGAAGGAGCAGTTAGTGTGGTAGCTGTTTCTTCAAAAGAAAATGCAGCGAGCGCTTTGACTACCCTTTTAAAGCCAGGGGAGCAGAGTACCGTACATAACGGAAAGACTTCTGTACTTAAAGTTGATGTCGCGCCCTATATCGCTTGGAAAAAAGGAGTTTTTTATTTTGATGAGACGAAAATTACCGATGCAATGAATCAACTAAGTCGATGGTATGACGTCGAAATCGTATATAAAGGAGACGTCCCTGATACTTATTTCTATGGTGAAATCAGTAGAAAAAAGAGCCTATCCGCAGTATTGGCAATTTTAGAGGAGGGTGGTGTGAAGTTTAAAATTGATAAAACAACCGGGACAAATAAACTTATTGTGTATTGAGAAAAGCGTAAGTGGTGCGAGATTATGGCACAAACAAGTAAACCAAATTATTAACCATTAAACAAAAAATGTGATGATAGCGTACCAAACTTAAGACCAATGAGCCCGTCGCATTTTGAATAAACCGGATAGTGCTAGTGACACCACCCGGTAGATTTGGATGCGCAATATCGCTTCCTTTAAGGAAGCAAAAGGATCTAACCGATTATATTACATCATTCAAACAGTACAAACATATGATTTTTTACGCATGTGTTAAAGGCTCGTTTTGGCCTTTAGCTTATCGATGGCTACTGATTATGAAACTAACAGTTTTCATTACACTTCTATCTGTGATGCAAGTAGTTGCAAGCGGTTTTGCTCAAACAATTACCTTAAAGGCAAAGAACATTCCCTTGTCGCACGTAATGCGTGTTATTCAGAAGCAAAGTGGCCACCCCTTTTTTCTTAATGGAAAAGATTTGGCAGAAAAAAAAGTAGAAGCAGATTTTAAAAATGTGCCGCTCAATAAAGCGATGGCCGATTTATTAAAGCCGTTGGCATTGGAATGGACATTCAAAGATGGCACGATTGTGATTAAGCAGAGTCAGCATCAGACCGGAAATGGAGACATTAATTTTGCAGATATACAACCGAAAAGCGTGAGAGGACGCGTGACGGATGAGCAAGGAAAGCCCATTGAACGGGTTACAGTTTTATTGAAAGGAACTTCTCTAGCCAGTTCTACGGACGTACAGGGGAACTATCAGATTAATTTAAGTAAAGAGGGGAGTATCCTTGTTTTTACCGCCTTAGGTTATGAAACCGTTGAGAAGCCAATTGATGGTTTAACAACAATTAATATCATGATGAAAGAATCGATAAGTGATTTGGATGAGGTTGTGGTAGTGGGGTATGGTACACAGCGAAAGCGCGATCTTACAGGAGCAGTCGCTTCCATAAAGGCCGAAGAAATAAGTCAAGTACCGGCTCCCAATATGATTCAATCACTCGCGGGTAGAGCATCGGGCGTTTATGTTTCACAAAACACAGGCTCGCCTGGAAGTCCTGTTAGTGTTCGTATTCGAGGTACAAACTCTATAAAAGGCAGTAATGAACCGCTCTATGTGGTGGATGGGTTTCCGTACTCCGGTTCCCCTTTACTATTGAACAATGCGGATATTGAATCGGTTGAGATTTTAAAAGACGCATCAGCAACGGCTATATACGGCTCTCGAGGTGCAAATGGCGTTGTTTTGATTACTACTAAAACAGGAAAGTCCGGCAAGATTAAAGTGGATTACGACGGGTATATCGGTATCCAATCTTTACGTAAAAAACTTGACCTAATGAATGCAACAGAATATGCGAATTTTTATAATGAACAGGCTGCTAATGATGGCTTGGCACCTCATTTCACAGCGGAAGAAATTGCTTCATTTGGCGAAGGGACAGATTGGCAAGATGTGGTATTCCGCAGTGCACCAATTATTAGCAATACGGTTACCATCAGTGGCGGAAATGATAAAACAAGATATTCTATTTCTGGAGGAAACTTCAAGCAGAACGGAATTATTGAGGGGAGCGATTATATGCGGAACTCCTTGCGTGTCAACTTAAACTCCGATATCAGTGATAAACTTAAATTCGATTTTAGCGGTATTTTGAGTCGCTTTGATGAAAACAGAAAGGAATCGGAGAAAGGAAACCGTGGTTCTACACTAATTTCAGCAGCGTTATCGGGCTATCCGACGATGCCTTTGTATAATGCAGATGGAAGTTATTCAAATCTAACAGAAGCCTATACCTGGGGATCGAACGTTATGGTGAATCCATTAAATTTTTTACATGAGGAGTCGGATAAAATAAAGTCGGATAATGTACTTGCCAATCTATCGCTAAGCTATGAGCCTATAAAGGGTTTAGTGTTTAAAACATTAGGTGGGATTGAAAATAGTAGTGATCGTAAAGATAGATACCGAACCACGCGATTTGTTAATTCTACCGGCCAAGCATGGATTGAGACCCCTCAAAATACCAGTATACTAAGCGAAAATACAGTGAATTATCGAAAGGATTTTGGTAAACACAATCTCAATGCTTTGGCGGGGTTCACGTATCAAAACTATGTTGCGAATACTTTTACTGCTTCAGGTACCGGGTTTATCAGTGATAATCAGGAAACGTATGACATCGGTGCGGCGGCCACGCAGAGTGTACCTAGCTCCTCTTATACGAAATGGAGTTTAATTTCTTATCTGGCGCGTGTAAATTACTCATTTGACAATCGCTTTTTAGCGACTATTAGTTTTCGAACAGATGGTTCTTCCCGTTATAGTGAAGGGCAAAAATGGGGTTACTTTCCTTCGGCGGCGCTTGCGTGGCGTCTTTCTGAGGAAGGGTTTATTAAGCGTATTCCAGCCATTTCGGATTTAAAAGTCCGAGTAGGCTACGGCGAAACCGGGAATACAGCTATCGATCCCTATTTTACGTTAAACCAGTTGGTTTCTAGCCAAGTAGTATTTGGTGATGCTTTGGTTCCGGCGTATTCACCAAGCGACCGCTTGGCCGGACCTTTGAAATGGGAGACAACATCCCAAACCGATGTGGGGATCGACTTAGGCTTACTTGACAATCGCTTGAGCTTAACCGCTGATTTTTATGTGAAGAACACACGCGATTTGTTGAATAACGTCACCTTACCGGCGTCACAAGGGTACAAGTACACTGTTCAGAATGTAGGCAAAATTCGAAACAGGGGGATTGATCTTAATGTAACAGGTGATGTTTTTAAAGGAGATTTTAATTGGCAGTTAAGTGGAAACATATCCTTTAATCGAAATAAAGTAATGGAACTATATGGCGGGAACGATATCTTGGGCGCGGCAATCGGAGCTGCATCGATCGACAATATCAATATTTTGCGGGAGGGCTATCCACTAGGGTCCTTTTATGGCTATGTCGAGGAAGGCTATGATGCGAACGGTTATATAGTCTATAAAGACTTCAACGGAAATGGAAGCAGAGATCAGGGAGATAAACAAATTATCGGCGATCCCAACCCAGACTTTACTTACGGTTTTACCTCTTCTATGTCTTATAAGGGTTTTGATCTCTCCATTTTTTTGCAAGGAAGCCAAGGCAATGATATTTATAATCTGAGTGCGCAAGGACAGGGATATGATTATGGGCAAGCCCTCAATATGTTGCGAGAAGTATATACCGACCATTGGACCCCAACAAATACCAATGCAAAATACCCCATTATCAAAACCAATTCACAGGCACAGGTATCCGATCGTTTTGTGGAAGATGGCTCCTTTTTTCGTGTGAAGAATATTCAACTTGCATACAATCTACCAACGGATAAATGGCAATTAAATTGGTTGTCGAGCGGACAGGTATATATAAGCGCGCAGAATTTATTCACAATAACCAATTACTCTTGGTATGATCCGGAGGTGAATTCCTATGGTGGAACTAATTCGATCGAGCAGGGTATAGACCACTATGTTTATCCAACTGCCAAGACAGTGACGTTTGGTATCAGGGCAAGTTTTTAATAGATGTCATTTAATTAAAGAGATCAACATGAAGAATTTAATAATAGGACTTGTAGGGTTGTTTGTTTTTTCGGCTTGCTCGGATGCCTTGACGGAGAAACCCAAATCACAAGCAGAAGACAATTTTTATAATACAACGGCCGAAGTAAAAGCGGCTGTCAATGCAATTTACGGGCCTATGCGGGAAGGGGATGCTTTTGGATTGAATTATCCCGCTCAGCTGGAGGGATTACCTGATTATGGATACTCAAGAGGTTCGCAAGCAGTGGTCAGTACCTATCAAGGATTAGATAACACGAATATCAATCGAGTATCCGTTGTGTGGGACAAACTATATCGTTCCATTCGAAATGCTAATATTGTTATTTCGAAGGTGCCATTAGCTACTGAAGTAAGCGATGAAGAAAAAACGCTTTATATTGCTGAAGCGAAATACCTTCGCGCAATGATGTATTTTTCATTAGTTCGCTGCTTCGGAGGATTACCCATTCGAACGGAAGCTAATATTGATATCTCGGATGTTCCCCGATCATCGGTGGAAGAAGTGTTCAATTTAATACTGCAAGATGCAACGGATGCAGAGGCCGGGTTACCACCAACAGTTCAAGACCTTGGAAGGCCAACTCTATGGGCAGCGAAGACCTTGTTGACAGAAATTTATCTATATCAGCAAAAATGGGAGCAGGCCGCGGCTAAATCGGAAGAGGTGATTTCTTCGGAAAGATTTGCTTTGGTTGAAGTTTCCACTCCCGATGATTTTCAAAAGATATTCGGTCCTGATGTGGTGAATACACCGGAAGAGATCTTTTATTTGAAATTTAATAGACAGCAAGGTTTCGGGCTGGTCAGCTATGCCCACCGCAAAACTTCAGAATACAATTACTACGGGCCCGGAGGAGTTTATGCCCAATATACAGATTCGTTGAAAAACCCTTTCATAAAAAATTGGGATCATGCTGATCTGAGAAAAGAACACATCTTATACAATGTGGATGTCGGTCTAGGACCAACAACATGCTTGTTTAGAAAATTTAGGGACCCCGATGCAACGGCAGGTGCCGCGAATGACTACCCTTGGTACCGTTACGCAGATTTATTATTATTTCATGCGGAAGCGGAGGCTCGAGCGAAAGGTGCTCCTACCGATGCCGCCATAGAAAGTCTAAACAAAATACATAGACGTGCTTATGGTTATCCATCAACGGTTGCATCGGCGATAGACTTTAAGATTCAGGATTTTAATCTCGATTCTTTTTTGGATAAAGTGATTGAAGAAAGGGGATACGAAACCATGTATGAAGGGAAACGTTGGCTGGACTTGGTGAGGCTTGGTATAGCGAAACAGCGTATCTTGGAAGTTAAAGGGATTACCGTTGCGGATAAAGTGATGCTATGGCCACTTCCAAATTCGGAGATATTATACAACAAAGCAATGGAAAGCGAACAGAATCCCGGTTATTAAGAGGAAAACTTAATTTTAAAATATATAGACACCCTATTATGAAAAAGACACTATTCAAGATTTATCTGCTATTAGCAATAGTTGGTTGCAGTTCTAAAAAGCAATATTATGAGGAAGCAGATATTATTATTTACGGCGGCACTTCTGCCGCCATTACTGCTGCGGTGCAAGCAAAGAAATCGGGTAAGTCGGTTATCGTTGTTTCTCCCGATACGCACTTAGGTGGCCTGTCTTCTGGCGGCCTAGGTTTTACCGACACAGGAGATAAGTCGGTTATTGGAGGCTTAGCCCGAGATTTTTATCATCGTGTTTATATGGCTTATCAGGACAGTGCTACATGGCGTTGGCAAAAGCAAGCGGAATACGGTAATAAAGGTCAGGGAACTCCGGCAATTGACGGTAATGCCCGCACCATGTGGATTTTTGAACCACATGTAGCCGAACAAATTTTCGAAAACTACGTAAAGGAATTCGATTTGGACGTGCGTAGGGACGAATGGCTTGATCGTGAGAAAGGGGTAGCGATGGAAGACGGCAAAATAGTGTCCATTACAACACTTGCCGGCAAGACCTTTCGTGGTAAAATGTTTATTGACGCAACCTATGAAGGAGATTTAATGGCTGCTGCAGGGGTAAGCTACCACGTGGGGCGCGAAGCCAACAGCCAATATGGCGAAAAATGGAATGGCGTACAAACAGGCGTGCTACATCATGGACATTACTTCAAGTCGAACATCAGTCCCTATAAAGTTCCAGGCGATTCAACAAGCGGCTTGCTCTTTGGTGTATCGAACGCCGATCCCGGTAAATATGGTGAAGGTGATAACAAAGTACAAGCCTATTGCTTCCGTATGTGTTTGAGTAATCATCCGGATAACCGTGTTCCTTTCCCTAAACCGGCCAATTATAATGCGGATAATTACGAGTTATTAGCACGGGTTTATGCTGCCGGCTGGCGAGAAACATTCCAAAAATATGATCCCATACCGAACCGGAAAACCGATACCAATAATCATGGTCCTTTCAGTACCGACTTTATTGGTATGAATTACGATTATCCGGATGCTAGTTATGAACGGCGTAAAGAGATTATCAAGGAGCATACCGATTATCAACAGGGTCTTATGTATTTCTTGGCAAACGACTCGCGCGTACCGGAAGATGTACGTCAAGAAATGGCACAGTGGGGGCTAGCCAAAGATGAATTTAAAGACAATGGAGGCTGGCCACATCAGATTTATGTACGGGAAGCACGAAGGATGATCGGTACCTATGTGATGACAGAGCATGATACCTTTAGTGAGCGCGAAATAAAAGATCCGGTAGGTATGGGCTCCTATGCCTTAGATTCGCATAATGTACAACGGTATGTGAAACCGGATGGTTTTGTTCAAAATGAAGGGGATATTGGTGTATCTCCAAAAAAAGGACCTTATCAGATTGCGTATGGGGCCCTTACGCCCAAAAAAGAAGAATGTAGCAATTTACTGGTGCCGGTTTGTGTATCAAGTTCACACATCGCCTTCGGGAGTATACGCATGGAACCCGTATTTATGATTCTTGGTCAAAGCGCATCCTTGGCTGCATCTTTAGCTATTGATAAAGGGATCGATGTACAGGAAGTCGCCTATGCCGATCTGGAAAAGCAACTAAAGCAAGAAAAGCAGGTATTGGAGAAGCCGGCTAAATAATATAAAACGAAAAGTACGCATTAATGCGTACTTTTCATTCGTCGCATTTTACGTCGCTTTTGTCGTAATCCTTCCCCGTTTGACGGTATAAACTTTCGTAAGTTTGTATTGGTCAGTATTGAAAATTATCATGAAAAGCAAACATCAGGAACTTGAGAATCTTTTTGAACAAGTTATGGCAGAAATGCTAGAGTTATTCGACTCAATGACGGAGCAACAGATGAATCGATGCTTGGTCATCGGAAAATGGACACCTGGTCAATTGGGGCTGCATTTGTACAAATCTTATGCTTCGATCTATACGATGAAAGGGACGACCATAGAAGCGAACAGACCAATTGATTTAAACCTACCACTGATAAAGAGTGTTCTTCTGAATTTCGAGAAGCAGTATCAAGCACCGCAGGAAGTGGTGCCGTCCGCTGATCGGATCGTAAAGAAAAAACTGATGCACGGTCTTCAACAGCGCGTCGAACAACATCGCGAAGTATGGCAGCAAGAAGATGTATCACGCTTATGCACAGATTTTGCTATCCCTCAATACGGCCCATTTACACGGTTGGAATGGTTGGGTTTTAATACGTATCATACCCTGCGACACCTGCAACAACTGACAGAGCAATTAGCCTCTTCCACGCGCAGCCTATGATTTAGCATTTCTTTTCTATATTCGCTTAGGTTATGGATCATCAAAAACTGCGAGCACCTGAATGTATATCCTTATTTGTAAACGATATCTGGATATATAAAGAAGATACCGTCAATGGGCAAGTCAACTTACCCTTCTTTGCCGATGGTTATCCAGGGCTCCTTTTTCAACAGACAAAAGAGGGCTTACTTATTAAGCCACATGGGAAATTGATGCCCCTATCTTTTTTGTATGGACAGACAATCCAACCGATTGAAATGCAGCTAACCGGGCCATACTTGCTTATTATATTTCGGCTTTATCCCTTTGTTTTCAAAAGTTTCTTTAATGTCGACCCGCAATCCATTAATGATGGCTGCTATGATTTAACGTCTTTTCGTGAAATAGATATGGCCTCGTTTAACGATAGATTGTTGGCTTATCGCACAGTGGACGAAAAGATAGAAGCCATTACGCAGCTTCTATCTTCATTGTTAGCACAAAAAAAGCAAAAGCTTGACTTAAAGATTAAACAAGCAATTGAGCGGATTATTCAAACGAACGGACAGGAAAGTATTCATGCAATTGCCTCTGCACTATATATCCATGGTAGGACCCTTGAAAGGCGCTTCATAAAAGAAACAGGCCTATCACCAAAGCAATTTGCCAAGATTATTCAATTTCAGGCGTCTTTTTCTCAACTTGCGCTCAAAGATTTTAAAAAGATGAATGAAATTGTTTATGAAAATGGCTTTGCCGATCAGTCGCACTTCATTCGCGTATTTAAGGCATTTACCGGCGAAACCCCACGAGTTTTCTCTCAACGGCCGGACTAGCTTTTGTCGTTTTTTTTCTATTTCTCAGACTGAGATACGCAGAAATTCGTGATATCATTTTGTGTTAAATTTAAAAAGGAATTATCATGAATTTAATTGTATTCGGATCTACCGGAAGTATAGGTACACTTATCGTAAAGCAGGCCCTTCAAGAAGGCCATCGCGTAACAGCCTTTACCAGAAGCCCTGAAAAGTTACAAGCGCCGGCATCTCCACTATTGCACATTTTCAAGGGAGATCTAACAGATAAAACAGCGATACAAGAAGCGGTTAAAAACCAGGAAGCCGTGTTATGCGCAATAGGCGATGGAAATAAAGGGAGTATCCGAGCAATCGGTACCAAAAATATAATTGACGCCATGAAGCAGGAAGGGATAAAGCGATTAATCTGTGAAACGACTCTTGGCCTTGGGGATAGTGCCGGAAACCTCAATTTTTTTTGGAAATACGTTATGTTTGGTATGCTTCTTAAAAAGGCTTTCAAAGATCATCAATTACAAGAGCAGCATTTAGTAGGCAGCGATTTAGATTATACAATTGTACGGCCTTCGGCTTTTACCGCGGGCGAGCGAACAGATCGTTATAAGATCGGCTTTGATAGCAAAGCAAAAGGACTGTCCTTGAAAATTTCTCGGGCGGACGTAGCCGGTTTTATGCTAAAACAGGTGACAAGCAATGAGTATATCAGGAAAGCCGTGAGTATATCTAATTAGATATACTCACAACGGATTTGTTTTTTTGTCGAAGATTTTTATCGTTGTTGAGTTGGAAAGGATCTGTGCTCACAGGATGGCTAAACGATTCTACAGGTATAGTTAAAGAAGGATTCTGTTTTAGCTTCTGAGATTTGCTGATATTGATTTTTTTGTTGTGTCTAGGCGGAAAATATTGCTTATCGGAATCCTTACTATCGGAAAAAGGATGATTGTCCTCTTTTTCTGAAGCAAGGGGCAAGGCAATGGTACTAACCGTGCCGTTGGCGTTAATGACGGATGAACCTGCAATTACGGAATGTGAACCGTCTGCGTTAACGATGATAGAACCATGAACAGTTGATACCGAACCGTTGGAGCTGATAATTGTGGATCCATTTTGTATGGAAATGGTTCCGTCTTGATTAACGATAACACCTTGAGCAAAGGAACTGAGGGTAAGAAGGGTCAGTCCGCTTAGTAGTAACCATATTTTTATTGATGTAAAGCGCTGCTTCATAAAAATTCGCTAATTGAAGAGAACACGTACGTTCTCCTGTCCATTACCATTAATTGACTTTATTTTACCTGCACGATGTTCACCATCAAATCGATCGTAATAATCAATTTCAACCAAGCCGATCGATTTTAATTTTCCTTTTTTTTCATTTCCACTGAATTGATCGTAATAGGTGACAGGTTGATGGCCGATCGATTTTATTTTGCCCTGAAATATGCCGTCAAAGCGGCCATAATAGTCGATTTGTATATCACCTATTTGTTTTACTTTTCCCCTTTTGGCTTCGTCATCGAAATTGTCGTAATAATCTATATGAACATTTCCGATTGATTTCATTTTTCCTATCTTTTCTTTGTTATCAAATTGATCATAATAATCGAAAGATACGGTCTCCTCCTCCACATGATTCCAAGTATTGATAAGCTGGCCATTTCCGTTTAGATCAACCTGCAATTCGGGATAGAATACGCGAATGTAGGCAATGCCATTGCTTGGATTCAGACGAACAGCGAGTTGAGGTTTTGTTTGGGCGATCGTCAATCGAACAAAAGCAACGAAACAAATCAGTATAATATAGATGGGTTTTCTCATAGATAGCTTTTTTTATTAGAGGTTTTCGGGTTGTTAAGGTTTAAATATGCTTGCAAATTCTTAGCATATGTAAACTTGTTGAACTGGCTAGACCATGAGAGAACAGGCTTTGCTAGACACTGTTTTTTTTAGACTATTGACAGATTTAGATCATTTCTCTAAGTTTGTTCTGTGAGTATTCGGGATGTAGCGCAGGCCGGTAGCGCGCTTCGTTCGGGACGAAGAGGTCGCAGGTTCGAATCCTGTCATCCCGACGGCCAAAAGGTGCTTGCAGAGCAAAGTTCGAGGTTCATTTACTAGATTCAAGCTTATTTGAAAACACGGTAAATGGATCTTGGACTAAGTAGAGGGGACGAAAGCTTTTTGGATATTCTCCCTCTTAAGAATCACTGAGTTAAGTGAGATAATCTTATCCATGCTGCATGCGAGAAAAAGAATAAGGCCTTCGTTTTGATCGGAAGGCCTCCGAGTTGAAAATTATTCTATATAGTATTAGGCGTATATACTTTTAGCACGCCATCTTCTTCACTACTCACTATTAACAAACTTTTCTTCGTTGGGCTGTCGGCCGCGGAAATGAATAAAACACCTTCCGGTGCGTCACCGGTTTTAAAGATTTGTAAAAAAGTTGGCGCGCTCGGATTCGTTACATCATAAACAGCAATGGCGTCAGCCCTTTCCATACCGATGAAAGCAATATCCTTATTTCCCACCCTTCCAAGGGTGATACCTTCAGGTTCTACGCCTTTATCATCGCTGCGGTCGTCATCGTAATAGCCAGCAGCATTAGCTTTTACCTCCAATTCGTTTTTACTATCGTAGACCATTTCGCCGGTCGTGCCATTCCATACACTAAAAGAACGTGCACCCAAAGAATAAAGGGCTTCGTATAAGCCATCCTTGTTGCTATCTCCCAAGGTAGTAGTAACATTCAAACGACCAAGTTGCGCATCCTGTTTAAGCTCCTGCTCGTTTGGAAATACAGCAGGATCGAGACTCATATTTTTTATTCGTTTGAGTTCTTCTATTGCATCGTATTCCCGCGCGTCGCCTTCATTAACCGTAAATAAAAATGGAATGCTTCCCGTCTGCAACACAGCAATGGCGTCGGGCATGTAGATTCCTTTCACCGGACAGGGCTTAAACGCGACAGTACCATCTTCATTGGACGGGTCTATTGCGTTTGCTTCAACATTGTAATCTTTAAAACCTAAGGGGAATATATTCGTGGCCGTTTTAGTCGCCAAATCAATTTTGGCAATGGCATTGTTTTCTTGTAAGGTCACCCAAGCCGTTTTTGAGTCCGGTGAAATGGTGATGTATTCTGGTTCTATGTCTTGCGCAAAAGAAGCCCCGGGACCGAAAATGCGAAATCCTTTTTGTTGCAAAGCCGCTTGCTCCGATTCAAAACGGCTAAAATCTACATTGACAACCTGATAATTATCCTTCACACTAACAATAGACACCGAACCGACGGGATCAAGGCTATAATCGGAATTGGGTTCACCTTCGTTAGCTGTAAGAATATAATTGCCATCAGGGCTGAATGTCACCATATCAGGCAAAGGGCCGGTGCTTACGGTTTTTATTTCTGAATAATCGTTGGTATTATATACCGTTACCCTTCCGGGTTGTTGTTTGTCGGGCGATTCAATGGCCGCAGCCAACAAACCGTTCTTTACGGAAACACTATTTACCGCGCCGCTGTTAGTTGGAATAGAATGAATGATAGTCATCTTGGAAGGGTCAGCTATATCAATGACATCAATCTTATTTATTTCGCCATTGTTTACAACAAATAATCGTTGCATTGAAGGGTCATAGGCACTGATTTCTGCTGCGCCCGTATCGCCGATATCCAAAGTCCCGATTTCGGTAAATGAAGCAGGGTCTTCTTGCTGACCGGGCTCGTTTCCATTTGCATCGTCATCTTTCGAACAGGCATTTAGTATTACGATGAGAACAAAAGGCAGTAAATGTTTAAATTTCATAATTGTATCAAGGCTTTATTAAAACTAGGCAAGAGTAAAGAAGAAAGATGAACCTATTGTTAACATAGCGTTGCTAAATTGTTGCGACAAGTAAAACGGCTGATAAATGGAGAAGTCTCCTATGCTTCTTAGCGAAAACAAGGAGACTTCTTTTAAGATGGGTCAATGTGTTTAGTAACCAGGGTTTTGATACATTTTTTCCGGATCCAGTTGATATTCATCATAAGGAATTGGAAAATACCGGTCTTTGGTACCGATGTTATTCAAATTAGCCAAACCGTAATCACTTTGGTTTTTGGATTTAAAATAAGCAACTAGTTCTTCGGCAGTATAATTTCGGATCAAATCGAACCAGCGATGGTTTTCAAAAGCCAGTTCTACACGACGTTCGTGCAGAATGGCTTCTTTTAAGGTTGGATACTTTGTGGCATAAGCCGTATTTCGCATGGCCTCCTGATAGGAAGGCATGCCAGCGCGTGCTCTAACCTGATTCAATAAAACGATCGCTTCGCTATCTTTACCTAATTTCATTTTAGCCTCCGCCAGTAATAACATGATGTCGGCATAGCGGATCACGATCCAATCATTTCCACCCCAGCCTTGTGCACCAGCTGCCGGACTGGTATCTCTAAATTTAGTAATAAACCAATCGCTTACTTGCGGATCCGCAGCGAATTTCACAGAGAAGTCTTTTCTGAGGTCGCCTTGTTCGTAGTCATTCACTAAATCACGTTTAGCCATACCTCCCGATCCTGTAGATGGTTTTAAGGAGTTGATGGTCTCTCCTTTTGCTTGATTATTGCGTGCAATAGCAGAGGAATAATTTTGATCACCTTGTAGGTATTGAATCTGGAAGACCAACTCCTTACAGGTGTTTTTCTTATTTACATCAAATACATCGGTATAGGGAATCTCTTGTAATTCGCCAAAACTGCGCATGTTGTAGGCCGCCGAAAGATAAGCCTCTGCCTGTTGAAGATTTGCTTGCGGATTTTCGCTCAAGGTAGATCCCATAGTTAAGTAGACTTGGCCAAGCAGCGCATTGATAGCCGCTTTGGAAACCCTTCCAACGGCGTAATCCCATTGCTCATTGGGCAAGTTGCTGTCCAAAGCCTCGGTTAGGTCTTTTATAATCTGTCCATATACTATACGTTCCTCTTGTCGATAGGCAATTGCCGATACTTCATCCGTTGTTGTAGGAGGAACTGTTGTTAAAGGAATAGCACCCCATTTCCGCACCATATGGAAATATAGAAGTGCGCGGATAAATTTAGCTTCGGCCATATAGCGTTTTTTGGTGTCTTCATTTGAAAAAGACACTCCATCAATATGAGCCAGTAAGGTGTTGCATCGGGCAATTCCATCATACATGTTTACCCAATGCGTTTTTAGATAAGAATTGCTCGGGAGCAAGGAAAAATCATTGAACTGAAAAGGTTCGCCCGAGTTGGACTGATTATCGTTAGTTCCGGTATTATCTGAACGTTGTTCACTATAGAGGCTGCTGGTTTCCCCAATGGTATTTCCACTGCGGAGCGCCTGGTATAAACCATTAACAGCCAATAATACATCGTTCTCTGTTTTAAAATAGTCATCTATTAATGTTGCATTCGGATCTTTTTGATCCAGAAAGTCTTTACTGCAAGAGCCTAAAGTCATGATCGCAATAGGCAAGATATATTTCCACTTCATGGTGTGCTATTTAAAAAGTTACTTTTAATCCCAAGTTATAAGAGCGAACCAACGGATATAGGCCATAATCTACTCCAGGTGTTAGGTTGGTGGCATTTTTACCGTTATTATAATCAGGCTCCGGATTATAACCTTTGTAATCCGTAATCGTAAATGGATTATCTACACTGGCAAAGAATCGAGCACCGGATATTTTTAAAGAAGAAATCCATCTCTCCGGGAAGGTAAAGCCAACCATGATATTGGTCATTCTCAAGTACGATCCGTCTTGCAGATAGAAATCAGATAAACGCGTGCTATTACTCTGGGTGCCTGCTCTGGATGCTCGGTATACCTTTCCGTTGCCGGGACTTGCTGCTGAACGCCAGCGTTGATCAACATCGGCATATTGATTACCGGATCCCTCCATATTATAGAGGTAATAATCATAGCCATCAAGAATTTTATTTCCCTGAGAGCCATTAAAAGACGCCCTTAAGTCGAATTTTTTATAACGTGCACTAATAGCAAAACCATAAGTGAAGTCGGGATAAGGACTACCGATAATCTGTTTATCACTATCGTTGACGATACCATCACCGTTGATGTCTTCAAAGTAAAGATCGCCCGGATGCATCGGATTCGATTGAGCCGCAGAAGGAGCCACCTGTTGGTAATTTTCCTCGTTCGCTACACCGAGTACTTTGAACCCCCAGAACATACCAACGGGCTGACCCTCCTGGGTAACGTGGGTGATATAAGAACGTTCGGCACCGTTCACATAGATGGTAGAAGCTCCTCCTAAATCCAACACCTTATTCCGGTTTACGTTAATGTTTCCGCTGAACGAAAGATTAAAATCCTGTTTTTGAATGAGTGCGGCATCAACCTGAAAATCAAAACCCTTGTTCTGCACCTTACTGTCTTTCAAATTGGTTAAGATAGAAGAGGTTCCTGATACTGCCGAAATGGGTTGATTAAATAGCAGGTTATACGAGCGACTTAGGTAAACGTTTGCTAAGAAGTTCACTCGGCCATTCAGAATGCCCACATCCAAGCCGGCATTATATTGCGAAGTAGACTCCCAACTCAAGTTCGGGTCCTTTAAATCGTCGGGCCAATAAGCTGTTGCCACTTGACCGCCTATAATCGCCCCTCCCGGCGCATTATAAGCCGTTAAGGCTTCGTAGTCGCCAATGTTATTATTTCCACTCAAGCCCCAGCTTGCTCTAACTTTTACCGACGACCCCATACCTAACCAGTCATTATAAAAGTCTTCGTTCGAGAGTGTCCAACCTCCCGATACAGATGGAAAATAGCCCCATTTATTATTAGGACCAAAACGAGAAGAACCATCTGCACGGAAAGTTCCCTGTAAAAAGTATTTCGACTTATAATTGTAACTTACCCGGCTGAAATAGGATTGTAGTGTAGTACGTTGTTTATAAGCCTTTTCTAACCAAAAGTTTGTTGGTGCGGCTCCTTTATCCGTGATTTCACCAATGGCATCGCTTTGAAAACCATTAGCCCTTACCGAAGTGAAATCTACATCTGTTTGCTGTGCGGAATAACCGATCAACGCGTCGAGGTTATGATCGCCGAAAGATCTTTTATAATTTAAGGTCGCTTCTCCCAGTATATCCAGATCGCCTTGGTTATCTGCCTGTGCATAGGCCGCATTAATGGCCTGTGGCGAATACGGAGCATAGTTACCATCGCTTAGGCTGGTCGGTTTATAATAATCGTATTTTTCGTTATACGTTGTTATGCCACCATTTACTCTTAGCCGAAGGCCCTCGATAATGTCAAAATTAGCAAAGGCATTATACAAAGACCGGCGCTCCTTGCGATTATCTTTCACCATGGAAACATAAGCAAGTGGATTTTCAGGATTCTGAATACCATAATTTTGCGCAGAAAGTTCTGCCATCTGGTATTGAATGGGATTACCCTTTTCATCCCGCGCCGGAAGGTAAGGCAGGTAAAGCAGGGCTGCCATGGACGGACTTTGGTTGTAACGACCGGTACCAACTTCATTGTTATCATTATAAGTAAAGGCAATATTCGCTCCTACTTGTAATCTTTTGCTGATCTGTGCATCAATATTACTGCGAAAGTTGAAGAGCGTTTGGTCGGTACCAAGCATAATGCCATCTTGCTTTTGATAAGATCCGCTGACATAATAATGAACTTTTTCGCTACCTCCGTAAAACGATAAATTATGTCGTTGAAAAGGCGCATTGCGATAGAGTTCGTCCTGCCAATCGGTATCGTATTGAGGCGCTTTGGCCTTTCCTGTTGAAAAATCATATATATCGACAGGAATCTGTACGGATCCTGCATTTCCAACTAGTTTCACCCGCGTAGCATTATCATCCAATAGCATATTGTCTGACCAGGTTTTACCCGAGTTGATTACCAAGTCTTTATAGGCGTTGTTACGTCCATCGATCAATAAGTCAATGAACTGAGAGGCATTTAGGAGGTCTACTTTCTTTGAAAGTTGACCAAAGCCGGCTTGCACATCGTAATCAACATGACTGGTGCCTTCTTTTCCTCTCTTAGTCGTAATCAAAATAACACCACCGGCTCCGCGGGATCCATAAATAGCGGCAGAGGCAGCATCTTTAAGTACGTCTATGGATTCAATGTCATTGGGATTAATGTTGATATTGTTGCCGGCAGGATATCCATCAATGACATATAAAGGATCCGAGCTGGCATTGATAGACCCAATACCTCTTACTCTGATCCGAGTACTGTTATAGGGTGCTCCACTGGTTTGGGAAACCTGCACACCGGCCAATTTACCTACTAACGCTTGGCCAAGCTTTGGCGCTGTTAGGTTTAATTCGTCACTCTTCACGCTCGAAATCGCACCCGTTACATCCGATTTCCTGACCCGTTGATAACCAATGGAAACAGTCACTTCTTCCAATTCATTGGCACTGGCATTCAAACTTACTATTAACGGAGTATTTCCTTCTTCTACAAGAACTTCTTTGGTTTCGTAGCCAATATAGGTAAAAACCAAAGTTGCCCCTACCGGTGCATTCAAAGAAAAATTACCGCTACCATCCGTTGTTGTACCGTTTGAAGATTTGTTTTTCTCTCTTATGCTTACCCCGGGAATAGGCACTTGCCGATCATCAGTAACGGTTCCTTTTACGGTTTGCTGCATTGCTTCAACCGGTTGCTTTTCTTTTAACGACCTCCCTGTCATTGCCATGGAAGGACTCGCAGCGAGACTGCAAAGTAGCATAAGCCCTGCTTTAGTAGGCAAAGGTCCTCGCTTCTTTAGTATACTGCTAAATCGTTTTTGTAAATACATATCAAATTGCGTTGTACATTAAGTTAGGTGTAGTTTTTACACTTACGCAGGCAAAGTTGATGTTTAGGTGTTATATTGATGTTAGGTGTATATTAAGTTAAGGCTGTTGCTTTTCTTTTTTAACATGGAAAGATTGCGGCCGCAAAAAAGAGGATATAATTACGGAAGCATTTACCGTATTAAGGAGCATTTGGCGGCGTAGTATTCAGGAAGCACCTCTATTTCCTGCAAGAGGAAGGCATAATCTGCAAAAGTTCCTTTGTTCGCTGAGTCCCATATTATGTCTTGACAATAATTCATATCACCCCAGCCAAACATTTTGAGGACTGCTTCCTGGTGCACCCAAGCCTTTATCCAATTTTCGACACCGGTGAAGAAAAGTAGTTTTTTATTAAGGTGTATTTCGGGGATGATAGGCGAACGGGCTTGGCGATGCTCAATATCAAGCCCCAAGGAATGATCACCTAAACCTACTAACACCATTCCGCAGGCATGTGCTATAGAAATATGTAAATTTCTATCCCTAAAATAGGGTTTCCCCTCAGCGGTATACATAATATCCTGAATTTGGCACTGACTGTCAATTTTACGTAATAAATCTGACAACAATTTGAGTCCTAGTAGCGACTCCAGTTTTCTGTCCGTATTTTTAGTTTTAAATATCAAATGATTTGACGGGAAAAATCGGCTATAGGGGAGTAATATTTCCCTGTCGTATTCATGAATATGTGCATATTTTTCCATAAGGCTTCGTAAAAATAAGCTTTTAAATTAAACGGTAGATCATGGACCTGCTAACAGATAAAAATATTCCTTTTGGTCCCAAAGAGGCATCGGAAGTCGAGGAAGGGCCTCAGGCCTTATCGAACATCTTGAATTTATTTCATCAATACGGCGATATATATAAGATTTACTCTGAAAGACGGAATAATTATACCTATGTAATTTCTGATCCTGAAATGGTGAAGCATGTTTTGATCACCAATAACAGAAATTACGAAAAAGGCGTCGGCATAGACCGAGTAAAGATCTTATTGGGCAATGGGATCATGGTAAGTGAAGGCGATTATTGGAAAAGACAGCGACGGATGATACAACCCGCATTTCACAAACGAGTGATAGCCAAACTGACTGATGATATTGCGCAAGCCAACGAAACGATGTTATCGAACTGGTTGACCGGCAACAAAGAGATAAACCTAACGGCAGAATTGAGTTCGGTAACTTTGCGCATCGTACTACAGGCATTGTTTTCAGTTGATTTTCAACAATTGGAAAAACGCGAAGGAGTAAATCCCTTTGCGCTGCTTACCGAAGTTCACGAACGTAATCTCGTATTTGCCATGAAATTTAGGGCTTTGGCGAAAACCATTCAAGAGATTATCAATCTTCGACGCAAGGAACGTCGGGTTGAAGAGGATTTTCTTTCGATGATTATGGAAGCTAAAAATGACGAAGGGCAAGGAATGTCTGATAGGGAAATTATAGATGAAATGATGACCTTAATTGTTGCCGGTCACGAGACGACAGCCAGTGCGTTGACCTGGGCTTGGTACTTATTACATAAGCATCCGGAGGTTTATGCGAGAGCGAAACAGGAAGCCTTGCAAGTGCGAAACGTCCATTTGCGATTTCATCATTTAGAGCAGCTACCCTATATTAGGCAGGTTATTGAGGAAACCATGCGACTTTATCCACCCGGGTGGCTTCTTACCAGACGCGCTATGCAGGACGATGTCATTGGTGGATATCATGTGCCTCCGAAAACCGATATATTCATATCTCCATATGTTATCCACCGACATCCTAGGTATTGGGAACAACCGGACCTATTTAATCCCGAACGCTTTGATGCTTCTTACCGAAGGGAAAGACATCGCTTTGAGTATTTTCCTTTTTCGGGGGGGCCACGTCAATGTATTGGCGATTTTTTTGCTCTGGTAGAGATGCAGTTGCATCTCGCCTTGATTCTTCGCACTACAGATATGGAGATTTTGGTGGATGAGCCAATAAGCATGGAAGCTCAAATAAATTTAAGACCTGATAAGCCCCTCTTTGCCCGATTGATAAACCCAAGGAACTAATGCCGGAGCTATTATCATTCCCTGTTGAAATAGAATTTTTTTAAATGAAGACACTTGTAGATACGATTATAAGTAATAAAGAACCAAATGCACGTATACACTTTATCCGAGGTGCAGAGGAAGAGTTTGCCCTGTCATATGAAACATTAAAGCAGCGGGCATTGGGCTTACGCGCCTTTTTGCACGGCCAGGGTGTGACCCAAGGCGATGAGATCATCTTATTGAGCCAACGGAATGAGGCATTCATAGAGGGTTTTTGGGCCGCCATATTGGGCGGTAATCCGGCCATTCCGCTTGCTTTCGGAATTTCCGATGAACATAAATGGAAACTCTTTCGGATATGGCAACAATTGCAGTCCCCGTGGTTACTCTTAGATGCAACACAAAAGGAACGATTGGAAAAATTTGTTGCTCTAAATGGTTTGAACGGCCTTTGGCAAAGTGTTCAGAAGAAAAGTATTGTGATTGAAGAAATACCGCCCTTAATTGTCGCTGACGACTTTATTGCTGTAGAAGAAACTGATACGGCAATTATTCAGTTTTCATCTGGCACAACCAGCTCGCCTAAGGGGATTGTTCTAAGCCACAAAAATATATTAACCAATATTCGTGGGATTATCAAGGGCATGGCGATGACGGAGGCGGATAGTACATTTAGTTGGATGCCGCTCACACACGATATGGGACTTATCGGTTTTCATCTAACCCCTTTCGTGCAGGGTGTAGATCAGTATTTAATGCCCACGGATTTATTTATCAGAAGACCGTGGCTGTGGTTTCAGAAAATCAGTCAAGTGCGTAGTACCGTTACTTGCTCTCCGAACTTTGGTTATCAACATTATTTGAGTGCTTTGGAGAGAAACCAATCACAAGATGCCTTAGCCCTCAATCACGTTCGTCTAATATTTAATGGTGCAGAGCCCATTGCGGTCCCTTTAGTGCAGCAATTTTTAAAAAAAATGCAGATTTATGGACTTAACGATACGGCGATGTTCACCGTTTACGGATTGGCTGAAGCGAGCTTGGCTGTCGCTTTTCCCGAACCGGGTAAACGTTTTCGTTATGTAACGCTTGATCGAGAGCGGCTGCAAATGAATACACAAGTGCAATATACAGAGAATGGCGTTTCATTTGCTGTCGAGGGAAAGCCTATTGCCGGTTGTTTTGTTCGAATTGTAGGGCCCGATCAGTCAAATTTGTCGGCTAATCATATTGGTAAAATCGAGATAAAAGGCGAGAACGTAACGAAAGGTTATTTGAAGCAGGAAGAGCTCAATCGCGAAGTTTTCCACGAAGATTGGCTAGATACGGGAGATTTGGGCTTTCTTACGACCGATGGGGAGTTGGTCGTTACGGGAAGATGGAAGGACATTATCTTCGTAAATGGACAGAACTATTATCCTCATGACCTTGAGCAAATATTACAAAGCAAAGGCGTAACGGGAACAGGGAGAGTCGCTGTAACTAGTGTGAGGGGAGAGGGTGAGGAACGGGATAAAATATTGGTTTTTATACTATATAAGGGGAGGCTGCCAGATTTTGTTCCGATCATCAATGCTGTAAAGGGAGTGGTAAGTGAGCAACTTGGAATTGAAGTGCAGGAGGTGCTTCCGATAAACCAATTACCGAAAACGACGAGCGGAAAAATTCAACGATACCAATTAAGTAGTAGATATCAACAGGGGGATTTTAATCAGGTGATTCAAGAGCTTTTAGAATTGAGCGCTATGGATGACGAAGGCCAACAGGGAGTGAGCACAATAGAGAAAACCTTAAAAGGAATTTGTGACGGACTATTAGCCAATAAACGAATCGACTTAGATGAAAATATTTTCGAAATTGGTACCACTTCATTGGTGCTTGCACAGATTCACCAGCAGATCGAAGAGATTTACCCGGGGAAAGTGGAAGTGACCGACTTTTTTGATTATCCAACTATTCGGCAACTAGCAAGCTATATAAATGGGAAAAAATGACACTATTCGTAAGCGCCGCGCGCATACTTCCATCTTTTATGCGTCCATAGCCAATTATCGGGATGCTCTTTAAGGAGCTCCTCAACCTTCTCGATATAGGTTGGCATGATTTCCTTTTTGAGATAGTCATAAGGAGGTTCGGCTATTTTCTCTATGGAAACAGTGTACCGGCCTCTTCCAATTTTGCGTGTTCTCAGGAAGAAGACCGGAAGCTTGGTAAACTTGGGCAGCGATTCCGCTCCCGGGTAAAAAGCGGTTTCTTGCTGCAAAAAATGCGCCCAATACTTGTCTGTTACATGTTGAGGGGGGCGTTGATCTGCCACCATGGCAATAATCCGCTTCTTTTTGATTCGCTTGATAAGTGTCGGTAAGGCCTCGTCTTTCGGGATAGGTAAACCGCCAAAGCGGCTTCGTATGGCAAGCAACAGCGATTCTACCCGCTTATTGTTAACAGGCATGTATATGGCATCGATGGGCGTTTCAAAGGCAAGGCAACCGGATAAAAGTACCCACTCCCAATTGAATTGATGAGCTGTTAAGACGATAACCGATTTATCTTGATCAAGATATTCACGAATGCTTGCGGTGTTTCTAAAATCGACACGCTTTCTAAGTTGGGCCTCGGAAAGATTAGACGCTTTTAGCGTTTCTACTAGCCAGTCAGCCATGTGTTTATAAAATTTCCTCGCAATCTTGCTTAGTTCTTTCCGTTCTTTATCCGGGAATGCTTTGGAAAGGTTGTCGAATACTACCTTGCGACGATATTTGACTATACTGAACGCGATAAAGGCTAAGCAATCAGATAAAAGATATAGTACCGAAAGCGGTAGTTTTTTAAGGATATTCAAAAGAAACATATGCGCTCAGAATTTAGAAGGAAGCTCCTTACACCCATAATTTTTGTTGAAATTAGGGTAAATACCAATACCTTCGGTAAGGGAATCGTCATAAAACACCGATGTTAATAACGCATGGGATAGCCGGGATTTATGCGACCATTTCGGATTTTGTTCAATTTTTTATTTATCATTAGTTTCTGCAATTCGCTTAGATAGTCAATCGGTAATTTTCCAAGTATATGGTCATATTCATGTTGTATGATTCGTGCCGTTCTGCCATAAAAATAATCGGTATGTAGTTGAAAGTTTTCATCCAAATAGGTCATTTTAATCCAAGAGAATCTTTTTACGGGGAAGCTAATGCCAGGTATACTCAGACAACCCTCCTCATCCAGTTCCATTTCGTCGGAATGGGCCATGATTTTCGGATTGATAAAAGCTTGCCGTATGCCTGGGTAGTCTTTTTGCGCCATATCCTCGGTATTAACGCTGGAAAAGCTAATTCGACTATCGACTACAAAAAGTTGTATGTTTTCATTGACTTGTGGAGCTGCCAAGCCTACACCCGCGGCATTATCCAGGGTTTGCCAGAGATTTTTTATGAAAGAGTTTAAATCCGGATATGATGGGGAAACAGTTAGACAGGCTTTTCTTAAGTTTGTAGCCCCATATGCTAAAATTGGTAATATCATCTTTTTCTTTACAAAATTACTTGGGTTGGCCGCATAGTGATAGTAAAAAATAGACAGTTCTCAGATCGTACACTATGGATAGTTTTAAAGGAAAACCAGTATCTTTGTAGCGATATGCCCGTGGAGTTACTTAGACATATAACTTACAGCAATCAAAGGGAGGCATTTAAAAAACTACTCCCATCTGCCGATTTAACTAAATTTATCGATTCCTATGTTATCTTCGAGTCGATAAATTTGGAGAATTGTGTAGCGCTAAGTGATGGCGTGCCCACGCTGGTATTTCTTTCCAATCCGGATATAAACGTAACGTTCACCAACAAAGAAAGTTCGATAAATATAGTTGGAGCATGGTGCTGCGGTCAAAACTTAAAACAGGTAAAAATCACTTGTGATAGGCAGATCGATCAACTATTAATCATCCGCTTTCAGGCCGATGCCTTACAGCAACTCGATGCAAAAACCAATAACAATCTTCGAGGAGCAAAAGCCTTCCCTTTAGATTCTTTATTCGGTAAACCGGCCAAAAACCTATTGGATCTCATGTATACAACGAGCGATATCCGGGCTAAAATTGGATTTTTTGAACAGTTTATTAGAAGGCATTTAACTATGAAGCATGGACAAAATGGTATTTTGAGAGAAGCCATGAAATATATCGGCATGCATCATGGTAATATTTCAATACAGGAAGTATCGAAGCGGGTGGGAACAAATTATAAATGGTTAGAGCGGAACTTTCTTCAATGTATTGGGATAAGTCCAAAGGAATATGCGCGGACACAGCGTATTTTACGAACATGCAACTATTTTGAGGAAGGAGAGGATAAGCTCTTATCAATCGCACTTAAAAGTGGCTTTTATGATGAGAATCATTTGTTGAAAGATTTTAAGAATTTTTTTGGTGAGAGTCCGTCGTCTTATTGGAAGAGGAATAGAAAAGAAAGCTGAGTCTTGCTTATGTAAAAATAAAAATCGCTAGAAATTAGCTAGAACTAAATCGTCTCATTTTTGTAGTGAGATAGAATCAATGAACATTTTTGTCGAACCAAGCGATTACTTTGAGAAATATGGAAAAACTTATAAAACCTACATTTAAAAAAGCTTCAGCTGACGATTTTTTTAAAAAAATGCAGAAAGAAGTACATGAAAACATTCTTAAAAATCCGCGTATACAAACAGGAAATATTATAAAGTCCTTTTTTCTATTATTTGGTTTTTTAGGAAGTTATGTAGGGATATTGGTTTTTGGCCATACCAAAGGAGGTCTTTTTTTCTTCTATATATTAGCGGGTATGTTTATGATTGTATTATTTGTAAATGCCTTTCACGATGCCGCTCATAATGCTGTCTTCAGAAACCCTAAATACAACAAATGGTTTACCAACGTGCTCGAACTTTTCGGCAGCAATAGCTTTATCTGGAAAAAGAGGCATCTGGTTTTACACCATCCTTATGCGAATATACAACACTGGGATATCGATATTAAACAGAGTGACTTAGCACGTATATTCCCATCCAGCCCGTTTTTTAACTATCATAAATATCAACATATTTATATGTTTTTATTATATCCCTTTTACACCCTTAATTGGCTTTTTATAAGAGATTTTAAAGATTTTTTCGGAACGAAGGACAATTACTTAAAACGGGTAGTTACCATCCCGAAAATTGAATATATCAAATTATTTGCCTGTAAGATTTTTAACCTGTTTTATTTGCTGTTTGTGCCGATGCTGGTTTTACAGCAACCATGGTATATGATTTTGTTGGCCTGGTTTGTGATGCACTTATCGGGAAGCGCATTAGGTGTTATAGCCTTGCTATCAACCCATGTTGATGAACACGCACACTTTCCGATGCCTCCCGAAGACGGGAAAATGCAAACAACGTGGGCGGAGCATCAGATGCGTGTAACAAAGGATTTTAGTGCCGATAGTATGTTGGCCAATTTCCTCTTTGGCGGCTTTACGCACCACGTAGCCCATCACCTGTTTCCAGGGGTTGCGCACACCTATTATCCTTATATCACGCGGGTAATTCGTAGATATGCAGCTGAATATGGTTTGCCTTATCACTGTTACCCGTTCTGGAAGGCGATAGCATCGCATTTCCGGCTGTTACAAAAAAACGGAAGAGAAGAAAACTTATTTAGGACAGGGGAGTTATAGAAGAAACCACATGCTAAAATTTTTCACCATAATAGCGCTTACAGGATTGTTCTCTTGCGGCAACGATGTTAAAAATCGACCTACTAAGAATATAGAAGCCAATATCGAAAGAATCCATACGGATCTGGACAAATTAATTAATGTCGGGGCTGATTTGGAGATCATTGCTGAAGGGTTCACATGGGTGGAAGGGCCTTTGTGGGTAGAAGAAGCGGCAATGCTTTTGTTTTCCGATATTCCACCCAATAAGGTTTTTAAATGGACGGAACAAGGGGGCTTAGCATTATATTTGGAACCTTCCGGATATACAAGTAACAGGGCAAGAGGAGGAGAAGTCGGATCAAATGGCTTGCTATTGGACCGGCGGGGAAATTTAGTTCTTTGCCAGCATGGTGATCGGCGGATAGCCCGTATGGACGCTTTATTAAGTCATCCCGAAGCTAAATATACCACGCTCGCCGCCAAATGGAAGGGGAAAAAATTGAACAGCCCGAATGATATTGTAGAGCGAAGTAACGGAGATTTATTCTTTACTGACCCGCCTTATGGATTGAATGATCAACATATTGAACAACAGGAGTTGGATTTCTGCGGGGTCTATAAACTAGATACGATGGGTCGCTTAAGCTTGTTGATCGACAGCATCCACAGGCCTAACGGAATCGCTTTTAGCCCCAATGAAAATAGGTTATATGTCGGTAATTCGGACAATCAAAAGCCGATGCTCTATGCTTTTGACATTACTCCCGATGATTCCCTGAAGTCGGCCGGGATTGTTTTCGATTTTAGCAAATTTGGTGGCGGGCCCGATGGCTTTAAAGTAGATAAAAATGGAAATATTTTCGCTAGCGGCCCTGGAGGAATTTGGATCTTCAACAGTTCGTATGAATTGATAGGAAAAATACATATAAAGCAACGTGTTTCCAATTGCTGCTTAGCGGACAATGATAAAACCCTGTACATTACAGCTAGTAATCAGGTATTGCGTTTGCGCATGCGTTAAGATAAAGTAATAGCAAGTCACATCGGAAGGAGCAAAAAATAACGGGCATGTCCATCACAGAACATTGTTTAACTCCAGATCAAATTTATGGCGATTTGTTTAAGGAAGTCCAGTTGCAACGGATATTCGCCGATAATAAAACATTCGTAGACGCTATTCCGAAAGAAACACCGGAAGTGATTTTACAACGCTTTCGAATTCAGAGGCAGATAAAAGACTTTTCATTAATCGATTTTGTAAAAGCAAATTTTGAACTCCCACAGCCTCACGACGTTCAGTATTACAGTGATGCGAATACCCCAATTGTTGAGCATATAGAAAAATTATGGTCGGTTCTGAGAAGAGAACCCGATAAAGTGATTCCCGGAAATTCATTGTTGCCACTTCCCTTTCCCTATATCGTTCCCGGTGGCCGTTTCAATGAGATCTACTACTGGGACTCCTATTTTACCATGCTAGGCTTACAAGAAAGTGGCGAGTATGAGATGATTGAAAATATGGTAAAGAATTTCGCTTTTATGATCGACCGCTATGGACACATTCCAAATGGCAATAGAAGTTACTTTTTAAGCCGATCCCAGCCACCCTATTTTTCACTTATGCTGGATTTATTGGCAGAAATAAAAGGCGGAGCAGTGTACCGGGATTACCTCGGAACTTTGTTAAAAGAATATGCTTATTGGATGGACAAAACCCAAAAGGCCAAACATGTAGTGGAAATGTCGGATGGGCAATTCTTAAATCGGTATTATGACCAGTTAAATATTGCCCGTCAAGAGTCGTACTATGAAGACGCTCATTTAACTGTTGTTGCGGAAAAGAAAGATTCCCGTTTATTTCGCGACATCCGCTCGGGTGCCGAAAGCGGTTGGGATTTCAGTTCGAGATGGATGGTAGATGGCAAAGACCTGCACACCATTGAGACAACGAGAATTATACCCATCGACTTGAACTGTCTTTTGTATCATCTGGAAAGGACGATTGAAAAGAGTTATAAACTTTTGGGCGATAAAGGTAAGGCAATCAAATATAAACGGATTGCTAAATATAGAAAGCAAGCTATTCATCAGTATTGCTATAATAAACGCGACGGTTGGTATTATGATTATAATATTCGGACTGATTCCTTGTCAAAAGAAACTACAATTGCAGGTTTTACGCCCTTCTTTATTGGTATTGCACCGCAAAAAGGAATAAAGAAAGCGGTCGAGATGATTCGTAAAAATTTTCTAAAGAGTGGCGGAATTATCACGTCGCTCAAAATCTCAGGCCAACAGTGGGATGCACCCAACGGTTGGGCGCCCTTGCAATGGATGGTAGTAAAAGGTTTGCAAAATTATCGTCAATTTGATTTGGCTTCAAATGTCGCCAAACGATGGATCGCATTAAATACCAAAGTTTACCAACAAACAGGAAAGATGATGGAGAAATATAACGTGATTGATGCCCATGTAGAGGCTGGAGGTGGAGAATATCCTGCTCAGGATGGTTTTGGTTGGAGTAATGGGGTGCTGCTTAAATTTATAAAGATGTACGGAGAGTTTTGATTAAACAATTAAGCCTTATCTTTGTGGCAAACTTGAAGAATGGACTGGAAACAACTACTTTCTGCAAAACGCTGGGGATACGAACATCGGGAAATAAAAAATCAAGATATCGCGAGATCGGAATTCCAACGAGATTATGATCGATTGATCTTTTCTTCGCCCTTTAGGCGTCTTCAGAACAAAACACAAGTGTTTCCTTTACCAGGAAGTGTTTTTGTCCATAACCGGCTGACACATAGTTTAGAAGTCGCCAGTGTTGGACGATCACTGGGCAGAATTTTCTATACCAAAAAGAAAGAAGTGTTTTCAGCGCTGGATGAACAGTACCCTTATTTACAAGAAATAGGAAATATCGTTTCCAGCGCCTGCTTAGCACATGATATGGGAAATCCTGCCTTTGGGCATTCGGGAGAAGCGGCTATTTCTCATTATTTTTTAAGTGGAGATGGCTTGAAGTATAAAGAGCAAGTAACAGCTGCTGAATGGCAAGACCTCACTCACTTTGAGGGAAACGCAAATGCATTGCGCATTTTAACGCATCAATTTAACGGGAAAGAAGCCGGCGGCTTTGCATTAACCTATAGTACTTTAGCGGCAATTGTAAAGTATCCATGTGCAGCGATTGATGGAAACGTTAAAGGAAGAGGCCTCCATCGAAAAAAATATGGATATTTTCAACCTGAAAAAGAATCGTTTATTAAAATAGCCAAAGAACTTGGTATGGAACAAGATGAATCCTGCCAAGAAGTGTATAAACGTCATCCTTTGGTTTATCTGGTAGAGGCTGCTGACGATATTTGCTATAATATCATTGATGTTGAGGACGCTCATCGGTTAGGCATACTCTCTGCTGTCGAAGTGGAAGAATTGTTGATTCCGTTAACAAATGACGGAAATATAAAAAAGCGGCTGGCAGATATAAATGATGTTGATAGTCGCGTGAGCTTGTTAAGAGCAAAAGCTATTAGCACCTTGATCCAGGAATGTTCTCATGTCTTTTTTGCAAAAGAGCACGAAGTTTTGTCCGGTAATTTTGAATCCTCTTTGATCGACAATATTTCGAGTCACTTGAAAGAGGTTATGAAAACCATTGAACGAATTTCAATTGATAAAATTTATAACGCACCGGCGGTTGTGCAAATTGAGGTTGCAGGTTACAAGGTAATGAGCGGTTTACTGGAAGAGTTTGTACCCGCTTATCTCAACCACGCCTCATCTTACGACAAGAAAGTGGCCGCGCTGATTCCTAACCAATATAAACGGGAAGAAAGATCTACCTACGGAAAAATACGATCGGTATTAGATTTTGTTTCCAGTATGACAGATTTATACGCAGTAGAACTATTTCGAAAAATAAAAGGGATTTCTTTTCCGTCGCTCGATTAAACATCACCCGCGGTTTTACCCGTGTGCTAAGCGCAGAACCGTTTTGGTTTTTGGTATAAAAAACATACATTTATATCAAAATTCATTTCTATGCGCCGTGAGCTCCTTCATTTTTCGATGATGATAGAAAGTCGCTTCGATAAAAGCGCGGTAAAAAAGAAGGGATTCTTCTTCCTCTTCAAGCGTTTTTTCTTCTGTCGTTAATAAAAACGATGAAGTATCTTTAAGAGACCCGCTTCATATTTCCGTTCGCGAATAACGAGCATTTTACCTAATTTTGCATCCTCATGAAAAAAAAGATTCCACAGGACAAAAAGCTGCTCGAGAATATTGAAGTTATCGACATAGCGGAAGAAGGAAAGGGCGTTGGGAAGACCGATGACTTAGTAATTTTTATAGAAAAAGCGATTCCCGGAGATGTAGTTGATGTTGAGCTTATCCGTAAAAAGAAAAATTTTGCAGAGGCGAAGATCACAAAGGTCAAACAGGCTTCAAAACATAGACTCGACGCTTTCTGTGCGCATTTCGGAGTGTGCGGTGGTTGCAAGTGGCAACATATGGACTATAGGGCACAACTAGTGTATAAACAAAAGAGTGTCGATAATGCTTTAAGCCGAATAGGCAAGATAGACACCTCCTCTATGGAAGAAATTTTGCCCTCGGCTCATACGGTATACTACAGAAACAAACTGGAGTATACTTTTTCAAATAAGCGCTGGTTAACGACGGAAGATATCGCAAGCGGAAAGGAACACGAGATGAGTGCTTTAGGTTTTCATGTTCCGCTACGATTCGACAAAATTCTGGGAATAGAACATTGCTATTTGCAGAAAGATCCGTCTAACGCCATTAGAAATGAACTTAAACAGTTAACAATCGAAAAGGGGATTAGCTATTATGATCTTCGAAATCATGAGGGGGCGCTCCGGAATCTGATGATTCGTACTTCAACTACGGGCGACTTAATGGTTGTGGTGGTTTTTGCTTACCCGACGCAAGAACAAATTGTGCAAGTAATGGAATTTTTGAAGGAACGGTTTCCGGAGATTAGCTCCTTGCAGTATATCATTAATCAGAAAAAAAACGATACGATTTTCGACCAGGAGATTATTACCTACGCGGGAAAAGACCATATTTTTGAAGAAATGTCCTTACCGAACCGTTCCGTGCGATTACGGTTTAAAATCGGAGCTAAATCTTTTTATCAGACAAATTCAGAACAGGCATATGAGCTTTATCGTATAACCAAAGAGTTTGCGAACTTAAAGGGCCATGAATTGGTATACGATTTATACACAGGTGCCGGAACCATCGCCAATTTCGTTGCATTGGATGTTAAACAGGTAATCGGAATAGAATATGTACCATCGGCTATTGAAGATGCAAAATTGAATTCATCGATCAACGGCATTGAGAATACCTTGTTTTTCGCGGGGGATATGAAAGACGTGCTGACTCCCGAATTTACGGCAACCCATGGAAAACCGGACTTGATCATTACCGATCCGCCGCGGGCAGGGATGCATCCGGATGTGATAGCAAGGCTGCTAGAACTGGAGGCTCCGAGAATTGTATATGTTAGCTGTAACGCGGCAACGCAGGCAAGAGATTTAGCTTTGTTAAATGAGAAATACCTGGTAAAACGAATTAAACCGGTTGACATGTTTCCTCATACGCAGCATGTGGAAAATGTAGTTTTATTGGAGAAGAAGAAGTAATATGCTTTAAGTTCTACGTTTTAAGACTTATAACGTACTACGTAAAACTTATAACGGTAAAGAAAATGAATTTAGAAGAATTATTATCCGCACAAGCCGGTGACGATGGACAGGCTCCGAAAAAAGATAGTCCCTTAAAGAGCTTGCGCGTTGATTTGAACTTTTATAAAGATTCAATTAAGGAAGTTGCTATCGAGATTATGGCGGAAGGGCTCTCTCAATATCCTATTTTTATCGCTCATCAACATGAGGTCAATCTGGGCGAACTCATATTAGATAGAAACGAACTCGGCACGCAATGGACTATCCAAGCATCCACCTTGGAAGAGTTTGTAGAGAAGGGAGTCATTCTTAAATCGCGAAAGGAACATTTTATAAAGACCTATAAAAAGCCTGAAGATTTCATGTGTCTTTTCGTTATTGTACCCGAAGGTGCAAATTTTGTCTTTTATCCTTATAAGGGAGAAGAAGTTAAAAGCTAAAAGTATATCGTTTAAAATGCATAAAGGTCGGAGAATCACAAAGGCCTTAATAAGGATAAAAACCAGATAATCAGTGATTTATATTTTGCTGTATGTTGTGGTGGTTGTATTAAAAGAACGTTTATTTTAATCATTTTTTGTCGCTTTGGCTTGATCCAAACCGACGCAAAGATCAAGGCTATGGATGCTACCTTGCACCTGATGGCAAAGCATCACTGGCGCGTATTGGAGCCGTTTCACTTCTTCAATCCGCTTGGGTATTACAATATGAACCTATGTACAAATGCTTTGCTGCTCGTTGCGTCGATATCCTCCAAGGCCATGTAAGCACTTCGGAACGGTTTTGCAAGGGGCCTCGATGGGCCGGAAAGAACGGCCTCACAGCGTGAGCGTTAAGAAGATTTAGGATAGCCAAGGCAAAAAAATCATGTGAAAAGCGAAGCGTGGATTGAAGGGAGGGGCGGCTCCACATGATTTGATCGATGAACCTAAATCTTTAGCGAAGGATGTGCAGCCTTGATTGTTTGGTTCTTTATGATCAAGCATAAAGAACATATATTAAGTTCACTGAAGGTAATTCCTGGGACTAAATTCAGATTGGTGAAAGCAAAAAAATAATTCGTAAATTTGCCCGTACATCACTAAAGGGGTGCCTTGTTTTTTTAAAACACAAATCAGGGCTGAGATTATACCCATCAGAAAAAGGAAGCGACAAGCTGTACTTTTCTGAACACCTGATCCGGATAATGCCGGCGTAGGGAGGGAAGAATTACCAAATGAGGTTATATTTTATTTAAGTGTAGTAATTAACTGTTGTAACCCCTATCAACGGTAAGGCGAATTAAAAATATATGTATATTGTGAAAAAGAGAGGCTTGCTTTTTATCTTGGCCGCATTTAGTCCGATGTTCTTATGGGCGCAGACCAATCTATCCGTGAAAGTAGTCGATAAAGACGAAAACAAACCACTTGGTGGTGCCAGTGTTTCTGTAGTAGGGTCTTTAGCAAACGGGCAAACCAACCGGCAAGGTAATATCTTGTTTAAGAATCTAAAAGACGGAAGCTATACGATCCGTATAAGTTATGTTGGTTATAAGCCCGTTGAAAAGAAATTGGTTTTACCATCGACTGAAGAATTTATTGTGTCATTGAGCCAACAGGAGTTTATAGCCGATGAAGTTATTGTTAATGCCACTCGAGCTAATGCAAATGCGGCAACAACGTATAAGAATCTTAACCGTCAGGATATCGCAAAGAATAATTTAGGGCAAGATTTGCCGTACTTGCTTGATCAAACACCCGGTGTTGTCACTTACTCAGACGCGGGTGCAGGCGTTGGTTATACAGGAATGCGTATCCGAGGAAGCGACCCTACGCGGGTAAATGTGACGGTCAATGGAATTCCTTATAATGATGCAGAAAGTATGGGGTCTTTTTTTGTGAATCTTCCCGACTTTGCGTCCTCTGTGGACAATATACAGATTCAGCGTGGTGTTGGTTCTTCTACGAATGGAGCGGGCGCCTTCGGTGCCAGTGTCAATATACAAACGAATACACGGGTTGATACATCCTATGCCGAATTAGATAACTCTTACGGATCATTCAATACCTGGAAAAATACCGTGCGAATTGGTACAGGGCTAATCAATAATAAGTTCACTTTTGATGGTCGTCTGTCTCGCATTAAGTCGGACGGTTTCGTTGATCGTGGTGCGTCTGATCTTAAGTCTTTCTTTTTAAGCGGTGCTTGGTATGGAAAAAAAAGCTTGTTAAGAGCCAATGTCTTTTCCGGGAAGGAAAAAACCTATCAAGCGTGGAACGGTGTGCCTGAAGAAAAGCTTTTTGGAACGGCCGCTGATATAGAGGCCTATATATCAGCAAATGGGTTAATTGGAGAAGATGCAGAGAATATAAGAAACGCAGATCCCCGTCGCTATAATTCTTTCTTATATAAAAATCAAAACGACAATTATCAGCAGGATCATTACCAACTTTTATACTCTACGAGTGTATCGGATAAACTTAATTTAAATGGCGCTTTACATTACACGAGAGGGCGTGGTTATTACGAAGAATATAAAACAGGCGCTGCATACGAAGACTATGGTTTAGCCCCCGTAGCGGTTGGAGATAGTACTATTTCTTCAACAGACCTGGTACGGGAAAGATGGTTGTCCAACCATTTTTACGGGATAACGTATTCCGGGCAATATAAAGCCAGCGACCAGCTTAATCTAACCCTTGGCGGGGCTTATAATGAATATAAAGGAGATCATTATGGAGACATCACATGGTCTAGAAACCCCTTGTTTGAACGTGCAGCTCATGAGATTGATAAGGGCGCATTTGATACGCGTTATCGGTATTACTTTAATGATGCCAAGAAAACAGACTTTAATATATTCGCAAAAGGGGAATATCAAATGGCAAACTTTTCACTTTTTGCAGATGTGCAATACAGGCGTGTCACCTATTCTTTCCTAGGTTTTGATAGAAATCTGAATAACGTGCAACAAGAAGCGGACCTCAATTTCTTTAACCCAAAAGTAGGTATGACTTATCGATTTGCCAACAATAGCCAAGCGTATCTTTCTTATGCCGTTGGCAATAAAGAGCCTGTGCGGGATGACTATGAAAACTCCACACCGGATAGTAGGCCAAAAGCAGAGCGTATGCAAGATATCGAGTTGGGCTATCGCTTGTCAACCGCTCACGTTAATATGGGAATCAATGGCTATGCGATGCTATATAAGAATCAGCTTATTCTAACAGGACAGATTAACGATGTTGGCGCCCAAACACGCATGAATGTCCCCGATAGCTATCGCCTGGGATTGGAAGCCGATGTGAAATGGCAGCCTATCCGTACCTTCTCTTGGGCATTGACCGGTGCTTTAAGTAGCAACAAAATCAAGGACTTTTACGAATACATTAATATTTATGACGCTGATTGGAATGTGTCAGATCAACAGGTAAATCATTACGAACGTACAACGATTGCGCTTTCACCCTCTTTCGTTGGATCAAGCGAATTGGCTTTCGTACCGGTAAAAAACGGAGAAATTGCGTTTATCTCTAAATATGTATCAAGACAATACCTCGACAATACCTCGAATGTTGATCGAAGTTTAGATGCCTTTTTTGTCAATAATTTACGATTGTCCTATCAATTGAAATTTAAAAGCGTAAAGAATATCGGGTTATCCTTATTAGTTAATAATATCTTCAATGAAAAATATGAGTCGAATGGTTATACCTATAGTTCTATTTATCAAGGAGATCCGGCGGTTTATACATCAAATTTCTACTTCCCGCAAGCAGGAACGAACTTTCTATTGGGACTTAATGTAAAATTTTAAGGACGGGAAGGTTTGAGGTAAAAGGTGTAAAGAATACGGTGTAGGGGCAAGGCTTTAAGCATACGGTGCCTTAATGCCTTGCCCTAAACCCTTACCTTCTTACTGTATGGTTAAAGCATAGACGGCGAAAGAAGCCAGCCAATGCTCGCCCATGTAATCTCCGCTAGCGACATGTGGTAAAGCGGCTGTAAGGTGTTTCTTTGCCAGATTAATTAAAGCCGCCTTGTTTTTACGACTGTGGTGGGCAATACCGTATAGACACCAGGCACGACTTAAATTCAAACCATCTAGATGCACCAACTTACCATCGGTTCTGTCTGTTACGGTTCCGGGTGTGAGGGTTGCCGGACCGTTAAATAAATCAGGTAAAAACCGCTCGATCCAGGAAGCATAGTCTTTTGCGGGGAGTATACGCCACATTAAATCGGCCTCCTCTAAACAAGGACTCAGAAAATCTGAGCCACCCGGTTCGTAATTGATTGGACATCCCGTGTCTTTTTTGTAGAAGCGTAGCGCGGTTTCCCGAACAATATGAAGCAAAGAATCATTTTTTGTTTCCATTCCATAGTCATAGGCCAAAGTCAGCCCAAAAGCCAGATTGCTATGTTCACCCACGCGTACCGCATAATTCATCTTGGGTAAGTAATTTATATACAAGCGAACGAGTTGCTGTGCCAAGGGCTCAAGGTTTTTACTTAGTTCTTTTCCTAAGGGATCGTTCCACGATAACAGCTCTTTTTGCAGCTGTAGGAGCCATGCCCATCCATAGGTCCTTTCAAAGCCCCGCTGCTGCTCATCTTTAAAAATTTCGACTTCCGTTAATATATTGTCTGCACTTAGGTTGGTACGAAGTTTAGTTCGAATCTCTGCTGCCTCCGGGAGATGAGGGAAAAGTTTGAGCAATCTTACCAACATCCAATGACCGTGTACACTGCTATGCCAATCGAAGCAACCATAAAATGCCGGATGGTAATTTCTGGGCCTTGTTATTAAGGAGGTGTCCGAAAAGGTGACACTCGTTTTGTAAGGAAATTCTTGCTGCATACATTTCAGCGGTAGCTTAGCTAGGTGGGAGGCACCGGCTACATTGAGAACATACTTCCCTTGAGCTTCACTATAGAGTTTTTCTTGGGCATGCGATAAGGAATAGAGACCATATAGCAAGAAAAGTGAAAGGATAAAGGTTTTATTTATCATTGTGAACGTTAATTTAGCGCTGAATATAAGTCTTTGAATGAAGCGAGACAAGGGTAGCGTCCTATTTTATTTACTAGGTACAGATCGCTTCAAAATGTTTATCTTAGTACTGGTAAGTTCCGTTGTCCAACATGAAACATATACCCATGATATTATTAACACTTTTAGCCTCCTGCGGAGAGAAAAATCAAGAAACACAAGGATATCGGTGGCCCGATTCAAAAGCACCGGTTGCAGAGAAGATTCCCCACGAAAGAACAATCCATGGCGATACGGTAGTAGATAATTATTATTGGATGATTGATTACTTTAAAAAAGGACCTGATAGCACGAAAGTAATCGATTATTTGAATACTGAAAATGCCTATCTCGACACCATGATGTCGGGTACTAAAGAATTTCAGGAAACCTTATTCAAAGAAATGCGGGCTCGTATAAAAGAGAAGGATGAGTCTGTACCTTATTTTAAAAACGGGTATTTTTATTATACTAGAACGGAAGACGGCAAACAATACTTTAAGTATTGCAGAAAAAAGGGATCGCTCGATGCAACAGAAGAGATTTTATTGGATGTTGATAAAATGGCAGAAGGACATCCTTACTTCAGTGCAACCGGCTTCAGTATCAGCCCTGACAATAAATTAATGGCTTTCGGTGTAGACACCGTATCTCGTAGAGAATACACAATATTTATTAAAAATCTGGAAACCGGGGCGCTTTATACGGAGGAGATTAAAGGAACCACCGGTGCCGTTGCGTGGGCAAATGATAACAAAACCTTCTTTTATACGGCGAAGAATCCGGTGACATTGTTAACTGAAAAGATAAAAAAACACGAGCTTGGTACCGATGTGCGTATGGACCTGGTTGTTTATGAAGAGAAAGATAATAGTAATTACATAGGCGTAGCCAGAGCTAAATCGGGCAAATTTATTTATATCTATTCGGGGGCAACAACCAGTTCGGAAACCAGATTTATCTCTGCAGATAAACCAAGCGATTTGTTTAAAGTGTTCCAGCCTCGAATGAAGGATGTGTTGTATGAAGTGACTGCCTTAGAGGACCGGTTTTTAATCTTGACTAATAGAGACGCGTTGAATTTCAAGGTGATGGAGTGTCCCTTGGATAAGACGGATATTGAACATTGGAAAGAAGTTATTCCGCATCGCAAGGACGTGCTTTTGGAGGGCATAGACGAGTTTAAGGACTTTATAGTCGTTTCCGAGCGAAAGAATGGATTAACGCAGTTGAATATTAGGAGCCTCCGGAACGGGGAAGAACATTACCTGGATTTTGGCGAGGCAGCCTATACCGCCTACACACAGGCAAATGTGGAATATAATACGTCGATCGTTCGTTATGGATATACCTCACTGACGACTCCCTCTTCCACATTCGACTATGATATGGTAGAGAAGAAAAAAACGCTTTTAAAACAGCAAGAGGTACTGGGAGGCTATGATTCGAAAGCTTACGTAACCGAGCGACTTTATGCAGAGGCAGAAGACGGCGTTCGCATTCCCATATCATTGGTTTACAAGAAGGGATTTGAACGGAATGGTAGCGCCCCTTTATTGCTTTACGGATATGGCTCTTATGGGGCATCGATGGATCCAACTTTTAGCAGCCCCCGTTTGAGTCTGTTGGATCGAGGGTTCGTCTTTGCGATCGCTCATATTAGAGGGGGACAAGAAATGGGAAGACAATGGTATGAAGACGGGAAGATGATGAAAAAGAAAAATACCTTCACTGATTTTATTAGCTGCGGGAAATATCTTATTAATAAACAGTACACAAGCAAAGGACATCTATATGCGCAGGGAGGAAGTGCCGGCGGGTTGTTAATGGGGGCTGTAATGAACATGGCGCCGGATTTGTGGAATGGTATTATTGCACAAGTGCCTTTCGTAGATGTGGTAAACACCATGTTAGATGAAACAATACCGCTCACTACGAATGAGTTTGATGAGTGGGGAAATCCAAAGAATAAAGAGGCCTATTTTTATATGAAAAGTTATTCGCCTTACGAAAACATAGAAGCAAAGGCTTATCCAAATATGTTAGTAACTACGGGCTTGCACGATAGCCAGGTTCAGTATTTTGAACCGGCAAAATGGGTAGCAAAGTTACGGGCTACGAAAACGGATAAAAACGTATTATTACTAAAAACAGAGATGGACTTTGGACATGGAGGCGCTTCCGGTAGATTTGATTATCTGAAAGATATTGCCTTGAATTACGCGTTCTTATTAGCCCTGGAGGGGAATGTTGAGTAGTTGCGTCGTTAAGTAGTTGAGTAGTTAAGTCGTTAAGTAATCCTTTAACAATTTCCCTACTCAACTATTTTCTCCATTTCTCTACTCAACGCATAAATTAGTCTGTCAATTCTCCTCTGATATTCACTTCTACCCACCGAGCCACTTCACTTTGGCTTTCAAACTCGCCCTGAAGGTACATTAGCTTGGTTACCGCCGCTTCGAAAGTCATATCAAAACCACTGAGTACGCCCATTTCCTTTAGCCATTGACTGGTTTCATATCGGCCTAATTCAACAGAACCTACCTTACATTGTGAAATATTAACAATATTCTTCCCATCGCGAATAGCTGCTCTAAGCATATCCAGAAACCAAGTAGCCGTTGTGGTATTGCCGGAGCCAAAGGTTTCCATAATAACGGAACGTGCATTGGATTCCAGCACGGCCTTAACAACTTCTTTACTGATACCCGGATATAACTTGAGGACTGATATCGAATTGTCTATCCTGGTATGTAATATAAAATCTTTACCGGTATTATTCATCAATGCAGGGCGATTGTATTTCAAGTGCACGCCTGCCTCGACTAAAACCGGGTAGTTTGGCGACCGGAAAGCTTCGAATTTCGCCGAATTATATTTAAAGGAGCGATTCCCGCGAAACAATTTACTATCAAAATAGATGCAAACTTCTTGTATTAGGGAGCGTCCATGCTTTTTCGCTGAAGCGATTTCCAGCGCTGTAATCAAATTTTCGCGGGCATCGGTTCTAATTTCGCCGATAGGTAACTGAGAACCCGAAAAAATCACCGGTTTTTGCAAACCTTCCAGCATAAAACTTAAAGCGGAAGCAGAAAATGCCATCGTATCCGAACCATGTAAGATTACAAAGCCATCATATAAGTCATAGTTATCTTTAATAAGCTCCGCCATTTGCACCCATATGGCCGGTTGCATGTTGGACGAGTCGATGATAGGATCAAAAGAGTGAATAGACAGGTTATAGTTTAGGCGACTTAGTTCAGGTACATTTTTATGTATCAATTCGAAGTTGAAAGGAACAAAGCTTCCTGATGTCTCATCAGTAACCATTCCTATTGTTCCCCCAGTGTATAATATCAGTATATTGTTCATGTAAATTAGCGTTGCATCTCTTAACAGAGCTCGTTTTGCCCAGGTTCAAGGCATTGTAAACTTAGATAAAATCGTCTTTTTTCACAAGTATTCGTTTTGGAGCTCCTTTGGACACAAGTATATGCAATATAATGCGTATGGTTCTCCTCGTCCATCAGACCCTATTTGTAGCAGTGAAATAGTTACATTCCAAAAACATGCAGTGCGTTTTGAGTGGTCATATTTGCTACTTCCTCTATCGCTATGCCGTGTAAATCGGCAACTTTCTGTGCTACGTGGATAAGATAACTACTCTCATTTGGTTTTCCGCGAAAGGGAACGGGCGCCAAATAGGGCGCATCTGTTTCGAGGACGATATGCTTCAAGTCTATCTGTTCAACTACTTTATCGAGACCCGCATTTTTAAAGGTAACAACTCCCCCAATGCCTAAATAGAAGCCCAGGGAGATAGCATGTTGTGCCTGCTCCAAGCTGCCGGTAAAGCAATGGAAGATCCCGAATAATTTGTCGTCCTTCAGTTCCTCCAGTAAAGCGAATTGCTCGTCAAAGGCTTCACGGCAATGAATAACGATGGGGAGACCACGTTCTTTTGCCCAAGCGACCTGTATTCGGAAAGCTTCTTGCTGTTGTGGAAGTGTTGATTTGTCCCAATAAAGATCAAGGCCTATTTCACCGATTGCTACCACTGATTTTGCTAATAGTGCTTTTTCAATCAGAGCCAACTCCTCCTTGAAGTCATCCTTGACACTACATGGATGTAGTCCCAACATCGGATAACACATATCAGGGTACGTATCTGTTACATGAAAAACTTTTTCGATCGATTCATTATCCACGTTGGGTAGAAATAAACGGGTAATGCTGTTCTCCCTACAACGCACGATCTGTTCCTCTAATGCGCTTCCTTCATTATAGTAAATATGCGTATGGGTGTCGGTAAGTTGCATATGGGCAAACTTATATAAAAAAACTTAAAGACGGTCAGTCATGAGCCGAACAAAAACAAAAAAGCCCATCGAAATGCGACGGGCTTTATCATTATTTTTTAGCAGTTGCGGGTGTGTCCGGTGCTGCGGCAGTTGGTGCCGGTTTTGCTTTTTGTGGAACGATGTCAACAATTTCTACGGTGAAAGCCAGGGGCGTGTAAGGTTGAATACCCATGCTTCCATGCTCACCATAAGCCAATTTTGAAGGCAAGACCAAGGTTGCTTTAGCACCTTTAGATAATAAAGCTAATCCTTCATCCCAGCCCGGAACAACGGCTCCTACACCGATCGGAATACGAATCGGATCGTATGGTTCGCGCATTTGATTGTATACGTTTCCTTTTTTTGCGTCCTCTTTAACGCTTGAATCGAAGATCTTTCCGCCCAAAAACTTACCGGTATAATGTACGACAACGGTATCGCCTACATTTGGTTTGTTACCGGTTCCTTCTTTTTCGATCGAGTATTTGAGGCCTGAGCTTGTCGTCTTGACTTCAAGATCGTTTTTCTTAATATAGTTTTCGATCTTTCCTGCTTCCGCGTTCTTTGCTTTTTCGCGATCTTGGGCAATATATTTTTCTACCTCCTGGTTGAAGACACTGTCTGTAAGCGTTCCTTTAGGGATGACTTTGTTGATCTTGAACGTATGTACAATGTATTGTCCTTTAAATGGAGGACGAGGTTGGCCCGTTTTTGCTACCATGGTATCAATATTCAATCTGAACACGGCACTGTCTCCTTCTCCCAACATGGATAAAGCCGTGAAGATGTCGCCGGGATACATAGATTTCTGTGCTGCCAAATAGAAAGGTTGCTCCATTTCATAGCTGCTATTGAGAACCGAGTCGTTTTCGGTAGAGATTACTGCACCAAGGGAAATAAAATCACCTTCTTTGATTTTAGTTTTTCCCTCTTCTTTTACAATTTTATATTGCATGCCACCTGCACCGTCTTTGAAACTTTGGCATGACGTAGCTCCCAATCCTGTTAAAGCTGCCAAACCTAAAATAAGGGATGTTCTTTTCATTATTTGCTTTCTTTTACTGTTTTAAATTTTCTGTATAGTTCTGTACATATTGTTAATTATCCATAAGTTGTTCCTTATAAGCGGGAAGAACTGCTTTAAATTTTTCAACCACCCGCTCTAAAGGATGATCATCATGACCGCCGGCCGCATTGCGATGCCCTCCACCGTTGAAATATTTAGCACAAATTTCGTTTGCAGGAAAGGTCCCAACAGAACGTAGGGATAATTTGATTTGATAGGTACGATCAATGATAAGGGCGGCGAGCTTTATGCCACTAATGGACAGGGCGTAATTGACCAAACCCTCTGTATCGCCTGTGACGATATTAAAACGGGTTAAATCCTCTTTTGTTATGGCGAAATAGGCGGTATTGTATTCATGGAGTACCACCAAGCGATTGAGTAAACAAAAGCCTAAAAACTTCAATCTATTTTCTGAAGAGCTATTGTATACCCGCTCATGTATTTCGGCGTTCTTTGCGCCCAAAGAAATCAGGTCGGCTATCGCCAAGTGCACTTCTACGGTAGTAGATTGGAAACGAAAGGAACCTGTATCAGTCATAATACCGGTATACAAGCAAGTTGCAATTTCCGGTGTGATCGACGATCGGTCATCCAGCAGATTAACAATAAAATCATATACTAGGTAAGCCGTTGCGGCTGATTCGGGGTTCCAATGTCTGAATTGGTCAAAGCCTTCCGGATCCAAATGATGATCAATCATCACTTTTGTGGCCTGGCTTGTACTTAAAATAGGCTGCATGTCATGTGTACGCGCAAGACCGTTAAAATCCAAGCAAAAAATTAAATCAGACGCTGCGATCAGCTTATCTGCGAGTGCTTTGTTTTCTGTATAAATGATTGCCTCTTCCTGGTGGGGCATCCATGCTAAGAAGGATGGATAATCTGATGGTACAATTAGGCGCGCTTGATGTCCATGGGCTTTTAGCCACAACAACATAGCCAAAGACGATCCTAAAGCGTCTCCATCAGGCTTATAGTGAGTTGTTATAACTATACTTTTGGGTTCGGCTAATATTTGTTTCAGCGTGGTAATCGTTAACATGCAGTGTTTTAAAGATTGCAAAGCTATTAATTTTTTTCTTAGATATTCAAAAGAAAAATTCGTACTTACATATATATGGACAATATTTGAAATAAGGAAACAAAGTGGACATAAAAGCTTATTTTTGCAAAAATTAGAATTTAAATAGATGGCTACTAATAGAACTTTTACCATGATCAAACCCGATGCAGTTAACAATGGCTATATCGGGGCAATTTTAAACGACATTGTCGAAGCAGGGTTCAAGATTGTTGCAATGAAGTATACGCACTTAACAGGTGGAACTGCAGGCGCTTTTTATGCCGTACATAAAGAACGCCCTTTTTACAAAGATTTGGTGGCTTTTATGAGTTCCGGGCCCATCGTAGCAGCTATTTTGGAGAAAGAGAATGCCGTGGAAGATTTTCGGAAATTGATTGGTGCAACTGATCCAAGTAAAGCGGAGGCCGGAACCATTCGAAATAAATATGCTAAATCCATCGAGGCAAATGCGGTACATGGATCTGATTCAGATGAAAATGCAGCTATTGAGGGAAGTTTCTTTTTCTCTGCCTTGGAACAATACTAAGAAAGGTGGTAAGGTATAAGGCTTTACGGCGTAGGGTATTTCCTTAAACCTTCTGCCTTATACCTTTCTAGCTCAATTGGGCTCTATAGCGCTTAATGGTTTCTTCCAAACCTAGATAGAGCGCATCTGCTATAAGAGCATGTCCGATGCTTACTTCCAAGAGGTGCGGAATTTGGCTGCGAAAGTATTGCAGATTATGCAAATCGAGGTCATGCCCGGCATTTAGTCCTAAACCCAATTCATGTGCGAGCTTCGCTGCCTCCGCATAAGGTTGAACGGCCTCCGCGGGATTTTTGTAATAATTGGTAGCGTAAGCTTCTGTATATAATTCAATACGGTCTGTACCGGTACTCGCTGCTGCTTCTACCATTTTGGGATCCGGATCTACAAAGATCGAAACCCGTATCCCAGCGTCTTTAAAGAGTGCTGACATCTCTTTCAGGTAAGATTGATTGGCTATAGTATCCCATCCGTGATTAGAGGTTATTTGTCCCTGTTCGTCAGGAACGAGTGTTACCTGGGTTGGCTTATTGGCAAGTACCAAGTCAACAAATTTTTTCTCCCTACAATTTCCTTCAATATTAAACTCTGTTGTAATAGCGGCCTTTAGATCATAAACATCCTGATAGCGTATATGCCTTTCGTCGGGGCGAGGATGCACGGTGATTCCCTGTGCACCAAATTTTTCGCAATCCAGCGCTACTTGTAGTACATTGGGATTGTTGCCCCCACGGCTGTTCCGCAAGGTAGCTACTTTATTTATATTAACTGAAAGCTTTGTCATGATATAATAGACTATTAGACAAACATAGAGAATGTTGCTTTCAAATACAAGGCTACGAGCTAAAACGCTCTTCTACTTCTACAGCCCGGATTTGTAATCTCAATGTCACAAGCTAATTGTTATTTAGAATGATTAAAAATAAACATATATTTGTGTATTCAAAAGAACGAGAACAGTTTGAATATTTCGAAAAGTCCTGTTTAGCCATGCTTAAGGCATGGCTAAAGCAGGCACAATAAGCCAAATATATGTGTAATACGAGAATATTATGTCAATCAAACAGAGCAACGGTTAGTCAGTGTACCGAATGTGGTATGTTTTTTATTTGGCATAACAACATTCTGTTGAATTTTAAACAGCAGGAGTTTTATTTATTTTTGGCGCACATCAAAAAGTACGTATTTCAACAACGTTCGATCTGTTTCCCTGATGGAGAACATCGGTTACTGATGCACTCTGCCGTCGACGAAATTAGCCTAGCATTTACAGAAGACGAGTGGGAAGATATAAAAGAAGTATTAACGGAATCTGCCTACTTGGCAAATGTTTATGATATACTAAAAGGAGAAAAGTAAAAAAGGAGCTCAGCTCCTTTTTTACTTAATATCTATAATGATCTGGCTTATAGGGACCTTCCACCGATACACCGATATAGGCGGCCTGTTCTTCGTTAAGTTCATCCAACTCTACACCGATTTTAGCTAAATGTAGGCGGGCAACTTTTTCATCCAAATGTTTGGGCAAGGTGTAAACCTTGTTTTCATATTGAGCCGTATTCGCCCACAGTTCAATTTGTGCGAGCGTTTGATTGGTGAATGAGTTACTCATCACAAACGAAGGATGGCCCGTTGCGCAACCTAAGTTAACCAATCTGCCCTCTGCCAAGAGAATAATGTCTTTTCCGTCAATCGTATATTTATCAACCTGTGGCTTTATTTCGATCTTGGTGTGACCATAGTTCTTATTTAACCAAGCAACATCAATTTCGTTATCAAAATGTCCGATATTACATACAACTGCTTTATCCTTCATTAGCGGAAAGTGTTCTGCGCGAACAATATCTTTATTACCGGTGGTAGTAACAATAATATCCGCCTCTTTAACGGCGTTCGCGAATTTTTTTACTTCATAACCTTCCATTGCGGCCTGCAAAGCACAGATTGGATCTATTTCAGTTACAATAACCCGTACACCTGCGCTGCTCAATGATTCTGCAGATCCCTTGCCCACATCACCATAGCCAGCAACAACAGCGACTTTTCCTGCCAACATCAAGTCAGTAGCTCTCCGGATTGCGTCAACTAAAGATTCACGACATCCATATTTATTGTCGAATTTCGATTTGGTCACCGAATCATTCACATTGATAGCCGGTAAATGAAGCGTTCCCTTTTTCATGCGCTCGTATAAGCGATGTACCCCGGTAGTCGTTTCTTCCGATAAACCTCTGATACCTTTGATTAATTCCGGGTATTTATCGAATACCATATTGGTAAGATCCCCACCATCGTCCAATATCATATTGAGCGGTTTTCGCTCTTCACCAAAGAACAACGTTTGCTCAATACACCAATCGAACTCTTCGGCCGTTAAGCCTTTCCATGCATATACTGAAATACCTGCGGCAGCAATAGCGGCGGCGGCATGATCTTGTGTGGAAAAGATATTGCAGGATGACCAACTGACTTCCGCTCCTAAAGCAACTAGCGTTTCGATTAAAACAGCGGTCTGGATCGTCATGTGTAAACAACCGGCGATACGAGCGCCCGCTAAAGGTTTTGATGCTCCGTATTCTTCACGCAGAGCCATTAAACCGGGCATTTCGGCTTCTGCTAATTCGATTTCTTTACGCCCCCATGCTGCTAAGCTAATATCTTTAACCTTATAGGGCACATACGTTGTCTCTACTGATGACATAGTTTATTGATATAAATTGTTAATGATCTGACAAAACTCCTTTATGGAGCATGCATTTCTATGTTTAATATTCTGCAAAGTTACTAACTATTTAGGAGGAATTGTGTTGGCAATAGGTAATATTACATATACGCTTTGTGGCTATCAAAATAAAGGTACGCATCAAGACGACAGGAAAAGTGAGCGCAATCTGTTAAAATATCCTAAATAATTTTGGATATACGAAACTCTTCGTATATTTACCTACGAAATACTTCGTAATGATAAGGTATATATTATAGACAACGATTGCGAGCGAAAACCAGGAGGCTAATGAAAACGATAAAACCAACGGAAAGTGAATTGGAAATCTTAAAGATTCTGTGGGAGCGGGGCGATTGTACCGTTAGGCAGGTGCATGAACAATTTGCTTCCGATAAAGATGTCGGATATACCACTATTTTAAAATTTATGCAAATTATGCATACGAAAGGACTGGTGGCACGCGATGAAAGTAATAAGACTCACGTTTATCGGGCTGCGGTAAGCAGGGATGTTGCGGAACAACAGTTGGTCAATAAATTTATAAAGGATTTATTTGATGGCTCTGCAACACGTTTGGTTATGCAGGCGCTTGGAAACCATCGTGCGAGCAATTCCGAGTTAGCGAAAATACGGCAGTTGTTAAACGATTTGGAAAATAAAAAATAAAGAAAATGAACTTAGCACCCTTAATTTACGCACTTGGTTGGAGTCTGCTGCACTCGTTGTGGCAAGGCGCCTTATTAGCGGGGATGGCCTATGTGTTGGTGTCTGTTTTTTATTTATCAGCAAAGGAAAAAGTAAATCTCTTATTTACCTTTTTAGGTGTATTGCTGTTTGCTTTCATTGGAACCTTCATCAGTTACCTGCCCGGCTCTACAGCAATTGGTAAGACGCAGCTCCCGGTTTCATTAGAAGGAATCGCTGTTTCGGTGGCCAATGGAAATAGCGATAGTTTATTGATATTAGAACGCTACTTTCCGTATATGAGCCTTTTCTATATACTAGGGGTGTGTATACAATTCACGGTTTTAATGGTTGGGTACTTGGGGATTATCCAATTAAGAAGGGCAGAGAAAGGGGGTGTCCCGGAACCTTGGGAAAGGATATTTACCCGCCTCAATGAAACGATGGGTATACGGAAAAAGGTTGGTTTTTACCTTTCCGCAAAGGTAGAGATTCCAACAGTTATTGGATATTTCAAGCCCCTTATTTTATTTCCAATAGCGGCATTATCAGCTCTTGACCTTAAACAAGTAGAAACCATACTCATTCATGAGCTTAGTCATATCCGTAGAAATGATTATGTGCTTAACATGTTAAAATGTTTGGTTGAAGCAATTTTGTTCTTTAATCCTTTTGTACGAATATTATGTAGAATGCTCGAAAAGGAGAGAGAATATACCTGCGATGACGAAGTGCTTAATTACGGAGGAGATGCTATGGTATATGCTTATGCCTTGCTATCTCTTGAAAGTGCTCGCACGAAAAATTCACCGTCTCTAGCTTTAGGGGCCTTTAACAATAAAGAACATCTTCTTCAACGAATTAAAAGAATAACCATTATGAAAACTACAACATTAAATACACGCCATAAATTGAGCGCAATGGCACTTTTAATTGCAGGAGCCTTAGGCTTGGCTTGGGTCAGTCCCGCTAATGACACTGTACCGCATCCGCCTAAACCTCCTGTATTGGCAGAAGCAGATCGTCCTGCACCGCCTTTGCCCATTATTCCTCGTCGTCCTTCTGCGGAAACATTGGAGCCTCTTCCTCCCTTAGCGCCTCTTGCACCGACAGCACCCTTGGCACCCCCATCGAAACCAGATACCTTGGACGAATTAAAAGTAACTGAAAGTGTGGTAAAGTTATTCTCTTCTCCTGAGTGGAAAACCTTGCAGCGAGAGATTGAAGCTAATGGCAAAGAAATAGGGGAAGTAGTAGCGAAGCAATTTGAGACGCCCGAATGGATGACTTTTCAAAAAGAGCTGAGCCAAAATGCAGCGGAACTAGCGCAGCTGAGCACGACCGAGCTTTTTAACTCTCCAGAGTGGAAAGCAGCTATGAAAGATGTACAAGAACAAGCACAAGAGATGGGGCTTCGTGCGATAGGGGGCCACGATTCCACCTATTTTAAATCAAATGAGTGGAAGCAGAAAGAAAAGGAAATGGAAGAGAAGAGCAGGAAACTGGAAGACCTTTCTAAACAAATTGAAGAGAAAATGAATGGCCCCGAAGTAAAGGCAAAAAGAGAAGCCCTCGAAAAGAGGTCGAACGATTTAAGCAAGCGGGCTGAAGTTTTTCAAAAGCAATTTGAAACACCTGAATTTAAAGCAAAGCAGGAAGCGCTTGCAAAAAAAGCAGCTGCATTAGCACGGCGTTCTGAAGCATTCCAGGCAAAAGTAGAAGCAGAATTTAAAGCAAGGTCAGATCAGAAAAAGATAGATTCGGAGAAGTAACTACCTGCTTGTCCCCGAGTATATAATCTGACATTATGTTGAAATAGCTGTATTGCCCATCCGGTTCATATCTAGTATCTTTGCTTTATTATATAAACATAAAAAAGGAAAAGATGTATCCAGAATATTTGGTTGAGCCTATGCGCAAAGAGTTGACTGCTGTAGGCTTTGAGGAACTTAAAACGCCTGAAGAAGTTGATGCGGCGATTAATAGTGAGGGAACTGTTTTTGTTGTCGTAAATTCAGTATGTGGCTGTGCGGCAGCAAATGCTCGTCCGGCAGCTAAGGCTGCTATTCAAAACGAGAAGAAACCTGCGAAGATAGTAACCGTTTTTGCGGGCATGGAGAAAGATGCAGTAGATAAGGCAAGGAACTATATGTTACCTTATCCACCGTCCTCGCCATCAATGGCTTTATTCAAAGATGGTAAATTAGTGCATATGATTGAAAGGCATCACATTGAAGGCAGACCTGCGCAGATGATCGCAGACAACTTGGTAGCTGCTTTCAACGAGTACTGCTAAGAACCAATAATTATCTTATTTGTAGGCTCTCAAAAGAATTTGAGGGCTTTTTTTTGTTAACAGGGCGGGTCTGCGACGAAGCTACACATCCTCATTTAAAAGACGTTCAAGTTCGTCATGCGTAATATTCATATTAACATTTCCTTGTTTGGCATATGAAATCTCGCCCGTTTCTTCAGACACAATAACCGCAACCGCATCACTCATTTCGGTAACGCCAATACCGGCGCGGTGCCGCAGGCCAAATTGGAGCGGAAGGTCTTCGCTATCGGATAAAGGTAGGATACAACTGGCTGTTTTGATTCTAAAATCCACGATTACCAGGGCTCCGTCGTGTAGTGGACTGTTTTTTTGAAAAATGCTTTCTAATAAGCGTTTTGAAATTTCGGCATCTATAAATTCGCCGCTATTCTGATAGTATTCCTCATCAAAAAATTTAGAGAAAACGATCAGCGCACCGGTCCGTGATTTAGACATACTCCTACAAGCATCAATAATAGGTTTTAATCGAGCGGTATTGTCTTTTTCGATCTCTTTCTTTCCCAGGAAAAGTGACCAAAGTTTTTTATTTCGTCTAAAGCTGATGTTCTTTCCGATATGAATTAAAAATCGCCTTATTTCCTGCTGGAACACAACAATTAATGCAATGGAACCGACACTGATAAAGCCACCAAATATTTCGGTAAGCAAGCGCATTTGCGATTGCTTTACCACTAAATAGGCTAAATAGATAATGAACAGTCCGATCAGGATATTTACCGCAATGGTTCCCCTGATGAGGTTATAAATGTAATAGATGATGATAGCTACCAAAAAGATATCAATTACATCCAGTAGGCGGATGTTGAAAAAGCTAAAATCAATATTGCCCATAACATCCGCAATTTATAAATTTTTTTGCTTAGCCTGATAGCATGAGCTGATTTTGCTTGATCCTTGCTTAGCGCTGACCGTTATAGTAGTTCGCAATACGCTGTCTCAGTTGCCATTCATATTGAGCTACCACTAAACTGATATTCGCTTGATCATATTTTGTTTTTTGAAGAAGGAATTCAACTGAATTAATGTCCCCCGCTTCGAAACGAACTTCCGCCACGCGGAAGGACTCTTTGTAAGCTTCTACTTGCTCACGGATTTCCAGGTATTTTTCTTTGGCTGTCTGTAAATTGATCAACACCTGTGCTGTTTGCTGTTGTAAATTATTCTCTGTGTTCTCAAGATCAATCTCCGCGTTTCTTAATTCAAGTTTGGCCCTGGAGACATTAATTCTTCTTCTAAAGCCATCTAGAATAGGGATGCTCAAGGTCAATCCCGCGCCCTTTCCTAAATTGTCCTGAATTTGATCCATGTAGGTCCCTCTGTTTTCGTCAGCGTTTGAGTATCGACTAGTTAGGTTGGCCCCGAGGGATAATGTTGGAAAATATAAAGAACGAGTCGCTTTCAGTTGATATTCAGCGCTCTCTTTCCAGAATTGGGCCGCCTTTAAAGTTCCAAGTGAAGCAGCGGCTCTTTCATAAAGGGCCTCTTGACTTAATGACGCACTGGAAACATCAGGTAGTTGATTAATCGGTTCAAATGAAAGCGCTTGGCTATAAGGGATATTTAATAAGCGTGTCAGCACGATTACATTTGTTCTAAGCGTATTTTCACCAGTTAATACTGTAATTTGATCACCGGAAAACTGTCCCTTTACATCATAATATTCTCCCGGAGCAACTGCTCCGTCCCTATTTAGAATGGCTAAACGTTCCAGTTGTTTTTTGGTGACATCTCGTTGTTGTTTATACTGCTCCAGCGCATCTTTTGCTGTAATGACCTGCAAGTACGCGAGGATCACGTCCATCGTTAGGTTATCTTTTATCCGCTGCTCATCCATTTGGGTAGCTTTATAAGCGAAGGCCTGTTGTCGAATGGTTCTAAGCAAATTGAGGCCGTTGAATAAAACCATGTTTGTATTCAGCCGCTGATTTCCCGATGTTATATTTTCAGAAACAATCGCGTTTGTTATGGGGTCTGTTGAAAAACCTGTGTTAATATTGTGATCGAAGCTTCCACTGAGCGTAGGCAATAAGGCCGCTTTAGCTTGTTTCAAATCTAATGAAGCAGCTTGGCTGCTGTTAGCACTTTTCTGTGCCTCCGCATTGTTTTTGAGCGCCAGTGCGATACATTCTTCTAGATTGTAGTGTGTTTTAACCGAGTCTTGACCATGCGTAATTAACGGGAGTATATATAGAAAAAATAATATCGCTCTTTTAAGTGTGTTCATGCAAAATTTCTTATGCCAAAAGAATACACAGGATAAGCCAAAAACTTATCTGTTTTATTTACAAGCTGTTATTAAAAGCGGGATGATGCTTTACGTTCGGAAACGGGCATTGGGTGTCCGTTTTCGGACAGTGCTAATGGCTGGACACCCTATCGTTGTATCTCTACTGCTTGCTCAAGATCAATTTCTTTTTCCCATTTTGCAATAACGAGCGTTGCCGCCGTGTTGCCTATAATATTGGTTAGCGCTCTGGCTTCGCTCATAAAACGATCGATCCCAAAAACCAGCGCAACGGACTCGACGGGAACATGACCAACCATTGGAAGCGTTGCGGCTAGGATGATAAATCCGCTGCCCGTTACACCGGCGGCCCCTTTTGAAGTGAGTAAAAGAACCAATAAAAGGGTTAATTGTTGATTGAAGTTCATGTGCATATTAAGTGCCTGCGCAATGAAAATTGCTGCCATGGTTAAGTATATTGAGGTACCGTCTAAATTAAAGGAATAGCCTGTTGGAATAACCAAGCCCACAACGGGTTTTGAACAGCCTGCCCGCTCTAATTTCTGCATAATGCCGGGTAGCGCAGACTCAGAAGAGGAGGTCCCCAAAACAATCAATAACTCTTCTTTAATGTATTTTAAGACTTTCCAAACGCTAAAGCCGTTAAAGTAAAGGACTGCTCCGATAATCAGAAAGATAAAAATAAGACAAGTAAGATAAAAGCAGAGCATAAGCATGCCTAGCTGCGTTAAGGAGTTCAAGCCGTATTTACCAATAGTAAAACCCATTGCTCCCAAAGCGCCTATAGGTGCCGCACGCATAATGATCTTAATCACGGCAAATATTCCGTTCAGAAAGGATTGCAAAACGGTCATCACCGGTTCTGCTGCTTTTCCGATTTTCGATAAGCCAAAACCAAGCAAGATTGCGAAAAAGAGCACCTGCAGCAAATCTCCTTGGGCAAGAGCACCAATGACATTATCCGGTATGATATGCAACAAAAAATCCTTAAGACTATCCTGGTGTTTGCTTTCCGTGATATAGCTTTCTACCGAGGAAGTATCCAAGGACGCGGGATCAATGTTCATCCCAGTACCGGGTTGTAAAATGTTTACGATCGCCATCCCCAAAAGCAACGCAATGCTGGTCATTACCTCGAAATAAATAATGGCCGTTAGTCCCACTTTCCCTACCTTCTTCACGTTCTGCATGCCGGCAATGCCCAATACCACCGTACAGAAAATGAGCGGCGCAATAATCATCTTTACGAGCTTGATGAAGCCATCTCCGAGCGGTTTAAGTGATTCGCCTACTTTTGGATAATAATGACCAATTAATACACCAATAATGATCGCTATAATAACCTGAAAATACAGACTTTTCAATAATTTCCTCATAGTGATGGTTGGACCTCGGATGTTTTAGGAATACGTAATTTTTTCCGCAAGATAAACAAAAGCGAATAAAACTTTATAGATTTAGTAGCGTTTCCATAAAGAGAAAACAAGATATGAAGCGATATTTTATTGCCATTTGGCTTCTACTGAACGTACATATTGGACTCCTCCGTGCGCAAAGCTTAAAGCCTGGGTTTGATAAACAAGAGTATCTTACTTTACTAAAGATTTCTTCTTCACAAGGCGATACACTTAAACCGGGGCCCAATTATTTGGAGCCTCCTATGAATTATGAGCGCATTTATCGATCAAAAGAGGCGGGCTTAAAGAATCGATGGGACCTTTGGCTCAGTCGTGATAAACAAATAATGGCAGTTTCTATCCGAGGAACGATTAATGACCCCGTAAGCTGGTTAGAAAATTTTTATTCAGCAATGGTACCCGCGAAAGGCGTATTGCAATTGAATGATAGCACCCAATTTGATTACGTTTTTTCGAAGGATCCGAAGGCGGCAGTTCATGCCGGTTGGACCATCGGAATCGCTTCCATGGCACCTGATATCGTACATCAGATTAAGGAACAATATCAAAAAGGAACGAAACAGCTATTGATTATGGGACATAGTCAAGGTGGGGCGTTGGCCTTTTTGCTCACGTCTTACCTTCGATATCAACGGGAAGAGAAGCAATTACCTGCGGATTTACTTATCAAAACCTATTGCAGTGCGGCTCCTAAACCGGGGAATCTATACTATGCATATGATTATGATTTCATTACAAGGGGTGGTTGGGGATTCACCATCGTAAATGCATTGGATTGGGTTCCTGAAACGCCTTTCTCACTACAAACCTTGGCAGATTTTAATCGGCTAAATCCCTTTCAAAACATTGATCAGGGATTAAAAAAACAGAAGCCTTTCTACGTTCGATGGTATCTTAAGCACGCCTTTAACAAGCTCGATAAATCAAGTAAGAAATCTAGACGGAATTTTGAGAAGTACTTAGGCAAAACACTTTTTAAACAAACTCAGAAAACATTACCACAATTGAAAGAGCCCGCTTATGCGGAAACGATGAATTATATGCGAGCTGGAGTCCCTATTGTTCTCCAGCCCGACTCAACGTATTATAAGGTATATCCGGACACGGGGAAAAATGTTTTTGTGCACCATGCGTTGAAAGCCTATGCAGATTTACTGGAGCGGTATTAGCATTATTTCACAATCTGGCCATCCAAAAGCTCGATAATTCGATTGCCGTACTCGGCGTTTTTCTCTGAGTGTGTAACCTGTATGATCGTTACACCATCTTCTTCGTTCAGCTGCTTAAATAAATCCATAATTTCTTCTCCTTGCTTGGAATTTAGGTTGCCGGTTGGTTCATCGGCCAATAATAATTTAGGGGTAGTAGCGAGTGCACGGGCAATGCCAACGAGTTGCTGTTGTCCGCCTGATAATTGAGAAGGGAAGAGATCTTTCTTGCCGACGATTCCAAATCGGTCTATTAGGTCTGCCACGATTGCTTTGCGCTCGCTACCCTTTAGGTTTTTATAAATGAGCGGTGTTTCGATATTCTCATAAACAGTTAGCTCGTCAATCAAATGGTAGGCTTGAAATACAAAGCCAATATGCTCTTTGTAAAGTGCGGAGCGTTGTTTCTCCTTTAATCGTAGCACTTCTTGTCCAAGGAATTGATAGCTGCCTTCATCCGGTTCATCCAGGAGCCCCAAAACGTGTAATAAGGTAGACTTTCCTGAACCGGAAGGCCCCATAATCGATACAAACTCACCTTCACTGATAGTAAGATTGATATCTTTTAACACAAATGAACGGTTGCCGCCCACATTATACCACTTGAAAATATTGCTCAGTTGAATCATCGTTTTTTTAGATTAAAAAATAAAAATTAAAAGTAAAAAGCCAAGTTCATTGGTACATTAAAATAAACAAAACATTAAAAATCAAAAAACACCGCTGATTCTTAATCTTTATAAGATTCTCCTTTAAGCTCGACAATTTCATTCGTCTTTTAAGGTATCAGCTGGGTTAACAATAGAAACCTTGATCGCCTGATAACTAATCGTAATGGACGCTAAAAGCAGAGTCAATACGGCGCCTACAGCGAAAATATGCCAAGATAAATGAATGCGATAGGCAAAACCATCTAACCATTGACTTGTGCACCACCAAGCAAGAGGTGTAGCTACCAAAATTGCCATACCTATTAACTGAAGGAACGGTTTATTGAGTAAAAGGAAGAGCTGTCGCGTATTGGCGCCTAAAACTCTCCGTATACTTACTTCTTTTTCGCGCAGACTGATTGTAAAGGCCGACATGCTAAATAGGCCTAATAGCGCCACAATCATGACCAAAGTTGAAAACGCCGTAAAAGCTTGGCGGAGTTGTTCTTGTTTAGCGTAGAGTGCAGCATACTGCTGATCCAGAAAGTCGTAAATAAGGTACTTTCCGTCCAGTTTATTGATGGATGGCCATTGTTTTTTCAACGTTTCCATCGTTGAGCGGATGCTATGTCCGTTTACTTTCACTAAAATATCACACTTAAAGGGATGATTCGGATAACCGCACTTCGTTTGTAGCGTGTAAGCTGTTGGCTTGATAAGCTGTTCGAAACCTTGCATTTTGCTATCCTTTACGATGCCTATGATCGTGTAAGTCTGATCACAGATACTGATTTTTTCGCCGTTCGGTTGCTTTATTCCCAAGCGTCGTGCTGCCGACTCATTTACTACGATGGATTGCGTCGTATCCGACAGAAGGGATGAGGAGAAAGTTCTGCCTGATAGCAGATTCATACCCAAAGTTTCGAAATAATCAAAATCAACACCTACATGATCTAATGAATATGTTTTATCGCTGTAAGTAAATGCTTCATTGCTTGGTGCCGGCCCACCGGGGTAGTTTGTTACCACAGTGACTTCCTCGATACCCGGAATGGCTTTCATTTGGTTTCTAATAGAGGCGAATTGAGCAGGTTTGTTGAAAAGGGTAAGATTTTTAATATGTACGACTTGATCGACACTAAACCCTTTATCACTTTTTTCCATATAGTTCATTTGCTTATTAATGACGAGCATCGCACTGATAAAAATAAAAGCGATAATAAATTGAAACATGAGCAAGGCACTTCTTAAGCTAAAAGCCCGTTGTCCATTATGGAATTGACCCTTAATGATGTTAATAGGATGATAACCGGATAAGATGTAGGCAGGATATATACCTGATAGTAGCGTAGCTAGAAGAACGGCCGTGCCCAGTTGACCAATTACGCTCATATTGAAATCGAAAGAAGAAAAATCGTACCTAAAAAAAGTAATCATGGTGTTCCAGCTGATACTGATCAAAAGGCAGGCAATAACAGCAGCTATGAGACATTGTGCAAATACTTCCAACAGAAACTGAAGAGCCAAACGTTTTCGGGTTACACCAAAGACTTTCTTCATACCGATTTCTTTAAATCTTCTCTGTGCTTGTACCAACATTAAATTGGCAAAGTTCATGCAGGCCAATAGTAAGATCACTGAAGAAAGAACACCCAGCGCCCAGACGATCTTGTATCCTGTATCGGAACCGATCCTTGGACGCAGATGCAAATTTTTTAGGGGATCAAGGTAAATGTTGGCTTCAGCGCGTATTGATCCTTTAATTTCTCTTTGTTTAGCTATTGTATTATGGTAGATGGTATTGATTTTAGCGGTGAGCTCCTCTATCCTGGTTCCTGGCCTTACAAGTATATAGGTTTGATAAACATTATTATCACCATCTCCTTTCCCTTGTGCGATGTCCTCTTTAAAAGCAATGTAATCGTATTCAAAATTTGACAAAAGGCGAGGTTTGCTAATGCCATGTATGTTCTCTGTAAAACCGCTCTGCTCGTTCATTAAGGATACGATCTTGGGCGCCTTGAAAGCTGCTTGCTTTTCATTAGGGAAAAGCTTTTTACCTACCTCGGCCGACAATAATCCGATTGATTTTTCCGGAGAATTAGTGATAGATAAACCTTCAAGCTGAATAGCGAAAATATCCGCTATTGTTCGATCGGCGCCCAACCAGTTCTTGATATAAAACATATCATTCTCCGAAATAAAGGGAATTTCAAAAGGAGCTCTAGCGACGCGGCCGGCGCTTTCTATTTCAGGAACTGCAGCTTTCAGTGCAGGCGCAAGTGCTGCAGGTGTAAGATCAGATAGGTTATCTTTGTTGATTAAACCGATAAGATAGATGTTATCGTAGTTGGGGTTCCACCTATCGTAGCTGTTTTCTCGATGGATGTAGGCATAGGCTAAAATGAAGCCGGCGAAGCCAATTGCCAGTCCTAAAATGTTAAGCAAGGTAAACAGCTTGGATTTCCAAGCCGTTCTCCACGCTATTTTTAGGTTATTGGTGTTCATATTTTATTTATCAAGTATGGGATCAAGCCTGCCTGCCGGTAGGCAGGTATCAAGATATTTTAAGAGCCTGCTTATAAATATGAATCTTATGTCTTGATACCCATGTCTTATGTCTTTTTTCTAAAAAGGCTAAGAGTAGGTTACTACCTACCCAGAGCCATCATTTATAACCAATCGTACCAAAATAGGCATAAATAAAACCAAAAACTATAAGTTTCTGATTTTTAGTCTGTTGGTTTGATTCTGATTTTGATAGCTGTTCGATAGTGCACAACCGGTGTTCGGAAACGGACAGTGTTTTTTTGTCGTAATGGTTATTTGTTGTTAGTTATTCGTTATTCGGCCCAATAACAGATAACGAGTAACTAATAACTAAATTTATTCATTCCTCAAACTATCAACCGGATTAGCCCTTGCTGCTTTAATGGCCTGTACGCTCATCGTAAAAAATGCCACACAAATGGCTACCAAACCAGCTAATGCAAATATCCACCATTGAATTTCTATCCGATAGGCAAAGCTCTGTAGCCATTTATTCATGGCCCACCAAGCGATGGGTGAAGCAATTAAGATCGATAATACCACTAGTTTTAAGAAGTCTTTCGAAAGTAAAGCGACAATCCCTGCAATAGAAGCACCCAGTACTTTGCGGATACCGATTTCCTTTGTGCGCTGATAGGCCGTTAAAGTGATCAAACCCAACAGACCTAAGCAACTTATTAGAATAGCGACGACTGTTGCTAGGTTGATAATTTTCGACATTTGTCGTTCTTGCGTATATAAGTCTTCAATGCTTTTATCGTAGAAGGTATATTCAAAAGTCTCTTCCGGATAAAACTTTTTCCAGCGTTTTTCTATTTCAGCGATGCTTTCTTGCCAGCTTTCCGGATTACGTTCCCTTAATTTTATATTGTATGTTGCATTTATTTGCTTATCAATGAGCAAAATAATAGGATCAATAGAACTGTAAAATGTCTTATTGTGAAAATCCTTTACGACGCCTACAATAGGAGCCTGTTTGCCATCTTGGGGACCGATGAATTTCCCGATCGCGTCTTTTGGCGATTTAATGCCCAATACCCTTAACATAGTTTCATTAATTAGATACTCATTTACGGTATCAAGCGGCAAGAGATTGCGACCGGCCAATAACTGCATATTGTAAAGTGCAAGATAGGCGGTATCGATATTCTTTAGATAAGGTTGGAATTCCTTTTTTGCACCACCATTATCAGGTATATAATCGTAGTTATTGCTTATTGTATTATTGCTTAGAGGAGGGGCTGCTAAGGAAACGGCTTCTACTCCTTTCAGCTTTTTCAACTCATTTAACAAGGTATATTTGGTGCCTTTGTCGTTACTCACTTTTCGCCAGGGAACATTCACCAATAAGATGGCATCTTTGTTAAATCCTAAATCTTTATGTAGTGTATATCGAAGCTGCTGACCTACTATAACCGCGCACACAATAAATAACATGGCAATTACAAACTGGAAAATGATAAGCGCTTTTCGGAGTGATAGTCGAACACTTCCAATAGTAATAAGGCTTTGATTCCTAAGAATTTGAATGGGATTGACACGTGTAATCAGCCAGCCAGGATACAGGCCCGCACATAGGGTGGTGAGCAATAAGAATAACCAGAACAGAGCGAAAATCCGGAAGTAGTTAATGTAAGCGTGCATCTGTTCAGGAAATAGTTCTTTGAAGGATAGCAGAAACAAGTAAGTGAGAAAACAAGAAAGGATCGCTGCTAACAGGCAAGTAATAAAAGTCTCGCCTAAAAATTGATAGATTAACCGTCTACCTGAACTACCCATTGTTTTGCGAACAGCGATTTCTTTCCCCCGCTTAGGTAATTGTGCCGTGCTCAGATTAATAAAATTGATAATAGCTAAAATTAACAAAAAGATTGCTACGCCAATGAGGCCTAATAGAACAGGTTTGTTAGCTTTATGGACATTATTTTCTCCGTATTCGGTGGTAAAGTGCATAGTGGCGACAGGAATCAGGCGTTGATCCCGTTTAAATCGCCATTTTTCAAATAAGTCTTTTGTGTTCTTTACAGAAAGCGCATTAATTTGCTGCTGCGTTTTGGCAACAACACTTTTTTCGTCAAGTTGTATATATAATTTATCATTGGAATTGGTGGAGCCCCAATCGCTCTGTGAAAAATAATCCTTAGGTAAGGGAAAAAACTCCTTGCCGTAAAAACTAGTAGCAAATGTTAAATCATCAACAATCCCGCTAACCTGCTTTTGAATTGTATCGTTATAGATTAGTGTTTTGCCAATGATATCGTTAAAACCTATACGAGGGAAATACTTTTCAGCCCGGCTTTTTGTTAAAACAACGGTGTTGGGATTATTGAGTGCCTCATCTTTAGCTCCAGCTAGCCACTCGTAGGGAAGCATGTTAAAGTATTTAGCTACTGTCATTACTTGACGATCTGGCGATTTAAACGTATTCTCTTTACCATCTGCCTGCGGTACGGTTACTTGTTCCATAAACTGTTCTGCAACAGGTACGACGAACTTAATGCCGGGAATCTCCGTTTCTATCGCCCGGCCAAGAGGTTTGGGCACGCCAACATTGTGTCCTTCCTGTCCGTCAAATTCCATATGGCTTACCACATTGAAAATTTGCTTGTGATTTGGAATTGCCTGTTCGAAGCCGAATTCAAAACTGACCAATTGATAAATAATAAAACAAGCACTGATACCGATACTTAAACCTAAAATATTTAAGCTGGTGAACAATTTATTGTGCCACAGCTGACGGAAAATTGTTTTTAACATTGTAGTTATTTGTAGTTAGTTGTTTGTTCTTGATAAGGCATCGCGAATAACCAAGAACTAGTAACGAAATTTATTCTGTTCTTAAACTTTTAACCGGATTGGCCAATGCCGATTTAATGGCACGAAAGCTAATGGTAAGCATGGCAATTGATATTGCTAGAATACCCGCAACAACAAAAATCCACCATTCAATATCGATCCGATAGGCAAAATCTTCCAGCCATTTATTCATGCCTAACCAGGCAATGGGAACAGCAATTAGGATGGCGATAAGTACAAGCTTCAGAAAATCTTTAGACAGTAGTTGAACTAAGCTCTGAACGCTTGCTCCGAGTACCTTTCTGATACCGATTTCCTTGATCCGCTGCTCCGCGACAAAAGTGGCCAATCCCAAAAGCCCCATGCAGGAAATTAAAATAGCCAGTACGGCAAGGATGCCTACAATTTCGCTGGTTGTTTGATCCGTTTTGTAAAGCTCCGTGAAATGATCATCTAAAAATTGGTATTCAAAATCACTATCGGGACTTATGCGTTTCCATACGGATTGAATATAGGCCAGTGCTTCCGAAGCCCTTTCACCGTTGATCTTAATAGAAAGCTCGTTGTAACCAAAGTCTTTTCGGTTGTAAAGGCATAGCGTTTCGATTTTATGATGTAGCGAATTGAAATTAAAATCCTTCGCAATTCCAATGATTGTACTCCCGGAGTCTAAACCATTAAATCCGAAACGCTTGCCAATTAAAGAAGCAAAGGATTGATTACATTCTTCTTTTAAAAGTTCTTTGGCCAGTGTTTCATTGATAATATAGGTTCGGGCATCGTCACCCGGTCTATCCGGTGAAAAATTACGGCCAGCAAGAAGTGGAATCTGATAGACCGTCAGAAAATCAGGGTCTACCACAATTTGAGACGTTACCAGCTCTTTTGCTCCTCGATCTCCGTGAAATTTAACGCTTGTTTGATGCAAGTTGTTGCCTAACTTTTGTTGATTGGCCGTAACGCCTTTAATCAAACTGCTCGTTAAAAGTTCCTGTTTTAAGCTTTCATACACGCGGTAGGCGTTGTTATCCAATGTCACAGTAACCATTTGGTCTCGCGTAAAACCGACATCTTTTTTTTGCATAAAACGGAGTTGCTTAATGGCCAGTAAGGTTGCTGTAATTAATACAATAGCACAGGTAAATTGTGCGACAACTAGAATATTACGAAAGAATGCCTTGTTTTTACCACCGGTAACCGTGCCTTTTAGTACAACAGTTGGTTTAAATGCCGAGAGGTAAGCAGCAGGATATAGACCTGCTAAAAGTCCTAAACATAATGTGCCTAATAATAAATAGAGGATTAGCGACGGATCATGAAGCAAAGGGAAAGCAATGGCTCGGAGACTTATATGGTTTACATATAGGAGCATTAATTTTACCATCCCACAGGCTAAAATCACTGCGATGAAGCAGAGAAGAACGGATTCACCGATAAATTGAAGATAAAGTTGCCCTCTTTTAGCGCCGGTACTCTTTCTTACGCCGATTTCCTTCGCCCGTGCTGTTGAGCGGGCAGTGGTTAGGTTTACAAAATTGATAGAAGCGATCACCAGAACCACTAGTGCAATAGCGAAGAAGATAAGAGTATATTTACTATTGAATTTTTGATAATTGATATAATCATGCGTGATCTCGGTTGAGCCGGCATGCACATCTCGAAGCGGCTGCAGGAATAACTCATAGCCCTTTGCTTGTTGTTCCTCCATGTGTCTCTTAAGGAAAGCTGGAAACCTTTTCTCAAGGCTTTCTATGTCGGCATTAGGTGCGATTTCCAGATAGGTCGTTAGCCAATTGCCTCCCCAGTTCTGCATTTGTTGAGGGCCAACATACGTGTTCATGGAGAATAGGGCATCAAAATGAATATGTGAATTTTCAGGAATATCTACTAAAACGCCTGTAACAGTGAAATTGGTAGTGTCCCTACCGTAGGTGGTTATGGTCTTTCCGAGCGCTTCTTCCTTACCAAAGATCTTCGCTGCGGTTTTTTGTGTTAACACCAAGCTGTTCGGCTTTTCAAAAACGGTACTTCTGTTGCCTTTTAACAGTTCGAAATCAAATAGTTGAAGAAAGGTTGAGTCGACTAAGAAGGTGGAAGGCATTATATGTCGTACTCCGTTTACTAAAAAGGAAGCTTTACCCCATTGATTGACACGCGTAAAGTTCACTATTTCGGCAAATTCTTGCTGAAGACTAGGTCCCATTGGATACATAGCGAGGGCTACCTTTTGGGGAGCCACCATGCCCTCGGGCTTTTGTACTTCATTTAGGCGATAAATGTTCTTCTTATGGATCGCATCAAAATTCCGTTCGTAGTTTACGAAGAGAATAATCACAATACAGACAGCCATACCAATGGCCAGGCCCAAAATATTGAGCAGCGAATAAAACTTGTTTTTCCATAAGTTGCGCCAAGCCGTTTTGAAATAGTTTTTCAACATGTGTTAGTTCTTTAAGGTGTTTCAGCTATTCGCCCGAGGGCTCATGGTTTCAGCATCGTGTCTGTCTTTTATGGTGCTTCAGCTATCCACCATAGGCGGATGGTTTTAACATAATAGTTATTTGTTGTTAGTTAATCGTTCGTGGCCCAATAACCAATAACGAGGAACGAATAACCAAATCATTCATTCCCTAAGCTATTTGCAATGGTTTATCATCGTGGTATCAACTTGTAATCCGACTATCCAAAATGCTTCCATAAAATATAATTGTTTGTATATAAATGTTTTATGTTGTTCTTTTTTAGCGTGCGGTGTCCGAAATCGGACAGATTGATGTTCGATTTCGGACATCTAGGGGTAGCATAGAGCATAAGAAGTCATTCTTTACAATAGTGTAACAAAGAGGCATACAAAATGAGATACAACCAACAATGCCCGGCAAGCAAATCGTTAATTTGCAGCATGTTATTAGTGAAGATGGGATAAAATAATGAAAGCTGCAGTAATAGAAAAAAAGGGTACTGATCCGAGATTTAAGATAAAGGAACTTCCTCGGCCGATTATTAAGAGCGGACAAGTGCTGGTTCGGAATTATGCTTCATCCGTTAATCCGATAGATGTAATGGCGCGCAATGGGAGGGCTTTGCTCGCTAGTGCCGGTTTTAGTAACCAAGTAATCGGCAGTGATTTTTGTGGTAAAGTATTACAATCAAAAAGTCGACTGTTTAAGGAAGGGGATGAGGTGTTTGGAATGATTTCCGCAATAAAAGGTGGCGCCTATGCGGAAGAGCTGACAGTTAATGCGGATCAAATAGCATTAAAACCGAAGAATCTTGATTACGTGGAAGCAGCCGTGATACCCTTGGTGGGACTGACTGCATATCAAGGATTATTTAAGGTAGGTAGAATACAAGAAAAGGAGAATATTTTGATTACCGGTTGCACAGGAGGCGTTGGCTCGGTGGCCGTTCAATTGGCACGAACTTTAGACTGTCACATTAGCGGTTTATGTAGCGAGAAACATCGGGCATATGCTCATAGCGTGGGTTGCGATGTGGTGATCGACTATCAAAATCAGCAGATTCCTTCAGGTGCCCGGTTTGATCTTATATTTGATGCGGCCGGCATGTACACGTATAGCGACTTAAAACATCATTTAAACGAACAGGGCCTATTCGTGACCACAAGAGGCGAAACCAATAATATAAAGGGTTTGGTCAAAACCGCGGTTGATGTTGTATTTGAACCTTATATGAAGTTTGTTTTTGTCAAGCCCAATGCCGACGATCTCAACGTATTAAAGGAAATGATTGAGCAGGGGAAACTAAAATTGCATATTGAAAAAACCTTTTTGCTAAATCAATTAACCGAAGCACAAAGAATGATGAAAAATGGTGGTTTCGTCGGAAAAATAGGAGTCGATATTGGTGAATAATAAATAGTTGAGAGGATCTTGTTGAGTTTTTGTGGGCATTCACTTATTATCTAATAATAGCTTTCTATGATAGTTCAGATACAACCCGTTTTATTAATGGCGTTTCCCTACCTGCCTCGGACCGAATAGAATAAGAACTTTCTTATGATCTATTCGCTGTAGTAGTCGGTCTTTTAATTCTCTTTGTATCATTAACTATACAAATATATAACTTTTATGGATTTGATTCCGCAAAAAGCATAACTTTTATGGATTACCAAACTTGGTAAACTGTTTGCAATATGTTGAGTATCATAATTCAATAAAAGCGATTCTCTTAAGAGTGGTTTGGATTAACCAGGCGAGGCTTGTTTTTCTATTAGTTGAAATCACTTTGTCTTAAATTACCCTCAAATTGTCAGAATTACCTATAATTTGATGCGAATTTCTTCCGTATTTTTACCAATATGTTAGTAAGGAACATGTTCTAACATAAAGAGCCAGTTAATGAAAGGTCTAAATAAATGATTCTATGGAGAAGACACAACATCCACCCACTATTTGGCAAGAGCTAGGCAACGCCATTCGAGGTACCGAAGCTGATTATACGCAGATAAGTTTAAAACGAGCCATTTTATTACTAGCTGTTCCCATGATTTTAGAGCTCATGATGGAGTCGATTTTTGCTGTTGTAGATATTTATTTTGTAGGCAAATTAGGTCCCTCAGCAGTGGCTACTGTGGGACTTACTGAAACGTATCTGTTTCTATTATATTCCATTGCAATGGGACTTTCCACGGCAGTAACAGCAATTATAGCACGTAGAATTGGTGAACGGAAAAAAGAAGAAGTGGGATTGTCTGCTGTTCAAGCAATATTCATTGCAATCTTAGCGTCCCTGCCTTTTGCATTAGCCGGTATCTTTTTTTCTAAAGAGCTGCTTGCCCTAATGGGAGCAGATGATTGGGCCATACAGCATGGCTATGGTTATACCCAGTGGATGCTAGGTGGAAATGCAGTAGTGATGTTGCTTTTTGTAATGAATGCGATATTTCGAGGTGCGGGGGATGCGGCAATCGCTATGCGTGTACTGTGGGTGGCTAATGGCATTAATATTCTCTTAGATCCGCTACTTATATTCGGCTGGGGGCCAATTCCTGCTTTTGGTATTGAAGGTGCGGCTATTGCAACCAATTTGGGTAGAGGGGTAGGTGTGGCGATGCAGCTATGGGTACTGCTTAAAGGAGGAAAGCATATTCGTGTGCGTATCGATCAACTAATTTGGGACATGAAAACGATGTTTACCATATTGCGCACATCTTTGGGAGGTATCGGTCAGATGTTGATTGCCATGACTTCCTGGATTTTCTTGATGCGCATTTTAGCAGAAGTTGGAAGCGAGGCGGTAGCGGGCTCAACTATTGCTATGCGTATCATGATGTTCTGTATGATGCCTGCTTGGGGCCTATCGAATGCTGCCGCCACTTTAGTGGGTCAGAATTTAGGAGCCGAGAGACCAGATCGGGCCGAGTCTGCCGTGTGGAAGATTGGCCGTTATAATATGGTGTTCATGCTTATCATTTCATTGGTGTTTTTCTTCTTTAATAGAGCATTGGTAGGCGTCTTTAGCATGGATGACCGGGTTATTTCTATAGGGAGTGAATGGCTGCGTATTATCTCTTACTCTTTTTTTATTTATGGTTGGTGGATGGTGTCTGTACAGGCTTTTAACGGTGCCGGCGACACAAAAACACCAACAATGATAAACTTCGTATTCTTTTGGCTTATTCAGATTCCGCTTGCCTATTTTCTGGCTATTTCGCTTAATCTTTCTCATACAGGCGTATTCTGGGGAATATTTGCATCGGAAACAGCAGTAGGTATTTTTACCCTTTGGCTTTTTTCGCGAGGCCGATGGAAAACGGTTAAGGTTTAGATTGCAGTACAAGTATCAAGAGACCAGCCTTCCGCAGGCAAGTATGTATCAGGATATTTCAACGTTAAGGATTTTATGGTGCTGAAATATCCTGATATTTGTATTGTTTCGTTCTCAAGCGTTATCATTTTACAAGGTAAGTACCCTATCTGGTTAGGATGGGTCGCGTTCCTATTCAGACCGTAAAGACTTCACCGGATTTGCCATCGCGGCTTTAATAGCTTGGTAACTCACGGTAAAAAAAGCAATAACCAGTCCTAAGAAAGTGGCTGCTACAAATATCCACCAGTGAATTTCCATATGATAAGCAAAATTGGCTAACCATTGATCCATAGCAAACCAGGCGAGGGGCGATGATATAAGCCCCGCGATTAATACTAATTTCATGAAATCGGTGGATAGTAGTTTGATAATATTGTTAACGGATGCGCCAAGTACTTTACGTACCCCAATTTCTTTCGTACGCTGTTGAGCAGTATAGGTTGCAAGACCCAATAATCCTAAACAGGCGATAAAGATTGCCATGCTAGAGAAAATGGAAAATACGTTCCTAAAATGGGTGTCAGCTTCATATTGCCGATTAAAGCTCTCATCAAGGAAGCTATATAAATATGGGCGTTGTGGCGCCAATTTTGTCCATATCTCGCCTATTTTACTAATCGTTGCCGGTAAATTATCCGACTGTATTTGCAAACTCAGAAATCGGCTTGCCATAGGAGCTAAGCGTAAGGTTAGGGGTTCAACACGTTTATGAAGAGAAAGATAATTAAAATCTTTTGTTACACCGATTACTGTTCCGTCCCGTCCCCATTGCGAAAAGCGCTTCCCGATAATATCTTTCGGGTTGCTATAACCATAAAGCCTTGCCGTAGCTTCATTAATGACTAAAGAATGTAACGTGTCTGCCGGGAAATCACGCGAGTAAGGCCTGCCGGCGACCATTTCAATGCCGAAATGGGGAATGAAATCAATATCCACTTCAAAGATGGCCGGAACTTCCATAACGGAATTACCATTTGCCGTCTCGATACTCGTACCGGCGTTCGGGAAATAGCTGCCAGGGACGCTACGGGATGCAGATACGGATACGACTTCTTTTTCGCGCAAAAAAGCCTGCTTAATGGACTCCAATTGCCGGAGTACCTGTTCATCATAATTGAAGTCTATGACCAACATATGGTTTTTTTTAAACCCGAGATTTTTATTTTGCAAGTGATCTAACTGTGATACGACGATAACAGTTCCGGCGATTAGGGCAATTGACAAGCTAAATTGGAAAATAACCAAACCTTTCCTTAAAAGGACTCCTTTTGGAGAAGTACGGAAAACACCTCGAAGGATGGTAATGGGCTTGAAACGGGATAAGACTAACGCAGGGTAGCTTCCTGCTAAAAAGCCGGTAATGAACAGGGTAAGGAGGAAAAGTGAAAATGTTTGCCAACTAAAGACAAAATCCGCGTTGATCTGCTTCCCGGTAACAGCGGCGACAAACGGGAAAAGCAGTAAAACCAATAAAAGCGCTAAAACAGCTGATATGAAAATCATAAGGAACGATTCAGTCAGAAACTGCCAAATCAATTCTTTTCTTGTGCTTCCTACTACTTTACGTACGCCAACCTCTTTAGCCCGCTCGAGCGAACGTGCCGTTGCCAAATTCATAAAATTGATGCACGCTATACATAAAATAAAAATACCTATTACCCCAAAAATGTATAAATTGGCCAAACTACCGGTAGCGCCAGGCTGGCGATCGGCACTTGAGTGCAAATAAGCATTTAACATCGGTTCAAAGGCAATACTGTACCGACCATCATCATTAGCATGGTGCCGATTTAGAAAGGCAGGAATGTCTGCCGTTAACTGCTCAAGATTTGCTTTTTCCGAAAGTAGGAAATAAGTATAGAAATCCACATAACCCCACTCATCAAAAACCTCTGCCCAAGATTGCCTAAAGGAGCTCATAGACATGAGCGCGTCAAAAGTGAAGTGTGAATTAGGGGGTATGTCTTCTAAAATACCGGTTACTGTATAGACACCCGGGGCGGCTCTCCCACCGGTATTACCTCCTTCAATGGTTTTGCCAATTGGATTTTCGTCACCAAAATATTTTTTGGCCGTGCTCTTAGTAAGCACGGCGGAATAAGGGGCGACCAGTGCTGTTTTTGGATTACCGGCAAGCAATTTCCAACTGAAGACACTAAAGGTGTTGGAATCAGCAAAAAAGACATTGTCTTCTTGAAAGGCTTTGTCACCATAGCGAAGCAATACAGGGGATCTGCCGGAAAATTGGACAACCTCTTCTACTCCCGGAAAATCAGCTTCTAGTGCTTTTCCCACCGGTGCATTCCCCCAAATTTGATAAGTATAATCCCCTTTTTGCCCCGCTTTCGTTGTTCCGCTGGTTCCGATCTCTTTATAACCGTGAACAACGCGATAAATCCGATCCTTTTTTACGTGGTATTCATCATATGACAATTCATTCCGGATGTAAAGCCCAATGAGAAGACAGCTGGCAAGGCCGATAGCCATTCCCGTTATATTAAGCGCCGTGTATCCCTTGTTTTTTAAGAGGGTTCGCCAAGCGATTTTCATGTAATTTTTTTTCATATTAAGTATCTTTTGAGTTGTAAGTTTTAAGTCTCACGTTTTACGTATAAGTCGCTACAAAAATTCTAATGGTCTTCGATGTGGCTTATTATTTAGCTCCTTTATTTAGTTTCGAGTTACTTATGACCTAAAACTTGCTACTCAGAACACTATTCACTTCGCAAGGAATCAACCGGGTTCGCCAACGCTGCTTTAATTGCTTGAAAACTGACCGTCAACAAGGTTATTATTAAAACGGCGACACATGGAAAAACAAGCAGCCACCCATTAATTTTAATGTGATAGGCGAAGCTTTGCAGCCAAGTATGCATGAAAAACCAGGCGATAGGTAAGGCTATCAATGAGGCCAAGGCAACAAGCTTTAAAAAATCTCCAGATAGCATTTGTATAATATCGGCTGTGCTAGCTCCTAGAACTTTCCGAATCCCCACCTCTTTAGTTCGCTGCGCCGTAGTGAAAATGGAAAGGCCAAATAAACCGAGGCAGGCTATTAAAATTGCCAAAGCCGTAAGTAGCAGTGTCATTGCCGCCTGTTTTCTTTCTGCGGTGTATTGTTTGGCAAAGTTCTTATCCAGGAAATAATAAGAAGTAACATTTGATCTGTCGAAAGTTTGATAGACCTTTTCCAAGTATTGGAGACCTTCCGGGATATGGTTTTTTGCCAGCTTAACGTATAAGTTGTCCTCCATAGTCGTTACAGGAGGCATTACCATCACGAGTGGTTCAATTACATGTTGAAGTGAATAAGTATGAAAATCTTTTACAACGCCCACGATTGTTCTTTCTGCCGTGTTTCCTCGATCGTCTATGTTAAACTTCATTCGTTTCCCAATCGGATTCGTCCAACCGAGCTTTTTCATGAGGGTTTCATTGATTAAAGCGGAACTATATTGATCTGAAGGCATTGCGGTCGAAAAGTTTCTACCCAACGATAGTTTGATATCCATTGTTGGTAGGAAGTCTGCGTCAACCATTAACTCCTGTGCAGGAATAGAAGGAGCGGAAAAATCGCCATCAGCGGTTTCAAATTTGTATCCCAAACCACCTAGGTTGTTATTGCCAATAGGGTTTCCCGCCGCTGAAACGCCTTCTATAAAAGGACTTTGCAACAATTGTGCTTTTAGAGCTGATATTTGATTTCGTACTTGCTGGGCATCGATATGGAAAGTTACTACTTGGTCTTTATTGAAGCCTAAATCCGCTTGTTCAGCGTAACGAAGTTGTTTAAAAATAACAAGTGATGCAGAAATTAATATAATCGTTATGACGAATTGAAAACTAACCAATGATTTCCGTACTGTAGCATTCATCGCCATGCTTCCGATTTGGCCTCTAAGTGCGGGAATCGTTTTAAAACGAGCTAAAAATAGAGCGGGATAGACGCCAGCAACAATTCCTGTAAAGAGAGAAAACACCAGCAACGTAATCAACGTGTTGAAGACACCGAAGCGCCAAACGAACAATTGCTTTCCGGTGAGTTCATTAAAGTAGGGGAATGCCAGTTGAATTAAAACAATTGCAATACCTGAAGCAATGAACGTCAGCAAAAGAGCTTCCGTTAAAAACAGAAAGGCAATGTTTCGTTTACCTGAACCGATCACTTTACGGACTCCTATTTCTTTAACGCGTGTTATATATTGAGCAGTGGATAGATTCAAATAGTTTATAAGGGCAATGAGAAGAATCAAAATAGCTACAACACTGAGTAAAGTTACTTTTTTTATACTGCTATTTGCACTTAGTTCGTAAGCGAGATTTGAGTGCAGATGAATAGAAGGTACGGGTTGCAGTTCGATTATATAATCGGCAACCTGCATACGCTTTTGGATGGTTTGAGCAGCAAATGATGCTAGTTTTTTTTCTAATGTACGATAATCGATGCCATCCTTGAGCAACAGATAAGTATACACATGGAAGTTCTGCCAACCTCCTGTGAAGTTATTATCGAAAGAACGAACACCGCTAAAACGTAAATGTGAATTTTGCGGTATATCAATAATGACACCTGTAATTTGGTTTGGAAAATTGTCATCAAAATACAGTGTACGATTAAAGGCCTGTTCCGCTGAACCAAATAACTTAGTTGCTAATTCTTCTGTAATAACAATAGATTGCGGCTTCAATAGGGCAGATGCCGGATCGCCATAAATAAAATGATAAGAGAACAATCGGAGTAAGCTAGCATCGGCAAAGACGATGTCTTCTTGTTTAATCTTTTTATCGTTTACCCTTATAATACCTCCGCCTTCAAGGTCAATGCGTGCTGCTGCTTCGATTTCCGGAAAAGCTGCTTTTAAAGCAGGAGCAAATGGAGGAGAAGTAGGCGCTTGATGTAGATCATTCCCATTCCATCTGGTACGTTGAACTACGCGGACAAGACGATCGGCATTCGTATGATAACGATCGTAGCTAAGCTCATCGGCAACATATAATGCAATAAACCAAAAAGCCGCTAACCCGATTGCCAAACCGATAATGTTAATGACTGAAAAACCTTTATTTCGGAAAAGGTTTCTCCATGCTATTTTGATATAGTTTTGAAACATCTTAATGGGTTCTTCAGTATCCCTGCTATCGATCCGTACAATTAAGTTGCCACATTAAGAAAGCTATTAAATAACCTCCAAAGACAGGTTTTAAAAAAAGTGATGTACGGAAATGAACACTTATTTGTTCATTTCCGTACAGGAGCCTATTGAACTTCTAAAAAGATTGCTTTTTTTATTGGTAAAAATATTTTTAATAATATATATATGCTTTTAAATAATATTTTTATATCTTTGAGTCATTATTAAACACCCTAAACTTATCATGAAAAGAACAATTGAACTGAACCTGCCGGAGGACTTTGTTGTCGTTAGTGAGCTATTTAATATTTCCGTAGAGAAAACGCTCGAGACACTCTCACAGCGTATTACACTTTACGAATTTTTGGATAAGGACAATAAAGTCAAACAGTCAGAGGCCATAAAAATTCTGCAACGGTTTTTAAGGTTTCAAGGTATTAGTAGAGAAAAGATGAATGATGATTTCGCTCATAAGTTTCATCCTTACTTAGAGAATATAAGCAAATTGATAAAAATAGATGCTGGGAGAAAATCGCGGGAATATCAATCAATAGTTAATTGCTGTTATGATGAATTAAACCATATCGCATAATATGAAGAAAGTAATAAAGATTAAGCTATTAAAAGATTTTGAACTGTTGTTTAAAATGTTAGATATCGAGCAAGAGCAGTTCTTTCAGTATTATTTGGATCGGATTTCTTTGCCTCGATTGATGAGTGTTCATCCTGAAGACCCCGAAGGTTTGCTGACGGATTTCTTTCTCAAGAATACACCGGTTGAGGACACAAAAGAAACACAAGAATATATCGAAAAGAAGGCAAAGGGAAAATATCATCACGCAATGATGACTATTGTGGGAACAGAATTGGAACAGCCGGAATGCGAAGAACAGTTAAGGGTTGAGGTGAAAAAATGGCGTGATGAATATGTTATGTTGAGAAAAAAATTAAAGGAAAAAGGGAGACCAATTAAAATCATCAATTATGGAAATTAAGATATATTTTACCTCCGAATTCGAAACAGCTTGTGATATCCTTTATTGGAAACCTGAAGAAATTTTACAGGAGTTTATTAATCTGGTTTCTTTAGCCAAATATAATAGTCAAGAGGTGAGTGATAATGAAGGGCTGGCAACTAAGTTTATGTTATATCAGACAAAGAAAAAGGGGAATCGACTGGTTCCGGCAAAACAAGTCCATATTGAATACTGTCAAAAACTGAAAGAAATTCAAAAAAATTATAAAGAAAACAGTCTTGATGAACGGCATGCAGCTGTTTCCAAGCTGTTTTCATCATGGCGAAAAGAGCTGATTATGAATATGTCAGAAAAGGACTTCATTATTAATGTGAAGGAGAGGAAGAAACAATTGGGTATTGATTAATCTTTTACCATAATGCAACCTAAACTACCTGTAACCTATGGAGGCATGTTGACACAAGATGAACTTGCCGAGCGATATGTCTATATTTCCGCGAGAGTTAGATGTAATTATACAGAGGAAGAGCTCTCTTTTTTACTGGGAAGAGCGCCCTATTATTTTAGCGATTATGAACGAATGGAGGAAGGGGCTAAGTTAACGGGGATTGATATGGAAAATTTGAAATACATTTTTTCGGAAATTTATCTAGATGAGCTATCCTTTGAAAAGGATGAATTTTATGCCTACAATGAAAAAAGAATTGTGAGAGTTCAAAAGGAATGCGAAAAGGATAAGCTGATATATCGGATTTTTCACCCTTGGATTCAACGAAAAAATAAGCGAAAGGTAAATGAGCCGCTTGTTCTTCATGAGTTATATCGCAATATTACTGTTTTAGAAGAACAGGAAATAAAAGAATATATGTTATACATGTTACGCTTACTCTTGCGCCGGCGCTTCTTTAATATGCCGCGAGCGCCTTATTGTATCTATCGGGAAGTGGATAAGCAAAAACCAGCAGGCACAACAATTTATCCGATTTGCCTAAAGCACGCCTTATACGACTTGACGCATAAAGGGTTATTCAGCATGAAAAGGATGAACGGCGTCTTATTTTTTTCTAGTAGCCTCTAATGAATAAACCTTATTCGCTTCGCAAGGAATCAACCGGATTCGCTATTGCAGCCTTAATCGATTCATAGCTTATGGTTAATAATGCAATCACTAAAGCAGCAATGGAGCCTATTACAAATACCACCCAACTTAAATTGATGTGATAAGCAAAATCATTTAACCAGCTATGGATCGCATACCAAGACAGCGGAACAGCGATAAGAATTGCTATAAAGATAAGGCGCATAAAGCGGATAGATAATAAACGAACTACACTGAGAACTGATGCGCCCAGAACCTTTCGTACCCCAATCTCTTTAAACCGCTGTTCGGCCATATAGGCAGATAAACCATAAAGACCCAAGCAAGAAATAAAGGTAGCAAGGATGGCAAAAAGATTAAACAAACTTCCCAGCTGCTGTTCCCCTCGATACAAGTTTGCTAAGTCTTGATCGAGAAAGCTGTAAGAAAAAGGAAATCCGGGATTTAGACGGGTGTTAATCTTTTCTAATGCCTTGATTGTCGCTTCTGTTTTACCGGGTTGCGTACGCACTGCAACTACACCTCCCCATCGATTCGGTTCCAGAATAATCGGTTCAATGGCCTGTTGAATAGGTTTAAAATTAAAATCTTTCACCACGCCGATAACAGTTCCCCGTTTATCCCACATTGCTAATGGTTTACCAACCGCTGTCGCAGCAGTTAGCCCCATCATTTTGGCCAGCTTTTCATTGATAACATAATTGCTTGAGTCGCCCCTAAAATCTTTAGAAAATCCTCGACCGGAAATGATCTTCATTTGAAAAACTTCAAAAAAACGTTCGCTTACGCTTAAGCTTGGAATAACTACTTGCGCATTTGGGTCTTTGCCTTCCCATTGTACGTTGATTGTACCGCTTGTTAAGTTAGTTGGCAAATCATTTGTAATAGTAAAATTGGCCGTTAAGGGATTTTGTTCTAGTTCACTTTTATAAGCCGTTTGCCTATTCCAGATATCACCCTTCATGGGCACATATAACAAATTTGACTTCTCATAACCCAAATTCATATTTTTTATGTAATTCAGTTGCCGATATACAACGGCGGTTCCTATTAATAATACAATAGACACGACAAATTGTAAGACAACCAGTGTATTTCGAAAGAGTAGATCGCCCTTTCCGCCAAGCTTCATCTGCCCTTTAAGTACTTTTATCGGTTGAAAACCGGATAAAAACAAAGCAGGGTAACTCCCGGCTATAAATCCTGTTATCAATGCAATGCCAATTAATATAAAAACGAGCTTGCCATCAAAAAGACGGATCGCCAGTTCTTTGCCAGCCAGGTAATTAAAAGCAGGCAAGAGAAGCCAAACAAGTGTTATAGCAATAAAAAGTGATAGGCAGGAAATTAAAACCGATTCGCCCAGAAACTGTCCGGCCAACTGAGATCGGGCCGCGCCAACAACCTTCCGCAAACCCACCTCTTTTGCCCTTCGGCCGGAGCGAGCCGTAGCTAAATTCATAAAATTAATGCAGGCAACTAATAGGATAAAAACAGCCACCAGCGAGAGGATATTTACATATTGAATATTACCATTGTCAGATAACTCTACCTGTAAGTGAGAGTGGAGATGTATATCCCGTAATGGTTGGAGATGAAAAGTTATTTTTTGATTAGTTTCATGTGATTTATAAAGCGCATTCATTTGGCTTTCCAAAGCCAATAGATTGGCTTCATTAGCCTCGAAATCCCTGTTTAACTGAATGTAAGAATAGAAATTAAAGTTCTTCCAGGTATTCTGGATCAGATCGTTATGCGTTTTCGCGATTGCCGCCATAGGCATGAGATAATCAAATTGCAGGTGCGAGTTAGTAGGGACATTCGCTAAGACGGCCGTTATGGTAAGAAGTTTTTCGTTATTTATTTTAAGCGTTTTTCCAATTGGATCTGTATTCCCAAAATACTTTTTGGCAAAGTTTTCCGTGATTAGTAAGGCGTCCGGACGCTTAAGCGCTGTGGCTTGATTGCCGGAAATCAACGGAAAGGAGAAGACGTCAAAAAACGTTGAATCGACAAAGAAGCCCCTTTTTTCTTCAAACTTTTTATCCTGATATTCAAAAGCATTAGTAGAGGGATGGCTTAATCGAACAGCATTTTTAATGGCCGGTATTTTAGCTTTAAGTTCAGCAGGCATACCGGCAGGGTTTACAGCCGCTTTGAAGTCGTCTGACGCTACGGCTGTAATACGATAAATTTCATTTGTGTGCTCATGAAAGCGATCGTAACTTTTCTCATTCCGAATCCAAAGAAGGATCAGAATGCTCGATGCCATACCAACTGCAAGGCCTGCTATATTCAGCGAAGAAAAAGATTTGTGCCGAATTAGATTCCTGAGGGCGATTTTGAAATAATTCTTTATCATTATAAGTATCAAGTATCTTTTGAGTTGTGAGTTGTAAGTCCTACGCTCTACGTATTAACTTGCTTCAAAAAAAGGTTTTTGATGTGGCTTATTATTAACTTCTTTGTTTAGTTTATCAAGACACTTATGACCTAAAACTTACTACTTCTAACTTCTATTCACTTCGCAATGAATCGACAGGGTTAGCAATTGCAGCTTTAATAGCTTGATAGCTTACCGTTAATAAAGCGATTGTAACTGCGCCTAGTCCGGCGAAGGCAAACATCCACCATTGCACGGTTATTTTAAACGCAAAGTTCTCTAACCATTTATTCATGGTCCACCAGGCAATTGGTGTGGCAATCATTAACGCGATCAATACCAGTTTGATAAAGTCTTTAGAGAGCAGTCCGGTTATTCCGCCAACGGTAGCTCCCAGCACTTTGCGAATGCCAATTTCCTTGGTGCGTTGAAAGGCGGTAAAGGCGGCTAAGCCATATAGTCCTAGACAGCTGATCAACAAAGTTATAGCGGTAGCCACATTCACCAGTCGGGATGTACTATGCTCCTGCCGGTATAGCGATTTTATCGTGTCATCATAGAATTGATAAGAAAATGGCGCTGTTGGGTAAACTTGTTTCCATTCTTGCTCAATAAGGGCAATCGCTTTTTTCCAGGAGGAAACCTTAGGTGAAGATAGTTTGATATTAAAAGTTGTTAAACCAGGCTTTTGCGCTGTAAAACCGAGTAAATCAATTGTGCTCTTCAAGTTAAACTGATGAAAATCTTTAATAACTCCAACAATAGTCCGCGGCATGTTACCTTGATATAAAGTTTGCCCAATGGCCTCTTCGGCACGAGAGAAGCCAAAGGCTTTGAGCGCGGTTTCATTTAGAAGCAATTCGCGCACGGTATCCGTTAACTGGGCGTTCCTTCCCGCAAGTAACGGTATTTGATAAAGATCAAGGTAATTATTGTCTATATTTTTAAACATCACTTGCTTTTGTATGGTGCCGTTTTTTCCGCGATAATCCATTAACCAAGCCGTCATTCGGTCAATCATCGGTAAGTCGCCCAAAGAAACCGCTGCGATCTCGGGATGTTGAGCCAGTCGTTGCTTTAAAACAAATTGAGAGCCTTGAAAAAGCGAGTCTTGCTGTAGCTTATAGGGGATTTCGACCGTTAAGATGGCTTCATGTTCAAAACCTAAATCTTTGTCCAAAGTATATTTCAGTTGTTGTCCGATAATAATGGCGCAAATCACAAATACCTGCGCAATTACAAACTGGAACACAATCAGTCCCTTACGGAGATTCAACTGATAGCCCCTAATCGATTGCTTTGTTTCACCTTTTAATACGCGGACGGTTTGTACACGGGTAGCGAGCCAGCTAGGATAGAGTCCTGCAAGAACCGTAATAAAACTGATCAATGCAATGGAAAAGCCAATCATACCGGGATAATTGGTGAAATTGTTCATACCCTCGGGGATGTATTCCGCAAAAACGCGCAGGGATAAAAATGTTAGAAATAGTGACAAGGCGACTGCTAGTAGACAGACAACAAAAGTTTCCAATAAGTAAGAACGGATAATGATTCCTGACGTACTTCCTAACGTTTTCCGAACACTTATTTCTTTTGCCCGTTGAGGTATTTGTGCGGTAGTCAGGTTAATATAATTGATACAGGCTAGGGCAAGTAGAAAGAACGCAATGCCTATCAAGCCGAATAATACGGATTTATTGGCGGTACGGGTGTCAGATTGGGTGGCAAAATGTTTGTCCTTCAGCTGAAGCAGCTTAAAATGTGATTTAAAGTTGCGTTGTTTAAAAACCTCGCTGTTGATCTTTTCGTTTAGTGCATTCAATTGATCAAGAACAGTCTTAGTGCTAACCCCTTTCTTAAGCTTAACAAACAATAGCTCATTGGAAGATAAGCTGCTCCAATCGGTACTGGTAAGACTTTCTTGGTCTATAGGAAAAAACTCTTGTGCAGGAAAACTATTGAGATAGCCTAAATCTGCGAGAACACCGGACACCGTTTTTTGTATGGTATCATTATAGGTGATGGTTTGTCCAATAATTTCTGAAAGGCGTTTACCGGGGAAATAGTATTGTGCTCGCGAAGCAGTTAATATAACTTGCTCTGGTGTTTTCAGAGCCTGCTGGGCATTTCCCGCTAGCCATTGATAGCCTATCATTTTAAAATAGCCTGGTAATGTGGCTATCCGTTCAGAGAGGTTTTCTACCAACGGACTTTTGGCAGTTTGGGCCGTTTCGTAATGCTGATAATAAACAGGAGAAACCTCCTCCAGTCCGGAAATTTCCCGGAGCATTGCTGGCAATACACCTTTAGGAACAACAGCCATCTCACGATCCCGTCCATCTGGTGTTTTGAAGCTCGATGTCAGTTGAAAAATGCGTTCACGATCGGGTTCAAATTTATCATAACTAAATTCAAAGCTAACCATTCGAAAGATGATCCAGGACGCGCTAATGCCTATGGCCAATCCCAAAATATTTAAACCTGTAAATAGTCGATTCCGCCATAAATAGCGAAAGGTCGCTTTAAGGTGATGATTAATCATTTGGTTACTGTATAAGATTTCAATATGTATTGTGTCGATTACGTTGTTGCTGGGTACTATTTTTCAATGACGAACGTACCTTAACCAACTGTTTGTGCACAATTAGGCGGCCACAATAAAAAAGCAGTGCTTTCGCAGCTTGAACGAGGTTTAGAATAAAAGTAATGTACGGAAATGAACAAAGAGTGTTCGTTTCCGTACAAAGGACAGCTGAGAATACCATTTTGTAAGGTAACCTTTAGGAGGGCGGTATAAAGGTCCCATAAAGAAAGATCCCGAAGCGTAAAAGTGTCGGGGATTGATTCGGTAAAAAGGTGTCCTAATTCTTGAGTTAAATCCAAGAGTATTATGTTTTTTAGATGATATTTTGGAACATGATTGATATATCCAGACCGTAATTCAGAGAGACTTTTAGACTGCGAAGAATCTATTTAGCCATCGTAAAAGCGTATCTTTGCAGTCTAAAAGTATATAAATGGTAATAAATGAAACCTTAATGGTCAGAAGCGGTGGGAGATGTGAGTTAAGTAACAAAGAAGGGGAATTGGTGGTTTATAGCATAACTCCTGATAGCTATTCGAATAATGAGCTTGTAATAGCCAAGACATTAGCGGATCAGCTGGAAGGTAAAGAAGCTTTTTCTCCCGAAGATTGGCGTTTCTTGCCGGATGTTATGTGGAGTGAGCTACCGGCCGTGCAGGTATTAGCTTGGCGGGTACTGAACCACTTGAAAGGAGAAAGCTGGGCAGCGGATGCACTTGACATTCTTTATTTGGAGCAAGAGACGCTTTCGTGGGCACAAGCTGGGTTTTTTGAAGAAGGAGAAGCTCTTAAGCCGATGCATAAGGATGCAAATGGCAATGTGCTCCAAAATGGCGATTCCGTGGTATTGACAAAAACATTGGATGTAAAAGGAAGTTCGATCTCCGCCAAATTAGGAACTGTGGTGAAAAATATTCGTTTGGTAGAAGATAATCCCGAGCAGATAGAAGGAAGAGTAGAGGGACAGTTGATTGTGATTCTAACTAAATACCTGCGTAAACAATAATTAGTACCCGGAGGTGTAAACTTCATCTAACACGACCTCCAAATAAATTTTGCGGTGCTGTCCCCGCAAAATTTATTTTGCACAAAAATAGAAGTGTTTACGCAAAACATGTAGCTAGGTTTAGGAAGGGCTACAACGCATTGCTAGGTTTTACGACATGGTCGTCTTTTGCCGATTCAACCAATTCTTTATTTGAAGATTCTGCCAGTATTCGCTTCTCCAGTTGAGCGAAATTAGTGGTGCAGGAAGCGATGGCAATGGCTTGGAAACGTTCGTAACAGGCCATAGCGATTGCCAATTCTTTGTCGTTGGGAGCTGCTTCCTTTTTATAACGAACGGCATGCAGACTGTTGGCAAGCGATTTAAATGCCTGCTTTGTGTCGTCTCCTCCGAAAACAAAACAATCAGCGAGCTGTGGCGATATAAGCTTGGTGACCTGAAGCAAAAATGGAAGCGTGCTCTGATCTACATGATAGCCAAGACAGGCATAAATCAAACCAATACAAAGTTGCTCCATGCTCTGAGAGAGAAGAAACATGGCTATGTGAGTGTCTTGACGTTGATGGATGGCAAGTTCTGCGCAGGTTAGAAAAGTATCGGCTTTATACTTTTTATAATTCCAAGCAGCTTGTGCTTTCTCTAAAGTCAGCATCCAATCAGGTTCAGGAATAGAGAATAAGGGTTGGTCTGCATTTTGGTAAAGTACCGTCCCGTGGGTAAGTGTTTGTATAAAAAAGCGATTTTTCTTTTCGAGCTCTTGACTTACCCTGGATGATGCACATAAAATTACGGTAACCCGGATATCCGTATGGGCAATAATATGGCTTTTAGAAGTACTGCTCTTCGTACTGATGCCAAGCAGATAACAATGTTCTGTTTGCCTGATATCAAGGTTATCACATTGGTAAAAGGCTATTTTTTGTGATTCATGAGTTTCATGTCCAATAAGGACTAGCTGTTGCAGCGCTTCCTTTTTAATAAGATTCGTGCAAATAGTAGTTAAAGCCTTTGCTTGTTGTTCATTCAACTGGTTGCGTAATTGATCGGGAAGTGATAGCGTGATAGTGGGTGGGGCGTTGATTGTTGTTGCCTGTATAATGGGTTCGACCGATGCTTGCCGGATCATCGCATCGAGTTCGATCATGCAAGTATGGTAATAGTCGTTGCACCAATCTAAAACGGGAATCAGTTTGAATACCAACTGCTCGATTTCCTCTTTTTCCACTTCAAACTGTCGTTCATAACGCACGGCCGTATAAGATTGATCGATCAATTTGACTAAACGATAATAATGGGGTTCTTCTTTGTCAAAAAGGGTCGCCAGTTCAGGGATGTACCGGGTAATTAACTTAAGATGCTCCTGTAAACTATGACAGGGGCGATCACGCTTAAAAACAGCCTTTTCAATACCCCGAAAGGTTAATTCTGTAGCTTGGTGCAACATAAACAGAGCTTGTTCAAAGTTGTTTTTGCTACGATAGAATTCCATACCTTCTAAGAAATCACGCTGTTTAATCGCTGCTTTTTCAAAATGTTCCCGCGCCTTTGTTCGGATACTTTCCAGTTCTATTTGTGTAAGATGAGGAAGAGGTTTTTTGCCTAAACTTAGTTTCAAATGCTGCTTGCGGCATGCCAAGGTGGAGTAGAGTGTTCCGTTTTTGATTGCTGTTTTCAGTTCGCCATAAGGTATCAACGTATAACTATGCAAGGGTGTTTCCGCTAGACAGAGTTCAGCCATTGGTTCTAAGGTTTTGGCAGGAACCTGACACTTGGAGTCAATTACAATGAGTAGGTGCTGTTTCTCTTCCCCTAAAAAAGTATAGGGGAATTCGTAAATACAGTCAACAGGAATCTTTTCAGCCAGTTTTTCCAGAATGGGTTTAATATCATTCATGATCAAGGGATTTATTGTGACAACATCTAATTGCTGTGTATAAGCTCATTTTTGTAAAGAATTTCTTTACAAGTTTAAAGAAATAATTTCAATATTCAAATAAAATGTAAAGAAATTCTATATAAATAGAATATTTGTCGGTACAACATAAACTAAAATCTTACAAAATGACTTCGTTAGGAGAATATTTAGCCAAGAAATCTGTCAATAAATCGCTTGTTGCAAGGCGTACGGGATTAAGTAAACCAAGGATTAGTGAACTGTCGCTTAACCCTACAGCAAAATTAAGGGCTGATGAATTGGTATTGATTGCCAAAGCGATTGATGTTGATCCCTGCGAGTTATTAATAAAGCTCTATGGGCATTTGAAATTAAAAACAGAATGAGATAAACACATTATCGCTTACCTGTTCGGTAAAAAGCATCGTAACTTTTGCATGTAATCCAGAAATATTATGATTATTTCGGAATCAAATCCAAAAATATTATGGTTATTTTGGAAAACGACCCAACAGCGGGAAATTGATTTAATAGAAGACGATTATGGCAAACTCCATGCATTTGAATTTAAACGGTCTGGCAAAAGAAAGGTACGTTTTCCTCAAACATTTACTGCAAACTATCCAGAAGCCTCCCCGCAAATTGTTAGTCCAGAAAATATGGATGAATGGCTGCTCTATATGTGAATAAGAGTCTTATGCCTTTATCGGTCTTCGTTGTTCATTCTGAGTAGGATCATACGAATAACCAATAACAATTAACCAATAACCAAAATCATTCACTTCTCAACGAATCCACCGGATTTGCTTTGGCTGCTCGTAATGACTGAACACCTACTGTCAAAATTGCTATTAGTAATGCGGCAACTCCCGCCAAGGGAAAAATCCAAACGGGCATATCCATACGATAAACAAAATCGTCTAACCACAGATTCATAGTCCACCAAGCAATAGGGGCCGCAATTAAAAAGGCAATGATAACAGGTTTCACGAATTCGCGGATCACTTTAGCTGTGATATGGGCCACCGAAGCACCCAATACTTTCCGTATACCGATTTCTTTTACTTTTTGATGAATAATAATGAGTGCTAGACCAAATAAGCCCATGCACGAAAGCAAAATGGCAATTCCCGCCGAGACCGAAAAAAGCGTAGCTAGGCGTTTCTCTTTTTTATACCAACGGTCGATATTCTCATCAATATAGCTTCCCTTAAACTCTGCGTTCGGTTCCAAGCTGGCATACGTTTTCTTGAGCATATCCATGGTAGCAACCGGGTTTTGCGTATTGACTTTTACGAAAATATAATCTAGGGAGGGGTCGCCTTCAATAGCGATTGTGAGGGGCTCCGTTGGATTGTGCATAGAATACAGGTGAAAATCTGGAATGATGCCTATGATATGCCAGCCATTGCGGCCCGCTGAATCGGTATTAATATTGCGCCCCAGTAATTGCCCGCTACCGAGTTGCTTGGCCATACTTTCCGTGATGATAACAGCTGCTGATGTGTCTGCTGAAAAAGCAACAGAGAAATCCCTTCCTTCCAATGGTTTAATGGACAGTGTTGTCAAAAAATCGTAATCAGCTGAAATGTAGGTTGTTTTTATATTCTTTCCTTCATGGCTGAAGCCGACCTGCGATTTAGAAGTACTTCCATCTTTGCCAACACCCAAATTAACGTCTGCACCCGTTACACTTAATACCGACGGGTTAGAAGCGAGACGCGTACGTAATTTGGCACTGATATCCCGACCGTGTGTAACGTCTTTAACGGGTATGCTAACAATGGATGCGGTATTGTAACCAAGACTAGCCGTGCGAAGATGCTGAAATTGCAAATAGCATATAGCCGTCGCACAGATTAGTATGATAGCGGTGATAAACTGGAGCGTAATCAGAATGTTCCTGCCGATTCCTGATTTAATAATGCTGAATTTGCCTTTAAAGATGTCTGTAGTTTTAAGCTTGTTCAAGATGAAAAAGGGATATCCGGATGATAAAAAGGAAATGAGTATCCATATGGCACATACACTTATTGCCATTTGCGGATTGTAAAGAACGGCATGATCGAGTTTAAAGAAATTATAAAGCGTCAGTATTTTAATAAGCGCAGCTACACCTAACAAACCAATAAATAATGAGAGTCCGATCTGTATAAAATTCTCCCAAAACAATTGTCCCCATACCTGCCGGGCGGCGGCTCCTAAACACTTTCTTACACCTAGTTCTTTGCTGCGAGTGAATGATAGGCTGATTTGAATATTGATAAAGTTGAAGCAGGCAATAAATAAAATAACGATACTCACCAACAGGAGAATATAAAGATAGGTTTTGCTGACGGTATCGCCCGAACCTATTTCCGTATTAAAGTGAAGCTTGTTTAAGGATAACAAACGCATACCTAAATAATCGCCATTGGCATCGGCTTTGAATCCGTCTCTTTTTAAAGACTCCCCGTCTGGATGCAAATACTTTTGCACGAACAAATGCAGTTGCTTTTCCGCTTGTGCTTGACTTACGTGTGGCGCGAGGCGCACGTATACATTGTGATGCTGCTCATACCATTCTTCCTTGGTTCTGGCCCAGTTGGGATCTAGCTCTGTGCGTGCCAAGATGGGGAGCTTAAAGGTTGAATTCTGCGGAGCGTCTTCCATTACAGCGGATACGATAAGACGCTTCCAATCACCACCTATTTTAATCTCAACTGGTTTTCCTATGGGGTCTTGTTGGCCAAATAAACTAGTTGCGGTCGTTTGATTCAACACGATAGCATCTATGTTATCCAACGGTGAGCGAGTTTGACCGTGTATAATCCGGAAGGAAAAGATGTCGAAAAAGTCAGGGTCAACTAGATTTATTCCCTGCTCGAGTGATTTGGCTCCATTACGAATTTCTCTACCACTATTTTTAATTCGAGTTACTTTGTCGATCCCAATATTCTCCTTCTTCAGGTAGGTAGCTACCGGATAACCCATGGTAGCGCCAAGTTCCGTTCCCTTTACTAAATTATGGAATTCATAGAGCTTAAATACGCGATCTTTATACCGATGAAACTTATCAAAAGAAAATTCGTGATAAACAGCAGCCAATAATAGCATGCTACAGATAAAGGCGATGGCCATTCCCAATATATTAATAAAGGTGTGCGCCCTATGCTTTAGCATATTGCGCCAGGCAATTTTTAGATAGTTTCTTATCATTTCGTTTTCCGTTACTCGTTGTTTGATCTGACGCGTCTTGGCAGATTTCAGCATCTTGATTGACAGGTCTACGAACAGCTGACAATCAAGAACCAATAACTAAATCTATTCACTTCTCAACGCATCAACCGGTTTATTAAGCGCTGTTTTAATGGTTTGCAAAGCAATTATGAATAATGTAATTCCTCCTAAAACCAACAGGGGTATAATAAACGTACTTGCTTCCAGTTCTGTTCTTATATAATAATTTGTTAACCATTTTTTCATTAACCAATAGCTAGTTGGTACCGCTATGCATGCCGCTAATAGAAACAGTGGATATACATCGTGGATGAACAGATAAATAATTTGTCTAACAGAGGCTCCTAAAACCTTTCGTATGCCTATTTCCTTCACCCTTTTTTGTAGATTGTGTGATACAAGCCCTACAATGCCTAATAGAACGATGATCATTGCAAGTATAGTCGCTACTGTTCCTGCATGTTTCAACTGCATTTCCGTCCTATACTGTTGTGCTAGTTTAGCATCCATAAACGTGTAATCAAACGGGGCGGTTGGTAATATTTGCTTCCAAGCAGTGGTTAAATGATTTAATGAAACGCCGACATTTCCTGGTTTTAAGCGAATACTGAAATAGCGGTAAACATTACTGTTTTTTATGTTAAACCATAGCATTGGTCCGATGGGAAAGTGCATAGAGGTCCCATAAAAATTTTTTGTTACACCCGAGATGATAGCAGAACTTGCATCCGTAAAATAAATGGCTTGATTAACGGCATCGACAGGACTGGTATAACCAAGTGCCTTTGATAAAGCTTCATTGATTACTACACGGTCCGTAGGTTCGGACGCTTCGTTAGGGCTATAAAAATTGCCCGCAAGTAGCGGTATTTTATAGGTTTCGGCAAAATGCCGATCGGAAAAAACTAAACCGGTACTGATGGGATCGGTGCCTGTCGCGTTTTTCAGAACGTTTGTATTGCCCGAAGACATCGCCCCGGGGATATCATAAGAGATGGAAATATTTTCAACCTCGGGGAGTTTAGCGAGTTCTTGCCTTAATACTTCGGTATGTCGTAAGCCTTCTGCAGTCCAATCGCGTGGCACCTGTACCGTTAATAGATATTCTTTATCATAACCTAGGTTTTTGCTAAAGAACAAACTAACCTGTTGGGCAATAATAGCCGATGATGTCAGTGCAATCAGCGCAATAGCAAATTGAACACTGATTAACCCCCGAAGAAGAAAGGACCCATCTTTGCTTTGTGCCAGCTTACCGCGTGCTGACTGGACGGTAGGAAGCGAGGATAAACGAAGCGCCGGATAGGCTCCGGCAAATAGTCCTATTATTAAACAACTAAGGATAGCGAATATCCAAAACGACCCGGGTAAGTTGAAAAGTGAGGGGATGGATTTTCCCAATACGTTGGATATTACCTTCGACAAGAAAGGATAAAGGCATATTGATAGTAACATAGATATAACCACAGCCAATAAGGCTTCAGCAATAAATTGGGCCTGTAATTGTTTTTTGGTACCCCCAACCACTTTTCTGATGCCAATTTCTTTCAATCGGTTAGCGGAGGTATTGATGCTAATATTAACAAAATTAATGACAGCCAAGAGCAAAATAGCAAAAGCAACGATCGAGACGGTGTACAGCAAATGCTTAATCGATCCATCACCTTTTTCCAGATGATAGGTCTTTAAAGGCGCCAGCGAGGCTTTATAATCTTTTACGATCGCTTTAGGAGCATGTGCTTGAATGAGATCTCGTATAGGTTTCTCCAAAGAACTTGGAGAGACATTTGGTTGTAGCTCTAAATAGGAAGCTATATAAAGGCTTTGCCAATCGTCAATAGGTCGGCCAAAAAAGCTGGTTGATTGTATTGGTAGTATTAAATCTGTCGCGGGGCCCGTCAAGTTTAAAACAGCATTTTCTCCTTTGTTTTCCAACACGCCACCAATCGTAAAAAGCTGTTCTTGATTGTTAAAGTTCCGGACAGTAAGTTGTTTACCCAGCACCTCCTCATTCCCAAACAGACACTTAGCAAAGGGTGCTGATAAAATGACCTGATTTGGTGTTTTTAATGCATGGTTTACATTGCCGCTAAGTAACTTGAAACCGAACATTTCAAATAAACTTGAATCAGCTACAATAGCGTTACTTTGAACAGGTTGGCCGTCATAGGCAATAATAGCCGTGATGCCATCAAAGCGGAAATAGTTCTTTACTAAATGGGGATAATTCTCCTTAAGAGCCCGCGGGAGCATACCAATGGCGGAATATTCGTTAAGATTACTTTTTAAGAGATATTGCTGATCAATATGTTTAATGTCTTGATTGACCCGAAGTTCTTGCCATACAAATGCACCGATAAGCAATGCAAAGGACAAGCCGCACGCTAAGCCCAGTATATTGATCGCTGTATTGAATTTGTGTTTTCGTAAGTTTCTCCACGCAATTTTGATATAATTTTTAAACATATTGTCAATTTTTCGGCGATGTATCGGCTATTCATTGAATTGCTTAAAAACTTTGCCAAATCGAATGGGCATTATAAGGTCTTGATTTTTAGTGTATTTTGCTAGTGTAAGTGATGTGGCTGTTCGATATCGGACAGCAGAGTGTGCGATACCGTACAGTGGATTAAGTTTCGTTAAAGGGAATTTGTCTAGGCGTCTACTTTCTTGATCATTTCAATATGATCAATCCCATCTTCATCATAGACTTCTCCATCCACAACAAATCCAAGTGATTCGTAAAAGGGTGTGGCATATACCTGAGCAGCGATACGGATGGGACCTTCGCCAAATAGCTCATAACACGCTTGAATGGACCGCTTCATCAGCTCTTTTCCCAAGCCGGTTCCTCTGGCGAGCTTGCTGGTAATAATACGGCCAATCGACATTTCCCGATAGGATATACCCGGAGGAACCAAGCGTGCATAGGCCGCCAAGGTTTCGTCCTGATAGATTAATAAATGATGGCACAACTGGTCTTTATTATCGGCATCCAAATAGGCACAATTTTGTTCTACGACAAACACCTCACTTCTTAATCTTAAAAGCGCATATAATTCATAAGGATTAAATGCGTCGAAAAGTCTGATGTACTGCCTGAGGGAGCTAATATCAAGTTTCATAATAGGACAAAGATACAGGCTTTTTTTGTTTAAGTATCAAGTATCAAGCCTGCCTGCCGGTAGGCAGGTATCAAGATATTCTTAAACTCCTATTTGTAGAGTTACGTCTTATATCTCGCTAACGGCATCTTTTTTTAGTCTACTAACCAATAACGAGCCACTAATAACCAATAGTAAAGATTTTAGGAGCCTCTTCTGATTAAATCATGCATTCAATCTAATAAATTCCTGAGGAGAAAGAACGGGTAGAGAAGGGAGGCTGTTTTTCTGAAAATGTTGATCGCGACTAATGACAAAATCAAGTTTATGATGCAGAGCCGTATAATATAATAAAGCATCTTCCACGTCAGTCATAGATGAATGGATCGCCGCCAAAACCTGTTCATGAGGAATTTCGATACTGTCTAAAAAGCTTAATAACGAACCGAGAATTTCTTTTGCTTTAACGGGACCATATGATTTGGTGATCCAGTAAGCACATATTTGTATGACAGAAGGGGATATGTATCCTTTTATCTTCCCTTGTTCCGCCCAGACTATAATGGTTTTTCCTTCTTCATAGGCTTTTCTTTGGAGAACAAAATCTAGTAGAATGTTGACATCCAACAATACTTTAAAAGCCATATTTATCCGCGTTATCCTCAAAATAATCTTTTGCCAAATCCGCTTGATCTTGGATTTCAGGTTTTGGCAAACTTTCAATAAGCTGAACGATTCCTTTTTCAGGCGGCTTTTTCACAATGAATGTTCTAAAATAACTTTCTACAAGCTCGGAAACACTACTGTGTTTTTGGGTGGCATATGCTTTTACCTGTGCCAATAGCTGTTCATCAATAGTTAAATTTAATTTTGCTTTCATGGGCCATTCTTAATAAAGCAAATATACGCATAAATTTACAATATACGCATCCGTTGCGAGCAAGATGTTTTATTTCATTACGAGATGGGCTAAACCGTTAATCATATCTTTCCCGCAGATAAATAAGATTTTCCTCAATCCAAAATTCGTTTAGTGACAGCAAGGAAGTGGTGGAATTCTTGATTTGGTGAATTGGCAGTTTCATCGGGTTGTATTGCACGCTTGCTTTTATACCTCTACTATAGTAATCCCTTTTCTTCTAGCGATACCTTTATCTCCTTGTGCTTATCCCAGAACTTTGTTTTGATGGTATGCATTACCGTCTTGAATTCAGGCAGATTTCTAAAAGGTTTAACTAAAGGATCTCTTTCAAGTAAAAGTATCCAATATTGATAATTATCTACCTTGCTAAATAGCTTCAAGTGATCGAGGGTTTTCTTGCTGTCTTTCAGATAAGCGTAGTACATAGCTAGGTGTACATGCTTATAAATAGATTGGTCATTGTCCGCAAACTCTTTAAAACTGGTTATGAATTTATTCGACTCCTCGTTAAAGCCCAATTTAGCTAGAACGATTCCAACAGTAAGATCTACGTGTTTAAAAATGTCCAATCGTTGAGCTTCACGCAGTTTAATAAATTGCTTGTAATACCGATAAGCGGCTTGATAGTCACCAATGTAACAGTAAACATTTCCTATTTCCTGCAAAATATGGAGTTGTGTACTATCTCTATCCCATTCTTTCAGCAACAACTGTTTTGTTTGTTCGGTATTACTATCTTTGGCAAAAAGGATGGCTGCCTTTACCCAGGTGGCATAGGAATTTTCGGGGTTGTAACTTATCGACTTATTAATGTAATGAAGTGATTCTTCGACAAATCCGGTTTGTATCAGCGCATTGCTGAGGTGTAAATAGTTAACGCTTGTGGTCGTAGAATCTTGTAATCCCGCATTCAACTTAACCCCTAGAAGCGCATACTCGAGGTACTTGGCGGTATTGGGAATAGAATAGTTGTAAAAATCTAATAAAAAGTGGATAGCCAAAATGGAATTAGGATTGTATTCCAAGGCTTTTTCAAGATAGGGAATGGCAGCCTCATGGTCTTTTTGATGTGCATAAAATAAAGCTTTAGCGATCAGGCTCTCGGGCAAAAGAGGGTCGCATAAAAGTGCTTTATCTGCGTAAAAACCCATTTCAGCGGTATAAATTTTTCTTTCTTGAAAAAGATCCAGATAGTAATAGGCGATGGCAGAAACGGCATAAGCAAGGGCAAATTGAGGATCTTCTTTAATAGCCCTTTTGAAATAGCTGATGCCCTGCTCTAAATTGGTACGGCCACCTTTATGTAATAAATCGCTGCCTTTCAAAAAAAGGTCGTATGCCACCAAATTCTCGGTTGGATTTTTTTCAATCCTCGATCGTTCTTCACGAGTAATGGTCGCTTGAACTTCTTTGGCAATGTCTTTGGCAATATCCTGCTGCAATTGAAAAATATCTTTAACCTCTCTGCGGTATTGACGAGACCATAAGTGTCGATCATTTAGAGCTTCAATCAACTGCACATTTAACAAAATTTGGTTACTGATCTTTTGACCGCTCCCCTCTACAAAATAATTTACATTTAGTTCTTTTGCCATCTCAGGGATGGATTTGAATATATTTCTGTACTTTTCGGACGATGTCCTACTCGTTACTTTCAAATCTTTTATTTTTTGAAGGTTATTGAGCGTAGATTCCATGAGACCATTGATTAAATAGACATTAGTGGAATCATTGCTGTCATTTTTGAAAGGTAATACGGCAATCGATTTTTCAAGTGAGCTCTTAGCAGATGAATCTTTCATACCATACCTGAGTAAAGCGATGGCTAATACAACGATTAACCCGGCAGATAGTAAGATAAAAATGAAGCGCCGATTACGGTTTTTGGAAATAGCAGGAGGAGGAATATTTTCCGTTGCTTCTCTTTGACTATTAGCCGCTCCGGGAGGGAAGCCATAATATTCGCGAAAGCACTTGATAAAATAGGACGTGCTGCTAAAACCGACACGGTCTGCTACTTCAGAAACGTTTAAAGAAGACTCCCGTAGCAGATTCATCCCATGCTCTAAACGCACCTGCCTGATTAGTTGACTTACTGACAAATTGCTGAGCTTTCTCACTTTACGGAGTAGGTTTGAACGGCTCATGTTCAACTCTTCAGCTAACTCGGAAACGCCAAACTGCTCATTAGAGAGATTTTTCTCCACGATGGTAGCAATTTGACGGATAAACTCATTTGCAATGGGCTGATAATCAGGCATTGGTTTACATCTTATCTTTTCATATCAAACTTAGACAAATTCCTTTTTATAGGCAATATAATACCGTCACATATAAAAGGAAATTGCTGGTCTCTTCTCTGCGTTTGGAGCTTATTGTTATTAAGGAAATATACCTATTTGAACGATTATGCATCATAATTTATATCGATTCATCATAATTTATATTGTCATCTCTAAACTTGATGGTTTTATCCGCATGGCTATTTAGTGTACCATGTGAACTAGAACGATCTTTACAACATAAAAAAATCGAAAACAACTAATACTAGCCATCATGAAAACGAAAGAAAGAAATTTATCAAAAGCAGCTTTTACATTATCCTTTTTAATAGCCTTGTTTATTATGACTGGATGTCGAGGCGGTTCTAACCAAAAGGAAAATGCTATTGAAGATAAGGACAAGGTTGCCGCTCCAAAAGTTGATATCCACACAGCAGTTATAACGGGAAATTTGGAAGCTGTTCAGCAGCATATCGACGCGGGAACAGATCTAAATAAGAAAGATCCTTATGGAGGGTCAAGTCCGCTAATATCCGCCGCGTTATTTGATAAGCCGGAAATGGTTAAGCTATTAATCGACGCAGGAGCAGATCTGAATTTTCAGAATAAGGAGGGATCCACTGCACTTATTACGGCCGCATTTTTTGGTCGGCCTCATATTGTCAAAATGTTACTGGATAGTGGGGCTGATAAAACAATAAAGAATAAATATGGAGCTACAGCCTACGAATCTGTAGCAGCGCCCTTCAGCGAAGTCAAGAGTACCTATGATATGATGGGTAAAATGCTTGAGCCTTTTGGATTGGAGTTGGATTACGCATATCTCGAAAAAATTCGACCGGAGATAGCCGCCCAATTGAAATAATATACAAAGAAAAAGGAAAGAATATGCCAGTACTAGATAGAAGATACGATATTGATTGGATGCGGGTCATCGCGATTGCATTGCTCTTGATATATCATATAGCAATCGGTTTCCAGCCTTGGGGGATGATGATCGGCTTTATCACGAATGAAAAATCATGGGATGCTTTGTGGATCCCTATGAGCATGATGAACATATGGCGGATACCACTTTTATTTTATGTGTCAGGGATGGGTGTTTATTTTGCCATGAGAAATAGAAGCTGGAAACAACTTTTTCTGGAGAGAGCCAAAAGGATATTACTTCCATTTCTTTTTGGGATGCTATCGATCGTTCCGCTCCACCTTTATATATGGCAAAGGTATTACCATTTTGATACAGCCTATTTACCCGGTCCCGGCCATCTATGGTTTCTTGGTAACCTTTTTGTTTATGTTATCATGTTCGCGCCGATTTTTTTCTATTTAAAGCGGCAAGAACATAGTCGGCTAGTGAATAGCATGAAAAAGACATTTAGTAGTCCGCAAGGCATACTATTAGTAATGAGTGTATTTATCGCCGAAGTTTTATTAATTGATCCGATGCCTTTTGAATTGTATGCGATGACATGGCATGGTTTCGTTCTGGGGATGCTGGCGTTCTTCTTCGGCTTTTGTTTTGTCTTGTGTGGTGCTACCTTTTGGCATATGATTCTAAGGTGGCGATGGCTGTTTCTTGCGTTTGCAGTAACCTTTTTTATAATAAGGATTACTTATTTTCAGTCTTCAGCGCCGACTTATATGCTGTCTATTGAGTCGAATTGCTGGATTATTTCATTTTTTGCATTTGCTTACAAATATTTCAATTATCCCAGTAGCATACTTTGCTATTTAAGCCGTGCGGCGTATCCATTTTACATACTTCATATGATTTTTCTTTACCTTGGATCTTATTTTATCTTTCCATTGGATATAGATGTACGTATTCAATTTGTTTTGGTTTTGCTCGCTACGATAACCGCTTGTTTCCTTACTTATGAATTCCTTATCAGAAGAATACCTTTCATCAGATTACTATTTGGATTAAAATGAAATCATCGCTATTATTATTCTATTTGTTATCAGCTCTTAATAGAACATAGCAAAATAACCGACAACTAATAACCAACAACTAATAACCAGCCTCACTCATTGCGCAAACTATTCACCGGATTGGCCAATGCGGCCTTAATTGCTTGAAAGCTGATCGTTACAAAAGCGATGATCAGGGCCATAACTAAAGCAAAACCAAAAATCCACCATTCCATCTCAATGCGATAAGCAAAGTCGTTTAACCAGTTGCTCATAACATACCACGCCAAGGGAAGAGCGATGACCGCAGCAATGAGGACTAGACGTAAAAAATCGGTAGAAAGTAGTCGAATAATGGTTGTGGTACTGGCGCCTAGTACTTTTCGAATACCTATTTCTTTGACGCGCTGTGTGATGGTAAAAGCAGAAAGGCCGAACAAGCCCAAACAGGCGATGGCAATGGCAATACACGAAAATAAGGTAAATATTACCTGTTGTTGCTGTTCCGCTTTATAAAGATCGGCAAAACGGTCATCCAAAAAAGTATAAGTAAAAGGTGTTTCCGGTAAGTATTTTTCCCAGACTGCTTGTAAGTGCGCTAAAGCTTGCTGGACATTCCCGTTAACCTTAATCGAAATTCGCCCGTAACCATTCTCATCAGTAGAACTAAACAAAACTAAGGGCAAAATGCGTTGATGTAAAGATTCGAAATTGAAATCGTTCATAACGCCGACAATTTGTCCCGCCCTCGTGTCGTATTTAAAAGGTTTACCAATCGCGTCTTCCGGCGTTAATCCCAGAACACGAACTGCAGCTTCGTTCAGAATAAAGGATGAAGTGTCTCGATCATTATCGGCGCGAAAATTCCTGCCGGTAATGATATCTATTCCATAAGTAGGGATAAAACCGGCATCGCTACGTACATATTTGATATCAGCCTTTGAAGGAGCGAGGCCATTTCCTAAGTTAATTTGCGACCCGGCCGCATCTAACAACCTTCCCGAAGGAATTCGGCTTGATCGTCCTACTTCCTTAACGTTCGGGTTAGCCAATAGGCTGGTTTTAAACGATTGAAAAGTACCATCCAGTCCTTGGTTATTATTAAGCACAACGATCTGTTCTTTGTTAAAACCCAAACTTTTGTTTTGGATGTACTGAAGTTGCCTGAATACAATCAGGGTACCAACGATCAATATAATGGAAATGGAAAACTGAAAAACTACAAGTGCCTTTCGGAGCGAAAATGTATGCTCGCCGGTTTTGAAAATACCTTTCAGTACTTTGATAGGTTGGAAACCGGAAAGAAATAGGGCGGGATAAATGCCTGATAACACACCAATAATGAAGGGAAGAATCGTAATGGCAATTAAAATGGGGACTTGTAGCAGGTGGTTTAGCGTAAAGGTCTTTCCGGCCAGTAGATTTAATCCGGACAATGCCATTCCTGTCAATACAACCGATATCAACGAGGCCAGTAAGCAGAGCAGGACACTTTCGCTTAAGAACTGATAAATCAATTCTGTTTTCTCTGCTCCAACTACTTTCCGGATTCCAATTTCTTTTGCACGCAGGGCGGAGCGTGCGGTGGACAGGTTCATATAATTGATACAGGCGATCAGTAAAATAAAAAGACCTATTATAGAGAAGATATAAACCCGTTTGATATCGCCGTTTTCTTCCAATTCGGAATCCTTATGAGAATGAAGGTGAATATCTGTTAGTTTTCTTAACGAAAGGAAGGTCCACTCCTGGGCTTTATTGTCGGCACCGGGAATATGTCTGTTTAAGAAAGACGGAAATTGTGTTTCCAGTTTGCCGGCATTGTAATCTTTAGGCAACAAAACATAGGTATAAAACGCGTTGTTTCCCCAATTGGTACGAAGTTGTTCCTCTCCGTATATTGCAGTATCCCTTAATGTAGAAAAAGAGACCATGATATTGGGATGCCAATGCGCATTGGAAGGAAGCGATTTATAAACGCCCGTTACCGTACCGGTAAGCTTTTGGTCAACTTTTAACAACTTATTTAAAGGGTTTTCCGTTCCGAAATACTTCTTGGCCATTTCTTCCGAAAGCATTATGGAATAAGGTTCTTGCAGTGCCGTTTTCGGATCACCTTTAGTTACCGTAAAATCAAAGACCTTAAAAAGGTCTTCATCCGCACAGTAGACATTATCCTCATTGAATACCTTGTCCTGGTATTGAAAGGTCATACCCCCAATAGGAAGTATGCTGGTCAGTGCCTGAATTTCCTTAAAGTCGTTTTGTAATAAAGGACCAACAGGCGGCGCAACCGCACCGAGTTCTAGGGAGACGCTTTTACTCTCTGTATTTAAGAAAGTTCGTTCTACTCGGTAGATTTGGTCTGCCTTGCTATTATAGCGGTCATAACTCAGTTCATCAAGTACATACAAGGCGATGAGTAGGCAACAGGTGATTCCGATACTCAAACCAAACAAGTTGATGAAGGAAACGAATTTGTAGCGTAACAAATTTCGCCAAGCGATTTTTATGTAATTTTTTAACATGGTATCAAGTATTAAGTATCAAGCCTGCCTGCCGGTAGGCAGGTATCAAGAGATGTTAAAAGCTCCTTTACGACGTTGCGTCTTACCCGCTAGTCAGACAATCTTGCGTCTTATATCTTTACTCAACTTTATTGCCATAACAAAAAGAGTCCTTTTTAGCCGTTTGGGCTATTGTTATTTCAATTGTTGTTCGAATATGGACAACCGGTGTTCGTATTCGAACACTATTGAAACCTGCCAGTTTTCGGCAACGTTCTCGTTAATAGCTTGATCATTTTCATGAAAGCAATGCGGTTAACTGATATTTTTGGAATACGAGGAGTATATATTGCTTTATATTCCTGTACAACAGCCAATTTTTACCAATATAAACTCAGGGTCGTGTTATCCGCGTCCTATTAGGAGCGGAAAAAACCTACTGTTTAAATTATGAAACGAAAAAAAACCTATCCAACAGCTTTATTAGGGCTACTCGTAGTGCTCCTTTTGTACGGAAAAGGATATGCACAACAAAACAAGACAAGTGAAACTATTCGCGGCACCGTTCGGGATGCGGATTCGAAGGAACCGATTAAAGGGGCTACCGTGCTAGTTCTCAGATCATCCGTCGTTACGCAGACGGATGAAAATGGCCATTTTCAGCTATCACTTCCAGCGGGTAATAATGCCGTCTTGGTTGTCAGATCAATGGGGTATTTACAGAAAGAGATACCGATTACGAACCAGCAAACACTGCAGATCGCGCTCAAAAAAGACCAAGTAATGCTGGATGAGGTGGTGGCTATCGGATATGCTACCGTGAACCGGAAAGACCTAACAGGCTCAGTTTCTTCCCTAAATGATAAACAATTAAAAGACATCCCCATTAATTCAGCCGCGGAAGCACTTACCGGCAGGCTGGCAGGTGTGCAGGTAACTACATCAGAAGGCTCACCAGGGGCTAATGTCCAGTTGAAAATTCGAGGAGGAGGTTCTATTACCCAAGATAATTCACCCTTATATATTATTGATGGTATACAAGTAGAAGATGGCCTCAATAGCTTGTCCCCTCAAGATATCGCATCCATTGACGTGTTGAAAGACGCCTCTTCTACAGCAATTTACGGGGCACGAGGAGCGAATGGTGTCGTGATTATCACCACAAAAGGCGGAAGGGAAATGAAAACGGAGATAGGCTACAGTAATATTTTTGGCTTAAAGCAATTGGCGAATAAGTTGGATGTGATGCATCCTTATGATTTCGTAATCAGGCAGTATGAACGTACGAGAGGAAACAGCAGTATGGAAGAGGGCTTTGCCACAATGTACGGTCAATGGAATGAACTGGAAAAATATAAAAACGAACCTTTTATAGACTGGCAACAGAAAACATTTGGCAACGATGCATTCATGCAGACGCATAATCTGAGTATTACGGGCGGTACAGAAGCCATTCAATATAACTTAAGCTTAACCAGCAATGATGAGGAAGGTATTATGCTTAACTCAGACTTTAATCGGAAAATGCTCAATTTTCGATTCGATAATAAGGTAAACAGTAAACTGAAAGTTGGTTTTAATGTTCGCTACAATAATCAAAAAATAAACGGAGCGGGAACTTCAGATGAATCGGGGTCGACTTATAATATGCTTCGGCATACCATAAAATATAGGCCTCTTACTGTTGGCGGTTTGTCGGAAGAAGAGCTGGATGAAGCCTATTATGAAGAGACCAATACAGGAAATGCGCTTGGTATTATAAATCCGGTAGAGCTAAGCAATGCACAATACAGAAATAGACATACACGCGTCACCAACCTGAATGGCTATGCCAATTATGTGTTCAACGACTGGCTTTCATTCCGCACGGCAGCGGGTTTTAACTATCAACTCGAAGACATTAATCGTTTTGATGATGGGATCACTTCAAGGGCCAGAACATTAGGTGCGCGCTTGCCTATGGTATCACTCTTGGGTACCGAACGCAACAGTTTTAACAACAGTAATGTCTTAACCTTTAAGATACAGCGCGAGCAACATCATATCGATGCGATTGTAGGGAATGAATTTTATACCATATCGTCCAAGAGGACAGAAAACCAATTGCGCTATTTTCCAGAGGGGATTAATGCTGAAAAGGCGCTGGCCCAATTAAGCCTCGGTACGGTTATTCCAACCTATCCGCAAACCTATAATTCCGAAACACGTACGGTCTCTTTTTTCAATCGAACAAACTACGCTTTCGCGGATAAATATTTGGCTTCCTTTAGCATACGTGCCGATGCATCTTCTAGATTCGCTTCCGATAAACGTTGGGGTTTCTTTCCTTCTGGCTCCATCGCCTGGCGGCTTTCAGCAGAACCTTTCCTGAAAAATATGCCTTTCATTTCGGATATAAAATTGAGGGCAAGCTATGGCTCCGCTGGAAATGACAGAATAGACGACTACTTGTTTTTAAATATCTTCGGTATTGGTTCTAAATATGCCCTCAATGAGCAAATACTACCGGGGCTGGCGGTTAATGATTTGGCAAATCGTGATCTGATATGGGAAACTACGGTATCTAAAAACATTGGGTTGGACCTTGCCCTGTTTAACTCCCGTATACAGCTTACGATAGATGCCTATCACAATAAAGTGAACGATTTATTGTTAAACGTACCTATACCGACTACCTCAGGGTATAAAACACAGTTACAGAATATCGGTAATACGTCCAATAAGGGCATCGAATTTCAACTCAATGCCACGGCCGTCAGCAATAAGAACTTTACGTGGAATACGGCATTCAATTTATCTTTTAACCGTAATCGGATTGACAAATTATCCAACAGCCAGTCTTATTATTATGAATACTCTGGTTTTGGCATCTCTGGTCAACCGGCAGATTATGTCGTGCAGGTAGGTCAATCTGTTGGTACTATGTATGGCTTTGTATCAGACGGCTTCTATTCAGTGAACGATTTTCATTATGATCCGGCGACTTCCATTTATACGCTAAAAGATGGTGTGGTGGATGTTTCTAATGCCATCGGCACTGCCCAGCCGGGATGGATGAAATTGAAAGACCTCGACGGTAACAACCGGATTGATGAAAATGATAAGACTATCATTGGCGATGCGACACCTAAATTTTCGGGCGGTTTGTATCAGCAATTCACCTATAAGAATTTTGATATGAGCATTTTTTTGAATTTCGTGTACGGAAACAAAATTTACAATGCCAATAAGATAGAATTTACCAATGGTTACAGCAGCAATTCAAACTCCTTAGCAATTATGAATGATCGTTGGAAGACCATCGATGGTAATGGCCAGGTAGTACAGCAAGTGGTAACCGAGGGAGGAAAGCAGGTGGTAAAAGGGATAGCACCTGATGCCTTGGCCGCCTTGAATCAGAATGCCGGTATCTGGATGCCCATCAGCGGTGTAGGTGCTTGGTACCCTACATCTTGGGCAATGGAAGACGGATCTTTTTTGAGGATAAATAACATCACTTTTGGCTATACTTTTCCGAGTGCTATGCTTCATAAAATCAAACTTAAAAAGTTAAGAGTTTATGGTACCGTGAATAATTTAGCGGTGTTTACCAATTATTCAGGTTATGATCCCGAGGTGAATACACGGAGAGCCGTGCCCACGACACCTGGAGTTGATTATTCAGCTTACCCAAGAAGTAAAACATTTATTATCGGTCTTAATCTTACGCTTTAATACCATGATCATGATATCCAAGATTCATTTAAAAAGAATAATCCTTGTTCTTGTACTTTCCGTATCGCTATTTTCATGCAAGAACTATTTGGACCTGGAACCGCCCTCTGCGTTCAGTGAAAATTATGTATTCAGTAACCTGCCTAATGCAAGAAGTGCGGTACTAGGCGTATATGATCGTTTATCGGGTTTACAAGCCTATGGCAGTCGGTTAAGCTTGATGTATCCTTACGACAGTGATGAAATGGTTGGTGTTTTGAATGGTGCCGCTCCAGATAACAGTTCCAGAGACTTATCCCGCTATAATTTACAGGCAACCAATGCACAGCTCGCGGGGCCTTTTGAACAATTATATGCAGGTGTCGAACGAGCTAATATTTGTATTAAAAACATTCCCGCAATGGATCAGTACAGCAATGGTACGGCCTCTGAACAGTTGGAACTAAAGAGATTGCACGGAGAGGCTCTCACCCTTAGGGCACAGTTTTATTTTGAGCTTATTCGAAATTGGGGGGATTTACCGGCACCTTTCGAACCAGCAGCCGACCAGGCGGAGCTTACCCTGCCAAAGGTTGATCGTGATACGATCTACAATCGTTTGATTGCAGATCTGAAAACTGCGCAAGAGCTGTTACCCTGGCGTACGGAAGCAAGTAACGATGAGCGTATTACGAAAGGAGCCGCAAAGGCCTTACGGGCAAGGCTGGCTCTGTATCGTGCTGGCTTTTCCCTTCGCAGAAGTAACCGTATGGAACGAACAGGTGATTACCTGTCTTTTTATCAGATTGCCCGAGATGAATGTTATGAACTCATGCAACATCGGGAACAACATACCCTCAATCCAAGCTTTCAGGCGGTATTCAAAGATGGAATTGATGCGTATACGCTCGACCCACATGGCGAAATCTTATTTGAAGTAGCTATGGGACGTGAAACAGATAGTAATTTAGGGTATTATGATGGACCGCGATTTTATGTGCCGGGAAATACCTCTTTATTAGGAAATGGCCAGATTAGAATTATTCCTGCTTATTTTTATGCCTTTGATTCGTTGGATACCCGACGGGATGTTACCTGTGCACCTTATTATAATGATCCGGATTATAGTAAAAAGGTGCAACCCTTGTTGAATATGACCAGCGGAAAATTCCGTTCGGATTGGATCAATCCGCGCCTTTCCTCCGCCATTCAGGCAACGGGTTTAAATTGGCCACTAATCCGATTTTCTGATGTCCTATTGATGTTTGCGGAGGCTGAAAATGAACTCCATAATGGGCCCACAAGCGAGGCCATATTAGCCTTACAGGAAGTGAGAACCCGTGCTTACGGTGGAAACGAAACCGGAAATATTCCAAACGACAAAGAGGGGTTTTTTAACAGCTTGGTACAGGAACGTTACCTTGAATTTGGCGGCGAGGGGATCAGAAAATACGACCTTATTCGCTGGAATCTGATTGGTCAGAAGATACAAGAGGTGCGGGATGTGTTGACTAAAATGAAAAATAAGGTAGCTCCCTATGATCAACTCCCGCAGTACATGTATTATAAACCGGCAGAACAGGAAGTTGTATGGGGAAATTCGTTGTATAAAGCGAGTCCTGCAATCGCGCCTGAGGGTTTTGTAAGAGTAAATTGGATGGCAGCCTTAACAGATGTTTGGATTACCAATGTTGCCCAGCTTTTTAGGGCCAATCACAGCGAGCTATTTCCGATTCCACAGACCGCGATCGATGCCAACCCGAACCTAACACAAGACTATGGTTATTAATTGTAAACATTTAATCGCAGCGAGATGATACCCTACCGTTATATGAAAAAGTTTGGCCTGATATTAGGCCTTATATGTCTATTTAGCTTTAAACAAACCGAAGAGATACATATTTATTCCATTGGTGATTCTACCATGGCCGATTATAGGGCAAGTTATCTCGATAAATTTGGTAAAGGATACCCCATCCGTGGTTGGATGCAGCTTACACCCTCTTTATTTACAGAACACGTACATATACATAATGAGGCAATGAGCGGGCGCAGTTCAAAAAGTTTCCGTGATGAGGGCTTTTGGTCGAAGGTCATACAACAGGTTAAGGCTGGTGATTACGTATTTATTCAGTTTGGCCATAATGACGCCAAACCAGATACGGCCAGGCATACAGAGCCATATACGACCTTCAAGCAAAATATAGAACGCTATGTTCGAGAGGTACAGGCAAAAAAAGCATATCCCATTCTATTTACATCCATACCACATCGGAAGTTCGATCAAGAAGGGCATATCGTAGATACCCACGGCGCTTATTTAACGGTTGTAGGTGAAGTAGCGAAGTTAACACATACACCGCTTATCGATTTATATGCACTGGTAGCTGCTTTTTTAGAAAAAACAGGGCCGGAGCAATCCAAGAAATTATTTTTACATATTCCACCTGGAAAATTTGCTTCTTTACCCAAGGGGAAAAAGGACGATACCCATCTATCGGAATTTGGTGCGAAGTGTGTTGCCGGGCTCGCAGTTTCCGCGTTGAAAGAAACCAACTTACCACTCCGCGCATATATTAAATAACCGTTAATTCTTAACCAATCATGAAAAAATTTAATCATTATTCTAGAAAAGAGTTTTTAACGCGCAGCGGACTGATGCTCTCCTCACTGGCGTTGGATAAACTGCCTTTGTTTTCGAGCAGACTATCAACTGATCAAGTACAGGTAGGTATTATTGGAACCGGGTCGCGGGGTACCGGTTTAGCTAAAATATTAATGGGAATAAACGGGGTGAAGATCACTGCATTATGCGACGTTTATCCACCTCATCTTAATAAAGCCCGTCAGATAGTAGGAGATAAGGTGTCGACCTACACGGATTATCGAAAATTGTTGGAAGACAAAAACATCGAGGCTGTCGTTATTGCTACACCGCTCTTTTTACACCATCCGATGGCGAAAGATGCTATACAAGCTGAAAAACACGTCTATCTTGAGAAAGCCATGGCCTATGATATTCCACAGGCAATCGACTTACGGAAGGTTGTTGAGGCGTCTTCGAAGGTATTCCAAGTAGGGTTTCAATATCGCTATTTCGCGCTTTATCATAAGGTGAAGGAAGTAATTAGTCAAAATTGGTTAGGTAAGATTACACATTTTGAGTGTCAATATAATCGAAATTCTAATTGGCGTTTTCCGGTAAATAATCCGAAAGATGAAAAGCTGATCAATTGGCGGATGTATCGCGCCTATTGTGGCGGACCCCTATCCGAATTATGTGCACATCAGATTGATGCGGTGCATTACTTACTGGATAAGAGACCTATAAAAGTTGTTGGGTTTGGAGGCGTCAATTATTGGAAAGATGGTCGGGAGACTTATGATCATATTCGAACGGTTTATGAATATCCCGAAGGCATCCAGTCGAGCGTAACCTCTGTGCTGTCAAACGCTTATAACGGCTATAATATACGGATTTTAGGAGATCGGGCCACCTTAGAGATCCAAAGGGATAAAGCGTTTATTTATGCAGAGTCGACAAAGAACCAACAAGGTACTGTTGATGGCGTTACCGGCGCCACGCTTCTGGCTAGAACACAAGGAGAAGCCGAAGAGCTGATTTTTAAGGAAAAGAATGAGCAGCTACCCGATCCTTCCGTGCTTTCTTTACAACACTTTATTCATTGCATCGTGACCAATGATAAGCCTTTATCTAATGCGCATACGGCATATGATAGTACAATTGCCATACATATGGGCAATTTAGCAGCCGAGACGGAAACCGTTCAACACTGGAAACCCGAGTATACGCCATGACCTTATATCCTAAACAATCAATAAATCGCTATTATGGAAAGAATTAAATGGATGTTCATTGGCCTTGTAACATTAATTTCTTGTAGCAAGGCAACAATTGACACACCGTCAAAACAATTGACAAGTACTCGAAACGTACTGCCTAATGATGTTCTTGTGGCATTTCCGGGGGCTGAGGGATACGGAAAATTCGCTACAGGTGGACGAGGAGGAACGGTGTATTACGTAACCAACTTGAATAACTCGGGCCCCGGAAGTTTAAGAGATGCGGTAAGCCAACCCAATCGAACGGTACTGTTCAAGGTTTCGGGGACGATTTTTCTGGAAAGCAACTTATTTATTGCTCAAAATAATATCACCATTGCCGGACAGTCGGCCCCGGGGGATGGGATTTGTATTGCGGGGTATGGAACCGCAATACGGGCAAATAATATCATCATCAGGTATCTTCGGTTTAGACTGGGTGATATTAACGGTATCACAACGGATGCACTCTATACGTCGCTTCCGGCAGCGGGTGGCACCCCTTATGCAAATATTATTATTGATCATTGTTCCTTAAGCTGGTCGGTAGACGAAATCGGTTCGTTTTACGGTATCACGGATTTTTCGCTCCAATGGTGTATACTGAGCGAAAGCTTATATAAATCGGCCCATGAAAAAGGGACGCATGGCTATGGAGGAATCTGGGGAGGGAATAGATCTTCGTTTCATCATAATCTGCTAGCTCATAATTCAAGTAGAAATCCTCGTTTTTCAGGAACATTGGCTGCTACCGGTCCAGACGAAGAGTTGGTAGACTTCCGCAATAACGTCATCTATAATTGGGGTAATATAAATTCCACTTATGGCGGAGAGAATGGCGACTACAATATGGTTAACAACTATTATAAATATGGCCCTGCTACACCGGGGAGTACCCTAAGTAGTATAAGCAATAAGAGGAACCGGATCTTGCAATATACCAGTTATAGTATTTCCGCCGGTGATACCGTATGGGGTGGGAGGTTCTTTATCCAAGGGAATTTTGTTGACGGATTTCCAGACGTAAGTGCTGACAATTGGGAGAAAGGGGTGCAACGCGACAGCTATTCCGGTGCAGCAGCACTTATTGCGGCTGCCAAACAAAGTTCGCCCTTCCCGACTTTACCGATGCTTACCAGTACAGCAGAAGACGCCTATGAGGAAGTGTTGAACAATGTAGGTGCAGTATTGCCCAAGCGAGATACTATCGATAAACGAATTATTCAGGAAGTAAGAAACAAAACAGCGACCTATGAGGGGGCTACTTATGCCTTGGTAAATACGACGGGTATCCTGCATCCGTCTGGTATCATCGATAGTCAACAAGACGTGGGTGGATGGCCCACACTGCAAAGTATTACACCACCTGATGATTCAGATGGAGATGGTATACCAGATGCTTGGGAAACGGATCACCAGCTCGACCCAAATAACCCAAGCGACGGGAACAACTATGCTGCCGATGGATATACAATGCTCGAGAAATATTTGAATAGTTTGTAAGGCATGACAACACTTCCTGTCCGTTTTTAGTTATTCGTTATCCGTTCTTAGTCTGGTATGACAAATAACCAATAACGAGTAACTAATAACCAATAACCAATAACGAGTAACCAATAACCCATTACTCACTTCTCAACGATTTTATTGGATTAACCGTAGCAGCCCTTACAGACCGGAAACCGATGGTGACAATAGCAATAACAAAGGTAATGGCGACAGCAAGCAGGAAAACATTAAGTCCTATTTCAATTTTGTAAGAAAAATCCTGTAAATAGGTTTTCATGCCCCACCAGGCGACCGGCGCAGCAATCATAAATGCAATGACCAGTAAACGGACGAATTCCCTCCCAAAAATCCATAGAATATCCGGAATGGTAGCGCCCAAAACTTTGCGGACACCAATTTCCTTAGTTTTATGAAAGGCCATAAACGATATGAGGCCGTATAAACCAAGGCAGCCGATTAAAATAGCTACCAATGCAAAAGCTTGAATCAGTTTTAAGAGGGTGTTATCGGTTTCATAGAATTGTGCAACTGCTTCATCCATAAATTGGTGAGAGTATACATAATCAGGATAGGTTTCACTCCATATTTTTTCAAAAGAGGCTAATGTGGAAGTGAGGTGTTGACTGCTCAATTTAATGGAACAATTAACATATTCTTTGTTGTTAGATGCAATGCAAATAGCGTCCTTTTCGTTACGAAAGGAATAATTATAGAAATCTTTCACCACACCAACAATAGGACCACTATAAGCTGTGCCATTTATGGTGATATTTTTTCCAATTACTTCTTCTGCTGACGTTAGATTAAGCTTTTTGACAAAAGTTTCATTCACCAAAAATTCGTTAATGGTGTCAGACCGATGGATGTTCCTGCCGGCTGCCAAACGCATATTGAATGTAGACAAGTATTGGTCGTCTGCATATTTCAAATTGATGCTCCATCTTTCTTCTTCTGTCCGTGTATCATAGCGTACGCCGGTTGTTCTGTTCGATCGGGAAGCAGGAGGTTGAAAATTTAAGGAAACAGCTTGAACACCGTTGACGTTTTCAAGGCGGTTCTTGAGCGTCAACTTTTTATCGGCGTGATCACGATCCGCTTCCGGAATAGGGAGGTTGACAATAGCGCTTTTATCAAAACCAAGATCGGTATTATTGACATAATTTATCTGCCTCGCGATGATTAAAGTGCCAATGATAAGCATCTGTGAAATAGCAAATTGCCCTACTACCAATGATCTCCGTAAAGCAAAACCACCGACCTCGCGTTGAGTTATTTTGCTCCTTAGGGCTTGAATGGGTTTAAAACCGGCCAATACCAAGCCTGGATAAAACCCGGAGAGAAAAATAACAAAAGAAACAACACTTATTAAAAATACGGGCATTTGCCAAGCACTGAATAGATTTAAACGTATTTCGGATTGGAAGAGATCATTGATACTTGGCAAAAGCACCGATGCAAGCCCACATGCGATTAACGTAGAGATCAAAGTAATAAGTGCTGTTTCTGAAATAAACTGCCAAAAAAGTTGTTTCCGTTGGCTGCCCAGTACTTTTCGGATACCGATTTCTTTCGCACGATTGATCGCTTGTGCCGTAGCTAGGTTTGTGAAGTTAATACAGGCAGTAGAAAGCAATAATAGGCCGATAAATAACAACGCGTATAAATAATTTTTATTGACGGCGCCATTATAAACAGGGTTAAAATGAATGTCTCTTAGTGGTTGTAATTTGAAATTCCAAACCTTTGCATCCCGGCCTGGGTAATGTTTTTCTGAAGTTTGCCGCAGCGCTTTTTCAACCACATCCGCGCTTATACCTTCTTTCAACAAGGTGTAACATTGCGTGCCGCTGTATACACCATTCCAGGCATCGTCGCGAGCTAACTCGGGATCTCGATCCTTTAAGTTCGCGAAGGAGAGGAATATTTCACTTTGAAGATCTGTGTTGTTTGGTAAATCTTGTAGGACAGCTTTAACTGTGAAATCAGTGTTATTATTGACTTTGATCACTTGTCCTAAAGGGTTGCTATCTCCAAAATATTTTTTTGCGATTTTTTCAGTGATGATTGCTGTGTTCGGATCTGTAAGGACTTCTGCCGACTCACCTTTTAAAATAGGAAAAGTAAAGATGGAGAAGTAGGCGGATTCTGTATAGGCGATTGAGCTTTCCTCATTAAATTTCTTCTTGTCCGGTGTTCCCGGTAGCGTGACTAAGACATCCCGAAAATTAATCGACCTTGCCGTATATTCGTCGAGATTAAAGTCCTCGCGAAAGGCCTTACCTAAGGGGCTAGGAACGCCAGCGGAATGATCAACAATATCATCTTGCCATTCTGTAACCAAACGATAGATTCGTTCTTTATCTTCGTGGAAATTGTCAAAACTAAAATGGTAATTGACCAACGCGAAAATCAGCAAGGCGCAGGTGATTCCTAAGGTGAGCCCGAATACATTAATGATGGTAAAGGATGTATTCCTTCTAATATTTCGCCAAGCGATTTTTATGTAGTTTTTTAACATAATCGTTATTTGTTATCCGTTATTAGTTCCTAGTAAGAAATGGCAAATAACCAAGCACGAATGACCAGTAACTAAATTTATTCACTTCTCAACGATTTCGTTGGATTGGCCAAAGCTGCTTTAATGGCTTGGAAACTAACGGTCAGTATAGCGATGACAATAGCAGCGGACCCTGCAATAGCAAAAACCCACCATTTAATTTCAATCCGATAGGCAAAATCCTGTAACCATTTGTTCATCGCCCACCAGGCTAAAGGTGAGGCGATGACAATGGCGACAAACACAAGCCTTAAAAAGTCTTTAGTCAGTAATTGTACGATGCCATTTACGCTGGCGCCAAGAACTTTTCGAATTCCTATTTCTTTCGTGCGCTGTTCTGTGGTAAAAGCCGCTAAGCCGAATAACCCTAAACAGGCAATGAAGATGGCTAAGGCAGCAAAACTGGTGAATATATTGCCTGTACGCTTTACATCCATATACATATTGGCATAACCTTCATCTAAAAAGGTATAACGCATGGCTTGATCAGGTGAAAATTTCTTCCATACAGCACCAATTGCTTGCACTGCTGTGCTCATATCTTTACCGTTTACCTTGACAGCAAGCATGGTGGGGCTATTACTTAATGCCATACATAAACCCTCGACTTCATCTTTAAGTGATTCAAAATTAAAGTCTTCTACTACGCCGATAACTGTAAATACACGGCCATTAGTTATACGGGCACCTACAGGATTTTTAAGCCCTAGCTCTTTCGCCAACTTTTGATTAATAATAACGGACTGGGAGTCGGTAGCCATGTCTTTGGAAAAGTTTCTGCCCGAAAGTAACTTCATGCCTAAAGTGGAAAGATAGTTTTCATCAATTTCCCAAAATTGGCCCCCAGTTCCAGCCTCTTCTGTGATTTTTCCTTCTTTCCAAAAAGTGTTGCCATTTCTTTTTACCCCTTCCAATCGTACTGGTAGAAAATCGCTCACCGAAGCACTTTTCACTTGAGGCAGTTTTTGAAGTTCTTCTTTTAATACGTTGATTTGATCGCCAAGGGTACTGGTGCCCTGTAAAACCATCACCTGGTCTTTATCGAAACCTATTTTCTTGTCCAGTATGAAATTCATTTGATTGTTGATAATCAACGTGCCGATGATTAACGTGATGGAGGTGGCAAACTGGAAAACAACCAAACCGTTTCTAAGAACGGGGTTTCTGGTCCCCTGACTTAAGTCCCCTTTTAATACTGCGATAGGACGAAAACCTGATAAATAGAAGGAAGGATAAATGCCCGCAAGGAGACCAACGAAAAGGGCTGAACAGAGAACAACGGGAATTAATTGCCAGCTGGACCACGGGAAGCCAAGTTCCTTTCCAGAGAGGGTATTGAATAAGGGTAACAATAGCCAGGCAAGTAATAGGCCGATGAGGAAAGATAATATACTGTAAAGAGTAGATTCCGCTAAAAATTGGGCAATTAAACCGCTTCTATAAGAACCGACCACTTTGCGAAGACCTACTTCTTTTGCACGATTGGCCGATTTTGCCGTAGATAGATTGACAAAATTAATACAGGCAATTAACAGGATAAATGCAGCAATACCACCAAATAACCATACAAATTTAATGTCACCCCTTTGCATTTGGGGGTAATCGTGTATATCGGCAGAATATAGGTGGATATTTCTAACAGGCTGTAAGCTTAAGCGAAGGTTTTTTTCCATTTCATTTGCGCGGACGTTCCCTGCCTGCTGCATAGTTGGAATGACATATTTGGTAAGGATTTCTTTTGTTAATATCTTTTCAAATTGTGCAACATCAGTCCCTTTCCGTAGTTTAATATAAGTCGGGTAATTCGTTGCTCCCCAATTGTCCTGCTCGCCAGGATAAAACACTACGCCGTTTAATGTAAGTAAAAAGCTGAAGGGTTTTAAATGTGAAGTAGAGGGGAGGTCTTCAATAACTCCCTTAATGGTATAAGGTTTGGATTTATCGTTGTTCAAGTAAACAATCTTTCCAACCGGATTCTTACCCGGGAAATATTTATCCGCTTTACTTTTCGTCATGACCAAGGTATACGGATGTTTCAAGGCTTTTGATCGATCTCCAAAAGCCATGGGTAGCTGAAGCATATCTAGTAACTCCTGATCCATGTAAGTAAATCCTTCTTCATAAACGCTGGTCGGATTATCCTCAATGCTTACCTGATTACTCCCTGCTCCGTAAAATAAAGAATTGGGAAGGATCCGTCCTACCGTTTCGACTTGCGGAAAATCAGCCTTTATCGCTTTACTTAAGGGTGCCTGAAAAGATACTCCTTTCTTTATTTCGCCATTATCATTGAATCGCGCAATAATGCGATAAATCCGCTCTCCATCGGGATAACTTTTATCATAACTTATTTCATGAATAATATATAATGTAATAAGTATACAGGCTGCAATGCTACAAGCAAAGCCACCAATTTTGATGGCAGAATATAGGCGGTGTTTCAGTAAGTTCCGCCAGGCGATTTTTAGGTAGTTTTGAAACATATTATTTATTTTTCAGAGGTGTTTCAGCTATTCGCTGAATCGCTCATGGTTTTATCATTGTATCAAGTATTAAGCCTGCCTGCCGGTAGGCAGGTGTCAAGATATTCTAAAAGCGCCTTTACGATGTTGAGTCTTACTAGTCGGGCGATCTTGTGTCTTGATACTTGCGTCTTATATCCTTTAGCTAGTAGACCAAGAATATCGCCAAATGGAAAAGTGGGCTTTAAATGTGGCTGGAAAGGAATGTAAAGAGGAATAGTGTTCGATTCCGAACAGTTTACTGTCCAAAATCGAACAAATAGTTGAGCTTAATCTAAGCGCTTATTTCTTATCAGGACGATGACTGAAAAAACTTTCCTTAAGCTTTTCTGCATCGATCTTTAGGTCTTCGTCTAAGCGGAAAAGCCAGGCGCGATCACTCAGTAATGGAACATGCTTTTTGGCTTCCGACAAATCAAGTGGTTTAATACGTTTAGTAATCTCTAAAGCGGGCTTGGGCACCTGTAGCACAACCGTATGAAATAAAAACTTAAAATCGAACAAGGGCCAACTGCTTACTTCGTTAATTTTAGCATTATAAATCTTTTGCGTGCTTTTCGGTGCAATTATACCCGCATATTCGCCTACAATTTGTTTTGCTTTTTCCGTGCTGAAGCTTAATAGTAAATCATACGAGGTTTCATTTACTAAATTGAAGATAGCGATGTTCTGTTTTTGGTCGCCGGTAATGGCTAAATAGATTCCTTCTCCTACAAAAGCGCCGGATATTACCGTCGGCTGCTTTTTATCTTCGTCAAAATCCAGCTCTTTCCGGCTTTGCTGCCCATAAACATGGGTTATCTTGGTCGTTTGTACAGGGATTTCAAAACCATCTTCTCCCGTTACTCCCACCAATTCATCATTGATTATTTTTGTAATGTGTCCTTCAAAGTCCTCTTCCACGAAGCGAACAAAGTCTCCTAATTTATATGCCATTTTCTAATTTAATCTTTTGTACAGAGATGTTACATTTCTTTACTCTTATACAGATTATGCTATTTAATGCTGTTTCGTAGAAACAAGTAAGCTACGAACGTCAACCTGTAATGCGTCTGCAATTTCAAAAAGCGACTCTACCGTAGGCTGCATTTTATTGGTGCTCCATTTAGAAACCGTGTTAATGTTTCTGTCTAGGGTTTCAGCAAGCCATTTGTTGGTTTTCCCTTGCTCAGCTAAGACTGCCTTAATACGATTGTATACTTTTTTGTCCATAAATATATTTTCAACACCTATTTATGTGCAATATAGCAAATGAAAGCGATATCAGCTATCTGAAATCTGCTGTCGGCTTTAAATTGTTTATCAATAGCTGATTGCCGATCTCTAAAAACTGATAGCTGTTAAAACACTTCATCCAGTCCGATTTGAAATCCTGAAAAACCTTTACTACGACCATAGTCAATGGCAATGTTTGTGCCCGAACCTTTATTGAATTTAATCCGTAAACCTCCGCCATAGGCTTGGTTCCAATCTTTAAAAATGTTGCTATTAGGGCCTGAAACGGTATTTGCGTTGGTAAATAATACAAAGCCTAACAGCCCGTTATTGGTAATGTCGCGCCGATACTCGGCCTCTAGATAAAATAAATGTCTGCCCCGGAAACGATTTTGATCAAAACCTCTACCGGAACGGTTATACACATCCCAGCCAATACTCGGCAGGTCTAGATAAGGAACTTGACGATTGAGCACTGACCAATAATAACTCCACAAACCAAGCATATTTTGGCGATTGGGGTCCTCCGTAAAACGGATATACTTTCGAAGGTCGAGATAAACAGAACTCCAGAAATGATCATTGCCGAGAAATTTAGGATTGATACGGTATTGAAAATAAGCATAATACCCATCTAATGGGTTGATAGAGTTGGCCCGTGTGTCATAAAGGAAATTAAAACTTAACCCCGAAGATAAACTTCTTCCAAAATCATCGGTACCGTAAGGATAGTCGACATAATCCCTTAGTAATACTCCATTTTTCTCAGCATCGATATTGGTACGGTAATCTAAATTATATCCTAGACCGGCAAAGAAATTCCGCTTAAATTTCCGTAAGGCATGTTGATAGAATCTGAAATAGGTATAGTCTACCAACATTTTATCATCTTCACTATGTTGCCGTCCTAAGCCCCAGGTATATTGCGGATATTTCATTAGGCGTGTATCTCCGATAATTACCCATTCATTGTTTTTTAACCAAACATAAGAGCGAATCGGGAGGCCAAAGCGCCCTTTAAAGTTGGTATAGGGTGTAAAAGTCACGCGAGACATGTTCGTTGTTTTACGATTGCCGGTAAAGAAACCCGCAGTCGTAGAGGTGATCAGAGCTTGGCCTCCCCCGGGTACAGTGGTGGAAAAAGGGAGAAAGGAAAAGTAAATCGACTTTCCGCTGCTATCAGGGCCCTTTGGAGGCTCTATATTGAGAAAATCTTTTGCTATATCAATAAGATCTCGTTGTTTTGTGGTGTCTGCTTTCGATCTTGAAGGCTCCAATTCATATCCCGGCCGTTGTGCGAAACTAAAATTGTAAAGTATAGTAAAAAGAAGTGAAAAAGAAATAAGTTTACTATAAGGCACATCATGTCGGATATGCAGATGACGTTTTTTCATGTAAGCCTTTCCCATCTATAAATCATTAAAAGATGCGTGGTTCTTCATCCTTGCCTCCCAAACATACTTCATTTTTAGTATATACGAAAGTCATTTAACAGTTTTAGCCACTTGAACAGGCTTACTGAGTTACCGTTATTGTTGTAAGCCGGAACGTAGGGAAAACAGTAAAACCTGACGAAAAGTTTAAAGCCTAGGGACGAATTGCTTTTTTGTGTTGATAAAAACCTGATAATTAGGTTAATAAATTAGTGTCAGCTGACTGAGTGATACTGACGAAATGATCATTATTTAATATAGGACCTTTGCGTTAATTATTAATTTTGAATAGGCACCCTGATGTTTAAAAACCCCTGTTTCCCGTGATGAGAGATGCAGCTACCATTACTTATTTTTGCGCCAAGAAGGAACCTATAGTAAATTTAAGGAACCGCTATCATTCAATTTTTATATGAAAAAAACATTACAAAGAGGTTTGTTTTTGCTGGTTGGCCTATTCTTCTGTCCAATCGGTTTCAATAGCGTGCAAGCACAGGAAATAAAAAAAGTAAAAGCCTGGGTTGTCGGATATGACATCGCTTTTGACATGCCAAGGAAGGACTCGGAAACTATGACCGAGGAGGAACAACAAATGGTGGCAATGATGGAATTAGGGAAGGCTATGAGCGGAGCAAAGGAAGGCGAGCCTTTGCTAAAGGCTTATGTAACAGCAAACAAAATGCGAATTGAACAAAAAGGGATCGTTTCTTCCGTTCAAATAAGTAATTTAGAAGACAGCATTTCTTACAACTTATATGCTGAAACCGAAACAGCATACCGTACAGCTTTGGCGACTCCGAAAGTAAGTACAGAAATGAAAGGTGACAGCATGATTGTGGTAAGTTCTGCGGATGGAAAATTGCGATTTTCCGATGAAACTATGGAGATTCATGGTTTTAGCTGTAAGAAGGCCATATTGGAAATGAATGTTGGCGATGTTAAGCAAGATATGACTATTTGGTATGCCGAAAAACTACCGAAACTTTTTTGGGGTGAATATGATTATTTGGAAAAGATTCCGGGAATGGCCTTGAAAATTTCGACGAATACCAACGGTATGGATGTAGGTATTAAAGCAGCTTCTGTTAAAGAAGAGTTAGTCGACGACACCCTATTCACCATACCCGCTCATTACACCATAGAAGATTCGTTCGACTTGTCAGGCGATACCGCGGCTGTGGATAGTACGGTGGAAGCAGAAGAAGATTATGAATTGGCCGAGGGATATCATTGGACCGACGATGGTGAACTATGGGGTATAGAAGATGATGCCGGAAATGTAATAGTAGAACCGCGCTATCACGACCGTTATGGTTATCGAGCCGGTCTGGCGCCGGTCTCTCGAGATGACAAGTTTGGCGTGGTTGATAAGACAGGTAAAGAAATAATACCATTGGAATATGAAGGGATTTTTGTTGCGGATGCGGATCGTTTATGGGCGATGAGGGATGGCCTGTATGCCCTCATAGATACCACGAACAAGGTGATTGTTCAACCAAGTTATCAAACAGGATCGCTGTTTGTCGACGGCGTTGCTTATGTACAAAAAGGTGAAAAGATTGGCTTTATAGATAAAAATGGCAAGGTCGTCGTTCCTTTTATTTACGATGAAGCGGAAATATTCATCGATGGGAAAGCTTGGGTAAAAAAGGGAGAAGAAGAATTTTATATCGATAGTAAGGGGCAAAGAGTTCAATTTTAGGTTTGGTTTTATGAAAATGGCCTCTTGTGAGGCCATTTTTTTATACGCTTCCTAAAGAAACCCAACCCTAAATGATCACTTTATTTGCTAACTTTCGAAACACTCAGATAGACTGATCAAGGATATCCAATATTTTATTTAAATCATCGACGGTATTAAAAAAGTGGAATCCGACGCGTACGCCCGAACCGCGACGTATGCAAACAACGTTTGCTTCTTGAAGCCGTTTATGAACCGTATCATCAATCGATAAACTGAAAATGGAAGAATGTATTGGCCGTTTTATGACGCTATTGGCCAAAAGGCCACGATCGGAAAACGCAGCGAAGGCTTGAACAGATAATGTTCGGATCCTGTTCTCGATCGTCTGCATCCCTATCTGGTTAAAATAAGCGACTGACTGCGCCAGCGTGCCGAAGGTTAGGGTATCCTGATGTCCAGGTTCAAAGTATAAAGATAAATGCGTTCTGCCTCTTAAGAAGGGTTCTGTTGGAAGTTCCTGCCCTGATGCAAGTCGATACAATCGATCAGCAATACGACCTCTCAAGAACACAAAACCATTACCATATCCGGAAAGCATCCACTTGTAGCCGCTTGCTCCCAGAAAGTCTAAACCGGAATTTTTAAAGTCAAAGCGTTCTGTACCGCAATATTGGGTGCCATCAGCAATTAGCAATAGTTCGGGATACTCGGCCTTTAATTTTTTAATGAATTCAAAATTTAACTTGATGCCACTTATATACTGCACGAGGCTGAAAGCGAAAACCGTAGGCTTAAACTCGCTGATTTTTATCAATATGCGATCTTCCAGATTTTCATCCACTTCGACAGTCTCTACCTTGAAACCTCTACTCTTTACGGCATAATTTACCGAAGGATAATCTCCTTCTAGCAATAAGAAGCGTTCGGAAGAGGCTAGGCCATCCAAAAAGGTGTTTATACCAAAGGAGAAATTAGGAACTAAAAAGGTATAGTCGGCATCCGCTTGAAATAGAGATGCCAAATTTTCTCTGACTCCTTTAAGAAAGTCCTCTTGATTTATCCGAAAAGAGCTTCCGTTCCGGAAGTACGCTTCGTCATGTTTTCGTCTCCAATCTAAAACGTCCTTTGATAAAATGCCGGTACCTGGCGTATTAACGTACGTGCAGCGATTCAATAGTGGAAACTGTTCGTGTGTGTCTAAAGTCATGTGTCCAAAATAGCTAAATTTTCTTTATTGTGAAAGGCGGGAATCGGTCTCCTCGTTCCCATTTTGCTGCTGTTCAGGCTTGCTAAAGAGTTTCTGTTGCGCATAAACAGTGTTAACACCTAATGCTAAAGCTAGCAAGAGTATGTTTCTTTTCATTTGTGAAATGCTTAAATTGTTTTCTCTGTGTAAATATGAAAAAAACATAGCTATTTATTTAAAATGCATGGCAGAAGTTGGATGAGAATGTACTAACTTTGCAGAGTGTATTTTAGACACTAAGTAGCTTATGAACAAAAACTTACTTCCATTAACTTTAGGAGGATTAGGTATAGGGATAACCGAATTTGTGATGATGGGACTTTTGCCCGATATCGCTCGCGATTTAGCGGTTTCTATTCCGAAAGCCGGCTATCTCATATCCGCATATGCATTGGGGGTTGTAATTGGGGCTCCGTTATTGGTAGCCATTGCCGGCAAATATCCGCCAAAGAATATATTGATCGCCTTAATGGTGATGTTTACGGCTTTTAACGCTTTTTCTGCTTTTGCGCCGGATTTTAATTCCTTGTTTATTGCCCGTTTACTTTCGGGCTTGCCGCACGGGGCTTTCTTTGGTGTAGGGTCTGTCGTAGCAAGCCGTATAGCCAAAAAAGGAAAAGAGGCGCAAGCCGTTTCCCTTATGTTTTTAGGTTTAACCATTGCAAATATTGCCGGAGTTCCTTTAGGTACATACATTGGCCATAATTTCTCATGGCGCTTTTCTTTTGCTATCGTCGTAGCTGTGGGGTTGATTACCTTGTTTAGCTTGAAGACCCTATTACCGGCGTTATCAGCTAATGCTGACAGAAATTTAAAAAACGAGCTCAGTTTCTTTAAAAAAACCGAAGCTTGGTTGATTATATTTATGATCTCTATTGGAACAGGAGGCTTGTTTTGCTGGTATAGCTATATCGCTCCAATGATGACGAGTGTAGCCGGTTTTTCAGCGGATGCAGTGACCTACATTTTAGTATTGGCAGGGGTTGGAATGATGGTTGGAAATCTTTTAGGAGGTTTTCTGGCAGATCGTTTTTCCCCCGGAAAAGCCTCTGCTGCTTTGCTGGTTGTAATGGCTGTAACGCTGATCATTGTACATTTTGTTTCCTTCAATCCGGTTACAGCGTTGATTATGACCTTTGTTACCGGAGCAGTAGCCTTTGCATTGGCAGCACCTATTCAGATGCTAATGATCAATACGGCCAAAGGGGCTGAGATGATTGCCGCTTCTGTTAGTCAAGCTAGCTTTAACATAGGAAATGCCTTAGGTGCTTTCTTGGGAGGTTTGCCGCTCGTCTATCACTTTGATTATACATGGCCGGCAGTAGTTGGTGCTGCTATGGCATTCGTCGGCGCCCTCTTCGCTTTTGCTTTTATTAAACGAAAAAAGCTGATCAACCCCTCTAAGCCTTTGGAAGAAGTGCTGGTATGCGAGGGAGCCGCATGTGATTGTATTTAAGTATTAAACAATTATCTTTGTTATCTGTTATCTCAACATTCGTTGGAAGCAACTCTTTATGTCAGAAATATTGATTTAAATGACCGACACGATAGGATGGATAGGCTTAGGGAACATGGGATATCCCATGGCAAAAAACTTGCTCAAAGCTGGTTATGCTCTAAATGTTTACAATCGGACTGCATCCAAGGCCGAAGGTTTGGTAAATGACGGAGCCACTTTAGCTAGTAGTATCAAGGATTTATGTGTAGAGAGTGAGGTTATTATTACGATGCTGTCCGATGATCAGGCCGTGAAGGGTATATTCCTAGGTGAAGGCGGCTTACTTAATTGCCAAGCGGAAGGGAAGCTGGTTATAAACATGAGCACAGTGTCGCCCAGAACGTCTTATGAGTTAGAAGAAATGAGTAAGGCAGTAGGCGCAAGGTTTTTAGAGGCACCTGTTTCGGGAAGTGTTAAACCGGCTGAAGACGGTACACTATTGATTCTCGTAGGAGGTGATGAAGATAATTATCGTGCTGCTCAACCGATCTTCGAAAAACTTGGAAAACTGTCTTTTTGGCTTGGAAGTGTGGGCGCCGGATCGTCTGCAAAATTGGCGATCAACTATTTTTTGGCTCTTACGCTGGAGGGTTTAGCTGAAACCGTTTTATTTGCGAAGAAAAACGGAATAAAAGCCGAAGATATGTTGCGTATCGTGAATGAAGGTGCCTGCGGAAGTCCGTTAACAAAGCTAAAAACAAACGCGATTGTCACTAATAGCTATCCGGCCGCCTTTGCGCTAAAACATATGGTGAAAGACCTTCGATTGGCCGTGGAGCAGGGAATCGACTTTCCATTAGCTCAGCCGCTCGCCGAAACCTATAAAAAAGCCTTTGATAAAGGGCTTGGAGAAGAGGATGTGATGGCCATTATAACCTATTTAGAAACTTTGTCAGCAGACTAATCGATGCCACGAGATTTTCATAAAGAGCAACCCAATAATCCCTTGCATGGAGTTACCTTGGAAATGGTTGTTAGGCGTTTGGAACAACACTATGGATGGAAAGAACTTGCACGTTTAGTACGCTTAAATTGTTTTGCTAACAATCCAAGCGTCAAATCAAGCCTCCAATTTCTTAGAAGAACGCCATGGGCCAGGGAAAAAGTGGAAGCGTTGTACATGGAAACAAAATTTGAGGAAAGCGATTAGCTTCCTACAGGGGGTGGTTACCACTGCAATTTATTGGCCCTTAAAGGCAGATTTCTTAGGCGCTGGCCAGTTGCTGCAAACAAAGCATTGGCTATGGCCGCTGCGGTAGGGCCTTGTGCGGCTTCGCCGGCACCCATTGGTTTTTCTTCCGGTCTATCAATAACAATTACCTCAGTTTCAGGAACGTCAGAGAAGCGCATAATGGGATAGCTTTCCCATGTATCACTTTGTATACCATCCGCTGAATACTTCACCTCCTCGAATAGTGTCCAGCTTGCCGACTGTATCATACCGCCCTCAGTTTGATTTTTTAGCCCGTCAGTATTGATCGTTTGACCGGCGTCAATGGCACCGGTTAATTTAGTGAGCTTAAAAGTTTTACGACTGCGATCTACTGCAACCTCAGCAATCACTGCAAAATAGGCCGCGTGATTTTTATACTGGGCAAATGCTAGCCCAAAACCGTAGTCTTTTCGCTCCTTTCGCTGCGACCAATTGACTTTATTGCATACTGCTTTTATCACGGCAATGGCTCGTGCGTCGTTCAAGTGTTTTAAACGGAAGCTTGCAGGATCTTGTTTACCGCGCGATGCCAGCTCGTCTATAAAAGACTCCAACGCAAAGATGTTGGCATAGGCACCGAGACTTCGCAGTGCGGACGTTCTTAACGGACCTTGGAAGGCATAAGCTGTCACTTTTAGACTATCCGTGTTGTAAAGCGGGATCGCATTTCGATAAGCCCCACCGGATACGCCGTTTTTTTCAGCTTGTTTCTTTGGATGGATGTACTGTGCTGCAAGTAGCAATGAAGCTTGTCCCCCAGGGCGGACGCTGTGGGTATCTGACCATAATTGGGTTTCAAGATAGCTTATTTTTCCCTCATGGAGACTTCCATTTAGCTGGATTCGCATAGCTGATCCGTACGGTTCCCAGCAATGTTCATCTTCGCGCATCCATTGTAGACGGATAGTGCTCTCCGGTAATGCTTGCGAAATTAAGACAGCGTCAGCCGCTACATCATCAGCGCCGTTATGACCATAGCAACCGGATCCGGGGACACCAATGACATGAATGGATTCTTCAGGTAAGTCCACCAGGTCCGATAGACTCTTCCTAAGTGGGTAAACGCCTTGGCTGTGTGTCCATACTGTTAATCCCTTTGAACTCCACCTAGCTAGTGCACACGATGGGCCGATGGATCCATGCATATGATATGGACGGGTATAAGTGGCTTCGATGGTTGTTAAATTAGGTTTATTTGTGTCTCCCTTTGCTTCCACCACTTTCACTTCTTTGCTCCGATGTACCATATCTTCAAACAGGATCTGTTGAGAAGGTAAAACGCCTGTTTTCCATTTACTGAAGGATCGAAGGTATTCCCATGCCCGAACGGCGTGATACTCTTCTTGAGCCACTACTGCCAGAAAATCGCCGTTCCTGATAATTTTTCTTATTCCATCCATTTTTGCAACCTCCTTTTCCGGGAAAGATAGAAGCTTGGCATCATAAGAAGGGGGGCGAACTACCCGAGCATGCAGCATATCGGGAAAACGGAGGTCCTGTATATAGTAAGAAGTTCCGGTTACCATGGTACGTATATCTTCTCGTGGCACGCTTTTTCCGATAAGTCGATAATCTTTTGGATTTTTAAGGGGTGCGTTACCCGAAATCGTTCCTTGGATTGCCTTCCCTTTCAGCAATTCCCAATAGCTAATCGATTTGTCGGGTTGCGATGGATCAAGAACGAGCCCATCGTTAACAATCAATGAAGTAAACGGGCTACGAAGCTTTTCCGCGGCCATTCTAATCAATCGATAACGTGCTTCTGCCGCCGCTTGGCGTATGCTCATTCCACTATTTTCTATAGAAGCGCTTCCGGCAGTATATCGTTCATCTGGTGTGCGTTTCGTGTCAGCTATAATGATGTGAATGCGGCTAAGGTCGACATCCAATTCTTCTGCAGCTATTTGTTTCAGCGCAATGCGGATTCCCTGGCCAAGCTCCATTTTTCCGGTCAACAAGGTTACTTTTCCTTCGTCGGATAATTTTAACCAAGCATCAATGTTGTTGCTATCTATCGCTCGGGCAATTTTAGCCCCTCCTTTGCTAGGTGTACAGCAAAGAAAGGGTAAAAGATGAAAACCAATAATCAGCTGGCCGGTGGTCGATATAAACTCTTTTCTGTTCATAGCGATGCTTTTACTGTAAGCGAGGCACGACGAATCGCCCGCATAATCCGATTATGACTACCACATCGGCATAATACTCGTTGTAAGGCTATTCGGATTTCCTCATCCGTGGGATTGGAATTCTTCTGTAACAAAGCTTTGGAGGCTATAATCATCCCGTTAAGGCAATAGCCGCATTGGGCCGCCTGCTCCTTAATAAACGCTTCCTGAATCGTATCGAGCTGTTCGCCTTGGCTAATACCTTCCAAGGTAGTTATAGAACTATCCGCTAGGGAGTGGCAGGGTCGTTTGCAGGAGGGCATGGCTATGCCATCTATCAGTACCATGCAGGAGCCGCATCGCTCAACGCCACAACCGTATTTCGGTCCGTTTAATTGTAAATTGTTTCGAAGCACATAAAGTAAGGGAGTTTCAGGGCCGACCCGTAATGAATAGTTTTTTCCATTTACTTTTAGGTTAATCGTATCCATGGTTCGTTTATTGAAAAAAGGAGAACAATTTCATCTATTCTTCACTTTAAGATAACTGATTCCTAATAAATTTGTTTCAAAGAACCGAAAGTTCGGAAAAATAGACTAGGTTTGAAATAAAACCAATAGAATTTATCGATGCATACCATTAAAACTGCTTTATTATCTTACGGAATGTCAGGGAGCGTCTTCCATGCGCCCTTCATAGATTTACATCCGGGCTTTGAGTTAACAGGCTCGTGGGAACGAAGTAAAAAGCTTATTCAAAAAGACTATCCAACGGTTGCTAGTTATCCGTCGTTTGAATCCATTCTAAACGATGCATCAATCGAACTGGTAATTGTCAATACCCCTACCGGTACACACTACAATTTTACAAAGAAGGTGCTCGAAGCAGGTAAACACGCCGTTGTTGAAAAGGCTTTTACGATTACAGCCGCCGAAGCAATAGAATTAGAAGCGTTAGCTAAGGAGCGTAACCTTAAATTAGCGGTTTTCCAAAACCGGCGATGGGACAGTGATTTTAAAACAGTGAAGAAGATCGTAAAATCAGGTGTTTTAGGCGAAATTGTAGAGGTTACATTTTCTTATGAAGCTTATTTGCCTAAATTAAATACGAAGGCACATTTAGAGGAACCTTCGCCGGCGGCAGGTTTGATAAGAGATCGTGGTCCTCATATGATCGATCAAGCCTTATCCCTTTTTGGCTATCCAAGGGCGCTCTTCGCTGATCTAGCTATAGTGCGAACCAATTCGCAGGTAAATGATTACTTCGAATTAATCTTGTATTATGAAGATAAAAGAGTACGGTTAAAGGGCGGCTTTCTTGCACGGGAAATGGCTCCCTCGTATATTGTACATGGCAAGGAGGGCTCTTTTCTGAAAAGCAGGGCAGATAAACAAGAGGATAGGTTGCTAGCGGGCGAGAAACCCAATACAGATAACTGGTGTGAAGAGCCGGAAAGTGAGTGGGGAATATTGCATGCTGAACGTGATGGTAAGGCATTCAGGGAAAGGGTCCCTTCTGAACGGGGAAACTATCTGGATTTCTTTGAAGGAGTTTACCAGGCTATTGTTAATAATCAAATAGAACCGGTTACCGCGGCAGAGGGTGTTCAAACGATGAAGTTGATTGAAGCGGCTATCGAAAGCGCGGATACCGGCTGTGTAGTGAAGCTGTAAGAGCGCTTTCAGATTTCGGAGATCAGCTATCAGTCTTAACTTAAGTAGGAGCTGATAGCTGAACACTGATTTCTGAAGACCTATAGCTAAAAATGACCTTTAGCTTAGAAATAATCTCCAAGGAAACTTTTATCTTCGGATAAGTGTTCAATATAAGAAAAGGAAGGAGCAGCTATGAGAGGATTTCGCTTTTCGGAATTCGTTCCGACAGATATGCCAAAAGGGGGCTTCGATAGTCTGTTAAAATTGTTTAGTCAATTACTTAATTATACGGCGGGGGATGCGGCGGAAGCGTTAGCATGGATGAATGAGCTGGATAAGCAGTATAATCTGACGACCGATGAATATGGAATGGGAGACTTTATTGAGGACCTTAAAAATAAGGGCTATCTTCAAGAGAATCCGCAAGATGGCTCATTCCAAATTACGGCTAAAACGGAACAAACTATTCGGCAGTCGGCCTTAGAGGAAATCTTCGGGAAATTAAAAAAATCAGGCAAGGGAAACCACGGAAGCAATCGCAGCGGAGTAGGTGAGGAGAAAAATGCTGATCGGAGGGAATACCAATACGGAGATAGCCTTGACCAAATTGACATAACAGCTTCCATCCACAATGCGCAGATTAATCACGGATTGCAAAATTTCACCTTAACGGAGCGTGATTTAGAAGTCGAGGAAAGAGATTATAAGACACTTACCTCCACAGTGCTGATGATTGACATATCGCACAGCATGATTTTGTACGGAGAGGATCGAATTACACCGGCGAAAAAAGTTGCGATGGCTTTAGCAGAGCTGATCCGAACTAAGTACCCAAAGGACACACTCGATATCGTAGTTTTTGGAAACGATGCTTGGCCTATCGCATTGAAAGATTTGCCCTACTTGCAAGTAGGACCTTACCATACGAATACCTATGCGGGCTTGGAATTGGCGACTGATTTGCTGCGAAGACGCAAAACACATAACAAGCAAATCTTCATGATCACAGATGGCAAACCAACTTGCTTGAAGGAGAACGGAAGGTACTATAAAAATAGTATGGGTTTAGACCGCAAGGTTATTAATAAGACACTCACCATGGCGGCACAATGCAAACGGTTAAAGATACCTATCACCACATTTATGATAGCTCGGGATCCCTATTTACAGCAGTTTGTCCGACAATTTACCCAAGTGAATGGCGGGAAAGCCTTCTACAGCTCTTTAACGGGATTAGGTGAATATATTTTCGAGGACTACATTAGGAATAGAAGGCGGACGGTGAGGTAAAATAGCTGTCAGAAATCAGCTATCGGTTTTCAGAAGGAAAATTAAGATTGTTGTCCGTAACGAAGGAATATCAATGACTGATTACCCTGTAATTGATCTAACTCGGGTAAATTAGTAATAAAAGGTTTAGTATGAATTAAATCTGCCGAAAGCTGATTGCCTACGGCTGATAGCTAATAATATAACTATGATCAAAACATTAGGTGAGTTAAAAGCATCTGGATATAAAAGTAAATCCGTTAAAGAAGAATTAAGAGAAAATCTGATCAAACAGTTAAAAAGTAAAGAAGAGGGTTTTGAAGGCGTTTTGGGATATGATGAAACGGTTATACCTGAACTGCAAACCGCTATCCTTTCGCGTCATAATATCCTTTTACTAGGTCTTCGGGGCCAAGCAAAGACAAGAATAGCACGTCTAATGGTTAACCTATTGGATGAATATATACCCTATGTAGAAGGAAGTGAAATATTTGATGATCCCTTGAATCCGATTTCCTGGTTCGCCAAGAGTGAGATAGCGGCGAAAGGCGAAGATACACCAATCGCATGGTTGCATCGGAGCGAGCGTTATACGGAAAAGCTGGCAACGCCGGATGTGACCGTTGCTGATCTGGTAGGTGATATCGATCCCATTAAAGCGGCTACCCTAAAACTTACCTATAATGACGAACGTGTTATCCACTTTGGATTGATACCGAGAGCACATCGAGGTATTTTTGTAATCAATGAATTACCGGATTTGCAGGCAAGGATACAAGTAGCCCTTTTTAATATGCTACAAGAGAAGGATATTCAGATTCGAGGCTTCAAGTTACGGTTACCGTTGGACATCCAGTTTGTGTTTACCGCTAACCCGGAAGATTATACAAATCGTGGGTCCATTGTAACCCCCCTAAAGGATCGGATCGAAAGTCAGATATTAACACATTATCCAAAAACAATTGATGTATCGAGAGCGATTACCTTTCAGGAAGCAAGGCTTTCTCCCCAGCAGAAAAGCTTAATTGAGGTCGACGGCCTACTGAAAAACTTGATTGAGCAAGTGGCTTTTGAGGCGAGAAAAAGCGAGTTTATAGACCAGAAGTCCGGTGTATCTGCACGTCTGACAATCTCGGCCTATGAAAATTTAGTAAGTACCGCCGAGCGCCGAATGCTTATATCCGAAGAAGAAAAAACTTTTGCTAGGATATCTGATCTTATAGGGATCATTCCAGCTATTACAGGGAAGATAGAACTGGTTTATGAAGGCGAATTGGAGGGGCCGATTCATGTTGCGAATAAACTAATCAGTAACGCAATAAAGACATTGTTTGCTCAATACTTCCCCGATCCTGAGAAAATTAAGAAAACAAAGGTTACGAATCCATATCAAGATATTATCGATTGGTTTACGGCGGGCAATAAATTGGATATCAATGATGCTTTATCTACGGAAGAATATGCCATGATTCTAAATCATGTGCCTGGATTGAAAACCGTTGTTCAGGAGTTTCACAAAAAGCTAAGTGACAACCAAAAGTTGCTTCTGATGGAGTTCGTTCTGCACGGATTGGCGGAATATTCTCAATTGAACAAAAACATCATGAACGGAGGGTTTGCCTTTTCAGATATGTTCGGTAGTCTTTTCAATTCGTCATTTGAACAGGATGAAGATGACGAATTGGATGATGAGGATTTTAGGTAATCTCCTAACTCTTCTGATTTAGCTTCGGCAATAGTAAAAATTAAGACTAGACTGATTGCTGATAGCTAAAACTGTCCTACTAATTGCTTATTTAAAATAAGTCTAAAAATGTATTGACAAATTTTGAAACAAATTGTAGGTTTGTGCTCAATTTGTTTAACTAGATTTATTCTAAATAAAGTGAAAAGACTACTATCATTCAACCTAATTGTAGTACTTAGTTTTTGTTTTATGCATTTGGCCCATGCGCAAATTAAAGGAACTGTACGCAATCAATCAAACGAACCGGCGGCGGGTATATCCCTCTGGATTAAAGGTACCCGAATCGGGGGAAAAACAAATAGCGCAGGTGGATATGAAATTCAAGGTGTCAAGGCGGGCGAGCATACGCTCATTTTATCAGCTGTCGGTATTCAAAAACAAGAACGGCTCATTCATTTCGATGGAAACGAACTGATTGAAGATTTTGTAGTGCAGGCAACCAATGAAAAACTCCAAGAGGTCGTTATTTCCAGTCAGAAGAAGCAGTATAAGGTGGATACTACTTCAACAAGCTTGCGCTTAAATGAACCATTATTGGAAATCCCTCAAAATATTCAAGTTGTGACCAATAAGGTGTTGGCCGATCAACAAATCGTTAGTATGAGTGACGGGCTGATTCGCAACGTTAGCGGAGCTGTTCGCTTAGAGCATTGGGGTGATTTGTATGCGAACATCAACATGCGTGGTTCGCAGATCCAAGCGTTTAGAAATGGGTTTAATGTTGTCGGTTCTTACTGGGGGCCCCTAACCGAAGACATGAGCTTTGTTGACCATATCGAATTTGTCAAAGGACCCGCCGGGTTTATGCTGGCTAATGGTGATCCAAGCGGATTGTATAATGTTGTCACCAAAAAGCCTACCGGTATTACAAAGGGCGAAGCGAGCTTTACGGTAGGAAGCTTTGACTTATTAAGAGGAACACTCGATTTGGATGGAAAATTAAGTAAGGACGGAAAGCTCTTGTATAGATTGAATGTTATGGGCCAGAATAAGGCCTCGCATCGTCCCTATGAGTATAATGATCGGTATAGTATTGCTCCCGTCATCTCTTATCAAGTAGATGAGCAAACCAAGCTTACCGCTGAATATACCTTGCAGCATGTACGGATGACCGAGGTTGGGTCTTACTATGTGTTCGGGCCGGAGGCGGGCGGCTATGCTACGCTACCGGTAGATTTTACCATGACGAATCCGGGTATTCCACCCACCAATATCGATGACCACAGTTTATTTCTAACCTTGGAACATAAGTTTAATGATCATTGGAGATTAACTGCACAGGGATCGTATTTCTTCTATGATCAGGTAGGCTACAGCTCCTGGCCCTCAAAAGTTAATGCTGATAGAACATTGATTAGAAATGTAGGTATCTGGGACGCCCAAGGTCGTATGGGGCTCGGGCAGGTTTTTGTAAATGGTGATGTACAAACGGGTTCCGTTCGGCATCGTATACTTGCCGGTATCGATATGGGAAAAAAGACTTATATTGCTGATTGGGGACAATCACATGATTTAGACCGCGATAGTGCCACTTTGTACTTTGATCCACTTAATCCCTCTTACGGAATTCCGACGAATGGACTACCAAATTTTGATAGAAGCACTGATTTAGAGGCGAGAGCTTTAGCAGCTGGTGGGTTGCAAGGTCAGCGCTATACGGGATTATATTTTCAGGACGAACTGGGTTTTTTTGAGAATAAACTAAGATTGACACTGGCAGGACGTTATACTTATGTACGCCAATATTATGGTGAAAGTGCAGACGAAGCGAAACGCTTTACTCCACGACTAGGACTAAGCTACTCGATTCATCCGAGTGCTTCCGTTTACGCTGTCTATGATCAGGCTTTTGTTCCGCAGAGCGCTTCCGGAACAATTGAAAATGGAGGGAAGTTGAAACCCATAACGGGTAATAATACCGAATTCGGAATCAAGAATGAGTGGTTTGACGGTAATCTAAGCACAACATTATCAGTTTACAGAATTTTGAAAAACAATGAACTCACCACAGGCCCTAATAGCACACCCACCAACCCTACCAGCATTGTTTTAGGACAGAAGAAAGCCCAAGGTTTTGAGTTTGATGCTAGAGGAAGCATTGGTGCAAATCTAAGCGTCGTTGCTAATTATGCGTATACTGATTCGAAGGTCAATAAAGTTACTCCAGGCGTAACAAGTGTGACGGTAGGTCAGGTGATGCCGGGCTTCGCTAAACATGTAATTAACGGGTGGTTAAATTATAAACTGCCGGTGAAAGCGCTAAATGGAGTGGGCGTATCCATGGGCTATACGGGATTGTTAAATCGTGCGACAGATAACTGGGGTGAAGGACAGCTAAGATTACCTGACTACCATAAAGTAGATGGTGGCATTTTTTGGGAAGGGAGGAAAATGCGTATAACGGCTAATGCCTTTAATATCTTCGATAAATACTTATTTAGTGGCTCCTATTATAATTGGTTGAGCAGTTATTACTGGCAAACCGAAGCTCCAAGAAATTATAGGTTAACGGTTACTTATAGCTTCTAAAAAGAGAAGGCCGGCAGATGGTGTTGGCCTTCTCTTTTTTTAATGGGCAATGCCCTTCTTCTTTTCAAAGCTATAAATTAGGTAAAATAGGGCCGGCAAAATAAAAATACTTCCCAGTAGGAGTGCCCAGGCCAACGCTTCTATTGTTTTATTTAAACCGGCATCTTCAACTAGGGATAGCGACGCGCCTCCTTTCAAAAGGATTATCTTTGGAAAGTGAATGTAGGTGGCGGCCAGCAAAATCATGCTTACCTGGAAGCCTGCCAATAAACGGATGAGAATCGCTCGATTTTTACTTAAAGATATCCACAAGAATATTAAGGAAATACTGGCCGCTCCAATCGCCAATGAACCTATCCAATGTCCGAAAATCCAATCCAACAAAGGGATTTGCTCATAATGTGCAGCAATAAAAACAAGCCCTCCTGCCACGAAAGCCGCTACAATCATTTTTTTAGCCACACGAATAAAGTGCTGTCTGTCATCTGAAGAATGCACTTCGCCAATAATGTAAATGGCGGCTAAAAAGCCGCAAATACATACCGTGAAAAGCCCTACCGCTATCCCGAAACTATTTAGCCAGCTATCAACGTAAGCCGACAAAAAATTTGTCGCGCCCACATCTATCTTACGGCTGACGGTGCTTGCGGCAATGATGCCAAGGAAAAAAGGGGTAATAGCACTGGAGTAAACGAAAATGCGATTGTATATGCTTTGCATACGATCTTCAACAGCGTCGTAATTTCGAAAAACAAAGGCTGTCCCCCTCGCGATAATTCCCAGCAACATGGCCGTCAACGGAATATGGACAAAAATGGACATGGTTGTATAAATTTTCGGAAAGCCAACAAACAAAATAACAATGGCTATGATAAGCCACATGTGGTTTGCCTCCCAAATGGGACCGATAACACGATACATGGTATGCCGTGTCTTGCTTTTATGCTCGCGCTTGCTTATTAATTCAATAATACCGGCACCAAAATCTGCCCCGCCTAATAGCAGGTATAACCAAATGGAGGTCCAAAGAAATGCGATGACTATGTATAACATGTTAACGGTTTTCGGCTTTCAGCTACCAGCTGTCAGCTAGGTTCAATCTTTAATACTAATTTTATTCTTTTCTTTAATGAGCCGAGAGCTGATCTCCGATAGCTTCTACACATCATAAACCCACCCAACCATCTTAATTTGCCGGTAAAGTAGAAACGCCACGATGATCGACAAGGAAACATATACGGCTGTAAATAAATAAAAAGAATAAACGATTCCGGGCATGGGCGTAACTGCATCAACAGTTCGCATAATACCATAAATAATCCAGGGCTGCCTCCCAATTTCAGTGACCATCCATCCCGCCTCAATAGCAATAAAACCTAAGGGAATGGCGAGGATGAATAAGTTTAAGAGCCAGGGGCTACGCAGCCATGAGCGCTTCTTAGCCAGGGTGATGAAATAAATGATAGAAAGTGACAGCATCAGCATGCCGAGTCCTACCATTACCTGAAAGGCATAGTGTGTAATAGCTATTGGAGGATGATAATTTTTCGGGATTTGATCTAAACCGGTAACAATTGCTTTGCTATTTCCATGAGCCATCCAACTTAATAAGCCAGGTATCTTCACGGCATATTTTACCTCGTTTGCCTTCTCATCTACGAGACCTCCAATAATTAAGGGTGCTTCTTTTTCTGTTTTGAAATGCGCTTCCATTGCTGCAAGCTTGGCAGGTTGTCTCTTTGCAACATCTTTTGCCGATATATCGCCGCTCAATGGTTGCAATACCGCAGCAACAGTGGCAAAAATAGCCGCAATCCGAAAAGCCTTTTCGTGAAAATTGATGTTCTTTCCTTTTTTGATCATAAACGCGTGAACCCCTGCGACTGCAAAACCGGTTGCTGCGAAGGCCGCTAGGGTCATGTGAAGCGCCTGTGAAAACCAGGCATCATTGAACATAGCATCTATTGGATTAATGTTGGTGTATTTGCCATCTACATATTCAAAGCCCGCCGGACTGTTCATCCACGCATTAGCCGCCACCACGAGTATACCCGAAGCCAAACCACTTACCCCTACAATAACGCCTGTAAACCAGTGAAACCACGGATTGAATTTATCCCATCCATACAAGAAGAATCCTAAAGCGATAGCCTCAATGAAAAAAGCCGTTCCTTCCAGTGAAAAAGGCATTCCAAAAATAGGCCCGGCATGTTCCATAAAGGTTGGCCACAGCAAACCTAGCTCAAAAGAAAGTACCGTACCGGAGACCGCCCCCGTAGCAAAAAAAATCGCGACTCCCTTACTCCACGCCTTCGTGACGTTTTTATATACCTGTTCGCCTGTCCGAAGCCATTTATAATGGGCAATGGCCATAAAGAAGGGCATTACCATACCAATACAGGCAAAGATAATATGAAAGCCAAGGGAGAGGGCCATTTGAGAACGGGCGGCGAGGAAATCGTCCATAACGAGCGGTTATTAAAATGATAAAACGTAAACTCAGGGCTACTGAACTTCCTCAAAGATAGGGCTTATGCCGTTAATAAATGCAGCTTCTTTATGGATAGAAGAGGAATTTTTTATTTAGAATGGATATACATTAACTTTCCGCCGGTTTATGGTTTGGATAAGTGTCTCCAATAATTCACCATACCCCAAGAGACAGCACCTTCATAGGTAAGGGTTTTGTCGGGGGCGATCTTTACGAAATACATGCCGGTCCAGTTGAAAGGAGAGACGTCGGGAAATGTTGGATAACCGCCACTAATGATAATTTCATTAATGGGATGATGGGTGGATAGCAAAGTGATTTCGTTATCTATTGGCGTTCCTTGCAATATTCTAGTTAAGCCCTTAAACAGGTCTCCTTTATTATGTGAAGGATGATTCAGCAAACTATCTTGTTTGATCGGCAAATTAAGTTCCATCAGTTCCACCGTCTCTATTGCACGATTGAATTCGCTGGCGTAGACCCGACTAATAGGGTAGCCAAGCGCTTTAAGATTGGCCCCTAACTCGCGCGCGCGGATCCGCCCTTCTTCATTCAATTGGCGTGCCAGTGCTTTGTCCTTTGATTTCCACCAGTTAGCCGGACCGGCATCATCATGATTCAAAGAATAATCCACGCCCTGATCGGCATCCGCATGACGTAAAACAAGCGCATATGTCTCGTTACTAACAGGCAATTTTTGTAAGGTTGCCCAACCTTTTAAGTAGGAATTATAAGTGTCAGTAGCTCCTTTTCCATTATAGGTGATTTGGGGCTTATCATGGTTTGTGTCGGTAGCCCCCAATAGATAAAAGCGCGTTTTGTTTTCGGGTTGTTCTTTGGGAGCAATATCAATAGCAACCACCTCTCCCGAGGTTAGGCGTTTTACTAAACCGTTAGCATCCATCTTGACACGACTATCATCGGAGCTAAAGATAGCATCCCTGTTCGTCGTTATTTGGAAGTTGTTTTTGTTTACGAAAAGGAGTTTTCCGTCATATTCAGCGGAAGTAATTTGGATGCCGGGTAATTCATGATCATCGCTTTTTTTACAAGCGCTTAATAAGAGAATGGATAGCCAAAGAATGTTTACGAAATGCCTTTTGCGAAGAGAAAGTAGTATCATCATTTTTATTATCAACGATATATAAGGCTTCACTCCCCAACGAAGGGATGAAACTATCCAGGAGCGATTTAATAATTTGTCTGCTGCTGTTATCTATAAAAATACGACGAAACGCACGATTTATTTGGCACTATACCCGTTAATTGAAGAAAAGATGAACTGATATCACAGAAATGCGCAGGTTTTTGGCTGGATAATGAGGTTATATGCCACAAAATGTATTAAAAATTGTGGCATATATAGTGAAAGGTTAATCTACTAATTTGCTTCAAGGTTTAAATTCCCGACACTTACGTGGACATCCACGTCAGCTCCACCTCCGTTCAATTTCCCTACCACACGATCTTTTTCCTTCGTTCCTGCAAAGTTATTTAAAGAGGGAAGATTAATCTTTCCTGCTGATAAATTCAAGTCTAAGCCTTTATCCATAGGAAGCTGGAGGTTAACACTTCCGGCAGAAACATCGATTTTTAAGTATTTATCTATATTTACCATATTAACCGAAGTACTGCCGGCGCTTGTTGCCAGATCAGCACTACCTGCCATGCGATCAACCCGAATACTGCCGCCAGAGGTTTTTGCCAGTAGTTCGCCACTAATATCATTGGCTCCTATACTTCCACCGCTGGTCCGCGCATCAATTTTTCCTTTTAAATTACTCAATTTGATGGAACCGCCTGATGTATGTAGTAGCAGATTCCCCGTAACATCATCTGCATTAATACTTCCGCCACTGGTTTTTAGGTTTACATTGTTTTTTACATGAGCTACTTTGATACTGCCGCCGGAAGTTGCTCCTTCGATATAACCATTAATGCCATTAAGGGAAAGGCTACCACCACTGGTTTTCAACTTTGCTGATGCTGCTTTAGGCACATAAGCTTTGAACGAAATGGATACCGACTTCTTCCAGTTTTTAAACCCGCTTTTTGGTCTGGCAATTGCGATGAGTTGCCCGTTATTGGAACTAATTTGTAAGTCGTAACTGTCTTTTAGCCGTTGCTCGATTTCTTCTTTGCTTAGGCGATTATTTCCGTTATTACCTTGCACAAATACTTCAAGACGAGCTTCGGAGTCATTTACACCTTCAACCGTTAAACTACCGCCGGAAGTTTGTAGATCTACCGAGCGGATATTTTCACTTCGCAATGATTTCGTTAAATAGGGCGAAGGAGTATCTTGTGCCGATGCCAAAAAATAGCTGCTATAAATGGCAATGAGAAAAAGAGTAAGCTTATTCATGATTTTTTTTCTAAAAGACGCAAATCGAAATTAAATGTTGCATGGCGGTTAGCTGTGAGATTTTTGCTGTCAGCAATCTGTTTTTAATTAAACAGAAAACCGATATCAGATGGCTGCTAGCTTCTAAAAGCTATTCATCCCGCAAACTATTTACCGGATTAGCTGCGGCTGCTTTGAACGTTTGCACACTCAATAATAGAACTGCTAACAAAAGCATTCCCAATCCACTCACTAGAAAAACCCACCAGCCGACAGGCGTTTTATAGGCAAAATTGTCAAGCCACCGATGAGCGGCCCACCAAGCTAAAGGAGAAGCGACAATAAAAGCGATAAGGATGAGTTTGATAAAATCCTTCGCCAATAGGCTAATAAGTTGAACAATAGATGCTCCCAACACTTTGCGAATGCCTACTTCCTTTGTTCGACTGTTTGTGGTATAAAGCACCAAACCTAACAGGCCCAAACAACTAATTAAAATAGTTAAACCCGTTGCCCAGTTTAACAGGGATGCGGTAGCTTGCTCTTTCTCATAAAACTTCTTAATACTGTCTTCCATAAATTCATAATTAAATTCCCCGTCGGGATAGTTCTCCTTAAAAAGTTCTTCCATATCGGGAATTGTTTTCTGCCAGTTCATTTCACCGGAATGGGCGGATCGAAGTTTTACGTGAAAAATATCTCCCCAGCGGTTTTGAAAAATGAGCGGTGCTAATTGTGCGTGCAAATTCTGCGTATGAAAATTCTTCACAATGCCAACAATAGGAACTTCTTTGTCATTGTATTTAAGGAATTGACCTAAAGCTTCTCCCGGTTGCCGAAAACCGATCTCTTTTGCGAATTGTTCATTAACCACAATTTCTGTTAACGAGTCGCTCGCAATCGCATTTCGCCCGGCAATGATTGGAATATTATATAGATCAAGAAAGTCATCGTCACCCCATCTAACATGAACAGTCGGTTTTAACTCTTCTTTCCCGTTGAAATAGCTAACATTTGCAAAGGCTCCGCCCGCTGTAGCTGGTGCAAGGAATCCATTGCTAACAGATGCAATACCCGGAATTGCCTGTAAGCGTTGCTTGAATTGCATGCGGTGGGTAGCGATGGTATCTCTGGGGGTGCGAAAAGTAAGAATGGCTTCTTTGGCAAAACCCATATCTGCATGGAGTACGAAATAAATCTGTTTACTGATAATCAAGGTAGATATAACAAAAAATTGCGCAATAACAAATTGAGAGACGGTTAACCCTTTTCGTAACAGCGCTTGTCTTGACTGCCCCAAGCTGACTAGTTGCTGGTTCTTCAAAACCTGTATCGGATTATAACCGGATAGAACAAAGGCTGGATATAACCCGGCAAGGACGCTAACTAATAAAACAATGAGTAGAACGGAAAACAACATGCTTGGATAACCTAAGAATGAGAAGGTGAGGCCTTCCGGTATAAAGGCAGAAAAGGCCCGTAGTAACAGCGGTATAATGATAATGGAAAGGACGGTAGCAAATGTTGTCAGAAAAAAAGTTTCTCCTAAGAATTGAACGACCAGTTGTTTTTTGTTTCCGCCGATCGATTTCCTAATACCAACTTCCTTGGCGCGTGTTGATGCTTGTGCCGTGCTTAAGTTAACATAATTGATACACCCCAAAAGCAATAAAAAGCACGCAATGGCGATTAAGCCATACAAAGTGGGTTTATGAGCGATTCGGATATCCATTCCCTGATAGCGCTCATCAAAATGTATGGTAGATAAGGGCTGTAACGCTAAATGAAGTTCGGAAAAAAAATGCCCTTTTTTGGAATGCTTTGCGAGTATCGTGTTTAGTCCTTGCTCTATTTGGGATGGCTGAGCCTGTGGCGATATTTTAACAAGTAAATTTGAGTAACCCATCCAATCGTCCCAAACGTTTAACATGAGGTCGTCTTTCAATGAAGTTTTCTCTAATGTGGGCAGTGATATAAACTCCTTACTTCGAAAATCGGTGATTTTTTCTAAATCATCCACAACTCCACTGACACTCACTTCTATATCCCTATACCTTAGGGTACTTCCTGGCACATCCTGCAAATCCTTTTTGGGAAAATAAATCTCGGCCCTACTCTTGGTAAGTACTACTTGAAAAGGTTGTGTCAAGGCAATGGCAGGATTACCGACTAACCACTTATAACCCATTAAGGCTAGATAGTCAGAATTAGTAAAAATAATACGTTCTTGTTTTTTAAAAGTCTTTTTGTTGACGCTTCCTGCCGGCACTTCAACATCTGCTTTTGCATCACCGGGAAAACTATAAATGGGAATTACTTGCTCAATACCCGTTATTTCTCCTTGAGCTGCCTGAGCCAAAGGGCCAGGTACAGAGGTGGAGTGTCCCTCAAAGCCATCTCGTTTTGTATCTAATACAATTCGATAGATCCGATCTTTATCCAGCTGAAATTGATCGAAACTAAACTCATAATGAACAATCATGGCGATGACTAAGGATGAGCTGATACCTATCGCTAATCCAACGATGTTAACGAGGGAGAAAAATTTGTGTCTCCATAAATTCCGCCAGGTAGAAACAAAATAGTTTTGTAACATAATGTTAGCTTTTAAGGTGTTTCAGCGATTCATCAAATAACCAATAACGAATAACTGATTACCAATAACGAGTAACCAATAACGAATAACGAATAACGAATAACCAATAACCAATAACCAATAACCAATAACGAATAACTGATTACCAATAACGAGTAACCAATAACGAATAACCAATAACCAATAACTGATTACCAATAACCAACACCAAGTTACTCATTGCGTAATGACTCAACAGGGTTGGTCAATGCTGCGCGTATAGTTTGCGACCCAATAACGATCAAGGCAATACCAACGGCAATGCTTCCCGCCAATATAAAAATCCAGATATTGATGGTGGTTTGATATTCAAAATCATCCAACCATTTATCCATTAAAAACCACATCAATGGAGACGCAACAAGCAAAGCGATTATTACTAATTTCAAGAAATCAAAAGATAACAACTTTACGATGGTTGATATATTGGCCCCTAAAACTTTCCGTATGCCGATTTCCCGATATCGCTGTGTGGTATGATAGGACACCAAACCTAACAAGCCCAAGCAGGAAATAAAAATAGCGAGCATTGCGAAATTGAAAAATAAATTACCGAATCGATTTTCTGAACGATATTGCCTATCAAAAAATTCGTCAGCAAAAAAGTATTCAAAAGGACGATTCGGAATAATCTCCTGCCATTTTTTTTCAATTGACTTCAAGGCCGTGTTTATATGTTGGCCATCTATTTTGAGTGATACCATACCGCCTCCGTTTCCTTGCCCATAACGCATGCTGAGGGGCTCTATTTTCGACTGTAGGGATTTAAAATGGAAATCTTTGATCACTCCGATGATTTTACCTTCGCTTCCCCATTGAGAATATTTTTTACCAATGGCGTCCGCTGGTTTTGCATAACCGAAGAGTTTAACGGCACTTTCATTTAAAATCATAGCTTGCGCAGTATCTGTTCCAAAGTTGGGCGAAAACATGCGGCCGGCCACCAGTTCAATTTTATATAGGGGAAGGTAATTATAGTCTACAAAATAGACCGGGAGGTTTGCGATCTGCATATCGCCTTGCTTGTTCTCAATTTCAGAATAAGCCACCGGGTTCCCACCACCCGGGACCGATCCGGATACAGCGCTAGCTAATACGCCAGGTACGCTGGTTATTGCGTCCTTTAAGATTCTGCTCTTGGCATCTCCGTTTGTTTGCAAAACCAATACTTGTTCTTTATTGAAGCCCAGATTTTGATTTCGCATATATGCAAGTTGACGGTTTACAATCAAGGTGCCTGCAATCAGCGCAATGGAAACCACAAACTGCACCACAACTAAGGTTTTTCTCAATAGTAAACCTTTTGTGTTAGACGAAAATTTACCTTTTAACACGGTTACGGGTTTAAAAGAGGATAATACAAGTGCAGGATAAATACCGGCAAGTAACCCGATTAAACAGGCTAACAAAAACAAAACGAGGATGTACACGGGATGGAGAAATATACCTCCACTAATTTCCTTACCCGCAAGAAAATTAAAATAGGGAATCAAGACCAGACAGAGTAAAATGGAAATTATAAAAGCTAATAAACAGATTAATACGGATTCACTGATAAATTGCCGGGTAATTTGTATGCGATAGGCGCCAACCACTTTTCTGATTCCTACCTCTTTGGCTCTTTCAACCGCTCTGGCCGTGGAAAGGTTAATAAAATTAATGCAGGCAATAAGTAGGATGAATAGCGCTACAATAGCAAAAACATAAACATTGTTGATATTGCCGTTTTCAAAACCACCTCGTTTTGAATAAAGATAAACGTCTTTAAGAGGCTCTAAAAAGAGGGTGTAATGCATCTTGGACTGATCCATTTCCTTACCGACACGGTTAGTTAAAAAAGCGGGAAATTTAGCGGTTAATAAGGAAGGATCAGTATTCGGTTTAAGAAGTAAATAAGAAGTGAAACCAAAATTACCCCATTGCTCATCAAATTTAAAATTGGCCATTTTAATCAGGGTGACCATAGAAACAAACACGTCTCCTTTAAACTGCGAATTTTCAGGAATATCTTTCATCACACCTGTAACTTTGCTGTTGAAACCTTCATCGGTCAGTAGCAAACTTTTACCGATTGGATTTTCCTTTCCAAAATATTTTTTGGCTGCCGATTCGGATAGAACCACGCTAAAAGGCTCTTTTAATGCCGTTTCCGGGCTTCCTGCTAGTAGCGGAAAATCAAATAGTTGGAAAAGGGAGGAGTCAGCAAAGAATACGGCGCTTTCCTGATATTTGATATTATCTTTGCGTATTAACAAACTATTGGGCAGTAAACGCACGTAGTTTTCGATCTCCGGAAGATCTTTAGCGGCATACATTGCCATAGGGCCTGACGTGATATTCGCATTGATGGTTTCTGTGGGTGTCTTGACATCGCACACCAAGCGATAAATGCGATCAGCTTTTTCATGATACCGGTCGTAACTTCGTTCGAAATTGACGTAAAGCGCAATAAGAAAGCAGGCCGTCATCCCAACTGCCAAGCCACAAATGTTGATAATGGAAAAAGCTTTGGTTTTCCAGATATTCCGCCAGGCGATTTTTAAATAATTTTTTATCATGATTTTTAGCGTTTAGCTGCCAGCTATTAGGCATAAGCCATTAGCGCCATGAGCAGTGATCGAATCTATTCTGTCGTTACTTAGAGTTACTGCTCAATTAAAAATAACAGCGCTTAAACTAACGGATAGCCACACTATGTTAATAACAGCATAGCTTTTGTTGTTAAACAAATTTCTAAATACAGTTTTAAGATAATTCTTAAACATAGCTCATTAGTTTTTAGGTGTTAGTATTCAGCCCCTTGATCTCGATCTTATCTGTCAAAGGGCCAAAACTTTGTTGTCAGCGCTGTTAATTGACTTATAACGTATAACTGCTGCCTATCGCAAGCAGATAAAACGTATAACTTCAGGAAAACAGCTAAAAGCCGCAACTCATTACTCCGTTCGAATTGCCTTTATCGGATTGTTTTTTGCCGCTTTTAACGATTGTCCGCAAACGGTAAGTCCAGCGATGGCAAAAGCTATAAGTCCTGCGGCAATGAAAACCCAACCGTGAAGCTCCGTACGATACACATAATTCTCTAACCACTTACTCATCATCCACCAGGCGATTGGAAACGACAGGATGAACGATATGCCGACCAGCTTCATGAAATCTTTTGATATCAATAAAATTATGTTGCTTACGCTGGCTCCTAAAGTTTTACGTATACCGATTTCCTTAAACTTGGTTTCAGCTGTATAGGTTACCAAGCCAAATAAACCTAGACAAGAAAGTAGAATCGCAATGCCCGCAAAGATGTTGAATAGCCTGCCTGCGCGCATATCGCTTTTATACATATTGTCAAAAGCCTCATCCATGAATTGGTAGTTGAAATCATAATCGGCATTGTATTTCTTCCATAAAGTTTCTATCGCTGCAATCGCCTGTTGTGCTTGTTGTGGCTTTATCTTAACATACATCGCTTGCCAACCCCAGTTCTCGTTCATAAAAATGAGACAGGGCTCAATGGCAGTTCGCATATTTTTGAAATGAAAATCTTTGACAACCCCTGCAATAATGCCAGGCTTGTCATGGAAACTAATGGTTTTTCCCACAGGATTTTCTATGTTCATCTGGGCGATCGCCTGTTCGTTTAAGATGTAATAACCGCTATCTGCAGGTGTTCCCGAGAAGCCTTTTCCTTCAACCAACCTCATGTTCAATACCTGTAGGAAATTTCGATCGGCGGAGATCTGATTGATCATAAAATTGCCCATATTATCGGGTTTCCCTTCCCATACAATGTCCCCGGTAGCGCTTGCGAGATCAATAACGCCTTGGCTTGATACCGTTACGCCTAAAATGCTTGGATTGTTTTCCAACTCGCTCCGAACAGCAGCGTAATGCTTTCCGAAATTATAGGCACCGAAGGTTAAAATATTCTCTTTGTCATACCCTAAGTTTTTATTCTGTATAAAGGAAAGCTGTTTTGCAATAACAATCGTAGAAACAATGAGGACAACGGAGCAGGTGAATTGCAATACAACTAATACTTTGCGGAAAGAGCCACTGCTACCCAATCGAGGCAAAAGGCCCTTAAGTCCTAAAGCAGGATTAAATCGTGATAGTGTTATTGCGGGATAGATTCCGGCCATTAGTAATACTAATATCAAGGCAGCACCAAATAATGCCCAAACGCGGCTATCAAATAAGCTAAAGCTCATTTCCTTTCCCGACAACTGGTTGTAGATAGGCATGGCTAAAAAGCTGAACAACCAGGAAAGGAGCATGGAGATTAGAAAAACAACCAGTGATTCGGTTAAGAACTGTAAAAACAGATGCGTACGATTGGCGCCTACTACTTTCCTTACACTTACTTCTTTGCTTCGCCTAGCAGACCTTGCTGTAACAAGGTTTACATAATTGATACAGGCAATTAATAAAATTACGAGGGCAATTAAGGTAAATATTTTAACTTGGCGCATGCCTTGTTCGTCTCCTTTGGGATCATAAAGATGAATTTTATGTAAGGGCTGCATTAAATAGACAAGGTCTTTAAAGAAATCGCTCGACTGGTTTTTTTTATGAAGAGCGGCTAGTTGTAGCCCAACTTCTTTTGCGTTTACTTCGGATTTTAGAAGAAAATAGGTGTCGTAGCCAAAATTTCCCCAATCGGCGTTGATTGGATTGCTCTCGCGACCTTCATTTAATTGATCAAATGGAATGAAAAAATCATTACGTATGCTCGAATTTTTTGGTATATCCTCAATAACACCCGAAACCCGAAAGCTGATACCCTCAAGCGCTTTTACCACTTTGCCAACAGCTTCTTCTTTGCCGAAAATTTTTTCGGCTAGCGACTTGCTTAGGACAATAGAATGTTTATCGGGAAAAGGTTGTTTTTCGTTTCCTGCAATCAATGGAAAGTCAAATATGGAAAAGAAGCTGGGATCGACATAGTAGACGCTTTCTTTGAATTTCTTACCTTTGTAATCCACTAAGGTTTCCTGCCAAGTATTGATTCTACAGGCGTCTTCTACGGCGGGCAATTCATTTTTTCCGAAAACAGCCAAAGGAGCAGAGGTACTCCATATTTTCGTCATTTCCTTGTCAATGGCGCCCGATGCCCTGAAAATTCGGTCACCTTTGCTGTGCATCTGATCGAAACTTAGCTCATCCCAAACCCATAATAAAAGTAATACAGAAGCCGCTAGACTTACCGATAGGCCAATAATATTAATGGCCGCATAAAGCTTGCTTTTCGCCAAGCTTCTGAAAGCGCTTTTAAAGTAATTCTTTAGCATAGCTATTCCTTTTAATCAGATTTCAGCCCGTCAACTTTAATTTAGCCCTAATTGCTAGGGTCTAAAGCCGAAACCCTACTTTACGCCACCGTAGTCATCACAACTTGCCCGTCCAGCATTCGGATAATGCGATCGCTATAACGCGCATCATGTTCGCTGTGGGTAACCATTACAATGGTAGTCCCTTGTTCGTTTAATTCAGTAAGCAGCTGCATTACCTCATTACCGTTATTTGAATCCAGGTTACCTGTCGGCTCATCCGCGAGGATAAGCTTAGGATTATTAACCACCGCTCGGGCAACGGCAACCCGTTGCTGTTGACCGCCGGAAAGTTGCTGTGGAAAGTGGTTTCTACGGTGCATAATCTGTACCTTCTCAAGCACCTCTTCCACTCGTTTTTTGCGTTCGGCGGCCGGCACTTTCGTATAAATCAGCGGGAGCTCTACGTTTTCAAATACAGTTAGCTCGTCAATCAAGTTGAAACTTTGGAAAACGAAACCAATATTGTGTTTACGCAAGTCTGAACGTTTCCGCTCGTTAAAGTGGGCCACCTCTATATCATTGAATTTATAACTGCCTTCGTCTAGATCATCTAAAAGGCCTATAATATTCAACAATGTGGATTTACCACATCCTGAAGGACCCATCACTGCTACAAACTCACCCTTTTGTACTTCTATACTTAGGTTGTTGAGCGCTACCGTTTCCACTTCCTCAGTACGGTAGAATTTTTGAAGTTCAGTTATTTTGATCATGGTCATTTAGCTATAAGCAATCGGAAATCAGCTTTCAGTTTCCTTTTTTGTGTTAGAATTTTTAAACCACACCAACTGCCTTTTATTTATTATTTTTATATTTAAACCTCTGTTTTTAATCTGAATTTCTTTTATGCGCGACTTTACCACGCTAGATTTTTGGCTTCGTAGTCATAAGTTGACGTTAAAAATTTATCATCTGACCAATCGCTTTCCTAAAGAAGAGCTCTTTGGTCTAACTTCTCAAATGAGAAGATCCGCATTATCGATTCCTTCCAATATTGCTGAAGGCTGCGGGCGAAATTCAAATAATGAATTAAAACGTTTCCTCACAATAGCAAGCGGTTCCGTTTCCGAGTTACAATATCAACTCATTTTATGTAAAGAACTAAAACTTTTAGATACAAATACCTCTGTAGAACTAAATAATGAAATCATCATCATCAGAAAATTAATCCACAGTTATGTTTCGAAATTATAACATAAGCCGATAGCCGACAGCTGAAAACCGATAGCTATTTTACCACCAACTCCTGCACCTTATCATACGTTTCGTAACTGGAAGTTACCACCTTTTCGCCGGGTTTCAAACCTTGAATCACTTCATAATAATCTGGGTTCTGTCTTCCTAATTGCACATCAGCGCGGTAAGCTGTTTTGCCGTCCGAGCTCAACTTAAATACCCAGTTTCCGCCTGTTTGTTGATAAAATCCGCCTTTTGGTAACAACACTGCTTTTGTTTCATCACTTAAAGCTAAACGTATTTGCAACGTTTGTCCACGTCTGATGCCTTTTGGCGTTTCACCATCAAATTCCATATCCACTTGAAATCTGCCGTTAGCGACCTGTGTATAGACCTTTTTAACACGTAACTTATAGGTTTTACCCGACAAGGTGAATTCACCATCTAAATCTGGATAAATACGTGAAATATAATGCTCATCAATATCAGCTTTTACCTTAAAGCCACTCAGCACATCTAATTGGCCAAATCGATCGCCCGGATTCTTCTTTTGTCCAATTTCTGCATCAAAAGCTGTTAATTGGCCATCTATCGGCGCCCTAACAATCAAATCGCCTACTTTACGACGCATTAAGTCAAGCGCACTGCGTGTCCGTTCATAGGTTTCACGGCTTTCTCTTAATGATTGCTGCGTCCGGATAGAGTCCGTGTGCAGGTTTTCTCTACTCAATTTCATGCGTTCAACCTGATACGTATATTCGTTACGCGCTTTTTCAAACTCTTGTCGACCAATTGCTTTTTGGTCGTATAAATGTTTCTTTAGATTAAATTCTCGGGTTGCTTCCTTAAAGCCGTTTTCTACCTCTGCCATTTGGTTGCGCGTAGCGATAGACGCTTGTTGCGCGTTTGTTTGAGATATCTGCGATTGCGTTAGCAAGTTTAATACCTGTGTTTCCTGGTTGACCAAGCTCAATTCCAAATCCGTGTTCGATAAACGCATAATGGGATCGCCTTTTTTCATGATGGCACCGTCTTCGACAAATTTCTCCTCTACGCGTCCCCCTTCGGATGCATCTAGATAAATAGTACTGATTGGCATGACCATACCGTTTACGGGGATAAACTCGCGGAACGGACCTTCGGATACTTCTGATATAGTTATTCTTTCTGCGTCAACATTTAATTTTGATTTTCCCGAGGTAAAATAATAGCTAGAGAAAATCAAGGCACCAATGCCCACAATCCCTGCAACGGTAGCTATCCGCTTATTATTCCATTTCTTTTTTGGTAGTGCTCTGTCCATTTTTATTCTTTATGCGGCAAGAAAATATCCTTTTTGCTCGTTTAACAACTATACAAGCTTGTGCCATAAAAATAGGCTGCTAATAATCAGCTTTTTACGTGTTTTTTCGGTTTTGGTACTGTCCGATATCGTACACTTTATGTGCGCTTGCGTACAGCATATATAAAGTGTTTTGTAACATTTTTTCTGATAATCAGTCTTTTAATAATAATGGTATAGTTATATCTTTACATGAACCAGTTGTCTGCTTTCAGCCGTTAGCTATCAGACTAAATATTACAGAAAAAAGATACATAATATATATATTATAAATCAACACAGTTTGACGCCCCTGCATACCGCTTGTTTGCTAAAAGCGTACGAGTCTGATTGCTGAAAGCTGATTACCGAAAGCTAAAATAACATGAAACACGCCAGAATACTAATTATTGACGATGATCCTGATGTATTAACGGCAGTCAAATTGCTGTTAAAAAGAGAAGTCAGTGAAGTGATTGCAGATAAAAACCCCGAGAATATTCCTGCCATCCTGTCGAGACAGCCTATTGATTTGGTACTACTTGATATGAACTTCAAGAGTGCTATCAATACCGGTAATGAAGGGTTGTATTGGTTAAATCGGGTTAAGTCGCTCCGTCCGGAGCTGCCTGTTATAATGATCACCGCCTATGGTGCTATTGATTTAGCGGTTACATCATTAAAGCAGGGAGCTACCGATTTCATCGTAAAGCCATGGCAGAATGAACATTTGCTACAAGTAATCGGAGATATCTTAAATAAAAAACCGGGCAAAAAGAAGTCGGAAACACCACAAGTTGCGCAAAGTGACATTATAGGTGAATCGGAAGTAATGAAAAACCTGATGCATAAAATCACGAAAATTGCACCAACAGATGCCAATATTCTTATCCTGGGTGAAAATGGAACAGGGAAAGATGTGATTGCAGACATGATACATCGTGAGTCTAGGCGGGTTTTAATGCCTTATGTAAAAGTTGATGTTGGCGCTTTGACGGATACACTCTTTGAAAGTGAACTTTTTGGCCATAAAAAGGGCGCTTTTACAGATGCAAGGGAAGATCGCGTAGGACGCTTCGAAGCAGCTGATAAAGGGACTTTATTTTTAGATGAAATCGGAAACATTTCTTTACAGCAGCAGGCAAAATTATTAAGTGTGCTTCAAAATAGACAAGTTATTCCACTGGGAAGTAATACACCAATTCCTGTTGATATACGTTTATTGTGTGCTACTAATGTGCCGCTAGTGGCATTGGCTAACGAAAGTCGCTTCCGAAAAGACTTAATCTACCGCATCAATACCGTGGAAGTGCAAGTACCCCCTTTGCGGGAAAGGGGAAACGACATCTTACTTTTGGCTCGCCATTTTATGAAAAAGTATGCTTCTAAATATGCAAAGCAGTTTCCCGACTTGGATAAACGTGCAGAAGACAAGCTTCTAAATTATCATTATCCGGGGAATGTTCGCGAGTTACAGTATAGCATTGAGCGGGCAATTATTATGTCAGACGGTGAGACATTAAACGCAGAAGACATTATATTCTCTCCAATTGAGCAGGCCGGCGGCCAGGCAAAAATAGAGCATGATGCCTATAATTTAAGTGAAATGGAGAAAAATGCGATCATGAAGGTAATCGAAAAACACAATGGTAACATTAGCAAAGCCTCGCAGGAATTAGGACTAACACGTACGGCTCTTTATAGAAGATTAAGCAAGTATAATATCTAATGAACCGTTTGCGTCTTTTAATTACGTTTAGAGCGTTTTTACTTTTTCTTATCATTGGTCTGTTATGCTGGTTGCTTCTTACCGGTTATTACCTTTATGCATTGCTGGTTCTTCCGGTGTCCTTGTGGATGCTTAGTTTAAACTTTCGTTCGCAATTGCGCGCCTATAGAGAACTGGAAGAATTCGCAGAAGCGGCCCGCTATCGCGACTTTACCCGCTTCTTTCCCCTTCAGAATGCCGGACCTGAAATCAGGCCACTTCGTGGTGCTTTTAATGAGATTAATGGTGTATTCAAAAAAATAAGTAGTGAACGCGAAACCCAATACCAATACCTGCAAACTATTTTAGAAGTAGTAAACACCGCCATCCTTTCTTATGATGAGCGAACAGGAAAAGTCGTTTGGATGAATGAGGCTTTTAAAGAATTATTTAATATCCCTTATATCTCCGTTATTGAAGGATTGAACAAGCGTAATCCTGACCTATATCGGAAAGTAACGGAAGTGTCGTCAGATAAAGCGGACGTTTTTACGGTACCAACGCCAAAAGGCGTACTCAAACTTCAGTTTTCTACAAGTAGTTTTCAAACACCGGAAGGACATTATCGGTTATTAGCTTTCCAAAATATTAATGAGGCGTTAGATGAAACTGAATCGAGGGCTTGGCAAAAATTGTTAAGTGTTTTAACGCATGAGATCATGAATTCGATTGCGCCAATATCTTCCCTTGCTGATACCTTGAAAAACCGATTAGAAACGTTACCAAACAGCGAAGAGCTTGATGATATACGCTTAGGTACCGAAACGATTAAAAGAAGAAGCGAGGGTTTGCTGAAATTTGCAAGTACTTATAGAAGCCTCAACAAAATTGCTCAGCCGGAATTAACAACCGTTTATGCCTCGGATTTGTTCGAAAACCTTTATCAATTAATGGAACCTTCGCTTATTCAGAAAAATATTGAACTGGACATCATCCTGAAGGATCCCATCCTCCAATTATCCTTAGACGTCAATTTAATAGAACAGGTACTTATCAATTTGTTGTTAAATGCTATGGAGGCAGTAAAGGATATAGAGAAACCTTATATTAGCCTCTCCGCGCTAGCAAATAACGGTAGTCCACAGATTAAGGTGATGGATAATGGAAAGGGGATACCTAAAGATTTGCTGGAAAGCATTTTTGTTCCTTTCTTTACTACCCGTAAAAGCGGAAGTGGCGTTGGTTTAACACTCAGCAAACAGATTATGCTCATGCATAAGGGAAACATTAGCGTCCACTCGGAGGAAGGGAAAGGAAGTGTGTTTACATTGCAGTTTTAGTCGGCTGTCGGCTATGAGCAGTCAGTAATCGGATAAAATTAAACAATGAAAATCGGCTGTCGCTGAAAGCTGATGGCCGAAAACTGAAGGCAAAAAAATGAAAATACTCGTAGTTTGTTTGGGGAATATTTGTAGATCTCCACTAGCTCATGGAATATTAGCCCATTTAGCGAAAGAAAAAGGATTAGATTGGGAGATTGATTCGGCAGGAACGGGAGACTGGCATGTTGGAGAATGTCCGGATAGGAGATCGATAGCCATTGCAAAAAAATATGGCGTCGACATCAGCGGGCAGCGGGCTCGCCAATTTAATCGGATTGATTTTGAATGTTACGATAAGATTTTGGTGATGGATCGGAATAATCTGCGTGATGTATTGGCGATGGCTCATTCGCCGGCCGATCGCGCAAAAGTAAGCCTCTTCTTAGAAAATGATATTGTGCAGGATCCGTACTATGATAACAACCTGTTTGATCCGGTCTATAAGATAATTGCAGCGCGTTGCGAAACCTTGCTAAAGGAGTTAGCCAGCTAACTTTCTAACACCACGAGTCGATCTCCTTTTAAAACCGGGATCGTATTCAGCAGATCAACCTGTAAGCAAAAGTCAATATCTTTTTGGATCCCTAAGTGCTGTAATCGTTTACTATGGGCACTTTGAGCAAGAAAGTCGGCCAGGTCGTTTGCCGCGGCTAGATACAGATTTTCAGCAGCAATGGCTGCGTCATCTCCTTTTTGATGGCTATCCTTCAGTTTGTTTATAACCGCACCGGCAAAGACCGTGTCTTCTAAGTTAAAATTATCTTTCCACCCGGCACATACTAATAGGACAGGATCATCTTGTCGCCGTAACCAGTTACAAAGCGCGGTAAGATTCAAAAAAGATCCGATGACAACATTTTTGGCTTCTCGTGATAAGTGAATAGCCTTTGTACCGTTGGTAGTAGTCAATACAATGGTTCTGCCGTTGACTTTCTCGCTAACATAAGAAAACGGAGAATTGCCGAAATCAAAACCATCTACTACTTCACCATTTCGCTCGGCAGCAAGTAAATATCCATGGTCTTTATAAATAGCGCAAGTAGATACTTCCGCCACAGGAATAATCCCTTCAGCTCCGTTGGCCAATCCGTAGCACATAGAGGTAGTAGCTCTAAAAATATCGATCACCACCACAATGCTATTTCTGATGTCGTGTAAATGAATGAGCGCAGGGCTCAAGCAAACGTTTATTTCCTTAGTTTGGTCAAGCAAAATATAAATGTTTTTTTCGGATGATGTAAATGACAGCTTATTTAATAAAAGGGGGCTTACTTACCACAGCCTTTACTTTTTTATCTCTTATTTTGACGTAAATTTCAGTTCCTTCTTTGCTATATTCCTTACTTAGATAACCTAATCCGATTGATTTTTGAAGCGTTGGAGATTGGGTGCCGGAAGTAACATGCCCAATTGGTTGGTCGTTTTCATTAACAAGTTCGTAGCCATGTCTTGGAATGCCGCGCTCAATCATTTCAAATCCAACTAATTTACGCTGTATTCCTTCTTCTTTTTGTTTTTTTAAGTTTTCAGCATTTACAAAGTCCTTTGTAAATTTGGTTACCCATCCCAAACCCGCTTCGAGTGGTGAAGTGGTATCATCGATATCATTTCCATATAAACAGAAACCCATTTCAAGACGTAGCGTATCGCGTGCCCCTAAACCAATTGGCTTGATTCCAAAAGGCTTACCGGCGTTCATAATAGCCTCCCACACTTCTTTCGCATGTTCATTGTCAACATAAATTTCGAATCCTCCGGCACCGGTATATCCTGTAGCGGAAATTAACACATTATCTATGCCGGCAAATACACCTTTTTTAAAGGTATAATATTCCATTTCTCCCAAATCTAGGCTTGTTAGGCTCTGCAATGCTTCTGTCGCTTTAGGGCCTTGTACTGCGAACAGGGAAGTTTTATCAGAAATGTCTTTCATTTCAACACCAAAGGTGTTGTATTTTGAAATCCAGTCCCAATCCTTTTGTATATTAGAGGCATTTACGACGAGTAAATACGTTTTTGCGTCTATACGATAAACCAGAAAATCATCGACAATACCTCCTGTTTCGTTGGGTATACAGGCATATTGAATTTTCCCATCAAAAAGCTTTGACGCATCATTGGAACTTATTTTCTGTACTAATTCCAATGCTCTTTCTCCTTTTAATATGAACTCGCCCATATGGCTTACATCGAACACGCCTACACCGGTACGAACCGTTTGATGTTCATCATTGATACCCGTATATTGTACGGGCATGTTGTAGCCTGCAAAGGGTACCATCTTAGCACCGAGCGCTATGTGTAAATCCGTGAGGGCGGTAGTTTTCATGTTAGAACAAATTAAAAAATCAAAAAATGCTGCGCAAACTTATACAAAATAAGGGTACTTGCAAAAACTTGTTTTGTTATGCAGGGATTTAGCTTTAAAAAAAGAACTTTTTTCTTAATCAGCTTTTTCTTGATAAAAAGCTGACCAAAACCGAAGAACGAAGTGATGAGTTCATGAACACTTTTGAAAGTAAACAAGAGTGAATAAATCAAGGCTATGGATGCTACCTTGCACCTGATGGCAAAGCATCACTGGCGCGGATTGGAGCCGTTTCACTTCTTCAATCCGCTTGGGTACTACAATATGAACATATGTACAAATGCTTTGCTGCTCGTTGCGTCGGTATCCTCCAAGGCCATTCTTCTCACGCACAGGGCTGTATTTAGGGCTGAAAATAAATACGTTCGGTTAAGAGTAAAATCCCTACGTTCTGCTAAAGTATCGCCTAGGAAATTTGCGGTTTGCACGTTGATGCACTACCTCTTGTAGCAAAGTTCCAAGCGATGAGTCTTTGGTTACTTTTTTCATCATTTGTTAGTTTTCAATGGCATTCAAGCTACTTCGTGGTCTGCGGAAGAAAGTGACAAAAAAAGGTTCTTTTAATATAAACACCTTCATCTATATGTTAAAGACGAAATCAACCAACTGGAGTTCATCGAAGGTAACGCCTGTTTTGTTATGAAGGCGCTCCATAAGCAATTAAACAAAAGAAAGACTTAACTGAGGATCTGTAATCCTGAAGGTTTTACGATGGTGTGGGGTTAAGCCATACTTCAGAACGGCATCCCGATGCCTTTTTGTGGGGTAGCCCTTGTTTTTTAACCAGTCGTATTCAGGATGCTCGTTGGCTAAATTGTCCATATAATCATCGCGATAGGTTTTTGCCAAAATGGAAGCGGCGGCTATTGAAAGATACTTTCCATCACCTTTTATAACACACTGATGGGGAATATTTTGGTATCTTCTGAAACGATTTCCATCAACTAGAATATATTCGGCCTGCATTTTCAATGCATCTAAAGCTCGATGCATCGCAAGAAAAGAAGCGTTTAATATATTGATCTGATCAATTTCTTCCGCGCTCGCACTCGCAACAGCAAAAGCAAGGGCTTCATTTTCTATCATTTCCCTCAAATCATAGCGCTGAGCTGCGGATAATATTTTCGAATCATTCAGAATACCGTGCTTAAATGAGGAAGAAAAAATAACGGCTGCAGCGAAAACCGGGCCCGCCAGGCAACCTCTTCCAGCTTCATCGCATCCAGCTTCAATTAATTCATTTTGAAAGGTAGATAACAGCATGTCTATGATACAATATTGATGGGGCACAAATGAAGCAAAGATAAGAATTTTTCTAGCTATTAGATGTTAGCTGTTAGTGCATAAATTTGTGAAGGCGCTTGATTGGCTAGTGCCTAACGCCTAAAGGCTAATAGCTAGATTCTATATATTTTTTATGTTACAATTAAACCAAAAAAATGTGAACCAGTCAAAAAGCTGCTTTACTATACAAAAAAACATGGGATTTCAGAAGACAAACTTGTTGATCTGTACTTGTCTGTTGTTAAGTTTCTGTTCCGTATACGCGCAGAAGAAGAAATCCATAGTTCCTACGGCGATTGACTTTAGATCCGATATTCAGATAGATGGGGATTTATCGGAATGGGGAGACAGCTTGCGGAATTATTATGAGAAGCAAGACCTCCAATATGAGATAGCAAATGACGAGAAGCAGATATATGTGGCAATGCGTGTGAAAGATGGCAGTTGGCAGACGCAAGCCTTGCACCAAGGGTTTAGCTTCCTCGTAAATAAGGAGGGAAAGAAGAAGGAAGGGGCTTCGATTATTTTTCCAATTCCCGATCGTGAGTCTTTGAGAAGCTTGGCATCAAAAGATAAGGACGAGAAACCGGCCGATATACGGGAGGGGATTTTGAAAGCAGTACGAGCCATTTTCATTGTCGGAATGGCGGATGTCGTGGATGGCCCCATCTCACTGGAAAATAACTATGGTATTAAAGCGACTGTGAAAATTGACAGTTCGGACGCGGTATGTTATGAGGCAGTTATTCCCTTCGAACGAATAGGATTGGAACAGGAAAGAGATAAGGAGGTAGCATTTAACATAAAAATAAATGGCATTATCATGCGTACAGTAGGAGGTGGGCAACCAATGGGACGATATGGTTATGGTGGATATGGATATTACGGTACTCAACCAAGTAGAAAGGAGACACAGCAAGAACCTGGGACGTGGATTATCTTACCACTCGCTAAACCCAAATAAAATAGTCGTACAGATACTAAATATACAATCATTAATTAAATGTGCTTAAAAAAAATCAACCAAATTGTTAGAAGTATTTTTCTTCTCTCCCTCTTCGGAATAAGTCTTTGTTCTTTTCAAGCGCAAGCACAGACAGGTAAAGTAGTTAACGGTGTGCTCAGGGATAGTACAGGGCTGAGTGTGATTGCTGCCTCCGTTAAACTGATGTCGCCGCAGGATACGCTTCAGGTGAGCAGCGACGTTGATGGAAAATTTAGCTTTAAAAATGTAAAGGCAAGCAGTTTCAATTTGCTGATTACCAGTTTGGGTTTTAGACCATTTAACAGAAGTTTTTCCTTCAATGGACAGCATTCGCTTGATTTACCCCCATTAGTTATGTCGTTCGAATCGAAACTTTTAGAGGTAGTAAATGTAACAGGAGGTACTTTAGTAACGATGAAAGAAGACACGGTGGAATACAATGCAAAAGATTACCGGGTGCGGCCAAACGCAATGACGGAAGAACTTATAAAGAAACTGGATGGAGTAGAAGTGGATAAAGATGGTAACGTGCAAGCGCAGGGTGAAAGTGTCACGCGGGTTAGAATTAATGGAAAAGACTTCTTTGGCGGGGATGTGAAAACAGCAACAAAAAATTTACCGGCTGATATCATTGAGAAAATACAAATCGTGGATGATTATGGCGATCAGGCAAATCTAACCGGTAATAGAACAGGAGAGCCCGAGAAAATATTGAATATAACGATAGCGGAAGAAAACAATAACGGTAATTTCGGGCAGTTTGGTGCAGGGATGGGCACGAAGCCGGCGGGAGATAATGGATATCGATATCAGCTGGGAGGTATGTACAATTCATTTACCGGGTCACGCCAATTTTCTGTCTTGGTCAATGCAAATAATAATAACAACCAAGCTTTTGATTTCAATGCAAGAGGCAGTGGAGCCAGAAGGATGCCCGGAGGGGGAGGAAGAAGAATGGGAGGCGGTTTTGGCGGTCCGGGAGGTTTTGGTGGAGGAAGCAACGGCTTAACCGATTCGTATTCAGCGGGCTTCAACTATAGAAAAGATTTTAATGATAAATGGACTACCTATGGCAACTATAGCTACAATCATAGTGATAATAACGTAATCAGTGCCAATTCCATTCAAGACTTTTTTCTTGATACAACGATTTTAAGAAACACCAATGCTACCAGTAATGCGATCAGTAATAATCATCGATTCGACTGGAATGTAGAATATAAACCGAATGATAAATTATTTATCAAACTTTCGCCTACATTTAGCATTGGCAACAATAATACAGGAAGTTATGAATTTACCTATCAAAGTATAAATGATACACTTTCTAATAAAATCGAAAATATAAACCATGATAAATCCTTTACACCAAATTATGGTGGTAGTGGCTTATTGAACTACAAGATAAACGATAGGGGTAGGAATATCTTTTTTAATTTTTCGCTAAATTCAGCCAGAACAGAGCAAGACCTGGATAGAATTATCAATAATATTACTTTCAGCAGGGACTTAGACAGCGCTGCTATTTACCAAAGGCAGTTGGTAGATTTGAATAATAAGGGGTTCAATGGGGGTACGTCCGTCTCGTATATTGAACCGCTTACTGACAAGAGCAATTTAGAGTTTAGTTACGATTTTAATTTCGCAACTTACGATAACGATCGGCAAGCGAACTCAATGGACGTGGAAGGAAATAGCATACCCAACCCATCCTTAAGCAATTTTTACGCGTATACCTTTTCAACTCATCGTGCCGGAGTTACCTATCGCTATAGAACAGATAAGTTCGTTTATCAATTAGGGGCTACCGTTTTACCTACCAGGCTAACAGGACATACAACCTTGGCTGGTCAAGATTTATCGTTCGGACGAAACGGCTTTTACTTTGTTCCGGTAGCTCGTTTTGAATACAAAGCTTCACGAACCCGCTCATTAAATGTGGAATATCGGGGGAATGCAAGCGAGCCGACCTTCTCGCAATTACAACCAATAACGGATGTTTCAAATCCAAATTTTCCTACGACGGGTAATCCTAATCTAGCTGCGGAGTTCAACCACACGCTAAATCTACGTTACCGTAACTTTGATTTCAAATCGGGTAATATTTTCTTCGCCGTATTGAATGCGAATGTTATCGAAGATAAAATTACGACTAATCGTATTACAACGATGGACGATAGTTTAGGAGTCGTTCAGGAAACGAGATACCTAAATACTGGCGGGAATTATAATGCCCGCGGTTTTTATCACTATGCGAAACCCTTTAATAATCGTAAGTATGTAGTTTCCTTAAGAGGATCCGCCAATTTCAATAATAACATATCCTATGCAAATTCTGTGGAGAATGAGGCTAAGAATTGGGTATTAAATCAAGGGCTCAATGTGCAGATCAACCCTAAAGACTGGCTGGAAATTCGACCGGGAATAGACTTTACCTATAACACCACAAAAAACAGTTTACAGAATCGGAGCAATCAGAATATAACGACTTGGGCCGCCTCTATGTATGGTAATATTTATATCACACCCACCTTATTATGGAACTTTGATGTAGCTAAAACGAGTAACAATGGCTATGAAGGTAATGTTCAGGCCAATCCTTTAATTATCAATACGTTTATTGAGAAACAATTCTTTAAAAACAAAAACGGAATGTTGCGCCTGCAAGCCTTCGATTTGTTAAACGAACAGGTGAGTATATCGAGGTCTGTTACCGAAAATAGAATTTCGGATAGCAGAACAAATCGACTCGCTCGTTATTTTATGCTATCTTTTACGTATCGCTTTCAAAAATTTGCAGGTAGAACGGGAGCTATGCCAGATGATAATGGCCCTGGACGTTGGGAAAGAGGTGGTCGGTCTATGAGTGGACCAGGGGGAAGGCCGGGTGGATTTTAATATACCCACAATTTTATCTAAGTTTGTCCACCACAATGGATCATCACATCATTCATTTATCGAACGGTATCCGCGTTCTTTTGAAGCCTGCAGATACGGTTGTATCCCATGCCTGTATTTTAGTCAACGCAGGAACACGCGATGAACGTCCTGAACAATACGGAATGGCTCACTTTATCGAGCACTTGTTGTTTAAACGCACGGAAAGACGAAATACAAATCAGATTCTGAATCGCCTTGAGCTCGTAGGGGCAGACCTTAATGCATACACAACCAAGGAATATACGTGCGTGCACGCATCCTTTTTAAAGGAACATTTGTCGCGCGTACTAGATCTTTTTGAAGATATTATTTTCCACTCCGTGTTTCCTGAATCAGAGATGGAAAAAGAGAAAAGCGTAATCCTGGACGAAATAGCATCTTACCAAGACAGCCCTGAGGACGCTATCGCAGACGATTTTGAAGATATGTTGTTCGATCAGCATGCTTTGGGCCATAATATCTTAGGAACCAGCGAATCACTGAAGGCGATAACCAGACAGGATATTTTCCAATTCTTGAAAGAAAATTATTGTACTGATCAAATTGTTTTAGCAATAACCGGGCAATATGATTGGAAGAAAATAAAAAAATTAACAGAAGGCATATTAAGCAATATTCCCGCAAATCTTTCTGCACGGGAGAGAAATATGACAATTAATTATAAGCCAATACAACGAAAAATTGTGAAACCAATTGTACAGGCGCACGTGAGTTTAGGAAATGTAGCCTATTCTTTACACGATGATCGTAAGGTTGGCTTAATGGTATTAAACAATTTGCTCGGCGGAATGGGAATGAGTTCTAGGTTGAATCTCCAAATCCGTGAAAAATATGGAATAGCTTACACCATTGAATCCAATTATACACCATACACGGATACCGGAATATTTTCCATTTACTATGGTACAGATGGAGACAAGGCCCATCAGGCTCAAAGGCTAGTCAATAAAGAGCTTAAAAAGCTACGCGATACCAAACTGGGAAGCTTACAACTCCATCAGGCTAAGCAAAAGTTTATCGGCCAGATTGCTTTAGGGGAGGAGAATCGGATGGGAGTGCTTATTTCGATGGCAAAAAATTTGCTAGACTATGGCAAGGTAAACACGCTGGAAGAAGTAGTAGAGCAAATAAATAGGGTGAGTGCGGAAGAGCTTCTGGCAATTGCAAATGAAGTATTCGAAGACGCAAAACTTAGTGAGCTCGACTTTATCCCGGAGCAGGAATAGCTATATAGTGGCCTTTTACGTTTTGACTTTTGACTTTTTAATTTTTACTTTGCAACATGAAGTTACCCATAGTAGCATACGGAGATCCGGTATTAAAACGAAAAGCTATCGATATAGATAAAGATTATCCTGAACTGGAGAATCTAATAGCAAATATGTTCGAAACGATGTATGCTGCCCATGGTGTTGGTATAGCTGCACCGCAAGTCGGGCTTTCTATCCGACTCTTTGTCGTGGATGCGTCTCCTTTTGCAGAAGATGATGCCCCTGAATTGAAAGATTTTAAAAAAGTGTTCATAAATGCGCATATCGAAGAAGAAGAGGGAGAGAAGTGGGAGTTCAATGAAGGTTGCTTAAGTATCCCTGATATTAGAGAAGATGTAAGTAGGCACTCCATTATACATATAAGGTATTTTGATGAAAATTGGGTAGAACACCGTGAAAAATATGATGGCCTTGCCGCCAGGGTTATTCAGCACGAGTACGACCATATTGAAGGTAAACTGTTCACTGATAGATTAAGCGTATTGCGTAAGGCGATGTTGAAGTCTAAACTGGACGCCATTTCAAAGGGCCATGTAAAAGTGGATTACAAAATGAAGTTTCCTGCTCTTAAAAAGAAACGCTAAACTTATCCGCCAATGATGGGCAAAGAAAGTTTGTAGCGTACAGAAATGATTCGGATAATAAAAATAAGCGAAGCACTTAGGAAAGCATTGAGGTTGTCGTCCATACCAAAACTTGATAAGACAATAAATGAAATAGCGCCCGATAGACAGGCGGTGGCATAAATTTCCCGCCTAAAGATAAGTGGTGTTTCATTCATTAAAGTGTCGCGCGTTACCCCACCCATTACCGCGGAAAACATACCCAATACAATAGCTGCGATCTCGCTGCTGTCTGCAGCAAGTGATTTCTGCAGACCGACAATGGTAAAAAAGCTGATACCCAAGGCATCAAACATAAACAAGGTCCTTCTCAGTTTACCAAGGTATCGGTGCGTTGTGATGGCGATAATAACACCAATCAAAATAGCTAGAAGGTAGTTTCCGTCATCTACCCAAACGGGGCGTGTGTTCAAGAAAATATCCCGTAAACTACCGCCGCCAATAGCAGTGACAAAACCGGTAAAGGCAGCACCAAAGATATCTATCTTGTGATCAGCTGCCGTCATCGCTCCGGAAATAGCAAAGACTAATGCACCGATTAAGTCTATCTGATAAAGTAAGTCCACAAAGGCTATGTTTCTTTATTACTAAACTAGCTTTTAAATACTAAGTTTGCAATAGCTGATAATAGCTTTTCGCCGGAATTACTTTTGCTCCCATGGATCGGAGATGCTCGCTTTCGATCTGGCAGTCTATGAGTTCAAACCGATTGGAGGTGCAAAGTTCAATTAAGGCTAACTTACTGGCATTCGGTGCTAATGAAAACATGCTTTCGCCGCAAAAAACATGGTTTCTTTTTCCGCAGATAACCCCATATAAGCCGCCTACTAATTGTTCCTTTTTCCACACTTCCACTGACATGGCAAAGCCCTCTTGGTGCAAGTTAATATAGGCCGTTTGCATATCTTCCGTAATCCAGGTTCCCTGTTGGCCCTTTCTGGGGCTCAATGCACAGTGACGAATAACCTGTGCGAAAGCTGAATTATAAGTAATCCGATAGCTATTGCTGCGCAGTTCCTTACGCATGCTTTTGCTGATTCTTAAATCTTGTGGCAATAGTATAAAACGATTGGGGGGTGCATACCATAATATAGGTGTGCTTTCATCATACCAAGGGAAGATCCCTTGTGCATAAGCACATCGAAGGCGTTCTGTTTTAAGGTCGCCTCCGATTGCAAGTAAGCCATCCTCCTCGGCTAATAAGGGATCCGGAAACCAAAAATCCTCCTCGTTAAGTTGAAAAAGCATGTTTAGCTAATAGCTGGCCTAATCCTCTTGTCTCGGTTCTTTACTTATTTTTTCAAAAAGCTTATCCATCCGTTCCACATATTCGTTTGTATCATCTACAAAAAATTCAAGTTGAGGAACAATGCGAGCTTGGTTCTTAATACGACCTCCTAATTTATATCGGATTTCACCGGCATGACTTTTTATGTTCGCAATCGCCTCTTGCACGTTTTTCGCATTGAGGAAACTCAGGTAGATGCGAGCAATGGCCAAGTCGGGTGTCACCCTTACTCGTGTCACTGTCACCAGTGTATCAGGAGCCCATACCATCCCTTCCCTTTGAAATATATCAGCCAAATCTTGCTGGATTACACTAGCAAAACGTTGTTGTCTTTTACTCTCTGTTGATGCCATGTTTTCAATTTCTTTTATGAATGATTAATATAACAAATTATTGTACGGGTAGCGGGCTGTATGAATTTTGATTACCTTGTCGTATAAGAGCTGTCGGAATTCTTCAACGTTCTTTTTTTCTGTGGCAGAAATGAAAACGGCAGGGCTGCTGTGTTTAGCCATCCAACTGTTCTTAAAATCGTCAATAGTGATGTTTTTCTTCGCCTGCTCATCGCCGTTATCATCACGCGCTACTTCGGCAGGTTTGTAAGCGTCAATTTTGTTAAAAACGGTAATCACCGGTTTGTCTATTGCACCTAAATCTTTTAATGTCTCATTTACGGTATTAATGTGATCTTCAAAGTTCGGATGTGAGATATCAACCACGTGGACCAAAATATCAGCTTCACGAACTTCATCCAAGGTTGATTTGAAGCACTCCACTAAGTGATGTGGAAGTTTTCTGATAAATCCAACGGTATCAGATAGCAGAAATGGCAAGTTGTCGATAACAACCTTCCGAACAGTGGTATCCAGTGTGGCAAATAATTTATTCTCTGCAAAGACTTCCGATTTTGAGATCATATTCATGATCGTCGATTTGCCGACGTTCGTGTAACCAACTAATGCAACGCGAATTAGTTCACCTCTATTTTTCCGTTGGGTTTCATTTTGCTTATCAATCTGCTTTAGCTTTTCTTTTAATAAAGAGATCTTGTTTAAAATCATCCGACGGTCACTCTCAATCTGGGTTTCACCGGGTCCTCTCATTCCGATACCACCTTTCTGACGTTCCAGGTGGGTCCACATTCGCGTCAGACGAGGAAGTAAATACTGCAATTGAGCGAGTTCGACTTGTGTCTTTGCCTGCGCCGTTTTTGCGCGGTTAGCAAATATGTCTAGTATGAGATTGCTCCGATCCAGTATTTTAATCTTCAGTTCATTCTCGATGTTTCTTAGCTGAGAAGGGCTTAGTTCGTCATCAAATACAACTATATCTGCTTCCTCCGCGTTTACATATGCTTTAATTTCGTCTAATTTTCCACTGCCTACAAATGTAGCTCTGTCCGGCTTTTGCATCCGTTGTGTAAAAGTATTGATGGTCTCGCCTCCTGCGGTTTCGACAAGAAAAGCGAGTTCCTCGAGATATTCTTTTTCCTGATCTTCCGTTTCATTGGGTGTTATGATCCCCACTAAAACAGCCCGCTCAGGCTTTATTGCTGTGTCGTATATTTTTCTTATCGCCATAGTGTTCTTATGGAATTAAAATTACTAATAATAGTTCTATAACTTATGTTTATACGCAATTTTAACAATACATATAAACGTTCTTTCTTCATTGCTTATGAAAGAATCGTGCCTGAAACATGGATGAATACGTTGAAATGATTTTTATCAGTAGGTGAAACCCATACCTATCAAAATACCGCATTTGCGCCCAGGTTCTTTTGGCAGCGATAATATGATATGGAAGGGATTACATAACTGATACTTATTATAGGGTGAAATGATTTAATGGTACAAAGATACGACTTTTGCTTTAAAAATACATGTTATGAAATTTTATCCCAACTTATTCCTTTACTTTGCACCAGAAGGTGATCGCGAAGTAACCGATTTTTCGGGTCTTCAAGCTTCGGATCTTGTTTAAAGATATGAATCACTAGATTTCTCGCTTCTTGCAGCAAAACCTGATCAGTGCTTAAATCGGCTAGTTTAAGATCTAATATACCACTTTGTTGTGTGCCGGCAATATCTCCCGGGCCTCTCAGCTTAAGATCGGTTTCTGCTATCTCGAAACCATCGTTCGTTTTAACCATAGTACTTAGCCTGAGTTTACCCTCTGTACTTAGTTTGTTGGAAGACATCAGGATACAAAAGGACTGCTCTCCGCCTCGACCAACCCGACCACGTAGCTGATGCAATTGTGATAAGCCAAATCGCTCTGCATTTTCAATAATCATGACGGTAGCATTCGGCACGTTTACGCCAACTTCTATTACAGTAGTGGCAACCATAATCTGTGTTTCTCCTTTTACGAAACGCTGCATCTCAAAATCTTTATCTTTAGCCGGCATCTTTCCGTGGACAATGCTGATTTTGTATGTTGGAAGAGGAAATTCACGAGCTAGGTTTTCAATTCCTGCCTCCAAGTGCATTAGATCCAGTTTTTCGCTTTCTTTGATTAATGGATACACGACATATACCTGTCGTCCTTTAGCAATTTCATCCCGCATGAAACCAAACATCCTTAATCGGCTACTTTCGAATAAATGAAGCGTTTTGATGGGCTTCCTACCGGCGGGGAGCTCATCAATCACAGATACATCCAAATCCCCATAGAGCGTCATGGCCAAGGTACGAGGTATAGGAGTCGCCGTCATAACAAGCATGTGCGGAGGTGTTTGATTTTTGCGCCATAATTTGGCCCTTTGTTCAACACCAAATCGATGCTGTTCGTCAATTACGACAAGCCCTAAATTCTTAAATTGTACGGTATCTTCAATAAGCGCATGGGTACCAACCAATATGTCTAAAGATCCGTCTAGTAGGTTTTCGTGAAGAATTTTCCGCTCCTTTTTAGGCGTCGATCCACTTAACAGTTTAATGGAAACAGGTAAGTCGCCAATTAAAGAAATTAAACCGTTAAAATGTTGTTGAGCAAGAATCTCGGTAGGGGCCATCATACAAGCCTGACAGCCGTTGTCGACAGCCAACAACATAGTCATGAGTGCTACCACCGTTTTTCCACTGCCCACATCTCCTTGTAAGAGGCGATTCATTTGCGCTCCCGTATGCGTGTCATGCCGAATTTCTTTAATTACCCTTTTCTGTGCGTTTGTTAGCGGAAATGGTAGGTGCTCTTGATAGAAGGCGTTGAAATTACTTCCAACTTTATCGAATATATGGCCTTTGAACTTATGGGTCTGAAGCAGCTTGTTTTTTAACAATTTCAATTGTATAAAGAATAGTTCTTCAAACTTTAAACGTCTTTCAGCTGCCTTTAATTCCTCTACACTGGACGGGAAATGAATATGGGTGATCGCTTCTGCTTTTGAGATCAAATGCTGTTCTTTTAGCAGGTAAGATGGCAGGTTTTCCTCCATTTTTTTTGAAGCCCAAGCAACTAGCCCTTCTTGCAGTCGTTGAATCCCCTTTGTATCTAAAAAGGATTGCTTGAGTTTTTCGGTTGACCGATAAACGGGTTGTAAACTTGGATTACCCACGTTTTTATTAGCCGCATTATATAGCTCCATCTCCGGGTGCGTCATAGACAATTGGCCATTAAAAAGGGTAGGTTTCCCAAATATAACATATACCGATCCGATTTTCAGACTCTTTTCCAGCCAACGGATGCTCTGAAACCAGACAAGCTCCATTAGTCCGGTTTCATCTTTAAATTGCGCAACCAGTCGTTTTCCTCTTTTCTGTCCTATCTGTTCTACGGCGGTTAATCTACCGAGAATTTGGACTGATGGCATGTCCGGATGTAGATCCTTTATCTTATAATATTTCGTTCGGTCGATATAACGGAAAGGGTAATAGTGTACAAGATCGCCAAAAGTATATATTGCCAGTTCCTTTTTGAGCAAATCTGCCTTTTGTGGACCGACACCTTTTAAGTATTCTATTGGTGTATGTAAACCATATTCAATCACAGGCATCCGTACCGACTTTGCAACTAGGCTTTCCAGGCAATACAAGAAATTTCAACATCCACTCCTTTAGGGAGCCCTTTTACGGCAATCGTTTCCCGTGCCGGGGCATTCTCCGTAAAGTATTCACCATAAACTTCATTTACTATATTGAAGTTAGCCATATCTGTTAGGAAAATACTCGTTTTAACCACATCTGCAAAAGAGTAACCCGCTTCCTGCAGAATAGCATGTAGATTTTCCAGCACTTGTTTGGTTTGTCCTGCGATACTGTCTAGAACTAAATTGCCCGATTCGGGAGATAAGGCTATTTGGCCGGATATATAGAGTGTATTGCCTGCTTTAACCGCTTGATTGTACGGACCAATGGGGGCAGGGGCGTTGTTTGTATTAATGATTTCTTTCATTTGATCTAGCATTAATTGAGGAAAAACCAGTCGATCAATTTATATAGAACTCCAAGTAGAAAGAGAACAATAGCTATTTTATTGATAGCATGCATTACCTTCAAATTGAAACTCTTTTTGGAGTTATTCTCTTGGTTCTTCTTTGGGAAAAAGTACATGTTACGAAATTAACCCAGATCGATGAGAATTCAAAGAAAAAACCCTCGGAACATTGTCCCGAGGGTTTCTATAATAACCTGCTTAATAGACAGGATTATTTTTTGAATTGTACGTTACGGTTCAACTGACGACCTTCTTCAGTAGCATTAGATGCAACTGGTTTAGTTTCGCCGTTACTTACCACATTGATTTGTGATGCAGCAACACCAGAGTTAACTAAGTAATTTTTAACAGAGTTAGCACGGTCTAAACCTAACTGGTAGTTGTACTCAGTTGTTCCTTCTTCAGAAGCATTACCTTCTAAAGTAAGTGTAGCACCGCTAGCACGTAAGTCAGAAGATACTTGATCTAAAGTTGGGTAAGAGCTGGTTTTCAATACAGAGCTATCGAATTCAAACTGGATGTTAGAATAAGAACCAGTTGAAAGAGCTGTTGTATCAGGCTCAGGGAATTTAATTGGACATCCTGATCCATCAACTTGCGTACCGGCAGGAGTGTTAGGGCATTTGTCGAATTTATCGGCAACACCATCACCATCTGAGTCAGTGCTTAACGCTTGAACAGTTGATTCAAGAGCGCTTACACGTTGTTTCAACGCATCAACTTCGTTTCTCAATTCCGGATCTTTCAACTCATCGTAAAGAGTAGCTACCGGATTAGCCCAAGTCAAATCTTGTTTGTCTTTGCTTCCTAATGAGAACTCTAAACCAGCATGAGTATAAGAGAATTTGTCGTTGCTGGTTCTGCCTTGTACTGGCCCAAATAAATATTTGGTATCAACAAAGTTCATGGTATAACCTAAATCCAAAGCTACGCGATCAGATAACTTGAATTTCAAACCTAAACCAACTGGAACAAATGCTTCACGAGTGTAATCTTTGTCTCCTTGGAATTCGCGGTCGCCAGCGCTTTCACCCCAGTTACCTTTGTTATCCCATGCAGTACCGGTTCCGTCATTGTTAGAGTACATTACTGGGTTGAAAGCCATCAATCCGTAACCTACACTTGCATAGAAATTAACCGAATTTTCTCTTCTTAGGAAATCGATTGTAGCAAATTGGAATACACCATTTAAGCTAACAGCATATTGTACATCAGTTTCTGCTGATTGATACTGTTGTCCATTCCAAGCATTTGTTGTTGCAAATGGTTCAGCATTATGTGTGAAAATACGTCCTCTGTTAGCATCTAATTGCAAACCGAACCAGCTCGAGAATTGCTTACGTACGTTAATTCCGTAATATTCTCTAACAGGCGCTTCAAATAGTCCCACTTTGTTACCAAAAGCGTTAGATCCTCCAATCAATACATTTGGAGTGGTTATACCGCCATTGATACCAATGGACCAAGTTCTGTATTGGCTTCTTCCGCCAAATACTTTAGCATCTTGTGCTTGAGCTGCCCCAGTGAAACCTAAGGCGGCAATCAAAGAGCAAGTAACTGCTTTTTTGATTGTAGAATAGTTCATACTTCGTTCTTTTAAAGGTTAAACAGTTTTAATTGTATAATTTGTATACAAAAATAGTTATTAGTTTTATTCATGCAACAATAGCAAATACTATTCCAAAAAAAAAGACGGGCTCAATTTGTTGTTGTTAGCCCTTTTTGAATATATATTGCACCATTTGTTGTTGTATAAACGCTTGTTTTAAAGAGTCTTGCGGCTGCCACGGCTTGTTTAGATAATTATAGACAAACTGAAAAATGGCCGAAAAAAAATAGCAAAAAAATGTCTACTATTGCTACAATATTGACTCAAATATAGTACAAAAACTCATTTTTTGCCGTTTCTGATCAATTCTTTCACCCTTTTAGCGAGTTTAATCTTCAAGTATATAAGAGCCGCGATTCCCAAAACGCTCACCGCCATGATGCTATACTGTTTACCATTATAAGATGCAATGGTACAATACGCAAGTACAAGAATCCCAATATTTAGAAAAATATTATAAAGAATTTGTTTCCCCATTTTTGTTTAATATACCTCCATATCCGGCTCAAAGGTGTCACGCCAGGCGAGAATGCCGCCTTCTAAGTTAGAAAGATTTGTATATCCCTCTTTTTCTAGCATTAGAATAGCCTGGGCGCTTCTCTTTCCGCTTCTGCAATGCACTACAACGGGTTTATCCTTGCTGATTTTATCTTTCTCGATTAAGACTTGAGCAAGTGGAATATTTTCGCCTTTCAGATTGGATGTTTCATATTCGAACTCCTCACGTACATCTATCAGTTGAAAATCTTCATTCCGATCAATCTTCTCCTTTAGCTCCTCGACGGTTATTTCTTTCATGATCTATCTTTTTAAGAATTAATACTTGTAATCGTCAAAGCTAGGGAATTTGTTTAACTTTATTACCAAACTTAGTTAAACTTTCTTGTATACAGGAATCGGTCTACCGGTAATTTGCTTGCCTATGATATTGATCGATCTAATGACAAGTGACATTTAGGTAATTTACTAAGGAGATTAAAATTATTGCAATATTTATGTATAAAACAACAACCCCTTTGAATAAGCTTTCCTTCGTTCTCTTTTTAGTGTTGGGAGCTTGCGCCAGTCAGAAGAAAGAGCGTATTGTTAGTGTCGATCAACAAGAGGTCCATCGAATTATTTCGACGTTAGCAGATGATCGATTGAAAGGCAGGGCCGTGTTTACTCCTGAAATAGAGGAAGCCGCAACTTTTATTGAAGGGGAATTCAAAAAGGCAGGGCTACAGCCATTGAAGGCAAATGAAAATGACTTTTTACAGCGCTTTCAGGCCACTCAAATAAAACCTTCTCTTTGTGAGATTTTGTTAGACGGAAAGGAGCTGGACAGTGACGCCGGTTTTGTTCTAAGCGACCAGGCGGGTCTTAACTGGAATACCGATCCGGAAGTGCGGATTTTGTCCATAAGTGCCAGCGACAACTTTCGAAAGAAATATAAGGAGATTTCACAGCAAGATATCAATGCCATCGTTTGTGTTGACGAGAGTTTTGTAAAGGAATTTAATTATTTGAAACAGCATGCTGATAACGGGAGAATCTTATTAAATACCGATCAGAAGAAAAAAGGTTCACTTGTTTTTGTACTAAGCAAGGAACAGCCTAAGTCCTTTCGAATTAACTATACGGGTACGGTGGAGAATAAGGGACTCGCTAATGTAGTTGGTGTGCTGCCCGGGAGATCAAAACCCAACGAGTTTGTTATCTTCTCAGGGCATTATGATCACATCGGTATCCTAAAACCGATTGACCGGGATTCTATTGCAAATGGAGCCGACGATGATGCATCGGGAGTCACCGCGGTAATCAGTTTGGCAAATATTTTTGCCAAGCAAAAAGATAATGAACGAACATTGATCTTCGCTGCTTTTACAGCTGAGGAATCGGGTGGTTATGGCTCACAATATTTTTCTAAACAGCTTAATCCGGATCATGTTGTGGCCATGATAAATATTGAGATGATTGGAAAGGATGCTAAGTTTGGGGCTAATTCCATGTATCTCACCGGCTTTGAGAAATCCGATTTGGGTAAGATTCTCCAGAGAAATGTGAAGGGGACGGGTTTTTCTTTTTATCCGGACCCTTATCCTGAACAGAACCTTTTTTATAGAAGTGATAACGCGACCTTGGCAGCGCTCGGCGTTCCCGCACATACAGTTTCTACGGTTCAAATAGATAAGGATAATTACTATCACACCGTGAAAGATGAATTAGAAACTTTAGATATTAAGAACATTGTTTCCTCTATTAATGCTGTTGCGTTAGGTGCGAGATCAATTATAGCAGGAAAGGAAACGCCCACGAGGCTGGAGCCGTTAAAGAATTAAAGATCTTCTGCTATGAGCAGGTAGTCGGTTTGGAAATGAATTTCAAAGAAGCCGTCTGCTATGGTCTTGTATGCCTGATCGTGTTTTTTTTCCAACCCCTCTGTATGGAAAATAGCATCGCTGGCAAGTATGTAGACGTTTTCGCTCGCTGCCTTCCACTTTTTGAAACCAGATTTAATCGCGAAGATTTTCTGCTTACCGTTGATAAAAACCAGGTTGATAAGAGAAGCGAATTGTTGGAATAGATCCATCGAAAAGTCTTGTGAGATGATATTGACTGCATGATACCCTTTTTCAACAAGATAATTTAATGCGTCTTTTTTAAAAGAGGAAGGGTTTCCGAAAAGCATGGTAACTCCATCTTGTTCGATCCTGTGCTCGTCATTTGTAATGACAACATCGATATGAATGTCGTTTCTCGATAGCCATTGCGCACTGTCTTTATTAGCGATAACTGTTGGTGCCCATTCCAATAACTGTCCAAGAAGTTCATAGCTTAGATCGGAAAAAAATTCCACTATTAAGGCAGGTTCCTGCTTCTCTTTTACTATATGGTGGGAGGACATATTAGTGGAATTAAAAAGTTCTATGTTTGGGAAGGATGATAAGACCGTTTTAAAGTCCGTAGAGATTATTTCACGCTACGGACTTTTATAATATCTATTGATTTAGCACTTCTACAATCGGACTGCCTATACTTCCATTTGGCTCTTGAATATGTAAGAGACCAGCCACTGTAGCAGCGATATCTGTCATTTCAGTAATACGATTGGTTGCGCCGTGTTTGATTCCCCAACCCATCCATACCAAGGGTATATGCGAGTCGTAAGGATTCCAGTTGCCATGGGTCGTACCGGTAGACTTGGCTGATCCGCTATACCATTGTGGCTCAAGGACAATTTGAATCGCGCCGCTCCGCTTATAGTTATAACCGTTAATAATGCGTTCTTTTATTCGCGATGGTATAGCGGCTTCTGATACCTTGTCCATTTCTGCTACAAAAGCAACGCCCTCTAAATTCCGTAGGTATTTTACCGCTTCGTCACAAATTGCTTGCCGATCAAGATTTCTTTCATTGATAAGCGTGTTATTTAAATGAACCTGATAATTTGATAAGCTGATAACCAATTTGTCCGTATTAAACTTCGCTTTTAACTGTTCATTCAATCCTTGCTGTGCTGTTTTGGAATTGAAATACCCGCCATTACCTTGTTGGTCCATGAAGTACTGAGGATTATGGGCGGCACCATGGTCGGCCGTTAAAAATACAGTATATTGCCCTTGTCCAACGGTTTTGTCGAGGTAACTAAAGAAGTCTTCCAAATCTTTATCAAGACGGAGGTAGTTGTCTTCAACCTCTATTGAATTTACAGCGAATTGATGGCCTATTTTATCGGGAGATGATATGCTGATTGCTAAAAAATCAGTAAAACCGCCGGGATTGTTTCCCAATTCTTCATTGCTAATAGCGGCTTTTGCCAAATCGAGTGTCAACGTATTTCCATAAGGTGTCGTAGCAACCAAGCCTATTCCATTTTCTTTAAGCAGTTGAGACGTTTTAACAGGGAAAGTTGGTGATTGAGTACCTTTAAACTTTCCTTCATACGGATTATTGTCTTCAATGCTCTGTTTATAGGTTTCAATAGGGTATAACGTATTCCAGTCTTGTTTTAAATACTTTTCCGCAAGTTTTTGTTTGTTGAAATCTTTCACCCATTTAGGCAAGTCAGTCATATAGTATGAGCTACTGATCCAGTCGCCACTATTATCAAACCAATAAGCAGCATCAGCAAAATGGCCGGCTGGTAAAATAGCACCTCGATCTTTTATAGCAATTCCAATCACCTTAGAACGGAAATTGGAGGCTAATTTAAGTTCATCCGTTATGGTGGATGCCAGTAGGTTCCTTGGCGACATCTTGCCAGCTGCATTACCAACGGCTGTTCCTAATGGGATAACCGTTTCATCTTCCGTGCAATACATGCTTTTTCCTGTAGCTTGTATGATAAAGTCGTTCCCGGCAATTCCGTGGATAGCAGGTGTTGTACCGGTGTAAACCGAGCTGTGTCCGATGGCGGTAACGGTCGGGATATAATTAATATAGGTGTTTTCGCAGGAAAAACCGTTGTTTAACATGCGTTTAAAGCCGCCTTCACCATAGCGGTCGTAATATCGATATAAGTAATCCCAGCGCATTTGGTCCACCATAATCCCTACTACCAATTTAGGTCGATCTACTTCTTTGGATGTTTTTTGTTGGGCTTGCGCACTGTATAAGCTGATACAACAGCATAAAATTAAGAGTCGTTTAAATATCATATTTCAATTACTGTTTGTTTGCCGCCAAAATCGTAAATAAAGTTTTGAATTAACAACTTTGCGTGTGATTTTTCTGTTATACTAGGTTCGAAAGAATGATAAAGGGATCGGTCCCGACCGGCAGGCTCATCATCGCTAAATGAAAAAAGGCATCTGCCTGTTTAGGAGATGCCTTTTTTCTATTTGAATTTTTTAAACTAATAACCGAACGGGTTCTTCTAGCAGTGATTTAACAGTTTGCAAGAAAGCGGCCCCTGTAGCACCGTCTACTACACGGTGGTCACAGCTTAAAGTAATCTTCATGATGTTACCTGGGACAACCGCACCGTTTTTAACCACCGGTACCTGTTGTATGCCGCCAATGGCTAATATACAAGAGTCAGGTGGATTAATGATGGCGGTAAATTCGTCGACGCCGAACATACCCAGATTAGAAACCGTAAAGGTAGAGCCTTCCCAGTCTTTCGGCTGTAGTTTTTTGGCTTTAGCACGTTGTGCAAAATCTTTCACTTCAGCCGATATATGTGATAATGTCTTTCCATCAGCGAAACGGACCACAGGAACTAATAAGCCTTCGTCCACCGCAATAGCGACACCAATATTAACGTGCTCATTATAGCGAATTTTATCGCCCAACCAAGAAGAGTTAACATTAGGATGTTGTTTTAGCGCAACGGCAACAGCTTTGATGACTAAATCGTTGAAAGACACCTTAACAGGAGCAACTTCGTTGATTTTATTCCGTGCGGAAATAGCGCTATCCATGTCAACTTTCACTGTTACATAGAAATGTGGAGCAGTAAATAAGCTTTCCGAAAGACGTTTAGCAATCGTTTTACGCATTTGAGTCACAGGCTTTTCGGTAAACCGCTCTTCTCCGATAAATTGCGGAATAGTAACAGACTTACTTTCGGCGCTTGGAGCAGCAGCCGGTGCTTCAGTCTTTTGTTTAGCAGCAGGCGTGAAGGATTCGACATCCTTTTTGATGATACGGCCATTCTCTGCCGAACCTTTCAGTTCATTTAAATCAATACCTTTTTCTTTCGCAATTTTTCGCGCTAAAGGAGAAGCTTTAACTCGGGACGAGTCAGAAGAAGTAACTTCTTTGCTTTCCGCTTGGCTTGGCTCGTTTGCTGCGCTAGTTGACGCTTCTTCTTTTTTAGGAGCTTCTTGTTTCTTCGGTTTACTGCTTTTCTGTTTAAGCAAAGGCGTTACATCGGTACCTTCTTTTCCTACAATGGCAATAATATCATTAACTTTTGCTGCCTGACCTTTTTCTACTCCGATGTACAGTAAGGTGCCTTCAGCATAAGCAGTAACTTCCATGGTTGCTTTGTCCGTTTCTACGTCGGCAATTACATCATCACTTTTAATCTTGTCGCCAACCTTGAAATGCCATTCTGCAATTACGCCTTCGGTCATTGTATCACTCAGCAATGGCATAGTGATTACCGTTGCACCTAATGATTCAGCACTTACTTCTTCACCTTCATCTTCTGTTTCTTCCTGTGCCGGAGCCTCTTCTTCTTTTTTATCTTCTTTAGTTGAAGGCGAAGCGCCGCCATTACCATTAAGTAATGCCTGATAATCTTCTCCTTCTTCTCCTAATACGGCAATTACAGCATCGATAGGAACTGCTTCGCCTTCCTTAGGACCTATATATAATAGTGTGCCTTCCTGATAGGATTCAAAATCCATGGTAGCCTTATCGGTTTCAACCTCAGCAATTAAATCTCCTGAGCTAACCTTATCGCCTACCTTTTTATGCCATTTTGCAATTACACCTTCTGTCATGGTGTCGCTCATTTTAGGCATTCGAACTACTTCAGCCATAATATTATCTGGGGTTTTTTATCTATTTAAATTATTAAGATTGCACTCTTGTTAATCCATAATATATGGATAATCGTTCTGCACATACACGTCTGTATATAGCTCTTCCGGGTTTGGATACTCAGACTCCTCAGCAAATTTAACCGCTTCATCAACAATACGTTTTACTTCGGCTTCCTCCTGATCAAACCATTGCTCATCGGCATACTTATTCTCTATAATGGCGTGCTTAACCGCGGCAATTGGATCGCGCTCTTTATATTGTTCTAATTCTTCTTTTGTACGGTATTTGGCAGGATCCGACATAGAGTGTCCCTTATAACGATAGGTGCGAATCTCCAAAAACGTTGGTCCTTCCCCTTTTCTGGCACGCTGAACGGCTTCGTCCATTGCATTATGAACTGCTACAACGTCCATACCATCAACCGGAGCGCTTGGCATATCAAAGCCTAAGCCCATTTTATAAATGTCAATCATGTTAGTCGTCCGCTTAACGGAAGTACCCATCGCATAACCGTTATTTTCGCAAACGAAGATTACCGGAAGCTTCCAAAGCATTGCCATATTAAAGGTCTCGTTTAAAGACCCTTGTCTTACAGCTCCGTCTCCCATGTAACAAACGCAAACATTATCTGTACCATTGTATTTTTCGGCAAAAGCAAGACCTGCACCTAATGGTATTTGTCCTCCTACGATACCATGGCCCCCCGCGAAATTGTTTTCCTTATCAAAAAAGTGCATTGATCCACCCTTTCCTTTCGAACAACCCGTTACTTTCCCGAATAACTCTGCCATAGCCGCATTGGCGCTCATGCCTTTGGCAAGGGCATGGGCATGGTCACGATAAGCAGTGATCATGGAGTCCTCTTTACGAAGAACTGACATGGCACCTGCAACAACGGCTTCCTGTCCAATATATAAATGGCAAAAGCCTCTTATTTTTTGTTGACCGTAAAGTTGACCTGCTTTTTCCTCAAACTTACGCATAAGTAACATCGACTTATACCACTCTAGATATGTTTCTTTTGTTATTGGTGTTGAACTCATCGCTTTATGTTCGTGTACTTAATTTACTGGAAGGCAAATCTAATCAATTGTTGCGATATTCACAGAATGTACGTGAGAGAAAGTGAATTATTATTTGTTTTTCTCCTCCTTTTTTTATTCGCCTGTATGGTATATAGTACACATGTCAAAAAAATGTTAAAATTGTGTTTGCTTTTTTTGACAAAATAAAAGTTTTCATTTAGATTTGCGACACACCTGTTTTAGTGCATGGATAAACTTTTACATTAAAAAACAACATTGTTAACCTTAAACGGATAGTCAATCAAGCCAATGGGGGATAAGAATGACCTTCCTGTAAGTAAATTAACGCAGATGAAGACTGCATGTGCTCATGCAAGCTTCATTAACTGGAAAAATTTTATTCAAATGAAAAAAACGCTTTTGGTAGTATGCATACTGCTAGGTGCTCTGTCACTAAACCTTCAGGCCCAAACCTTAACTGAAAAAAATAATTCACCCGAAGATCCGGATAATTTAGCCAAAGAGTATTTCTCCCAAATAATGGGGATTGCTGCTTCAGCAACCACCAATACAAAGCTTTATCAGTTTGTTTATGATTGGATTGGCACACCCTATCGATTAGGAGGTAAAACAAAAAAGGGCATTGATTGTTCCAAGTTTGCCTACGAGCTATACGAAAAGGTGTTTAATACGTCGATCGGAAATAATTCAAGAAATATTTATACACAAGTTGATCCCATCAACAAAAATGAACTGAAGCCCGGCGACCTGGTGTTCTTCAAAATAAGAAGTAGAAGTATTACACATGTTGGCGTTTATTTGGGTGACAGGAAATTTGCGCACGCTTCTACCAGCAGAGGCGTTATGATTAGCAATCTTGATGAAGCTTATTGGAAGCGCTATTATTTCAATGGCGGCCGTATGAGCTTGAAAGCACAGAATGAGAATGCGTCGGAAGAGGAAGACGTTCTTCATTTAAATTAGCAATCGATTTTTCTAGAATCAGTCGGCTTGGCCTAATTCCACTGTTAGTAGTTTTCTATTTAGTGATTGCTCATTGGCTTATCACCTCAATTAGCCAAACGCGAGTTGGTGAGTGATGAACAAATGCGCATATCCATCCCTTTTACCTTAAAAAAAAATTTACTACTTTTATGCACAGGAATAATGCTATGGCAAGCGAAAAAATATTGATTTTAGACAAGGACCAGATTCAGAAAAAAATTACAAGAATTGCTTATCAGATTTTAGAAGATAACTTTGAAGAAAAAGAGATTGTTCTAGCGGGTGTTGCCGAAAGAGGATATGTTTTGGCCCGTCGCTTAAAAGAAGAACTAGCAAAAATTTCATTGGCGGTCGATGTCAAGCTTATCAACATTTCATTAAATAAAGTCAGTTCTACCCTGCAAGCAGAAACCGATATTTCGGTAAGTGAGGCGAAAGATAAAGTGGTAATATTGGTGGACGATGTATTGAATAGTGGGCGGACTTTAGCCTATGGTTTGGGTGTTTTTTTGAATGTTCCCTTAAAGAAGCTGAGAACGGCGGTTCTAATTGATAGAAGCCATCATAAATTCCCTGTTATAAGCGACTTCTCCGGGCACAAATTATCTACCATTCTTAATGAGCATGTTTCTGTGACACTCGAAGGTTTTGAAAACGAACAGGACGCTGCGTACCTGCATTAGATGAGTGCCCTCGGTAGGCTTCCGCCAGCAGTTGAAGGACCCTGGCGTCAACCCTTAATGCATAAGCAATATTTTATTTTTAAAGGCTATTGATCTTTAAAGTCATCCCTGGTTTGATAGATGAGCCATTTAAATTGTTCATTGCTTTTATATTATTGACAGTGGCTCCTCTGTATTTTTGGGCGATTCCGGAAAGTGTATCTCCTCTTTTAACTTTATAGGTTACGTAATTAACGGATTTTCTTTCCAAGCTCGTTTTTTTCCCTGCTGCATAACCCGGTTCGGAGATCTTTAAACGCTGTCCCGGAACAATGGCATTTCTCCTCAACCTATTCCAAACCTTCAAGTCCTGTACCTCGACTTGATATTTATTGGCAATTGAGCTTAAGCTTTCACCTCTTCTTACGCGATGATAAATAGCTTTTCTATCGGTGTTAGATGCTGTAATAACTTTTGCAGGAGCATCGGTCGGTGTATTTAAAGCTGCATACAAGCTGGCATAAGCGGTTTTATCTACCGCAGGGACGACTAAACGCTTCGGAGCCTCCGGTGTACCATTGATGATGCTCTTTTTATAGGCCGGATTTAGCGTGATCAATTGGTTCAGGTCGAGGTTTAACGCCTCTGCAATGCCTGATAATGGAATAAACTTATCGATCAAAATGACGTCGGTACCTTTCTCCGCTGTAAGGGCAGATCCGCTCCCGGAGGGTGTTGCAATTCCTAATACTTCATAGTTGTTTAGCACGAAGGTCATGGCAATAAAAGCGGGCACATAATTACGTGTTTCCTGGGGAAGATATTTTCGCACGGTCCAAAAATCAGGTTTTTCAATACCTGAGCGTTGTATCGCTCTGGCTACATTTCCTTTTCCGCAATTATAGGATGCTATTGCAAGTTGCCAATCGCCAAATTCGTTGTAAGCATCTTTTAGATAAGCCGCCGCTGCATAAGTCGCGGCATAGGGGTCTTTCCGTTCATCAACGTAGTTGTCTATATTTAAATTAAACGCTTTTGCCGTAGCAAACATAAATTGCCAAGGACCGGTTGCGCCCACCCTTGAGACCGCATGTGGATTTAAAGCTGATTCAATGATAGATAAATACTTTATTTCCTGTGGCAAATCCGTCTCTGCAAATACTTTCTCGTAAATGGGAAAATAGTACTGCGCTAACTCAAGCATTTTAGAAAGATGGTTTTTATAGCGCGGTGCCGTATAAGCATCTATATAAGATTGGACATAGCTATTGTACGTTAAGGGGATTACCTTTTGCAAAGTGTCCAGTTGCTTTTTTATATTTTGAGGGGCGAGATACCAGGAGAGATCGTGAGGGTGGGAATTTTTCCTGAGTGTAGAATCTTCGCTAGATAGAACATTCGAAGAGGCACTTAATTTCGAAGGTTCGTCGGTATCTTTGCTTGTTGTTGCCTGCGTCAATTGAACGCAAAATAGCATACCTACGGCAAATGCCGAAAATCTTTTCAATATCATGTCTTATATTTAAGGCTGTTGATTATCAAATCAGTTCATTATTGCTAAATACGTTAACATATTTTGAGCCACGCTCAAAAGAGGTTTGATAATAATTTCTTAAACAACGTTTTAATCAGCTCACTTAGTATAGTAAGTTGATTTTTTTTTGAAATAATAATAAAAAAAGCTGCTGCAACATGCTATATGTTACAACAGCTTATCCTTTATAAGAATGAGGGATTATTGTTTTTCCTCTTTAACTTCATCTTTCGTGGTTCCGGCTTGGCCCTCTTTAAATTCTCTCACACCGCGTCCTAATCCACGCATCAACTCAGGAATTTTCTTTCCACCAAATAATAATAACAAAGCAAGAACGATAATTGCTATTTCAGGCCCACCAATACCCAGTAACAAAATTGTGTTTAACATAACTCAATATTTAAAATCTTTATTCAATGACTACATTGTAGTTTTTATTCTTTCCTCAATATACGTAATCGTCTTACGTCCAGTTTACAAACTTATGTAAAAATGCTTAGATAAACAATTTTTTATCGTTTATCATTTCACCACTTGTATGGCTAATTTCCCGCTAACCAACTACTTGGGTTGATAGGCGAAGTTCCTTGCCACAGTTCAAAGTGTAAATCGGAAGTTCCTTCCGTCGCATCTACAGCTACTGTGCCAATTGTTTGTTTTACAGAAACCTTCTGATTTCTGGAAACACTGACCGTTTTCATGTTTTGATAGACAGTGAAGTAATTACCATGACGTATAATAACAGTATATTGATTTTGGAGTTGCACGATTGATGTTACAACACCATCAAATACGGCCCGTACGGCGGCACCTGCTGCTGTACGAATGGTTAAGCCGTTACTATTAACTTTAACACCTTTTCCATAAGTATATTGTCCGTAACCTTGCGTTACCGATCCGGAAGCTACCGGCCAGGGGAGTCGCCCACGATTACCTGTGAAATCTGCTGCTAATTTAGCCGCCTCTGGTGTTGACAAGAGCGCCTCTTTGTCGGTTTTTCTAGCGGTTGGCTCCGGAGCCTTCGCATTAGGGTTTTTCTTCGCCAACTCTGCTGCTCGTCGTCTTTCTTCTTCTTCTGCCTTTCGCCGAGCTTCTTCGATCTCTCTTCGGATAGCCGCCTGTATGGCACGTGCTAAACGCGCATCTTCCTGCTGCTTCTTATTCAGCTCTTGCTTATATTCTTTTTCCTTCTTGGTAAGATCGTTAAGCACTTTTGATTTAACAGATTTTTGGCCGTCGAGCGCTTGCTTCTCTTTTTCCTGGTCGCTCAGAAGTACTACTTTCTCCTTTTTATTACTCGCCAATTCGGCAATTTTTTGCTCAATACTTTTCTGCGTTTCCTCTATCTCCTTTGCTTGTTTTTTCCGGGAATCGCTGAATTGCTGAAGGTATTTAAGGCGCTTATACGCTTGATTAAAGTCGTTAGAAGCAAAAATGAACATCAATTTATTGTAAGCGCTCGAGTTGCGAAACGCAAACTGTACCATGGACGCATATCCTTTTTTGAGCTTCGCCAATTCATTCTGCAAGGAGCGGATCGTATTGGTATTTTTGGCTATCTGGCTCTCTATTAAATTGACTTCGCTATTAATCGTTTTGATTTTTTTCACCCGTAGGTTGATTTGGGCGTTAAGGGCATTTACCTGTTTGAGCGATAATGACTTGTCTTTTGATGTAGAACGTAAAGTTTGATTCAATAATTCTATTTCACGTGTAAGGGCCTCCCGCTGCTTTTTCAACTGTGCGCTCGACTGTGCCCAACTAGATAGGCCTATCCCCATAAATAACAGCAAACAGCATATTGACTTTATCCGAATCATTCTCTTCTTCAAATCATTGATGATGTATTACATTACATCGTTATTTTAACGTATTTATTGCCAACGAAAGTACTAAAATATTTTTATCTCGATAAACATTTGTTGATTAACGTATTCCACTTAAGGGCTTATATTTTGACGGAATAGTGAATGGCATCTCTACGGCCTCATTCAAAGCAATACGATTGTACTTTAGCTGTAATTCCAGTTTTACAGCGGATGAATTAGCGGTTAAACGAATATCCTTAGGTACCGGATGTTTGCCTATTAATGCAAAATCAGAATAATCCGTATTTACTTGGTGTTCCTGATTGTAAGTGCTTAAACTACAATTAGTGACCCTGAAATTGTCATCTGTTCTTACTAAGAAATTTAAATCATTTTTAAAGCCACTTAGTAAATAACCTAAATCTCCTTTTTTTGCCTCGTTCGAATAAGTCAACGCTTGATCAATCATATTGCCTACCATCATAGCCTGTAGATTACCATAAGTAATCTCTTCGGAGGCAAATTGATGTAAAAAGGCAAAGGGTTCGTCGATGTAGGTTCCGTTGATACGATTCATCATTCGAAAGCGGGTCGGCGTGATTAATACGCGAGCAGCCTCGATTCCAAAGACGGTGGTAATAGATATCCATATCGCTTCCTGGTTTTTTATCTTGATATTTAAGGTTGCATCATAGTTGTCTTTATTGATGGCAACGGCCGATTTTGCTTTAGCACTGAAGGTGTTGAAGCTCAATTGATTGTCAAGGATACCATTCACCAATACCCGATTATCCAAGGTGATCCGACTTTCTTCTTTGGTTGCGTCGACTATTACTTTTTTGCTTTTGCAAGCGACGATCAGCAAGCTAGCCGATAAAACCGTCAAAATGGATAGCTTTCGCAAATTTGAATGGTTAAAAGGCATTACTCAATATACTTTTTAGCATCGATCTTTTTAGTTAAAAGCTCCACATTTTCCCCCGTAGTTTCCCCGGTGGCTTTTGCTTCCTTCCATTTGGAAACGGCTTTTTCGATGTTACCCAGTTTAAACAATATATCACCATAATGTTCAAGGAGCGCAAAGGACTTTTCCCCTGAATTGGTGATTGCTTTTTCGATCCATTTTAAAGCTTCAGCGTAATTGCCTTGTTGAAACAGCACCCACGCGTACGTGTCTTGAAACGTCGGATTATTAGGCTCTAATTCGTTTGACTTTCTCGACATCTTAGCGGCCGCTTCTAAATTGGTTTTTCGAAGCGATAAATAGTAGGCGTAATTATTAAGCGTTCCCACGTTGTTGCTATCAATGGCAAGCGCCTCCTCATAGGCTTGATCGGACTCTGCAAACATATCCAAGGCGTGATAGGTGTCACCTAAGCTGCTATATACTTGCGTAAGCAACGGGGTGTTTTTCTCGTCAACATAATTAAGCGCGGCTTCAAAACAACTTCTTGCATCCGTATATTTCTTCTCCATAAAGAAAGCATGCCCCGAAAAAAACTGAGTTAAAGGCTGTTGCGGAAACAATGCAGAGGCTTTATAAGCATGTGCCAAAGCCTCTTTTTGCATACCTAAGCTGAGCTCTATCTGTAATAGTTGCTCCCAAATGGTATTCACCCGGCTGTTGATATCGATCGCTTTGAGATATTGTTCCCGAGCTTCCTTCAGTTGTTTTTGTTGGGCTAATATATCTCCATATAAAGCAAAAGCACGTGCATCCGTTGGATAGCTTATCGTTAATGTATTCGCTAAATCGCGAACGATAGGTGCCATTTCATTACTCTTCGGGTCAGACATGAGACTGATCAATAGGCGCATTTTCCCTTCGAAATCCATCCGTTCACTGGCAAAAGCCATTCGAAGCTCCCGAGTGGATTTTTCCTCATCTTTCAAATTGTGATAGGCATCCGCTTTACTTAAAGAAATGTAAGGATCGCCGGGGATACGTGCATGTCCTTCGTCCAAGACCTTAATAGCTTCCTTGGGCTTGTTAAGCTTTAAGTATAAGTTGGCTAAGAGTAGATATCCTTTTGTACTATCCGGTTCCTTTTCGATAATAGAGGTGACTTCTTCGATGGCCTTTTTGGGTTGTTTTTGTTTTAAGTATATCTCCTGCCGCGCAATAATGATGTTATCATCCTTTCCGAACTTTTGCTCTATTTCATGGTAAGCCTGTAGTGATTTGTCAAGCTCATTATTAAGGAAAAGGGCGTAAGCACGATCATAGAAGTACTCTTTCTTTTCGGGTTTGATGCGAATCAGCTGGTCAAAAATAGGAGGGAGGGAGTTAAAATCCTCCATCCGTTTGTAAATGTCTGCCAACAAAACCCAATACCACTCATTATCTGGCTTTAGTGTTGTTGCTTTTTTTGCATGGATGGCAGCGTCACCTAGATTTTTATCTTCCAACTCTAATCGGGCTAATTCGAAATAAGCAGCATCGTTGCTGTCGTCTAGCTTTAACAACTTGTGAAGTGTAGTTTGCGCTAGGTCAATATCTCCTCGGGCCTTTTCGTTGAGCGCCTGGTAATATAAATCCTTTACCTGACTGCTGTCTGTCGCTGTTTGCGCAAGTACCTGTTGTCCACTTATTAATAAAAGGCATATAAACCAGTATATTTTATTCTTTAAAATCATCTTACAATTGTTGTTTTAAATCGTACTCGTTTCACAATAGTCGGCCAAGTAGGGAAGTGCCTATATCCGGACTTCTCCTTTCATCGCTTTAACGCTATCGCAAAGGTTGGGCCATTATCTTCGCTTATAGCCTAATAATTGTTTAAGCTGTGGCCCCTCTTTTAAGTATATACCGATTAAGAAGAGCAAAAGCAATCCGTTACCGATTATTAGGTTCCTTCCAAATACGTAGAAAGATAACCAACTCAAAATAATTGCACATACAATATACGTCAAATTTTTAAATGTATGATAGGGAATTGGGTAATTTTTTTGTCCTAAAACATAAGAAAGAATCATCATGCAGGCATAGGTTATCATCGTAATCCAAGCTGACGCGATAAAGCCGTAAGAGGGAATAAAAACCAAATTCAACACAATAGTAACAATAGCTCCGGTACCTGAAATATAAAGACCATATTTTGTTTGATCAGATAATTTATACCAAATAGATAAACTCATATATACACCTAAGAAAATATATCCTAGTAAAAGGATTGGAACAATTGATAATCCTTTCCAATTTTCCATACTTGTTGTAAGAGAGGACCCGGCTATAAAATATTTTAAAATCTCAATATTGGCTACTAAACCAAACATGCCTATTGCCATGGCAATAACGAAATAATCCATAATGATGGCATAAGTTTGACCTGAATTTTTTTCTTTTGCTTGACTAAAGAAAAACGGCTCGGCACCTAAGCGAAATGCCTGGATGAAAATACTCAAAAATACGGCTAGTTTTGCCGACAATCCGTAGATACCGACTTGCGTTTCGGCGATATCATCCGGTAATAATTGTCCTAAAAATACTTTATCAAGGTTTTCATTTATAATAAATGAAAAGTTGGCAATCAAAATAGGGAAACTATAAGAAAACATTTCTCGCGCTAACGGGCCATTGAATCGTAATTTCAGTTTGAGCAATTCCGGGATCATGAGTAATAGTGTGACCGCGCTAGCGATTAGATTGGATAGGAAGACATAACCAACCCATTGGGGATGATACCAAGTAGAAAAGTATGGAGCAATGGATAGATCTGTCTTAATGGCCCAAGGAATGAAAACGATAAAAAATAAATTAGAGGATACAAAAATGAAAATGTTAAATAACTTAATCATTCCATATCTTAGCGGGCGTCCGTCTGCTCTGATTTTTGCGAACGGAATAACAGCGATAGCATCTAATACTAAGATAAGTGCAAAATACGTGATATACCTCGATAGATCTGGGTCCGATATATTCATAAAGTGCGCTATTTCCTGCTTAAAAAGCAGCACTAGGAGAAGGAAACATAAACTGATAGCAAGAATTATCAGAAAGGTATTATTGTAAACAGCCTGCTTATTATCCTCTTTTTTTTGAATGTAGCGGAAAAAAGTGGTTTCCATTCCAAAGGCAAGTAATGCGTTCAATAGCGAAGCATAACTATACATCGTGGTAAAAATCCCGAAGACGGCTGTGGATAGTTTTCTTGAAAATAAAGGTGTAAGGATAAAATTGACTAAACGAGCTATAATCGTACTTAAACCATAGATCATGGTTTGCCCGGCAAATTTTCGTAGTGTAGACAATTTTTGTTGACAGTTAAAATGTTAACGCTTAAGAATTTCGAAATTGTTATAGTTTTTCAGTTCACCTGAATTAATTTCAACTTTTTCGACAACAGCATGTTCCGGTCCCTCATGGCACCACTCTAAGAAATTCTCCAATCCGAAATCATCTCCTTCTGCTTCTATATAAACACTTCCGTCGGGTAAATTCTTGACAAAGCCGGTGACTTTTAACTGATTGGCAACGGCTTTAGTTGCTGCTCTGAAAAAGACTCCCTGTACTTTTCCGAAAACGGTAATATTTAAATGCTTCATTGGCACTGATACTTCTTAAGGACAGTCGAAACTGTATGTTACAAATGTGCAATTTTTTTGTAAATCAACTTGTCTCTTTTCCATAGGATTAATTATGCCGAATAGCAATTAACAGAAAATGAATGCTTTAGATTAAGGGCGTAACGGTTGAGTTTTCGCTCAGTTTTAGCCCTTGCGCGTGACTGATGAGGTTAAGGCCAGGTTTTTTGCCCTTTTCTAGACTGCCGTATTGGTGATCAATACCTAAGTATTTGGCGCCATTAAGCGTTGCCCACTTTAAGGTATCCTCAAGTTTTAAATGCGGGAAATGAGCGTGCAGTGTTAAAAGCTCCGATAAAATGCATAACTTATCGTTAGAAGCTAAACTGTCTGTGCCTAGCGTAATGGGACTGTCCTGATTCAGAAATAGGTCGATTTTTGGCAGCCTGTTTTCGATATACAGATTGGCATTAGGGCATAGACACCAGGTCACGTTTCCTGCAAAACGATCCACAAAAAAAATATCTTTCATGTTTGTGTACGTGTTATGAACAAACATAACGGGTTGCCGCTTTGGTAATAGAGGAACGATGGTTTGAATAGAATCCCTGGCTTGCGCCTTGAAGAAGCCAATATCTCGGTTTAACTTTCGATAAAAATCAATAAATTGCCCTGACTTATAGCGATAAAGCTTGTTCTCCTCTTCGCTTTCCTGATTGTGGATACTGAGCAGATTGGTTTCGGGTTTATGAAGTTGTTTTAAAAACCTGAAAATTTCTTTACATACCGAATAAGGGGCATGCGGTGTGATGGAGGACGGTAGCCCGTCGAATGATTCACAGAGCGCTAAGCCATCTCTAAACACTTCTTGCGCTTTTTCCGGTTCAAAGCACAGAATTTCTATAAAGGTATGGTAATAAAGGCTGCTTTTCTCCTTTGTTTCTTTTGAAATAGCAAGGTTTGCAATATCACCAACCGCCACAATACCATTCCTTTTCATTTCCGAGTCGGCAGATTGCATGGCCTTTACAACTTCCTTCTCGTTTGCATTCCGTTGCCCAATAACAGCTTCGATGAAAGGAATTAGCCCAGTGCCTTTGGCGAATTTACCCTTCAGATGGGAAAGTTCTAAATGACAGTGCGTGTTGATAAATCCCGGAGTAATAATACCCTTATGTTTCGTAATGGTTTTATCCGATATTTCTTTTGCTCCTGATTCATAAACACCTATAATTTCACCGTTCTCGTCCACCCCAATGATACCATTATGAATGGGTTTTGCAGAAACGGGAAAAATATAGTCTGCCGAGTAATAATTTACCATGACATCTGAGGTTCACTAAAAATATGAAGAATTCGTCTACTTTTTTTAATAATTACGGGCAATGTTAGCAAAAAATATGAAACTAACGAAATTTGTTTCACGCTTTAACACACTTGTATAACAAAGGATTATATGTTTTTGTGTTAAAAAAGCGGTATATTTGCACCGTGAAAAACATGGGAAAGAAAGTAGATATCAGATCGTTAAGCCTTGAACAGTTGAAGGAAAGTTTACTCGCTTTAGGCGAGCAAAGTTTTCGTGCAAAGCAAATTTTTGAGTGGTTATGGATGAAGTCGTGCGTAGATTTCGATAATATGACCAATCTTAGCAAAAAGTTACGCGATTCGCTGAAAGAGAATTTTATAATCAACGCTGTTCGCATCGATAAATCCCAATACAGTGCTGATAAAACCATAAAGAGCACGTTTAAGCTTTTTGACAATAATATTATTGAAGGTGTTTTAATCCCTACTCCCGACCGGATGACTGCCTGCGTCAGCTCCCAGGTGGGTTGCAGTTTAACATGCAAATTCTGTGCAACGGGGTATATGGATAGAAAGCGGAACTTAAATGCAGACGAAATTTACGATCAAGTTGTTTTAATCAATAAACAGGCAGAAGAAAACTATTCGATCCCCCTAAGTAATATTGTTTATATGGGAATGGGTGAGCCGCTACTTAATTATGCCAATGTTTTAAAATCTATCGAACGGATTACAGCTCCTGATGGACTGAATATGGCAGCAAAAAGGATAACTGTTTCAACTGCCGGAATAGCCAAAATGATTAAGAAGTTGGGAGACGATCAAGTGAAATTTAATTTAGCCCTCTCCCTTCATGCAGCGAATGACGCAAAAAGAAATGAAATCATGCCGATTAATGAGCAGAATTCGTTAAAGGCATTGGCCGAAGCGCTAAAATATTATTTTGCCAAGACAAAAAATCCCGTTACTTACGAATATATCGTTTTTAACAATTTTAACGACGAATTGGAAGATGCAGCAGAATTGGCGTCCTTCTGCAAACACCTGCCTTGTAAAGTTAACATCATTGAATATAATCCCATCGCCTTTGCAGATTTCGAGAATGCGGAAGGGGATAAAATTGATCGCTTTGCGGCGTTTCTTAGAAAAAGAGGTATAACCACCAATGTCAGAAGAAGCCGGGGCAAAGACATTGACGCTGCATGTGGACAGTTAGCTGTTAAAGAAAAACAAGAACAATTGATGTAAGCTTAAAGCTTCGAGAGAAAGTTTTAACTAACCGATGGCCAAAGCTGATACGATCATGTATTAATAGCTGCGCATACAAAATAGTAAGGTTGTCAAAGCGGGAAGCCAAGTGCGATTGATGGTCTTATGGCATTAATTATAGCCTATGATGATCCGGTATTTTCAAGCCCTTGTCTCATTACTATATCCCGAATTATGTGCGGGCTGTAAGCGATCGCTGTATGAACATGAATCGCTTATTTGCACCCATTGTCTCTATCATTTACCAATTACAAATTTCCATCTCGATCCGGCAAATGCTGCAAGCAAACAATTGTGGGGTCGGGTTCCGTTACAGGCGGTTTCTTCTTATCTTTATTATGTAAAAGGATCCACTGTTCAAAACATACTGCACCATTTAAAGTACTTCAATAAACCGGAAATAGGAAATATGCTGGGTAAACGGTATGGCGAACTGTTATACTGCTCCACTTTTCGGCATGTTGATCTCATCGTTCCGGTACCTTTGCATCCTAAAAAGCTAAAGAAAAGAGGATACAATCAAAGTGAGTTTTTTGCAAAAGGACTGAGCGAAAGCTTTAAAGTTCCGATAGAAACAGGAAATCTAATTCGACATACTCGCACAGAATCACAAACAACAAAAAGACGTTATGAACGTTACGAGAACATGAAAGAAATATTTGAAGTACTTAAACCTCAAACCTTTCAAGACAAACATATCTTGCTGGTGGATGATGTGCTAACAACAGGTGCTACCATTGAAGCCTGCGCTTATAAACTCTTGGAAATAGCTGGTGTACGTGTTAGTGTAGTGACGCTAGCCTATACCAAATAAACGTGATGGAGTTCTTCGGTCTATCATTAGAATAACATTATACTTTCTTCGTATTAACCATACTATTAATAAGGGGTTGAAAAAGGGTTGATAAGGAGTTAACAAAGGGTTAGTAAAGGTTTTATCTAGGTTAATCCCCCACTAATTCTTTATTATTACTAAATGAATACTTATTTAATGGTAAGATATGTATTGATTAATGTCGAAGTTAAGCCAACAAAAACGGGCATTCACATTGAATGCCCGTTTGTTAATTTTACGACAGATGATCTTACTGTCTATTTATATAAAGGAAATTTTGCCATTAATTGAAGCACTTCTTCATGAACCGCATCAAGCACGGCTTCGTCTTCCGGCGCGTTAATAACGCGATCAATGAATTCAACGATTTGTACCATTTCGGTTTCTTTCAGTCCTCTAGTTGTTATGGCCGCTGTTCCCATACGGATACCTGATGTAACAAACGGTGATTTGTCATCAAACGGCACCATGTTTTTGTTCGTCGTAATACCGGCTTCGCCTAATGCAGCTTCCGCTGCTTTGCCGCTGATTCCTTTGTTTCTTAAGTCAATCAACATGGAGTGGTTATCTGTACCACCTGAAATAATTTGATAACCTTTGCTAACGAAGGCATCTGCCATTGCCGAAGCGTTTTTCTTTACTTGCAAGATATAACTCATATAATCGTCGCTTAGTGCTTCACCAAAAGCCACGGCTTTAGCGGCGATGATATGCTCTAAAGGACCGCCTTGCGTACCGGGAAAAACAGCCATATCTAAAAGGGAAGACATCATTCTTATTTCACCTTTAGGAGTTTTTAAACCCCAAGGATTTTCAAAGTCTTTACCCATCATAATCATACCGCCGCGAGGTCCTCTCAGGGTTTTATGTGTCGTGGTCGTGACGATATGGCAATGCGGAAGTGGGTCCGTCAAGAGTCCACGAGCAATTAAACCGGCTGGATGTGAGATGTCAGCTACTACTAAAGCACCGATTTTATCAGCTACCTGACGAATAAAGGCATAATCCCAGTCGCGTGAATAAGCAGAAGCTCCAACAATAATTGCTTTTGGTTGTTCTCTTAACGCCGTTTCTTCTAAGGCTTTATAATCGATTAGGCCGGTTTCTTTGTCGACACCATAAAAATGAGCTTCATATAATTTACCGGAAAAATTTACCGGGGAACCATGCGTCAGATGTCCTCCATGGGAAAGATCGAACCCTAAAATTTTATCGCCCGGTTTAAGTATCGCTAAAAATACGGCGGCATTGGCCTGCGCTCCCGAATGCGGTTGTACGTTAACCCATTCGGCATTGAAAAGCTGTTTTGCGCGGTCGATCGCTATTTGTTCAATTTCGTCAACTACTTCGCAGCCACCATAATAACGCTTGCCCGGTAGTCCTTCTGCATATTTATTCGTTAATACAGAACCGGCTGCTTCCATGACCTGTTTGCTTACAAAATTTTCTGAAGCGATTAACTCAATACCTTCTTCCTGGCGTTGTAATTCTTCATTAATCAGCTCAAATATGATGTTATCTCTTTCCATTAAATATTGATATAAGTATCAGTTTTAGATAGTTGCGCAAAGATAGGGAAAATGTAGAGAATTGATAAGTGCTTTGTGCATTTATTAGCAGTTAGCTAGTTAACCACCGGCATTACCCTTTAGGTCTTAAATCTTACACCATAAACCCTATAGCTTACACCGCTTGTGCTTTCTCTTGTACCCAAAAATTGTTATATCCCAAACCTAATTGTATCTCGAGAATCTGCTGTTGAAGCATTTCCAGTATGGCTAAAAAGTTGTATACAAAATGAACCCTATTTTCAGAGTGCTGTTGAATGGCCTTAAAATCTAACTTTTGATTGATGGTTAATAGTGAGGCAATGGTTTTTTTCTGTTGTTCAATCGTATACGGATATTGTACAACAGTATGTTTTACTTCATTCGATTTGTTTAGATACGCATTCATTAATCGATCATAAACTTTCATTAATTTATATAGATCGAATGAATTCAATTCTTCTCCCGGCTCCGCCTCATTGGCTGCAATTTTGAGATTAAATGCAATGTTGCCACGCTTTTCAACCATGAAACGGTTATCTTCCAACGCTTTTAGATCTTCACAAACCGTTTTGAATTTTTTATATTCTATAAGTTTTTGTACAAGGTCTTTCTTGAGGTCAATTTCATTGCCGTCTTCATCTATTTCAGGCCGTGGTAATAGCATTTTGGCCTTAATCCGCATCAGGGTAGCAGCAACAAAGATAAATTCGCTCGCCAATTCCATGTTCAGGGCATTCATGTGGTGTATATAGCCCAAGAAATCATCTGTAATTTTAGCAATCGAAATTTCGTGTATATTAAGTTCGTCCCGCTCAATGAAAAATAGCAAAAGGTCAAAAGGACCTTCGAATTGTGGAAGCTTTATCTCAAAACCCTCTGTTTGCATGGTTCCAAAGGTACGCTTTTATTAAATATAAATTGTAACGTAGAGTAAGTGCGTTTAAAAGGAACCTTTTTATTAATCTATTTTTTTAGTATCTGTTCTTTATGCTTGATCATAAAGAACCAAACAATCAAGGCTTATGCAGGCTACCTTGCAGCTGATTGCAAAGTATCCATAGCGCGTATTGGAGCCGTTTCACTTCCTCAATCCGCTTGCATATTGCAAAATGAACAGTCGTGCAAATACTTTGCTGCTCGTTGCGTCGGTATCCTCCAAGGCCGTTTTTCCCAACACACTGGCTATATATAAGGCTAAAAACTAGTACGTTCGGTTAAAAGTAAAAGCCCATCGTTCTACTAAAGTGCCGCCTCCAAAATTTACAGTCAGCGCTGGGAGGCACTACCGTTCCTGTAAATTTTGAAGCGGCGAGCTTTCTTTGCTTCTTTTCTTTCGCGGAGAAAGAAAGAAGTTAAAATAAACGTTCTTTTAATATAAACACCTTTATGTTATAAGCGAAACCGACCAACGAGAATTCACCGAAGGTAATCTCTGGTATTAGACTTAAAGATTGATTTAGACAAAAATGAAATGTATAGCTGAAAAACAAAGCGAGTAGTTGCTTGTTGGTGAAAAATGAGCGGAACTAGCGGAAAGCTGAGATGGAACAGATCAGGAACAAAAAAAGCAGTACATAGCTAAATTGAATATTTATCCTTTACTTTGTAAACGTTTTGTTATTACCGTAATTTTGTATTTACAGGCAGAGAATGAGGACTGATTGCAGGACAAATTCTTTCAGAACCTATTTTAATATGGATTTTGAACCAGGAACGTTGCTAAAAAACATAAATAGCCCCGCCGATTTAAAAAAGCTCAGTGAGTCGGATTTAGAGAATGTTTGTAAAGAGCTACGTCAATATATTATTGATGTTGTATCTGTTTATGGCGGACATTTTGCCGCTAGTTTAGGGGTGGTGGAGTTGACGGTGGCGCTGCATTATGTACTCAATACGCCCTATGACCAATTGGTTTGGGATGTCGGCCATCAAGCCTATGGACATAAAATCCTTACCGGAAGACGAGATGTGTTTCACACCAATCGCGTATATAATGGTATCAGTGGGTTTCCTAAACGTAGTGAAAGTGAATATGATACCTTCGGCGTAGGGCATTCTTCCACTTCTATATCTGCTGCGTTAGGGATGGCGGTAGCTTCTCATTACAAGGGGGAAAATGATCGTCAGCACGTTGCGGTAATTGGTGACGGCTCTATGACAGCCGGTATGGCATTCGAAGCACTGAATCATGCCGGCATAGAGAAATCTAACTTGCTCGTCATTTTGAATGATAATTGCATGGCCATCGATCCAAATGTTGGTGCGCTAAAGGAATACTTAACGGATATTACAGTTTCAAAGCCTTATAACCGCTTTCGCGATGATATTGCTGCAGTTTTAAGTAAGATCTCCCAAATAGGGCCTGATGCGCTTGGTTTAGCCAAAAAGATAGAGAAGAGCGTTAAAGGGACTTTACTGAAAAATAGTAATCTTTTTGAATCATTAAAATTCAGATACTTCGGTCCGGTTGATGGGCACGATGTAAAACGCTTAGTTAAAATTATTGATGAACTTAGGGATATACCGGGGCCTAAACTTTTACATTGCATCACGGTAAAGGGAAAAGGTTTTGCCTTGGCGGAAAAAGATCAAACTAAATGGCACGCGCCAGGCCTATTCGATAAAATTACAGGCGAAATCAAGAAAACAGTTAGCGACAAGCCTGTAGCACCAAAATATCAAGATGTTTTCGGTCACACCTTGGTTGAACTGGCCGAGAAAAACGAAAAAATCATGGGCATTACACCGGCAATGCCTTCGGGTTCTTCCATGAATATTATGATGAAGGCTATGCCCGATAGAGCGTTTGATGTAGGTATTGCCGAACAGCACGCGGTTACTTTTTCCGCCGGTTTGGCAACCCAAGGAATGGTGCCTTTTTGTAACATATATTCAACATTTATGCAGCGGGCCTATGATCAGGTGATACATGATGTGGCTTTGCAAAATCTAAATGTCGTTTTTTGTCTCGACCGGGCAGGTATTGCGGGTGCCGATGGTCCTACGCACCACGGTGCGTATGATTTGGCATATATGCGTTGTATACCAAATATGAAGGTAGCTGCGCCTATGAATGAGGAGGAGTTGCGCAATTTAATGTACACCGCACAAATCGAAGATATGGGGCCTTTTGTGATCCGTTATCCCCGCGGACAAGGTGTCGTGCCTGATTGGAGAAGGCCTTTTAAAGAAATAACCATAGGGAAAGGACGAAAAATTTGTGACGGAGAAGATTTGGCGATATTAAGCATCGGGCATATCGGTAATGAGGTGGTAAAAGCTACCGTATCGCTTAACTCTGATGGGATTTTTCCTGCACATTACGATTTAAGATTTGTAAAGCCCTTGGATGAAGAGCTGCTGCATGAAGTGTTTCGAAAATTCAGTAAAGTAATCACAGTAGAAGACGGATGTATACAAGGAGGCATGGGAAGTGCTGTGCTCGAATTTATGGCAGATCATGGTTATCAGTCGAAAGTCGTTCGTTTGGGAATCCCCGATGAGTTTATCGAGCATGGCGAACAGAATCAGCTTTGGGCAGAGTGTGGTTATGATGCTCAACATATTATTTTGAACGCAAAGCAACTTTCCGAAGGTCGGAAAACCAATACCATGGCGGGGTAGGGAATTAGTTAGTAGCTTATAGCCTTTAGGCATTAAGTAATGGCCATGGAACCACGAAAACGTTAATAATAAAAACTGAAACTAATAAAGGGCTGATGGCCGATTTCTGAGAGCTGACCCGCTCTAAACCGACGCTAACAGCTAAAAACTATATATGTACAGAACACATACTTGCGGACAGTTAACATTAGCAGATTTAGGAAAAAAAATTACATTATGCGGATGGGTACAAAAGTCGAGAGATCTGGGAGGCATGACCTTCATCGATATGCGCGACCGATATGGCGTTACTCAACTGGCATTTAATGCTGATGACGATGAGGCCCTGCGTGCAAGGGCTCGGGAGTTGGGGAGAGAATATGTAATACAGGTAAAGGGAACGGTAATTGAGCGTTCCAGCAAAAACTTAAAGATCTCTACGGGAGAAATCGAAATAAAGGTAGCAGACTTGGCTGTACTGAATGCTGCGAAATTGCCACCATTTTTGATCGAAGATGAAACCGATGGCGGTGATGACCTTCGGATGAAATATCGTTATCTTGATTTACGACGTAATCCGGTACGCAATAATTTGGTGCTACGACACCAAATGGCACAGGCTGTTCGCTCTTTTCTTGATCAACAAGGTTTTTTGGAAGTCGAAACACCGGTGCTTATTAAGTCTACCCCGGAAGGTGCGCGCGATTTCGTGGTGCCAAGCCGGATGAATGAGGGACAATTCTATGCCTTACCGCAGTCGCCACAAACGTTTAAGCAGCTGCTGATGGTGTCGGGTTTTGATCGCTATTTCCAGATTGTAAAATGTTTTCGAGATGAGGACTTAAGGGCCGACCGACAGCCTGAGTTCACCCAGATCGACTGCGAGATGGCTTTTGTAGAGCAAGAGGATATCTTGAATTTGTTTGAAGAGCTAATAAGTTACCTCTTTAAAAAAGTTAAAAATGTAGAAATTGGTAAGCTTCCACGCATGACCTATGCGGATGCTATGCGTTTATATGGTTCCGATAAACCCGATACACGCTTTGGGATGCAATTTGTAGAATTGAATCCGGTGTTGCAGGGCGCGGGTTTTCCGGTTTTTGACAATGCGGAATTAGTCGTTGGTATTAAAGCGGAAGGGTGTGCTTCTTATACCAGAAAACAAATTGATGCGCTCACCGATTTTGTAAAACGGCCGCAAATAGGAGCTACGGGATTGGTTTATCTTCGATATAACGAGGATGGATCGTTAAAGTCTTCGGTAGACAAGTTTTTTAGCCAGGAGCAATTACAGGCCTGGGCGAAAGCGATGGATGCTAATGTAGGGGATTTAATATTGGTAATGGCAGGAGATGCTGATAAAACGCGGAAACAGCTGAATGAGCTTCGTTTAGAATTGGGAAACCAGCTGGGACTTCGTGATAAGAATAAGTTTTCCGCCCTATGGGTTGTTGACTTTCCGTTATTGGAATGGGATGATGATACCAAGCGCTATCATGCGATGCATCATCCTTTTACTTCGCCAAAACCCGAGGATATAGCCTTACTGGATACTGCGCCTGGTGAAGTGCGGGCCAATGCCTATGATATGGTAATCAATGGAACAGAAGTAGGAGGCGGATCAATTCGTATCTTCGAAAAAGATTTACAGCAACTGATGTTCAAACATCTCGGTTTTACACAGGAAGAGGCGCAGACGCAATTTGGGTTCTTGATGGATGCATTTACTTATGGCGCACCTCCACATGGGGGCATTGCCTTTGGTTTTGATAGATTAGTTTCCATTTTTGCAGGCCTTGATTCTATCCGCGATGTTATTGCGTTTCCGAAAAATAATGCAGGAAGAGATGTAATGATCGATTCTCCAAGCAGTATTTCGCAGGAACAGCTTGATGAATTGAAGATAGAAATAAGCGCTAAGGCTTAGGGTAAAAGGTATAGGGTACTTACGCCGCTAACCCTATACCTAAAGACCTTAAAAAGGTAGATCGTCATCCTTATTCTCATTGAAATCAACAGTGGTGGAATTTGGGTCACTGCTGTGGTCTGTATTGCTTGTTTTTTCGCCATTGCCGGGCGATTCAAAATCGCTTTTCCTTCCCAACATGGTGAAATTTTCTGCAACAATTTCGGTCGTATAACGTTTTACTCCTTCGCGATCCTCGTACGATCGGGTTCGCAATTTTCCTTCTATATAGACCAATTTCCCCTTTTGTAAATATTTAGCTGCAACATCTGCAAGACCCCTCCACATTACAATATTATGCCACTCGGTTTGTTCGACTTTTCTTCCATCTTTATTAAAGGTTTCCGATGTTGCCAAGGGAAAACTCGCAACAGATACATTGCCTTCTAAATGGCGAACCTCGGGATCCTTGCCTAAGTGTCCAACCAGAATAACTTTGTTAATTCCTGACATAGCTTATAAGTGTTAGTTGTTGCAAATAATATGGTCTCTTAAAAATGTGAAAATTAATTTAGGTTTAGCTAATGTATCTAAATCTTTTATAAAAACATAATTCCAGACCTTTTTTTTCGTCTTCAAGTGATTGAAATTTTTAATCTCTATGAAGGAAGCGTAAATATTCTGATGACTAAGCACATGTTTCTTTGGCGTGCTGATTACTTCTAATTCGCAGTCGCTGCCAAACAACTGTCGGAAAATCGAGGTTTCCTTCAATTGTACCAAATCTATCGCTATAGGATATTCTATTAATGGAAACTCATACATGTTCTCCCAAATATCTTTTGATCCTCGTTTTTGCATGGCAATCTTATCCTGATCTCTTACTATGAAATAGTAAAAGTATCTGTCTCGTGATGCTTTTCCTTTTATTTTAACAGGTAAGAAATTTACTTTGTTTTCACGCAAGGCATAACAACCGATGCTAATAGGGCAAACAGCACAGTTAGGCGACTGGGGTTTGCATTGGAGCGCCCCGAATTCCATGATCGCTTGGTTATAAACAGAAGCGTTGGCCTTGTCGAGCATCTCTTCTGCGATTTTGCTGAACAGCTTTTTCCCTTTTCCTGTATTAATCGCTTCACTTATACCAAAGTATCTTGCCAATACACGGAATACATTTCCGTCTAAAACAGCCTTTGGTTCATTAGAAGAAAAGGAAGCAATTGCGGCGGCAGTATATTCGCCAATGCCAGGTAATTTTATTAGGGAGTTATATTCTTTTGGAAAAATGCCGTCATATTGTTGCATGATTGTTTGAGCGGCTTTATGCATATTTCTTGCTCTAGAGTAATATCCTAGGCCTTGCCACAATCGCAGGATCTCACCTTCAGCTGCTTCAGCAAAGTCGCGAACCGTAGGATAGGCTGCAACAAAGCGGTTAAAGTAAGGAAGCCCTTGTTCCACACGTGTTTGTTGAAGGATGATTTCCGAAAGCCAGATAATATAAGGGTCCGTGGTATTACGCCAAGGAAGATCTCGTTTATTTTGATGATACCACTGAATAATCTCTTGTGAAAATAACATGAGGCAAAGGTAGTAAATAGGTTTTAGGCATAAGGTATTAGGTATTAGGCATTAGGTATTAGGCATTAGAATGTCAAAGTTAACGGCTAACCACTAATCAGCTAACACCTAAAGGCTAACAGCTAGTTTTAAGTATTAAGTTGTAAGTAATAGGTATGACCCAGGTATTAGGCATTAGGGTTTAGGGTATAAGGTAGGAGGTGTAAGGTATTAGGCATTAGGTTTTAGGGGTTAGAACGTCAAAGCGAACTGCTAACCACTAATCCCTAACAGCTGACACCTAAAGGCTAACAGCTAACCCCTAAAGGCTAACCGCTACCACCTAACCGCTAATACCTTATAAATTAGCCGTATAGTTTAATTTTTTACCTTAAAGGCTTCGCTGACAGATATTTTACATAAAAATTAACGTTTTATTTTTGTAAATCATTTAAAAGCAATACTTTTGCATCCCCAAATCGATTGATCGGGTGGTAGTTAAAGAACAAACAATTAGAAGAATATAACATGACTAAAGCAGAAATTATCGCAGAGATTTCTAACAAGACAGGTTTAGAAAAAGTAGATGTACAGGAAACTGTTGAAGCATTTTTCAAAGTAGTAAAAGGAGCTATGGTGGGTGGCGAGAATGTTTACGTTAGAGGATTCGGTAGCTTCGTTGTAAAAAAGAGAGCTAAAAAAACTGCTCGTAACATTTCAAAAAACACAGCTATTATTATTCCGGAACACTTCGTTCCTAGCTTTAAACCAGCAAAAGTTTTTGTTGAGAAAGTAAAAAACGGCAATAAATAATCTGCTTTATTCGGATATATTAATAATCATGCATAAAACGAAACAAATAATAGTCATTGCGCTTGTAGTAGTACTGATGGGAGTATTGATGGCGCAACCTATTAAGGGTTTGGTTAAGCGTGATAAAGCCGAACAAGAACAGCAAACAAATACAAGTACGGAGACCGAAGCTATCAATCTAGCTTCGGTCTCCAGTGTTGCAAAGCAAGGGCTGAACGCCTCTTTGGTAAAAGAGATTACCGATCTCGAAGCGGCTTTGTCGGCCAGTAGTGGAGAAGAGCGCATAAATTTATTAAAGAAATTAGCAGGTCATTGGGACGATCTTGCAAAACCTGCTCCCTTGGGTTTCTCATACGAGGAAATCGGTAAATTAGAATCTACATACGATAATTGGTTAAAAGCCGGAGATGCCTTTACGGCTGCTTATGAAAATTTGCAGGATACACTTGTTGCTCCTGCATTAATAGAACACGCACAGCAGGCTTATCAAAAGGCGCTAGATTTAAATCCTAAAAGCTTAGACGCTAAAACCGGTTTGGGAACTGCCATTGTAAATAAAGGCGGGGCGCCTATGCAAGGTATTGCAATGTTAATGGAGGTTGTTAAAGAGGATCCTCAAAACCTAAAAGCAAATATGAGCTTAGGGATGTTCTCTATGCGCTCTCGTCAGTTTGATAAAGCCGTGAATCGATTTAAAACGGTAATTGAAATTCAACCAAGTGCTGAAGCCTGGTTTTACCTGGCTACAAGTTATGAAAATATTGGCTTGAAGGCCGAAGCTATCAAAGCTTTTCAACAAAGCAAAGCTATAGCGGCGGATCCAAGCTTATCGCAGTTCATAGACCGTAAGGTTGATGAATTGAGCAAGTAATTAAAATAATTTATTAAAACATTTAAAAAATTAAGCTATGCCAAGCGGAAAAAAAAGAAAAAGACATAAAATGGCTACTCATAAACGTAAGAAACGTTTAAGAAAAAACAGACATAAGAAAAAATAAGCGCATCTAGGCGTGCCAGTATTCGGTAGCCTGCATCTCAAGACCTGAGGTGCAGGCTATTGTGATTGTTGGCTTTTTTTTTCATTCGTAGACGGGAATATCGTTTATGTAATGTCTGTTTTTTTATTGAACAATCTTATGGTTTAACCGAAAGAATAAGGGTTTACCACCTGGATAGCTATCCATCACGCCCTTTGTATTCTTTCTAAAAGAAAGTAGCTGTTGGTAAAGGAATTAATAGTAGATTCTTCCCCGGAAACGGGGACAACTATTGCTTTACTACAGGATAAACAGCTTGTTGAGTTAAATAAAGAACAGGTAAATAATAATTATGCTGTTGGCGACATCTATTTGGGCAGAATAAAGAAAATAATGCCCGGGTTGAATGCTGCTTTTGTAGATGTAGGCTACTCGAAGGATGCTTTTTTGCATTATTTGGATCTAGGGCCACAGGTACAGTCACTCATTAAGCTTACCAAGCTAGTAAAGAATGGCAGCTATAAAGATAAGCTGCTCAATAGTTTAAAACTAGAAAAGGATATCAATAAAGCAGGCAAAATTTCTGAGATCCTAAGTCGTAACATGTTGTTGCCGGTACAGATTGCAAAAGAGCCAATCTCAACCAAAGGGCCGCGTTTAAGTTCCGATTTATCCATCGCAGGAAGGTTTGTCGTTTTGGTACCTTTTTCTGACGCGGTTTCGATTTCGAAAAAAATTAAAAGTAACACCGAGCGAAACCGACTTAAAAAGATTGTTGAGGGAATCAAACCTCAGAATTTTGGCGTTATTATCCGTACCGTTTCGGAAGGAAAAGGAGTTGCTGAATTGGAGAAAGACCTCCGGGATTTAATCACCAAGTGGGAATCCTTCACGAAACGTCTTGCTTCTACTGATCCTGCGAAAAAAATATTGGGTGAAATGGATCGGACATCCACCATTTTGCGCGATATATTAACAGACGAGTTTTCTCATATCTATATCAATGATCCGATTATTTACGAGGAGACGAAGTCTTACATTCAGGAGATTTCTCCTGATTTGGAAAAGATAGTAAAGCTGTACAAACACAAGGATCCGATCTTTGAACACTTCGGTATAGAGAAACAGATTAAAGCCGCATTTGGTAAAATTGTTAATCTGCAGGGAGGGGCTTATTTGGTTATCGAACATACGGAAGCACTGCATGTTATTGACGTGAATAGCGGAAACCGAACGGCCAACAAAGAGAATCAGGAGGACAATGCCCTCTTGGTGAATAAGGAGGCCGCCAAAGAAATAGCCCGTCAGCTTCGTCTACGTGATATGGGAGGAATCGTGGTTGTCGATTTTATCGATATGCACAAGCCAACCAACAGGAAGGAGTTGCACGACTATTTAAAGGAATGTATGGGCAACGATCGCGCTAAACATACTATTCTCCCGCCAAGTAAATTTGGATTGGTGCAGATTACAAGGCAACGTGTTCGTCCTGAAATGACAGTGGTTACTAATGAGAAATGTCCGGCCTGTGGAGGTACCGGCGAAATTCGAGCCAGTATCGTATTAATGGATGATATTGAGAGTAATTTAAGTTATGTTTTAAACGAACAAAACGAGAAGAATATTACGCTCTGCGTTCACCCATATATTGAAGCCTTCATTAAGAAAGGCTTTATGTCCAGACGCTTGAAATGGTTTTTCCGGTACGGTAAATGGATCAAAGTAAAGGCTATTTCGTCTTACTTTATGAATGAATTCCACTTCTTAAACGCCAAAGAAGAAGAAATAAAACTATAAAGAAAAAGCCTTGCTGATTAGCAAGGCTTTTTCTTTATAGTTTTCAGCCGTCGGCTATCGGCTTCCAGCTAAATAATAAATATAAAGTTGACGGCTGAATGCTGATAGCCGAAAGCTAATAGCTATCTTTAATCCCTGCATTCGGTTTAATTGATTATTAACAAAAATAAAGCTGATAGCTAAAGCTGCCAGCTCACAGCTAAATATGGCAAAAGCGAAAACAGTATATTTCTGTCAAAATTGTGGATACGAATCGGCTAAATGGCTTGGTAAATGTCCTTCCTGCAATCAATGGAATACTTTTGTAGAAGAACTGGTTGAAAAGGGTGGGAATAAAGTGCCTGACTGGAGAAGTGGCAGCGTTGTGTCGGGGGAAAGAAAACCCAATAAAGCCGCTGTTATTCATGAGATCAACTATGAGGAAGAGGCGAGACTGAAGACCCCTGACAATGAAATGAACCGGGTGCTAGGCGGTGGGGTTGTACCTGGATCATTGGTGCTAATAGGAGGGGAGCCAGGTATCGGTAAATCAACATTAATGCTGCAACTTGCTTTAACCATACCAGGTATAAAGACATTATATGTTTCGGGAGAGGAAAGCGAACAACAGATCAAAATGCGAGCAGAGAGGCTACTCCAATCCTCAAAGGCGGATTGCTATATTCTCACGGAAACCTCTACTCAAAATATATTTAAGCAGATTGCGTCTGTAGAACCACATTTAGTTATTATCGATTCCATCCAAACCTTACATTCTTCACAGATCGAATCGACGCCTGGCAGCGTGTCACAGGTAAGGGAATGCACGGCTGAACTATTGCGCTTTGCCAAGGAATCTTCCACGCCCGTATTTATTGTGGGCCATATTACTAAAGACGGTGCAATTGCGGGACCAAAAGTGCTCGAACATATGGTAGATACTGTTTTACAATTTGAAGGAGATCGGCATCATATGTATCGGATTCTGCGGGCCGTAAAGAACCGATTCGGTTCGTCTTCGGAGTTGGGGATATACGAAATGGTTCATAATGGATTAAGGGAGGTTTCCAACCCATCTGAGATTTTGCTTTCACAGCGTGAATTTCCTATAAGTGGCGTCACCATAGCCGCTATGCTCGAAGGGATACGGCCTATGCTAATCGAAGTACAGGCACTGGTGGGAAATTCTGCCTATGGTACACCTCAACGCTCGTCAACCGGATTTGATACGAGAAGAATGAACATGTTGCTGGCGGTTCTGGAAAAGCGATTTGGCTTCCGGTTGAGCACGCAGGACGTGTTCTTAAATATAGCTGGCGGATTGCGTGTGGAAGATCCGGCCATTGATCTTGCAGTAATTGTGGCCATTCTTTCTTCGCAGCAGGATATCGCCGTCCCTACGCATATTGCCTTTGCCGGCGAAGTAGGGCTTTCGGGTGAAATTCGAGCAGTAAATCGAATCGAACAGCGAATCGCTGAAGCAGAAAAGCTTGGCTTTGAAGAGATTTATATATCAAAATACAACAACAAAGGCTTAGATACTTCAAAATATAACATTAAAATTAACTGGATGGCTAAAGTAGAAGAGATTTTTCAGGCAATATTTGGCTAGCCTACAAGATTTTTACACAATATTTTGAGTGTAAATTTTACACATGAGTTAAAAATGCTATTTTTGCTTGGGATGACTCTTTTTAAGATAATAAATATTATTGTTTTGTTGGGTTTCGTAAATACGATTACGTATTTTCCTACCTATGTGAACGATAATTTTTTTTATCAGAAGCAAGCTTTTCATGACAAGAAGCTACAGGATTTTGATGGCGACACCCTATTGGAATGTTTCTTTGACGATGTCCTCGATATACCTATGTCAGGAAAGGATGTAAGTCCGACCATTTTTTACAAAAACTACAATTTTTTAACCATTATAATATCCATATCGATTAAGATCTTGGATAGCTTTATTTTAGCGATCAAGCCGATTATAACTTCGCTGGTCAGTAGTGAAAATTACTTTGTATCAAAAGTTACCCCTTTATTAGGCTATTATATATTCTTATTTAGGCTGAAACCCTTTTAGCCCTGTTGTACCCATATCTATAGAAAATTAAATCAGGAGCCAAAATATAGGTATCCTGCCATTGCCTTTTTAGGCACGAACAACAGTCAACTAAAACAAAATACATCCTTAGAATATATTAATGAACAGATTTTATATAGGTTTATACGGTGTTGCTTTATCCGCTGCTATAGCATGCACATCAAGTAAAGGAAATAGTGATCAATCAGAAGAAAAGCGTTCGGTACCCTATACGCAACTAAAGGCCGTGGATACGATGTTATATACCGATTACGTTGCTGATATACAAGCGGTGCGAAACGTAGAGGTACGTTCCAAAATACAAGGCTTTTTAGATAAGATATTTGTCGATGAAGGGGCCTTGGTGCAAGCGGGGCAGATTTTATTTAAGATTAACGACGATGAGCAACGTGCGGATGTGTCCAAAGCACAAGCTCTTTTAAACAATGCAACCGCAGATGCGAAGACAGTGGCACTCGAACTGGAACGTGTTAAGACGTTGGTGAAGAAAAATATTATCACGAAGACAGACCTTGATGTCGCTCAAGCGCAATTAAAGGCAGCTGAGGCGAGAGTTCAGGAAGCTCGATCTGATTTACAACGGGCGCAGACACAATTGGGCTATACCAGTATCCGAGCTCCGTTCACGGGAAGGATCGATCGCATTCCACTCAAAGTGGGAAGTTTATTGAGTGAAGGAGCCTTATTGACCAGCGTTTCTGATTTGGATGAGGTATATGCTTATTTTACGATATCGGAAACGGAGTATCTACAGAATATAGCTAGGAAGTCACCGGAAAACAGTATATTATCTAAGGAAGTCAGACTTACATTAGCCGATGGACAGCACTATCCTCATATGGGAAAAATAGAGCTTGCCGAATCCGAGTTTGAAGAGCAAACGGGCACCATTTCACTTAGAGCTAGATTTCCCAACCCGGATAGGATATTAAAACATGGTGCCACCGGAAAAATACAGTTGCCGACAAAAATCACCGAATCTATCATTGTTCCTCAAAAATCGGTCTTTGAGATCCAAGATCGCGCCTATGTCTATGTGCTGGATACAGCGAATACAGTCAAAATGACAAATATTGAGCTAGGAACACGTTTTGGCCATTTTTATTTAATTCGCTCAGGACTTAAAGCCGGACAAAAAATTGTGTTCGAAGGTACGCAAAGCCTTACGGATGGTGTGGCTATCGAACCTCGTGAAGTTTCACTCGATAGCCTATTACACAGTCCGAGTCAAGGATTACAATAAATTATTTTGTTGCTTTAAGATACGTATCATGTTTGAAATTTTCATAAAACGACCGGTGCTATCACTGGTCATATCACTATTTATTACATTACTCGGGCTCCTATCGCTCTTTACGCTACCCGTTACGCAGTTCCCTGACATTGTGCCACCATCCGTCGTGGTAAATGCCAATTATACCGGAGCGAACGCGGAAGTAAGTACGAATGCCGTTGCTATCCCTTTAGAAAAAGCCATAAATGGCGTTCCTGGGATGACCTATATGTCTTCGGTTTCTACCAATAATGGTAATACTCTTATACAAGTGTATTTTGAGGTGGGAACAGATCCGGATATTGCTGCCGTAAACGTGCAAAATCGCGTAACCACCGTTTTAGACGAATTGCCGGAAGAAGTTATCAAAGCCGGGGTTACCACCGAAAAGGAAGTAAACAGTATGTTGATGTATCTCAACATCTACAGCGATGACGAAACGGCGGATGAGCGATTTATATACAACTTTACGGATATCAATATCTTAAAAGAATTGAAGCGTATCCAGGGAGTGGGGCGGGCCGAAATTATGGGCTTTAAAGATTATGCGATGCGGGTTTGGTTGAAGCCGGATCGACTCACTGCTTATCGCGTCTCAAGTGAAGATGTTATTAAAGCCATTCGGGCACAGAACGTGGAAGCAGCGCCCGGGCAAACCGGAATCGGGTCGGATAAGAGTGTTAACATGCAGCAGTATGTACTCCGCTACCCCGGTAAATTTGATCGCCCCGAACAGTACGAGAATATTCCACTACGCGCAAATCCGGACGGTTCGATTTTGCGTTTGAGAGATGTGGCAGATGTTGAATTTGGGTCTTTGGAATATGAGATGGCGTCCAAAGCTGATGGCCGTCCGTCAGCCTCTATCATGATTAAACAATTGCCGGGTTCCAACGCCAGCGAAGTTATTGATGCCATTAAGGCTAAAATGGAGGAACTTAAGGGCACTACCTTTCCTCCGGGTATGAAGTACGCGATGGGTTACGATGTGTCGCGATTCTTAGACGCTTCTATCAATGAAGTACTGCATACGCTTGTGGAAGCCTTTATTTTGGTGTTTTTGGTCGTGTTTATTTTTCTACAGGATTTTCGATCCACTTTGGTGCCGGCACTGGCTGTTCCGGTCTGTTTGATCGGAGCCTTATTCTGTATGCAAATGCTCGGATTTTCGATCAACTTATTAACCCTCTTTGCACTCGTGTTGGCGATTGGTATCGTGGTGGATAACGCCATTGTGGTGGTGGAGGCTGTGTATGTAAAAATGGAAGAAGAGCACATGCAACCCATGGAGGCGACGTTGGCGGCCATGAGGGAAATCAGCGGGGCAATTATTGCGATTACGTTGGTGATGTCTGCCGTATTTGTACCGGTGGCATTCCTCTCCGGCCCGGTAGGTGTTTTTTATCGACAGTTTTCTTTAACGCTGGCCGGATCTATTCTTATTTCAGGAATCAATGCGCTTACCTTAACACCGGCCCTTTGCGCTATCATTTTAAGATCGCCACACGATCGGCCTGAACCTAGAGGGGCCTTGGCAACCTTCTTTAGGAAATTTAATAGCGTCTATAACAGCATATCCGGAAGGTATGCCGGTCTTATCAGTCGTATCGCCGGTAGGCGCGTCATAACGCTGGTTATATTAGTAGTTTCATTCATAGCCACTTGGGGTATTTCCTCTGTTCTACCTTCCGGATTTATACCTACGGAAGATCAGGGAATGATTTACGTGAACGTTACGACACCGCCAGGTGCAACCGTTCAGCGAACGGAGGCCGTATTGGATGAAGTAGATGCTATTGCTCGGCAAATGGAATCCGTCGAAAGTGTTTCGACGCTTGCCGGTTACAGTTTGGTAAATGAAGTTACCGGTGCTTCTTATGGGATGGGGATGATTAACCTCAAACGTTGGGAAGAGCGGAAGGAATCGGTTAGTGATATGGTAGAGCGCATGAAGAAAGAAACTGCTAAGATAACCGATGCGGAGATCGAATTTTTCCCACCGCCAACCGTCCCCGGCTTCGGTAACTCAAGCGGTTTTGAGCTACGGGTGCTAGATCGAAGCGGCAGTGATGATCTGGGCAAGTTGTCTGATGTGTTGAACACTTTTATGGACAACCTGAAGAAGGCTCCCGAGGTGGGTAGTGCGTTTACCAGTTTTGATCCCAATTTCCCTCAATATATGATTAACGTCGATTATGATGTAGCGGCTAAAAAGGGGATAAGTGTGGAGAACGCGATGTCAACCTTACAAACACTGATGGGCAGCTTCTATACCTCCAACTTTATCAAGTTTGGGCAAATGTATAAAGTAATGGTACAGGCAGGCCCGGGTTATCGGGAAAAGCCTGAAGATGTTTTGCGGTTGTTCCTTAAAAATGAAGCGGGAGAAATGGTGCCCTTTTCTAGTTTCATAAAAATGGAACGGATATACGGACCGGAGCAGCTAACCCGTTATAACATGTTTACCTCGGCCATGATCAATGGGGATGCAGCGCCCGGATATAGTAGCGGTGACGTAATTGCAGCGGTTGAACGCGTTGCTGCCGAAAGCTTACCGCGTGGATTTGAGATCGAATGGTCGGGTATGACACGCGAGCAGATCCTGTCCGGAAATCAAGCAATCTACGTGTTCGCTTTGTGTTTATTATTTGTTTATCTACTGTTATGTGCTCAATATGAAAGTTTCTTACTGCCCTTACCGGTTATTTTAAGTTTGCCGGCAGGGGTCTTCGGTGCTTTCCTATTTTTGAAGTTGCTTGGATTGGAGAACAATATCTATGCACAAGTTGCCTTAATTATGTTGATCGGTTTGTTAGGTAAGAATGCGATACTTATTATTGAGTATGCGATTTTGAAGCATAAGCAGGGCGCATCAATCTTAAATGCGGCTATCGAGGGATCTGTTGCGCGCTTACGTCCTATTTTAATGACCTCATTTGCCTTCGTAGCAGGATTAATTCCGTTGGCGATGGCTTCCGGGGCAGGGGCTTTGGGAAATAGATCAATCGGTACAACGGCAATCGGAGGGATGATTATAGGTACATTGGCCGGTGTTATTGTCATTCCCGGGCTATATGTGCTATTTGCTTCCATGAAAAAACAGAAAAAGGCTAAGAAAGTAAGTGGTATTGCAGTAGCTGTACTGGGTATTTTATTGCTTTCATCCTGTGGAGTGCAGAAGGAAACGGAGTTAACCCATCGAAAAGTTCCGGCACACTACCTCGGAAAAAATCAGACCGATACGCTCGCTAATGATAGCACCTCCATGGCAACCATCTCTTGGAGAACTTTTTTTCAAGATGAGTATTTGCTAAGGCTCATCGATACGGCTTTAGCCAATAATCCGGACATGCAGCAAGCTCTCTATCGCGTTGAAATGGCACGTGCCAATATGCGTTTGCGTAAAAATGCCTTATTCCCTTCCATCGATGCGGTTGCGGAGGCGGGACTTCGCAAATATGGATTTTATACCATGGACGGAATCGGTAACTACGACACCAATTTCTCTAATAATTTGAAAGATGACGAACGAGTGCCAGACCCCGTGCCGGACTATTTTCTAGGTTTACGTGCCTCTTGGGAAATCGATATATGGGGCAAGCTGAAGAACCGAAAGAAAGCTGCTTTTGCTCGTTTCCTAGCATCTTATGAAGGGAGAAAATTAGTACAAACGCAGCTAATAGCAGAAATCGCCGCTGCTTACTTCGAACTGTTGGCCTTGGATAATGAATTGGATATCCTCGAGAAGAATATTGCCTTACAACAAGAATCGTACGAGTTGGTGCAGGTGCAAAAAGAAGGTGGCCGGGCAACAGAATTAGGTGTGCAGCAGATGAGAGCCATTTTGATGAACTCAAAGAGTAGAAAAGAGACCGTTTTGCAACAGATAAATTCGAAGGAAAATTATTTGAATTTCTTATGCGGGCGCTTTTCTTCACCAATTGAGCGCAAGCGGGAGGAGTTAGATGCTTATCCTTTAGCAAGTGCTGTTCGGGTGGGACTTCCGGCAAAAATGTTAGCCTTGCGTCCGGACATACGGGCGGCAGAATTGAATTTACTAGCTGCGAAAGGAGATGTTAAAGCCGCCCGTGCAGCGTTTTTACCGTCGCTCAACTTTTCTCCTTATTTCGGATTTCAGGCATTTGATTTGTCTAAGCTATTTGTTACCTCGCCAAGTTCAATTGCGTATGGGTTGCTTGGAGGGTTAACGGCACCTATATTTAATCAACGCATGATTCGCTCTAATTATGAACAGGAATTAGCAAATAAAGGTATCGAATATCAGGAGTATGAGAAAACAGTGCTAAAGGCTTGGCAAGAAGTTGAAACAGAACTCAATGCGCAGAGACATCTGATAGCAAGGCGATCCTTTAACCAACATGAAGTAGATGCTCTCCGTTTGGCCGTTGACGCTTCTTCTGAATTGTTTAAAGCAGGGAGAGCAAACTATTTGGATGTTATTACCTCACAACGAAATGTACTGGATGCAGAAATCACTTTGAATAGTACCTATTTGGAATACCTCCAGTCAATTGTTAATTTATACAAAGCTTTAGGGGGTGGGTGGCAATAGCTGTCGGTAATCAGATATCAGCAGTCGGCTGTAAGCTGATTTCTGACGGCTGAAAGCTTAAGCAAATAAAAAGAAAACCCCGGCAATCGCCGGGGTTTTCTTTTTATTTGCTTAAATACATCGATTTCTCGGCGTATAGATGTCTGAAATAAGGATCGTCCAGATCTTTGATAAAGCGAATCGCTTCACCGGTAGAGCGCATTTCGGGCCCCAGCTGTTTATCAACATCCGGAAATTTATCAAAGGAGAATACAGGCTCCTTAATCGCATAACCTTCCAGTTTTCGCTCAATTTTGAAATCGCTTAGCTTATTTTTTCCAAGCATTACTTTGGTAGCGATATTGATATAAGGAACGTCATAAGCTTTGGCTATAAAAGGAACAGTACGTGAAGCCCTTGGATTGGCTTCAATTACATACACCTTACCGTCTTTTATAGCAAACTGAATATTCAGCAAGCCCTTTACGTTTAACGCCTTTGCAATTTTTCTTGAATATTCATCCATTTTCTCCTGAACAGCTGTTGACAAGCTAAAGGGAGGCAATACAGCACTTGAATCGCCGGAGTGGATGCCTGCCGGTTCGATATGCTCCATCATACCGATGATATGCACTTCTTCGCCGTCACAGATGGAATCGGATTCCGCTTCTTCTGCGCGATCAAGGAAATGGTCGATCAGTACCCTGTTTCCAGGCATATTTTTCATGATTTTGATAACCGCTTTTTCCAGCTCCTCATCATTAATCACAATACTCATTCCCTGCCCGCCAAGCACATAACTTGGCCGTACTAACACAGGATAGCCTACTTCGTTGGCAACTTTAAGTGCCTCCTCTGCGTTTTCAGCTACTCCATATTTAGGATACGGAATATCCAAATCCTTCAGTAAGTCAGAAAAACGTCCACGGTCTTCCGCTAAGTCCATATCTTCAAAAGAAGTTCCGATAATGCGGATTCCTGTTTCCTTTAGCTTTTCGGCCATCTTCAGCGCTGTTTGGCCACCAAGCTGCACGATGATACCCTCTGGCTTTTCTAAATCGATAATTTCCCGAACATGCTCCCAGAAGACAGGTTCAAAATAAAGCTTGTCGGCCATATTGAAGTCTGTTGATACCGTTTCCGGGTTACAGTTCACCATGATAGCCTCGTATCCCGCCTCTTTGGAAGCCAATAAGCCATGTACACAAGAGTAATCGAATTCAATCCCTTGTCCGATTCGATTTGGCCCTGAACCCAGTACGATAATTTTCTTTTTATCGCTCGGGATAGACTCATTCTCTTCTTCAAAGGTAGAGTAATAGTAAGGTGTGGCAGCTTGAAACTCAGCAGCACAAGTATCCACCATTTTATAGACACGCTTAATACCTAGCTCTCTCCGGCGGTTGTAAACATCATCTTCACTTACATTGCCCAATAACCAAGCGATTTGCCCGTCAGAGAATCCTTTTTGCTTCAATGTTAAAAAGAAATCTTTCGGTATATTAGATAACGAATAACGTTTTAGTTCCGTTTCCAGTTCAACAAGTTCCTGGATTTGAACCAAGAACCATTTGTCGATATGCGTAGCTTTTCTAATAGACTCCAAAGGAACGCCCATCTCAAAGGCATCCTTAATATGGAAGAGACGGCCGCTGCTTGGATGCTCCAAGCTATGCATAATTTCTTCCAAGTTTCGTAACTGTCTACCATCAGCACCTAACCCTAAACGGTTGGTTTCCAAACTTTGACATGCCTTTTGTAAGGCCTCAATAAAGGTGCGACCAATGGCCATTACTTCACCTACCGATTTCATTTGCAATCCTAGTTCCCGGTTGGCTCCTTTGAACTTCGCAAAGTTCCAACGCGGTGATTTTACGATTACGTAGTCTAAAGTAGGTTCAAAATAGGCAGATGTCGTTTTCGTGATCTGGTTTTCCAGCTCATCCAAATTATATCCGATAGCTAATTTGGCTGCAATTTTCGCAATTGGATAACCGGTAGCTTTTGAAGCCAAAGCCGACGAACGCGAAACGCGTGGATTAATTTCAATCGCTATGATGTCCTCATTTTCGGGGTTAACAGAGAACTGTACATTACATCCACCGGCAAAATTACCGATCGCACGCATCATCTTAATTGCTTGATTGCGCATCTCCTGATAGCAAGTATCACTCAATGTCATCGCGGGAGCTACCGTTATGGAGTCGCCCGTATGGATACCCATTGGATCGAAATTCTCAATAGAACAAATAATGATGACATTATCTTTATTGTCGCGCAGGAGCTCCAACTCGTATTCCTTCCATCCTAAAACCGCTTGTTCTACCAGCACTTCATGTGTAGGGGAGGCTTGGAGCCCACGGCTAAGAGCCGCTTCAAAATCTTCTTTTTTATGCACAAACCCTCCGCCGGTTCCGCCCAAGGTATAGCTGGGACGAATCACCAAAGGAAAGCCGATTTGTTGGGCAGCTTCTTTACCTTCGAGGAAGGAGTTGGCAATTTTTGATTTTGCTACGCCGACACCAATTTCAATCATTAGCTGACGGAAGGCTTCTCGATTTTCTGTTTTTTCAATGGCTGCAACATCTACACCAATTACTTGTACACCGTACTTTTCCCAGATACCGCGGTTGGAAGCTTCGATACATAGATTAAGCGCTGTTTGCCCGCCCATGGTGGGTAGCACGGCATCGATCTGACGTTCCTGAAGGATTTTTTCAATACTGTCAACGGTAAGGGGTAATAGGTAAACGTGGTCTGCGATGACCTTATCGGTCATGATCGTTGCGGGGTTCGAATTAATAATGGAAACTTCAATACCTTCCTCTTTCAATGAAAGAGCTGCTTGAGAACCCGAATAGTCAAACTCACAGGCCTGTCCGATAATAATTGGGCCCGAACCGATAATCAGCACCGAGCGAATGGAGGTGTTTTTTGGCATTTTATATGTTCAAAAGTATTAGTTATCAAAAAGAACGTTTGATAAAACAGTTTGGGAAGCTCTATGATTGTGAAGATTATTCCGACTGCTTTGTCGGAGTGCAAAGATAGGACTTTTTTGGTTTATAATTTGAAAAAAATGTAAAAAATATAAAGGCTTTTTCTTTATCCTATTTTTTTAGAATCTATTCTTTTGCTTGATCATAAAAACCAAATCCAAGAGCGCATATGTGGCAACTTGTATTGCAAAGCATTTTTCGTTAAATTTGAATATTCAATTTTATATTATGACGAATCTTAGTATTACTGATAAGCTACAGCAGCTTCCGCAAGATATGCGGCAGGAGGCAGAAGATTTTATCGATTTCTTACTGGAGAAAGTTAGCCGAATCCCTGACCATGTAAAAGAAGGTGTTCAAAAAGGACAGTTGGACGTGCAGGAAGGAAATTTAAAATCTCATGAAGAAGTAATGAATAAGTACAAAAGGTATTTATGAAATACACTGTTTATTGGACAGAAACTGCCGATAGCACCTTAGATTGTATCCTTCAAATGTCGAGAATAAATTTGGGTTTACTTCTGCTAGAAAACTAATGAAGGAGGTTGAAAGACATGTAGAATTAATAAAAGAGAATCCCTTCCTATTTAGAATTTCTCATCTTGAAAATGTAAGGAAGTGTGTAATATCGAAGCAAACGTCCTTATTTTATGAAATAAGACCTAATAATCATATATACCTCTTATATTATTGGGATAATAGACAAGAACCATTTATCGTTGATTAGTCTTTAATATTACGCAGCAATTGCTTTCCCAAATTGTACAAACCTCTTTATTAGAATGGTTTGCTGTTGTCACAGCTTTCCTTTGTTTTGTTCCCTAATTTTCGATGACTAGAAAGGTGCTGCAAAATTGGTCAATGTGGGTTGTAGTGGATATTTTATTCCGCTTTTTGTTTATAAAAATTATACCTTAACTGCGTTATTATACGGAATTTTAGCATTTACAGCCTGGCAGGGCTATTTTGATTGGAAGCGTACATGGATGATAGTAAACAACTCATAAAAATTGCGGTAGTAGGTCCGGAATCTACCGGGAAATCGCAGATTTCGACCTATTTAGCCAAGCTATACGGTACCATTTGCGTACCGGAATATTCGAGAGAGTATTGTCGAAACCTGAACCGGGAATACACGCTGCAAGATGAATTGAATATTTTTTATGGTCAGATCGCTTTAGAGCGAAGCTTGGAACCGTTGGCCTTTAATCATTTATTGATTTGCGATACAACATTTTTGACAGTAAAGGTATGGTGCGATTACCTTTTTGGCGATACACCGGAGGAGGTGAAATCTGCACTAAAAAATCATTCCTATGATTTTTATTTATTAATGGATATCGATTTACCTTGGGAGGACGATCCGTTGCGGGATTTTCCTGAACCTGAACAGCGGCAGTATTTCCTACAAGTATGGAAAAATGAGCTGACAGAACTAAAGGCCAAATACCAACTGATATCCGGCCTTGGTGAAGAACGTTTTTTGAATGCCAAGAAAGCTCTTGACAGCTTTCTACTTTAAGCGTTATGCTCCTTTCTAGGAAATAAGAGTGAAGCGATCACACTGATTGCTAAAATCCCAATGATTATGTACAACGAATGTGCTGTGGTGAATCCCCACGCCTCCAACCAATGGTGTCCAAGCATTTTTCCACCGATAAATATCAGTAGGAACGCAAGACCTACTTTTAGATAATGGAACTTATGAATGATATTTACCAATAGGAAGAACATAGACCGTAATCCAAGAATGGCGAATATATTCGAAAAGAATACAATATAGGGATCTTTGGTAACAGCAAAGATAGCAGGGATGGAGTCGACCGCGAATATTAAATCGGTAAATTCAATAACTAATAAGACTAAAAAGAGCGGTGTAATAAATTTTTTCCCGTTTTCTCTGTGGAAAAAGTTGTGTCCGACAAATTCTGGGTAGACCGAAAAATAGCGGGATGCAAAACGGACAACTTTATGGTTTTTCGGGTCGATTTCCTCTTCTTCATTTCTATTTAGGTACATGGTAATTCCGGTATATACAAGGAAAACGCCAAATACATACAGGATCCACTCAAAGCGATTAATAAGGGAGGCGCCCAAAAATATAAACAAAAAGCGCAATAAGATTGCCCCTACAATTCCCCATACCAGCACGCGATGATAAAATTTGGGAGGAACGCCGAATGAGGTGAAAATTAATACCATTACAAAGATATTGTCAACGGAAAGTGCGTATTCAACGACATAACCGGTGAGATACTCAAGGGCTAGGTTCTTCTTATATATTTCAAGGCTCGCGGCAAAATTTTCCGGTAACAGTTTAATATTGTGGAGATGTCGGCGCGTGACTTCCTGAAGATGGTCAAAATCTTGTATGTCATGTAGCTTATCGCCCCAGAACCGGAGAATTATATAAAAGCCTAAAGCAAACGCCACCCAAACACTACTCATAATCGCCGCTTCTTTAAAAGATACTTCATGATCTTTTTTATTGAAGAGCCCCAGATCAATAGCCAGCATCAGGATAATAAAAAGCAGAAAGCCAAAGAAAAACACTAATTCGTTCGCCATGGTTATTTATTTCTCTCAGTTGTAAATCGTACCAATTGTTCCAATCCCGTTTTATATTCGCTTTCGGGAAATGCTTCTAGTATGTTGAATGCCTCTGCTTGGTAGCTTAGCATTTTTTCCCGGGCATAGGCTAAGCCACCACTATTTCGTACAAATTCTATAACTTCCATTACTTTTTTTTGATCTTCGTTGTGATTTTTAACAAGATTAATGATCGTTCTCTTCTTTTCTTTGCTGGTATTGTTCAGTGCATAAATTAACGGTAGCGTAAGTTTTTTCTCCTTGATATCGATTCCGAGCGGTTTGCCCACATCATCAAAACCGAAGTCAAAAAGATCGTCTTTAATTTGGAAGGCAATACCAACCTTTTCCCCAAAGTCATGCATTTTGGTGACAAGTTCGCTTGGGGCATTGGTAGATGCCGCTCCACATGCACAACAGGAAGCAATTAACGATGCGGTTTTTTGCCGAATAACTTCAAAATAAACGCCTTCGTCAATATCAAGTCGGCGAGCTTTTTCCATTTGCAGTAATTCGCCCTCACTCATTTCGGTTACGGCCTCGTTTAAAATTCGAAGAAACTCAAAATCCTGGTTTTTTACGGATAAGGAAAGCCCTTTGCTTAAAAGAAAATCACCTACTAAAACCGCTATTTTGTTTTTCCAAAGTGCATTAACCGAAAAAAATCCTCTTCGCTGATACGAATTATCGACCACATCATCATGTACCAGCGTGGCTGTATGAACGAGTTCGACTAACGCAGCCCCTCGATGTGTAGACTCATTGATTCCGCCGCATGCGCCTGCCGCGAAAAAAACAAACATGGGCCGCATTTGTTTGCCTTTTCTCTTCACGATGTAATGCGTAATTCTATCAAGCAAGGGTACCGAGCTACGCATAGATTCTTTAAACTTTATTTCAAAATCATCGAGCTCGGTAGCTATCGGTTTCTTAATTTCCTCAAGTTTTAGCATGCATTTTTTTTTGTTAAGGTCGTCTAAAGGATTGTTTAGTCTGTCATATTGAGCTTTAATCGAACATCGCCACCCTTAGACACCTTTCATTATTGGCCTTTCCAGAAACGTGACAAACATAGTGAAAAATCGCTAGATTTATGTGATGGGGTGTAAGGTATAGGGTGTAAGGTTTAAGGTGGAGGGTATAAGGTGTAAGGTATACGGTATAGGGCGGTGTAAGGCGTAAGCTATAAGCTATAAGTTATAAGCTTTAAGTGTTAGCTATGGGGAGGTATGGGGATTAAGGTTAAACCTTATGCCTCAAGCCTCTTATCCTTCAAAGACTTGTTTGCGCCAAATTTTTGCTTCGGTGGCTACTTGTTTATATCGATTTGCAATGCTTGAAAATAGCAAGGTTTCTTTAGTGCCCAAGGCAAGGTAACCTAGCGGAGCTAGGCTATCATCAAATAAACTGAAAACCTGGTTCTGAAGATAACTGTTGAAATAAATTAATACGTTACGGCAGGAAATTAGCTGAAACTCGTTGAATGAGCCGTCAGAGACTAGATTATGTTGACTGAAAATAATTTTCTCCGACAATTCCTGATTTAGTATGGCATGATGGTAATTGGCTGTATAGTAAGTTGAGAAATCCTGAAACCCTCCGGAAAGTATATAATTTTCCGAGTATAGCTTCATGCTTTTCAAATTAAATATCCCTTCCTTCGCTTCTTCCAATACCGCCGGATTAAGATCGGTTGCATAAATTAAAGACTTATGCAATAGATTGGCTTCTTTTAACAAAATGGCTATGGAATAGGCCTCTTCACCGGTAGAGCAGCCCGCTACCCATACGCGTATAAAGGGATAAGTCCCCAGCGTAGGTATGATTTGAGCGCGTAGAAATTTATAAAATTCCGCATCGCGGAACATCTCAGTGACGTTAACAGTAATTCCCTCAACAAAGCGCTTTAAATAAGTCTTGTCTACTTTTAAGCGATAACGCATTTCGGCGAAGCTAGGGAATCGGTCTCGTGTAAAAAGTCGGTTAACCTGACGCTTTAAGGAAGCTCTGCTATAATTGCGAAAGTCGTAGCCATGTATCTCTAGCAGATCATTAATTAGGGTTTCTAAGTCGGTATCTTCGATCGCTGGAAATTGCCACATATTATTGTAAATGTTTTCGAATCACCATAGTTAACTCATCAATGTCAATCGGCTTAGAAATATAGTCGTTCGCCCCTGCATCTAGGCACTTTTCCCTGTCGTGGCTCATTGCTTGGGCGGTGACAGCTATCACCGGAATATCTTTGATAGGTTCAGTTTTCCTGATCCGCGATGTAGCCTCGTATCCATCAAGATCGGGCATCATCATATCCATCAAAACCAGTTTTATATCCTTATTCTCTTTAAGAAAAGTTAAGCCTTCTTCAGCGCTGCTCGCAGTAATGGCCGTATAACCTCTTGATTTTAAAACAGCACTTAAGGCCAGAATGTTTAACGGTTCGTCATCAATGATGAGTATTTTGCCTCGGTTTATTGGTAGAGCCATACGCGCAACAAGGAAATTAATTGATCAATATCTATAGGTTTTGAAATATAGTCAGACGCACCGGCAGCAATACATTTCTCCCGATCGCCCATCATGGCTTTCGCCGTTACGGCTAATATGGGTAGATTTTTGAATCGGGATTCCTGCCTAATGCGCGTGGTAGTCTCGTAGCCATCCATTTCAGGCATCATCATATCCATCAAAACGATATCCACTTTATCAGCATGAGCATGCAAAGTCTGTAGCGCCTCTTTTCCATTTTCTGCGGCTAGTACATTTATTTTATATCGCTCCAGTGCCTTGGTCAAAGAAAATATATTTCGGATATCATCATCTGCGATAAGCACCGTCTTGTTATTTAGTACTTCGGTCAGTGTGCTGTTCAGTTTTAGTTTTTCCTTCTTTGGCGTGTCATTAGACTCCTCCACAAGATGCAGAAATAGCGCTACTTCATCCAGTATCCTTTCATAAGAATGCGCGGTTTTTACCACAATGGAATCTGCATATTGTTTGATCTTAATTTCTTCTGATGGCGAAAGTTGCTTGCCGGTAAAAATAATGACCGGTAAATTTTCCATCCCCGCGTCCGACTTGATGGTCTCAAGTGTTTTATAAGCTTGCGCATCGGGGATACCCATGTCTAAGATGACACAATCGGCCTCGTGACTTTTCAAACGGTTAACGCCGGAATGAATATCCTTGCTGATATCCGTTTTGACGTCAAAGCTTTCCAAATAATGTGCAAGCGCCTGTGCATGTTTTAGGTTATCTTCAATAATTAAGACCTTTCGCGGGCCGGCCGATAACGCTTTTTCCACGCGATTAAAGATCTGGCCTATTTGTTCCAGCGCCATCGGTTTCCTGATGAAATCAATGGCCCCTTTTGTGATACTTTCTCGTTTCACTTCATGGGAAGACATAATATGAACGGGAATATGGCGCGTAGCAGGGTTACTTTTGATCTCCTCCATTACCTGCCAACCATTTTTTACCGGTAATTCGATATCCAAAAGGATGGCTCTCGGCATATATTTTTCAGCAAGCTCGATCCCTAAATCACCTCTTACCGTTGTAACAACCTTGTAATCGTTTTTATGGGAGAAGTCTACTAAAGCACGCGCAAAATTGGTGTCGTCTTCAATAATCAATAAGACGTTATCACCGTCGTTAATTTGGTCACGATCGTCGGTGAGCTCGTTCGGTATTATTGGACTTAGGAAGGGTACCGGTGGCGTGGAAATCTTTTCGTAAGTTATCTTTTTATCATTATTTTTCTCAGCTTCCCGGTGAACTAAAGGAACTTCTTCCACCACCGTTTTTTCTTCCACCGGTTTAGCGACTGGAATGCTGACAATAAACTCACTGCCTTTAGTCACTTCGCTATTAATATACAGCGAGCCGCCCAGTAGTTTAGCCAGTTCTTTACTAATCGATAAGCCAAGGCCGGTGCCGCCAAATTTGCGCCGCGTAGAGCCGTCTGCTTGTTGAAAGGCCTCGAAAACCAGTTGATGTTTTTCTTTTGGTATACCGATTCCCGTATCGCGCACCGCAAAGTTTAAATACCCTTCCTTTTCTTTATTCGGATATACACTTAAGGTCACCGAACCTTTGGCCGTAAATTTAAGCGCGTTGGAAATCAGGTTTCTTAATATTTGTTGTAACCGGAGATTGTCCGTTTGAATTTTGCTAAAGGTTGTTTTATCGCAGTCAAATTTGAGTTCGAGGCCTTTATCAACAGCCATAGGACCGAATAAATTTTGCAGATCATTGATCATATCGGCAAGTGATACGTCTTCATAGGAAAGGGTCATCTTTCCGGCCTCGATTTTAGATAGATCTAGAATCTCGTCAATTAGCGTTAAAAGGCCATTTCCGGAAGTTTGAATGACCTTAGCATATTCAATTTGATCTTCCAGTAAATTTCCTTCGTTGTTTTCGCTGAGTAAGCGGGAAAGCAATAAGATCGAATTAAGTGGGGTACGAAGTTCATGCGACATATTAGCTAAAAACTCCGATTTATACTTCGTGCTTAACGCTAGGTCTTCTGCCTTTTTTTGTATTTCCAAGTTCCGCTCCAGGATCATCTGATTTTTTTCTTCCAACGCCTGCGATTTGATTTCGAGTTCCTGGTTGCTTTCCAACAATTCTTCTTGCTGTACCCTTAATTCCTCTTCAGAAGCTTGTAATTTATTTGCCTGTGCTTCCAACTCAACATTTAGATTTTCGAGTTCGGTTTGTTGCGCCTGTAGTTCTTCCGCTTGTGCTTGCGTTTCTTCCAACAATTCTTTCAAGCGGATTCGACTCTTAATAGCATGGATAGCTGCACCTACGTTGGTAGCAATACGGTTGGCAAAAGCAACTGCCGCTTCCGGTATGGTGTTGATTGATGCAATTTCTATTATACCTTCTACTTCTTTTTCATGAATCAAAGGAATAATTAACACCCATTGGGGCTTAGCCGTACCTAAGCTGGTTCGGATTTGAAGATATTCATCGGGTAATTGCTCCAATAAAACGCTTCTCTTTTCTGCGATCACTTTTCCAAGAAGAGTTTCTCCAATGGTGATCTGCTGTGGTAGTTGCGATCGGTCAGCTACGCCAATGCTGCTGATCAGCTCGAAATTTTTTCCATATTCACCTATGTAGTAAGTGCCTAAGGCAGCATCCAAATAATCAACTAAAGCCTTTAAGACGTCTAAACCGAATTCCTTCAGTTCGGATCGGCCTATAAGCAAGCCATTTACGACGCTTTCACCTGTCTGTAGCCATAACTCAGTTTTGTCTTTTTTCGAATGTCGTTCCAGCGAGTTTCTCATGTTGACGAGGGCGTTACCCAAAACGTCATGAGGGCCCTTGGCTGCAATAGGAATATCGTAATTTTCTTTCCCTATTTCTTCGGCTGCTTTCGCTAGCTCCTGGTTGCTCAGGTCGATTTTCCTGATAGATCGAGCCACAACACCCAAATCGTCTTTGGCAAAGGTAGGCAAAGCGATGTTCGTATAACCCAGGGCAATCTTGCTGGCCGCCTCTTGTAGCTCGAATAAGTGATTTGCGATATTTTTTATAACCAAATAAATAAGCACGATGGCGACTAATACACAGAAAACCAGTATAATACGTGTAAAATTACGGTCGTATATCTCTGACTCATAAACGCTGGACGCACCCGTGCCAATTGACTCAATGGTGGTGTTTAAACGTGCCTTTAATACATCCATCGCCGTAGCCGATATATTCCACCATTCGTTGGCTGTAAAGCGCTCCGGCAATGCTTTAGTATCATGTACTGTTTTAAAGAAAGCTAAAGTGGTATTGAAGGCTTGGCTGGCTTTCAGTTTATCCAAATTTTGCTCACTATAGCGTTTGTCAAGACTTTTAAGCTGGTCGATATAGGATCGAAAAAGCTCGTAGTTCATATTGAATTTTGAGAAATCCAATGTATTCAGCTTGTCGTCAGCATAAGTAAAATAAATATTTAAACGCAGAATTGCGGCATAATTAATCAGCTGAGATAGGATCTCCCGAAGTTCGATTTGCCCTCCCAAGCTTTCATTAAGATTGGCATAATCGGTAGACACCCTACTGAAAACACTGAGTCTTTCGGTAATTTTCTGATAGTTATTGAACGTCTCTTCATAACCCATTTCTCCGCTATTGATGCTTGATCGCCAATGGGGTAATTCATTTATAAATGTATAATTTGCGTAGTCGGCATTTAATCCACTGTCGATGTAGGTATTAAAATGTTGGATTGCTTCATCGGTTTTTAGCTGTTGTACATTAAGTGCGCCTTCATCTTTTGTTTTAAATATCTTATCTAAGCTCAATCGACGTTCTTGCTGTAACTGTTCGATGAGGTTGTCCGCGCTCAGCGCCAGATTGATGCGGGTTATGAAATTATTTGTCCCTTCTATTCGCTCTGTCTTTTCGTTTTCGACAATGAAAAAGAAAAATAACAGGCACATAAGCGGTACAAAACCTAGCAAGGTAAGTTTATAGTTTAGTGGAATCAGGTTAAAACGATTTTTTGTCATCGGTTTTTATTTTTCAGCACAAATTCTAGTTTAATGGCAATCGGAAATAAAAAAATGAACCTTCGTTTAAGCGGCTTTCTACACCGTGCTCGCCATGATGGCGGGCAATAATTTCTTTACATATATAAAGTCCCATGCCCAGGCCTTGAAATTTGTAAGAAGATTCTTCTACTCTATAAAATTTGTCAAATAAATGATTTAGTTTGTCGGATGGTATGCCTATTCCAAAATCGCGCACACCGATTTGGATTTTGTTGTCTTCCGTGAGCGCCGTTTCCAAATATATTTCTTTTGAATTAGGTGAGTATTTGATCGCATTGGTGAGGTAATTGATCAATACTTGTTCTAATCGCATTTCATCAGCAAGTATAGTGCTATCCACTTGGCCAATCCTTTTAAAAGCGTGTTCCGGATACATTTGACTCACATTTTCCAGTGTGTTACTGATTAACTTTTCTATAGAAACCGGCTGAAAATTAAATTTCATCTTTCCGCTCTCTATTTTGGAAATATCCAGTAAGTCGTCAATCAGTTCCCGTAATTTGTTCAGTTGAGCACTTGTTTTCCCGAGATAGGTTTTAAATTTTTCGTTGTTTTTGGCTTCCGGAAGACGCTCCAATAATTGCAAGTATCCCCTCACGCTGGTCAGGGGAGTTTTAAGTTCGTGACTGGCTATGCTAATAAATTCGTCCTTCTTATTCTCGAGCATTTTTCGATGTTCGATTTCTTGTTTAAGTGCTTCTTGCATTTCATGCATCGCTTGCGCTTGTTCAAACAGGCGATAGAAAGTTTTTACTTTTAGAAGCAAAATATCCGGATCAAATGGCTTTGTCAGGTAATCAATCCCGCCGGTTTCATATCCCTGTGTAATAAATTTCTTCTCCGTGTTTACCGCTGATAAGAAGAGTATGGGCGTGTCAACGGTCTTGCTATAGCCGGAAATCAATTCTGCTACCTCAAAACCGTCCATACCAGGCATTTGAACATCTAATATGATCAGCGCGTACGTAGTTTTAAGAACTTTTTTTAGTGCCTCTTCTCCGGATGAAGCAGTGTCAACTTTAAAGTTGTTGGTTTCTAGGAACTTCCGTAAAGAAATCAGATTCTCTTGTTTGTCGTCAACAATTAGTATCATTTCGGTGTTGGCACGATGCTGTTAGCCGTTTGTTTTATTAATATATGTTATAACTACAAGTTTAGTAAATTTTTAGGACAAGCAAAAGGATGGTTGAGTAGTTAATGGTGTGCAGTTAGTAGGGAGTAGTTAGTAGGGAGTGGGGAATAGTAATAGGGGGTATGGGACGTAAGCCCTATTCCCCAACTAACGGGTTCCCTTGTTCACTAACGAGTAGCGAGTAGTTAGTAGTGAGTAGGGAATAGTTAATAGGGAATAGTTAATAGAGGGTATGAGACGTAAGCCGTGTTCCCAACTAACATGTTCCCTTGTTCACTAACGAGTAGTGAGTAGGGAATAGTTAATAGGAGGTATGAGACGCCATGTTCTCAACTAACAGGTTTCCTTGTTCACTAACGAGTTGTGAGTAGTTAATGGTGAGTAGTGAGTAGGGAATAGTTAATAGGAGGTATGAGACGTAAGTCATGTTCCCTACTAACGGGTTCCCTTCTCACTGGCTACCAGCATACGAGCTTACAGCCTATTGCCTACAGCTTCCATCCTATAGAATCAATATCAATACTAAAATAATGATGATGATGGCTCCTACGGATAGATAAACCCCACCGCTGCCTAGGGCACGCGCTCTTTTGTTCATTTCCCGAAGCTCTTTACGGAGTGCTTTGCGCTCTGCCTTTGTCATCGTTGATTTATCCATCGCTTTAATCTCTGCCACGCGCCTTTTCATAGCATTGATCTCTCTAGCCGCTTCTTCTTTAGACACTTCTATTGTTTTAGCATTCTTGTCGTTAGCAAGAGCTGCAATTGGGGTGCTAAATGTGAAAGCTAGCATGAAAACAGTTAATAGTGCATAGATTTTTGATTTCATAAAATTGTTTTTTAGTGAAACTTTGTGCAATTGATTGGGATTATCATTACACTAGTGCATAATAATTAAAGTTAGCAATTTGTTTTACTTATTCGAAAAAAAATCGAGTAAGGAAGGAATGAAAAACAGCTTGAAATAAAATTCTTTAAATAGCGAGAACTGTTCGTCCGGTGGTAACAAACTGTTGTGCATTTCCTTTGGGAAGCGCGAAGGTTCCTGTTAAACTACCGAATGCAGGCAATAAAAGTAACGACTGCTCTAAATGAAAGCAGGGAAGCCGAAGTGTTTGCTTTCCCCTTGCTTTAAGATTGGCCGCGGGATGAACATGACCGGCAATGTTCAGTATTCCTGCCGGAACTTCGGGCAAGGGCGCATGTGAATAGAGGATAAAATCTTCCTGTAAGGTCTCCAAATGGACCTTTAAATTACCCTGTTGGTAATAGGCAAGGGGAAGTATGTCATGATTGCCCTTGATGAGAATAAGCTCTGTATGCGGATATTGGGAGGAAAAATCGACAAAATGAAGCCATGCGGCATTCTCGGAACTGTGAAATAAATCACCCAAAAAAATAATCCGCTTTGTTTCATATTTTTTCAATACATCTTGCAGCAGTTTATAATCCCGGTCGGTTCCCGCTTGTTGCGGTATGATAATGCCGGCTTTCCTAAAATGAGCAGCCTTTCCAAGGTGTATATCAGCAATTACCAAGGTTTGATTTTCAGGAAAGAAAATGCATTTTTCCGCTAATAGATATACCGTTTTATTTTTTATTCGCAGCTCCAATCGGTCTCTCATTCCAGTTGCGCTATAATCTTGTTTAGTCTATCTTCCAACGCCTCATTACTGAAACGTTCCCGGAAGGATTCTGCAAATATAGGAAAAGCAAACGGTGTCAAGCGGTCGGTTTTATTGATGATAATTTTTTGCGAGGTAATGCGATTCAGGGCATTCAATAAGCGATTGTAGTCTAACTGGAAATCAAAAACTTCGTCGTAAGCTTCTCGGAGCAGTAAATTATCGCTTTCATACTCCTCAAACACCTTAAAAAATAAACCTGAATTTGCTTGCAAATGCTTGGTTTTTATCTTTTTTCCCGGAAAGCCTTGAAAAACCAAACCGGCGATACCGGCGATATCCCGAAAACGTTTCCTTGCCAATTCGGTCATGTTGACACTCTGTTGTATATCCTCGCTTAAATTTTCAACAGAAAAAAGACCGTTGGCAATAGCGGTTTTTATATCGATTTCTTGGTCGCTTAATAATTCGAAGCCATAATCGTTGAGGGCAACAGAAAAAGTATATGGTTTTGCCTTTCCTAATCGGTGCGCAATTAAGGCAGCCATGCCCTCGTGAATAAATTTTCCTTCAAAAGGGAAGAAGAACAAATGGTGACCTTCTTTTGTTTCTGTTTGCTCCACTACCAGATACTCATTGCTAGGCAAGGTACTGCGTCTTTGCTGTTCCAGAAAAAGAGGTTTGAGAAAAGAAATTTCCGGTTCTTGGGCTGCGGAGGTTTGCCACTGATCCAAAACGTGGCGAATAGCGAAGGAAAGGTGCGTAGAGAGGGGTAAACGCCCGCCCATCCAAGAAGGAACCAGTCCCTTTTTCTTATTGGACATCCTGACAATCGCTTGCAGGTCTTTTACACGGATCAACTCTAAATTTTTGCCGGCAAACCAAAAGGTATCCCCCGGATTGAGACGCGAAATAAACCATTCCTCAATACTGCCAATATATTTGCCGCTAAGGTATTTAACGGTCATCATTGTGTCGCTTACGATGGCGCCTATACTCAGGCGATGGCGCATGGCCACCTTTTTGCTGACAACCTTATAAACCCCCTCTTCAATCACTACTTTGTGAAACTCATCGTAAGCATCTAGCGTCTTGCCGCCCTGTGTAATCATCAAGAGACATTGCGTAAACTCTTCCCAGCTAATCGATTCAAAACAGTGCGTGCTCTTTATTTCTGAGAAGACTTCCTGCGGCCTGAATCCGTCTGATACGGCTAAGGTTACCAAGTATTGAATCAATACGTCAAAAGAACGGATATAAGGAATGCGATCTTCCATCAATTGATGCTGCTCGGCATAACGGAGGGCTGCCCCCTCCATAATTTCGAGCGAGTGAGTTGGTACGAACCAAATTTTGCTCGTCGCCCCGGGTCGGTGACCACTGCGCCCGGCACGTTGCAAAAAGCGAGCAATCCCTTTGGCGGATCCTACCTGAACCACGGTGTCCACCGGCCGAAAATCCACACCTAAGTCCAGGCTACTGGTACATACCACTGCCTTTAATGTGCCGGCATGCAATGCTTGCTCTACCCATTGTCGGATTTCTTCACTTAGCGATCCGTGATGCAAGGCGAGAATACCGGCTAGATCGGGTTGGAGACGTAGCAATTGCTGATACCAGATCTCGGCTTGAGACCGCGTATTGGTAAAAATTAAGGTCGTATCGCTATTATTAACAATTTCGAGCACCTTGGTGGCCAAGTGGATGCCTAAATGACCGCCCCAAGGAAATTTTTCTAAAACATCCGGGAGTACGGTGGTTATTTGCGTTTTCTTTGGAAGGTTTGCTTTAATAATCACGCCGTCTTGCTTTCCGAGAAGAATTTGTTTGGCTTCCTCTAGGTTCCCAATGGTCGCAGAAATACCCCAAATCTGCAACTGTGGATTAAGGTCCTTCAACTTAGATAGGCCAAGCTCTGTCAGCACACCCCTTTTGCTGCCTAATAACTCGTGCCACTCATCAACTACTACAAATTGGATGCTCTTCAATCGCGACGCATAACCTTTTTGGGCTAGCATCAAATGGATACTCTCGGGAGTAGTGATAAGGACATCGGGACTTTCTTTGATTTGTCGTTGTCTTTCTTTCAGTGTAGTGTCTCCGGTGCGTAGGGCTATATCCAGTTTTAAATCGAGATCATTGTTCACTCGATTGAGCGCCAGTACCATCTCTTGCGATAACGATCGTAGGGGCGTTATCCACAGGCAATATGTTCCACGTGACACTTTCGTTTGGCTTTGCCTAAAGGCCAATAATCGCTCCAAAATACCAAACCACATGGCGTAAGTTTTACCGTAACCGGTTGGGGCATTCAGTAAACCGGAAGCGCCTTTAATTATGGCCTGCCAAGTTTCCTTTTGAAATCGGTGCGGCGACCATCGTTTAAGTTCAAACCATTTTTCAGCTAACACGTTGTTGATTATTGGTTACTCGTTAATTGTTATTGGTTATTCGTTAATAGTTGTTAATTGTAAAATACTATTTCTTTAGACATTGCTTTCCGCTTTAAGCCTTCTGTTGCTTCAGCAAAGCTAATAAATCCGCTTTTGTGTTTGCTTCCTTTGCCGGTTTATCTTTTCGCCAACGGACGATACGCGGAAAACGCAAAGCTATACCCGATTTGTGGCGGGGAGACGAACTGATTCCTTCAAAGGCGAGCTCAAAAACCAATGTTGGTGTTACACTCCTCACGGGGCCAAATTTATCAATGGTATGCCGTTTTATCCAAGCATCAACTTCCAATATCTCTTTGTCTGTCAGTCCTGAATAGGCCTTGGCAAAGGGGACCAGCTCTCCATTATCCCATACGGCAAATGTATAATCGGTATATAAATTTGCCCGTCGTCCATGTCCTCGTTGTCCATATATTAAAACGCCGTCAATCGTATAAGGCTCAACTTTCCATTTCCACCAATTGCCTCTGCGGCGTCCTGTTTCATAAATGCTTTGCTTCCTTTTAAGCATAACTCCTTCACATTGATAAGCCCTCGCCTCTTCACGTGCGCGAGCGACGTCGTGCCACGTATCGCAAGGAATGATGCCGGAAATCAGAAGAGGGATGTCCCGGGGAAGCTTTTCCAAGAGCGTCACTAACAGATTGCGTCGCGTTTCTAATGGCCGGGCGCGAATATCTTCTCCATCGTATTCCAATAGATCATAACAGATCATGATTAAAGGCGCATCAGCGAGTATTTTTTTGCTTAATTGCTTTCGGCCGGTCCGCGTTTGCATCACCGAAAAAGGAAGTACTTTTTCGTCTTTAAAAGGAAGTATCTCACCATCTATCACGGTACCATTCGGTAGTAAATCAGCCAAGGGATGAAATTCCGGAAATTTATCCGTCAATAAGTCTTCACCTCGACTCCATATATATAAACTGCCGTTGCGAACAATGATCTGTCCTCTTATGCCATCGTATTTCCGCTCAATAAACCATTCGTCCGCATTTCCTAAACTTTCAGGGTCTTTATCTAATTGATAAGCTAAATAAAAGGGATACGGTTCAAAACTGCGCTCGTCCTTCGGCATTTCTGTCAAAAGAAGTTGCTGAACGTCCGCCGTAGTGGGGTGCCAATTACCCATCAGTCTATGTGCCATTTCGCTTTCCGGTTTATCAAAAGTTATCGACAAAGCTTTAATGACTAGTTGTTTGGATACACCCATCCGGAAGTTTCCGGTAATCAATTTGTTAAAGACAAAGCGGTGGTTGTTTGGTGTATGCATCCATCTGGAAGAAAGGGCCGCTTCCATCTCTTCGTCGCTAAGATTCTTCAAATCGTGTAAAAAAGCCATCGTTTCGTTTAATGTGTAAGCCTTTGGCTCAAGCGGTGGTGGCAAACACAGTGCGATCGTCTCTGCCAAATCCCCCACTACATGATATGATTCCTCGAAAAGCCAGGCGGGAAGTTGCGATAATTGGATGGCCGCTTGGCGAAGTATGGCCGTTTTAACAAAGCGTCCGGTTGATTTACCCATTAGCAGGTATACACACCATAATAGATCTTGGTTGTGCGCCGACCTGAAGTAACGAACGAGGGCCTCCACTTTTGCATTCGTTGAGGTTGTTCGATCTATTTCTTCGAATAGCTCATTGAATGCTCTCATCCCTGTCCTCCTGCATTAAAAGGTCGTCTTCATACAACGTATCCACTTCTATGGCATTTACATGGTACTGCTCGCGGAGCCACTTGGCGTAAATGGATTTATAACCGTGTGTTACATAGATGTTTTCGGCTTCCGTGGCTGTGATTGCTAAATTTAATTGTGACCAATCTGCATGATCTGATAAGACAAATCCGCGGTTGACATTCCTTCTTCTTCTGGCGCCTCTCAACTGCATCCAACCACTACAATAAGCTACTTCGTACGGTGCAAATTTCTTCATCCAAGAAGAGTGCAAGGCACTTGGAGGCATTACCACGACATAAGGTGCTGGAATTTTTTTTATATCAGCTGATGCATAGGCGACGTTATGCAACCGGTGTCCGTCATCAATTAATCGTTGTTGAATATTTACAATGGCACCATGTGCGTAAATAGGTAAACCGGTTTTTCCGGCAACTTCAATAATACGTTGCGCCTTCCCTAATGAGTAGCCGACCATCAGTGAATTTATGTTGGCTTTTCGATTATTATCGATCCAGTTGAGCATATCCCGTTCTACTTCATAAGCTTCGGGAAAGCGATAAACCGGCAGACCGAAGGTAGACTCCGATACGAAATGGTGGCACTTTACCGGATCAAAGGGGGTAGAGATTCCATCCCTTTCCAGCTTATAGTCGCCCGACACCACCCAAACTTCTCCTTTATAACTAAGACGTATCTGTGCCGATCCAATAATGTGTCCGGCAGGGTGTAAAGAAACTTTGACACCATTTATGTCTATTTCTTCTCCGTAGCCTAAACACTGAATCGACGTCTGGGGTCCAAGTCTTAATTTTAGAAGTGTGGCGCTATCACGATGACAAAGATAATGCTTGCTACCAAAGCGCGCATGGTCTGCGTGGGCGTGTGTTATAATTGCCTTATCAACAGGAAACCATGGGTCAATATAGATAGCTGCCTGCGCACAATAAATTCCTTTGTCGTTAAAAGTAAGCATAATAGCATTTTGAGAAGGCTCTTCTCCTGACATCATTCAAGTACTTCTCCGTTCTATAACAGGTAATAGGGATTAAGGTTTGTATAGAGGAGTATACACTGTTAAGGTATAGGGTGTGAGGTATTTGGGAAGGAAGGTTTAAGGTTCAGGACGTTTTGCGTTAACGAAGGACTTTTACTTTTAACAAAAGGGATTATACCTTAAACCCTAAATATAGCCCCGTGCGTGGTACGACGGCCTCATGACATTGGACGTTAAAAAGATTTAGGATAGCCCTGAGAAAAAATCATGTTGAAATATACCTGCTTTTTCCCTAAGTTTGATGCGTTAAAGAGATATAAAAATCATCGAACGTGAAATTTTTTAAATATCAGGGAGCCGGGAACGATTTCGTTTTAATCGATAATAGGGATCAGCAATTTGATACAAAGGACACTGCCCTAGTGGCACAGCTTTGTGATCGGCGTTTTGGTATTGGTGCTGACGGACTTATGCTTCTCCAGCAGCGGGCCGGGTATGATTTTGAGATGGTGTATTATAATGCTGACGGCAACCCTAGTAGCATGTGTGGCAATGGAGGGCGTTGCATTGTGTCTTTTGCAAAACATTTGGGCATTATTGAAAAGTCAACCCGATTTTTGGCGGTAGACGGGGAGCATGAAGCCACTATAAATGATACGGCCGACTGGGTTAGTTTGAAAATTATAGACGTTGAGCATATTGAAAAAGATGGCGATGACTTTGTCTTAAATACCGGATCACCACATTATGTAAAAGAAGTGGTGGATTTAAAAAATCTCGATGTGTTTGCTGCAGGCCGGACGATTCGATATAACGCCACCTATAAGCAGGCAGGTATTAACGTGAATTTTGTAGAGGCCGTAAATGATGGGTATCAAGTACGCACCTATGAGCGAGGCGTTGAAGATGAAACGCTGGCTTGCGGAACCGGTGTAACGGCTGTAGCGCTCGCTATGGCTTGGCATCATAACCGCTTAGGGACATATAGTACCCCAATCAAAGCCATGGGAGGCGACCTCAATATTCGTTTCACTTATTTAGGAAATGGGGTTTTTAAGGACATTTATCTGGAAGGCCCTGCTAAACTGGTTTTTGAGGGTTTATATCCCGGTAATTCTTAGTCAATTTTCAATTTCTTTGAACAAATAGCCCACCTATTTGTTCCATCGTTAAGAACCAATTATAACGCGTATAGAAATATTGGATAGGTAAGAAGGACATAGGTACGCTGCAACATTGCTAAGTTGCTAATTTAACGAGTCGTATAAGGGAGCAAAAAAGAATCTCACTCTTCCGGAGATTGCGCCGTTTTATATGATAATAACTTATTTTAAAGATTCTATTGTGTGTTTTAAGGTTCTTTAAGGCATAGATTGCTATTTTTTTTAATTTTTTATAATACAAAAATTTTATCCGATGCTTTTTGTAAAAAAAACATAGCTTTTGTTTAAAAAATAGATGATAGATTTTTCATTTTTTTCTTTACTTTTTATTTTATTGATATTTAAAATACAATAAATGTGTATAAAAATGCTTTTTATGTATATTTTATTTTGTGTTTTTGTAACAATTTTTCATTTTTCTTGGATACGAATGTTATTTGAATAATATTTGTTGGAAATTTTTATTCTTTATTGTGTTTTTTACTGAAATCTATCTTTTGTAATGAATAGTTTTTGTGTTTTTGGAATTTTTTATGAAAGTTAGCGCCGTAATTGTGTATTTGAGAAAGGAATTTGTTTTCAGTAGAGCTGCTCAGCGTCGAAAATTTGTTTTAGTAATAAAGCCAGCCGAATAAAGCTGTTGATATTGCTGAAATTGTCTTACATGTTGCTTACGAGGAAGGTAAGCACTATTATATCCAATAATCATTAACCATTCAAACAAACACATGAAACAGAAACTACTCAGTTTCTTTCTTGTTAGCTTGGCTTTATTAGGAAGCCTTTATGCGCAAGAAAGAACGATTCGAGGAAAGGTCACTGCAAAGGACAGTGGCGAACCGCTGCCGGGCGTGTCCGTGATGGCGGTCGGTACATCATCAGGCTCAACAACTAATGAAGAGGGAATTTACTCCATTTCGGTTCCCGCAAATGCGAAAGCATTAATCTTCTCCTACATTGGTTTTGAGAAAGAAACGGTATCTATTGGTAACCAAACAGTGATAGACGTTGAATTATCACAGGATGCCCAGGCATTAAGTGAGGTCGTAGTGACAGCGCTAGGTATTGAACGTAAAAGAAACGAGCTGGGTTATGCCGCTCAGGAAGTGAGAAGCGAAGATATTACCCGCACAAGAGACAATAACTTCACAAATGCGCTTTCCGGAAAGGTGGCAGGTTTGGATATTAAGCAATCCGGTACAATGGGGGGCTCAACAAACGTAGTCATGCGGGGGTATAAGTCATTAACCGGGAATAATCAGGCTTTATTCGTTATTGATGGAGTTCCTGTCAGTAACGTCAACACCAATACTGATTTGCAAGAAGATGCCGATGCCCAGAATCAAGGACGTGGAGGCTACGACTACGGTAACGCCGCTGCTGACATCAATCCCGATGATATTGAGTCCATCAACGTGTTGAAGGGAGCGGCTGCTTCCGCATTATATGGATCTCGCGCATCCAATGGGGTGATTATGATTACCACCAAAAAGGGAAAGAAAAATAGTACCAATATTACGATCAATAGTGGTCTAACTATTGGTAAAATAGATAAAAGCACCTTTGCCAAGTATCAGAAAGAGTACGGAGCGGGATATGTTAACCAGTATAGCGAAGAAGGCTATGCCTCTCCCGATGGAAATTTCTGGTATGAAACCGTATTCGGTAATTCCGGACCGGCTTTGGTAGTACCCTTTACAGAAGATGCCTCTTATGGTGCAGCTTTCGATCCAAATTTGTTGGTATATCAATGGGATGCCTTTGATGAAACCTCGCCAAACTATGGCAAGGCAACTCCTTGGGTAGGTGCGCAAAATGATCCATCTAAATTCTATAAAACCGGTTTAAACTCCATGCAAAGCATCAGTATTGATGGAGGTGGTGATGTAACTACATATAAAGTAGGTTATACCCGAAACGATGAGACCGGTGTTTTGCCTAACAGTAAGATTACCAAGAACATGTTTAATCTTTCCGGATCCCATCAAATTAATGATAAATTAACGGTTAGTGCTACTGCCAATTTTTCTAGAGTAGATGCAATTGGCCGATATGGAACGGGTTATGATGGAAGAAATCCGAATCAGGGTTTCCGTCAGTGGTGGCAGACGAATGTCGATATTAGAGAATTGGAAAGAGCTTACGAGCGAGAGGGAAGAAATGTTACCTGGAATTGGTCGGATATCGACGCAACTGGACCTATTTACTCCAACAATCCTTACTGGGAGCGTTACAAAAACTACCAGAACGACAGTCGTAACCGTTATTTCGGAAGTGCCGTCGTAAACTGGAAGCCTCTGGAATGGATGGATGTAATGGGCCGTGTTACTTTTGATGGATCGAATGAGTTCCAGGAAGAACGCCTGGCAATCGGTGGTGCAGAAGTGCCGGAATACCAACGTTACGATCGTACCTATAGTGAGGCCAATTACGATTTGATGCTTAATTTCCATAAAGATCTGGCAGAAGATTTGACATTTACGGGTTTATTGGGAAGTAACTTGAGAAGAAATTATTTATCGGCTATTCGGGCACAAACGAATGGGGGCTTAGCTTATGAGGGCATTTATTCCCTTTCCAACTCCATTTTCCCGATAGAACCGCCCAAAGAACGGTATGAAAGAATCGGAGTAGACGGTATTTTTGCCAATGCCAACTTCGGTTACAAAGAAACTTATTTTATAGAAGGGTCTATCCGTCGCGATCAGTCAACTACACTTCCAACGGATAACAATGTGTATTGGTACCCCTCTGTTGCCGGTAGTTTCTTGTTTTCAAATTTATTAAAGGATTCCAACTGGCTAGATTACGGTAAATTACGGGTTAATTATGCGGAGGTTGGAAACGACGCATCGGCTTTAAGTTTGTATAATACCTACACCATTAATACACCTTTTAATGGAATTCCTATGGCTTCTATTGCTGAGGAGCTACGTAATTCAAATCTGAAACCGGAACGTACCAAAAGTTTTGAGGTAGGTTTGGAGATGAATTTCTGGGATTCAAGAGTCGGCTTTGATGCCAGTTATTATCGCTCAACCTCCTTTGACCAGATTATGGCCGTAACCGTTTCCTCAGCCACCGGATATGATCGGCGTTGGGTGAATGCGGGTTCTTTACGAAACCAAGGTTTCGAACTGAGTGCTTTTGTAATCCCGGTGCGGACCAACGATTTTTCTTGGACTCTGAATCTGAATTTCGCACGTAACCGCAATAAGATGATCGAGTTGTACGAAGGGAATAACAATTTACAGCTTGGTACCTTCCAAGGTGGTATAACCTTAAATGCCACTTTAGATCAACCCTTTGGTACTTTAAGAGGGGTTGATTATCTATATCTTGATGGACATCATGGTGACCCCGACTATCGCATAGTTGGCGAAGATGGTTACTATCTTACTTCCAGTCCGGATCAAGTGCTAGGCAATATTAATCCCGACTGGTTGGGCGGTATTCAAAACAACTTTAAGTATAAGGATTTTTCATTGTCCTTCTTAATCGATATTAAAAAAGGCGGTAGTTTATTCTCATTGGATCAATATTACGGAATGTCGACCGGGATCTATCCCGAAACGGCTGGATTGAACGATTTAGGCAATCCAAAGCGTTTACCAATCAGTCAAGGAGGTGGCGTTGTGTTGCCAGGGGTTAATCCCGACGGCTCTCCCAACGCAACCCGCGTAGAAGCCTATGACAATTCTGTAACACCTTATGGTTATGCCAATAATCCGCAAGCGGGATTTATTTACGACGCGGGATATATTAAACTTAGAGAAGTTTCGCTTACCTATAGCTTACCTAATAGGTGGCTGGCCAATACCAATTTCTTCAAAGGGATTGACTTTTCTTTAGTGGGCAGAAACCTTTGGTTAATTCATAGTAATGTACCTTATGCAGATCCCGAAGGGGGCTTAAGCTCCGGTAACTTACAGGGTATTCAAAGTGGGGTGTACCCTGCTGTTCGGAATTTTGGATTTAATGTTCGAATGAGGTTCTAATAATATTAAGATCGTATACAGATGAAAAGAATATTCTTATATATTGCGCCCCTAGTTTTGTTAGCTTCGTGCGCAAAAAACCTGGACGACTATAATGTCGATCAGAAAAATCCTGCAGAAGTTTCGCAGGCGCCACTCTTCAGTAATGCACTGAAAGAACTTACGGATGATGTAACTTCTCCGAGCGTTAATATCAATGTGTTTCGGTTTTGGATTCAGCAATGGACTGCCACGACATACCAAGACGAGCCTCGATATAACTTTGTTACCCGAAATATTCCTGAAAATTTTTGGGAGCCGCTTTATCAAGAAGTTTTACATGATCTAAAGCAAGCAAAGACTTATGCAACCGAGGATACGGAAATTGAAGACGTTCAACGGAATAATCAAATAGCTGCTATTGAAATTACTTCTGTTTATGCCTGGACGGTGCTCGTCAATACATGGGGAGATGTACCTTATACAGAGGCTCTTTCCGATATCGGCCAACCAAAATACGATGATGCAGCCACGATTTACGGCGATTTACTGAATAGATTGGATGCGGCGATAGCCATGATAGACCCGAGTGGAGAAGGTTTTGGCAGTGCAGATTTATTGTATGGTGGTGACATGGCCGCTTGGCTGAAGTTTGCGCATAGCTTAAAACTAAAAATGGCCATAACTCTTGCTGATGTAGACGAGCTCAGGGCACGTGAAATCATCACAGCTTCAGCAGCAGCTGCTTTTACGAGCAATGCAGACAATGCCGCCTTTGCCTATGTTTCGGCCTCGCCTAATAATAATCCGGTTTCCAATAATTTGAATTCTCAGTTTACTTCGCGGCAAGATTACGTAGCTGGAGGACCGTTTGTTAATGTATTGAATAGCTTGGAAGATCCAAGGCGCCCATTCTTCTTTACTACCGTTAATGGTGAATATGTTGGTGGAGGAATTGGGTCCAGTAATCAATATTCAACGAACTCCAAGCCAAGTGATAAAGTAATTGCCCCTGATTTCGAAGCACTGCTACTCGATTATTCGGAAGTAGAGTTCATTTTAGCGGAAGCTGCTGCCCGATGGGGCATCGGAGGCACACCAAGCGAGCATTATAACAAAGCGATTGAAGCATCTATCACCTATTGGGGTGGAGACGACCGCGATGTAGCGAACTATTTAGCGCAGCCAGCGGTTGCTTATGCTAGCGCTTCGGGTGATTGGAAAGAAAAGATTGGCGTTCAAAAGTGGTTAGCTTTATATAACCGAGGTTATGATGCCTGGGTAGAATGGAAAAGACTTGATCACCCTCAGCTGGAGCCTGCCTTCCGAGCGGTGGACCCGGGCATTATACCTAACCGACTCACTTATCCGGTGAGCGAACGTACACTGAATGGTACCAACGTAGACGCTGCGGCCTCAAAATTAGGAGGAGATGATGTGGTTCATAAAGTTTTCTGGGATGTGAATTAAGCGTCAATTAGCTATTATAAATTTGAAATGCCTTCCGCAAGGGAGGCATTTTTTGTTATGACGTTTTCCGTCGAAGATTCAATAAATCAAGCGATAAAGAGAAATTGCCAAAATGTTACAATTGAGACTTCTAATATTGTTCTAATGTATCTGAGCCACATTTTTTGTAACATTTTTTTATTTTTTTTGAAAATTTTAAAATAGAAGGAATATTTGCGGTTGAATTTAACATTTTTTAACATCTAGCTAATATTAAAGCTTGTTAGCTACAAGCGAATAGACGAATCTTTTATGTACTTCCAAAGAACATAAGAAGGTTTACTGAGGATACAAAAAGAAGTACTTACGATAGAGGAAATGGATACCCAAGCGAGGGCATACGTACTTATTATTAAACCAGGTGAATAGATTCTATTCAGCCAATCTTTTCTCTTTTATTTAATTGCTTATAATACCCTATTTTATATTTTAACTAAAATCAAACACATGAAACAAAAACTACTAAGTTTTTTTCTGGCGTCATTTCTGCTCTTGGGAGTGGCTTATGCGCAGGAGAGAACGATTAGAGGAAAGGTGACTTCTTCAGCAGGAGAAGCTTTACCTGCAGTGTCCGTGATTGTCACGGGTACAACTACCGGTACACAAACCAATGCAGAAGGTAATTTTAGCCTGAATGTACCCGACGGAGCAAGTTCCATCACCGTATCTTACATTGGATACACTAAACAAGTTATTAACCTAACGCAGTCGAATACTTATAATGTCGTCCTTTCGGAAGATGCTGCGCAGCTGAATGAGGTTGTTGTAACTGCATTAGGTATATCGCGCCAAAAAAAATCCCTTGGTTATTCCGTTCAAGAGATTAAAGGTGAAGATGTTTCCCAAACAAAGCAAACAAACTTTGTGAACAACTTAAATGGTAAAGTAGCAGGGGTACAAGTTGTAGGAGGTAGTGGTAACATGGGTGGATCTGCTAAAATCAGCATTCGTGGCATTAGTTCCATTACAGGAAATAACAATCCGCTTTTTGTGGTAGACGGTATTCCTATGGACAATTCGAACTTTGCTCCAATAAGCGCTACAACGGGTAAGCCAGGAACAAACCAAGCGCGCGGTGCCGGTGGTTATGATTATGGAAATACCATTCAAGACATCAATCCAGATGATATAGAAAGCTATTCCGTATTAAAAGGAGCTGCAGCAACAGCACTATATGGTAGTAGGGCACTAAACGGGGTCATTTTAATTACCACAAAGAAAGGCTCTAAGAAGAAAGGCTTGGGTGTTTCTTACAATTTTAATGCACAGATGGATAAGGTCTATAAGTTGCCTGACTACCAAAATCAATATGGAGGAGGAGCTTGGGATGATGAACTTGGCGGACCACAACCTTTTCAAAGACTATATACACCAAATGGAACTTATCAAGATGAAAATGGCGAACGTTACGATTTATTGGTAGATTATGCGAGAGACGAATCTTGGGGACCGAAATTCGATCCTAATCTGCTTGTAAGACACTATTGGTCGTTTGAAGGTGATGAGGCTGGTGTAAGTGCTCCTTGGGTGGCACACCCCAATAACGTACGCGATTTTTTTGAAACAGGCATGACCTATACAAATAACGTCGCGTTGGACGGTGCTAATGATCAAGGAAGTTTTCGCGTTGCTTATACGAATTTGAGCCAGAACTTTATACTACCTAACTCTAAATTCGAAAAGAATAACATTTCCTTTAATGGTAATTACAATTTCTCTCCCCGCCTTCATGCGGATTTGAGTGCTAATTACGCTGGAACAAAAGCAACCGGTCGTCCGGGAACCGGGTATGACGGCGCTAACGTTATGCAACAGTTCAACAACTTTGGACAGCGCAGCTGGGATATTGAACATATGCGGAACTATGAAAATCCTGATGGTTCTCAACGTACATGGAACAGAAGAGCATACGACGATCCTGCAGCGAATTACACTGACAACCCGTATTGGACACGTTATAAAAACTACCAGAATGATGGAAGGGATCGGTTCTATGGTGTTTTTGGCTTAACTTATGACATCACGGATGAATTGAAGGTAAGTGCCAAAGCGATGACTGATTTTTATACCGATATACGTCAAGAGCGGATCGCCTTTGGATCCAATGCCGTGCCATTTTACTCCCACTACGAACGTTTCAATAAAGAAGAGAACTTCGAAGCCAGAATTAGCTACAATAAGACATTTAACGATTTCAGTGTAAATGCGATGGCGGGTGTTAACAGAAGGGAAAATCAGTATCGTATCAATGGTGGACAAACAGTAGGCGGATTAAACGTAAAAGACTTTTTCAATTTGCGTAACTCTACATCTCCAGCCTTACTCATTGAACAATTGTTTCAAAACCGGATGAATTCGGTGTTCGCCAGTGCCTCATTCGGTTATAAAGATTTTATTTACTTAGATCTTACCGGAAGAAACGACTGGTCTTCAACTTTGCCTGCTAATAATAATTCATTCTTTTATCCGGCAGCATCTGCCTCATTCGTTTTCTCAGAATTGGGATCAATGCGTGACTCCGGTTGGTTAAACTTTGGAAAGTTGCGTTTCGGAGCAGCTAAAGTAGGTAACGATACGGACCCTTATCGTCTGCTGAATATCTTTGAACCGGATCAAAGTATTGGCGACAATCCAAGCTATACGCGTCCATTGCAACTCAATAATCCAAACCTGAAGCCTGAAACGGCGGTTGAATACGAGGCCGGTTTAGAGATGCGCATGTTTGACAACCGTTTTGGATTTGACTTTTCAGCCTACCATAAAACGGCAAAAGACCAAATTATTCCGTTGGCGATTTCACCGACTTCCGGATATTCCAGCAGAATTATTAATGCCGGAAAAATGCAAAATAAAGGTCTAGAATTGGCTATTTACGGTACTCCAATTAAGACAAGCGGTGGTTTCACTTGGGATGCAACTTTCAACATTGCAAGAAACGTTAATAAACTTATAGAGCTGTATACCGATCCGGTAACTGGTGAAAGAGTGACCAATCTAACAATAGGAACAGCACCTTTTATTGCTACCATTAATGCTGAAGAAGGCGAATCCTACGGAAGTATCATGGGAACTAATTTCGTGTACGACGAAAACGGCGATAAGGTTGTATTACCAAATGGATTGTATAAAGTAAGTAATGGTGTAGAAAAAATTGGAAGCATTTTGCCAGATTTTACCGGAGGCTTTATGAATACATTTAGCTACAAAGCCTTTTCTTTAGGCGTAAACTTTGATTTTCAATCAGGTGGAGATGTTTTCTCAATTACGAACCTGTTCGGTAAATCATCGGGTCTTTTTGAAGAGACCGCTGCAAATGGTATCAGAGAAAATGGAATTATCGTACCTGGCGTTAAAGAAGACGGTACCCCTAATGATGTTTCAATTGATGCATATACGCACTTTAATGCAAATGGTGGACAAAGAATTGCTGCTGAGAATGTATATGACGCGAGTTATATTTATCTAAGAGAGGTAAACCTTGGCTACAACTTGCCTAAATCTTTTGTAGAGAAATTGAGATTGCAAAGTGTTCGAGTTGCCTTGACAGGTCGGAATTTATGGCTTATGAAGTCGAATATTCCACATGTTGATCCATCGGCAATTGCTTTATCAACAGGCAATCTTCAAGGTATTGAAGGGGTATCGATGCCTTCTACAAGAACCTTTGGCTTTAATCTAAACGTAACTTTTTAATTGACAGCAAATGAAACGATATAATTATAAAATTGGCTTTCTAGCTATTTTAGGCCTAATAGGACTGGGGTCTTGTACGAAGAGCTTTGAGGAGCTTAATTATGACCCAAACAACGCACATGAGGTCAACCCTGAATATTTGTTATCCTATGCACAGAAAAACGCGATGGATAATACTTGGGATGAATGGCAGAATGGACGTTTTGGTTTACTCTACTCGCAACAGTGGTCGCAACCGGATTATACAGAAGAAAGTAGATATCAAATTAGAACCAATGTTAACTATAATCTTTGGTTGGCATATTACCATGATGTACTTAATAATTTAGAGGAAAGTGTTAAGCAAAACGAGGCAGATTTAATTAGCGGGTCGCCGAATAAATCAGCTATCTCTAAGATATTAAAAAGCTGGGCGTTTCATGTTTTGACAGATATCTATGGAGATATTCCTTATAGCGAAGCCCTTCAAGGAGAGGCTGCGCTTAACCCTAAATATGAATCATCGCAGGTCATATACGCTGATTTGTTAAAAACCTTGCAAGAGCAGGTGAGTATATTGGACGAAAGTCAGCCAAGCTATGGCTCTGGCGATAATATCTACGGAGGTGATGTTCTAAAATGGAAAAAGTTCGCGAACTCGCTTATCGTAAGAATCGCCTTGCGTATGGTAGACAAAGACACACAGGCTGCGAGAAGTGCGATTGAAGCCGCGGTGAGCTCGGGCGTTTTTCAAGGTAATGAAGATAATGCACTCTATCACTATTTAGCAAACGCTCCGAATAACAATCCAATCAACGAAAGTTACAAATCAAGAACGGGCGATTTTTCAGTTTCGAAGACGTTGGTTGACTACATGAAGGAAGTTAATGATCCAAGATTGCCTGTTTATGCAAGTCCTGCAGCCGTAAGCGGTGAATATATTGGTTATGTATATGGATCTTCCACTGTCATTAACGCTAATCAAGTTTCCTTGCCTGGTACACGTATTAGAGCAGCAGAAGAACCTGGAATTTTTATGAGCTATCCTGAAGTAGCTTTTGCTTTAGCTGAAGCAGCAGAAAGAGGTTTTAGTGTAGGGGGAACTGCCGAAGACTTTTATAAAAAAGGGATTACTGCCTCTATGAACTATTGGGGTGTTACGGATGCCAACGCTATTAACCAATATATAGCAGGAAGCCCATATAACAGCAGCGACTGGAAGAATGTGATAGGAGTACAAAAGTGGTTAGCTATGTATATGCAGGGAATTCAAGCATGGTTAGAAAGAATACGTCTTGATATCAAAAAACCTGGTGGGGCCCAATTATTTGTTGCTCCAGTTAGCGGAAGCCTTGATCAAAACGTTGATTTTGTGCCGTACAGAATGACTTATCCGGTTGAAGAGCAAACAAGAAATGCGGTCAATTATAGAGAAGCCGTTTCAAAGATCCCTGGAGGCGTTGATTCTAAAGGCGCTAAACAGTGGTGGATGCCGTAGTCCCCATATTTGTCATGTATAAACAGTGGGGCTTTCTTTAAAACTAAGAAAGCCTCGCTGTTTAAAAATCTTGCATGTTTCATCTAAATCTCTTTTGTCAATTGTACTAATCTCTTAAATTCAGGAGTTTTACAATTGATAAATTAGCTCCGTATAGATGGAGGTTCAATGACCGTTAGTTTTGTTTAAAGACAAGGGAGTTTGATATTTAGTTTGAGATGGGGATAGAGTTTTATATTGCACAAAGTATTCTACTCGTTTTTATTGATAGTATCTAGAACATTCCCTTAGCGGTAATAACAACAATTGGGATGCTATTATTTACAATATTGTTGATTCTAACGCGAACAGATGTTGCCGTTTTACTCAATACGGTTGCACCACTTACCTCGAATGATGTATTCGATAAACCGATTTCTTCAGGCAAATAGTAAATAACGGTTTGCTCTAATGGTCGTACAACAGGTTTGCCAAGTATTTGAAAATCCGCAGGGGCCCTCACTTCAAATTCAAAACCATCTATGGTATCCGTGCAGGAAAAGAATCCCATCTTTCCGCCGTTATTTCCTAGAGATTTTATTGTCACACTTGAGCCAATATTACTTCCAACGATTTGTGAGCCTCCCTTTACATACCATTTTACTGGTATGTTTATAATAAACCCACTTGCACTATATCCGATGGTTTGAGTAGTACCAACGCACATCTCTTCTTCTCCTTCAAACTGAAGAACAGACGTTTTTGTAATTTTCATATTTTTTAGGTAAAGATATGTTGGTTTTGAAACTTGACTTGATGCTCTAAATACGATATAGTTAGAGCATTCGTTCGCTGTAAAGCTCAGATTGACTGTTTTGCTTTGGTTTTTTGGAGTATTCTTTTGCCCTTGTGGAATTTTCCATGATACTACGTTATCATTAGATGTTCTTAATAAAAGTGGCTTCAATGAACAGAGATCTGTTGCGCTGCTCAAATTTAAACTCTTTAACGTGAATATCTCGAGTTCTGGGAAATAGGTTTTGCAATCTACACCCAAAAGACCACAGTCATCGTTGTACCCCTCCATATTGACTGGCACACTAATGGCATAGTTATTACCTTTGACGAAGTTATGCTTAAAGATTATATATGCATTATCTGAGAAGCCTAGCTCAAATTTTATCAGACTGTCACTTTTGCCTCGCGTCACATTCCCAGATATCTTATACAGTGTGTCGATTTTCATCGATCCGGCTGGGGTATAGTTTGGGTTAAACCGATTAATCGTTTTGATGAGTGAAGGAGTTGGTGGAATAACTGCTGCTATTTTTTGAATGGGTTGAAGCTTCGCATCGATTTGCTTATCTTCTTCTTTTGAGCACGACCAAACAAGGACTGAGCCACATGCGTCCAAAACGCTGAAAAATAATTAAGGAAAAAGAAGGAGTACGGCTAAAAAGCCGTGTGTTTTGAGTGCTTAAATCAAACATTAACCTCCGATGGTACCATCCGCTGTGCGGATAGCATGAATGCCATAAAGATAACATACCTGATGAATAAATATAAGTTTATTCAGTCAGTTATTGTCTTATTTTCCGAGGGAAAAATTCGACAGGCTGGTAAAAAAGCATGGTAGCGATAAGCACAGGAAAGGGATCAACAGCTGGGCCCACTTTGTGTCGATGCTGTTCTGCCATATAGGTGGAGCCAGTTCCGTCCATGATATCAGCAAGGGCCTTAGGATCACCACGGGCAATATCAACCACCTGGGTATAGGTCGCGTTCCTTGCAAATCAAGTCTTTCCTATATCAACAGACATCGTAGTTACGAACTCTTCAGGGACTTTTATTATAAAATGCTGGAAGAGTTGTGGCATCGGCACAGTTTCGCCCTTACGGGTCTTAAAAGACTGAAACGGATTGTATATCTGCTGGACGCCACGGTGATTCCCCTGTGCCTGAAGGTGTTCGACTGGGCTACCTACCGTAGCACCAAGGGGCAGTGAAGATGCATACGGTGCTGGATTATGATGGCTGCCTGCCGGTATTCACTGCCATCACCGAAGGAAGTGTCCATGAGATCAATGTGGCAAAAAAGCTTTCTTTTCCCCTCGGGAGCGTCATCGTAATGGACCGGGGATACGTTGATTATAAATGGCTATGTGTTTTGGACAGCAACCGGTGTTTTTTTGTTACCAGGGCAAAAACGAACATGGCCTACCGGATTGTTGAAGATAATACCGAAAAAAGTGCGGGCAATACCTTTATCCTTGCAGACCGGCTTATTACCCTTACTGCCTGGAAGGCTTCAGCGGAATACAGCGGGGAAATGCGCATGGTTGTTTATTTGGACAACACAACGGGGCAGGAATACACCTTTATTAAAAACAATCTCCACTGGAAGGCACAGACCGTGGCTGATATCTATAAAGAAAGATGGCATATCGAAGTGTTCTACAAACACGTAAAACAGCACCTGAAAATAAAATCATTCGTGGGCACAAGCGAAAATGCAGTAAAAATACAACTCTGGACTGCTCTGATTGCTGTGCTGCTCCTAAAATTCTTACAGCAGAAAGCCGGATACAGATGGTATTTGTCCAATCTGGTAACATTTATCAGACTGAATCTCTTTGTTAAAATCGGACTTATAAACTGGCTCAACAATCCTTTCTACGACCAAAAGCAGATTATAGAAATAGGGCAGCTGAAATTATTTGATGGTTAAATTTATGCCAACACCCGGGGATAGTATTCTCTGCTCAACAAAAATATCACCCTCAATAGTAGCGAACCAACAATCTTTTACCTCCAAAATTTATTTTGGACAGGTGTGGAGTAAAGCTTTATGTAGTTTGATTAATTGAAAAAAAATGTTAAATTAGCATCGACAGTGTTCTGTTTAATAATGCCTGTTCCTATTATGATTCGATTAAATACGATATTCTTCAAAATATTTTTTCTTCTTGTTGCGCTTTCTTTTATGATCTCTTGCAACAAAGATAACATCAAAACGACTGATCAAGAAGAAGGTCTAATCGTTGTGTCGTCACCTGGGAAAGTTGGTCAGTATAGTATCATTGACCAAGGCTCTGCGGTTTTGCAACCCACTAAAGTGGGTAGGCAATCTTTATTGGACTGGGAGCATATTAAATACATGCCTACTCCTGCTGGTAAGGAGCCTATTCTCGCTCCTTGGTTTAGCTTGTCACAAGATTATGATAGTAACTACATGCTCGACTTTAAAAAAAGAGACGGATGGGAATTGCTATATAATACTTTTTCAACGGAATACGAAAATCCTTTAGACTTTTTTATACTATATAATAAATATCGTGGTATAATAAGAATGTATAAATATATCGACAATACTGATATTAGTCAAATTAAAGATCTCAATGTCTTGTATAATACAATTAAGATGCATTCAGGAGGGGGGCATACCCTTATTTTTTCCGATCAACTTATTGTTGATCTCAATAAACAATCTAACAGTGTTAGTATTATTGAACCGAAAGAGGTTAAGAACAATAGTTGGTATATTTCTGAGTTTGAAGTAGCTTATGATCCTAATGTAAGCGATTCTCAGATGTTAAATTTTGTAATGGGATTTGGAAAAACAACGCAAAGTACTATTGGGAGACACGATTTTTCAGGAAGTCTGCCTTTAAGATTTAACATACAAAATCAAAGTTTTCCATATGTGGGCGGAGCAGGCGAATTATACCAAATTAACTTGAGGTCAGCTAAGGAGTTGCAGGATGCAAAAAATATTATACCAGAATTTTCTATAGATAGCAACATTCTTGACACTAATGATTCCAAAGAAATCGATCTTTTTAATGCTGTCACTGCGGACAAAAAAATGTCTCAAATGATTAAGGTAGCCACGACTGCTTCTGTTAATAATTTAGTGAATAACGCATTGATCACGACTCCAGTAGTCGGATGTCCTGGGTTTGATTGGAGTAATGGTGTTGGGGAGTTCCCAATTTTTAATGAGTCATTAGGTGTTTTTTACTTGAATAAGATGCCCGAGGTATTTTTTACAAAAACTAGCGGAGAGCTTGCTTATAAGTACCAATTAAACGAAGGCTCATTAGAATATCTTTTTAATCCGTTTGTGAGCAAGTATGCAACGATAGAAAATATAGAACAGGAAATGCTTGCTGTAGAGGATGGAGTTGAGAACGCTTTGATAAGTTCAAAAGTCTATAAAGGGAGACAACTAAGCTCCAATAAAGCCTTGGACGTAGTCGGCGTTAGAGTATCTTTCGATTTGGTACCGAGTAATGGAAGCAGCAAAGTTCATATAATAAAAACTTTTAAGGCTAATATAGTGGACAAATAGGCTTTTTTTTGAGATTTATAGAAATCATGAAAAGGTTGCCGTCAGCGTTTTTGTGTTTTCAGGCAACTCTTGTCAAAGGGGAAATTAATCATGGATAAGTTTAAACAAATGTAGAGATCTTAAAGGAACAACCATTGTGTTTTTGCCGCACTGACTTTAATCTGGCTATCCGTAAAATTGAACAACATAATCGTAATAGAGCTTGCTCTTTCGAAACTTAAATAGTAATACTGGTAGAGTAGATCGGATAGTTGCAGTCGCTCTGAGATTGTTTCTCTTGTTTTATTTAGGATTGCGGAGATGAAAATAAACGGAGCTATCAAGGTATAGGTTTCCAGTGCCTATCACTCAATAGGACCCTACGGAACAGGATAGTGATGATACAAATGGGTTTAGCACTCATCGTGGTTTTTCAGAACACTGCAAACAATGGAGAGATTAAATTCTATCGTTTCGCTCATGATATCCTGTAAACTACCATTATTAAAATTCATTTAGCTATCGAATCGGCTCATTTTTCCGATAGAAGGCTGCGTTTTATTAGTAAAATAGGTTATTTCGATTGCACTATGCCGTATTGAGGTGCTGGAATACGACACAGTGCCATCAAGGTTCGGCATCGTGCTCTTTGATTGATACGTTTTACTATCAAAGATTTGTGTTTCGCTAGTCAAATAAGCCGTCTCGCTTTCAGTTTAATTCGCTTCGCTTATAAAGGACTCTATTTTGCTAATAAAATGTGAAGTTTTAGTGGCGGTTTTCTTTGTGTTCAGGGAGGCGAAGCAAAGAAAAGTAGGAGCTCATTGAAAACATAATAAATCGAATAGCTTCTGACGCTGTTAAAATAGCGTAATTAGCAGTTATTGAATTAACCTTCATCCAATATTTGTGGTAAATAGGAAAGCGATAAAGGAAGTAAGGCGTGAGAAGCGAAGCCTTATTTTATACTGGATCCATCTTGTGAGATCGCAGAAGTGAAGACAAATCGGGAAAAGAAAAAGGAGTTGGAAGATTGGCTGGAAGGAAAAGATTAATCTTCTATACGAAATAATATAGTTAACTCTTGTTACAATTCTTATCTAATTTTAATTTTAGATGATGACTAAACATTGATGATTTGTAATTCTATGTGCTTTTTTAAATAAGTCTATATGATTGAATTTTTTTTCGGATTTTCTTTTTAAAAGTCTATCTTGCAAAGAAGCTAGACTATCCCATAGGCTGGCTTGCGGCCTTATTCTGGGGGTACTCTAAGATAATTGCTTTATCCTTGTGTTGATTCTTTTAGAAAAGATAAGTTTAGGATTTATTAAATAAACAAAATATGAAAAACCTATTTCCAGCTAACATTCTTATTTCTAGCTTGCGTTGCTTTTGTTTTGTTTCAAGGTCTGCAAGTATCAATGCCGAAGTGGCTTAGTTTTAGTTATGGTTAAATACAGTTGATGTCCAGCTCTTTAATCAATCGCTGCTATCGAGAGCATAATAGTCGGAGCTTATACTATTAGATGAACTACTTTGCTGTCGTATTTAAATTATGTGTCTTATGACTATGAAAATGACAGGTGTAAAACAAAGACACTCAAGAGATAGGTAAAGTGTGATTTTAGTGCCTTTTTGAATAACTTTATTTTGCTGATACTAATTTGTAACTTTGGATATTTAATATTTTATGTTATGTTTGATAAAATTAAAATTATGAAAAGATGTTTACCAATAATTCTAGTCTTTACGTTTGTGTTTTCATGTTCTAAGAAAGACTCGTTTGAGAAAGATAGAGACTCGAAACAAGACAGGTCTATTACCTTTGATCAGGCGATGAGCATGATAAAAAGCGGAACAAATGCTGCAACTTCGAACGTCGCGCTTTCAACTACACCAAACACGAAATCAACAACTATAAATTTTCAATCCTTTCAAGGATATGACGCTTGTACTACATCAGAAAAGACCGTTAATGGTATTACTTTCAAATCTACTCAAGGATTCTCTAAGCTTAACGTAAATAATCTTAATCCTCAGACTTATTACTATTTAAGCCTATCTACTTTACACGCCTACTCTGAATCCTTACCTGGGAGTTATGGCAGCGGTATGGCAATTAAGTATCCCTTTAAGCAAGGGTCGATATATAAAATAAAGACTACTCTTGGTGGAACAGATTATGAATGGGGGCAAACTAAAGATATTAGAAGATTTCCGACTTTACAGGCAAGGTTAACCAATAACCCAACAATTATGTCGATTTGTGCAAATTCGGGTCCAATTAATTTGACAGGTTCGTCCGAGCCGACACAGATTTTTCCCGCTATAGCTAAGGGATCTACAAAGGCAGTTGAATTATTATTTACTGCTGATAAATGTTACGATTATCTTTGGCTAAGCGCTCTTCCAAATACTTCTGGAAAATCAAACTCTACAGCAGAACTATGGAACAATATTGTTATCGAAGAACAAAATCAATTTGCAGTTGTAGGACCGGAATCTTTGACCGTTAATCAGGTTGCCACATATTCTGTTGAAGCCTTTTCTTTGCCAATTAACTCAAATTTTACATGGTCTGTTTCCGGCGATTTTCAAATAGTTGGTAGCAACGTGGGACCTTCTGTAGCGATAAAAACAACAGGCTTAGGGGGCGGGGAAATTTCTATAAGTCTTAACGGATGTAATAAAATCGTTTCGAAAGTTTATACCTCACCAATTGTTAATGAAGTTCGGTTGGAGGGGCCTTCATTTCTGTATGAACTTGGAAATTTTTCAACGTTTCAAATTGTAAAAACTGGCTCGTCAGTTAATAGAGTTATTTCGCAGGTCACCTGGACGCCACCTCCTGGCTGCTTTATTCAGGTTACATCAAATACAACAGCTGACATTAGGGCTGGTCAACCGTCACAATCTGATTACTTGATCGTTTCATTTCTAATGGATGGAGTTCCAATCACGTTAAAGAAACCTATAACAATCCAAATATTAAGCCCTAACCCTGGAGATCCAGGTACAACGACTTAGTAAGAATAATTTGTTTAGATCTAGGCGAAATATAAACAAAAGAAGAACTGGTTACATATACAATTTATCTCCTTTTTAGGAAGGGGCCGACTAAAAAGGAGATAAATTTGTCTCCTCATTCCTCGAAGAATTGTGAAGACAGGATTGTCGGTCCTCATGCGGACAACCATCTTAACTATATTTTATCGGCGTTAATTTTCTTATCGACGGCAACAACTGTCTGAAATAGCAAGTAAATGTAACTACTTTCTAAAACTACTTTGCTTTAATTTGTTATTCGCAAAAGAAGTTCTAGCATTTCAATTTGCAACTTATTTGACTATTTTGAGGTACATAGCGTTACAATTCTCATGAAATTTTAATAAGCAATCATTGGATTATTTGTATTCGTGAGTATGAGGATTTTCAATACTTTAATTACCTTGTTTGTTACAATCGCGTTTTTAAGGAAGCTAGTAAAAACGGCGCTACAAGCTTTTTTGCTGAAATTTTATCCTACATTTATGAATAGATAAAAAAAAACCTTGCAAAATATTTTCAATATCTTAATTTTGGTAACTAATTGTCAAATTTTTCTTATAATAACTTAAGTGTAACGTATTGAGATAGATTTACTTAGCCTAATTAGGATGACAAATGTAAGTGAAGAAGAATTGAGTGGATTGATCAACCTATTCTAAAGCCATTTTTCCTGTCTTTTGCGTACACTGAACTCGAATTATTATGATAAGTAGCAATTTGTATATTGTTCAACGGATCAATATCCGGGACCAAGTGAAAGGATATGCCTTGACATCATACTTGATGCGTAAACCTTATCGGGTTCAGCCTAAATATAGTCCAGTTGCTTTATATTTAATCAATTTAATATTTTAACCAAAACACAAAACACATGAAACAAAAACTACTAAGTTTTTTCTTACTGTTTACTCTCTTAATAGGAGCAGTATACGCGCAGGAAAGGAGGGTCAGCGGAAAAGTGTCTGACGAAAACGGACAGCCCCTACCAGGAGTATCAGTGGTAGTGAGCGGTTCAACTATTGGAACCCAGACCAGCAATGATGGAATGTTTTCTTTATCCGTTCCAGCAGGAGCTGTAAGCTTAACTTTCAGTTATATTGGTTACAAAACCTTAGTACAAAGTTTAAGCGCTGGAAACAATTTAGATGTAACGCTAGGTATTAACGCTTCTGAGTTATCGGAAGTTGTGGTTGTTGGTTATGGACAGCAGAGTCGAGCTTTAAGTACTCAAACAGTAGCGTCTGTAAGTTCGGAGTCTTTTAAAAATGTACCTATTCAGACTCCCCAGCAAATTCTACAAGGGCAAGCTGCTGGCGTTAATATGGTGAACTCATCGGGTGTTTTAGGTGCTGAAGCGCAAATTACCATTCGAGGTGGTTCCTCTCTAAGTGCGGGTGGACGTCCGTTGTATGTAATTGACGGTGTACCTCTAAATTCTGCTGGAGCGCAGTATACTCAAGCGCAAGGAGGTGCCTCAGCCCTTAACCCATTGATTAACATCAATCCCAATGATATTGAAAGTATGACGGTATTAAAGGACGCCTCTGCAGTTGCAATCTATGGATCAAGGGGTTCTAACGGGGTCATACTTATTACTACCAAAAAGGGAACTGGGCAAGGTAAAACAAAGATAAATGCGGATTACTTTACAGGGTTCTCCAAGCCAACTTCCTTAGAACCAATGATGAACGCTGATCAGTGGCGTCAATTTCGAACCGATTATTTGACAGCGAATAATGCCTCTGTTCCGCAATTCCCAACGACAAGTTACGATTGGATAGATAATGTTGTTAGAACGGGTCATGTGAATACCGCGAACCTCAGCGCTACTGGAGGAAGTGAAAAGACAACGTTTTTTGTTGGAGGAACGTATTCTACTGAAAGTGGTTATACGATAGGAAACCAAATGGATCGTTTATCTGGACGCATTAATTTAAATCATAAGGTCTCTGATAAAGTGAATTTTGGTGTAAATTATAATCTTTCTCACGTTGATATGGATAGAATTGGGGCAGAGAACAATACTTATGCACCACTTACATCGGCTTATTTGCAATTGCCTTATATTACACCATATGGTCCTGACGGAAAGTTTCAAAACACGGGCTTTATTGCTAATGTAATTGCTATTGAACAGACTGGTATAAATAAAAATTGGTCGGATAGAAGTACTGGTAACGCTTACGCAGAATTGGAAGTTATTGAAGGTTTGAAACTGAAGACCGATTGGGGAATTGATAACTATAAAATTGACGAAAAATATAGAGAGTCAGATTTGCTAACACCTGGTGGTTATGGATATCGTACTAATTATACCGATAATAAATGGTTGACTACCAATACGCTGAATTATAACAAAACTTTTGATGGCAGACACAACATCGGCGCATTGCTAGGTTACAGTTTTGAAAAGGCTACATTGACGCAAATATTTGTGGAAGGAACAGGTTATGCTAGCGATGGGTTGCCTAATGTTGGATCAGCATCAAATCCAGTTTCCGCATCTGAAGAGATTTTTGACTGGGCGCTTGAATCTCAGTTTGCGCGTGTAAACTATAGTTTCGATGATAAGTACTTGTTTGAAGGATCTTTTCGTCGTGATGGTTCCTCGCGGTTTGGACCGAATAAAAAATATGGAAACTTCTATGCTCTATCAGGCGGTTGGGTCATTTCCAATGAAGGTTTTTTCAATAAGGATAATAATATTGCTCAATTCCTGAAATTGACCACTAGTTATGGAACAGCTGGGAATGATAATATAGGTTATTATGATTATCTAGGCACTTTCTTAGCGGGAACCGATGCCAATAGTCAGATTGTTAATTATAATGGTGAGTCTGGGTTAGTTCCAAGCAGGGTTGCAAATCCCAATTTAAGCTGGGAAGAAACGGCTCAGTTCGATGTGGGACTAAGCGGTCGATTCTTCAACGCGATCGATATTCAAATGAATTTTTATAATAAGACATCGCGGGATCTATTGCTTAATGTACCATTACCTTTTACAACAGGATTCGCTAGTGCGTCGCAGAATGTAGGTAAACTAAGAAATAGAGGTTTTGAATTTACAATCAACTCTGAAAATATCAATCGCGATCATTTTACTTGGAGAACCTCTTTTAATATAGCGTTCAACAAGAACACGGTTTTGGAGCTACCTGAAAATAGAGACGAAGACGGAAGAAACTTTTTGGGAACAGGCGAGCAAAGAGCAATTGTAGGACATTCTAAAAATACGTTTTATTTGATACGATATAACGGAATCAACCCGGAAACCGGGGATGCGGAGTGGTTAACAAAAGATGGTACACCTACTACATCACCAACGGCTGCTGATCGGGTGATAGTTGGCAAAGCAGACCCAACGTTTCAAGGTGGTATCACTAATACCTTTACATTCAAAGGTTTTGATTTAACTGCATTTTTTAACTTTACTCAAGGCAATGATGTTTATATCGATGGCTTAGAATTTACTGATAATTTCGGATCAGGTTCCTACAATAAAAGCGTGAAGCTTTTAGACTACTGGAGACAACCTGGCGATCAAGCCTTTGCACCTGCATTGAATAGTGATACAAGAACAACCTATCATCAGCCGTCCACGAAGCAAATGATGGATGGTTCTTATTTGAGACTAAAGACGTTAACCCTAGGATATAACTTGCCAAGCAGTTTTTTGGCAAAAACAAAAATATTCTCGAGTGCGAGAATATATTTCCTCGGTCAGAATTTGTGGACTGTTAAAAGTAAGGATTTTAGAGGTGATCCTGAAATTTCAGCTAATGGAGCTAGTAATTTAACAATAGGTCAAAGTTTCTTTGCACTACCACAGGCAAAATCATACACATTCGGAGTTAATCTTACACTTTAAAATATAAGAACATGAAAATCAGATATATATATTTAACTTTTGCGATGTTGGTTTTCCTTTCAGCATGCGAAAAGAAATTAGACTTGCTTCCGCAACAGGACTTAACAGAAGAACTTGTCTTTAGTAGTCCAGAAACCACTCTAAGCGCCCTTCGGGGAGTATATAGCACAACCCAAACGTTGGAATTTTATGGTTCGATGCCTCAGGTTATTGCTGATTACATGGCGGATAATGTTGATTTTATTGGGACATTTCCAACCCTTCAACAATTAAACGATTTTGCATCTGTATCGACAAATAGTAGTGTTTATGATGTTTGGGAAATACATTATCAGGTAATCACAAGAGCTAATAAGGTAATTGCTAATGTACCAAATGTTGAGGGACTTTCGGACGAATTGAAAGCCCAGTACATCGCTGAAGCGAAGTTCTTAAGAGCACTAGCATATTTTCAGTTAGTGAATTTCTTCGCGCAACCATTTCAAGTCAGTAACGGCAACAACTTAGGTGTTCCGCTCGTTCTGGAAGACTTTACTGGAGAAGTTACCTATCCTTCGCGGAGTTCATTAAATGAAGTCCATGCTCAAATATTAAAGGACTTAGAAGAAGCTGTACCTGCGCTTCCGTCATCCTATGAAAGCGCTTCGGATACGAGGGGAAGAGCTACAAAAGGAGCTGCCTACGCCCTGCTGTCTCGTTTATATCTTTATAGAGAAGAATGGGCTCAGGTGGTTGAAGCTGCCAATAATACACTTGAGCAAGGAATATATGATTTAGCTGCAGATTTTAGCTTCTATAATGGAAATACTAGTGAAGATGTATTCACCATTCAGAATAGTGCAACAGACAATGGTAGAACAGGTGCCGGTGGCTGGGCCTCTTATTATATGCCCGCTTCTGCTGGTGGGCGAGGCGATGCTCCATTCTCTCAAAGTTTAATTCAGGCATTTGAAGCGGAGCCTGGAGATAAGCGTTTCAATTTAAAAATAGAAGGACAAACTGCTGGAATAGACTACTTTTTCAATAACAAATTTCCAGATGCAGTAAACAACAGCGACAACTCTCCTGTTATTAGGACAACGGAAGTTTACCTAAATTTAGCTGAAGCATTGGCGCATTTGAGTACAACCCCAGATGTTCAAGCGATTGATATTTTGAACAATCGTATACGGAGGAGGGCTGGACTTGGTCCTAAATCTGTACTTACGCAGAACGAACTTATTAACGCTCTACTTCTTGAGAGAAGAAAAGAGCTGGCATTTGAAGGACATCGGAGGATGGATATGCTAAGAAACCGACAGAATCTAAGAGGCGGGCAGGCCTCGGCAGCGTTTGGAGCACCAAAAACTATTCTGCCAATCCCTCAAAGAGAGATAGATAATAATCCGAGTTTACAAGGACAACAGAACGAAGGATACTAAATTTAGGAAGCGACTGCAGGGGCATCTCTGTCATTGCAGTCGCCCTATATTTAAATTATTACTTACCTACCTTTGGAATACATGACATATGTATTACCTCTAGCTTAACGCTTCTGCGATTAGGCATGTATCAGAAATAATCGATACTCTGAAAGAAGTAAATTCTAAAAAAACTTGTAAAATATTTTCAAAAGCTTAGTTTTGCTAATAAATTGTTAAATTAGTTTAATAACAGCCCTAATGTTTAGCGTATTGAGATAGATTTACATTAACCTTTTTAGGATTTTAGTATGAAGAACGGAATGTTCATCATGATTGACCTAATCCTATAGCCATATTTCTCTCTCATTTTGCCGGTAAAGGGTTCTATTATACTAAATAGTGCCTAATCTGTTCTTCCGCAGTCTTGTATATGTTGGCGAGTGAATGGATTTGCTTTAATCATCAAATCTGATGAATAAAATATTTACTGATTTCTATATGGATTTAAGTACTATCATTTTATATTTTTAATCAATTTAATTTTTAACCAAAAAGCAAACACATGAAACAAAAACTACTAAGTTTCTTTCTGTTATGTATACTGCTAATAGGCGCAGCGTATGCACAGGATAGGAGAATTAGAGGTAAAGTAACTAATGAAGTTGGAGAACCGCTTCCTGGTGTATCCGTTATTGTGGCGGGGACTACAACTGGTACGCAAACAGATTCGGACGGAAACTATGCTATAACGGTGCCTCCGACAGACGCTAAGCTTATTTTTAGCTACATTGGTTATGCTAGCCAAAATCTGGAAGTTGGGCAACGCTCTATCATCAATGTTACCTTGTCCGGTCAGGATAACTCGTTAGATGAGGTCGTCGTCGTAGCTTACGGTACAGCAAAGAAAGAAGCCATTACCGGTTCAGTTGCCACCATGAATTCGGCTGATATAAGTAAGCGTACCGTTACTAACATAACGAATGCTATTGCAGGTATGGCACCAGGTGTCAATGTCAACTCAGGCAATGGGCAACCAGGTACTGGATCAAATATTCGAATTAGAGGTTTTGGTTCAATATCTGCTTCTAACGCTCCGTTATACGTGGTAGACGGTGCGGTTTTCGATGGCGATATTGGTGATATTAACCCTAATGATATCGAGAATATATCCTTGCTGAAAGATGCATCTGCAACGGCTCTTTACGGTTCGAGAGGAGGTAATGGAGTCATTATTATCACAACGAAAAAAGGGACAGTTCAGGGAACTCAGCTTAATGTGAACCTAAACCAAGGTTTCTCTTCCCGAGGAACACCCGAATATGATAGGGTTGATGCCTACGAATACTATCCGTTAATGTGGCAAGCTTTAAGAAACAGCCTGGTGTATCCAACTTCCGGTACCGGGAAGACTCCGGAAGAAGCAGCTCTCCAAGCGAGTAATACTATTCAATCGCAACTCATTTACAATCCGTTTAACGTGCCTAATGATCAAATAGTTGGGACGGATGGAAAGCTTAATCCAAATGCTTCTCTACTTTATAACGATTTCGATTGGTATAAACCGCTTGAAAGAACAGGGAAAAGAACAGACGCCAATATGAGCGTAACGGGTAAATCGGAGAAATCTGATTACTATGTTTCTCTTGGATACCTAAATGATAAAGGGTATATCCTTCAATCAGACTACAGAAGATTTAATGTGCGTCTTAGTGCCAATTCGACTATTAAGTCGTGGTTGAAGACCGGTTTTAATTTAGCTGGGTCCACCTCAGACGGTAACTTAGCGAGTGATGCGTCAACCGACAATGCAAACAGTTATATAAACGCCTTCATGTTTTCTAGATTTATAGGCCCAATTTATCCTGTACGAGCATTCGATGGGGAAGGGAACCCAATCATGAACGAGTTAACAGGGGAGCAGTGGTATGACTACGGTTTCCATCCGGGATCAATTAATAGGCCTCAAGGAGCATATCCTGGACGCCACGTGATTTATGAAACCCAGTTGAACGAAAAACTAAATAGAAGGAATTTGATAAGTGGTAGAGGTTATGTAGAAATTAAATTTTTAAAAGACTTTACGTTTAGACCTTCAATTAGTGTCGATATCAGAGAGAATCATAATACGACCTTCTGGAATAATTTGGTTGGGGACGGCGCTTCTTACAATGGATACTCCTATAAGTTATCATCTACAACCAGATCCTACACGTTTAACCAAATTGTTTCTTATGATAAGGTGGTTGGCAAACATAGTATAAATGCTTTGGCAGGTCACGAAAATTATGATTATGATTATCGTTCCTTAACCGCAACCAAAACCGGGATTACTATTGAAGGGAACTCCGAATTTCCAAATTTTGTGACACCCTATGGCGCAGGTGGATATAGGGACACCTATAGAATTGAATCCTACTTGTCGAAGGTGGCCTATAACTATGACTCAAGATACTTTTTTGATGCTTCCTTAAGAAGGGATGGATCTTCGCGATTCGCGAAAGATTCTCGGTGGGGTACGTTTTTCTCATTGGGAGGTTCGTGGTCTATATCCAAAGAGGCATTTATGAGTAATGAGTCTTGGATCGATGATTTAAGGCTGAAAGTGTCCTATGGTCAAGTCGGAAACGACGCAACCTTAAATGCTGACGGTGATCCTACTTATTATAATTACCAATCGTTATATGAGTTAGGATGGAACAATGGTGGACAGCCAGGAGTTATACTTGCAACCCAAGGTAATCCGGCGTTAAAATGGGAATCCTCTAACACCTTGAATACCGGTGTTTCTTTTTCGTTCTTTAATAGTCGGATTTTTGGTGAATTGGAATTTTATAGAAGAGGTTCAAGCAATCTAATCTTTTCTGTACCCTTGGCGTTATCCAATCCAATAAGGAGCGTGTATAGAAATATAGGATCTATGTATAATACTGGTATCGATTTGCAATTGGGAGGTGATATTATACGCTCGAAGAATTTTACTTGGAATATGGTTACCAACTGGTCGACTATCAAGAATAAAATTACCAAAATGCCGGCAGAAACTCCCGTGGTTACCAGCGGTAATAAAAGAAGAGAGGTCGGAAGAGATTTGAACAATTTCTGGTTAAGACAGTATGCGGGCGTAGATCCTGCAGATGGAGCGGCGTTGTATGTGCCTGCTGAAGGGACAACTACGAATTTAAGAACGGTTAATGGTGTTGAATATACAACAAATTATAACAATGCTAAGTTTGACTATTCGGGTAGTGCTATTCCGGATCTAATTGGTTCCATCAACAATACCTTTAGGTATAAAAGCTTTGCTTTATCGTTCCTGATTAACTATCAGATAGGTGGTAAGTTCTACGATAGCAACTATGCTGGCCTAATGGGAATAACTTATGGCGCGGCTTTACATGAAGATATCAAGAATTCATGGACAACACCCGGTCAGATAACAGATATTCCCCGTATAGACATCAACAGTACGACGCAGTTTAATGCCGCTTCAAATCGTTGGTTAATTGATGCATCTTACATTAGTTTTAGAAACGTGAACTTATCCTACACGTTGCCATCTGAATTGACAAAGAAGTTCGACGTCTCGGCACTACGAGTTTTTGTTACTGGAGAAAACTTAGGTCTTATTTCGAAAAGAAAAGGGATGAATCCTACCGAATCGTTTGATGGTTCAAATAACACGACATATTTGCCTAGTAGAATATTTAGTGTTGGAGTAAACGTTTCGTTATAATTATTAAAAAGAAAGACATGAAAAAATACTTAATATTGTCATTATTGTTCGTATTCATCATTAGTAGTTGTAGTAAAGATTACCTTGATACTAAACCGACCGATAAGGTTGATGGCGAGTCTGTCTTCAATACGGTCGAAAACGCAAGCAAATTGCTAAACGGCATTTATCGGTTGATGTTTGAGAGAACAGAGGAAGTAACCTCAAACCAGCAAAATAAACCCGGAGTAGGCGGCATTCTATTGAATATCGACTTTATGGGCGAGGATTTAGGGATTTCTAATAACAATTGGTTCTCTTCGGAAGCATCTTGGAATGCACATCGGGTTGATAATAATATCGTGCCTCAGTATGTATATAGAACATTCTATCGAATCATAGGTAACGCAAATTATATTATTGACAATGTAGATGCGGCTGTCGGAACAGAAAGTGAAAAGGCGAGAGTTAAATCAGAAGCTATTACATTAAGAGCATATGCCTACTCATATTTAGTGCAGTTTTTTGGAAAACGATATGATGCGAATGCGAAGCCAAATTCGCAAGCTGGTGTACCACTACCCCTATCAACTAAAGACAACGATATGCCTCGTGCTACTGTTGAGGAGGTTTACGCAGCCATTGTAAAAGACTTGGAAGATGTTATTGCCCTGAACGTGACAACGCGCACAAATAAATCACATGCCAATGCGCTAGTTGCTAAAGCGTTAAGAGCCAGAGTGGCACTTACGATGCAAGACTATCCTAACGCTATAAAGTATGCAAAAGAAGTGATTGATGCTGGTGAATTTCCATTAATGTCAGAGGCGGCTTATCTTTCGGGATTCAATAATGCACCCAATTTGAGCGAAGTAATGTGGGCATCCATGCCTACTGAAGATCAAGGAGACACCTTCGGGTCGTTCTTTGGCCAAATTGCCTACAATGCCAATACTTCTTTTATGCGCGCAAATCCTAAACGAATAAATTCAGCTCTTTATAGTCAAATAGCAGCGACGGATGTTCGTAAAAAGCTGTGGGAGCCAACACCTACTGCCGATAATTTTCCTTTGCCATCAACTGCCTTTGCCAGGCAGCCTTACATGAGTCGGAAATTTGCAGTTAAAGTTGTCGGTGGCCCTTCACTAGGCGATGTGCCTTTATTGAGAAGTGCCGAAATGTACCTAATTCTCGCTGAAGCTTATGCGAGAAATGGTCAAGAAGGCGAAGCTCAAAATACCTTATTTCAGTTGACTTCAGTTCGTGACGCTAATGCTATAAAATCAACAAATTCCGGAGCTGCTCTGATTGAAGAGGTTTTGTTTAACCGACGAATAGAGTTATGGGGCGAAGGTTTTAGATGGCTTGATCTAAAACGGTTGAATTTGCCTTTAAATAGAACCGTTGTGCCAAACTTTGTCTCGGCATCAGTTGCCGGTGTTATGGAGATTCCAGCTGGAGATGTAAGATGGCAGTTTTTAATCCCTAGATCTGAGATGGAAGCAAATCCGAATATCGGAGAACAGAATCCGTAAAACAAAACAGGATTTATTAGTCCCATCAATTGGCTTAGGTTGGTTGATGGGACTTTTTTATGCGCTAATAATTCTCTACAGTTGTATTTAAAGAAGCTTTTCCATAAGTTTGGAGAAACCATAGCAAAATATGCTTTATAAATGTATTGTCATTGACGATGAACCTGATTCGGTAGAAATTATTAATGATTATATTCAGCAAATTCCTGAATTAGTTGTCTTGCAAAGCTATATAGACCCGGTAAAGGCAATGGCTAATATGGCCCAAGGAGATCCCGTGGATTTCGTTTTTATGGATATTGATATGCCTCGCATTTCAGGACTCGAGTTATCAAGAGCGATCCGAAGTAAGACAAATAAGCTTATTTTCACTACAGCGCATACTAAATACGCATTTGAAGCCTTCGAAGTGGAAGCAGATGCTTATTTGTTGAAACCATTTACCTTTGCAAAATTTGCCTTAGCTATCAATAAATTACTCAACGATAACCCTCGAGTTCGAACAGAGGACAATTCAAAGGAGTTTTATGTTAAAACTACGGAAGAACGTAATCGCTTTGTTCGCATAAAATTTGATGAGGTTATTGCGATTGAAAGTGTTAAGAACTATATTAAAATCTATACGACCACAGAGGAGATAATGACTTATCTCACCTTAAAGGAGATAAAGGAGCGTTTTGATGAAACCGATGATTTTATTCAAATACATCGCTCATTTATTATTTCAAAAAATTACATAGAAAAAGTAGAAGGAAGCTTGGTGAAGCTGCCAAAGAACATGCTTATCCCAATTGGCACTTTTTATAAGGATGCCTTTTATGACTACTTGTTGAAAAATACAATAAAGACTGGCCGTAATAACTAAGCCAGCCTTTAAACCAACCAACTAAAACTATTAAATAGATTTTGACTATACCGTCCAAGTAAAAAACTCATCTGTAAAAGTTTCTTTTTTTGCTTGGGTACTTCTCTGTGTCTTTTTAAATAAAAAGATTGTTTTTTTTGTAACTTCGATCTTTTTCATGGCTTTTCTTTTAAAATTGAGAGTTATAGTTGTGATGTCCAAAATTTTTACACGAAAGCCCGTTTAGCTTACACCAAATGAAAAATTATGGATAAACGTATCCCGAATTTTTTTACCAAGTACAAGGTTCATATTATAACTTGGTCAATTTTTATCCTTTACGAAACCATCATTCTTGGATTGGTGTCTGGTAGATTTGCTAAAATTGGATCCTATACGATCCATTATGTGCAGCATATTTTATTATTCTATTTTCATGCTCATTTTGTGCTTCCCCGAGTTTTAAGAACAAAATTTGCTGTATTGGCTTTGCCTGTTGGAATTGCAATTGAAATTGTTGTTTATTTCTTCGTTTTTTTTATCATTGAAAACGCTGCAGCTACACTTCCTGGAATATTTGGCGTTCGGAAAGTAACAATGGCCTGGGCATTGTTTATAAAGGTTTCGTGGCGGTCGCTTTATTTTATAGGCTTTTCTACAGGGTATTATTTTTTGATTAACTTATTAAGAGAGAGAGAACGGACAACCTCTCTCGAACGACAGCGATTAAATCAAATTATAGAGCAGCAGAAAATGGAGAAGGAACTGGCTAATGCACAAAATGCGTATTTAAGGGCTCAGATTAACCCTCACTTTCTTTTCAATACCCTCAATTTTATCTACAATAAAACACGTAAATCGGCTCCGGTGGCTGCAGATGCTATTTTAACTTTATCAGCCATGATGCGTTATGCAGTAGAAAGTAGTGAGGACAAGGGATATATTGCCATTGAAGAAGAAATTGAGCAGGTACATAATCTCATCCACCTACATCGACTTCGCCAAAATCACCAAATATATTTTAACATAGAAGTCGATGAACGAGTTCGCAACATATGGATGATCCCTTTAGTTCTAATTACGCTAACAGAAAACATTTTCAAGCATGGGAATCTATCCTTAGCCAATCATCCTGCAATTTTGAAGATATATACTGACCAAGAAAGTCTGTTAATTGAAACCAAGAATTTAATTAACGCCATACATAATACAAGTGGCTTAAGTAAAGGTCTGGAGAATATAGCCAAAAGACTCGAACATACCTATGGGGACCAGGCCACCTTTACTTATCGCAGTGATGGCAAAAATCATTTTGAAACAAAAGTTCAAATCAAGCTTGCTGTTTTAAACGGTTTTGTTGCGCCAGCAGCTCTTTCAGATAAAATTGGTAAATAATCAGTTCGTGGACGCGTTGATCGGTGGTAAATAGTCGGTTAACGTGCATATGGACTAAATCCCGTATTAGCTGTAAGGATTCGTTTACATTTGTTTGTTTCAGTAGAAGGGAAACTTGTTTTAATAAGGCTTGATAAGCCCTTTCAATTTTTTTTGGCAGGGATATACTCACTTTTTCTCTTTTGAGATGGCTAAATAATTCATTGATGGCTTTAAATCCTTTCATCTCTACCTTAAATTCTTCGGCAAAAGCATCACCGCCATTTTTAATAAAAGCGCTTATTTTCTTAGGATCAACATCTAATTGGTTAAGAAGATCACCCAATAGACGCAATACTAGTCTATAAGAAGTATGCTGATCAATATTGTTTTTGATTAACATGAACGTGTATTCACTATCCTTCCAAAAGCAATGTTCAGCTTGATCGATTGTGGAAACACCGTACCGTTCAATTTCTCTATGATAATTTTTTATTTGTAAATCAGAGATGATGCCACTTTCGATTTCTCGAGATAGGTGTTTGGTCAATTGAAAGATTGCTTCATGAAAGGATGTGGGGTCTGTTAGCTTGAGACGTAATCGTATATGAGGGGAAGGAGCCGAATAACGAATAAAAAACCATTTCGATATGTTAGGTTTAACTTTTTCTAAGTAAGGAGAAATGTTTTCGGTTAACAGCACATTTGAATGCAACGGATGTATATAGATTTCAACGTATAACCAGTCTTGTCCGATCATTGAAATTCGTTGATCAGCATTGATCTTCGTAAGGCCTGTCGAAAAAGTTTTATATCGGTTTGCTGTATTGTGCAAGTGAATGTTCAACTCAGATAAAAAAGGTCGTTTTTGCTTACTTTTGATTGCCGATTTTTTTGGTAACGCGGTTTCCGTGATATACAGTTCCTTTCCGCTTTTTATATATTGTAGTAAGAATTCGAGATCTTCATCTGAATCTGTATTGAATAGCAGGTATTGATCGCTATTTAAACATTTGAAGGTTGAAGGTATTCCCGCTTTTTTTAGGTATTTCTTTAGCGCCCTGATCGGTATAGACTCATTTAAAAAAGTCTCTCCGTCTATTTTCCACATCCGAGGAGAAAACACAAGGTTTTTGTAGTTAACCCGAGGATAATAGTTAAGTTGAGGAAAAATCTTATTTAAATTAATTGTTAGACTGGTAAGCAGGTGCTGATGTTGTATGTCGCATAGAAGACGAAATATCGATAAATCAGATCGTGTATAATTATAGGCGCTAGCTAAACGTGGAACGATACGTTTAGCTAGGCTTTTCGCGCGCAGGACAATTTCATTGCCTTTTACACTAATATAAACATCGTCTAGTCGTAATTGGTGTTCGTTCTCGGTCCACGTGAGCAGAGGTAGCTCATAATGATACAGGTTATCCCGTCTATTAACGCTATCGACCTTCCGCTCGGATTGATAAGCAATGTCAAAAAATATGATTTCGGGATTAGCCTCTTCCTCTATGCGCACGAGCTCTTTACTGTACCGAGTCAAACTGGGATTTTCCAAGGTAAATCGGCCTATAAGTGAATTTGCGGTAGCTCCGCCAGCCTGTTGGATTAAAATTTGGCCGTCTATCTCCTGTATAATTAGGCTAAATGTATTGGGTAATTTAGTGGCATATTTCGGAAGATTGTGCTTCGCTAGTTCTTCCAGCTGAATATCTTCCCCTTTCAAGATCCCATTTAATAAAAACTGATGGAAAGGGGTGTAAGGTATTTGTTCGTTTTCTTGTATCCGACTGCCTTTTAAAAGCTCTATTAATTCGTCTGTGTGAGGCGATGATTCCAATTCATTGTATCCCACACCTAGTTCCGGGTCCAAGGCTTCCAAGAGCGGAACTTCCCGATATTCGAATTTAAGTTGGAAAGCGCGCTTAAAATCTTCCAATGGCTTATGGACGGGTTGGGGTAAATAGTCTTTTATAAAATTGATTGCCTCCGGTATTACTTTAAACTGTTGTGTGCTAAGACTACCTTTAAGTAATGATCGGGTAGCAATTATATAGGGATTTTCTTTAAATTCTTGCCCGTCCAGTCCAACTCGCTTAAAGTAATCCGTACCGATGATATTGGGATGTAGATCAGTCAATAGCAGCTGCAATTCGATGAGCTGAATCAGAAAATCGTCTACAACTGCTAATTCTAGTTCATACTTACTGATGAGATGCTTTACAATTTTTTCTTTGGCAATAGTGGTTTTACATCGCTGCAGTACATCTTCGATAATTGCTTGTTTATCAATCGATGCAATTTCAAAGGTGCCGTCTTCCAAGGTGCTGATGTAACGTAATTGATCGCCGCAGGGGTAAACGGACGTGTTGGCCTGAAAAAATTTGGCGTTCTTATAAAGATTGGGTAGATCGGATAGTAAGGTATCTTTATGAATCCAATTCGTAAACGTATGTAACGTAGGATCTTTCTCAACGATAACTTCGGATCCCTCTCTTTCCAAGGGGACCATCGTGATGGAACCAAAGGGACCAAAAGGTGTGGCCCGGAAGCGTGCCCGATTGAAATACTTCCAGCAAGAAAACCTTACTTTCTCGGGTAGTTTATCATAATCTTCTTTTCTGGTGTCTTTAATCTGCTCATAAAGGTCTTTTGACGAAATTTTAATGGCTTCTTTCAGCTCGTCCCACTTGTCTTCTAAAGTATCTTCATATGAAAAAAGAGGGGTACGGCTAATAACGGTAGGAAGTAGTTTAAGGTCCATATGGATAACGTTTTTTATAAGACGCAGTTTTTATCCAATGGTTACATGGTAAATTAAAAAGCTTGCCTCCCGTAGGGAGGGTAAAAATTAAACCTGCCTGCGGTAGGCAGGAAGGAAAAAGTCAAAACCCCGACGGGCTCATTGATGCGTCAGGATACCTTCGGTGAACTCTCGTTGCGTCGGTTTCGCTTTCATATAGCTAAAGGTGTTTATATTAATTTGATCTCTCTTTACCTTGATGCAAAGAGAGGCAAACATCAAGGCTTTGTAAGCTACCTCGCACCTGATGGCAAAGCACCATTGGCGCGTATTGGAGCCGTTTCACTTCCTCAATCCACTTGGTATTGCGATATGAACAGACGTGTAAATGCTTTGCTGCTCGTTGCTTCGGTATCCTCCAAGGCCATTTTACCCACGCGCAGGGCTATACTTAGGGCTGAAGATAATAATACGTCCGGTTAAAAGTAAAAGCCCTACGTCTAAAACAATGCCGCTTCCTGCCTGCCTGCGATAGGCAGGAAGTGGCGATTTTATTCACTACTTCATTATTTTCAAAGGTGTTCATGGACTCCCTACGGTCGGCTCTTTGCTTCTTTATTTCGCGGACCTTCCCGTTAGGGAAAGCTTGAATGCCTTAAAAAACGAAAACTTAATGAAAAGAAAGAAAGAAGTTAAAATAAACGGTCTTTTTTTAAAGCGAACCCCTTTAATAAGGTAACGAAGCATCAATAACCCCGAAGATGGTCAAAATTCGAAAGCTTAATGCCTATCGCTTAAAGCTTATAGCCTCTATTTAAACGTGATCGACCCATATTTGGAATCAATGCGTACCTGGTTGGACGAATTTTTACCAAAGTAGCCATTATATGTTTTATGGAGTTTGGGGCCTCGTTCACTTGGATCGGGTTCTTCTTTGGTAACAACCGCATCACCCTTGTCAAATCCGCCATAACTAACGTCTACTTGATAGGAAAAATGGGCTGCCGGATCAATACGGATGGTGCTAGAAGAGTAGGCTGCGTCCAGATTGAGCTTTTGGATGCTTTTATCTAATCCGATCTTAAAACCGCCCGAGTACTTAATGTCAACGTTTCCTGAGCTGATGAGCGTGCCAATTTGACTACCTCCGCAGTAGCCGATATTTAATTGTATATTATTGGCTTCACCTAAATCCATGCTGCCGTATTTGAAATCCATCATTGCATCTTTCACGGAAAGAATTTTAGCTGAACCGTAACTGGAATGGACGCGAATATTATTACCCGACAATCTGCCGGCATTTAAGCTGCCGTAGGACACGTCTAAGTCCACATCGCCCGCTAAATCAGGTAGCACAACTGTTCCGTATTTATTGTTAATGGCGAGCGAATTGTTCTTCGGTAGAGAAATAAGGTAGTTAATCTGTACCCCTTTATTGTTCCCGCTGATTATGTTATTCCACCAACTGGATTTCCCTTTATTAATCTGCGTGCTAAGTGAAATATTGTTCGGTGATTTAGTCTCCGATATGGATACACTGTTGATAATTTCTTCGGCTCTACTTCCGGAGGCGTCTATGGCTCTAATCGTTATGTCGACTTTAATTTCGTTCTTTGTCCAAGTTTTTACTTCAACCTTTCCATAGCGGTTATTAATGCTAAGTGGGGTGTTTTTGGAGATGATATAAACTTTTTGTATCGTTTTGCTTTGCTCCACTCCATTTATGGGAGTTGCATTTTCTTGGTCGATTAGTAATCCCTCCTGTTCCCAGTCGATACCTTCTATTTTTCCTGCGATTTTATTAGCCTGTTCTTCCGAAAAGCTAGCGATCCGTTCCGCTTGCTGAACAATTCCTTCTGTATCGATTTCCTTCAGACCTTTCACTAGTTCAGTTGTCATCCGTTCGATCTTCTCGCCTGTGGCTTCCAAGCGGCGAGCTAGCTTATTTTCCTCGTCATTATTTTGTGCCATCAGTTTAAACTGACTTGATACAAGCAAGGCAATGATATACACAGAAATCTTATACCTGTTCATGAGAAGATTTATTTTCTTGTTGATGGATATAATTCAAAATTTCCAATTGCTGATTGAGAACCTCAATTTGCATCTTAAGGTTATTGATCATGGCTTCTAAAGTAAGCTCTTTATTCGGACTTTGATCTAGTTCGGTTTTAAGCTGTTTATAGTTCCGCTGCATCTTATCAATAACTTGAGTGAATTCTTGATATAGCTGCGGGTTTTTCGTAGCCATATTTGATAAAGCATCCCTTTTTTCACTAATTAAGGATGCGTATTCTACTTGCTGTTTCGCCAATATAGGGTCGATTTGACTATAATCCAGACGATTCGATGTGCGTGCTTTGTAAAGCAAAAATGCAGCACTGCATACTAATACAAACATGGCGGCCATCGATATAATGGTTCTAAGACGTAAGGATCTCTCGCGCTTTTTTAGCAAATCTTCCCCCTCGAAAACAGCTGTTATGTTCTCCCAAATCCGATCAGGTGGTAATTCATTATCAAACGCTTTCCTGTTTTCAGAAATGAATTTCTCAATATTTCCCATACCTAACATTTTTTACGAAGCTTCTTTTGGCTAAAGAGCGGCTTCTATTAATTTTCCAAACCCACATTTTTGATGATACTATTTATTTTAATTCTTGAGTATCTCCAATAGTTTTCTTTTTGCTCTTAAAAATTGCGTACGAGATGTGTTCTCGCTTATTTTAAGTATATGTGCTATCTCCTCGTGGTCGTAACCTTCCAGTAAATAAAGGCTTAATACCACGCGATAGCCATCTGCCAGTTGATTGATTGCTTCTTTTACTTGTTCTATTTGAAAACTGTAGTTGTTCTCTTCTATTTCTTCGTCCGCTACATCGTCTATATCACTGATGGATTCGAAAACAACGGTTCTCTTTCTTAGTGCGGAGAGCGATTTATTAACAACAATCTGTTTCATCCATAAGCCGAAGGTGCTTTCTTGTCTAAAGCTGTCCAATCGCTTGAAAGCGTCAATAAATGCATCCTGTAGTACGTCGGCCGCTTCGTCCGCATCGATTACAATACGCAAAGCCGTATTATACATAGCTTTTGAATAAAGCTTGTACAACTTAAACTGAGCTTGCCGATTACCTTTCTTACAGTCGGCAATCAAATCTTCATGCGGGTCGCTATAGCTGACTTCCAATGTAATTGTTTATTGTTCTTTGCCTAATAGACGCAATAGGTTTATAGATGTTGCACGTTGTTTATTTTTTTTAGTGAGTTAAGTAGGGAAGTAGTTGACCGCCTACCGCTTTTTATCGCATCAATTTTCGAGAATACCATCCTTTTTATCTATGTTTGGCTTAATTTCTTAAATCACGGAAAATATAGTGTAAGCGAGTAAATGACAGAAATCATATTAAAAAAGGGTAAGGATAAAGCAGCTTGGCAATTACATCCGTGGATTTTCTCCGGTGCCATCGCGAGGATAGTTGGAAAGCCTGCAAATGGTGATCTGGTGAGCGTTTATAACGATGATCGTGAATTTATTGCCTATGGCTACTACAACGGCGAGTCGCGCGTGGCAATACGTCTTTTGGAATGGGATCCTGCAAAAGAAGTAAATGAAAATTGGTGGAGAGAGCGAATCCAAAAGGCTGTAAAGGCGAGAAATGGTATCTTTAATGAACAGACAAATACAGCCCGGTTGATTTTTAGCGAGGCTGATTTTCTACCTGGATTGATAGCAGATCGTTTTGGCGACTTTATATCTTTACAAATATTAACTAGCGGTATCGAACGCGTTAAATCGATCGTCGTGGATGAATTGCAGAAACTGCTTAATCCAAAAGGAATTTACCAACGCGAAGATGGAGCGGCAAGGGCACATGACGGTTTAGAGGCACAAGGGGGTGTTCTTTTCGGCCAACACCCGCCTGTCTTTGTTGACATTATTGAAAATGGAATACATTATAAAGTGAACATTGCAGAAGGCCAAAAGTCTGGCTTTTATTGTGATCAACGGACCAACCGATTGATTGTAGCTCAACATGCTCCTGGCAAAAAGATACTAGACTGTTTTTGCTATTCAGGCGGATTTAGCTTAAACGCACTTAAAATGGGTGCGTCCCAAGTGTTTAGTGTGGACAGCTCGGCTTTGGCTATCGAGACCTTGATCCAAAATATTAACGAGAATGCCTTCGACAAGTCGAGGCACAAGGCCATTCAAAGTGATGTAAACAAGCAGCTAAAGGCATTTAAAGAGCAGGGCGAAAAGTTTGACCTGGTGATTTTAGACCCGCCCAAGTATGCCCCTTCCAGGAGCAGTTTAGAAAAGGCTTCCCGTGCTTATAAAGAATTGAATAGGTTGGGCTTACTGTTATTATCCAGTGGTGGTTTGCTGGCAACCTTCTCCTGCTCGGGAGCGATGGACATTGACACCTTTAAGCAGGTACTGGCTTGGGCTGCCTTGGACGCCGGCAAAGAGATTCAGTTTATTGATCAGTTCAACCAACCGGAAGATCATCCTATCAGAGCGTCCTTTCCGGAGGGCGAATATCTAAAGGGACTGCTTTGCCGCGTGCTTTAATGGATGTACTTATGGAGTGAATTTACTGGTATTATTGATTATTTTTTGACACATGCGTATCTATTTACTATCTTTTGTTCTTTTCTTTTTTGTTTTTGAAGGCTTTTGTCAATCTAATGAGAGTTTGAAGCCGATTTTTCAAATGATCAATGAAGAAGTACTTCAGCACTCGGAGGCTTATCATAATCTGGAAACATCTACCCTTCGTATAGGGCATCGCCTAACCGGTTCGGAGAACGGTGCCAAGGCTGAGCAATTTGCATATGATCTCTTCAAGTCTTACGGTTTCGACGAGGTATCCTTTCAAACGTTTAAAGCAGAAGGCTGGAGCAGGGGCGCGCTTTCTTTAAAAGTAACCGGTAATGTCGGGGAAAGAGAAATCAAAGCGGTATCCCTTGCGCATGCTCCTAAGAACGCGAGCTTGCATGCAGAAATCGTTGATATGGGCAGTGGCCTCGAGGGAGATTATCTAGTTGACCCGGATAAAGCAAAAGGGAAAATTGTACTAGCTTATTTGGGCGTTTTGCCGGACGCCAACCCACTTGCGAAAAACTTACATCGATCAGAGAAAACAGCCCTTGCCATCAAATACGGGGCAAAAGGTATCATCCTTTATAACACAGTTCCGGGAGGCGTATTACTTACGGGAACCGCCTCGGTGACTGGAAAGCTCATTCCTATTCCGGCTGTTTGTATAGGCTTGGAAGAGGGCTTGGCACTAAAGGATTCGTTGAAAAACAAAGGGCGAGTTAATGCTTCCATCGTAATGACTAATTATGCGGGCCATGTCACGGCACGTAACGTTATTGCGCGTATTAAAGGGGTGGAATTACCCAAAGAAAAGGTTGTGGTTGGCGGACATTTGGATAGCTGGGACCTGGCTACGGGGGCCATTGATAATGGAATAGGTGCGTTTGCAGTAATCGATATGGCCCGTACCTTGAAGAAACTAAACGTAAAACCAAGACGAACCATCGAATTTGTGCTTTTCATGGGTGAGGAGGAAGGCTTACTTGGATCTAAAGCTTATGTGGAGCAAGCGATACGGGATAAAAGTATCGAACACATTCGCTATATGTTGAATTATGACATGACCAATAACCCAAAGAGTTTTCAATCCAGTCTGGAAAGTAGCAGAACGTTGTTTGAGGCCATCGGAAAGCAAGTGCAAGCCATTGATACAACATTCAAAAATAATTTTGAGGGTAGAGCAGGTTTGCATAGTGATCATCAGCCGTTTATGCTGCAAGGGGTGCCTACCGGCGGCGGTGGTGATACGTATCTTAGCAAGGATGTATTAAACTGTTATCATGCGGATTGCGATCATATAAACTTAGTGGATAAACCGGGGCTTATTAATACAGTTCGTTTCGGTGCGATGCTGGCTTATGGCATTGCGGAGGCACCGGTGATTGATACTAAACGCCTTTCCGACGAGGAAGTAAAGGCACTCATGATCGAGAACAAACTGGAAGAACCTTTGCGTATCTCTGGCGATTGGCGATGGCTTGAATAGTTTTAAGTACATCTCACAACCGGCAACTCACAACTATTTTTCGTATAAAACTTTTTATCTAAGTTTGCAGCCGCAATGGGAAAAGATAAATTAAGAAAGTTTGCTGAGATCGCTACGTTTGATAATGTCCTACAGTTAGAGGAAGGAAAGGTGATGAAGGGGCAATGGGCTGAGAAACATTTTGGTAATAATAACCCAATTGTCTTGGAGCTTGCCTGTGGCAAAGGGGAGTATGCTGTAAACCTGGCAAGACTTTTTCCAGAAAAGAACTTTATTGGAATAGACTACAAGGGAAATCGCATATGGCGGGGGGCAAAAACGGCATTGGAAGATAACATTTCAAATGTGGCCTTTTTAAGAATACAAATTGAGACGCTCCTGGATTTTTTTGAAAAAGGGGAAGTAGACGAAATCTGGATAACGTTTCCGGATCCACAACCTCAAAATAGCCGTGAAAAAAAGCGGTTGACGTCCGATAAGTTCTTAAAACGCTATCATTGGGTATTAAAAGAAGGCGGCTATGTCAATCTTAAAACGGATAACGATGGTTTGCATGCCTACACATTCTCCAAAATAGAAGAGCTGGGATTAAAAGTGCACTGTAAAACAGAAGATTTATATCATTCCGAGTTTGTAAACGAGACGCTTACGATCAAAACTTATTACGAGAAAAAATACCTAGCTCACAATAAGAACATCAATTACTTGAAATTTTCTTTTAATTAATGCTAATATCACTGTAAGGGTCAAATTTTACAATATACTATCAGCTTCCTCCCTAAACAGGGATTACCTCAGTGAAATTCCATCGGTCGATTTCGCCTTTAACCTACTGATAAAGGTGTTTAGATTATAAGAACGTTTTTTTTTGTCACTTTCTTCCGCAGAAAGTAACCAAAGACTCATCGCTTGGAACTTTGCTACGATGGTAGTGCCTCAACCTGCAAGCCGCAAACTTCCTAGGCGATATTTCAGCTGAACGAAGAGCTTTTGCGGGCAGCCATAGGGGCCCCGAGTGTCGGATAAACGGCCTTGGAGGATACCGAAGCAACGAGCAGCAAAGCATGTGCACGCCTGTTCATATTGCAGTATCCAAGCGGATTGAGGAAGTGAAACGGCTCCAATACGCGCCAGTGATGCTTTGCAATCAGGTGCAAGGTAGCCTACACCGCCTTGATTTTGCTCAACTTTTATCAAGAAAAGTTGAATAAAAAAACGTTCTTTTTTAAAAGCGAATCCTGTTATTTTTAGGTGTTATATTCGACAGTCATTTAAAATAGTTATAGGAATTGAAAAAGGATGCAACAAAGGTTCACATTGCGACACAATGGTACATTGTATATAAGCGTTAATTTGCCTATGTTTGCAAAGTCAGATCTTATAAGAAACAAATGGAAAAGAAGAAGTTCTCTACCGGGCTATCTCTATGGGTTTTTCTTTGCCTTTGCCCAACGATACTCTTTGCTCAAGATAGCCTTTCTATTATACCAGCACCAACATTTTTACAAGAAAAGCCCGGATACTTTCAATACCCGGAATTAGCGGAGGTCTACGTAAGTCAAGATTTTACAGAAGAAGTTGAATTGCTCCGAACCCATCCCTATATCCATTTTGAAACGCCTCATAAGCTGAAATCCAGGAAAAAGATGCCCGAAAGCGGTATTTTTTTGCTTAAAGCCGAAGCCGAGGATCGCCTGCCCCAACGCGCTTATCAATTGGAGGTAGACACAGGAAAGATAACGATCATAGCCCATGATCGTCAAGGGGTAATACACGCTTTAGCGACACTCACCCAAATTGCTTATACGCAATCAAACGAACGCTTGCTACCGGCTGTTTCCATACAAGACGAACCTGCTTTTGTTTATCGGGGATTAATGCTTGACGTGTCTCGGCATTTTTACCCGATTTCTTTTTTGAAGCGAATGATTGATCTGATGGCCCTATATAAGTTAAACACCTTTCATTGGCATTTAACGGATGGGGCGGGATGGCGTCTGGAAATAAAAAAATATCCTCAACTGACGCAAAAGGCGGCGTGGAGAAATTATCCTCGTTGGAAGGATTGGTGGAATTCGGGACGAAGATACTTGGAAGTGGGAGATCCTAATGCTTCCGGTGGGTACTACACGCAAGAGGAAGCGCGTGATTTTGTAGGCTATGCAGCTGAAAAAGGCATTACCGTAATTCCCGAAATTGAGATGCCCGGGCATAGTGAAGAGGTTTTGGCAACTTTTCCGCAGCTCTCCTGCTCAGGTGAGGCTTATAGAAATGCGGAGTTTTGTATTGGCAATGAGGAGACCTTTTCTTTTATTACTAATGTGTTAGATGAAGTGATGGATATATTTCCTTCTACGTATATCCATATTGGGGGAGATGAAGCAGACAAGAAAGCTTGGAAAAACTGTCCCAAATGCCAAGAACGGATAAAGAGCGATAATCTTCAAAATGAAGAAGGCCTGCAGAGTTATGCGATCAAGCGGGTTGAGGCGTATTTGAAAGACAAGGGGAGAAAACTCATTGGATGGGACGAAATATTGGAGGGGGGCTTGCCCCCGGAAGCGACTGTCATGAGCTGGCGGGGAGAGCAAGGTGGGATTGAGGCGGCAAACGCGGGGCACGATGTGATTATGACGCCCGGCGCTTATCTATATTTCGACTCTTACCAAAGTAATCCAATTGGTCAGCCGGAGGCCATGGGCGGTTTCTTACCTTTAGAGAAGGTGTATTCTTATCATCCCATTCCGGCTGAAATTGCGGCCGATCAACAAAAACATATTTTAGGGGTACAGGCAAATGTCTGGACAGAATACATGCCAACGCAGGAGCAAGTTGAATATATGGTTTTTCCAAGAGCTATAGCGTTGGCAGAAATTGGATGGACACCTGCTGATAAACGGGTTTGGCAAGACTTTAAAAAGCGTTTGCAAAAACATTATTTGCTTTTGCAACGCTTGCATGTCAACTACTATCGACCTTCTTATGATGTTTCCATTGCGAGTAAATATGACATCAATAAGAAAAAGGCAACGGTAACAATTTCTTCTGAGCAATATAGTCCTGAGATAAGATATACGACAGACGGAAGCGAACCAACAATGGCTTCTACGTTATACATTGACTCCTTGTCGCTCGTAAACACAACGACTATTAAGGCAGCTGTTTTTAAAGATTCTGTCCGTTTTGGTAAGGTGGAGGATTTTACAGTTGATATCCATAAGGGAATTGGTAAAAAAATCGTTTACAATAATCAATGGAATGACAAGTATCCGGCAAAGCTGGATAGTAGTTTATTAAATGGGCAATACGGTGGTCTAAGCTACGGTGACGGTGAATGGCAGGGATTTTTAGGTGATTTTGATGTGACACTTGATTTTGAACGACGCGAAGAACTACATGAGATAAAGTTGCGGTTCATGCAGCTTGCAGGGCCAGGGGTTTATATACCGGGCAGTGTGAAAATATTAGCCTCTGATGATGGTAGGCATTTCCGTGAAATGGAAAAAATCGATAACGATGTGCCGACGACCGATCCGTCTTTACGATTTAAGACGTTCAGTTTCGATCTGGAGGGTCGACTTGCGCGTTACATTCGTATTGTAGGCCAAAATAATAGGAAAGGATTTCTGTTTACAGATGAAATTGTGGTTTATTGAGCTAGGACTGAAAGGTCTTATATGGCACCATTGGTGCAAGGCGTAAGGTAAAAGGTCTAGAGGCATAAGCTATAAACCCCGCTTGGTTGTGGTTGTATCTGTCTGCGATAGGGGGAGAATGCAACTAACTTAATAACTCTTTAATATCATCTGCAGTTAGCGATTTTACAAAGCTCTCTTCGGTTGTTATTAGTTGATTGGCTATCGTCTTTTTGCGATCTTGTAAAGCCAGAATTTTTTCTTCTACACTATCTTTTGTGATAAACTTATAAATGAACACGTTTTTCGTTTGTCCTATACGATGCGACCGGTCGATAGCTTGTTGTTCTACAGCCGGATTCCACCAAGGGTCAAGAATAAATACATAATCTGCTTCTATAAGATTTAATCCAACACCTCCCGCTTTAATGGAAATTAGGAAAAGCTTAACTTCCTCGTTATTTCTAAAGTCATTAACCACATCTTCTCGGTTTCTTGTTGAGCCGTCTAAGTAAGCATACCTGATTTTTTTCTTATCAAAATGCCGGCGGAAAATTTCCAGTTGTTTTACAAACTGTGAAAATATAAGCACTTTATGTCCTCTTGATAAGACGCTGTCCAGCGTGTGCACCACGTTCTCGAATTTGCCCGATTCTCCCTCATAGTCCTCGTCCACCATGCGCGGATGATTTGCCAGTTGGCGAAGTTTTGTTAAGCCTTGCAGTACTTGAATCTGTGATTTAACCATTAATTCGTCGAGCGATTGCTCTAGCAGAACGTTGCGATACTCCGATTTAATCTTTTCGTAATACTCGGCCTGTTCATCGCTCATTTTGCAATAAAAGATCTGCTCAGACTTGGGAGGAAGCTCTTGCGCTACCTGATCTTTTGTTCTCCTTAACACAAAGGGTTTGATAATCGCTTGGAGCTTGCGCGCCTTTTCTTCATCCTTTTTCTTCTCAATCGGAATTACAAAGTCGGACTGGAAATGAGCATGACTGCCTAATAATCCTGGGTTTAAAAAAGACATTTGCGACCAGAGATCGCCCACCGAATTCTCAACCGGTGTACCACTGAGCGTTAATCGATATTTGCTTCTTAGTTCTTTTACTGCTTTAAAGGACTTGGAACTTGGATTTTTGATGTTCTGGCTTTCATCCAAAATAATATAATGAAAATAAAATCCCTGTAATAATTCTTCATCGACACGAGCGATGCCATAGGTAGTAATAACGACATCAAATTTTCCAAAATGGTCGTTTACTTTCGGCCTATTGGTACCTGTATGAATTAATATATTTAATGCAGGTGCAAATTTCTCGGCTTCACTCTGCCAATTGTAAATGAGTGAGGTCGGCATGATGATCAGCGAGGTGCCTTGGATGCCTTTCTCTTGTAACTCTTCTCGTTCTTTTTGCAGCAATGCCAGAGTTTGCACCGTTTTTCCTAAACCCATATCATCGGCTAAGCAACCCCCAAAATGATAGTTTTTCAAAAAATGAAACCAGTTATATCCCGCTTTTTGATAACTTCTCAATGAACCTTTAAAATGGAGTGGTTGTGCAATATCGTCGATTTGTTCAAATTCCTGAAGACGCTGCAACTTCCGCTCCATACTAAGCCCTTGGATATTACTTTCACTTAGATCGTTGATTAAGCCAATATGATGTTTTTGAAGCTGAATGCTTCCTTTGTTTGCGGAATAATAAAACAGGTTATTAAATTGAGCAAACCAAGCTTCCGGAATAATCGCTATTTCTCCGGAAGGTAAAATAAACTCCCTCTTTTGATGCAGGATATGGTCTCGCAACTGAATAAAAGGAATTTCATATGGACCAAAGCGAACAAAGGCATGAACATCGAACCAATCATTTTCTTCTTTTACTTCCAGATCAATCTTGGTATTACCAAGTAAATATTTCCGGTGGTTTTCTGTTTTTTGCTCGATTTGATAACCCTTATTAATCAAAAAGTCGTGGTTTACGTTAATCCAGTTAATCAATAAGTGGGTGTTAGTGGCGCCGTCGATATGTTCCGGATGTTTTTTTATATTCAGGTTGTTGAAAAGCGGATCCGGTTTTGATAACCCCAAGTTCAAAAGTTCTTGTAAATGGTCTTCCTCCCATTTTAAGGATCGTTTTACCCGATGGAAGGTGTAAAGATCTTCTGATTCTTTGTAATCCATTCGAACGGTAACCTTATGTTCGCTACCGGCATCAAAGGTATACGGGCCATATTTAAATTGCAATTGCGCAAAGGCGTCGCCATTGGCGGTATTAACAATTTTAAGCAAGGGAGATGCCTCATGTTGATAGGTTTTGATATCAAAGCCTTCCGCGTAGACGTGGTGCTTAGTGATCAACGACCGTACAAATCGATCGAAGTAATTATACTCGGTATTTCTGGGGATGCTGATATAACGCTTATTTAGGAAAGGCGATAGTTTTTTTCCGTCTAAATCTTGTTCAAAAGAATATAGCGTTCCTTCTAATAATAGCCAAGCAGGTTCATTGCTGATGATCTGCGCATTTTTGTACATAAAATCAATGCGCAGTCCCTGATACTTTATGGTCGGGAAATAACGTGTTTCTTCCGCATTTCTGCGAAAATGAAACAGTACGGAAGCAGGCTCGGGAGCAATCGTCAGTTTTTCTTCTACGGGCCATCCCTCTTTGCTCATTAGGTAAAGTGGTTTATCGCGGATAAGCTGTAAGATGGCTGCCAGTTTTTTATCTATTTTTGGACGGATATAATCAAATAATTTTTTGTCGAAGATTTTGCTGAAGAATTCGCGTGGGCGAATCGCTTTTTTATGCATCTTTTTGATGAGTTCCGATTGCTCTAGCTCGTCGAGCAGTTTAATGATTTTTAAGTCGTTGTCTTCGAGTGCGGGTGCATACTCGCGAGCGGTATTGCTAAAAATTCGCTGATAGGTAAGTGAAAATTCGCCATTTGGATTTAATTGTACAATGTGCGGCTCAATTAAATAACCCAAAAATTCATGTTGACATAACGAATAAACTAAACTATATGGTTTTTGCGTATCTATTCTTAGCATTATCTGTCGTTAAAAAAGCTTTAAATATAAGGTTTTTAATAATATATTGCGAAATATTGCCCTATTGCTCATGAAATTTTTTCTGTTTTTTTTCTATTTACTGTTAGCTGCCTCCTTGTCCGCCAGGCAGCAAGCAGACGACCTTCATAAAAACGCAATCGTGATTGATTTGCATAATGATGTTCTTTCGGAATCAATTATCACGGGAAAAGATATAACAAAGCGATTGACCAAAGGTCATACGGACTTTCCAAGGTTGAAGAAAGGGGGGGTTGATGTACAATTCTTCTCGGTATGGTGCGACGGGAAAAAATTAAAGCCCTTTCAGTATGCAAATAGGCAAATAGATGCTTTGAATGAACTGATAGAACGGAATACAGACCAAATAATCCTTGCTAAAAGTGTAGGTGATATTTATAAAGGGGTGCAACAAGGTAAAATAGTAGCGATGCTCGGGGTAGAAGGGGGACATATGATTGAAAATCAGCTTAGCAATTTGGATAGCTTATACCGTAGGGGCGTACGCTATTTAACCTTAACATGGAATAATAGTACTGCGTGGGCCTCTTCGGCAGCTGATGAGCGGAAAGGAAAGCGTCGGGGGCTGACAGACTTTGGAAGGCAGGTGGTTAGGCGGATGAACGAATTAGGCATGGTAATTGACTTGTCGCATGTAGGAGAACAGACTTTTTATGATGTACTGAAGATTACGGATAAGCCGGTTTTTGTATCACATAGCGATGTTTATTCCATTAACCCACATTACCGAAACCTGACGGATCAACAGATCAAAGCTATTGCTAAAAATGGCGGGGTTATCGGCGTGAATTTTTATGCGGATTTTTTAGATCCAACTTTTCGCCGGAATGTAAGTTTGCTATATGCAAAGCATATCAGTTCGACGGATAGCCTGCCGGTAAGTATAGATAAAAAATATCGTCTGCTTCCTGTTCAAGTACGGCAACAAGTGGCACCACCGCTATCGCTCGTTGTGGATCATATCAATTATTTGGTACAAGTAGCTGGTATTGACCACGTGGGTATCGGTGCAGACTTTGATGGCATGGACGCTACCCCGGCAGGATTGGCCGATGTAGGTGAATACCCTCATCTAACCGAAGCACTTATTGCATGTGGTTACACCGATGAAATGATTAAAAAAATATGGGGCGGCAACGTGCTGCGTGTACTTCGCGCACAAGAGTGACGATATTATTTGTCGTTTCCTGTATCGCCCTTTTTGAGTCCCGGTTTAAACCGAGGCTTAAAGCCTAAAGGTTTAGCTTCAGTGCTCGCGGCGTTGTGCTCGGTGTCTGTATTCGGATTTGTATGAGGAACCTCAGCTTTTGCTTCGGGAGCCATATTTTTTTTATCCCCCTCAGCACCGGGATTGGATGTTTGTTGCGGTTTTTCCGTAGACGTTTTATTTGTAATACCGGCTTTGAATCTAGGCTTAAATCCCGTTGGCTTCGAAATAGTAGGCGATTCATTATCAGTCGATTTGTCGGACACATCTTTCGCATCTTTTGACTCGCCCTCCACCTTACTTGCTTGGTTTGAGGGGTGGCCAGGTTCTTTCCGCAGGTGTTCGGCTGCTGTTTTATCGGTAAGGCCAGCTTTGAACCTGGGTTTGAAGCCCATGGGTTTGGATAGGTCTTTTGGTTCACCGGTCTTCTGTGTTTCAGAAGGTTCCTCTGTTTTGCCTATTTTTTCAAGTTGCTTAGGCAGCGCAGGTTCTTCTTTTGGTATTGCCGTTTCCTTATTTGTTACGCCAGCTTTAAAACGGGGTTTAAAACCGGACGGCTTATTGACATGGTCGGTAGCTGGCGCTACAGTTGGAGGGGTATCCTCACCCTTTACAGATTGATCTTCTGCATGGTCTTCTTTGGAACGCGTGGTCTGTCCCGGTTTAAATCTAGGTTTGAAACCGGTGGGCGCTTTGCTTGCACTATCCGTATCCGTTTCGGGGTTCGGAGCGGGTTTTGCTTCTCCGGTAGGTGGAGTTGCTTTAAACCGCGGTTTAAAGCCGGTAGGTTTCGCGGCTTGCGGGGATTCTGCTGCAGCAATGGCCTTGTTTTCGTCCAAAGAAGAAGTGCTAATGGGCGCCTGAGATAGGCCAACCTCTTCTTTGAGATGATAGCTTTTCCGTAAGCGGTTAAACCAGAATTTCTTTGTATGGTCGAAGCTCTTTTCGCCCATTAGCTCAAAATGACTTTTGAACTCTCTATACAATTGAGGTTCCACCTTCTCTAATTGGCGAAGGTCTATCCTTTTTTTTATAAAGAAATCTTCGAAAGTCATTCTTTTAGTATTAAGTATCTAGTATCAGGTATCAAGTATCGGGTATCAAGTACCCAAGTATCATTCTGGCTACTTACCTGCCTGCCGGCAGGTGTCTTTTATCTTGATACTACTAATTAAACCATATTATGATACACCGCTTGTACGTCGTCGTCTTCCTCAATCTTATCGATGAGTTTCATCACTTCTGCAGAAGCCTCTTCCGAAACTTCAGTTGTAGAGAGGTTAATGCGCTCTAATTTAGCACTTTTTACGTCAATGCCCTTTTCTTCTAATAGTTTTTGCATATTGCCGAAGTCCTCGAAAGACGTTTGTACTACCACAATGTCGTTTCCTTCTTCGTCTGCTTCGACGTAGAGTTCCTCCAGGCCGCCATCGATTAACTCCAATTCCAGTTCTTCTAAATTCAGGTCTTCTGTCGCCGCAAAACGAAAGATTGACTTGCGTTGAAAGATAAAGTCAAGTGAGCCCGTTTTACCTAAAGAACCGCCTGCTTTAGTGAAATAGCTTCTGATATTAGCCACTGTTCTATTGGTATTGTCAGTGGCTGTTTCGATTAAAATGGGTACTCCATGTGGGCCATAGCCCTCATAAACATGCTCTTCGTAACCTTTGGCGTCTTTCTCAGATGCACGTTTGATCGCAGCTTCTATCCGATCTTTCGGCATGTTGACCGCCTTCGCGTTCTGTATAGCCGTGCGAAGACGTGAGTTGGACTCCGGATGAGGTCCGCTCTCTTTAACAGCGATGGCGATTTCCTTTCCAAGGCGTGTAAATTGGACCGCCATCTTGGCCCAGCGTTTAAATTTTCTTTCTTTTCTAAACTCAAATGCTCTTCCCATATAATGTATATTAAGTGGTTTCTAAATTTTGTTTTAGGTTTTTTATCATCTCCTCTGTCATTGCCTTGAGATTAAATTGTGGGTTCCAGCCCCAATCTTTTCGAGCATATTCATCATTGATGGAAGAAGGCCAGCCATCTGCAATTGCCTGGCGTGGATCATTATTCGAGTAGGAAATGGAAAATTCGGGAACATGTACTTTAATTGCTTCAGCTAATTCCGCCGGCGTGAAACTCAGGCCTGTCAAATTATAACTACTTCGGATTGTTAAATTTTCAGCAGGTGCATCCATTAATTGAAGTGTACCTTGGATTGCATCCTCCATATAAAGCATTGGTAAGCGAGTTTCGGCAGAGAGGAAGCACTCATAGGTTCCTTTACTCAAAGCTTCATGAAAAATGTGAATAGCATAATCCGTAGTGCCTCCGCCCGGAGCAGCCTTCCAGCTTATTAAACCTGGATATCGGATGCTACGAACGTCTAGGCCATATTTATTGAAATAATACTCGCACCAACGTTCACCGGCCTGTTTGCTGAGGCCATATACCGTACTTGGATCCATGATGCAATATTGAGGAGTTTCCTCTTTAGGTGAATGGGGTCCAAAAACAGCGATGGAACTTGGCCAGAACACTTTGTCAACGCGGTATGTTACGGAGAGATCCAATACATTCAGTAGACCGGTCATATTTAAATCCCAGGCCAATTTGGGATTTTGTTCACCAACAGCAGACAACACAGCAGCCAAAAGATAAACTTGTGTTGGTTTGTACTTTTCGAATAGAGATTGCAGTAGTTCTTTGTCAAGAACATTCACAATTTCAAAAGGACCCTGCGATGGGGTATTAGGTTGCCTTATATCTGATGTTACTACACTTTTTTCTCCATATTTTAATCGCAAAGCAGTTGCTAATTCCGTTCCGATTTGCCCGTTAGACCCGATAATGATAATGCTTTCTTCCATCGCCCACAAACTTAGATAAATTGCCTTTCATATGCAACTGAGTAGTGAGGTGTGCAGGGAAATCGCTTTTTAAAAAAGACCGGTTTTTTTATTCAACTTTTCAAACATACGAGTTGAGCAAACCGAAGAACGTAGTGATGAGTTCATGAACACCTTTAAAAATAAACAAGAGTGAATAAATCAAGGCGGTGTAGGCTACTTTGCACCTGATGGCAAAGCATCACTGGCGCGTATTGGAGCCGTTTCACTTCCTCAATCCGCTTGGATACTGCCATATGAGCAGAGGAGCAAATGCTTTGCTGCTCGTTGCGTCGGTATCCTTCAAGGCCGTTTATCCGACACTCGGGGCCCAGTGGCTGCCCGCAAAAGCTCTTCGTTCAGCTGAAATATCGCCTAGGAAGTTTGCGGCTTGCAGGTTGAAGCACCACCATCGTAGCAAAGTTCCAAGCGATGAGTCTTTGGTTACTTTCTGCGGAAGAAAGTGACAAAAAAAACGTTCTTTTGATATGTTAACTATTGTTTGCCTAAAATTTGGTTGCCAATACGCAACTCATGCGATATTTTTTTATACCATCAACGGAGTTGTAAACTTCTACATAAACGAGGTAAATACCCACGGGAAGTCGCTGACCTGTATCGCTAACACCATCCCAAAATAGTGTGCCACTTGTACCAAGTAAATGGTTCCGGTATAAGGTTTTTACCAGCATTCCCTGTTCATTATATAGGTAGACATTCACCATATTACCGCTTTGCTGAAATCGATAATTGATTTGCAATATATCTTCGAATCCGTCATAGTCAGGTGAAAATGTCTTTGAGCTAAGCCAGATAGCGTCATGCTGCTCAGTACGTTGCTGTGAGTTTCTGTATCCCGGTGTAGCATAACCCACCGAAGCCGCTGCGGAAGTGAAATTGCCCGGTTTATTGGTGTCTTCCTCAAAACTTTGTCTTTCCAAAGAAACTCCTTTCGGATTCTTTACCAGTGGATGGTGCATGCCTTCATGATAGTCGAGTCGGTCAATGATCGTTTGGCCGTTTATAATTGCGATTGATCCGCCTGTATTGGGTAATTGAGGCATTGCCGCTATATCAATGAAAGCTGTTGGGTTTTCGGTATAATAATGATCTTTAACGATATTACCATCTTTACTTAGTACCATATATTGTTTAGGGTAAAAGGGTGTCTCTTTGGTCGCAAGAGGTCGGACGTTGATTAGACTATCCTTGTCAATAACGCGAGCGATCTGTAAGCTTTTTAAATCGATGGTTTTTTCCGACCGGTTATACACTTCAACAAACTCCACACCACTGGCTTTTGGATCGGGAAGTATCTCATTGATCAATATATCAAGTGGCTCTACCTGAGCGTGTAGTGTCGCGGTTAGTAAAGACAATAAGGATGAAGCTAATATAAGACAGATCTTATTCATTATCCAGGTTGTGGTTTGGTTTATTTCAGATGAGCTAAGATAAAAAGCTTGGTTGAGGAGGGCAAACGTTCAATCGCTTGACAAGAAGAATGAACGAACTGAACAAGGTGTTTTCGAAAAAATGAACTTTGAAGAAGCTGATCGCTAAAAACATTCCTCTTTTTAACTTTAAAATTCGTATGTTTGAAGGTTAAAAAATAATGATTCATTAAAATTTACTATTAAAACAAAAATTTAAAACAAAACAATGAAAATTGCAGTCGTTGGCGCTACCGGGCTTGTCGGTTCGGAGATGTTAAAAGTTTTAGCAGAGCGCAATTTCCCAGTAACAGAATTGATTCCGGTAGCCTCTGAAAAAAGTAAGGGTAAGGAAATTGAATTCAAGGGAAAGAAGTATAAGGTGGTTACACCCGACGAGGCAATAGACTTGAAGCCGCAAATCGCTTTATTTTCTGCCGGCGGAGGAACGTCGACGGCGTATGCACCTCAATTTGCTGCGGCAGGAATTACTGTAATTGATAACTCATCTGCATGGCGTATGGACCCTACAAAAAAACTGGTCGTTCCGGAAGTGAACGCGCATGTACTCGCATCAGATGATAAAATTATAGCAAATCCAAACTGCTCAACCATTCAGATGGTTGTCGTATTGAAACCTCTTCATGAGAAATATAAAATAAAACGTGTTGTCGTTTCCACCTATCAATCGGTAACAGGAACAGGGGTGAAAGCGGTACAGCAGCTCAACGATGAACGAGCAGGCAAAGATGGAGAAAAGGCTTATCCTTATCAAATTGACCTTAATGTGATTCCTCAGATCGATGTATTCCAAGATAACGGTTACACAAAAGAGGAGATGAAAATGATTAAGGAGACGAATAAGATAATGGGGGATGATAATATCCGCGTGACCGCTACTACGGTGCGCATCCCGGTGATGGGAGGGCATTCTGAATCTGTCAATATTGAATTTGAGAATGACTTTGATTTAAATGAGGTAAGAGATCTACTTGCAAAGCAAACCGGTGTTATCGTCGTGGATGATCCGGCTAATTTGAAGTATCCAATGCCAAAAGACGCTCATGGAAAAGATGAAGTGTTTGTTGGACGTATCCGTAGGGATGAGAGCCAGGAAAAGACACTTAATTTGTGGATTGTGGCGGATAACTTGCGTAAAGGAGCTGCTACCAACGCCGTCCAAATTGCCGAATATTTAGTGAAGCAAGGCTTGGCTTAATGCCAATAGAAAATAAAAATAAAAGGAAGATGCTTGAAAGCCATCTTCCTTTTTTATTTTTGGTGCGTCAGCATAATAAACAAAACAATGAACAAGGCCTTCTTGAGAACCCTTTTTACAATTACCTGTTTGCTTCAATTTATATTTGGAGCCGAAATTGTAACCGCCAATGAAAAGGATACATTGCGTATTATTACCTATAATATTCATCATGCTAACCCACCGTCAAAGCCGGGACTTATCGATTTAGAGGCCATAGCAGCGGTTATTAATCAAAATAAGCCGGATTTAGTTGCTTTACAGGAGGTGGATGTAAATAACCGGCGATCGGGTAAAAACCTGAACGAAGCGGCAGCATTGGGAAGCTTGACAGGGATGCATCATCATTTTGTAAAGGCCATCGACTACGAAGGGGGTGCTTATGGTGTTGCCATACTATCTAAGTGGCCTATACAACAAAAGGATAGCTTAATATTACCAATGGCTGAAGGAAGTAATGGCGAACCTCGCGTACTCGCCATTGTAGCAGTAGAGCCGAAGCCCGGTAAACCGCTTGTGTTTGCCAGCACACATCTAGACCTAAAGGAGCAGAACCGGCTGTTGCAAGCAGAGGCCATCGTTAAGAAATTGAGCACCTATTCTCAACCCGTTATTTTAGGGGGCGATTTTAATGCAAAACCGGAATCCGACGTAATTAATCATTTTGATACCTACTTTTCAAGGAGTAAAACTAGCGGTAGTGCTGCTTTTACAATTCCTGAGGTAAATCCCGATCGGGAAATTGATTTTATTATGTTCAGACCGAAAAAGCGCTTTCAGTCGGTACGGCACGAGGTGATTAAAGAGCCTTATGCCTCCGATCACCTCCCCGTAATGGTTGAATTGACTTATTGAGCGGAAAATAACTAAAGCAAAGATGGTGTTAAGTAATGCTATAAGCATACGATTTTGGTTGATTTTGATCGTTTTTTCATTGACAACTCAATCGTATGCCCAATCCCTGGAACAGAAAATAAATATCGCTTATCAACAGTTTGAAAGTAATCCGAACCTGAAGTATGGAACGGCATCACTTACCGTATTAGACGCTAAAACCGGTTCCGTTATCTTTTCTAAGAACGGAAATACAGGGCTAGCTACAGCCTCCACCCTGAAGACGATCACTTCTGCTGCTGCGTTTTACCTGTTGGGAGCAGATTACACGTATCAAACAGAATTGTACTATACCGGTCAGGTTGTAGATGGTATCTTAAACGGCGATCTAGTTATTAAAGGAAGTGGCGACCCCTCTTTAGGTAGTGACCGATTTGAGCAAACAAAGGAATCCCTGTTGTTAACACAATGGACTCATGCTATTGTGAATGCAGGGATCAAGAAAATAAACGGTAGTATTATCGGTGACGATTTGTTATATGGAGGACAAAAGGCTGGTCCGCGATGGATTTGGCAGGATTTAGGAAGTTATTATGGCGCGGGGATATCTGGGTTAAATTGGCGAGAAAATTTAGTGGACGTTCATATACTCCCGGGCCGACAGGTAGGAGCTGTCACAACCCTGCAGTCGACGGTGCCTAATGTATCGTATTTAAAAATCGTTAATGAATCTACTACGGGTAGCCCCGGTTCGGGAGATAAAGTCTATCCCTACAGTGCACCCTATTCGTCGCTCATATATCTGCGGGGTACTTACGGGATTGATTTAAAAAAGCCTATTCAGATCGCGCTTCCGGATGCCGCTTACGACGCAGCGCTAAGATTACAGTTGAATTTGGAACGCCAAGGTGTAAGCGTACGACAACCTGCTACTAGTGGCAAATTGCTTAAGCTATCGGGAAAGGAAGTGCCATCAGCAGGTAGGACATTGTTTATCCACCAATCTCCAACCTTAAAAGATCTTGTTTATTGGTTCAATCAAAAAAGTATCAATTTGTATGGTGAGGCACTCCTAAAGACGATCGCTCAACAAAAAGGGTCTGTGTTGGACACGGACGACGCGGCTGATACAATGCGCGACTTTTGGGTTAACAAACTAGGATTGGAAAAAGGGTCGATGAGAATATTTGATGGTAGTGGCCTCTCGCCCGAAAATCGTGTCACAACAATGGCCATGGCAAAAATTTTGACCTCTATTAAAAGAGAACCTTGGTTTAGCGACTATTATAAAAGTATCCCTGTTTATAATGGCATGAAGATGAAGAGCGGTACGATTGGCGGTGTACTGGGGTACACTGGATATCAAAAAGCATCTAATGGAACCGAGCTTGTGTTTAGCTTGCTCGTGAACAACTATGAAGGTACCGCTTATAATATGCGACAGCAGATGTTTAGATTACTGAATGCATTGAAGTAGTTAGAAAGTAAAAAGTAAAAAGTAAAAAGTAAAAAGTAAAAAGTAAAAAGTAAATTTTACTAACAACTAACAACTAACAACTAACAACTAACAACTAACAACTAACAACTAACAAACAACTTATAGCCAAAAAATGCTATCTTTGCATCATCATGAGTTATCAACTGCGCGTTTCAATTGATAAGGATTCCGGCTTTTGCTTTGGAGTGGTTTATGCCATTGACATGGCAGAGGAAATCTTGGAAGAGGAGGGATATCTCTATTGTTTGGGGGATATTGTTCATAATGATGAGGAAGTAGCCCGCCTAAAAGCCAAGGGGCTGCGCATCATTTCCCATGAAGATCTACCTAAGCTCCGGAATGAAAAGGTTTTAATCAGAGCGCACGGAGAATCTCCTGAGACCTATAAAATAGCTCTGGAGAATAATATAACCTTGATTGATGCATCTTGTCCTGTGGTGCTAAAATTGCAGAACAGGATTAAGACATCTTACGACGATAAAGAGCGCATTCTCATCTTCGGCAAACATGGACACGCAGAAGTGATTGGCCTGCAAGGTCAGACAAATAATGAAGCAATCGTTTTTCAAGATCTGGAAGAACTTGACGCGCTTGAGTTGCCTGGTAAGTTTACCTTATATAGCCAAACGACAAAAAGTACCGATAAATTTTATCAAATTAAAGATGAGCTGTTAAAGCGGGGATACGAAGTGAAAGCAAATGATACGATTTGCAGACAAGTATCCAATCGTTATGAAGATCTGGCTAAGTTTGCAAAACAATTTAATAGAATTGTTTTTGTGTCGGGCAGAAAATCGTCTAATGGCAAGGTCCTTTATGATGTTTGTCTAAGAAATAATCCAAAAAGTATATTTATCTCTGATCCTGCAGAACTGGATGCTTCTATGTTTGGCCCAAATGAGACTATTGGCGTTTGTGGGGCTACATCAACACCTATGTGGTTAATGCAAAAAGTGAAAGAACAGTTGGAGCGTTTTTAATCGTCCGATCTTTCCATGTATCCCATTATCATATAAAGCTCACATTCATTTTTGATTAAAACCAAAGCGAATACAAATTTGTAATTTTGGGATGGAGTAATGATGCAAAATATGGCACAGGTTTTGGCGTAAAGGTCTAACTTGTCTGCAAGGACAGACTTTTACTTTACCAGTAAATGTTGTGCTGACTGCTCTTGATTGTGTAGGGAGGGATTTAAAACACTAAAATTTACAGATGAAAGCAAAAAAAGGCGTGTTGTTGATTAATCTGGGAACGCCTGATAGTCCTAAGGTACCTGACGTTCGGCGATATCTAGATGAGTTTTTGATGGATGGTCGGGTGATTGATATCGGTGTAATCCAGCGAAATCTCTTGGTACGGGGAATTATTGTTCCTTTCAGGAGTCCAAAGACTGCTAAGTTATACAATGAGATTTGGGATAAGGAAAAAGGTTCCCCACTGCTTTACATCAGTGAAGAACAGGTAGCTTTATTGCGCGAGGAACTGAGCGACGAGTACCAGATTGAACTCGCGATGCGTTACCAAAACCCTTCTATCGAACAGGCATTGGAAAAGCTTCGTTTAGCTATGGTTGACAGTATTCGCGTCATCCCCTTGTTTCCACAGTATGCATCCGCTACCACTGGGTCTGTGATTGAAAAGGTAATGCGCCTAATGAGTACGTGGCCAACCTTTCCGGAAATATCATTTGTCAATCAGTTCTATGATAACGAGTTGATGATCGAAGCTTTTGCCGACAATGGCAGATTAAAGAAACCTGAAACTTTCGATCATGTACTATTTAGCTTTCATGGCTTACCGATTAGGCAATTGAAGAACGTTGACAATTCCGGTAATCACGGTTGTGATGCCCCCAATTGCTGTGCGCAGATAAGCTCAACGAATAAATTTTGCTATGTTGCGCAATGTCATGCAACAGCACGGTTGATTGCGGAAAAGCTTCATATAGCTCCTGAAAAGTACACTGTCTGTTTTCAATCAAGATTAGGAAAGGAGCCGTGGGTTCAGCCCTATACGAGCGATGCGCTGGAGAAACTAGCCCATGAAGGTGCAAAAAGACTGCTGGTTTTCAGTCCGGCATTTGTTGCCGACTGTATAGAAACATTATATGAAATAACCGTAGAATACGGGCAAGAATTTAAGAAGCTAGGTGGAGAACATGTCGAATTGGTGCCAAGCTTAAATACCCATCCAAAATGGATAGAGGCATTAAAACAAATGGTACTCGGCGAGCAGGCAAACATACCCAATATGCAGCTTGGAGAAACAGTTGTGAATAAGTAGGATTTGAATGGGTGTGCCCGATAGGGCCGGAAAGGATTTAAATATGAGACTGATCGTTATTAATGCCTTTATACTGCTTTTAATTGATTTTTATATTTATTATGCACTTCAAAAAAGCACCATTCGATGGGCTAAAGCACGTTTTTTTAAAGCTGTTTGGTGGGGATATAGTATCGCTTTGTTCATTGGTGTTCTGGCGAGCTTATACTTCAGCCTTCCTTTGATTGTTCGATCCATTATATTGGTTGCTTTTTTCTTGACCTTTACCAGTAAGATTTTTTATGTACTAGTCTTGCTTGTAGATGATTTTAGGAGAGGCGGCGTGTGGATGACAAGAAAGATATTTGGCAGAAAAGGTGAATCGGAAGCGACGAAGCTTTCTGCGGAAACCGTTTCAACTAATGCTGATCGTATTAGTCGATCACAATTCCTAACTAGAGCTGGTATTGTTGTTGCTGCTGTGCCCTTTGCCACCTTGAGTTGGGGAATTGCTGTGGGAGGCTATGATTATAGGGTGAGACGACAGAAACTTTATTTGCCGAATTTGCCTAAAGCCTTTCACGGATTAACGATTGGGCAAATATCGGATATCCATTCAGGAAGCTTTTATAATAAAACGGCCGTTCAGGGAGGCATTGATATGCTACTTGCCGAAAAACCGGATGTCATTTTTTTTACCGGCGATTTAGTTAATAATAAGGCCGATGAAATGCGCAATTATCAGGACTTATTTAGTAAAGTGAAGGCACCTTTGGGCGTTTATTCGACATTGGGGAACCACGATTATGGAGATTATTTCTATGGGAAGGAGGATAGCCCCGAGAAACGTAAAAACTTACAGCAGGTGAAGGACATCCATAGGATTATGGGGTGGGATTTACTTTTGAATGAACATAGAAAATTGCGTGTTGATAATGAAGAGATTGGTATATTAGGAGTGGAAAATTGGGGAACCGGCAGATTCCCTAAGTATGGACGAATTGATTTAGCAAAAAAAGGTACGGAAGACCTGCCTGTAAAACTTTTATTATCGCACGATCCGTCCCATTGGCGAGCTCAAGTATTAAATAATAAGGATATCGATGTCATGTTTGCCGGCCACACACACGGTATGCAATTTGGTATTCGAGGAGATCGTTATCAGTGGAGCCCTGCAAAATACGTTTATAAAGAATGGGCGGGACTTTATACAGATGGTAACCAACAACTGTACGTTAATGTGGGGTATGGTTTTTTAGGTTATCCTGGTCGCGTTGGCATTTTGCCTGAAATCACCATTTTTGAACTAGTAAGTGAGTCTCCGGCTGTAACATAATCCTTATTTGCATGTCTTAATAGCAAATCGTTTGAGATTATGTCAGTAAAGATGCCCTATCGAGAAAATATCCGGCTTTCGTTGGAGTCCATTGCTAGCAATAAATTGCGTACTTTTTTGACCGCCTTGATCATAGCAATCGGTATCACCGCCCTGGTAGGCATTCTTACCTCCATTGATGCTATTCAAAACTCATTAAAAGATTCGTTCTCAGCAATGGGAGCCAATTCCTTTAATATTAGGAATAGAGGAATCAACGTACAAATCGGAGGCAGCGGTACAAGACCTAAAGTTTTCAAAAAAATATCCTATCGTGAAGCCTTGGCCTTCCAAAAGAAATTCGATTATGGTGCCATTGTTTCCATTAGCGCCTATGCTTCCAATTTTGCGGTTGTGAAGTACGGGAGCGAACAGTCAAATCCAAACATATCCATATTGGGAGGTGATGATCATTATTTGCAAACCGGGGGGTATAAATTGGAAAGCGGTCGAAACTTTACCCAGCGCGAGTTGGAAACCGGATCCAATGTGGTGATTATCGGGAGTGAAATAAAAAAACGTTTGTTTAAAGAGGGGCAAGACCCCTTGAACAAAATGCTGGTTATCGGTAATGCAAAATATTTAATTATAGGCGTGTTGGAAGACAAAGGATCCAGTGCCGGCATGGGGGCTGATAAGACCTGTATCATCCCCTTGTTGCGTGCGCGAGCTGTAGTGCAGGGGGAAATGCCTTCTTATACTATTACGGTAATGAGTAGCAACGCGCAGGGGATAGACCCAACAATTGGGGAAGCAACCGCTTTATTTAGAAATATTCGTGGATTGGCAGTTACACAGGAAAATAATTTTGAGATCACCAAAAGCGATGCTGTTGCCCAAATACTGGTTAGTAGTCTTACCTATGTCGCCGTGGGGGCCTTTGTGATCGGCATTATTACATTAATAGGTGCTTCCATTGGCTTAATGAATATTATGCTTGTTTCCGTAACCGAGCGTACGCGGGAAATCGGAGTTCGAAAGGCAATCGGCGCCACGCCAAAAGTGATACGAATGCAATTTTTGACGGAAGCGATAGTAATCTGTTTACTTGGAGGGATAGGCGGTATATTGCTCGGTATTTTAATTGGTAATATCGTAGCGGTGGTTGTAGGAACGAGTTTTGTCGTGCCATGGAAATGGATAATAATGGGGATTGTTGTCTGCGTGGGCGTCGGTATGATCTCGGGTTTTTATCCGGCTTCTAAGGCATCAAAACTAGACCCGATCGAGGCGTTACGCTACGAATAAGTGCCGAGAATTAAAAAAACTTGTGAAAAAAAGCAAGTTTATCTATGTTTATCTCATGGAAGAGATAAATTGGCATGATTTTGAAAAAGTAGAACTACGTGTAGGTACGATTGTAACAGCGGAAGACTTTCCGAAAGCTCGAAAGCCGGCTTATAAGTTAACCATTGATTTTGGGTCCGAAATAGGCATTCGAAAAAGCAGCGCGCAAATCACTAAACATTATACAAAAGAAGAATTGCCCGGCAGGCAAATTATTGGTGTTGTAAACTTTCCCAAAAAGCAGATCGCCAATTTTATATCTGAATGCTTAGTTACCGGATTTGCTGACGAAAATGGAGATATTGTTTTATCCACTGTTGCATCAAGGGTACCAAATGGTGCCAAACTGATGTGAGGCTTTAGTAATAGCCTTGTAACACGGAATCTTGAATTTGTTAGTAGTGAATTAATCAACGGATAGTGGCTGGCCGACAGTCTAGCTTAAAACCTGCGGTCGAAAGAGAAGATAAATGAAATATATAAATTTTGAAGATACAAGTGATTCCGTATCGGACGAATTCTTTATGAAGGAAGCTTTGCGCGAAGCCCAGAAAGCTTTTGATGCAGACGAGGTTCCTATTGGAGCCGTCATTGTACATGATGGTAAAATTATAGCGCGGGGGCATAACTTAACAGAAACACTGAATGATGTAACTGCTCATGCAGAAATGCAGGCCTTCACAGCCGCTGCGAATTACATTGGGGGTAAATATTTAAAAGATTGCACCCTCTATGTTACAATAGAACCTTGCGTTATGTGTGCGGGAGCATCCTATTGGTCTCAGATTAAGCGAATCGTTTTTGGCGCACGGGATGAAAAGAGAGGATACGCTACGATTTCAAAAGATATTGTCCATCCGAAAACTACGGTAGTAAGTGGTATTATGGAAGAGACGTGTCGGGAATTAATGCAACGATTTTTTCAGTTGAAAAGACGATAGTCTAAATTGTTAGCTGTGAACAAGGGAGAAGGGAATAGCTGTTCAAAATCCCAATTGATAATCGGACGAGTAAAACATGTTCCCTACTAACATGTTCCCAAGTTCACATCTCTATCTATTGTCATCTCCTTATAAAAACTTAATTCATAAGAACAATTCGGAGCATATATCGTTATATTTGTGTACAACAATCAGAAAATTAAAAAACATAAAATTATGGCTTTTTCACTTCCTGCGTTACCATACGCATCCGATGCATTAGAACCACATATTGATAAAGAAACCATGGAAATTCACCATGGAAAACATCACCAGGCATATGTTGATAATTTAAATAAAGCAATTGCCGGAACTGATGCGGAATCGCTTTCTATTGAAGAAATCATAAAGAATATTTCAAAATATCCTGCTGCGGTTCGAAACAACGGCGGAGGGCACTATAATCACTCCTTATTTTGGACCATATTGTCGCCTGATGCGCAAACTACTCCGAGTGGTGAGTTGGCTACCGCTATTGATGAAACATTTGGTTCTTTCGACGAATTAAAGAAAAAACTTCAGGATGCCGGAGCAACGCGCTTCGGTTCCGGCTGGTCGTGGTTGGTTGTAGATGCCTCCGGAAAGTTGCAGGTAACGTCGACACCAAATCAGGACAGTCCATTGATGGACGTTGCAGAAGTTAAGGGAACACCAATCTTAGGTATTGATGTTTGGGAACATGCCTATTATTTGAAATATCAAAACAAACGCCCTGCTTACTTAGAGGCAATTTTTAATGTTATCTGCTGGAAATCAGTTGGCGAGCGTTACGCCAATGCCAAAAAATAATGGCTCATTTGGATTTTCAAAGATTTAAAAACATGCGAAGAAGCAGTGTTTGCCTAGGCAGCACTGCTTTTTTTAATCGTGAAAGATCGGCACAGTGCTCCGGATTTATGGTTGCACAAAGTTGTTGTCACATCTGCCTGACAGCGATGAATGGCATCGCCAACATAAAACACAAATAAATGAAAGCGATAGTTCTGGACGGAATTAACTTACCCTTAACGATAAAGAATGTAAGTAAGCCTAAACTAAAAGCGAATGAAGTACTCGTAAAGCTTAAAGCTGCGGCACTTAATAGGCGAGATTATTGGATACAAAAGGGACAGTACGCCGGTTTGAAATTCCCTATTATTTTAGGTTCCGATGGTGCAGGAGTCGTAGCAGAGGTGGGGAGCGAATCGGAAAAGGAGTGGATCGGAAAGGAAGTGCTTATCAATCCCTCATTAAATTGGGGCGAAAGCGAAGCCGCACAGTCGACCACATTTCATATTCTCGGACTTCCACAGGACGGTACTTTTGCAGAATACGTAAGCGTGCCGCTCCAAAATTTACATATTATGCCACCTCACCTTACTTTTGAGGAGGCGGCTGCGATACCCTTGGCCGGGTTAACCGCCTGGCGAGCCTTATTCAGTAGAGCGCATCTGAAGAGGGGGGAACGACTACTCCTAGCGGGTGTTGGAGGCGGGGTAGCAAGCTTTGCTTTGCAGTGGGCCGTACTTGCGGGTGCAGAAGTATATGTAACATCAAGCAAGCGGGAAAAAATAAGGAAGGCGCTAGACCTGGGAGCGAAGGCCGGCGCATTGTATACCGATAAAAACTGGGCAAATAAAATACACCCTAACGATGGTTTTGATGTTATAGTAGACAGCGCTATAGGAGAGGGCTTTAATAATTATATCGAGCTTGCGAAACCAGGTGGTAGAATTGTTTTCTACGGTGCTACGGTATCAGGCAATTTACCTGAACTCAATGCGAGAAAAATATTTTGGAAACAACTGAGTATATTGGGTAGTACGATGGGTTCGCCTAAAGATTTTCATGATATGTTGGCATTTGTAAATAAGCATCAGGTAAAGCCTGTTATTGACTCAATTTTTCCTTTAGCGCATGCCGAAGAGGCTGTGAGGAAGATGGATCGTTCGGAACAATTTGGTAAACTGGTACTAAGAGTGGATTAAGTTATAGAAAGATGAAACCGAGATGTAAATAATAATAATAGACACAATGGGCAATTATTATTGACAAGCATTTACATTTTTAGGTGTCAATGAGCCTCGCGGTCGCTTCGGTTATTTACTCGAGCTCTCATTAACCATTAAAAAGAAATAATAGGATGAAAACAATAGGAATGGTTATAAGTGCTTTGTTGCTGAACGTGTTTCTCTCTTGCGCGGGAGAACCCCAACAAAAGCAAGAGAAAAATAAGGTAGTTACACCTTCAGCAAATGCCGGTCTTTTAGATACGGCGACTTTTGCCGCGGGGTGTTTTTGGTGCGTAGAGGCGCAGTTTCAACAGCTTAATGGCGTTGATACAGTTGTCTCCGGTTATACGGGTGGGTATGTTAAGAACCCCTCTTACAAAGAAGTTTGCACGGGTAATACAGGCCATGCAGAGGCCGTGAATATTATTTTCGACCCAAAAGTAATCAGCTTTGATGAGTTGATCGAGGCATTTTTTGTGGCCCATGACCCAACACAACTAAATAGACAGGGAAATGATGTGGGAACGCAATATCGATCAGCCATCTTTTATCATAATCCGCAACAGAAAGAAAAGGCATTGTATTATATCAAAAGATTAGATGAAGAACATGCCTACAACAAACCTATCGTCACAGAGGTGAAACCATACGGTGCTTTCTATATAGCCGAGGATTACCATCAAAATTATTTTAATTTGAATCGGAGCGAAGGATACTGTCAATTTGTAATAGCACCGAAATTGGAAAAATTTGAAAAGGTTTTTAAGAAGAAACTGAAAAACAATAGTGAAGGAATAAAATAATCCATTGTATTAGGTGGCATGAATAAAAAACTGCTCTTGTTGCTTTGCAAAACGCATAAACAATTCGGGAAGGCCGGATAGCGGTCCATGGGGATGGATGAAAAAGAAATTGCGCTCTATGGTGAAATCTTCTATTTCAATAATTTTTAAATGTTTTTCATGCAACTCGCGAGTGATGGCATGAATAGACAAAAAAGCAAAGCTATTACTGTGCAAAAGAAATTGTTTAATACTTTCGGTACTCGCTAAATTAACGTTTATCTGCAAGTCCTGTAGATCTACACCTTTTTCTTTTAAATGTTTAGCGATCACGTCATTTGTTCCTGAACCATTCTCGCGCATAATAAAGTCAAGCCGTGAAAGATCCCTAAATGCGAATGTATCATGCAAAGCAAGCGGATTTTCTGCACGTGTAACTAAAACAATTTCGTCTTTAAAGAGAGGTGTGTATTTCATTGATTTATTTTGTGTTAACCCCTCGATAATTCCGAGATCAATGTTTTTTTTATCGAGCCAATCTTCCACTTGTTGTGTATTGCCGTGTGCCACTTCAATATGTATACCGTCGTAATTGCGATGAAAATTCGCTAATATGAGGGGAATGATGTAGTGCGAAATAGTGGTGCTGGCACCTAATTTTAATTTTCCCGATGTTTCTCCCTTTAACTTATCAATTTCGTACGTAGCTTTATTATATTGCTCAATAATAAGACGAGCATGTTTGTATAGAATGGAGCCTGCGGCAGTTAGTTTAAGCTTGTTGCCACTTCGTTCGAAAAGAGATTGGCCGATTTGTTGTTCCAATTCCTGGATATTTTTACTAACAGCAGGTTGTGATATAAAAAGCTCCGAAGCCGTTTTTGTAAAATTCAATTGCGTAGCGGCAGTGAAAAACACTTTTATTCTGAAATCACACTCCATAAAACAATGTAGATGTCTTGATAATTGTTGGGATTAATCCCGATAAAACTTGTTTATAATTGGAAAGAGCGCTAGACCAAAACCAGCCTAGCCTCTTTTTACATCGTTTTGAAAATAAAATTAAGATAAGATATCCACAATTTTAAGCAAGCTGGGTGTAAGGGAGTCTATATGCTTGATGGCCTTATTGAATGGAGTAAATGCAATGTCACCATTGATAACGCCCGCCATTTCACCTTTACGTCCAGCTAGTAGCGCTTCCACGGCAGCAACGCCTAGACGGCTTGCCAGTACTCGATCCATACAAGTTGGGCTACCTCCACGTTGTATGTGACCCAAAATGGAAACTCTGGTATCATAATTTGGAAAATGTTTCTTCACCAGTTCGGCTATAGCGAAGGCGCCACCTTCTTCGTCACCCTCGGCCACTAATACAATTTTCGAAGATTTATCTTTTCGGCCATGAGCCAACTTTTCCAATAAAGCTTTTGAATTTGTTGCGCTTTCCGGAATTAAAATGGCCTCTGCCCCTGTTCCTATGCCACTACGAAGCGCAATAAGTCCGGAATCACGGCCCATTACCTCAATAATAAATAGGCGATCGTGCGACTCCGCTGTATCTCGGATTTTGTCAACTGCACTGATAACGGTATTGATGGCCGTATCATAACCGATGGTGAAATCGGTTCCTGCTAAATCATTGTCAATAGTGCCTGGAAGCCCCATTACCGGGATGTCGTGTTCCTCAATAAATTTTGCTGCTCCCGTGAACGTTCCATCTCCACCAATAGCGACTAATCCGTCGATTTGGAATTTCCTGATTTGTTCATAAGCCTGTTGACGTCCTTCTACGGTTCGAAATTCTTTACTACGTGCGGTCTTTAAAATAGTTCCGCCTCGTTGAATGATATTGGCTACAGATTTAGCATCCATCGGAAAGATATCTCCATTTACCATACCATCATAACCCCGCTGAATACCGAATACATTTAGATTATAATGCAAACTCGTGCGTACAACAGCACGTATAGCTGCGTTCATGCCCGGCGAATCTCCACCTGAAGTAAATACTGCAATATTTTTGATTGTGCTCATATTAATGTATAGCTGATTTGATTATTACGGACACTATAGCCTTTCTTTATAGGCTTTAATACCTGATTCAAGAAAGTCGATGTAATTTTGGGGATCATAATTCGCTCCTTGCGGAGGAACCAATACATTACCATTGCTGTCTACAATAACATATAAAGGTTGCGAATTGCTGTTGAATTTGGATGCCTGGAAATCGCTCCATTTTTTTCCGATGGTATTGATCTTTTTTTTGCTGTAAGTCGAGATGTATTGTTCGTTTTGCGGCAGCGTAGTCTTATCGTCGACAAACAATTCTGCCATAATAAATTCGTTATTTAAGAGGTTTTTTACGCGGGGATCCGTCCAAACATTTGCTTCCATTTTACGACAATTCACGCAGTTCCAACCAGTGAAATCAATTAAGACAGGCTTGTTTGTTTGTTTAGAAACCTCCAAGGCTTGTTCATAATCATAATAGGGATCAAAGCCTTTCGGAGTTCCACGTTCATGAAAGATCTCTGCATATTTTTTAGGACCGGAGTTTGTGGTAGTATGAGACGAAGCCGATATACCGGTGCTTAAGTCAAAATCTTGAGTAGCACTTGGCGGCAAGAATGCGCTGACTGACTTTAATGGGGCGCCCCACATACCCGGAATCAGATATACGACAAAGGATAGCACCACAATGGCAAAAAATGTACGCAGAACCGATAAATGTGGAACCTCACTGTCGTGTGCAAATTTGATTTTTCCTAATAGGTATAGCCCCATTAAACCAAATATTACGATCCAAAGAGCTAAAAATACTTCTCTATCCAGCCAATTCCAATGGTATGCCAAATCCACATTCGATAAAAATTTAAGAGCAAAGGCTAATTCGAGGAATCCTAATACCACTTTTACGCTATTCAACCAACCTCCGGATTTCGGTAAGGATTTCAACAAGGATGGAAACAAAGCGAACAGCGCAAAGGGAATAGCAAGTGCCAAAGAAAAGCCAAACATCCCAATGGCAGGTCCTAAACGTTCGCCCTTGGAGGCTGCATCTACTAACAAGGTTCCAATTAGCGGGCCCGTGCAAGAGAAAGAAACTAAAGCGAGGCTAAAAGCCATAAAGAAGATGCCAATAAGGCCTCCTTGATCCGATTTAGCGTCTACTTTGTTAACAAATGAGCTGGGAAGGGTAATTTCGAAAGCACCTAAAAAAGATGCAGCAAATACCACTAACAATAAGAAAAACAAGAAATTAAAAATACCATTGGTAGAAAGTGCATTTAAGGCGTCTGATCCAAAAAAAATGGTGACAAGCATTCCCAAGCCAACATAAATAACTATAATAGATAAGCCGTATAGAATAGCTTGTCCTATCGCTTTTGACTTAGACCCAGCTCTCTTCGTAAAAAAGCTAACGGTTAAAGGAAGCATTGGGAATATACAAGGCATTAAAATAGCGGCAAAACCAAAAAGCAAGCCGTTAATGAATATTTGCCAAAGTGAAACGCTATTCGCAGTATCTGTTGAAATTACCGGTTGGGCAGGCAAACCTTTAGTAGGAGTAGCTGCTTGGACTGTATCGGTATTGACGCTTGTATCTTCTGTTATATCAGTAAATTCGATATCATCCAAAGAAATGGTGTCGGTTTGTAACGTAAGCGCAGAGGCTTCGTTCATAAAAAAGCTTAAGAAAATACTAGCTAATGTAATTATAATGAATTTTCTATACATCAGTTTTAGTTTGAAGGCGTGAAATTAGTAATTATTCCTGAGAGGGTGCCAATTTTCAGGTCTCCTTATTGTAAATAAAGTACGGTTAGGTTAAGATGGGATGAAGGAAAGCGGCTTAAGCCACTTTCCCTATTTTATTGGAATATTGAAATTCACTTCATCGGGAGGTAAACATTCCCGATCGTTGCACACCATAAATTCAATGGTCCCTTTAACAGAGGTTGCGGCTTTATTGAGTTTGATTTTTTGTTGAAAGACAACCTCGTTTTCAAAGTATACAACATCCATGTCAAACACCTTCTCGAAGTGGCTTATCCCCTTCGGTTCACTGGTTTTTCCAACAGGGGTGTAATCTGTTGATTTTGTGAAAGTAAAACTGGTAGGCACCGGGCCACCGGGTTTGATGTTTTGAGAGTAAATATGCCAACCTTTATCGATGGTAGCTTTTATTAGAAGCACAGCCTCCGTTTTATTAATCTTTTTAGCAGCATAGGCCCATTTTACCGGCGTTTTAATCTGTGCGGACGCAATTAAGGTGCTGAAAATCAAAATGGCTAAAAATGCACTTAATTTTTTCATTTTAATACAATTTGTCTTTTTAGACGCTGTTGGTCAAAAAGGTTTAACTTATGTGTGAATAGTCGGCCTTGCAAACTATGGAGCGAGGACGGTGCAAACTTATAGAAAAGGAGGGGATTATGCAATTTGGTTACGTCTTCTTCGCCCCAACTTTAGTCAGTTCCGTGATTTCTCTTCTGCATACTTGGCAGGAATCCTCAAATGAACGCAATTTCTTTAATAGCGTGCTCTGTCAACTGGCCGTCAAAATCTACTATAAGTTTTCCTTCTTTGTTTACGTCAATGACTGTGCCGCTTTTGTGTTGTCCTTGCACCAGAAAATTGGCAGGCTCCCCTAATCGGTAAAGAAGGCTTCTGTAACGACTTTTTTGCTGTATTATATGTTTTTCTTTAAGGCGTTGATATTCAGTGCTTAAGTGATAGCAAAGGCTTTGCAGTAAGGTGTTTATTTCAAAATCCTGATTCAGCAGCAGCTTAAGGGAAGAAGCCCTTGCCTGATTGTCACCAAAAACGGTTTGGTTAACATTTAGCGCTATGCCAATAATGGCATGTTTCCAGCTGCTTCCCCGCAGTATATTCTCTATAAGAATTCCTCCAATTTTTTTATCTAGGTAGTAAAGGTCGTTCGGCCATTTTATACGCAGATTTTCGCCCAATATCGGTTGAAGAGTATCCGCAATTGCTAAACTAACGGCGATATTGAGATCGAACTGATCCTTTGGTAAAAGGAAGGTCGGGTTCAATAGAACACTACAAGTTAAGTTTTTACCTGGTTCACTTTTCCAAATATTGCCCGCTTGTCCCTTTCCTGCATACTGCTCTACTGCCATTATTACAGTTCCTTCAGTATATGGCGTAGAATTTGACAGGTTAGATTTAAGATAATCATTAGTTGAATTTACCCGTTGAAGAGTAATAATATTTTCTCCAACAATAAGTCCCAAAAAAGTGTTACTTTGCAAAGTCTTTGTGGCATTAAATGAAAAACTGTTCAAAACTAAAATTTTTTAATGGTAAAAGGTAAAAAGGTTAAAGAATCCACTCATCTCTCGGAGATTATTATACACGGTATCCAAGAGAAGAAAGGTAACGAAATAGTTAGATTAGACCTCCAAAATGTACATAGCTCTGTTTCTGATTATTTTGTAATATGTCATGCCGAATCGACAACCCAAGTGAGGGCGATAGCGAAAAGTGTGGAAGAGGAAGTGTATAAAGCGGTTAAACAAGATCCATGGCGAAAAGAAGGGTTAGATCATGCTGAATGGATTTTGCTGGATTACATAGACGTTGTTGTACATATCTTCAAAACGGATAAAAGGCAATTTTATGCGATAGAAGATTTATGGGGCGATGCAGAACTGAAATATTTTCAAAGTGCATAAGATCCCGAGCTAAATAAACAAAGAGGATAAAACAATTTATGAAAGATAATATGTCAAATCAACCTGGGAAAATAAAGAAAGTTCCGGGGAAGAAAATCAGCCCCAAACCTCCTAAATTCAATATCATGTGGTTATGGATAGCCATGATATTGGGTTTTATTGCTCTTCAGTACGTTTTCACGGGAGAGAGTGCGAAAGAAATTACCTATCAACGATTTGAATCTACCATGTTGAAAGAAGGAGACGTGGAAAAGTTGGTAGCATATAAGCGAAATGAGTTAATTGGTGTTGAGGTTTATATTAAAAAGGATAAACTCAATCAAGAGAAATATAAGGACGTGCGCCCAAAAAATAACGGGCTTAATCTTTCCACCGGTAGTGCGGGACCCCAGTACTTTTTTCAAGATGGATCCTTCGATGCTTTGGAGCGTAAGTTAAACGCTGCACAGCAAGGTGTTCCCGAAAATCAACGGGTGAGTGTTACATTGGAGGAGAGAAATAGTCCTTGGACCGGCTGGTTACTGTCTATCATCCTGCCCTTGGGTCTTGTGATTCTTTTTTGGGTTTTCATTATGCGCCGAATGGGTGGCGGTGCCGGTGGTGCCGGCGGTCAGATTTTCAATATTGGTAAATCGAAGGCACAGCTATTTGATAAAGAATCTCAAGTAAATATTACCTTCAATGACGTGGCGGGATTGGAAGAGGCCAAGCAGGAGGTTATGGAAATTGTAGATTTTCTAAGAAATCCCAAGAAATATACCAATCTCGGAGGAAAGATTCCGAAGGGCGCGCTATTAGTAGGATCTCCAGGAACAGGGAAAACATTGTTGGCTAAGGCTGTTGCAGGAGAGGCGCAAGTACCGTTCTTTTCGTTATCGGGATCAGACTTCGTTGAAATGTTTGTTGGGGTTGGAGCTTCGCGTGTGCGGGATTTATTCAAACAGGCGAAAGATAAGGCCCCTTGCATTATCTTCATCGATGAGATCGATGCGATTGGACGCGCTCGTGGCAAAAATAATATTGTTGGCGGGAATGATGAAAGAGAGAATACACTTAATCAACTATTGGTTGAGATGGATGGATTCGGCACGGATTCGGGTATTATCATCTTAGCTGCAACAAACCGACCGGATGTACTAGACTCGGCTTTATTGAGACCGGGGCGTTTTGATCGACAGATTTCGATCGATAAGCCGGATTTGGTAGGCCGGGAGCAGATATTTAAAGTGCATTTGAAGCCGATTAAACTGGCAGCAGATGTAGAAGCGAAGAAATTATCGGCGCAAACACCTGGTTTTGCAGGGGCAGAAATCGCTAACGTTTGTAATGAAGCCGCGCTTATAGCCGCTCGTAAAAATAAAGAATCGGTTGATATGCAGGATTTCCAAGATGCAATCGATCGGGTTATCGGCGGATTGGAGAAGAAAAATAAAATTATTTCTCCTGAAGAGAAGCGAATTGTCGCTTATCACGAAGCTGGACACGCTATAGCTGGATGGTTCTTGGAACATGCTGATCCTTTGGTTAAGGTATCCATCGTTCCTCGTGGAGTAGCCGCTTTAGGTTATGCCCAATACTTGCCGAAAGAGCAGTTTTTGTATACCACGGAGCAGTTAATTGACGGTATGTGCATGACCATGGGCGGAAGGGTTGCTGAAGATCTTACTTTTGGCAAAATTTCTACAGGGGCGCAGAATGACTTGGAGCGCATTACCAAATTAGCTTATGCAATGGTGGCTGTATATGGTATGAATAATAAGGTTGGTAATATATCGTTTAACGATAGTCAGGAGTCTCAATTCCAAAAACCTTACTCCGAAAAGACGGCGGAGCTTATTGATGAAGAAGTTCGTAAATTGATAAGCGATGTTTATGAGAAAACGCGGCAATTGCTTAGCGAAAAGTCAGGCGGACTGAAGGCCTTAGCAGAAAAGTTATTGGAAAAAGAAATATTATTCCAATCGGATTTAGAGGAAATCTTAGGCAAAAGGCCTTTCGACCACCGTACTACATATGACGAATTTGTGAACGGTGATGAAGGTTCTTCTGATCAACGGAAAGCAGCTGAGGGGCTCATGCATGAAGGTGTAGGGGACAATTCCGGAACCTTCGATAAAACCAAATCCTCCGATGAAAACAGTACAACTGACACGGTGAAATAATCGTTTTACCAAAACTAATATCAAAAGAGACGCAGCTAAGTTGGTTGCGTCTCTTTTTTTATACTACCTAATTGGTTACACAGTCTATCTTCTCTTTCAGGTTTTTAATAAAAAACTTATAACTTGCACTTTAAATAGATGACTATGCAAGAAGCTACTGCGAAGGAAAGATTGTTGAAGAAAATACGAAAAGCGTTGTTGCTAAAGCGGGATAATCCCTACCCTAATTTGGAAGAAGTGCCTCTATATAAAGAGTCTGATGAAGCCATTGAGATTATGTTCGCTCAAAATTTTACAGCCGTTGCCGGTAACTTCGTTTTTTGTGAGGATGAAATCCAACTGATAGAAAGCTTACTTGCCATTACGGAAAAGGAAAATATTAAGCGGATTTATGCTTGGGAGAGCGAGATACAAGAAATACTTGATCGGTATGAATTTCCATTCTTTAGAGGGGACGCGGAGTTTCAAAAAGCAGAAATGGGTATTACGAAATGTGAGGCACTCATTGCACGGTCAGGAAGTATTTTAGTAAGCAATGGCGGTGCTGCAGGAAGAAGATTGAGCATTTATCCTCATGTACATGTCGTAATCGCCTATATGTCGCAACTGGTAATGGATCTAAAGGACGGATTTGAAGTTGTCAAGCGAAAATACGAGCAGATACCTACCATGATCAGTGCAATTACAGGCCCGAGCAGGACTGCCGATATTGAAAAGACCTTAGTTTTAGGAGCTCACGGGCCTAAACAATTATATCTACTATTGTTGGACGACACGATTGAGTCATAACAATATACTAATATTTTTAGCCGTAATACTAAATATATTAGTATATTTGTTTATGGATACAATGCAAAATGAGGAGTATTTTAAGGGTAGGGGAGCTCAAATAAATACACACAATAAGTTTTTTAAAAACAAATATGTTTGTGAGCACATAGAGGGCTTAGATGAGCCTTTTCTGGAAAATACAGCTACTCAGATCATAGAGTCTTATCCTAAACAGATTATAAGTGAGAGTGACAGTCCGGATTTACGCTTTATGAGGTCAATAAATCCTTATCAAGGATGCGAGCACGGGTGCATTTATTGCTATGCTCGGAATGCGCATGAATATTGGGGGTATAGCGCCGGACTGGATTTTGAAAGAAAAATTATTGTAAAACGTAATTGTGCAACCCTCTTAGAGAAGGAGTTTAACGCAAAAGGTTATGTTCCTTCAACCATTATGCTGTCCGGAAATACCGATTGTTATCAGCCGCTGGAGCGCAAACTTAAGCTTACACGATCTTTGCTTTACGTTTTTTTGAAATATAAGCATCCCGTTTCCATTATTAGTAAGAATAACCTGATACTTCGTGATCTGGACATTTTAACTGAACTGGCAAAATGGAAACTGGTACATGTAGCAGTTACGATCAATTCTTTAAATGAGGAATTAAGGCAAAAAATGGAACCTAGAACGGTAACGGCTGCTGGGCGACTGAATGTGATAAAGAAATTGACGGATGCCGGCATCCCGGTCATGTTAATGTGTGCGCCAATTGTACCGGGTTTGAACAGCGACGAAATGCCGGCCCTTATTGAGCAAGCGGCAAAGCATGGAGCCACTGCAGCTTCTTTTACCATTGTAAGACTTAATGGAGCAATCGGGGAGATATTTAAAGATTGGGTTCATAAGGCCTACCCGGATAGGGCTGAAAAAATTTTGCATGGTATTGCTGCGTGTCATGGTGGAAATTTAAATGACAGTCAGTTTGGTAGGCGGATTAGAGGAGAAGGACAACTCGCCGATAGTCTGCATCAGCTATTTAAATTGTCGGTGTCGCGCTTTATGGGTGAAAATAAGCTGACCGAATTACGTAGCGATCTATTCGTTCCAACCAAGGGGAAACAATTAGGATTATTCTAACGATTAATAACAATTTTTTAGTACTTTCAACCCTATTATTTAAGATATGGAGAGTTATATCACAGAAACACCTGTTGCCAGCCTAATTTTTGTTTTTACGCTTATCACCAGTATTTATGCCTTTTCAAATCACGGTGTTCTTGAAAAGTTTATGCTGCATCCATATAGCATAAGTAGGGGAGCGCGAATATATACATTACTTACCAGTGGCATGATTCACCGTGATTGGATGCATTTATTTTTTAACATGTTCACCTTCTCTTTTTTCGGTTTTCAATTAGAAAAAATTTTGGTATCCATCAGCAGCTGGGGACATGTACAATTTGCTTTAATTTATCTGTTGAGCTTGGTTATTAGTGATATAACCACCATTATGAAGCAGAAAAACAATTACAATTACTATAGTTTGGGGGCTTCAGGTGCCATCTGTGGGGTACTTTTTAGTGCTATTCTATTTCAACCCACCTCTTATATAGGTGTGTTTTTTATTCCCATCCCTGCGGTTATTTTTGGTCCCTTGTTTTTATTCTATTGTGTGTGGGCAGCTAAAGTAGGGCGCGATAGCATCAACCATGATGCACACTTTTATGGTGCGATCGTTGGCCTTGTTGTTACGGTATTACTATACCCTCAGGTTATTGGTCACTTTTTCAGCGCCGTAGGACAACTGTTCACTTAGTCGCCATAAGTCTTAGGTAAATCAATTGCTTCACACGGGCGGAATGATCCGTTTTGATCCGCCAAAAATGTCATCGGGTTTTCAGGATCCTTAATGATTTCAAATAAGGTAAAACCCCAAGGTTTCCAGAAATTTTCCAGTACCTGTCCATATGTCTTAGCTTGAAACGTATCAAAGATGGGGCGTGTGTCCATGCCCGCTAGTGGCATAGGTTCGATATAGACGATTTTTTCGGTTGGCAGTATGGCATATTCAGGTAGCCGATTAAAGAGATAAGCAGAATAAAAAAATAAGCCACAAATCTCTTCAAACTGAATGGGATGCAGTTTTTTTCCGGATACTAACTGAAGCTTCCGCTCGTGATATCTATTATTGGCTCCGTTGTCTTGCAAGCAAGCTACAATGCCGAAATTGTTCATTCGTAATGAGAAAACCAATGTGTTAATTTCATCTCGATAACTGAATTTGTCTTCCGGACTGTCTATTTCAAATACGTTGATGCTGAAAGGTAAACTGCCTTCGAATTCCATAGATTTAATCATCGATTGCAGCATAACATGTAGATTGGAAAATTTTTTGGCTAGAACCTGCGAAAAGTTCATCGCTTCACCGCTCATATGCTGTTGCCTGATCCCAATCTGTATTTCATTGAATACAATTCCATAAAGAAGCTTTCCAATCCATTGAAACAATAATTGCTTGTTAAGTTTGATTACTTCCTGATAGCCTCCTAAAAAAGCCGCTTTTACTTCCTCTTCTAACTTTTCCAATCTATCAGAAGTGTCTGCCGAACAAGGCACCTTAAGCTTTTTGTAAGTCGTTATACTTTCGTCGAGCAACTTGAATGGCTTTTCTTCTAAATGATAATGTTGCATCAGCCAGGAAGGGAACACCTGTATTTGTTCTTCGGATGATGTTAACGTTTGCCCACTTAAAAAGCAAGTCTTATTGTCAAACGAAAATTTATGAAAGGGGTAGTATAACATTGTTAAATAGTTAATAGGGAACTTGTTAATAGTTAGTAGGAAATAGAGAACTTGTTAATAGAAATGTTGGATCGAGATAACTAATCATTTTGTCTTCAATATCTGTATAAGTTTTATCAACATTCTCTTTATATGGATAATTTCTTCTTGCAACCGGCTATTTTCAATACAGAAATTTAAGCGCTTAGCAATTTCCAATTGTGTTTCTATCTCAACGATAGATCCTAAGCTAACATATAAAAATTGTATGTATTCCTTAACAAATTGTCTTGCGGCTCCTTCTGCAATATTTGAAGGGATTGATATAGCAGCCCTTCTCATTTGACTGGTAAGGCCAAATTTTTCTTCTTCAGGAAATTTAGCGGTTAATTGATAAATGTTCTGGACAAAGTCCAAAGACTTTTGATATACTAATAAATCTTTATGGGAATTAATTTCATTCATAAGCTAACCTTGAAATGACAGCGCATATCGAAAGAGGAAAGGGCGCTTAAAGCTTTACGCTATTAACCACTCCCTTGTTCCCTATTAACAGCTAACTATATTGCTTATTATAATATTCCTGATAGGCTCCCGAGGTTACGTTATTTAGCCATTCTTCATTTGCTAAATACCAATCAACGGTCTTTTCCAATCCTTCTTCGAACTGTAAGCTAGGCACCCATCCCAAATCTTTTTGCAGTTTTGTGGAATCGATCGCATACCGTAAATCATGGCCTGCACGATCTTTAACGAAAGTGATAAGTTTTGCCGATTCGCCTGCGGGTCGTCCCAACTTCCGATCCATAATGTTACAAAGTAATCGGATCAGATCAATGTTTTTCCATTCATTATGCCCACCAATATTGTAGGTATCGCCGGCCTTTGCTTGGTGGAAAATAACGTCGATGGCACGGGCATGGTCTTCTACCCACAACCAATCCCTAACATTTTCCCCTTTCCCATAAACAGGCACGGGTTTATTGTTTTTTATATTATGAATTGCTAAGGGAATCAGTTTTTCCGGGAAGTGATGGGAACCATAATTGTTTGAACAATTTGAGATGACCGTATTAAGCCCATACGTATCATGATAGGCCCTGACAAAGTGATCGGAGCTTGCCTTTGAAGCAGAGTAAGGTGAGTGTGGGTCGTACTTCGTTTCTTCGGTGAACATACCACTTTCTCCCAAGGCGCCATAGACCTCATCTGTACTAACATGATAAAAACGTTTGCTACTATCACCTTCCCAGTATTTCCGCGCAGCATTCAATAAGTTGACAGTTCCAACGACATTGGTCAGTACAAAATCCAAGGGGTTGCTAATAGAGCGATCTACGTGCGACTCAGCAGCAAGATGGATTACGGCATCCGGTTTGACACGCTCGAACAGCTCATTGATAAATGCAGCGTCAGTAATGTCACCCTTTACGAATTCATAGTTCACCTGATCTTCTATATCCGATAAGTTGGCAAGGTTACCGGCATATGTTAATTTATCGAGGTTAATAATGTGGTATTGCGGATAGTTGTTAACAAAACGTCTTACTACGTGCGATCCAATAAATCCGGCACCTCCTGTTATAATGATATTCATGGTCTTTCTATTAAGTATGTTTGCTAAACACAATTTTATTATCCAAATGGATTTTTCTCTTTTAAATAAACTTCCCAAGCCCAAGCCGAACGCATCATTTCCTCCACATCCAATTCGGCTTTCCACCCCAATTCCGTCAATGATTTAGAGACATCTCCCCACACTTTTTCGATGTCTCCTGCACGGCGTGGGCCAATTTGATAATTCAGTTTTACGCCTGTTGACGATTCGAAGGCCCTGATAATTTCGAGCACGGACAAACCTTTACCCGTACCGATGTTGAATACTTCATAATTGGCTTTGGCCTTATGTTCTTCTAAACGTTTTATGGCCGCTACGTGTGCCTTTGCGAGGTCTACAACATGGATATAATCCCTAATGGCTGATCCATCGGGTGTATCATAGTCATTTCCGAACACGGTAACTTTTTCTCGCTTTCCAATTGCTGTCTGTGTAATGAAGGGTACAAGGTTTTGAGGTACACCTAATGGCAATTCGCCGATTAAAGCACTGGCATGTGCTCCCACAGGATTAAAATAACGTAAAGCAATGATATGATAATTGGCAAAAGCCTTGGCCGTATCGCTTAAGATTTCTTCAGCTACCTGTTTAGTATTACCGTAGGGCGATTCAGCTTTTTGAACCGGTGCGCTTTCGGTTACCGGTAATTCCTTAGGCTGCCCATAAACTGTACAGCTTGAGGAGAATACAAAATTGATATCGCGATCCTTAAATGCATTTAATAGATTGAGTAAAGAAAAGAAATTGTTTCGATAGTACTTGATCGGTTCTTCTACAGATTCGCCAACCGCTTTGCTGGCCGCGAAATGAATGAGTCCGGTGATATCCGGGTTATTCTTTACAAATTCGATTACCTTTTGTTCGTTGCAGAGGTCAAATTCATGAAACTCCGGGCTATTTCCGGTGATGGAAGCTATTTGTTTCAAAACCCCTTTATTAGAATTCGATAAATTATCAATAATAACAGGCGTGTAACCTGCATTTTGTAATTCTACAACGGTATGCGATCCGATATATCCCGTACCGCCGGTAACCAAAATTTTGCTCATATAATCGATTTTAATTAATGCTTGTTATAATACGTAAAATCTTTGTGTTTTATTTCTTTTTCGGGAAGTGATTTAAAATATTTATAAGTCTTTTGCAGACCTTCCTCCCGTCCAATCTTAGGTTCCCATCCTAGAATTTCCTTCGCTTTTGTTATATCGGGTCTTCTTTGTTTAGGATCATCGATCGGTAGGTCACGATAAACTAGTTTCTGATTCGTTCCTGTCAGTCTTATTATTTCTTCACCAAATTGCTTGATGGTTATTTCATCAGGATTTCCTATGTTTACGGGTTGTGTATAATCACTCATTAATAACCGGTAAATGCCATCTATTTGATCGTCCACATAACAAAACGAACGTGTTTGTGAGCCGTCTCCGAATACGGTTAGGTCTTCACCTCGCAAGGCTTGTCCTATAAAAGCAGGTAAAACCCTTCCATCGTTTAGTCGCATACGCGGACCGTAAGTGTTAAATATTCGAACAATCCGTGTATCCAATCCATGAAACGTATGGTAAGCCATGGTAATAGCTTCCTGAAAACGCTTAGCCTCATCATATACCCCGCGAGGACCTACCGGATTTACATTTCCCCAATATTCTTCCGGCTGCGGACTTACCGTAGGATCGCCATATACTTCTGACGTGGATGCTACTAAAATGCGCGATTGTTTAGAACGTGCTAAGCCGAGTAAATTGTGGGTGCCTAAGGAACCGACTTTTAATGTCTGAATTGGAATTTTTAGATAATCAATCGGACTAGCAGGAGATGCGAAATGTAAAATATAATCTAGGCGCCCCGGTACGTAGACAAATTTGGAAACATCATGATTGTAAAACTCAAAATTTTCCAGTTTGAATAAATGCTCGATATTTCGTAAATCCCCGGTTATTAGATTGTCCATTCCGATTACATGGAAATCCTCTTTGATAAAACGATCGCATAAATGTGATCCAAGGAAACCAGCTGCCCCGGTAATTAATATGCGCTTTCTTGACATGCTTTAATAAATGTTTGGAATATTCTTTGGCGAAGATAAACAAATTGAATATAATTGCCGTTTCTTATAAAAAACTATCAGGGCCTTGTCTGTCCTTAAAATGATTCATAATCTTCTAACAGCATGTGGATATTGTATAATTTGGGTATTTTTTTGGGACAGTTTTTTGTGCTCATTGCCGCACCCTTTAATGCGCGGGTTCGGAAATGGAAAGAAGGCCGGCAAGGCTTGTTTAAGTTGATCGCCAGTAAAGTAGACTCATCAAAGAAACACACTTGGTTTCATTTTGCTTCCTTAGGCGAATTTGAGCAAGGCCGCACTGTTTTGGAAGCCTATAGAACACATTTTCCTAACAAGCTAGTGGTAGTTACTTTCTTTTCTCCATCCGGCTACGAGGTGCGAGCTAACTATGCCAAAGCGGATTATGTGTTTTATCTCCCCGCAGACACACCCGCCAATGCCAAGAGGTTTATCGAGCTCATCAATCCAGAAGAAGTGTTCTTCGTAAAGTATGAATTTTGGCACAATTATTTTAAGGCGCTTCATAATCGGCGAATTCCCCTTTATTTAGTTTCGGCTATATTCCGGAAAGGGCAATTTTATTTCACTTGGTATGGCCGACTTTTTAGATCGACTTTGCGCTATGTGACTTTTTATTTCGCTCAAAATCAGGAAAGTGTTGCTTTGCTGCATAGTATTGGTCTTAAAAATGTTTCGTTAACGGGTGACACCCGATTCGATCGCGTGGCGCTCCTCTCGCAGCATAAACGCGAGATAGAGGTTGTTTCCCGTTTTGTTGACGGACATAAAGTTCTAGTGGCGGGGAGTACTTGGTTGCCCGATGAAGAATTGATTATGTCTTTGCGACAGGTTTATCCCGAATGGAAAATAGTGATTGCGCCACATATTGTTGATGCCGCTCATTTAAATGAAATTGATAGCCGATTTAAACAGAGTGTGCGGTTCTCCACGTTAAATAGTAGCGTTCATCCAAAAGATAATGCGAATGCTTTTGTACTAATTATAGACAACATAGGTATGCTCTCCTACTTGTATAGTTATGCAGATGTCGCTTATATTGGTGGTGGTTTCGGCGTTGGAATTCATAATATATTGGAGGCGGCAACTTATGGCGTTCCGGTAATTTTTGGCCCTCACTATCACAAATTTCAAGAAGCAAAAGACCTAATTGCAGCCAAAGCAGCTTTTAGCATTCGCAACTTACAAGAGTTTGTAGCAGTGTTTGAACGTTTGCAAGAAATAGAGATTAGACAGGAGGCGGGGAATCGAGCGTATGGCTATGTACAACAACAGGCTGGTGCTACGGCGAAGATTATCGATTATTTGGCTGGAAATCGAGAGTAGGTCCGTAGTTGGGTGCAGTGGTGGCATTTACTCGACCATTCTTGAAAGTAGAAGGAATAAGGTGCGACTAACAACTGCTAATACATCGGCTCAAATCACTTTCGCTTCTCTGATTTTCCTCCTAAAGAGCTTGCCTGGTAAATATTTACTGGCCCAAATCGCTTTAATTTCACTTCCCGCTATAAATATTTCTTCTTTTTGTTTGTCTAAATGAGGGATCAAGCGTTTCACGAACTCGGATACTGACATTGCTTTGATGTGGACATCATCTTTCTTTTGATATTTTTCACCATTGCCTATTAGTGCTTTTTCGCCCAATGAGGTGTTTACGAAACCAGGGCATACCATACTAATGTGTATGTTGTCGTCGTAGATTTCCGGTCGCAGGGATTCGAAATAACCATGTAATGCATGTTTGGATGCTGCATAAGAAGATCTAAATCGCGTTCCAATTTTTCCCATCAAGCTGCTTATAACTATGATATGCCCTCTGCCCTGTTGTTGCATGGCGGGTAATACCGCTTGGGTTATGGCTACAGGTCCCCAATAATTAATGTCCATAATCTTTTGTGCCACGGATAACTTTGTGTCTATGGCTAAGGCCCGTTGGGTTACACCGGCGGAATGGATCAATGTGTCGATTCTGCCAAATATGCGTAATGCTTCCAGTGCTTTTTCGGGCAGGGAAGTTTCGTCTTCTAAATCAAGAGGTAACACATGGACATTCATGGGATTGCCTTTGCAGGCTGCTTTTACTTGGTATAGCTTGTCTCTCGAACGGGCAGAAATGATAAGCTTAGCGCCTATAGAAGCATAGTACTTGGCCAAGCCTTCTCCTATTCCGGCTGAAGCGCCAATAATCCAAATAACTCGATGACCGGCAGGTATTATATTTTTTTTAGATCTTTTCATGTTCATATCCTTCTTCAATAAAAAGTTCGGAAGCGATGTAATCGGCCATCAATTTTCCTGAAACGGTCAGTTTTAGGCAATCGCGCTCCCTATATATTTTGTTATCTTCTTCAAACTGCTTCGCATTGCTTACAACATAGCCCAGGGCGGCACTTCCGTAGAGACGTTCGAGGTATTCTAGATCGAGCCCCCACATTGTTCGTAAAGAAGTCATGATATACTCATTGATCCGATCGATTTCAGATAATGTCTCGACCTCAGCAGGAACACGCTGATGGTTTATCGATGTTATATACTGCTGGTTGTTATTGATATTCCATTGCCGTTGTAATCCATTGAACGAATGAGCGGAAGGACCTATTCCTAAATAGGGCTTTGATTTCCAGTAATTTGTGTTGTGTTTTGCATAACGACTCGGTAATGCAAAATTTGAAATTTCGTAATGCTCATAAGCATAGCCGTCCAGCGTTTCAATGAGTTGAAGAAATTGTGCTGCCGCCTGTTCATCGTCCATTTTTTTATATTTTCCTACCTTTATGAGATGGGCTAAGGCTGTTTTTGGCTCTACTGTCAAACTGTAAGCAGAGATATGCGGAATGTGAAGCTGTACGAGTTTCTGTATATTGTTTAACCATTTTTCATCGGTTAACAAAGGATAGCCATAAATTAAGTCGGCTGTGATATCTTCAAAACCGGCATCCTGTACTCGCTTTATCGCACTATCGGCTTCTTGAGCAGTATGCGCACGGTTCATCCATTTCAGATCTTCGTCATAGAACGACTGGATACCAATACTGAATCTGTTAATGGAAGTTCTTCGAAAAGCTTCAATCTTTGTTTTGCCTAAGTCGTCCGGATTTGCTTCCAGGGTGATTTCAACCGTATTGCTAATGTCGTAATGGCGACTTGCCTCATCCAGTAAGAAACTGATTTCCGATGCTTCTAAGATCGAAGGCGTGCCTCCGCCAAAATAGATTGTATTAATTCGATCGGTGGGAAGATAGCTCGATTGTAAGCGCAGTTCTTTCGCCATGGCTTCCAACATTTCATTTTTGTACTTGATTGAAGTGCTGAAATGAAAATCACAGTAGTGACATGCTTGTTTGCAAAAAGGTATATGAAAGTAAATACCGCCCATGCCTGCAAAGTTAAGGCAATGGAATGGATTTATTCTTCATCGTTAACTCATTTTATATAGGCTTCTTTTCCGGGATCGTCCAGAAGTAAATAGTAGATTCGCCAACTTTGATTTTTTTCTCAGGCTGCCAATCCCCCATATCAAATTCGTTTGAGACAATACGCGTACCGGGTTTTAATTGTTCCAATAGTTTTGGACGCAGTTTTAAATTGACATAGGGAAGCAGATACAGCGTCACCACGGATGCTTTACTGAAATCCACGTCAAAAAGATCTTGCTGTAGGAACTGAACCTTGTCGCTAACACCTTCTTTCTGTGCATTTCGATTCGCTTCCTTAATTCTATTCGGATCTATATCTACGCCAACACCGGTGGCTCCATACTCTTTAGCTGCCGTAATAACGATCCGGCCGTCTCCGCAACCTAAATCATATATCAAGTCGTTTTTGTTTACCTGGGCAATTTGTAGCATCGCTTCAACAACCGCTGGTTTACTGGCTACGTAAGGAACATCCAAAGATTGTTCTGTCCCGGTCTTCTTAGTAGAACAGGAAAGGAGTCCAAGGCATGTTGATAAAAAAAGTATGATAGCTAGCGGAAGTTTTTCTGCTAACTTCGAACGTTTATTTAAGTCGACAACCATATAATGTGTTAAGGTCTGTGGTAAAAGTTTTGACATAAAGGTACAACAATCGTACCTAATTTCTAATGTATTTTACCTTTTAAGACGCTGTTTCACTTAAACAGCTTCTTGAACGTAGATGCGCAATGCGATCATCGCACTTTGTGATGAAATTGTTATGCATCTGATAGATTTTGAGTAAATGGATTATTACGATTTTTTAATATCTTTGGCGGGCTGTTCTTATTTCATTATCTAAAGCATATAGGTACCGCATACAGGTTAGGGACGTAATTGCCGGGAGCGTGAAATTTCAAAAGATGAATAAGAATCCCCTTGACAAAATCGTTGTTTTGAAAGATACATTGAAAAGACTACGCTATATATCTTTAAAAATTAAATAACATCTGGATGAATATCCACCATTTTATATCACAAGAAAATACGAGTTTTATCAATCCCTTATTTATCTTGTATACTTTCCCCCCAAATAACATAGCTACCCAATTTTGCGTCGTTGTTAATGACGACCCACAAGTTGAGGAATTGTACGGGCAAAATAATGTAAATACTTATCAATAATTATATACAAATGAAATACAAACGTATCCTACTTAAACTTAGCGGAGAAGCTTTAATGGGTAACAAACAGTACGGTATCGATATCGACCGTGTCGCCCAGTACGCACAAGACATAAAAGCTGTCTATGATGAAGGGGTAGAGATTGCAATTGTTATTGGAGGCGGAAACATTTACCGTGGACTGAGTGCAGAAAAAGCAGGGATGGATCGTGTGCAAGCTGACTACATGGGCATGCTGGCCACCGTCATCAACAGCATGGCTTTACAGGATGCGTTAGAAAAGGCTGGCATGAAAACGCGCCTGCTCACAGCGATAAAAATGGAGCAGATTTGCGAGCCGTTTATCCGAAGAAGGGCAGTAAGGCATCTGGAAAAAGGTAGAATCGTAATTTTTGGTGCCGGTACTGGAAACCCATACTTTACTACGGATACGGCGGCTTCTTTAAGAGCTATTGAAATCAATGCGGATGTTGTGTTAAAAGGTACTCGGGTAGACGGTATCTATACTGCCGATCCGGAAAAGGATCCTAATGCAACTAAGTTTGACCAGATTACCTTCCAAGATGTATATAATCAAGGATTGAATGTAATGGATATGACAGCCTTTACTTTATGCCAAGAGAATAAATTGCCGATTATCGTATTTGACATGAACAAAAGTGGCAATTTAGTTCGTTTAGCACAAGGCGAGCTAATAGGTACTTTGGTAAAAGACTAAGGCAGCTTAAAGGAGTGGGATGTAGGGTATAAGGCTTATGGTTAATTTGATAACCTTATGCGTTATGCCCTACATCTTCACCTTTCGTCCTTATTGAAGCAATTCCTTTAAGGCTCGGTCCACTTTATGGAAACCAAATTCGCCCAGGACCTTATCGAAGAGGTTTTTTATTTCTTTGTTTTGTAAGTTTCCGATGCTCCCTTCGTGCGTGTGCTTTACTTCCTTAATGGGTTTAAAAGTCCCTTTTTCTATTGCCAAACCGATGTTTTTATAAGCCTCTCTAAAAGGGACGCCTTGTAACACTTCATGATTCACCACTTCTACACTGAATAAGTAGTTGTATTTTGGATCCTCGAGAATATTTGTATTGACTTTAATATTGCTCAGCATTAAGTGCATCATTTGAAGGCAGTCGTTGATGGATTGAAAGGCAGGAAATAAATTCTCTTTCAGCAACTGCAAGTCTCGATGATATCCCGAAGGAAGATTTGTGGTCATCAAAGCGATTTCATTTGGCAAGGCCTGGATTTTATTGCAGCGAGCTCGGATAAGTTCAAAGACGTCCGGGTTTTTTTTATGGGGCATGATGCTGGATCCTGTGGTCAATTTATCGGGAAAACTAATGAATCCGAAATTTTGATTCATATATAGGCAGGCATCCATGGCCATTTTTGCTAGTGACGCGGCGATTGCACTCATTCCTTGTGCTAAGACTCGTTCTGTCTTTCCACGGCCCATCTGTGCGTATACAACGTTGTAGTTTAAGGTCTCAAAACCCAATAATTCGGTGGTTAATGTTCTGTTCAATGGAAAGGAAGAACCATAGCCTGCTGCGGAACCCAAAGGGTTCTTATTGCATATCTTCCAAGCGGCCAACATAAGCTCCAGATCGTCTACTAAGCTTTCAGCGTAAGCACCAAACCAAAGCCCAAATGAGGAAGGCATAGCAATTTGCAAATGGGTATACCCCGGCATTAACACTTCCCGGTATTGATTACTTAGTTCTATGAGTAGCTCGAATAAAAACTTAGTATTTTCTACAATTTGTTTGATCTCGTTTCTAAAGTAAAGTTTGAGGTCGACCAATACCTGATCGTTTCTTGAACGACCACTGTGTATTTTCTTTCCGGCATCTCCGATACGTTGCGTGAGCAATAGCTCAATCTGAGAGTGAACGTCCTCCACATGCTCATCAATTGTAAAACCACCCGTCTCAATTTCGCGATAAATCTTTTTGAGCTCTTCTTGAATAACCGCTAGTTCGTCTTTTGTCAATAGGCCAATGCTTTCGAGCATCTGCGTATGCGCCAGGGATCCTAATACATCAAAAGGAGCCAAAAATATATCAAGTGCTCGATCGTTTCCTACTGTGAATTTTTCGACCGATTGCTCTACTTCCGTTTCTTTTTGCCAAAGTTTCATATGTAAATAATTTGTCTTTGAAAGGTCATATGAATGTCCAGATTATTTTCATTCGAGTTTGTGTTTTGCAGTCATGGACATTTCATAAGAAATTAAAATTCAAAATTAAAAAGTAAAAAAGCCATTAGCCGAGTGCCAATCTCCGATTGCTGATAACCGAAAGTTAATTGCTAATAGCTAAGACCTTGCTTAGCAAAGCTACATAAAGTTCTATTCCCTCTTCAATTTCGCGAAGATATATAAATTCATCCGCACTATGAGAGCGGGCGGAATCACCGGGACCCATTTTTAAAGACGGCACCGGAATGAGCGCTTGGTCACTCATGGTGGGCGACCCATATGTTTTCCTGCCTAAAGCCACTCCCGCTTTCACAAAAGGATGGTCTTTTGTTATTGATGAAGGATTGAGTCGAGTGGATCTCGGCTGTACATCGCTTGCCACATATTGGCGGATGATAGCCAGTACTTCTTCATTGGAATAAGCATCGGTTGTGCGCACGTCCACTACATAACTGCAGGTTGCCGGGACTACATTATGTTGGGATCCGGCATTGATGACTGTTACACTCATTTTTATAGGGCCGAAGATAGCGGATTCTTTAGGGAATTTATAGGCGCGGAACCACTCAATGTCTTTCATGGCTTTATAGATCGCATTATCGCCTTCTTCTCTTGCTGCATGTCCTGACGCCCCCTGGGCCATGCAGTCAAGTACCATTAGCCCTTTTTCGGCAATGGCGAGATGCATCTCCGTGGGCTCACCTACAATGGCAAAATCTATGGGCTCTAATAAGGGAAATATCAGCTCAATTCCATTCCTTCCTGAGATTTCTTCCTCTGCAGTTGCTGCTATGCATATATTGTAATGGAGTTCTTGTAAAGGATAAAAATGTAAGAAAGTTGCGATGAGAGAGACTAGCGGTCCACCTGCATCGTTACTTCCCAAGCCATATAATTTACCATCGCTTACAGCTGCTTTAAAGGGATCGCGGGAGTAACCTGTATTCGGTTTTACTGTGTCGTGGTGAGAATTTAATAAAATTGTGGGTTTACGCTTGTCATAAAACTGATTGTAAGCCCAAACGTTATTTAACTTCCTATAACAGGGTATATCCCGCTCTTGGAAGAAGCGCTGAATTCGATCTGCTGTCCCGGTTTCTTCCTTGCTGAAAGATGGAATTTCAATTAGGTCTTTCAATAAATTGATGCTATCCCTTATTAATGCGTCCATCTTATTCCTTATATAGCCCGCCGGCCCGTTCCGCAGAGAGCTTAATGCCTTTGATAAAGGCAGAGCTAAAACCGTTATGTTCCATCTCGTTTAGGCCGGCAATTGTGCAGCCTTTTGGTGAGGTTACTTTATCAATTTCGCTTTCCGGATGGCTTTGCATTTGCAATAACAAGTCGGCCGCACCCTTTGCGGTTTGAACAGCCATCTTTAATGCATCGTGGGCATGAAATCCAATTTCAACACCTCCCTGAGAAGCCGCGCGAATACTTCTTAAGAAAAAGGCAATCCCGCAAGCACAAAGCGCAGTGGCAGAGGTCATCAAATCTTCATTGATGGTAACTACAGCACCTACGGTTTCAAATAAGCGAGTGACCTCGTCCATATGCTGCTCGTGTGCATTATCAGAGGCGATACAAGTCATCGATTGTCCAATGGCGATAGCGGTGTTCGGCATCGCCCGTATTACTTGTACAGCATCGCCCAGCTTATGACGGATATCTCGGCAGCTTACGCCTGAAATTACTGAAACAACAAGCTGTTTATCGGCAATTACGGCTCCATTGATTTGTTCCAATACTTGATTTAGTTGCTGAGGGAGAACCGCCAGAACAATGATATTAGCATCAAGAACTGCTTCTCTATTATTGTCCGAAAGCTTAAATCCAAGTTTGGCTTCCTGTGACATATTTCTGATGTTCCTTCTCGTGAGCGTTATATCGGAGGCATTACAATAAGCCTTCGCTATCAGTCCTTTTGCCAAGGATAGGCCGATGTTGCCGCTTCCTATGATGGTAATCTTAGGCATAATGTTCGTGTTGAATTATTTGCGTTAAAAAATGGTTGTTCCTGCTTGCTCATCTGTTAAATCATTCGCATGTTTAATAATTACTTTCTTGACACCTTTTGAAATGGCATCAAAAGCATTATCAAGTTTTGGAATCATGCCGTCGGCAATAATACCTTGCTCCTTTAACATGCTATAATGAGTACGATTAATTTGCGTAATAACGGAGCCTTCGTCTTCTATATCTTTTAATACGCCTCTTTTTTCGAAGCAGTAAATTAGAGAAATATCATAGTTTGAGGCGAGCCCTACGGCTAATGCAGAAGCAATGGTATCGGCATTTGTGTTTAATAACTGACCTTCTCCGTTATGGGTTATAGCGGAAAATACAGGGCATAAGCCGAGTTCGAGCAGACTTTGGATACGCTTGTTATGAATCGAAGTTGGGGTCATATCGCCCGCAAATCCATAATCGATCTCTTTGACAGGGCGTTTAATGGTGCGAATCGTGTTCCCATCTGCTCCACTTAGTCCAATCGCATCGCAGTGGTTCGCTTGTAATAGCGCGACAATGCTTTTGTTTGTCAAGCCGGCATATACCATGGTCACAATTTTCAGCGTTTCGAGATCCGTTATCCGTCTGCCATTGACCATTTTTGCCTCGATGCCTAGATCGCTTGCTAACTTACTGGCAATTTTTCCTCCACCGTGCACTAATATTTTCTTTCCTTTCAAATTGGCAAAAACGTTAGTAAACGCAGATAGCGCGGTTTCATTCTCTACAATATTGCCACCTATTTTTACGATATTTAGTTTTTCCATATGAGGGATTATATAAGTGGCTCTTATAGATTTTCCAATATCCTTTTCAATACAACCTGAGCCGCCCATACGCGATTACCAGCCTCTTGAATAACCAATGAGTCCGGACCGTCTAGTAGGGCTGATGATAATTCCAGATCCCTTCTTACCGGCAAACAATGCATCACTTTTGCATGGTTTGTTACTTTAAGCTTCTCGGGTGTGGGCATCCATTCTCTTCCTGTAACCAGTATTTTGCCATACTCTTGATAGCTCGACCAATTCTTAACATAGACGAAATCAGCGTTTTTTAGAGCCTCATTCTGATTGGTGGTGATTGTAGCCCCGTTTGTAAAGTGCTCATCGAGCTCGTATCCTTCAGGATGGGTAATAGTAAAATCTAACAATCCCTGCTCTTGGGCTTTACACATCCATTCGGAGAATGAATTGGGAACCGCTTGCGGTAATGCTTTAACATGTGGAGCCCAGGTAAGAACAACTTTTGGCTTGGCTGTAACTGTTGAAAATTTACCGTCCACTTCTTTAGACGTGGATGGCGTATGCTCTAAGATCGTAATTAAATCTGTTAAGCTTTGAAGCGGGTGACGTGTAGCACTCTCTAAGCTAACAAGGGGTTTTTTGCAGTAAGTTGAAAATTTATTAAAAAGGTCTTCGCTATAGTCTTCTTTACGATCTTTTAAGCCTGGGAAGGAACGTAAGCCCAAAACATCACAATATTCACCCATTACGGCCGCCGCCTCCCGAATATGTTCAACCGTTGTGCCATCCATCACAACGCCATCCCTGGTTTCAAGCGCCCAGCCATCCTTATCCATATTCATGACCATAACATCCATTCCCAAGTTTATAGCAGCTTTCTGTGTACTAAGTCGTGTGCGTAAACTTGGATTCAGGAAAACAAGTCCGAGCATCTTATGTTCTCCCAATTTGCGATGAGCATTCGGTGCAGCTTTAAGCGCTAATGCTTCTTTGACAATAGTTGATAAATTATCTACATCCGCTACTGAAAAAAATTTCTTCATTGAATCTCTTTTTTAATAGTTGTACGTTTTAAGTTACAGGTTGTCCGTTTTAAGCTTTAGGCACTTACGACGTGAAACTTATTACTTATAACTTCTTAATCTCTCCGATAATGCCTCCAAAAACCTGTCCGCCTCCTTCTTTCCTAAATTCAATGCAGGCAGTAAGCGGATCACATTAGGCTTTGCCTCTCCTGTAAATATATGGTTTTTAAATAATAGATCTTTCTTGACCTGATTTAGCTCTTCCGGAAGCTCGATGCCGATCATTAAACCTTCACCTCTTATTTCTTTGATTTTATCAAATCCCTTTAATTCGCTCATTAAATAGCGTCCAATTTGCAATGCGTTCTGCACGAGTTGTTCCTTCTCCATCGTCTCCAAAACGGCTAAGGCGGCTACGCATGCAAGATGATTCCCCCCGAAAGTGGTACCTAATTCACCAAACCAAGGCTTAATCTTGGGTGAAATGGAAATGGCACCTATCGGGAAGCCATTACCCATACCCTTGGCCATGCTATAAATATCTGCTTGTACGTTTGCATGGTCATGGGAGTAAAATTTTCCGGAGCGTCCGTAGCCGCATTGTACAGAATCAGCAATAAAGATTGCATTATACTGTTCGGTTAAGCTCCGTATTTTCTGAAGGAAGCTGTGGTTGGCTACCCGTATACCACCAACGCCTTGAATTCCTTCAATAATGACGGAAGATATCGCTTCTCCTTGTTCCGCAAAGATTTTTTCAAGTGCGTCTTCGTCATTGAAAGGAAGGAAAATAACATTTTCCGTCTCGTTTACCGGAGCGATAATCTTGGGATTGTCAGTTGCCGAAACCGCTAGTGATGTTCTTCCGTGGAAAGCGCCTTTGAATGCGATCACTTTTTTGCGACCATTGTAAAAAGACGCCAATTTGAGCGCATTCTCATTAGCTTCGGCGCCGGAGTTACATAAAAAAAGCTGGTAATCTTTTTTGTCAGAAACTTTGCCCAGTAGCTCAGCGAGTTGTTTTTGAAGCGGTATCTCAATCGAATTAGAGTAAAAACCTATCTTATTCAGTTGATCTGTTATACGCTGTATATAATGCGGATGGCTATGGCCTATGGAGATAACTGCGTGTCCTCCATATAGGTCTAAGTATTCCCGGCCAGTGGCATCATAAACATAAGAGCCAACTCCTTTTACAATTTCAATGGGATTTATAGGGTATACGTCAAAGAGTTTCATTGCGTTATGAGTATTAAGTTTTACGTTTTAAGCTATCGTGCTACGTATTTTTGTTATGAGCGAAATGAGCATTGCTTTTATCTGATTAATTTCGTCGTTGAGCGATTCAAAAGTTTTTTGTGATAAATAGCCTAAATCATTTGCAAGTAGTAAAAAGTATTCTGTTTCGTTTGCAGATCCTAACGAAATGCTCAAAAAGTGAATAAAATCTTTTTGGGAGGGCCTTCCACATCTTTCTGCAATATTCGCAGGTATAGAAGCTGTAGACCTCCGCAACTGACTGGTTAAACCGTATTGTTCTTCTTTAGGAAAAGCCGCGCTGATTTTATAGATATTAAGAGTAGTTTGATGCGACTTTACCCATACAATCAATTCTTTATAATTTTGCATTTTGAAGTTAAACGTATAACATACTACTTATAACTTATAACTTAAAAACCAACGGCTTTAAGCTTCAATCCAGTCGTTTCCTCCAATCCGAATAGAAGATTCATGTTTTGTACGGCTTGTCCGCTTGCACCTTTTAGAAGATTATCGATGATGGAGATAATCATCAATTTAGTACCATGTTTCTCTAAATGAATCAGTGCTTTATTCGTGTTCACCACTTGTTTTAAATCGATGTTGCCCGGACTTACGTGAGTAAATGGATGACTTGCATAATAGTGGCTATATAAATCTGATGCCTCCTCTATAGATAATGTTGACTCCAAATAAGTACAGGCTAAAATACCTCGGGTAAATGCACCACGTTGTGGCACAAAATTGATTGTTTGATCAAACGAAGATTGCAGTTGAATAAGACTTTCTCCGATCTCATGTAGATGTTGATGCTCGAAAGCCTTATATACGGAAAGGTTATTATTCCTCCAGCTAAAATGGGATGTCGGTGATAAGCTCTGTCCGGCACCGGTAGAGCCGGTTGTTGCATTGATATGTATTTCCGAAGCCAGCAGTCCTTTAGCTGCCAACGGCAGCAAGCCCAATTGAATCGCTGTAGCAAAACAGCCCGGGTTCGCGATATGCTGCGCCGTTTTTATTTTATCCCGTTGAAGCTCGGGTAAACCATAAACAAAGTTTTCCGCCTTTGACTTCAATCTGTAATCCTGGCTCAGATCAATTATCCGAATGGATTCGGCTATCCGGTTTGCCTCTAAAAATTTCCGGGCCGCACCATGACCAACACACAGAAATAAGACATCAATATTTTGGGGAAGCTCATCGGTAAATTTCAGCTCTGTATCGCCAAATAGATCAGTATGCACGGAATGAACCGGGTTCCCTGCGTTACTGTTACTATTGACAAAGGCAACTTCTACATGAGGATGATTAATGAGAACCCTTAAAAGCTCTCCTCCGGTATAGCCGGCTCCGCCAACAATCCCTACTTTTATTTTATTCATATCAGAATAGTTTTGAGTTATAAGTAATACGTTATACGTTTTTTTCTTACTCACTCGATACTTATAACTCATTACTTAAAACTTACAACTTATTAACCTTATGCCATATCATTACTTGATTTCCAAAGATTTTAGAGAATCCCTTTACATCTTCGCCAGTCCATGCATTATTCATCTCTCCATAACTTCCGAACTTACTGGACATTAAATCATGCTTGGATTCCACGCCAATTATATTAAATCGATACGGGTTTAATTCAACGAATACTTGACCACTGACCATTTCCTGTGAGCTTTGCAAAAAGGCTTCAATATCTCTCATAATAGGATCATGAAATTGCCCCTCGTGCATCCAGTTACCATAAAAAGAAGCTAACTGATCTTTCCAACTTAACTGCCATTTCGTAAGTGTGTGTTTTTCAAGTGTATGATGAGCTTTAATAATAACAACCGGTGCTGCCGCTTCAAAACCGACTCTTCCTTTGATGCCAATGATTGTGTCTCCTACGTGTATATCTCTTCCTATTCCGTATGGCTGGGCAATCGACTGCAATTTTTGTATCACTTTTACCGGACCTAGCCGTTCACCGTCAAGTGCTACCGGCTCACCTTTCTCGAATTCGATGGTAATTCTTCTGCTTTCACTTGCTGTCACTTGTGTGGGCCATGCTTCTTCCGGTAATGTTTCATGGGATGTTAAGGTTTCTTTTCCTCCCACTGAAGTGCCCCAAATGCCTTTATTAATCGAGTATTTTGCTTTTTCGGCACTGTAGGTTACACCATGATTATGCAAGTAATCGATTTCAGATTCGCGGCTTAATTTCAAGTCCCTAATAGGTGTTATGATTTCTACGTCCGGAATCAGGATATTAAAGATCATATCGAAACGTACTTGATCATTACCTGCACCAGTACTTCCATGGGCAACGAAGTTTGCGTCGATTTTCTTTACATAGTTTGCAATTGCAGTTGCTTGGCATACACGCTCGGCACTTACCGATAAGGGATAGGTTGCATTTTTTAATACGTTACCGTAGATAAGATACTTTATACTTTCGTTATAATAGTTTTGGGTTTCATCAACTGTAGCATGTGACGCAACACCGAGCTCATAAGCGCGTGCTTCGATCTGTTTAAGTTCATCTTCCGAAAATCCTCCCGTATTGACGATGACGGAATGAACTTCTAAGCCCATATCTTTGGATAGGTAAATGGCACAGAATGAGGTGTCTAATCCTCCACTAAATGCTAATACTACTTTCTTTTTCATTAGAATAATTTATTATTAAACGGAATGAACTCGCTTGCAGTACGCCGGCAAATCCATCTTATAGAATATGATGAGTGAAGGCTCTTATTGGCATAAATGAGCTCCTAACACTCGGTTATACCTGTCTTTTACAGGCTTAGCTTATATTGTAATTACTGTAAGCAGTAACGAATACATCAACTAATCGTACGCTAAAAACAAGGTAGCGATAATTTTGCTCCTTCTTCTCAAACTTAATTCGATACGTTTTAATAAGGAGTGCTTTTTTTGCATCTGTTTCAAACGTTCTTTTGCTTTCGCTTTTTGCTCAATTTTTTGTCGAAGCTCTTTTTCCTTCTCCACAGGGTCCCATAACATAGCTGTGCACATACAATTTTTACGGTCTTTACTCATTAAGATATCGTAATTTACACAACTTTGACAACCTTTCCAAAATTCTTCGTCTTGGGTTAACTCTGAATAGGGGACGGGTTCATACCCCAGCTCCGAATTGATTTTCATTACTGCAAAACCAGTGGTCAGACCAAAGATTTTTGCCTTCGGGTATTTTTCGCGCGATAAGTCAAAAATCCGCTTTTTAATAGCTTTAGCTAACCCTTCTTTTCGGAAAACCGGATTAACGATGAGGCCGGAATTGGCAACATATTCACCATGGCTCCAAGTTTCGATATAACAAAAACCTGCCCAAGTGCCATCTTTATGGAGCGCTATTACAGCTTTTCCCTCAAGCATCTTATTAGCAATATATTCCGGTTTTCGACGTGCAATACCCGTACCGCGTGCTTTGGCAGATTCCGCCATTTCATTGCAAATCTGTTCGGCATATCCGATATGCGATTCATTTGCAGGAATAACAACAAAATTTGAAGTATTCATTGAATGTGAATGACCCAAGAGAACAAAACAATAAAACACATTTTGCTCTACCGTTTGATTTTGATTACCTTTTTGTTAATTGTTTTTGATGGATACAATAACCGGACTCGCTATTGTACTTTTTGTGGAGTGGGTATGCCCTCGAATCAAGCCCGGGGCATAATGGGTCGTCGGACTCTTAAAACAAGTTTGTTGCCAATCGCTTTTATGCACGGGATTACTTGCGCACTTCCTGGATTGGAATGCTTAGCAATATTTATATGCATATTAGCAATATTCATGTTATAAAGAATCTTTCCTTATTTAATAATGGTTGCAAATGTAAAAAATAAAATTTGGTTTATGCAATATTTATTGTATAAAATTAGTAATATTTTATCGATTTTGCTTGGCAGTTTTGATAATGTTATGGCTTGACTCCCATTTTTAGGATTTCTTTAAAGGTGTAAAACGAAGGCTGTGGCGTTATATTCCATTAAAAGGTGTATAGAATGGGATACCTCTTGTAACTGAAAGGCAATATAAGAGGTATCCCATTTTCGGGAGATTACCAGAATCTTACGTAAAGCGCACTAACTAATAGTAAAGTCAATACAATCATAACCATTACGGAAGGTTCTACTTTAAACATTTTAGTGTCTAAAACGAATGCTTTGGGATTAATTTTTGGTCCTGCCAAACTAACAGCGATCATTGCAATAACAGTGAACAGAAACGAAAGGCCCATGCAAATCTGAAAAGGAATTTCATAACCACCGCGCCCGTTTGGATAAGCCGTATATAACAAAGTGTCATTTCCAAACCACGTCGGCGCGTAATTGTTAAAAACTACCGATAAAGCAAAACCCATAATAAGTCCTACGATGGCTGCAGCTCCTGTAGTTCGTTTCCAAAACATACCTAATAAAAACATTGCCAATACACCTGGACTGATAAAACCGGTATATTTTTGAATAAAAGTAAAACCGCCCTCTCCGCCGATTCCAAGCATATCGTCCCACGTGAAGAGAATTGATGCTGCAATCGCGATGATTACGGTAATTTTTCCAACATTGACCAGATTTCTTTCCGACGCATCTTTATTCATATACTTTTTATAGATGTCCATGGTGAAAATAGTGGCTATACTGTTGGCCTTTCCTGCTAACGAAGCAACAATGGCTGCGGTTAAGGCAGCTAATGATAGCCCTTTCATGCCATCAGGCAGAAAACCTAGAATAGCCGAATAGGCATTGTCAGGGTTGAAATGTCCGCCCGGTGCCATTTCTTCCTGCAAAGCGCCATTTTTGTATAGAACATAAGCGGCGATCCCGGGAAGCATAACGATAACCGGCATAAAAAGCTTCAAAAATCCGGCAAAAAGAATTCCCGTACGTGCGGTTTTTAAATCAGCACCCAAAGCGCGTTGGGTAATATATTGATTGCAACCCCAATAATTTAGATTGACAATCCATATCCCTGCTAAGTACATGCCTAAGCCGGGGAGCATAAGGTACTTATTAATTTCCTCCTGGGATGACGAAGCAGTCGGCTTTTCGATAATCATTTTAAAATGCTCCGGCGAATCCTTCATAAGTTGCGAGAAGCCGGCCAATACATCTTTGCCTAAACCAAAATGTTCGCTGACAAGTGTAAGCGCTACATAAGTTGTAGCTACGCCACCAATAATAAGTACCAGCACCTGAATAACGTCCGTAAAACCGATTACGCGCATACCGCCCAGGGTAATTACAACGGCAAAGACCGATAGAGCCAACACAATCGTATGAAAGCTTCCACCGCCGGCCAAATTATTAATAGCTAAAGCTCCTAAGAATAAGATTGACGTTAGATTTACAAAAACATAAAGGAACAACCAGAATACAGCCATGATTAGACTGGTTGTTTCATTGTACCGATTATTTAAAAATTGCGGCATGGTGAAAATCTTGTTTTTCAGATAAACAGGAATGAACCACACGGCTACAATAATAAGAGCCAGGGCCGCGATCCACTCGTAGGCTGCAACAGCAACCCCGACGGTAAATCCATTGCCGCTCATACCGATGAATTGCTCTGCCGATATATTGGAGGCGATAAGCGAAGCGCCAATTGCCCACCAGGTTAACGATCCTTCAGCTAAAAAGTAATCTTTACTACTGGCGTTCGCATTGTTTTTTTTGCGATAAATCCAATATCCATATCCCGCTACTACTACAAAATAGACGAGAAATATGATGTAATCAATTTGTGCAAATTTTCCCATAATGGAGTTAAGGTTAAAAGGTTAGCAAAAAAGGTGGCGAAAAGAGCCGTTCCGCCACCTTTTATTTTATTTTTGGATCTGATAAAACACCTCACTCCATTTCAATTCATTTTCGAATTGACCAAGCTTCGTGTTTTCATCAATTTTTACAAATTCAATACCCGCTATACGTGCAAAATCTTCCAGGTACTCACTTGTTAGATTTTGGCTATAAACGGTATGGTGCGCACCACCGGCATAGATCCAAGCGGTACATGCGGTTTTCATATCCGGTAATGGTTTCCAAAGAACGCGTGCAACCGGTAACTTTGGTATTTCATTTTGTACATCAACTCCTTCTACAACATTCACAATAAGGCGAAACCTGTTTCCCATATCCACTAATGAGGCATTCAATGCCTTTCCGCCTGCTGCATTAAAAACAAGTCGGGCCGGATCTGCCTTTCCGCCAATACCTAAAGGATGAACTTCTAAACGAGGTTTATCTTTTGCTAAGGAAGCGTCTACTTCAAGCATATGTGACCCGAGTACCATTGCATTATCAGGATCGAAGTGATACGTATAGTCTTCCATGAAAGCATTCGCTCCAGGTAGACCCGAAGCCATTACTTTGCAGGCACGAACCAAAGCCGGTGTTTTCCAATCGCCTTCTCCTGCAAAACCATACCCTTGTTGCATAAGCCTTTGGGCGGCAATACCTGGAAGTTGTACTAAACCGTGCAAATCCTCAAAGGTGTCTGTAAATCCTTTATAACCGCCTGCTTCCAGGAAGTTCTTTAAACCGATTTCGATTTTTGCTGCATCTAGTACGTGTTGCCGTTGCGCTCCGCCTTCTTTCGCGTTATCGGCAAGTATATATTCTTCTTCATATACTTTTACCAGTGCTGCAACCGCTTCATCACTTACTTTGTTTATCTCAGCTACTAGATCACCAATGGCATAAGTATTAACCGAGAAACCGAATTTCATTTCTGCTTCCACTTTATCTCCATCGGTTACAGCAACATATCGCATGTTATCGCCAAAGCGAACAAACTTCGCGCCTTGCCAATCGTTCCAAGCGGCGGCGGCCCTAGTCCAGATACCAATCTTTTTGGCAACATCTTCATCCTGCCAGAAGCCGGTCACCACTTTTCTGTTGATCCGCATCCTGGAAACGATGAACCCAAATTCCCGGTCGCCATGTGCACTCTGATTGAGGTTCATGAAATCCATGTCAATACTGTCCCACGGAATATCTCGATTATACTGCGTGTGCAGATGTAAGAGGGGTTTTTTGAGAGCGTTCAATCCCCTGATCCACATTTTTGCCGGAGAGAACGTGTGCATCCAGGTAATAATGCCAATACAATTGGCGTCTTTGTTTGCCTCTGCGATGGTGTTATATATTTCTTCCGAGTTTTTTACAATTGGTTTGTACACAATATTAACCGGAATCAGTGCTTGATCCGTCAAATAATCAGCAATCTTTTTAGCGTGCTCCGCAGCCTGCGCAAGGGTTTCAGGACCGTATAAATCTTGACTTCCTGTTATAAACCAGACGTCAAAAGTTTTTAAATTTAGCATATCTATATTTCGTTGTTCGTTATTTGTTTTGTATCAAGTATCAAGATATTCCTAGAAGTTTTCAGTTTTACGTTTATTGATTTTCCAGCCTTTGTCTGTGGCTTAGGAGCTGGGAAACAGGGGGCTTATTCCCTGTTGTAAATTTAAACTTACCACGTAAAACTCATCACTTAAAACTACTGTTGTCCATAATAAGAATCCGGTCCATGCTTCCGCTCGAAATGTTTTTTGATCAATGAATCTTTAAGGCGTGGCGCATTGGGATTAATCTGTTCCGTTAATAAGGCCATTTGTGCCACCGTTTCCAAGACAGCGCTATTGTACACTGCTTTTTCTGCGGTCTTTCCCCAAGTAAAGGGGGCGTGGTTTCCTACCAAAATCATTTCCACTTCCCGGTAATCCAATCCGTGATCCTTAAAGTGGTTAAGGATCTGAAAGCCTGTTTCATATTCATAATTACCTTTGATCATGTGATCGGCCATGGGCGGAGCACATGGAATATCGGTAGTAAGATGGTCGGCGTGTGTCGTGCCAAATATGGGAATATCCCGCTGACTTTGCGCCCACGCAGTAGCATAAGTAGAATGGGTATGGACAATACCGCCGATATTTTCCCAGTGTTTGTATAATACCGCATGGGTTTTCGTATCAGAAGAGGGTCTCATGTCACCTTCAATGGTATTGCCCTCAAAATCGACAATCACCATGTTTTCGGGACTTAATTTTTCGTAAGGCACACCACTTGGTTTAATGGCAAAAACTCCTTTAGCTCGATCGACAACGCTGACATTGCCAAATGTAAAAAGCACCAGACCTAGTTTAGGAAGCTGCATATTGCTTTCATATGCAGCCTCTCTTATATCTTGATAATTAAAATTAGCCATGAATTTTAAGCGATATGAGTTAATATATTGTCTTTTGAGGTTAACTTCTCTTCAATGAGCATACCCATTTGTGTATACTTTTCGTAGCGTAGTTTATAAATCGCAACTCTTTGCGGATTCGGGTGATATTCAGCGTCAAAGCCTTGGCCCATGGCAGACATAGCCTCTTCTACTTTGGTGTAAATGCCTGCCGCAGTGGCTGCAAACATAGCGGCTCCAATCGCACAAGTTTGTTCCGATCGATGGATTTTTATGGGCATATCCATTACATCAGCCATCATTTGCATGATAAATGGTGCTTTTCTGGCGACACCTCCCATGCCAATTAAGCCTTTAACCGGTACACCTTGTTCATTGAAGCGATCAACAATTTTCTTAGCGCCAAAACAAGTTGCTTCTGCTAATGCTCTAAAGAGCTGCACCGCGTCTGTTCCCAGGTTTAGGTCGAAAAAAGCTCCTTTAAGCGCCTGGTTAGCATCAGGTGTCCGTCTTCCGTTTAGCCAGTCGATTGCAAATTCTTGCTGAATATTAGGTTCGATCTTCTCGGCGAGTTTACTCAGTTGCGGTATAATCTGCTGTTCTAGTTGGTTCGCCAAATCGTCCAATGCCGGATTATCATTTGTTGACAAAAGATTTTTTAGTGGCCACATTAAAAGATTTTTGAACCAGGCATAGGCATCACCAAACGCAGACTGACCGGCCTCCATTCCGAGCATGCCGGGAATGACAGAACCATTTACCTGGCCACAAATACCGCTTACTAAGATGCCATCTACTTCATGGTTCGGAGCCACTAACATATCGCAGGTAGACGTGCCCATTACCTTGCTTAAATAGTATGGCTCAATTTGTCCACCCACAGCTCCCATGTGGGCGTCGAAGGCGCCAATTCCGATCACTACCGATGTGCTGAGTCCGAGTTTTTGCGCCCACTCTTCACATAAATTGCCCGCCTTTTTATCGGCCGTATAGGTATCTGCTGAAATATTGTCGGTAAAGCCATTTAGCAAAGGATCGACAGCAATAAAGAATTCGTTTGGTGGATAACCGTCAAATGACTCGTTCCAAAGGGATTTATGACCGGCCGAGCATACACCTCTTTTTATATGTAGCGCATCTTTGCCACCGGTTAGTAAAAACGGAATCCAATCGCAATGTTCAACCCAAGTGAAAATGTTGTTGGCGATCGCTTTGTCTTTACGTAAAATATGGAGCAACTTCGCCCAAAACCATTCAGAGGAATAGATGCCTCCCACGTATTGCAGGTAGTTTATATCAAATTTTTTGGCGGTTTGATTGATCTCGTCTGCTTCCTTTACGGATGTATGATCTTTCCAGAGTACAAACATTGCGTTTGGATTTTCCTCGAAAGCAGGAAGCAGTGCTAACGGTGTACCTGTTTTATCAACGGCAACTGGTGTTGATCCGGTTGTATCAACTGCGATAGCCTTTACATTGGCTGATATCTGTTCACCACTCTGCTTTAAGCAGTCTTTAATCGTATATTCCAGACCTTCAATATAATCTAAGGGATGTTGCCTAAATTGGTTGATGGAAGGATTACAATATAAACCTTTTTTCCACCGGGGGTAATGATAGATCGAGGAAGCGATCTCTTGTCCATTACGGGCATTCACGAGCACAGATCGCACCGAATCCGTGCCGTAGTCTACTCCGATAACATATGCATTGTCCATATATACTAAAGTGTATTTCGTTCTTTAATTTTTATACCCAGAGAATTACAGTGCTGTGAGTTTACGATACTAATTGGTCAGTCTGTCAATCTCTTCTGCTATTTCGTGTCAAAATAACATTTATTTTTTTAGATAAAAAAATATTATCGAAAAAATGTGCATGAAAAAAATTAAGGGTTAGGTATAAAGTTTAAGAATGAACTTATTTTATCTTTATAGGTTTCCTTATTGAGCTTGTAATAAAATGCACCCTTTTTCGAATTCTCTTTATCCTTATCTTTTTGACGAACTAATAAACCTGTTGACAAAAGTTTTCTATTAAAGTTTCTTTTATCCAATACAATATCATAAACACCCTCATAAAGAGTCAGTATTTGGGGGATAGTAAATTTTTCGGGCAGTAACTCGAAGAGTATTGGATGCAGGGCGGCTTTATAGCGTAATTTTTTCTTCGCATGTTCTACCATGCTATTATGATCAAAGATAAGTTTCGGTATTTCTTTTAGTGGCATCCACTCGGCACGATACTCCTTGCTTAACTGATCTTTGTATTTACGAATGTCAATAAGTGCATAATAAGCAATACTGATTGTTCTCTCAATGGGATCTCGATTGGGTTCGCCAAAGACCTCCATTTGCTCCATATATACATTTTCTAAACCCGTCAATTGCTTCAAGACGCGTGCAGCGGCTTCCTCAGGTGTTTCATTCGGCTCCACGAATCCGCCCATTAAGCTCCATTTATTTTTTTCAGGCTCAAAGCCTCTTTGTATAAGCAGCAATTTAAGACTTTCCCCATCAAATCCAAAGATGATACAGTCTACGGCAACAAGTAGGCGTGTTTGTTTTGAGTATTTCGTCATAATTTAAAGGTAATTAGATCGGTAAGATAATATTCATTTAAGATAATTATCGGCATTCTGTAAAAATTAGTTCCACGTTTGCATTACATGCGATAAAGATAGTCAAATTCCAGTTGCTTTATCAAATTGGTAAAGCAGACAATGTTACAAAGATAATCATTTGTTTAAACGATTAAGTATTCAAAGAAGTGTTTTTTTGACACTTTTTATTAAATGTTCCATTGACATTTAATAAAAAGCTTCTATATTCGTTCCGACCGATTACGCTTAAAACGAATAACCAATATATAAACACATGCAACGAATCAATTTAAAATTCAATTGGCGTAGCGCTTTGATAGTATACATGGCGCTTCTGCTAAGCCATTTGGGGTGGAGCCAACAGAGCACGCAAATTAAAGGGAAGGTAACTGATAAAAAAGGAGAGCCTATACCCGGTATCAGCGTAAGTCTACCAGGCTCGAAAATCGGAACTACAAGTGATCTCAATGGTTTTTATCAAGTTCAAGTACCGGCCTTAATTGGCAAGCTGGTATTTACCAATGTTGGGTATATAAAAAAAGAAGTCCCTTTAGTTTCCGGACAATTCATCTACGACATAACCTTGGAAGAGGATTTACTGGGATTGGAAGAAGTGGTGGTGGTGGGATACGGAACGCAGCGAAAAGCAGACATTACTGGCTCTGTTGCTATTGTGGATGTTGCCGAATCCAAGAAATACTTAACAAATGATATTTCCCAGCTATTACAGGGACGGAGTCCGGGTATTACCGTAAATAGCGATGGACAGCCCGGTGCCAGCCCAAATGTAAGAATTCGAGGCGTAAGCACTTTTGGTAATGCACAGCCGCTATATGTGGTAGACGGTGTTCCTGTGGGCACGTCCATACGTGATTTCAGCCCTAATGATATCGAATCGATGCAGGTCTTAAAGGACGCTTCAGCAGGTGCTATATACGGTTCTATGGCAGCCAACGGAGTGGTGATAATTACAACAAAACAGGGTAAGAAAAATACGCCGTTAAATATTGAGTATAATGGATCCTATGGGGTGGATAAAGTTTGGCAACGTATACCGGTTTTAAAGCGCACCGATTATCAGTTGATTGCCAATGAAGTAAGAACCAATGCCGGGTTACCGCTCATTCCGGGAAATGATCCATCTTCACCACTATTTATTGATAACGTGGATACGGATTGGCAAAAGGAAGGATTAAAAAACGGATCAAGGCAAAACCATAATCTCAATTTTATGGGTGGTGGGGAAAATACGACCTATAACCTTTCTTTCGACTACCTTGGTAATGACGGTACTTTTGTTGGCAATGGACCTAGTTATGATCGGTATACTGCACGCATCAATACAACTGCCAGAAAAGGTATTTTCAAAGTTGGCCAAACTTTTACCTATACACACTCGCACGAAAATACACTTACCTACAATAATACCATATTGACTGGCAGTCGCCCGCCATTGGTGATCGATTTGGTGGAAGCTATTCCAACACAAATGATTTATGATCCTAATAATAAGGGAGGTTTTGGCGGTACGGAGTCGAATATCCATGATGTTATATCGCTTAATGCAATTGCCATCAATAGTTTGTTTGAGAATTATACAGACGTCGATCGCATGTTTGCAACTGCTTATGGAGAGATCGATTTAATAAACAAGAATGGGCATAGCTTACGATATAAATTAAATTTAGGATACGACAAAACACAGGCGCGGGATTACGCTTTTCAACCTGCCTTCGATTTGGGATATTTTTTCCATTCAAATATTTCCAGATTAGACGACGGGCAACGCACCTATACAACGGGCTTGGTAGAGAACACCTTGAATTATGAAAAAAAGTTTGGAAAACATGCGCTCACGGCACTGATCGGGCAAACCTACCAGTATGGATCTGCATTAGTTCGTAGTGGACATTCAGAAGCCTTTACAGAGCCATATTTCCCAATTTTAGACAATGGAAGCAATAAAACGGCCTCCGGCACCATTGACGAAAATGCGCTTTCATCTTATTTAGGCCGTATTACATATAATTACGATGATAAGTACCTCCTGACTGCCAATATCCGTCGAGATGGATCTTCCCGATTTAGTCCTAGCAATAGGTTCGGTTATTTCCCCTCGATTGCTTTGGGATGGAAGTTGACCAATGAACCATTTTTTAAGGTATCGAAGGATATTGTAAGTGACTTAAAGCTGCGAGCGAGTTATGGCAAGCTGGGAAATCAAAATATTGGGGATTACTTATATATGAGCTATATCAATCCGAATATTGTCTACAACTTTAATGGCCAAAAAGTGTTCGGCGGACTTCAAACAAGTTTAGTGTCGCCTGATATCAAATGGGAATCTAAAGTTACCTCCAACATCGGTTTGGATGGTATTTTGCTGAATGGACTAATAGATTTTACCGTAGAATATTATCGCAATAAAACCACTGATATATTGGTTGGTGTTCCTATTCCCGGTTCAACGGGATCGGTTAATAAGGCACCGACAGTTAATACGGGAAGTTTGCAGAATTCAGGGTTTGAGTTTATGGCAGCCTATAATAAAACCCAAGGAGATTTTAATTTTAGTATTGCCGCAAATGTAAGTACAATTAAGAATAAAGTATTGGCTTTGGGTGATAATAATGAACCTATTTATGGTGCTGGCTCCAAAACGGAAATTGGAGGCGAAGTGGGACAGCATTTTGGCTATGTGACGGAAGGTATCTTTCAATCGGTCGAAGAAGTAAATGCGCATGCTTTTCAAAGTGCAGGAACAGCACCCGGAGACCTTAAGTTTAAGGATTTAAATGGAGACCATGTGATTAATGCGGATGACCGAGCCTATCTCGGAAGTGCTATCCCGGGATTAAATTATGGATTGAACTTCACTGCCTCTTACAAAAAAATAGATTTTACCTTATTTGCATCCGGTAGTTCGGGCTTTAAAATCAATAGCAGAATGTACCGAGACCTTATGTTAACGACAGATTATATTAATAGACATGAGGATATTTTGGAGCGTTGGACACCGACAAACACGAACACCGAAATCCCTCGTTTGGTAGCCAATGATCCCAATGGAAACGGACGTGACTCGGATAGAAAGGGCTGGCTGCAAGATGGAACGTATTTACGGATCAACACGGTATCACTGGGCTATACTTTACCTGATAAATTGATCAAGGGCGTTCAACGCTTGCGGGTCTATGCAACGGCGCAAAACTTATATACTTTCCAATCTTACAAAGGATACAATCCTGATTTCACTGCCGGGGTCTTTGAGCCCGGGTTTGATTTTGGTTCCTTTCCGAAGCCAAGAACTTTAATGTTGGGAGTACAAGTTGGGTTTTAATATATAATCAAAATAATTATGAAAAGATATATAATCGCACTGTTTTTATTCTCCATGTTGATGGTTGGATGCGATAAAAAACTAGATCTTAATAGTCAAAAACAAGAACAAGTAGAGACTTATTGGCAAACAGCAGAGCAAGCATCGGCGGGTGTTATCGCCATTTACAATAGTCTGATTCAAGACGGTACCTATATGCGGATGATGCCTGCTCTTACCGATGCAAGAGGAGATGATTTTGTAGGAGACAGCCCCTGGGGCGATTTGGTGCAAACGGGAAAGTTTACGGTTATGTCAACCTCCGGACCAGTAGAGTGGGTTTGGTCGCAATGGTATCAATTGATATACAGGGCAAATCAAGTGCTTACGTTTGTTCCCAAGATTGAGATGGATCAAGCATTGAAGGATCGTCTATTTGGACAAGCTCATTTTTTAAGGGGTTTAGCCTATTTTACCCTAGCAAATACTTATAAGACTGTTCCCGTTATTCTTACACCTCCTGTCGATAGGCAGGATTATTACCCGGCAACAGCCTCTGAAGAGGTTTTATGGCAACAGATTATCGACGACCTTCGTGCTGCAGTAGAGTTGTTACCGATTTCTTATAGTACGGTATCCGGGCCTGATGCCAATCAAACCGGGAGAGTTACGAAGGGCGCTGCAGTGGGAATGCTCGGGAAAGTGTTTCTCTATCGGAAAAATTGGGCAGCAGCGGCTGAGCAATTCCGATTGCTAATAGAAGGGCCAACGCTGAATACCTATCGTTTAATGACTGATTATCGAGATAACTTCAAGCCAACTAACGAAAATAATGCCGAGTCTTTATTTGAAGTCCAATTTGCCGACCCGGAAACGGTTGGAGGAACTGTCTTCAATTACGGAGGAGAGCCGAATGCCAACTGGAAGCAAGTCTCTTCTGTTGGGCATACCTATGCCATGGACGGTTTTGGTTATTCTGACTTTTTGCCTACAAGAGGACTTTATAATGAATTTAAGGAAGAGCGGACAATAGATGGTGAGCTCGATCCCAGACTGCTATCTACCATTGCTTCCTTTGAGCCAGGTGTGTCCGAATTGGCCTATGGGGATGTTTGGAAAAATCCGAAGAGCAATATCTATCCGCGTAAATATACCCATGATGGTATTCCAGGCTATACAAATGAAAATAACGGCGTGGAAAACTCAGGCATTAATTACCGTATTCTTCGGTATGCTGACGTATTACTCATGTATGCGGAAGCGCTGAACGAACTTGGCCAGACAGACCAAGCCTATCCTTATATACAACAAGTAAGAGATCGCGCGAAACTTCCTGATCTGGCGAGTGTAAAGCCGAATATGACACAAGAGCAAATGCGCGATCAAATCGCACATGAACGATTTCTAGAGCTAGCTATTGAGGGAATTCGGATTAATGACATTATCCGATGGGGCTGGTTATATGATCCGGATAAACTTGCCAAACTGAAAGAAAATGATAACGATTTTGACACCTGGCGAGCAGGAAAGGAATACCTTCCCATTCCACAGCGAGAGTTAGATCTTAATAGAAACTTGTTGCCTAATTCGGCAAATTAAAAGGAATAGCTGAATAGGATGGTTTTTAAATGTTTATTTTACATTTATTAATATTTTCCTATCTTAGACGAGCGTATAGCCAATTATTTGTTAGATACCAAAATTGATACCATGAATAAAAAACCACTTATTGCCTTACTGTCCTTGCTGATTTCCAGTACGACATTATGGGCACAAAACCTGGTGAAATTATTGCCGGGGAAAGACACCATTACCATTAATAAACATATCTATGGGCATTTTGCCGAACATTTGGGCCGTTGCATCTACGATGGCATTTATGTAGGCGAGGACAATAAAACCGTTCCACATACCAACGGTGTTCGCAATGATGTGATAGAGGCATTAAAAAAATTAAACATACCAAACCTTCGTTGGCCGGGTGGTTGTTTTGCAGATACCTATCATTGGAAAGATGGTATCGGGCCAAAAGGAAAGCGACCAAGCATCGTAAATACTTGGTGGGGAGGAGTTACTGAGAATAACAGCTTTGGAACGCATGATTTTTTAAATATGTGTGAACTTCTTGGCACCGAACCCTACCTAGCTGGTAATGTAGGTAGTGGGGAAGTACAAGAACTGGCCGATTGGGTACAATACGTCAATTTTGATGGAAAAAGCCCCATGTCCGATCTTCGGAGGGAAAACGGGCGAGACAAACCCTGGAAGGTTAAGTTCTGGGGAGTTGGTAACGAAGCGTGGGGATGCGGGGGCAATATGACGCCGGAGTATTATGCGGATGTATACCGTAAATACGCCACCTTTATGTCAGATTGGACCAATAGCGGCGGGCTGTTTCGTATTGCATCCGGAGCCAACAGCGATAATTATGAATGGACCGAAACGCTTATGAAAAAGATTCCCAAATCTTTGGTCAAGGGCTTAGCATTACATCATTATGCGGTAATTGACTGGCAAAAGAAAGGTTCAGCAACCATGTATACCGATGAACAGTATTTCAAAACGATGAAATCTGCCTGGTTCATGAATGAGCTGGTTGAGAAGCATAGTGCTATCATGGATAAATATGATCCTAAAAAAGAAATCGCGCTTGTTGTTGATGAGTGGGGTGGCTGGTACGAGGTAGAGCCCGGCACTAATCCCGGCTTTTTATATCAACAAAATACCATGAGGGATGCGATGATAGCCGGTATGACGCTCAATATATTCAACAATCATGCAGAACGGGTGCGAATGGCTAATCTGGCGCAAACTGTGAATGTGCTACAAGCGGTTATATTAACCGAAGGTGATAAGATGCTGGTGACTCCGACCTATCATGTTTTGGAAATGTACAAAGTGCATCAGGATGCTAGATTGGTTCCTATTGAAGTAAATAGCCAAGAGCTTTCATTTAACGGCGAATCAATTCCAGCGGTTTCCGCTTCGGCATCCATCGCAGAGGACGGCAATACACATATATCGTTGGTAAACATCGACCCTAAAAACCAGCAAGAAATTACGATCGACTTAAGTGATAGAAAATACAAAAATCTAAACGGACGATTACTTACTTCAAAAAAACTTAGAGATTATAATTCTTTTGAGAATCCAGGCTACATAAAACCAGAAATATTTAAAGGAGCCAAAATGAAAAATAACCAAATTTCGGTCACGCTACCGCCATTCTCTGTGGCCGTCTTAGCGTTAAATTAAAGGTACAAACGAAAGATATATAACATAATGATTCGACGGAAGTTACTGGGAGTATTTATTTTGAGTTGCGCACTCGGCTTAAGTGCGCAAGAAAAGAAATCGTTTACTATCGATATTTCACATCCTACAGGAAACATATCCCCCAATATGTGGGGGGTGTTTTTTGAGGATATTAATTTAGGAGCGGACGGCGGAATCTATGCTGAACTTATAAAGAATAGGTCCTTTGAATTCGCAGATCCTTTTATGGGCTGGAAGAAATTGGGTGAGAAGATCGGAGAGGGAACCTTCTTGGTATTGAATCGAAAAGACAAACCCAATAATCCACGTTTTTTACGGGTTAACACAAGCTTATCATCAGAAAAAGTTGGATTACAAAACGAAGGTTTCCGCGGCATGGGGATTAAGCAGGGACTTCGATATGACTTTAGTGTCTTGTATAAACAAGCTGTACCTGGCATTACTTTACGTTTACAGCTGGTGGATACCTTGGGTGCTGTAATAGGGGAGAGTACGCTTCGTCCGGAAAAAACCGGGACGGATTGGCAAAAGCAGCAGATAAGCTTCCGAGCCGCTAAAACGGAACCAAAAGCGAAACTTGTTCTCTGGTTCGAAGGGAAGGGTACGCTAGATGTAGATATGATTTCGCTTTTCCCGGAAGATACTTGGAAAAACAGACCCGGGGGCTTACGGAAAGATATGGTTCAATTATTGGCGGACATGAAACCGGGTTTTATACGATTTCCCGGTGGGTGTATCGTTGAAGGCAGAGACTTAGCTAATCGTTTTCAATGGAAAAAGACCGTTGGGCCGATTGAGGATCGTAAGCTCATCATCAATCGATGGAATACCGAGTTTAAGCATCGCTTAACACCTGATTATTATCAAAGCTTTGGATTAGGGTTCTTTGAATATTTTCAGTTGGCGGAGGATATCGGGGCCGAGCCATTGCCCATCTTGAACTGCGGTATGGCTTGCCAGTTCAATACGGCCGAGCTGGTTCCAATAGATGAACTGGATGAATATGTACAGGATGCATTGGATCTAATAGAATTTGCTAATGGGGATACCGGCACAAAATGGGGAAAACTGCGTGCCGAAATGGGACATCCGCTGCCCTTCAATTTAAAAATGTTAGGAGTAGGGAATGAAAACTGGGGTCCGCAATATATAGAACGACTTGAAGTCTTCAAAAAAGCCCTTAACGAACGATATCCGAATATTAAGATTGTAGCTAGTTCAGGTACCGATCCCGAAGGCGAACGTTTTGAATTTCTTAATAAGGAGTTAAGACGACTAAAGGTCGATTTTATTGATGAACATTATTATCGCAGTCCCGATTGGTTTTTGACCCATGCTAATCGCTATGACGCTTATGATCGCCAAGGACCAAAAATTTTTGCGGGTGAATATGCTGCCCATACTGATCGGACCGCAGGTACCGGTAACCGAAATAACTGGAAAGCGGCTATTGCCGAAGCAGCATTCCTAACCGGGGTAGAACGAAATGCAGACGTTGTCGGTATGGCTTCTTATGCACCCTTATTCGCTCATGTTGACGGATGGCAATGGACACCTGACCTTATTTGGGTGGATAATTTGCAAGCATACGGTACACCGAACTATCAAGTGCAGAAGCTATACGCTATAAACAAAGGAACTCATGTAATCTCCGTTCGTATGGATAACGTGATTCCTAGTGGTCAGGATGGTCTATATGCGTCCGCGGTACTAGACAGTAAAACCAACGAAGCGATCATTAAGGTGGTAAATCATAACGATTATCCTATCAATGGTAGTTTTAATATACAAACAAAAGAAAATTTAGCAAAAGAAGTAGAACATATTGTGTTGACCGCTGGATTAGCGGAAGAGAATTCCATTCAGCATCCCAATAAAGTCAGCCCGAAAATTGACAAGGTGACGCTTAAAGGGAAAACGATAATCTCCGACTTATCACCCTATTCTTTTCATATCTTCAAAATCAAGATTAAATAGATATGCTAAGCCGGAATCTAATTGTTGTATTTCTCGTGATTACCTGTTCTAGCTATGCACAGCAGCCGGGACAGGTAATCGTACACGATCCGGTGTTGATTTCGGCAGACGATAAATATTATCTCTTTGCTACCGGAGATGGTATTGATGTATGGTCTTCAACCGATTTGGAAAACTGGTCTAAACAGGCACCTGTTTTTCCGGAATCACCGACCTGGGCAAAGCGGGAAGTGCCAACATTTAAAGGGCATATTTGGGCACCTGATATCCATTATTTTAACGGCTTGTACTATCTTTATTATAGTATATCTGCTTTTGGAAAAAACACCTCCTGTATTGGACTAGCGACTAATCCAACTTTAAATCCGCAAGATTCGGGGTTTAAGTGGACGGACCGTGGAAAAGTGATCCAGTCGATACCTGGGAAGACGAATTGGAACGCCATAGATCCCAATCTAGTCTTCGACGAAAGTGGGCATCCATTTCTTGCATTTGGTTCCTTTTGGGACGGTATCAAATTGGTGAGACTAAGTAGAGACGGTATGCGAACGGAGGACGATTTGCTTACTATACCAACACTTGCCAGTAGAAAGATAAATCGCCGGGCACCTAATCCCCCAGCCATAGACAACAATCCAGTTGATGCAGGGGGCAATGCCGTTGAAGCTCCTTTTATCTTTAAACGGGGAGGCTATTATTATCTTTTTGCCTCCATCGATTATTGTTGCAAAGGAGCGGCAAGCACTTATAAAATGATTGTGGGAAGAGCGAAAAAGGTGACAGGACCTTATTTGGACGATCAGGGGAAAGACTTGGCTTCTGCCGGTGGTAAACTCCTTTTGGCGGGCGATAGCCGATGGCATGGCGTCGGGCATAATGCCGTAATAAAGCTTGAAGAAGACGATTATCTCGTTTTTCATGGCTATGACGCTCAGGATCAGGGTAAACCTAAATTAAGAATTGAGAAATTAAAATGGGACAACAAAGGTTGGCCTTTGTTGATTAATAATGAATTATCAAACCAATAGATAGTATAATCATGAGCAAAATAATTTACATTGCTGCAATAGCCGCGGGTCTGTTAAACGGAGCATGCAACCAGCGTACCCAACAATCTGCTGAAACGGCGGATACGGTGAAAGTTGATACAACTTCCGGTTTTAATGCTGAAATTGATGGAAAAGAGGTAAAACTGTATACATTGATAAATGGTAAGGCAAAAGCGGCCATTACCAATTACGGGGCGCGTTTGGTAAGTTTGTTAGTCCCGAATAAAGAAAATACACAAACAGACGTCGTATTAGGCTATGACAAGGCCGAAACTTACAAAGCAAATAAAGCAACTTTTTACGGTGCTATTGTAGGCCGGTATGGAAATCGCATCGCAAAAGGTCAATTTACCCTCAATGGAAAAACGTATCAACTGGAAAAAAATGACGGAGAAAATTCACTGCACGGAGGGACTAATGGTGTATATGATAGGGTATGGGATGCCGAACAGATAGATGAAAAAACACTTAAATTGACTTATCACTCGACCGATGGGGAAGCGGGGTATCCTGGTAACGTTGATATGACGGTGCTTTACTCCCTAAAAGAAAACAATAGCTTGGAAATCGATTATACCGCTACGACCGATAAACCAACTGTTTTAAATTTAACGAACCATGCTTACTTCAATTTAAATGGTGAAGGAGATTCAACCATTTTAGATCATGATTTAACCCTATATGCAGACCAGATTACACCTGTAGACGAAACCCTGATTCCTACCGGTAAATTTATGGACGTTACCGGTACGCCTTTCGATTTTAGAAAAGCGACTCCAATCGGTGCGCGTATCAATGCGGATGATGAGCAGATAGAAAGAGGGAAGGGATATGACCATAATTTTGTGTTGAACAAAAAAGAAGGCTTACAAACAGCTGCTTTGGTATATAGCAAAAAAACAGGGATTGAGATGGAAGTGTTGACTGAAGAGCCGGGCATACAATTTTATAGCGGCAATTTTATGGAGGGAGGACAAAAGATAGGCAAAGACGGGAAAGATTACGGATATCGCTCGGCCTTTTGTCTGGAAACACAACATTTTCCTGATTCACCCAACCAACCAGCTTTTCCTTCCACTGAGTTAAGACCGGGCGAGCCTTACAAGACCAAAACAATCTATAAATTTTCAATTAAATAAGATGATACGATTTAAGCAAATATGCCAGTGGATCAAGTATAGTACATCATTTCTATATTGTCTGGCTTTTATGGCCTGCCAATCGAGCTCGCAGTCGGTGTTGAAGAGCCCTGACGGGAAAATCGTCCTGACTTATAAATTGGATGCGAAAGGAAGACTATGGTATCAGCTCCGTAAAAATGATACCCTGGTGTTAGACTCGTCACGGTTGGGTGTCCTGCTTAGCCAAACTAAGTTTGACGACAAATTACAAGTAACATTTGATTCCGCCTATCACGGAATTAGCGATAACTATGTAATGTACAATGCAAAGAGAAAGCAAAATCATTATGCAGCAAATGGTCTGGTTTTGGAGTTACAAAATGAAGAAGGTCAACATTGCCGCATCATATTTCAATTAGCAAATGATGGCTTAGCTTTCCGTTATTATTTTCCTAACATAAAAGCACTCACCAAGGTTGAAAAAGAATTAACAACTTATCACTTACCAACAGGGTCGAAGGCTTGGTTACAACCTATGGCCGTTGCTAAAACCGGTTGGGAGCATACGAATCCTTCTTATGAGGAACATTATGAGCAGGAAATACCGGTAGGGACGGCGGAAAAAACAGGTGCGGGCTGGATATATCCTTCGCTGTTTAAAAGCGGCAATAACTGGTTACTTATTACAGAATCGGCTTTGGATAGCCAATATTGTGCAACCCATTTAGCCGCGCAATCGCCCAATGGAGTTTATCAAGTGGCTTTTCCTGATTCCAGGGAAGAAATAGTAAACGATGGTATTTTGCCTCGTTCAGATAAAGCGTTCTATTCTCCATGGAGGATTGTTACCGTTGGTAATTTGGCAACCATAATTGAATCTACCTTAGGGACCGACCTTGCTTCGCCCGCGATGGATACCGATTCCTCCTTTATTAAACCCGGTAAGGCCTCGTGGAGCTGGATTAATTCCAAGGACGATTTTATTACCTATGATGAACAAAAGCGGTATATTGATTTTGCGGCAAATATGAAATGGCAATATTGCCTGATTGATGTGAACTGGGATACAAAGATTGGCTACGAAAAAATCGCTGAATTATCGGCGTATGCCAGCCGGAAAGGTGTTGGGCTAATTTTATGGTATAATTCTGCGGGAGACTGGAACACGGTAAAATACACGCCAAAAGATAAATTGTTAACCCATACCGATAGGCAACAGGAGTTTAAGCGTTTAAAGGAAATGGGCATTAAAGGAATCAAGGTCGATTTCTTCGGAGGAGATGGTCAATCAGTTATTCGTTATTATCAAGAAATCTTGGAAGACGCAGCCAGCTACCAATTATTAGTAAACTTTCATGGCGCTACTTTGCCAAGAGGTTGGGCAAGAACCTACCCTCACTTAATGACTACAGAAGCTGTTCGTGGTTTTGAAATGGTCACTTTTGGTCAAGCCGACGCTGATAAAGAAGCAACGCACGCTACCATGCTTCCTTTTACACGCAATGCATTCGATCCGATGGATTTCACACCGATGAATCTTTATAAAATTCAAAGCAGTGTGCAACGCAAAACAAGTAGTGCGTTTGAATTGGCAACAAGTGTACTTTTTCTTTCAGGTATCCAACATTACGCAGAGTCACCGGAAGGAATGAAACATGTATCGGAAGATGTCCAGCATTTTTTACGTGCGTTGCCAAACAGCTGGGATGATGTGAAGTTCATTGATGGGTATCCCGGTAAATATGTAATTATTGCCCGTAAATCAGGCGATAATTGGTATATAGCTGGAATTAATGGAGAAACGCAAGAGAAACAATTGGCGCTTAACTTGTCTTTTATTGATGGAAAGCAAGGAGCGTTATTTACAGATGGGAATGGTTCGGAGCTTATAACACATCAAACTATTACGGCGACAAACAAGCTTCCGATATCGATGAAAGGAAATGGAGGCTTCGTTATGAAGTTTTAGATATTAAATGGAATCGCAAGCGAGGCAACTTAATTTACAAGTTGCCTCTTTTTATTTCATCCACGGCGTAATTAGCAGCTCTCGCTGTCAAGGCCATAAAAGTGAGTGATGGATTCTGGTTACCGGTTGAAGTCATACAGGCCCCATCTGTAACAAATACATTTTTGCAATGATGCAGTTGGTTCCATTTATTTAAAAGGGATGTATCCGGGTCGTTTCCCATGCGCACACCTCCCATGTCGTGAACTTCAAGCCCTGGATTTCTATAACCAATAGCATGTTGATCAACTGTAACAATGTCTTGACAGCCAGCGGTTTCAAGCATTTTTACTCCCTCTTGAAAGAAATCCCGAAGCTGTTTATCATCGTTTTCCGTGTAGGCGATAGATGTTATTAATAAAGGCACTCCCCATTGATCCGATTTATCGTTGCTTAATCGTACATGGTTTTCTTTGATAGGTACCGTTTCTCCTTGCATCATCATGGAAACTACCCATTTTCCAGCCTCCGTAAGCGCCTCTTTGAAAGTGGAGCCGATACCATCTGCCCGCTTGGACCACCCTTCTCTACTTGCACTGAAGGCCACCATATAACCGCGCAAAAAGTCGGTTTCCTGTTTATACACATTTCTAAAAGAGGGCATAAATACTTGGGTGGGCCTGCGACCAAAATAATATTGATCTTCAAAACCGTCTATAGAGGCCGTTATCCTTCCACGATAGTTATGAAAGGCAATGTGCGTTCCCATTAAGCCATTCAGATTGCCAAGACCATTCGGAAATTTACTCGATTTTGAGTTCAATAAAATTAAATTGCTATTTAAAGTTGCGCCATTTACAAATATAATACGGGCTTTGTATAGATGTTCCCGTTTCGTGTCACTTTCAATCGCTTTTACACCAACGGCCTTTCCTGCTTTCTCATCATACAGGATGGAATGTACGACGGTATCTGTTTTAATGGTGAGGTTCCCGGTTTTCTCCGCCCAAGGTAAGGTGGCAGCGTTTGAGCTGAAATAGGCACCAAAAGGGCAACCTCGTTGGCATAGTGAGCGAGCCATACATTTTGTTCTCCCTTGCTCCGTGTGTACTGTTTGCGGAGCCGTCACGTGTGCGCACCTTCCCATAATGACCGGTCTATCGGGAAAATGGCGATTGATTTTACTTTTAATGTATTTTTCAACTGCATTCATTTCAAATGCGGGTAGAACTTCACTGTCAGGAAGGTTGGGAAGCCCGTCTCGATTACCGGAAATACCGACAAATTTTTCTACGTGGCTATACCAGGGAGCCAAGTCGTTATAACGAATAGGCCAATCAACAGCAAATCCGTCGCGTTTTGGGGCTTCGAACTCATAATCGCTCCAGCGTTGGGTTTGCCTTGCCCACAAGAGTGATTTACCGCCCACTTGGTAACCTCGAATCCAATCAAAAGGTTTCTCTTGGATATAAGGATGCAGCGCATCCTGTATATAGAAGTGTTTCGTTGATTCATCAAATGCATAGTGTTTACTGATGGTCGGGTTCTCTTCAATCATGGTGCATGTTTTTGTATTGCCATGTTGAAAATCCCAAGGATCAAGCATCGCAGTGGGGTAATCCCGGACATGTTTTACCATTCGGCCCCGCTCGATAACCAATGTTTTCAGCCCTCTTTCACATAATTCTTTGGCTGCCCAGCCGCCGCTAATACCGGAACCAATGACAATAGCATCAAATGTATATTCCATCTTTGATTTGCAGGTTAAAATTGTCTTCTCATGCAAGCCGGATGCTCGCATCGTTGAAAATAGAGTTTTAATTTTTTATATGAAACCCTTTTTCGAAAAAAAGAGTTTCAGCTACAAATTTTTTACATGGAATGAACAGAGATTACCTTCGGCAAACTCCCGTTGGTTGGTTTCGCTTTTAATATATAGCTGAAGGTGTTTATATTATAAGAACGTTTTCTTTATTCAACTTTTCTTGATAAAAGTTGAGCAAAATCAAGGCTGTGTAGGCTACCTTGCATCTGATGGCAAAGCATCACTGGCGCGTATTGGAGCCGTTTCACTTCCTCAATCCGCTTGGGTAGTGCAACATAAACAGAGGTGCAAATGCTTTGCTGCTCGTTGCATCGGTATCCTTCAAGGCCGTTTTACCCCACACCCGAGGCCTTGTTGGCTGCCCGCAAAAACCCTCCGTTCTATTAAAATATCGCCTAGGAAATTTGCGGTTTGCACGTTGATGCACTACCGTTTGTAGCAAAGTTCCAAGCGATGAGTTTTTGGTTACTTTTTGCGGAAAAAAGTGACAAAAAAACGTTCCTTTTTAAAAGTAAAATCCTTGGTGGAATGAAGGCTAAGGATGTGAAAGCTAACTATTATATTACATTTCCTTTTAAAATAAGGTAATAAATGGTTAATATTTGATCGCCTATTACATGCATATCAAATTATATTTGCTCTTGCTAACAATTGACAATAATAAACCTCCATTTTGCTTAGGGCGATAACTTGTGATACTTGATCAGCGATTTAAGTGGCTTGAGGAGGGTACACTAAATTAATTTATAAATAGCAAAAGGAAATGATCAATACGAACTCGAAGGCCATTACGGTGCTCTCAAAAATGATGTTTGTTTTTTTATTCTTAGTACAGGTGGAAAAAATGGATGCGCAACCAAGCGACTTCTATAAGCAGACGAGCGAAATAGCTCCAATAATTATCCGATATAATCAAGATGTGCACACGATCCTCGATTTTTATTCACCGCGGGCTGCAAACGGATTTTCCTATCAACCGGTTTTGAACTCGCCCCAACAAAGAAAAAGACTGAATGAAATTAATATTCTGTATTTAAATGAACTGACTAAATTTCAGTTTGATAAGCTACAAGTTAATGGACAGGTAGATTACCTCTTATTAAAAAATCAGATAGAGGGTTATCAAGAGGAGCTAAAGGAGGAAGATGCTCAATATCAATCGATCAAACCCTTTATTCCTTTCGCAGATTCCATTTATAACTTAGAGCGTGTAAGGCTGAGGGGTGGCTCAGTGGACGGTGAAAAGATTGCCGGAGAACTGCATGCGCTATCCAAATACTTGGAAACGCGCTTAGAGGAATTATCGAAACAAACTAAAATTGACAAGAGAGAGGCTGAATTTGCACGTGGAGCCGTATCTGCTTTACAGGCAAGATTACAGAATGTTTTCAAGTTTTATAATGATTATGATCCCATGTTTACTTGGTGGGTGCCGCAGACTTACGAACAGCTTGATTCATTATTAGGAAAATACGCAGAAGGATTGGCTGCATTGGGTGAACTAAGGACCACGCAGAAACCCGATCAAAGTGGTATCAAGGGGAATCCGGTTGGTGAGGCAGCGTTGAATAAATTACTACGCCGCGAATATATACCTTACAGTCCACAAGAGCTTATTGAAATTGCAAATCAAGAGTTTGCTTGGTGTGATAAAGAACTATTGAAAGCTTCGGCGGAAATGGGTTTTGGAAGCGATTGGAAAAAAGCACAAGAACAGGTTAAGAATAGTTACGTTCCGGTAGGGCAACAACCGGAGCTGATTATAAAATTGTACAATGATGCCAAGTCATTTATAACGGAACGGGATTGGATTACTTGGCCGGAGCTGGCTGACGAAACTTGGGGGATGATCATGATGACACCGCAAAGACAGTTAGTGAATCCCTTTTTCACAGGAGGAAGAGAAATTAGTATCTCATATCCAACGTCTGGGATGTCATACGAAGATAAGATGATGAGTATGCGTGGCAATAATCCTTATTTCTCTCGAGGTACCGTACAGCACGAACTTATTCCGGGGCATCATTTGCAGTACTTTATGAATAGTCGATATAAGCCTTATAGAAGAGAATTTAGAACACCTTTTTATACAGAAGGGTGGGCCTTATATTGGGAGTTGTTGTTGTATGAAAATGGCTTCGCTAAAACTCCCGAGGAGCGTATAGGTATGTTGTTTTGGCGCATGCACCGTTGTGCCCGTATTATTTTCTCTTTGAATTATCATCTCGGGAAGTGGTCCCCTCAGGAATGCATTGATTTTCTGGTTAATCGTGTTGGCTTTGAACGTGCAAACGCAGAAGGAGAAGTAAGGCGTTCGTTTCAAGGTGGTTATCCTCCTCTTTATCAGGCGGCCTATTTACTTGGAGGAATCCAAATTATGGGTTTAAAGCATGAACTTGTTGACAGTGGAAAGATGACGATGAAGGCATTTCATGATGCGTTTATGCAGGAAAATCAGATGCCTATTGAGATGATGCGGGCAATTCTTACCAATCAAAAATTGTCTAAAGATTTCAAAACAAAATGGAAATTCTATGATTTCAAGTAAAGATAAACTGACTGTCGCCCCCTGCATGACAACAGAAAAAGAAATGCATCAAACGGGCTTTAAACCTTCTTTACGGCTCATTGATGCCACGATGCTTGTTGCAGGCAGCATGATTGGTTCCGGTATCTTTATTGTCAGTGCCGATATTACCCGTCAGACCGGTAGCGCCGGTTGGTTGATGTTTGTTTGGTTTATCACAGGTTTTATGACCCTTACCGCAGCTTTGAGCTATGGAGAACTGAGTGCTATGTTTCCCAAGGCGGGGGGCCAATATATATACTTGAAGGAAGCTTATAATCCACTGATTAGTTTTTTATATGGATGGAGTTTTTTTACAGTTATCCAAACGGCTACCATTGCGGCCGTAGGAGTGGCATTCGCAAAGTTTACCGCTTATCTTCTACCTCAATTCAGTGAAGATTTGGTGATCGCGAATTTTGGCATCCTCCAAATTTCGCCGGCTCAACTTCTCAGTATTGTGATTATTTTCTTGTTGACTTATATTAATACGCGCGGTGTAAGCAATGCTAAATGGGTACAAACGATTATAACGCTAGCTAAAATACTGTCACTGGCGCTTTTAATTATTTTTGGCTTATTAGCCCTTAAGTCAGACGTATGGCAAACAAATTGGTTAAGCGGTTCAACGTGGAACTTGCAGCGATTAAATATAGATGGCTCGATAGAAACATACACAAGCATAGCTGCCTTCGGTGCTATAGCTGCTGCCATGGTCGGATCTATTTTCAGTAGTGATTCTTGGCATAGTGTGGCCTTCATTGCCGGCGAAGTTAAAAATCCGCAACGAAATGTGGGCCTTAGTTTAGCGCTGGGAACCATACTGGTTACCTTGTTATATATGCTCACCAATTTAATGTATACGGGAGTTTTGACCCTTCCGGAGATGGCCGCTTCCGAAAAGGACCGCGTTGCGGTCACCGCTTCTCATATAATCTTTGGGAATGCAGGAACCATGATCATTGCGTTGACGATCATGGTGTCTACTTTCGGTTGTAACAACGGACTGATTATGGCGGGTGCCCGTGTCTATTATTCGATGGCCAAAGAAGGCGCGTTTTTTAAGAAGGTAGGTACCCTAAATAAGCAGGCGGTTCCCGAGGTAGCATTATGGCTGCAGGCTATCATTGCGTCGTTATGGTGTTTAAGCGGTCGCTATGGTGATCTCCTGGATATGATATCCTTTGTTGTGGTACTATTCTATATGTTAACCATAATCGGAATATTCATTTTACGAAAGAAACGGCCCGAACAACCACGACCTTATAAAGCTTTCGGTTATCCGGTTTTGCCGATTATCTATGTTTTAATGGGCTTAAGTTTTTGTATTTTATTGATTATTTATAAACCACAATATACTTGGCCCGGCTTGATCATCACTTTAGCAGGAATTCCGGTTTACTACCTGATAGCAAAGAAACAAATTGTAAAATAGGCCTCATTCTAGAATAAAGAAAGGATTCATATGAACAGAAGTATACTAAGCTTGATCGTATTTTTAACAGTCGCGCTTAGCGGATCGAATGTGTTAGCCCAGGGTACGAAAGAAGATTACAATCGAGCCAATAATTTACGAGAATTAATAAAAGGTAAAACACCTGGCTTAACTTCCAATCCAATATGGATAGATTCAACACACCAAGCTTTCTATTGTGTAACAACAGAAAAAGGTAAGCAGTTTGTGATAGCTGATTGCAGTCAGCAGAAAAAGAGACCTGCATTCGATCATCAGCAACTAGCGCAACAGCTATCAGCTTCAAGCGGCGTACAGGTCGATGCGGAAAATTTGCCCTTGACGCAGTTTAGTTATTCGATAGAGCGGAAGCGATTAACTTTTGCCGCTTATGAAAAGGGCTGGGATTTAGATTTATCTTCGGGAAAAGTGGAAGAAAATAAAGAATTTACAGCACGCTTACAGAACGGGAGAGGATACTGGGGAAAGCGATTTAAAGGTACACAGGATCGTAAGACCTTTTCACCGGACAGCCAATGGGTAGCCTATATAAAAAACTATAATGTGTATATTCAAAGAAGGAAAGGCAACGATAAGGAAGTTCAGTTGAGCTTCGATGGTTCTGCCGGGGAATACTACGATGCTTGGATGGCTTGGTCGCCCGACAGCAAAAAGTTGGCAGCCATGAAGGTCAGGAAGAACGAAGATCATACGCTTTATTTAATTGAGTCGTCTCCTGACGAGCAGCTACAACCTAAGTTACAAACGCGCGATTACCTAAAACCTGGCGATGCATTACCACAGCGTACGCCAACGTTGTTCATCGTCGAGGAAAAAAAAGTAATGGCAATGCCCGCAAGTTTGGTTGAAAACCAATACGATTTATCTTTTCCTGCATGGCGTAAAGATAGCCGTTCGTTTACTGTTGAATACAACCAACGCGGCCATCAGCGTTATCAAATAATTGAAATGGATGCTCAGACCGGCGTAGCAAGAGTGTTGGTGAATGAACAGAGTAAAACTTTTATTGATTATAGCGGAAAGAAATATCGTTATGATGTGGCGGATGGAAAGGAAATTATTTGGACTTCTGAACGCGATGGTTGGAATCATCTGTACCTCTATGATGGTTTATCCGGGAAGATCAAAAATCAAATTACAAAAGGTGAATGGGTGGTTCGGAAAGTCGTTCATGTCGATGAAAAAACGCGACAAATCATTTTTGCCGCTAGTGGTCGGGAAAAAGGACAAGATCCTTATCTTATTCAGTATTATCGCATCAATTTTGATGGAACAGAATTAAAGGCGTTAACGAATGAAAATGCTAATCATGATGCAAGTTTTTCACCGGATCATAACCTGCTTGTTGACCAGTATTCGCGGGTTGATTTAGCTCCTGTTACTTGTATAAGAGATGCGGTTACCGGAAAAGTACTGATGGATTTGGAAAGAGCTGATATCCGCCCATTAATAGCTACTGGATGGAAAATGCCGGAGGTTTTTACATCAAAAGGGCGCGATGGCGAAACAGATATATGGGGCATCATTGTTCGTCCAACTAATTTTGACCCTGATAAACGGTATCCGGTAATAGAATATATTTATGCCGGTCCCCACAGTTCCTTTGTACCAAAAAGTTTTCAGACCCTTGTTCCCTACGGTGCGCAAGAGCTTGCGGAATTGGGCTTTATTGTCGTACAAATAGATGGCATGGGAACGTCCAATCGGTCAAAGGCCTTTCATGACGTTTGTTGGAAGAATTTGAAGGACGCGGGGTTTCCGGATCGTATTGCTTGGATGCGGGCAGCCGCTAAAAAATATCCATACTTAGATTTAAGCCGAGTGGGGGTTTATGGTACCTCCGCAGGTGGACAAAGTTCCGCAGGAGCCTTGCTTTTTCATCCTGAATTCTATAAGGTCGCGGTATCCTCCTGTGGCTGTCACGACAACCGAATGGATAAAATGTGGTGGAATGAGCAATGGATGGGATATCCCATTGGTCCGCACTATGCCGAATCATCCAATGTCGAAAATGCCTATCGCCTTCAGGGAAAGTTAATGCTGATTGTGGGCGAATTGGATGATAATGTTGATCCCTCTTCTACTCTTCAGGTAGTAAACGCCTTAATTAAAGCTAACAAGAACTTTGACTTTTTAATGGTGCCGGGAATGGGACATTCCTCCGGTGGCGATTTTGGAGAACATAAAAGAAGAGATTATTTTGTAAAGCATTTGCTTGGGGTAGAACCACCGGCGTGGTAAGACAATTTAGTAACGATGATGAGTGACGAAGCGTCTCACTGCTTTTTCAATTCATATACGAAGTTTAGCTTCGGTTGCTCTCCAAAATAAGCTACTTCTTGCTCGGCGATTTTCGTAGCGCCGAGCCTGCTGACGGCTATCTGTGAACGAAGATTACCTGCGCCAACTTGAAAGTACACCCGGTTCACAAATTGAAAAGCATAAGCGAGCATCAATTTTTTCACCGCGGGATTTAAGCCTGTACCCCAAAATTGGGTAGCGAGGAAAGTGTAACCGATCTGAATGCTATTATCTTCTTCGTTATAGGAATAAAAACGAGTACTGCCTGCTACGAGGTCTGTTTCCTTATCTATAATTTTAAAGGCTCCCTTACTTTGCATAGCGCCTTCAAAAAATGTACGGAAAATAGTTTCTTGCCACCTATCTTTATTGGGATGTTGTTCCCATACCTTTTTATCCGAAGCGATGGTATATAAATCATCAAAATCGGCTTCTACTAAAGGAACTAACAATGCGCGTTCATTTTCTAAGGGAGTTTGTATTGAAAACATGATGTTACTTTTTATACGAAGGTATATATTAGTGGTTTTGTTTATGTAGTCCAATTTTTAGAAACTGAATAGTCCAGTAATTGATGTCCAAACAGTCTAAAAGTAGGGCAGGGATTACCTTCGGTGAACTCCCATTGGTCGGTTTCGTTTTAGTATATAGATGAAGGTGTTTATATTAAAGGAACATTTTTTTGTCACTTTCTTCCGCAGAAAGTAACCAAAGACTCATCGCTTGGAACTTTGCTACGATGGTAGTGCTTCAACCTGCAAGCCGCAAACTTCCTAGGCGATATTCAGCTGAACGAAGAGCTTTTGCGGGCAGCCATAGGGCCCCGAGTGTCGGATAAACGGCCTTGGAGGATACCGAAGCAACGAGCAGTAAAGCATTTGCACGTCTGTTCATATTGCAGTATCCAAGCGGATTGAGGAAGTGAAACGGCTCCAATACGCGCCAGTGATGCTTTGTCATCAGGTGCAAGGTAGCCTACACTGCCTTGATCTTTGTGTCGGTTTGGATCAAGCCAAAGCGACAAAAAAGTTGATTAATAAAAATGTTCCTTTTTTAAAGGCGAAATCCCTGGTTGAACTATCGAGAAACGTTAAAATAAGCTTACTTTAGGTCAATATTCGGTTTCAATTGAATAAGTGTCTTGTTTACATTTGTGTATTGAAGCAATTTTTTCATAAGCTAAGATATACATGAACAGAGAGATGCATATACCAACGACTGGCATTGACAAAGGGCTTACACGGAGTCTTCTATTTATACCATTTTGTATATTATTGACTTTCATTTGTTATGCGCAAGATCCATGGAAAGCTCTTGCTCAGCGGCCGGAAACTTTAGGGCTCGCCGGTGGGAAGGAGAGCTATCGTACCCAATCATTTAATCTCGTGCTCATTAAGGAATCACAGACGGTTGCGGCCTTGCAACCATTGAACGACTTAGCATTTGACTTCACGCCAGGTGATCGACTGGATTTGCGTAAGGCGGATGGACTTTATCAGTTAGGTGACATTAATTTGCGTTTAAGGCAGGTCGGATCAGTGGAATGGAAAGATTACTCGTCCGCAAAACATCGGAGTAAGGTACAGGCTTTGCCGCAAGCGGGGAAAGTATTAGCGGCGGCTGATTTAAGTTCTACTTTAGGGAATGACGTTCCGATAAAGATTAAGCGTTATTGGGAACAGGTAGATGGAAAGCTGATTCTTCGTTTTGAACTTACTAACAACACGGAACAAGGTGTCGAAATAGGAGCCCTCGGAATTCCCATGATCTTTAATAATATCTTGCACGAGCGAAGTTTGGATGAAGCACACGCAAAAAACGTTTTTTTTGATCCTTATATAGGCATGGATGCAGGGTATCTACAAGTGGCGCGTTTGAGCGGGAAGGGAGAAGCACTGTTGGTGCTTCCCTACGGCAAAACACCGTTTGAAGCCTACAGACCACTGCTAGATGATCCAACCCCGAGGGGCATTACTTTTGAAGGTTTTCACGAATGGACGGTGCATAGTAAAGCTTATGCGGAAAAGGAATGGAAGGGTGTTAGCCAGTGGAATGAACCTACTTCAGTGATCTTAAAGCCGAAGCAAAAATTAAGTTATGGATTGCAATTTGTGTTAGCAGCAGATATTACACAGATCGAGAAAGCCTTAAAAACGAATCACCGACCTCTTGCCGTAGGAATACCCGGTTATGTATTACCACAAGATGTAGACGGAAAATTATTCCTCGATTATGAAGAGAAAATCCAATCGGTTAAAGTATTTCCAGAAGGAGCGCTATCCTTAAACAGAGAAAAGGGACAAAAAGGAAACTTACAATCTTATCGCATTAAAGGAAACAAATGGGGCAGGGCAACTATAAAAATTCATTATGCAGATGGCAATGTGCAAACGATCCATTATAAAGTCATTCGACCTGAAACACAGGTGATGGATTCTATCGGCCACTTTTTGACCACCAAACAGTGGTTTGATCGAGCGAATGACCCTTTTGGGCGGAACCCATCAGTTATTTCATACGATTATGAAGAGCAAAAGCAAGTAACACAAGATCGCCGCGCTTGGGTTGCCGGGTTAAGCGATGAAGGTGGTGCCGGAAGTTGGTTGGAAGCCATTATGAAGCAATTAGTGCAGCCTAACAAGGAAGAACTGCAAAAGTTACAAGCCTTTGCGCACGAAACATTGTGGGGAAATATTCAGCACAGCGAAGGACCTCAGAAGTATGGCGTTAAAAAAAGTGTGTTTTACTATGAGCCGGACTCCATGCCAGCAGGTACTTACGATCCGAATATTAATTATAAAGTTTGGTCGGCCTGGAATAAAAAAGGGGCAGATGATGTTGGCCGATCCTATAATTACCCGCATGTAGCGGCTGCACACTGGGTGCTGTACCGACTGGCTCGGTATCATCAGGGGCTGGTAGATCGCGAAAGTTGGCAATGGTATTTAGATAAGGCTTTTAACACGAGCATGGCCATGGTGAAACAGGCCCCTTATTACGCACAATTTGGCCAGATGGAAGGAACAATATTCCTGCTTATACTACAGGATTTAAAGGCAGAGCATATGTTGGTGGAGGCACAAGAGCTGGAGATAGCTATGAAAGCACGAGCTGACCATTGGCGTACATTAAATTATCCGTTTGGGAGTGAGATGCCGTGGGATTCTACCGGACAAGAGGAGGTATACATGTGGTCCGATTATTTTGGCTATCAAGATAAGGCGGCTGTAACACTAAGTGCGATTATGGCGTATATGCCTACTATGCCACATTGGGCCTATAATGGTAATGCGCGCCGTTATTGGGATTTTCTTTATGGAGGTAAAATAGCGCGCGTTGAGCGGCAGATTCATCACTATGGTTCGGCATTGAATGCGATCCCTGTACTGAAAGCCTATCGTGATCAGCCAGAAAATCTCCGTTTATTGCGTGTGGGCTATGGAGGCCTAATGGGCGCGATAGCTAATATTACGGAGGATGGCTTCGGTCCTTCCGCTTTTCACTCTTACCCGTCTACCTTAGCAAATGATGCCTTATCAGGAGATTACGGTAGTGGTTTCTTTGGCTATGCAATCAATACGTCGAGCTATCTAGTGCGTCATGAAGATTTTGGATGGTTAAGCTTTGGTGGTAACATTAAAGAAGAAAAGGATTGGGTTGTGCTAAAGCCGACTACCGCTGCAAAATCGAAAATATTTATCGCATCGGCCAAGCTCTGGCTAAGCCTCGATGCGGGCCAATTCAGTGAAGTTGCGTACAATGTAAATACAAAAGCTATACGTATTAAGCTTGCTGCTAAAAATGCTTTTACCCCACAGGCCTTTTTGCGATTGAGCCAAGATAGTAAAGTAGCGAGCTATTCTTTGGATAAAAAGCTGGATATCGAAAGGGGCGCTTATCTGATTCCATTGTATAGCGAAGAAACGATATTAACATTGACTGATAACAATAATAACTAAGAAAAACATACTAAGATAATCTATGGTAGGGGCCGCTTCGAAAGAGGCGGTTCCCTTTTTGTTCATATTCGATGATACATTGTTAAAATCTGGTTAATTTCGGATAAATGTCTTATGTAGATTTGTGTGGAAAGCTAAGCGGATGGCTAGTGGCTAATCAATTGTAACGTATTCCATTTTTTTCCGAGAAAAATATCCGGGGATAAACCCGAAAACTAAAGATTTTGTTTCATGTGTGTTTGACTATCCGCCGTGAGGCGGATGGTCTTTTTAGCTTTAGCGTGAGATGGACAGCATAGTAACAAATCCATACAGACTCTTTGACTGCACTAGGAGCGACGGCTACATAGTGCAGTCTTTATTTATTCATGAGGGCTTCTACCTTTACGGGTCGCCAGGAGAGTAAAATAGAGGATATCCATCCTTTCAGATTACTATTTATTTCCTGAAACTTCGCAGATATGAAAAGCATGTAACAAACTGGTTAAAAATTGAAATGTTCCTGTTAAAATCCGGCAAGTAAGGCTTCTCATTTCATTCTACATTTGAAATATAAATGTTTAAATGACATTTATATACTAACGCTATCCAATTATTTGTTTATCAGAACCGAGGAAATCACTGCGAGATCTAACTTTTGTGTATCCACACGATGTATTAACTATAATTTAAATTTGTATGCAGACAAACTACCAAACCAGTAAAAGGCGTCTCAGTTGGACGTTTTTAATGCTGTTGCTATTTTCCGTAATGCGAGTACAAGCGCAGGAACAGATAACAGGACATGTAAAAGATTCGAGAGGACTTCCATTACCAGACGTGAGTATTGTGCAAGACGGAGAGGGTATCGGTACGAAAACTGATGAATCAGGAAAATTTTTACTCAAGTTACCGAAGCTTGGTGTTAAGTTAATCTTCCGATCTATAGGGTATAAGAATTACGAGCTGGTTGTGACCAACTCAAATAATCTTGAAGTAGTGATGGAAGATGATATCGCCGGGTTAGATGAGGTTATGGTTACGGCCTACGGAACGAGCAAAAAATCGTCCTTTACCGGGTCGGCTACCGTCATTGATGCGAAGCAGCTTGAAAACGTAAACACTTCCAACGTTGCGCAAGGCTTGCAAGGTCTTTCCGCAGGTGTGCAGGTCACAAATACTTCAGGACGACCTGGAGCGAACCCAACTATTAACATACGAGGTATCGGATCATTAACGGCAGAAATGGCGCCCCTATACGTCGTCGATGGAGTTCCTTCCGACGTGAATTTAAATGCTTATTCTCCGTCGGACATCGAGTCTATCACCGTGATGAAAGATGCGGCTGCTACTTCGCTTTATGGTTCAAGAGCGGCAAATGGCGTGATTATGATTACCACGAAACGCGGCGCGAGCGGCAAAGCGAGGGTGAATGCACGGGCCGCTTGGACAACTAGTGATTTTGCCGTGAAGTTTCCTGAACGAGTATCTCCCGCCAAACAATGGGAATTGGCGTGGGAAGGCTTGTACAACGATGCGCGAGATTTTGATGGAAAATCCGATGAAGAAGCGCGAGAGTACGCGAGTAACCGGGTACCTTCTGTATTTTGGAATACGACGCCCCTCTATGATGCGAACGGTAACCTGATCAGGAATTATCGTTCGGGTTGGAACATGGATTACCCCGTGGGTTTGGACGGGAAAATAAAGCCGGAAGCGCAACGCTTATGGGATTTTGATCTGTTTGATGAAGCGTTCAACTATCGTTTAAAGCAAGATTACGGAGTGGATTTTAGCGGGGCAATGGGCGAAAATAATACCTATTATGCCTCCTTTTCCTACCTGAATGATAAGGGCGTTCATATCAGCGACGGTTTTAAACGTTACACTGGAAGAGTGGCCTTGAATTCAAAGATCAACGATTGGTTCAGTATGAGTAACTCCATTATGTTTATGAACAGTGCGGATGTAAACGGTGGCTTTGATGCACGGGTGTTTCGTGTGATGCCAACGGAATATTCAGCCTATTTATGGGACTATGAAACCAATTCATATGCGATAAGTCCTTTTACCGGAAAACCGCAACTAGATGAGGGTGTAGCTAACGGTCGTGCCTGGTGGCCTCGATGGAGTGCCTATGGAGCGTTAACAGAAGCAAAAAATAGCCAAACCGATAATTTACAAACCGTATCTGCTCTTACGTTCCGATTGTTAGACGGGTTAAGCCTGAAAACGACTTATTCGTTCCAACTGATTGACAACTTCTATAGTATGTGGAAAAGTCCTGAACGTGAGAATCAGCTGCTTCCATCAGAAGGTTATGTGCAGCGCGACAACTACCGATCTTATTCGCACACAGTTAATAATGTGTTAACTTATGATAAGACCTTCAATAACTTGCACCATATCAACGTACTCGCTGGGCAGGAAATTTATTCTTATACTACTTCTGGTTCTGGAGTAACCCGCTCAGGACTTGCGCTTCCTTACTTTAAAGAAATCTCACTTGCATCTAATGATCCAACTGCGTGGTCAACCTTTGGACGTTATGGTCTCGCCAGTTTCTTTGGTAAAGCGGAATATGATTTTGATAATCGCTTTTATATATCGAGTAGCATTCGTACTGACGGATCTTCCCGTTTTCATCCTGATCATCGATGGGGACAATTTTATTCTTTAGGTGCTTCTTGGCGTATCTCTGAAGAGTCCTTTATGGAGAATACACAAGACTGGTTACAGAACCTAAAACTGAAAGCCAGTTACGGTGAAGTGGGGAATGATCGCGTAGGAAATTACTATGCTTATCAAGCTTTATACGGGCCAACAAGCTATGTTGGAACTGTCGGTGTACGATTAAATCAGTTAGAGAATGAAAATATAAAATGGGAAACGAATATTCAAACGAATATTGGGTTTGAATTTTCAGTTTTTAACAAACTTTCCGGAAGTGTAGAATATTTCACACGTAAGTCACAAGATCTTTTGTTAAACAGGCCATTGGCCCCTTCTTTAGGAATGGATGCAATTTTAACCAATATTGGAGATGTGCAGAACAAAGGATGGGAGGTAGATCTGAATTATTCAGCCGTCCGAACAAAGGATTTTGATTGGAATGTTTCGTTAAATGCCACTAGCTATAAGAATATAATAACAAGTCTACCAAGCAAAGAGGAGCAATATAGTCAGGGTGTTGCCATTTTTAAATGGAAAGAAGGCGGGTCGCGTTATGATATTTATGCCCCCAGTTTCGCCGGTGTCAACCCCGATAATGGACATAACCAATGGTGGAAATATGAATTTGACGGAAACGGAAATATTATTGGTCAGGAAAAGACAGAAAACTACAATGAAGTGAATGTGAACGAACAACGCATCAATCAGGGTTCTGTATTGCCTGATGTTTTTGGCGCATTCACCAATAATTTTCGATACAAAAGCTTAGATCTTTCCTTTATGCTTTATTATAGCTTCGGTGGTAAGCTATATGATTACAACTACTCAGAAAGTAATGTATTGCGGGAGAATTTTGCCGCCTACGATAATTTGGATCGCCGTTGGCAGAAACCGGGAGATGTAACCGATATCGCGAAGATCTATACGTACCGTACATTTGATGCTTTTGCCAATGCGCGTTACAGCGATCAATATATATTCACTAATAATTTCGTACGCTTGAAAAATGTGATGCTGGGGTATAATTTACCGCAGTCGTTAGTGTCGAAGTGGGGCCTCTCTGCATTAAGAATCTATTTCCGAGGAGATAATCTACTCACCTTTGGCAGTGCAAAAGGCCGTGGTACGGATCCCGAGAACTATGGTAATGGTTTAGTTGGTGTAGTGGATGCTAGTTCAGGTGTTCCTGCATTAAGGAGTTATTCTTTAGGTTTAAACGTGTCTTTTTAAATGAGGCGTAAAAATATAACAAAATGAAATTTATAAATAAAACTTTAATAGGTCTATTGACAACGATGCTATTGCTAAGCACTGGTTGCGAGAAATTCTTGACAGAAGAGCCAACTTCTGATTTGACCAATACAACGGTTCTGCAAGATGTTACCGGTTTGAATTTACTGTTACAAGGTACTTATCGCATGATGCGAGATGGAAACAATGGAAGCAGTGATAATCCAGCGACATCTAGTCCTTTAGGAATTAAATTGTTATCAACCGTTTCAGGTTTGGATATGATGGTCAATCAAGAGCAGGTAGGTAATAATTGGTACTTCTATACTTATAGTAACCAACGTTACGATGCGACTAGCGGTGTCACATCTACGATGTGGACTACCATGTATAGGGTTATCAATAATACCAATATTATCTTAGAGAATGTGGACCAAGCAATAGGAGGGCAGTCAGAGAAGAACGCAATTAAGGGACAGGCCTTGGCTTTACGAGCCCGTTGTTATTTTAATTTGGTTCGTATGTATCAACACACATACATCATTGCTAAGGATAAGCCAGGTGTCCCTCTACAATTAACTTCCGATTTAAATCCAAAAGCGAGAGCAACCGTAGAAGAAGTCTACAATCAAATCATTGCTGATCTAACTAACGCTGAAACTTTATTAATAGACTTTAATCGCCCTAGTATTAATTATTACAATGTTGACGTTGTCAATTTTCTTTTGGCAGAAGTGTATCTTACCATCGAAGACTGGGTTAATGCACAAAAATATGCCAATAGAATCCGTACAAACTATGAATTGATGACGACGGGTGAATATAAAGCAGGCTTTTCTTCACCTAATAAAGAGTGGGTTTTGGGTTATGAACAAGGTTCGCAAGATTACTGGTGGTATGATTCGCCTGCCTGTTGGTTTGATTTTGGACAAAATAATGCGCCTTGGCAGGCCGAACAAATTTTACCATCCAATTATTTTGTTGAGGTAATAATGAAAGATGATCCACGAGCCCTTTTTATTGAAAATCCGTTGTACCCCGGGAAATATGCTGCCACGAAATTCCGGGAATTGCGGGACGAGCCTCCATATGGCCACCTTTACGATTTTCGGGCAGCAGAAATGTATTTGGTAGAAGCAGAAGCAGCAGCAAGACAAAATGATTTACAAACTGCTTTACAAGTGTTAAATACCCTACAGCAAGAACGAGGCGCAGCGGTAACGAGCACCTCGAGTCAAGAAGCGTTAATCGATGCCATTTTACTGGAACGGCGAAAGGAAATGTGGGGGGAAGGTCTTGAATGGTTCGATATTCTGCGCTTGCAATTATCGGTGGAACGGACAAGTGCACAAGGGCATTATCAAAATGTCAGCGTTCCAAAAAACTCCAATAAACTGATTCTCATGATACCTGAAAAAGAAGTGATTAACAACAGATCATTGGAGCAGAATCCAAACCCAAGCCAAGTCCCGGTGTTTGTTCCGTAGTTTGAAAAAGTATATTTTGAGCGTATATCTATCAGTTGTAACATAAAAACAACTGATAGATTTTTATTTGTTAACGGGATAATTATTTACATTCGTCCTAATTTTATCGTCAAATCCAAATACATGTTATGCCTCCAACAACTTTAGAGGAAATCCAAAATTTTGAAGGAAAATATCCAAAACAACTCTGGTATCTCTTTACCGTAGAAATGTGGGAACGCTTTTGCTTTTATGGTATGCGAGGGATATTGGCCCTGTTTATGGTGGATCAATTGGCTTTAAATGATCGGGAAGCGAACCTCAAATATGGTGCTATCCAGGCTTTTGTGTACGCCTTCACTTTTATGGGGGGCATCGTAGCGGATAAAGTCTTAGGTTTTAATAAATCCCTGATTTTTGGCGCTTTGGTAATGATTGCAGGTAGTACTTTAATTGCTATTTCACCAAATCATTTCTTTTATATTGGAATTTCCTTATCTATTATTGGTACAGGCTTTTTTAAACCCAATATTTCTTCGATGGTTGGTCAGCTATACAAACCCACCGACACACGGAGAGACGCTGGTTTTAGTATGTTTTACGCGGGTATTAATATTGGATCGTTTTTGGGCGGTATCCTGTGCGTTTATCTTGGAAAATACGTGAATTGGAGTTCCGCCTTTGCTGCGGCAGGTGGGGTAATGTTGATCGGACTCATTACTTTTCATTTCTCAAAAAAACAATTGGGCCCCATTGGTTTATCGCCGCTGTTACATCAACCAAAAGGAAAACGTAGACGCAATGAAATACTCGTTTATTTTCTAGCCTTACTGGCGATCCCCTGCATCTTGATCATGATTCAAAACACGCAGTATACCGACCTTTTTATGTATACAATCGGTCCGATAGCGCTAATATATTTCTTTTATGAATGGTTCAAACTGTCGGATAAGCGGTTTCGGTACCCTCTGTTAGCGGCACTGATCTTCATTATCGCTTATATTTTCTATATCGCATTCTTTGAGCAAATGGGTGGTTCTTTGAGTTTGTTCGCGGCTAATAATTTAAAACATGAGCTCCTTTTCTTCCAAATCGATCCCAACATGATCAATAATTCATCGGGAGCGCTCTTTATTGTACTTTGTAGCTCGCCCTTGGGAATGTTATGGATTTGGATGGCGAAGAAGAAGATCGAGCCCAATACCTTAATTAAGTTTGGCATCGGATTCTTTTTACTGGCTATCGGATTCTATTTGTTTTTCGCAACTCGGTTTTATGCAAATGAACAGGGTAAAACTTCTTTGAATATTTTTACACTTGCTTGGTTTTTTATCACTTTGAGTGAGCTATGCATAGGTCCAATCGGAATGTCTGTCATCACTAGATTGTCTCCCCAAAAGCTGACGGGTATGATGATGGGACTTTGGTTCCTAGGGAGCGCTTACGGGCAATATGTTGCCGGTTTATTGGGCGCGGATATGTCCATTACCGATGAAAAGGCCTCTTTATATGATAAGTTATTGGCCTATACGGAAGGTTATAAGCAATTAGCCTTATATGCCGTATGGATAGGTATTGGCTTGATACTGATTAACCCCATCATGAAGCGTATGATGCGCGCTAAATCCGGAGGTTAATCAGTCATGTAATCGATCTAAAACTTATAACTAAAGCTGGCAGCGAAGTTGCGGAGCCTCTGTGGGTTAACCGACCAATAACCTATATAATATTCCTTATTGGTGATGTTATTTAGGTTAAAGGATATGCGATAATGTGTTTGGTTATAAAACAGCCCTGCATTGAGTAATACATAACTTGGTAAATCAAATTCGCCCGTTATACTACTATCAATTACCCGATATTTACCAGCATAATTACCTCCGACGCCAACACCGAAATGCTGTAATTTCCCGCTTGTGAACCGATAACTTGCCCATAAATTCGCAAGGTTTTGTGGACCTTGACCTCCAATCGCGCGGCCGGGTTCACTATAAAAATCCGCTTCATCACCTGCTATAACCTCGGTTTTATTGTAACTATATCCAGCAATTAGATTGAGCCCCTGCATGGGGTTGGCATTCACTTCAACCTCAAAGCCCTTACTCTGAACTTTACCTCCCTGTAATGAGTTGTTTACATTAGCGGGATCCGGCGATACCCTATCTGACACCTTAATATTATATACCGATACGGTGGTATTTAAACGTTCATTGAACAAATCGGTTTTTATACCATACTCGAATTGATTAGCCTGCTCAGGTTTAAACGATTTTATGCGCGGATTACTTCCATCGGGATCAGCAACTGAACGAGGGGCTACATTGATAAAAGCGTTCATATAATTGGCAAAAAGGGACACCTTATCCAAAATAGGTTGATAAACTAGGCCAAACTTTGGAGATAATGCTGTCTGGTTAAAATCATCTTCCAGGTCGCTTTTTTCCCCTTTTGAAACGAAATGATCAACCCGTAAGCTTGCCATTGCCGATAGTGCGGGTGTAATGTTCAATACATCGGAGACATACGCACTATACGAACTGTTACTCACATTACTGTTGGCACCCCCCGTGCCTGCTAGAATCTGGTCAACGAAAGCGCGCGAGAGGTAAACAGGTGCAATCGTGTCAGTGGTACCCGGTTTGATATATTCCACTTCTGCTTGTTGTGGGGTAACTTTTCTTACGGCCGCTGTGCCTGAGCCATTATCAATAACATTTCGGCTAAAGTAGTTTAATCCTACCAATAAGCGATTCCGAAGTCCAACAATGTTGAAGTCGCCGTTAAAGTTTTGCTGAATATTGGTTACACTGGTTGTTTGTCTTTCTTTATGAAAAAATTGGTCAAAATACGAATCGCTGATTCCGTCGTCCCAGATATAGGTGTAATAACCATCAGACTTCACAGTCCCTCTTGAAATAGCCGTTTGCGAAGTCCATTGTTCTGATATTTTGTAGAGCATTTGACCCTGTAGATTAAATCGTGGATTTTTAATGGTCATGTCATTATTGGTAAATGATAGATCATTATTCAAGTTAAGTTCTTCGAGCGATTTAAATGGTAGCGGTCCGGTACGGTCTGAATGAAAAAATACAGGTGGAACGGCACGCTCTTCTTCAAGAATTTCTGCCATCAAATGGAAAGACAGTCGATCGTTTACCTCATAAACCAACGATGGAGCTATGAAAAAGGACTTCTTGAAACCCGCATCTTGGAAGCTGTTTTCATCGTGATAGGCTGTATTGATGCGCAGCGCTATTTTTTCTGTTTTACTTAAAGGGGTATTAATATCTGCTGTTACCCTGTTTAGTCCGTAACTTCCCATTTGATAAGTGATCTCACCACCGAATTCATAATATGGTTTCTTGGTGATCGTATTGATCATCCCTCCATAACTGTAGAAGCTGCCGCCGAATAAGGTGGCTGAAGGTCCTTTGATCACTTGTATTTCTTCGATATTGATGGGGTCGAGGTTTCCACTCGTTAAGCCTGGTAAACCATTGTACATAATGGGTTGAGAGTCAAATCCCCTTAATGCAAAGTAAGAGGCTCCATCACCCGCCCGCCCTGTTGATTCCCAAGTACGCGTAATGCCCGGTACATTGCGTAAAGCATCGTCAAAGTTGGTAAGCCCTTGTTCTTTCATCGTCTCTGATGATACGATGCTATATACTTGCGGGTTCTCCAATTTCTTAAGCGGCATTCGTGCAACGTAATTGTCCTTTTTATTTAGATTTTTAGTGGACACAAGCACTTCTTGCAAGGTAGCGGCGTTTTCCGCCAACGAAAAATTTATTGTTAAGGGACTGCCTGGTTTTACCTCGATCGTTTTTTCCTGTTTTTCTAGTCCTACAGAAGTTACTTTAAGCACATAGGACCCAGGAGTAACGCCCTTTATAGAATAACTGCCGAATTTGTCCGTTACCGCTCCGAGGTTAGTACCATTTACGGTGATACTCACCAATTCGGCAGGTTTTCCGTCCGAAGTACGGATGGTACCGTTTATACTGGTGACTTGGGCGAGGGCCGAGCCGTAAGTCCATAAAAAAATAAAAATAAAGAAAGTAAACCTTTGTAGCATGGGTATTTAGATTTTTGGGAGCAAATATATTATTTAAAATAAGTCTAAACAATCTATTTTAAATTATTCTAAATAAATTTTTGTTTCTATATATTTGCGGCCAAATTTTGAATATGATGCGAAAATATTTGGTTGTATGCTTAATGATGACAACCTATTTGTTACCCACTTATGCTCAGACATTACGTATCAATGGTTTTGTGAAAGATAAGAACAGACCGGTGCCCTATGCCAATATATCAATCGCGGATTCATTAAAGACCACTGCTAATACAGAAGGGGAATACAGCTTAACAGTTCATCCTGATTTAACCGCCGTGTTAAAGGTAAGGGCTGTCGGTTATGAGGACTTTTTATTAGCATTAAAACATCTTAAACTAGACACTACGATTACGATCCATTTACAAACGAAAGCCAATCGCTTGAATGAAGTTGTTATCTCTGCTACACGTAAGGCGGAGGAGATTCGTAATATCGTGTCATCAGTAACAGTAGTTTCCAAGAAAAAACTGGAAACCGAAATGGCTATCAACCCGGACTTGAGTAATATATTGGCCAATCAGGTGCCTGGTTTTGCTCCGACGGCACAGACCGGTAATAATGTCGGTCAGAATTTACGAGGGCGCCCTATGTTGGTAATGATAGATGGTGTAAGTCAGTCCTCTCCATTGCGTAATGCAGAGGTTGACATTCGCTCCATTGATCCGTCGGTTCTGCAGCAAATCGAAGTCGTAAAAGGAGCCACAGCTATCTATGGAAATGGTGCAGCAGGAGGTTTAGTTAACTATGTTACCATGGTGCCTGACACTGCCGCTCGTTTTGCCGGTAAGACACAGGTAAACGTTACAGGTTCTTTAATAGATTCAAAAAATTCACTGGGCGGTAGATTAAGTCAGCAGTTTTATGGGAAAATCAATAAGTTCGATTACGTAGTAAGTGGTATGTATGAGCAGACAGGCGAGTATAAAGACGCAGAAGGTGATGTGGTGGGCCCAAACTACAGCCTTGGTGAAACCGATAGCTATAACACCTTCATTAAAATAGGTTTTGAACCTGATACACATCAGCGATTGCAATTCACCTATAATTTATACAGCAGTTTACAAAACAGCAATTTTACACTTATAAATGGAAACATAGCGACGGGACAAAAGGCAACCGGGGTTTTAGGAAAACCTTTGGGAATACCAACAGGGGTGGATTATAACCATAACTTACATTTTGCTTACACAATAGATCACTTATTTCTGAACAGTTCGATGAATATTGATGCTTATTATGAAAAAAGAAAAGATGTGTTTTATGTGTCAATAGGGCGTTTTGATGGAGGGGATGGACAATCTTTAGCAAGCAACGATAAAAAGGGTGCTAGGTTATTTCTACACACACCCATTTTAGTTGGTAAAAGAGCAAAAGCCAATTTGTCTTATGGCTTTGATTTTTTAAAGGATAAAACGGCGCAACCGCTGGTGGATGGAAGAATTTGGGTTCCCACAATGGATATGAACAACCTTGCGCCTTTTGCACAAGCGGACTTCACTTTTTTTAATGATTTAATTCTAAAAACAGGTTTTCGTTACGAAGACGTAAAAATTAAGGTCGATGATTATACAACACTTCGTACAACGAATGCGAGCGGTGAGACACTAACACCGTCTTTTAACGTTGCCGGTGGCAACCTAAAATATGGCACCGGATTGTTTAATGTAGGTTTGAAGTATAATCGACTCAATTTATTTAGTCCTTTTGTGAGCTTCTCCCAGGGCTTCTCTGTTATGGATATTGGCTTAGCTTTAAGAGATGCAAAAGTAAATAGCATCGATAAAATAAATACGGATGCAGTAAAAGTGAATAACTATGAAGCTGGATTTGAAAGTCGATTGGATAATTTAATATTTAGTCTTTCAGCGTACAGGAGTACTTCTCAATTAGGCATTGAAGTGGTTTACGATCCGAATACTGACCTATTTAATACCGTAAGAAGTCCTGAGAAAATCTATGGATTTGAAATAGCCGCAGATTACCTTATTTCTTCGGCTGTCCAACTGGGTGCCAGCTATAGTTATACGGAAGGGAAAAGAGATGTCAATGATAACGGCAAATATAACGATCCCGAAGATATGTACTTAAATGGGAGAAGGATCTCTGCGCCAAAGATAACCGGAAACATTAGCTATAGACCTATTAAAGCGCTAAATTTAACCCTTTATTATACTGGGATTGCCTCAAGGGATCGTTTTGAAAAAAATGTAAAAGGTGCATATAATGGTAATGAAGGCCCGGTGCAGTCGTACAACCTCTTTAGTTTTTCGGGAAATTATCAAGTGAAAAGGAATACCCACATTATGGTTGGAATTGACAATATTTTTAATGAAGACTATTTTCCGGCAAGAGCCCAGTGGTTTATGCAACCGGGATTCTATTCTAAAGGAAGAGGAAGATCTTTTAGTATTGGCTTAGCGGTGAGTTATTAGCATAAAGAGGAGTGTCCGAGAACACTCCTCTTTACAGTTTATTCGATGTTAATTTTGAATACAAATGTAGCTTGCGCCGTTTTTCCTGGCTCATATTCGTAAACTAAGGCCTGTTTCACCGTATATTGGTTGCCTGGAGTCGAATGACCGGGATATTGTCCTATTGAAAAAGTAAAATTTGTGGCATTAAACTCCGAGAAAACTTTTGCGTCATTTCCCCAATTAATAACATTGCCGTTTGCATCGAACCAGTGTCCATAGCCATTGGCGGTCGTCGTCGCATTTAAATTTCCATTGCTCTCCACTGCATAGAATTTAACGCTACTTCCCATTAATTGTGTGATCTTGCCAGGTTGTAGTACAAAAGCTTGGGCAAGAGGAGTTACGTCTATCGAGACGGTCTTACCCGAGTAATTCACAGTATCTCTCGGAAAGCTTACATTATAGGTAAATGTAGTGTCCTTTGGTGTGGCATCCTCTTCTAGATCGATATGATTGATGAGTGTAGTGTTTGTAAACTTAACTTTATACGGCCACTGTTCATCATTGTTTTCGTCTTCATCCCAAGGATGTACTGCATAGGTACTAGGTGCTCCTGTTACAACAAACCATAGCTTTGCACAGTTTTCGGGAATGGTAAAATTCACTGTCTTATTAATACCCTGCTCCATGTTCCCATATACGCGGGCTCCATTAGCTAATAAAGCTACGTAACCGTACCGCCAACCTGCGCGCGAAGCGTCCACCGTATTATACCCTGTCGCATTAGGTAGACCCATGAACGCCGTTGATATTTGTGTTCCGGCAGCGGGTACCTTCAGTGGTATGATATTATAACCGGATGTGCCTGGGCAATGGTCATAAGCAACTTGAAAACTGCCATCGGCAAGTTCATTAAAATTGAAGCTATGAGCTCCAATGTAATTTTTTCCGTTTTCCCGCAAAGCATCTAAGTCCCATGTGGCAAATTTTGCTGCTGCGTCATATAATTCATCGTTTAATTGCGCATTGGAAATACCGGTTATCCGCATATAAGCTTGTATCGGGTCTTCCGGCTGTTGTGCTTCACGCCAGATTCTCCCAATGATGTCAATGCCATGCTTATTTGCCCAATAGTAATGGATGAAATAACTTGCATAACGTTGCCATTCATGATGAATATGCCGATGATAGTTTTGCGTGTAAACGGTGAAATTGTGTGAAGAGAACGCTTCCAACGGATAGCTTTGATAGGCTTGCCATTGCGCGGTCTGTTCCCAAAAACCGTTTCCTCCATTGCCACCAAAACCATATCGGAAACCCGAACCACCGCCTAAATCGCAATGAACCTGATATTGAAAACTATGCCCTATTTCATGAGCGATGGTGGAACCAACGGGTTGTGAGGTGCCCGGACTTATCCAGAGCGCGCCGATTACGTCATCGTAACCGGAACCTGTTGCTAACCATTCGTCTTGGTAATAAAGGAAAATCATCATCTTATATTTGTCGAGATTCGATTTACCCTTACCACGCTCAGCAAATTTTAATACATTGATATTTAAATCATAAAAAGATTCAGCTTTAGTTAGCAAATCATCGATATTGACCCGATATTTAGAGGGAATATCGGTTGAATTTGGATCGTTATCTCCATATTTTGCTCCCCAAAAGACAATGAAGTGTTCTGATTGCCTGCTACGAGGATAACACCAGGTGCTCGTCGTATCATTGAAGTCCATATGTTGGAATTCTTGCGGAATATAAATTGCTAAACTATCGACCTCCTCTCCGGGAACCGGATGAAAAGGATTTTTCTTACATGAAAGAACAGTGGCGAGCATAAGAAGGCAAATGAAAAATGGAACTAGCATAGCTAATCGAAAGTGCCCCACCTTCTCTGAAATGTTGATTTTTTTCATAAATAATAATAAAACTTACGTTAAACTTTGATTTTAATACTTTGGCCAATGTTGATTCTTCCATCCTTGTAGCTTGTGAAGGAAGAAGGATAAAAAGGGGTCATGAACTGTTGTGCATTGCTCATTAATTTAGTGTTACATAATAATAATCACTACTGTTTCGGATTCTGTAGTGCTTGCCTTAGTTTGAACTTAATTTATAATTGGGTATGAGCTCAGTTTATAAATGTTTTGTTGACATTTATTTGCGTTGTACGAAATTAATGACTTGCTGGCAGTTAAAACTAAAAGTATTTTAACCAATAGTAACCATTTATTTGCCAGCTATCTATTTTCGTTTCTATCGAACGTTGGTAGAAAAATAAAATAACTGTTTTAAAGACATTTATTGTTAAAAAAAGACAATAGTCTGTTAATATCTGGATGGTTGTCCATTCGCTAAGACCTTAACTTTGGTTTTTACAGTGTAAAAAGGCCTAAATAGTTGGTTTATGTTTGTTTAATTGATGTGGAAAGCCATCTCTATGGGCAAGAGATGGCTCTTCCTTATTTTTAGAATATAATGGATAAAAAAGAGATTTTTGTTTTCTTTCTACTTCTTTGTTCGCTTAGTGGATTTACGCAAGCGCTAAGGCAGAACTCGCCAAGGACTGGAAATCCCATCATACCGGGTTATTTCGCTGATCCAACTATAAAGAAATGGGGTGATACTTATTATATTTATGCCACGACGGATGGGAACGGCTTCGGATTGGGGCCATCTCAAGTATGGAAATCCAAAGATTTTGTGAACTGGTATATGGAGCCGATGAATTGGCCGAATACACCGATTTATTGGGCGCCGGATGTGAATAAAGCAAGTGATGGCAATTATTATATGTATTATAGCCAACCTTGCGAACTATATGGAGCCTCATCGAATTCGCCAACGGGCCCATGGACTCCGCTATTACCGGGAACCGAGGCAGTGATCCCGAATTATCTTGTACCCAATGTGATTACTTTAGACGGCCAAACCTTTCGGGATGATGATGGTAAAATGTATATGTTTTGGGGTACCTGGGGAATTTATCCGAATAGTGGTTGTGGCATGGGGTTGTTGAATGCCGATATGAAATCTTTTGCGAAAACGGGGATCATTCCAAATACCATTGCAAAAGACTTTTTTGAAGCACCTTTTATGTTTAAGCGAAATGGAATTTATTATTTAATGTACAGCGCTGAACATTGTGAAGATGCAAGTTATAAGGTTCATTATGTAACGAGCAAAGAGGGACCCATGGGCCCTTTTGTATATGGCAAAAACAGTCCGGTATTAGTTACTAATGAAGACGGTACCGTACATGGTCCCGGGCATAACAGTGTATTGCAGGAAGGCGATAATTTTTACATCGTTTACCACCGACATAACAATCCACACAGTGGAGGTGGTTTTCACCGACAAATAGCCGTAGATAAGCTTGAGTTCGACGAAGAGGGAAGTATAAAAAAAGTTGTGCCTACACATCAAGGTATCGGCGCATTGGCAAAAAATACCATTCAAGCCATAAATTTAGCATTTGGTAAACAGATAAGTGCTTCTTCTGTGTATAGCGATGATTTTAGAGCTGACTATGCGGCCGACGATAATAATGGGACGCTCTGGAAAGCCGCCGATAATATGCATGAAGCATGGTGGCAAGTGGATTTAGGAAAAGAAGAATGTATACGGAGCGTCTTAACTCAGTTTGAATACGCTACGTGGTACTATCAATACCTGATGGAATATTCTAACGATGGGCAGCGTTGGAAAGTTTTTGCAGACCGCACCCAAAATACGCAATGGGGTAGCCCGATGAAAGATTACGGCGATGTAAAAGCCCGTTATTTTCGAATCACCATAAAAAACACTCAGTTATCTGGACTTAATAGGGCTATCTGGAACGTAAAGATATTTAGCGAACCTCGTATTGCTTATGAAGAAGGAAAACTGTCGACACCGCAAGCTCCGGTTGGAAAGCAAGAAAGTCTGGGTCTGCTGGTCGACCTAGAGGCAGAAAAATATGCCCTACATACTGCAGATAAAAAGGTGGCTAACAAAGGTGTGTTAGGCGGCCTTTTTCGGGTAAAAAACGGAAGCTACACGATTGATTTGGTGCAGGGAAGAAAAGCTTTTGTTTTTGACGGACAAAGTTATTGGCAATCTGAAATGGCGCTCCCTCCAACCGTAGGAGGAAACAGTAGTTTCACCATCAGCGCATGGATAAATAATCCAAACATCGCGAAAGAAGAACCAATTATTCAATGGGCATCTGGCGGGAGGGACTTGACAAATGCATCATTGGGCTATGGATCCGATCCGGCCGTCGGGGGAGTAGTACATGGGGGGTGGGCTAATTTGGCTTTCAAGGATATCCCAAGTCCTAACAAATGGCATCACGTGGTGCTTGTTTTTGATGGTACGGAAGAGCGATTATATGTCAATGGCAAGTTAGAGAATCGCGGTAACCGCATGCTTTTTCTGGAAAGATCTGCCGATATATTAATTGGAACAGACAGACGTTTACAGCACTTCTTCAGTGGCGCCATTGCTTCGCTAAAAATGTACGACTATGCTTTAACGACGCAAGAGATTGAAAAATTACGGATTAGCGCTAAAAAGAGCGCGTATGTTGGATCGTTTGAAGCGAAAGATTTAGTGTTTGGAAAAGTGAAGACTTGGATAAATAAAGGCTATGGTAAATCAGGAATAGAGCTTCAAAATCAGGACGCTGAACTACTCGCTTACAAAGGGCAAATGGCGGTATACATAAAGAACGGGAGGGACGCGTTGCTTCCTTATTTAAAATCTACGCTTGATAGTTTGGCTTATTATAGCCTTGTTTTGGTATACGCAGATGGTAAACGGAAGACGAAGGATACCTGGGCATTAACGGCCCTCGTGAAACAGCGCGATGGGCTTTATTATTACCATTCGGATAAATGGGAAAAACGAAATGAGCTGAATGCGGAACTCATGAAAATGATTCCCTCAAAAGGCATTTATCTAAAATCGCTTCATTTATTGAATGAGGCTAAAGATGAAAACGAGTTAAAGCGCTGGGCAGATTCCGTGCTGAATCTAAAGCCGGACAAGCAGATTAATCCAACATATACGATTCATCCAAAATGGGTATCGGAGGAACTGGCTTTTATGGAGGTAGACACTTCGCTGGCGAATCGGGGTTATCAATTTAGTTTTCAAAATATAAATAACGACAGTACAAGTACAGCCTGGCAATCAACCACCCACTACCTTGCACAAGATTTGAATAAAACAGAAAAGCGAGCTTTTCGGTTTTTTGTAAAAAACCGTTACGGCTTTGTATGGAGTTCACAACAAATTTCGCTAAAGGATGTCGAAAAAAACCGATTTACTAGTATGCGAGAGGGCTTAGACCTCGAAAAGGATTTTGCCGGTCAGTATAATTGGGATGGTATGGAAGGAGGTTCGGCCGATAGTTTAACGATGCGGCAAGGCCAAGGCGTTGTTGAACTGGCTTCGGCAAAAACAGCTTGGGACGGTAGTAGTAATCGAGGGCCCTTTTTATATAAAAATATATCCGGTAACTTTTTGATGCAACTAAAAGTGAACGATTTGTCCGGTCTACAGCAACGCAAGCCATTGGGTCCAAATGAAGTGGGTTTGATGGTTCGTTATGTGAATGAAGAAAATGAACAGTTATTGCAAAATGGGGTGATGCTTGGTTGGGGAATAGGCAATATTGTAACGGACCTAGACCATAGGAGAAAACAACAGCATAATAATACCGGTTTCGACTTCTATCCTTATCTGCAAATTCAGCGAGAAGGTAGGTTAATCTTTGTTCGGGGAAGTAAAGATGGTAAAATATGGGTTGATTTTCCAGGAAGCCCGTATGTTAAGCCAAAATGGCTTGATAAAGTGCTGCAAGTAGGTCCATATCAAGCTAGTTATTCAGAAAAATATGGTTATGGACGTCTGTCTGATTTTAATTTGTATGAATTTCACTAGTTGTTGCTAATAATACACTTTTTCATCTGTTTTATTGTGGATGGTAGTTGGTTGTTGGTGTAAAATAACTAATAAAATAGCTTTTTTTTGATTTTATGTTAATATTCGGTTTGTTGTAGTTAATTTTTGATAATAATTCGAGGGGTTTATGTAATAGTTTTGTTAAAGTCCAGAAAAAAATAGGTAATAGCAACAAAACCAACACGAATTAATCATGAAAATCAACTATTTAATTGCCTTCATCGTAAGCTTATGGGCTTTTTTAGATGTGCAGGCGCAAACCAAGACATTAAAAGGAGCGGTAGTAGACCAATCCAAGACCCCTATCCCAGGGGTGTCTATTAAATTATCCGGAACTGCGCAAGGCACTTCCACCGATGTAAATGGGGTCTTTACCATCGATTACCGGCCGGGAGCTGTTTTGAAAATTACAGCGCTAGGCTATCGGACGCAAGAGATCACCCTTACTGCGCAATCGGTTTTAAACATTACACTTGAAGAGGATAATCAAACCTTGAATGAAGTAGTTGTAACAGCTTTAGGAATAAAAAGAGAGAAAAGGCAGTTAACCTATAGCACGCAGGAGGTTTCAGGGGCAGATATTGCCAAAACAAAAGAACCGAACCCACTTAATGCATTAACAGGAAGAGTTTCGGGTGTACAGATTACTTCTTCTTCCGGGCAACCGGGAAGCTCCTCGCGTATTGTCATTCGTGGTACGAGTTCATTAACCGGAAATAACGAGGCCTTGATCGTGGTCGATGGGGTTCCTATAAATAATGATCAAACGGCTACAAATGGTAATGGAAGTGGTATCAGTCGTTTCTCAGATATCGATCCGGCCATCATTGAAAGCATTAATGTGCTGAAAGGATCGGCCGCTTCGGCCCTATATGGATCAAGTGCCGCACGTGGTGTAGTTATCGTTACTACCAAAAATGGTAATAAAGAGCAGAAGCCAAGTTTTAATTTTAGCACACAATTTTCGCTTGATAAGGCAATTTATCCACAAGTACAATCGGTTTACGCACAAGGCGATCGCGGAGTGTATTGGAATGGAGTGGATAACGATCAGAAAACAAGCTTGGTTTGGGGCCCCCGCTTGGATACGTTGATGGTAGACGGTAAACCGGTACGTAATGTGAATCCAATGGATGCGTTTTTCCAAACAGGCAAGACCTATACAAATACATTAAGCGTACAAGGGGGAACAGATAAATCTAATTATTTTATGTCTTATTCCTACCTGGATCAGGAAGGTACAATACCAACTACGAACTATAAAAGACATGCGGCCTTTGCTAAATTCAGCAATAAGATCTATGATAATTTTACAGCCACTTTCCAGTTCAATTATGTCGCTACAACGGCGCATAGAACCCCGGAGGGTTACGGTTTAGAAGCACCCTTATGGACCGTGTATACGGCTCCTTTTTCCTGGGACCCTTTGCCTGCTACCAATGACGATGGTACACAACGTGTTTTCCGCTACTCCCGCAATAACCCTTACTGGTCTTTAGAAAATGTATATAATGATGTGCGTGGAAATCGTTTTATCCCAATCGCTACTTTTAATTATACGCCTACAGACTGGTTAACCATTACAGAACGCTTAGGGGCAGATATATACTCCGAGCAATCCAAATACCATGAAGCTCCTAGTATACCGGTGGGAACTACCGGCGTCTTACGCGACCGCAATAATAACTATCGGCAATTCAACCACGATTTGATCGCCGAGGCGCGTAAACAGATAGGAGAAGATCTAGAGGTAAGTATGTTGCTGGGCAATAATGTGTTCGCCACATATGATCAGCTCTATCAATTGGAAGGAACAGGAGGATTTACTGTTGATGATTTTGACAATATCAGTAATACCGAAAATCAGATAAGTACGGAAAATTATAGACGCTTCCGTCGCGTATCTTTTTACGCACAACCCACGGTTGATTACAAAAAAATGTTAACGCTTTCGCTTACGGGACGGATGGAACAAAGTTCCGTGTTTGATAAAGCAAACCGAACCTATTATTATGGATCGGTGTCGGGAGGTTTTGTGTTTTCCGAACTTTTAAAAGAACAAACTCCCTGGCTAAGCTTTGGTAAGTTGCGTGCTTCTTACTCAAAGGTGGGTAATGATAATGTACGTGCATACGCCACTTCGACAGTATACAACACGGCAACTAATTTTCCCTTTAACGGTGTGCCGGGATTTTTAATCAGTGGCGACTTAGGTAACACGAACCTGAAGAATGAAACAACCACCGAGCTTGAAATCGGTCTGGAAACCCAGTTTCTAAAAAATCGCATCGGCTTGGAGTTTAATTATTTTGATCGAGACCATACAGACCTCCTATCGTATATTACCTTAGCGAATTCTACCGGCTATCGCAATTCCTATATCAATGCCGGGAGTATGTATAACAGGGGAATTGAGGCTTTGTTAAATGTAACACCGGTTAAAAGTGAAGATTTTTCCTGGGACTTCACCTTCAACTTCACCAAAATAAAAAACAGGGTAACGGAACTTTATGGCGGTGCCGATCAAGTGCAGATTGGACAGACTTTTGCATTTACCGGTGACCCTTATGGCACGTTCTACGCTCCGGGCTATAGTTACAACGAGGCTGGGCAAAAATTAATAGATGATACCGGCTTACCTGTTATTGGACCGTCCCAAAAAATAGGGAATATTCAACCCGATTGGTTGGCAGGCTTAAACAACAGCTTTACCTATAAAAATTTGAATTTGAGCTTTTTCTTCGATATGCGAAAGGGAGGGGATATTATGAACTCGGATGATCGTTATGGGTTCTTTTATGGCACACCGAAGGCAACCGAGAATCGTGAAGACCGCATAGTGGAAGGAGTGAACATAAATACAGGCCAACCAAATACGGTTACTGTGTCGGCTCAGGATTACTATCAGCGACTGAATGCGATCTATGAAGCGGCTGTGCAGGATGGTACCTATGTAAAACTGCGTAATGTAAACTTAACCTACAATTTTCCTGAAAAATGGATCAAGAAAACACCTTTCCAACGGGCTTCATTAACAGCAACCGGACGGAATTTGTGGATATATGCCCCACATTTTACGGGTTCTGATCCCGAGGTAAATAGTTATGGATCCGGGAACGATGCTTTGGGTTTGTACGGAAATTCTGCCCCAACTTCCAGATCGTATAATTTCACGCTATCCCTTACCTTTTAATTGATTAGAAAGATGAAAAAGTCAATTCCTTATATCATACTCGTTGCATCATGCTTGTTTTCCAGCTGTGAGAAATTTTTGGATGTCAATGAAAATCCGAATGAACCTTCATCGGTACAGGAATCATTGTTATTGCCTGCTATCGAATATAATTTGGTGCACAATGTGGTTGCTGGCTGGGCATCTATTGATGCGGCTCATTTTATGCAGCTGATTGCTTTGAATCAGGCACCACCCAATGTAGGCACTTATTTGTTAAATCCGGCGGATTTGAATGATACCTGGCGTTATACCTATACGGATTGTTTGGAGAATCTTAAATTGATGAAAGAACAGGCGGACGAGAAAGGTAATACCATTTATAGCGGAATAGCCAGTGTTTTAACTGCATATACCCTTGCGTATGCTACCGATATGTGGGGGGATGTCCCCTATTCGCAAGCATTAAATGCTACGGAAACTTTTACACCCGCATATGATAGTCAAGAAATGATCTACAATACGATTCAGAGCTTGTTGGATGAGGGTATTGCCAGTTTACAGACAGCTGGTGGAACACTACCGGGCAACAGGGATTTTTTCTACCAAGGAAATACCACGCAATGGATTAAGGCAGCTTATACCCTAAAGGCCCGTTATTATATGCACCTTACAAAAGCGCCAAATCATACCGCAACTGCGCAGGCTCAATTAGCGTTGAGCGCCTTAGAAAATGGTATGCAAAGTAATGCAGACGATTTGCGTTTAGTGTACGATGGTACAGCGGGCAAAGAGAATAGGTGGTACAGAAATTTTCTGCCCGTTGAGACTATTATTTTATCGTCAAAAACCGTTGATTCATTGGTAAGTCGAAATGATCCGAGAATAACACAACTGATTACCCGCTCAAAGCAGAATAATACCTATTTAGGTCGTGTTATTGGCTCATCTGGTATTGGTTCGCTGGAATCTTATTCTTTAGGCGGCTCATTTTACGCAAGTGCTAATTCGCCGTTAAACCTCATTAATTATCGGGAAGCATTACTGTTGAAAGCGGAAGCTACTTTAATCCTATCAGGAGCAGAGGCAGCAGCACCCATATATCAGCAGGCTATTGAAGCAGATATGGCTCATATTGGTGTTTCGTCTAGCACCGCAATCGCAGCCTATTTAGCAAGCAGAGGAAATATCAATGCTGACAATGCTTTGTCATACATTATGGAAGAGAAAGCCATTGTCAATTTTCTGTCGCCGGAAATTTTCAACGATTGGCGTAGAACGGGTTATCCGGCAATAAATAAAGTGCAAAACGCAGTTTCTGATATTCCACGGAAAATGCTATACCCATTAAATGAGTTAACCAATAATCCGCAACCACAGCATAATGGCGATGCGCTCACGAAGCGTGTTTGGTGGGATGCTCAATAAGTTGTCATTTTTTAGCGTCAAATCTTTGATTTGGCGCTTTTTATTTGAACCAAATGGAAAGAAAATCATTTTTATCAATTGGGCTTATATTACTGTTTGTTAATGCGTCATCCGTTAAAGCGCAAATTTCCACAGAAGGGTATGTACCCTGTCAGGAGATTCCTTATTTGATGAAACAGTTTGAAGCGGATGAAGCAGCCATTTATCGCTTTTATTCTCCCTCAGAAAATGCCCCCCGTTACCGAATGGCAAAGGGCTTGGGATCGCCTGATCGGCAAGCACGATTAAGGGTGTTGAATGAGCAATACCTTAATCAACTGAAGAATGTAAATTTCGATCGATTACCGCAGGAGTGTAAAGTCGATTATTTATTATTTACAAGAGACTTAAAAGAGAAGCAAAATCAATTGGAAAAGCTTACACAGCAGATGGAACAGCTGAAAGGTCTATTTCCCTTCGCAGATAGCATTTTTACATTAGAGCGTTCACGTAGGCGCGGAAATTCACTCGATGCGGCCCGGGTTGCTTCCACTTTTTCGCATATAGCGAAAGCGATTCCTCTGCTTATGAAGAACTTGAGTGATATGCATTTAGAACCCGAACAAATTAGAGCAGCAGGAGAAGAAGCGGATTTGTTGCGGAGGACGGCAGCAAGTATTTTCCAGTTCTATGATGGTTTTGATCCGGCATTTTCGTGGTGGGTGCCCGAGGCATATCATCGTGCTGATAGCATGCTTGTACGTTATGCCGGTGTTTTTCAAAAGAAGCAACAACCAAACAAGATGGGTATTTATACACGCACCCCTATTGGTAGAGAGGAGCTGATGCGACTGCTTCAGCACGAGTTTATTAACTATAGTCCTGACGAACTTTTGGCAATTGCTCATCGGGAGATGGCTTGGTGCCAGGAGGAAATGCTAAAGGCATCTGCAGCATTAGGCTTTGGTAATGATTGGAAAGCTGCTTTGGAAAAAGTGAAAGCAAGTGCTGTACCCGTTGGACAACAACCTGCCGTAATCCGTAAGTTGTATGATGAATCGGTAGATTTCCTTAAAAAAAATGACTTAATTACGATTCCTGAACTTGCCGAGGAAACCTGGGGAATGATTATGATGTCGCCCGAACGTCAAAAGTCAAATGCCTTTTTCACGGGTGGGTGGGAAATTAGTATAACTTACCCAACCAATACAATGGATTTTGGCTTGGCAAGAATGCGCATGCTTGGCAACAATCCTTATTTTTCCCGGGCAACGGTACACCACGAATTAATAGCAGGGCATAATTTAGAATTTTTTATGAATGCCCGTTACCGAACCTATCGGAATTTTGATACACCCTTTTGGATGGAAGGATGGGCTTTATATTGGGAAATGCTGCTGTGGGATAAAGGTTTTGCGCGGACACCGGAAGAACGAATCGGTATGTTATTTTGGCGTAAGTATCGATGTGCTCGGATCATCTTTCAGCTTAACTTTCACTTGGGCAAATGGTCGGCAGAACAATGCGCTGATTTTCTAGTAGACGAAGTTGGACATGAACGGGCCAACGTGGAGAGCGAGCTAAATTGGCCTTTATCAAGGGATAGTCAGGCCTTTCCGCTTTACCAGGTATCTTATTATATCGGCGGATTACAGTTCTATGCGCTCCAGCGGGAAGTCTTGAAATCACACAAGTATACCTTAAAGGAATTTCACGATACCGTGCTCAAATTGAATGCGATGCCGGTGGAGATGATTCGAGCTATCTTGCTTGAAAAGCCTTTAACAAGGGAAAGCAAAACGGTATGGAAATTCTACCAGCACTAAATTAGACGTAAAAAGGCCGTTTTATCTTGTAAAACGGCCTTTTTAGGTTGCGAACAGCTAAATTTATTCAATCAATATACCGATATAATAGTTATAAGTATCCACTTCGATATTGTCTTTGTTGGCTCCGGGTAAAGTGACTTCTTTCCAACTTCTGTCTACTTCTATAAATTGATAATCACTGTCCTTTTTACGTATCTTCACCGGCATGGTGAAATCTGCCACATCGGAAATCCAACGTGCGTAGGTCTTACCTTCTTTGAAGCGAAACTCCAGGGTAGGAATGTTCGTGTGTTTAACGTATTGTTCAAAGACAGTGCTTAGGTCGCGACCGGCATGTTGACTGATATAATTGACTACATCTTCGTAATTAACGGTTTGATGATAAAATGTTTTGTTCAATCCTCTTAATATCTGCCGCCATTTCTCGTCGTCATTTATAATGGTACGAATCATATTCAGCAATACACCGCCTTTTGGATACATATCACCTGAACCTTCTTGATTTACTCCATAGGGACCCTGCACCGGACTATCGTTTCGGATACCACTCCGGATTCCATGCACATAAGCTTGTCCCGCCTCTTTTCCATAGTTATAGTCGACAAATAGCGCCTCTGAATAATTGGTAAAACTTTCATGTATCCACATGTCCGCGAGGTCCTTCGAAGTGATGTTGTTTCCAAACCATTCATGCCCACTTTCATGAACAATAATGAAATCCCATTTCATGCCCCAACCGGTATCTGATGCATCGCGGCCGCGATAACCATTGGCGTAGCCATTACCATAAGTAACAGCGCTTTGATGCTCCATGCCGGTGTAAGGTACATCCACGAGCTTATAACTGTCCTCGTAAAAAGGATATGGACCGAACCAGTGTTCAAAAGCCTTCAACATAGGAATTACATTAAGCGGGAAGAACTTTTTAGCTTTCGCTTCGTTTTCTCTCAAAACCCAATAGTTTAAATCCAGAGGGCCCTTTTCTCCCTGATAAGTATCTTTAAAGTTGACATAGTCGCCAATGTTAACTGAAACACTGTAATTGTTGATCGGGTTGCGTACAAACCAATCGAATTGGGTGTAGCCGTCTTTACGGTTTGTTTTCTTGATGAGGCGGCCGTTGGAAACATCCGTCAACCCTTTTGGAACGCTCACACTGATTAGCATGCTGTCTACTTCATCCGCTTGATGATCTTTATTAGGCCACCAAACGCTGGCCCCTAGTCCCTGGCAGGCAGTCGCCACCCAAGGTTTACCATTGCTATCCTGAGAGAAAACAAAGCCACCGTCCCATGGAGCTCGTTTAGCAACCTGCGGATTGCCTGAATAAAACACTTGCATTGAATCGACCGAGCCGCGTTTAATATTAGCCGGGAAGTTTACAAATACGGCATTGTAATTACGCGTAAAAGGCATCTCCTGACCATGATAAATGACCTTTTCTACTTTTAAATTGGCAAACAGATCAAACTGTAGCCTGTCGAAGTCCATAGTGGCTTCAAATTTAAAAAGGTTGCTTCCGCTGATGAATTTGTTATCGATATCAACCTTTACGTCTAAGTGATAATACTTGATGTCATAACAAGTACGTAAAGGAGTTAATGTCCCTCTTAGCGAATCTGCCTTTGTAAAGACCGGTTGATCTTTTACCAGTAATTGGGCGGAAGTTACGATAGGCAATAATCCTAATCCAAGGACGTATCCTAATTTTTTATATAGTGTTTTAATCATGATAAAAGTAGTTTTTATTTGTAAGGCCAACGGTAGCCTACAATTAAAACTTATAACCTAGAACGTACAGCCCACTATCTCCCTCCCGGAGGGCAGTATTGTTTTAAATAATTCGTGTACAAACGCGACAAGTGTGCAGACGTGCCCTCACCTTCCGATATCGAATGGCTGCGGTTCGGATATGACATCAATTGAAACTGTTTATTGTGTTTGACCAACTCATTGATGAGCATTTCAGCATTCTGATAATGTACGTTATCATCGCCTGTGCCGTGAATATATAATAAGTTACCTCGCAAGTTTTTAGCATGCGTAATCGGTGAGCCTTTTACATAATCTGCCTGGCTTTCAGGCGGAACGCCCATGTAGCGTTCTTGATAAATATTGTCGTACATGAGTTGGTTCCCCACAGCGGCTACTGCGATGCCTGTTTTATAAATTTCAGGATATTGAAACAATAAATTCAACGTAGAGGAACCTCCGCCGCTCCATCCCCATACGGCCACGCGAGATGAATCTACAAAATTCCATTTTAAGATTTCTTTAGCCGCCATAGCTTGGTCTCGAATGTTGATCGCACCGATGTTGCGATAAATTGCTTTTCTCCAATCTCTACCTTTAGGTGCGGGAGCCCCACGATTTTCTACGGAAATATAGATGTAACCATCATCTGCCATGCTGCCTTCATATAAACGGTTGAATCCCGCGCCGTAGGTGTCGGTAACGGTTTGTCCGGCTGGTTCGCCATATACGTAAAAAACAACAGGATACCTTTTTGTTGAATCGAACTGGCTTGGCTTAACCATCCAACCATCCATCTCTATGCCGTCTATTGTCGTAACTTTGAAAAATTCGGGCTTAGGCGTGCCTTGAGGTAGACTCCGACGAACCGTTGCGGCCAATCTTTCTTGATGATTTGGCAAACTGACAATTTCTCCTGTAAAATATGTCGTGCTGCTGCTAAATTCATGTTCAGCCAGTTTTCCATTTGGTGAAATACGGTAACTATGGGTGCCCGCTTGATCTGTTGGAGATAGTTGAGTCGCTTTACCGCCCTTTATACTTATTTGATACAGATATTTTTGTGTGGCATTTGCCGGTGAGGCACTGAAGTAGATTTTTTCATTACGTTGATCAATTAAATTTATCCCAATAACATCGTAATCTCCTTTGGTAAGTAAGGCTTCCTTACCGGTCATATCTATTTTATAAATATGTCGCCAACCATCTTTTTCACTTACCCATAAAAAAGCCTTGCCATCATCGATCCACTCCCAGCCTGTGGGGTCGTCATCATTCCAACGCGATTTAATGTCTATCCAAGCTTGATCCTGCTCCGTATAGATAGTTTTAGTTTTGCCATCTTCAATTGAGCAAAGCATGATATGGCTTTCCTGTTGTTTACGGTCTAACTGTTGGAGAATAAGTGATTGGCCATCCGGGGTCCATTCCATGCGAGGGATGTAATGCTGTACGGGATCGCCGGGAATGTCCATTTTTTTGTTTTCTTTGGTTTTTACATCGACCACATAAATGAAGCAAGCACTCGGATTTTGTCCCGCTTTGGGATATTCTACCGGGATAGTAAATGAATAAGTGGAGTCTGTTGTGTTCAACATCAGGTAATTGCGAATACTTCTGGCGTCAATTTTCCAATAGGCGATATGTTTGCCGTCGCTTGACCACCGGAATCCATCCCGACAGCCGAATTCTTCTTCATAGGCCCAGTCAAAAGTTCCGTTAATGATGCGGTCGGTCCCATCTTCTGTAAGTTGGCTAATATGATTTGAAGCCAAATCCTCTATATACACGTTGTGCTTGCTAACATAAGCAACGCTCGTACCATCAGGGGATAACTTCGCAAACATTAAGGAAGAAGCAGGAAGCCCCTTGCCCAATTGTTTAAGTTCTTTCTTGTTAATATCATAAACCCAATAATCGCCGCGGGTATGATAACGCCAGACCCGTTTTGTATTGGTAAACAACAAGACTTTCCGGCGATCGGCAGAAATACTAAACTGTTTAACTTTCAATGGTGCGCTACTGTCTTGTGGCGTTAGCGCGGAGCCATCTAAAAAAACGACCGGATGATTGGGATCTAATAACTTAACCTCCAAAACCTGCCCGTCCGAAATTTCATAATATCCGTTACCATCCGGCGTCCATTGTGTTTTTACGCCAGGTTGTGCAAATAAAAAATTAATGGAAAATAAGTTGCTTACAATGAAGCAGATCCATAGTAGGTGGTTTACATGTCTCATGTGTTATATAGCAATTGTTTTTTTAAATAACCGAGTTGTCTTTTCCGTGTTTAAAATTAAGGCGTGGGTTCGCTTTACTAACTGCCTCTTAGTTCCTCTATCTCATCAACGGTTTTGGCTAAATAATTTCCTAAGCGTTGGTTACCTGATGAGGTTACCAAATAGTTGTCCTCAATACGGACTCCACCAAAATCAAGGTAGTGCTCTACTGCTTGGTAATTAATAAAGTCTGCTAGCTTATTAGTTGCTTTCCAACGGGCAAATAACTCAGGTATGAAATAAATACCGGGTTCAACGGTCAATACATAGCCTGCTTCCAGTGCTTTGCCTAAACGTAACGATTTTAAACCAAAAGTAGAGGTGTCTTTTTTTAATGTATCGGTATAGCCAACGTATTGTTCTCCTAAATCTTCCATATCATGCACATCAAGTCCCATCATATGACCCGTACCACATTGGAAGAACAGTGTATGAGCGCCTGCTGACACCGCCTCGGCTGTATCACCCTTAACCAACCCAATTTCTTTTAATCCATTAAATAGTACGGTGCAAGCCTCCAGATGCACGTCAAGGAAACGCACTTGAGGGGCCACCATCGCAGAAGCCTGGTTAAAGGCTTTCAATACAATATTGTAAATTTCTTTCTGCTTCGCACTGAATTGCAGATCCACGGGGAAAGTTCGTGTTAAATCACCCGCATAACCCATAGCAGTCTCCGCTCCGGAATCGTTCAAGACTAATTGCCCTTTTTTTAGGCTGTTATGCTGCTTATGGTTATGTAGTATTTCGCCATGAACAGATAGAATAGTTGGATAAGCTAATCTGCCGCCACCATTTTGTGCGATTTCCTGGATGGCATTGGCAATCTGCAACTCTTTCATTCCTTCTTTGGCCATCTTCATTGCATGAATGTGCATATCCACCGAAGTATTCACAGCTGATTCGATCTGGGTAATTTCTTCTTTACTTTTGATCGATCTTTGAGCGACTACCGCTTTGATAAAGGACACGGAAGCTTTTTTTTCCTGTTCAAGAGGGGGGATGCCTAATAAATGTAAGAGCTTAATTTTATTGGTAGGCTGATAGGGGGGAAGATAACGGATGTTGCGGTTTTTTTTTAATGCATGCTGTAAATAATCTTGTAAATCCTTGGTGGGAAGGACAATACTTAAACCGCTTTTTTCACATTTTTCCCGCAAGGTTTCTTGTCGTCCCATCCATATAATTTCGTCGATCGTGAGCTCGTCTCCAAACAATATTTCTTTATTTTCATCTAAATCGATGACAGCTGCGAGCTTGGGCTCCTGAATACCATAGTAATACAAAAACGAACTATCTTGTCTGAAAGGAAAAGCGTTATCCGCGTAATTCATAGGCTGTTCATCATTTCCTAGGAATAGAAGCAGTCCTTCTGAAAATTGATTTTTAAGTTGATTTCTTCGCTGAATATAAATCGATTTTTCGAACATATCTGTATGTAATAGCTGATGGTTTTAACAAAGGTCTTATCTTTTTTGATAATAAAAAGTAATGATGCGCTTTTTTGACAAAGATCGCCCCATATAACGTCAAATTTAAAGCGTATTACCCATCAGCTGTTGATTATACGCCGGTAAAAATCGCAATTTATTTTGGGGATGGCTCTCCCTTTTTTCTCTTATATTATTCATATTTTAACTAGTTGTTTAGATTCCGGCTGTCAGTCATGCCGTTAGCTAACAAGATCCGTTGTTGCTTCTAGGCAAATAATCCGGAGCTAGTTCGAATACGCGTCAATTAACGAATAATAACCGTATTTTAACCTATTTTGTGATAACTCTTGGATTTATGGGTTAAAAATTGGTAAATTCACGTTACCTAATACACCAAACCAACGATGAAGACACTACAATTCACCATTCCAGTAGCGCATGATCGGACTGTTATTGTTCAGGAAGATTGTATGCCGCACTTCTATCCTCATTTACATCGGCATCATGAAGCCCAACTCATGTGGATCCTAGAAGGAAAAGGTACGTTGATTGCTGACAATAGCATGCATCCCTTTCAAGAGAACGACATTTTCTTGCTCGGCGCCAATCAATCGCATGTTTTTAAAAGTAATGCGGAGTACTTTGACGAGGCTCATCCGAAGCAGGTCCGCTCGATTTCCGTGTTCTTCGATCCAAACGGAAAGTTGGCTTCCTTGTTTAACTTGCCGGAGCTTTATATGCTTCAAAGCTTTGTGAAGGATTACGAAAGAGGCTTTAAAGTGCCGAATGAGTATTTTAAAGAAGTGTCAAGGCGCGTATTGCGCTTAAAGGAAGCCAGTCAAATGGATCAGCTTATGCACTTCTTTTATTTGTTGCGTACGTTATGCCATGTATCAAAGCAAGTAAATGCGTTATCGGGCGGTAAAAACTCCTCGATTTCTGAAAATGAAGGTATCCGTATTGGTTCTATTTACAATTACATAGCCCAAAACTTCACGAAGCCAATCACCTTGGAGGAAGTTGCCGATCAGGCAAATTTAACTCCTCAAGCTTTTTGCCGATATTTTAAAAAGCACACAGGAAATACTTTTGTCGCATTTTTAAACGAAATGCGTGTACACGAGGCTTGTAAAAAATTAACACACCATAAATGTGAAAGTATATCCGGCGTTGCCTATAACTGTGGATTCAATAGTATTACGAACTTTAATAGGGTGTTTAAAAGTGTAATTGGTAATTCGCCAAAAGAATACATGGTGAATTTTCAGCGAAACGTACAGTAGAGATACATTCTTTGATTTGGCTATTTACGCGAGGCAAAGTGCCTTGCTAAAAAAGTTAAAATATGCGCATGATTGATTAATACATGGATGGATACCTTTAAATGTTCGTTTTACTTTTGAAAAAAAATAAGAACTATAATGAGTAAAGAACTTTGGAAAGGAATTTATCCTGCATTATTAACTCCATTTAAAGAAAGTGGAGAGATCGATTTTGATATGTTCGGTAAGAATCTGACTGCCCAACTTGAAGGGGGCGTACATGGTTTGATTTTAGCGGGCTCATTAGGTGAAGCCAGTACGTTAACTACACAGGAAAAATACGATTTATTGACATATACCGTTAACTTTGTAACGGGTAAAGACGTTCCTGTTATTTTGGGTATTGCGGAACAAGCTACCGCTGAAGCGATCAAAATCGCCCGGAAAGCAGAGGAATTAGGTGCAGATGGATTGATGGTATTGCCACCTATGCGCTATAAGGCAGATGATAGAGAAACAGTAATTTTTTTCACAACGATAGCGAACAGTACAAGTCTTCCTATCATGGTTTACAACAACCCTGTTGACTATGGTAATCTGGTAACGTTGGATATGTTTGAACAACTGGCTACTGTACCCAATATCCAGGCCGTTAAGGAGTCTACGCGCGATTTGACCAATATCACCCGTATGATCAATCGATTTGGCGGCCGTTTTAAGATTTTAGGTGGAGTTGATACCATTACTACAGAAGCTTTACTAATGGGAGCGGATGGGATTGTGGCCGGCTTAGTGGACGCTTATCCAAAAGAAACGGTTGCGATCTATGATTATGTAAAAGCGGGTAAAATAGAAAAAGCATTAGCTATATTCCGTTGGTTTTTGCCTTTACTAGAGTTAGATATCCATGCCAAACTAGTTCAATACATCAAATTAGCGGCAACGAGTGAGGGTATTAGTAATGAAACCGTGCGTGCACCTCGCCTACCGTTAGTAGGTGAAGAACGCGAACGTATATTGAAAGTTATTGCCGATAGTAAGGTGAATAGGCCAAACTTGGAAACAAAGGGTTCCGGTAGCCTAGTTTAATTATTGAAAGGAAATAGAATGTACACAGAAACACCACAGGAACAAGTCAAGGAATTACTGCACAAGGCAGAAGAAGCATTTCAATACCTAAAAGGAAGAAGCGCAATCGATAGAGCAGGTTTAATGTATGCGATTGCAGCCAAAATAGAGGGATTGGGGACTGAATTGATCGCAACAGCAATGGAAGAGAGCCACCTTCCCGAGGCTCGTCTGATCGGAGAGAAAGCCCGGACTGTCTTTCAATGGAGAAGCTATGCCGATCATATAAAAGATGGCCTATGTTTTGAAGCAAGAATTGATACAGCGATTCCAGACAGAACACCACCGAAGCCGGATTTGCGTAAAATCAAGGTTGGGGTTGGTCCGGTAGTTGTTTTTGGTGCAAGTAATTTCCCCTTTGCTTTTTCGACCGCCGGTGGAGACACGGCGAGCGCTATCGCAGCGGGTTGCCCGGTAATTCTTAAAGCACATCCGGGACATCCCAAGACTTCAGCATTAATGGCGGAGGCTATTTTCGGCGCGATAAAAGAAGAGGGATGGCATGATGGAATTTTTTCCCACATATACGGTAATTCAAACGAGTCGGGGGCTTATCTTGTTCAACATCCTATAGTCAAATCGGTTGCGTTTACGGGCTCTTATGGAGGAGGGAAAGCGTTATTTGATTTGGCTAATCAACGAAAGGAGCCCATACCGGTATTCGCTGAGATGGGTAGTGTAAACCCAGTCTTTGCGCTGCCGGAAAAAATGGCGACTGATCCGCGAGGTTTAGCGAACCAGTATTTAAGTTCGCTAACGCTCGGTGTGGGTCAATTTTGTACCAATCCAGGTGTACTCATCGCTGTCAAGGGGAAAGATCTTGAGACATTTAAAGAAGTTCTCCGCCAAGAAGTTTTAAGTTGCCCTCCAGCGAACATGCTTCATGCAGGCATTGCTAAAGCTTACCATGCCAATAGCGAACGCATGTTAACGGAATCCACCATTCGCGTAATAGGCAAAGCAGAACAAATCGCTGCAGAAGGCCAAGGAGCTGCGCTGCTTGTTGAAACCGATGCGAAAAGCGTTGTAGAAAATGACGCTTTACTTGAAGAGGTGTTTGGTCCTTTCGGATTAATCGTGGCGTGCGAGAGCGAAGAGGAAATGCTGAATATTGCCGATCATATAAAAGGACAGCTAACAATTACTGTGGCTGCCACCGAGGCGGATGCCGTCAGACATAGTAAATTAATAAGTCTTTTACAGGATAAGTGTGGGCGATTGTTGTTTAACGGTATGCCTACCGGCGTAGAGGTATGTATAGCTATGCAGCATGGAGGGCCTTTTCCGGCAACGACAGATGCACGGTTCACCTCCGTTGGATCAGATGCTGTGCAGCGTTTTCTACGTCCCATCTCTTTTCAAAATTGGCCGAACGCACTATTGCCTGATGCCTTGAAAAATGAAAATCCCCTAGGTATTTATCGTACTGTAAATAGCGTATTGACGAAGGACGCTTCTGCGTTGTAAGTTATAAATTTTAAGGAAGGTAGTGGGGCTTTTCAAGCGAATAAAATTAATAGCTAAAATATTTAATTTAACAGCAGCTAATAGCTAAAGGCTAATTGCTACAACAATGAAAAAAACTTTTTTCTGTATAGACGCCCATACCTGTGGCTGCCCGGTACGGCTCGTTGCAGGCGGCGGCCCACTGTTGGAGGGGAATTCCATGATGGAGCGACGTTTGCACTTCATGAAAGAATACGATTGGATTCGGAAGGGGCTGATGTTTGAGCCACGGGGCCATGATATGATGAGTGGAAGTATATTGTATCCACCTTGCGATCCGGCGAATGATATCGGCGTACTATATATAGAAACCAGTGGCTGTTTGCCCATGTGTGGACATGGCACAATCGGGACGGTTACTATTGCTATTGAAGAGGGCTTGGTTGAACCCAAGACACCCGGTAAATTACGTCTCGAAACACCGGCAGGTCTGGTCTTAATTGATTACAAACAAGAAGGTAAACGGGTTAAGTCCGTTAAATTGACGAATGTTAAATCGTTCTTATACGCGGAAGGACTTGAAGTAGTTTGCCCTGATTTAGGGATGATACGTGTTGATGTTTCCTTTGGAGGTAATTTCTATGGTATCATTGATCCACAGGAAAATTTCGAGGACATCAACCGGTTTTCTGCCAGCCAACTCATTTACTACGGTAAAGTAATTCGAAAGCTATTAAATGAAAAGTATCAGTTTATTCATCCGGAGAACAGTAATATTTCGGGTCTAAGCCATATACAATGGACAGGGAGTGTTTTGGATCCTTCGTCAACTGGGCGAAATGCAGTACTTGTAGGAGAGAATGCATTAGATAGGTCTCCATGTGGCACCGGCACTTCTGCACGAATGGCTCAATGGTACGCCAAGGGCAAGCTGAAAAAAGGAGATCGGTTTATTCACGAAAGTTATATCGGGTCAAAATTTCTTGGTACGATCGAGGAAGAGGCTACGATAAATGGAAAACCGGCTATTATACCCGGTGTAGAGGGCTGGGCTTTAATTACAGGATATAATCATATCATCATTGATGATGAGGACCCTTATGCTTTCGGTTTTCAGGTGATTTAAATTCAAAAGTAAACAGTAAAAATTCAAAAGTAAAAAAGTCTGTTATGCGTTTCAGTTTGGTTCTTGGTAAATTCAAAAAGCCGAGAACGGACAAAGAAAGCTGACAACTAGTATGCTAACACATGGATAAAGAAAATAAGGGGAGTGTTCTGATTATTGGAGGAGGTATTGCTGGATTATGTTCAGCCTATTATCTGTTAAAAGATGGTTGGAAAGTTACGCTTCTAGACAGCGGTGATTTAAAAGACAACTGTTCTTATGGTAACGCCGGAATGCTGGTTCCCAGTCACTTTACACCACTCGCGGCTCCAGGTATTGTGGCGCAGGGAATCAAGTGGATGTTTAACAGCAAGAGCCCATTTTATGTAAAACCGAGTTTGAGTGCTAATCTTATCTCTTGGGGGTTAAAGTTCATTAAACACGCGAATGCTACCCATGTTAACCGTTCTGCACCAAGTATTCGCGACCTAAATCTCCTGAGCAGTAACTTATACGACGAAATGGTGAAAACGGATGAATTCTCCTTTGAATTAGCACATAAAGGAATTCTCATGCTATATAAAACAGAGAAAATGGCAGAGGAAGAAATCCATTTGGCTGAAACGGCGAAAGCACTGGGTTTGGACGTAGAGGCTTTGTCGAAAGAGCAAGTACAATTGTTGGAACCAAATAATAAGCTTGATGTATTGGGCGCGGTACACTATCGTTGCGATGGTCATTTATATCCACAAGCGCTAATGGCGCAGCTTATTGCTTTTGTGAGACAAAAGGGTGCAGTGATACATGAGCACACTACGGTAACGGGTTTTGAATCCGGTATGGGAAAATTGCAGGCCGTTATTGCCGGAAACAAGAAGTTCAGTGCCGATAAATTTGTGATGACCGGAGGCGCTTGGTTGCCGGCAATTGCAAAAAAGGCGGGACTTCGGATTCCGTTAATGCCGGGAAAGGGTTACTCGTTTATGTATAAACCTCAGGAGCATACGTTATCGCATCCATCATTGTTACTCGAAGCGAGGGTGGCCGTAACTCCCATGCATGGTCATATTCGCTTCGGAGGAACCATGGAATTGGCCGCTTTGAACGAAGATATTAACATGAACCGCGTACAGGGCATCGTTGAAGCTATTCCCCGCTACTATCCCGAATTAAAAGTGGCTATGCCGGAGCGAAAAGACGTTTGGTTCGGTTTCCGACCTTGTTCGCCCGATGGCTTACCATACCTCGGGTACACTAAACAGTTAAAGAACTTGATTATAGCCGGAGGGGGTGGAATGATGGGACTTAGCTTAGGGCCTGCCTATGGAAAGGTCGTCTGCGAATTGGCAAATGAGCTGCCAAGTTCATCTGATATATCGCTATTTTCACCCGAACGTTTTGCTTAATTAGCCGTAAACTCACTGGCCCCGTCAGCAAATATCTGAATAGAACTTAATAATCAAATGATCAAAAGAAGCCTGCCTTACTAAGCACAGGCTTTTTTTGATCCTTGTAAGCAATTATTTCGCATTTTTCTTTTCCGTTACTTCATTACGGATGTCTTGAGCTAACGCTTTAGTTTGTTGTAATGCGCCTCTTAATCTTGTGCCAGCGGCCTTATTTCCTTTTTCGTAGAATGCAAGAGCGTCTTTTTCAGCTTGAGCAATAAGTTCTTTCAGTTTAGAGAATTTTTCCATAATACTTATAAATTTTTATGGGTTTATAAAATTAAGTTAATGATTTTGCTAAACTACGTTTTTTTATTAAAATGCAATAGGCTTTTTAAATTTTATTTGCCCCCTAACGCATTTCTCAGTGCAGTTACTTCTGCACTCGTATGTTTTGCTCCCGAAAACAGTTTCTGCGTGTCCGAATTAGCCCCGTAATAATTACTATTGGCTGTTTTATCAAAAGCTATATTAGAACCATTAATACTGATGCCGGCAAAAAGCCCCTTACTTCTCGAATAGGAATAAACTTCTGCGTCCAGTTTATAATCTGTATTGGCGCTCGTACTTCGGCCTACAGGACCTGCCGCAGCCGAAAGATCGCCACCAATGGTAAAGTCTCCGTTCTTAGCATTTGTTAAAGCTTCTTTATGCTTAAATAAAAGCACTAAATCTACTGCTTGCACCCCTGCTTGAAATCCAATACTACCACCGGTAATCGTTACAAATACCGGATCACTCCATTCTCCGGAAGCAAGTTTTACCATTGCAACACCCTTTCCTCGTTTTCCACCTATACCAAATCCTGCGTTGATCATTTTTGGGATAATGACGATTCCCTTTGAGTCTTCCAGCATGGATGCGGGTATACTTTCTTTCATGTTTGTGAAGTCTTCAAAGACACTTGCTGCTTTTTGAATCCGTTCAGCTTCTTTATCTACGATATATGACGAGCTCAGCACGCATATTAGGGCCAATAAAATTGGGGCCGCTATCCATTTTCTAATTATCTTCATACGCTTTATTAACGGTTTACCAATTAAAATAGTGTGCGCTAACTGCTATGGGTTATAAATTTTAAGTTCTATGGGTTTGAGCTTAAAACCTACAACTTATCTTGAAAGGTGGATGCGCTTATATTCCAGTGGAGTAACGCCTTTTTGTTTTTTGAAATGCCGATAGAAATTAGATACATTGTTAAATCCACATTCGAAGCAAATGACTTCCGTTGGTAAAATATTCTCGATCAATAAACGGCAAGCGTGGCTAATCCGAATCTCAATTAGAAAATCGTAATAGCTTTTTCTGGTCATCATTTTGAAGTAGCGACAAAAAGAAGTTACGCTAAGGTTGCTGATCGCCGCGATTTCTTTCAATGTTATCTCCGATTTATAATTACTAAAGGTGTAGGTATAGACTTTATTCAACCGAATGGTGTCGGCTTCATTGGGCGAAGTGAAGGCATGGTATTTATTCGTTATAAGTCTATACTCATCGCTTTCCGCTAATGTTTTTAAAATAGATAACAATAGAATAATACGTTCCAAATTTTCAGCAGTAGCACAATCATGCATTAGCTGTGCAACTTTTTTCTGCGTTTCTCCGTAAAATATCATTCCGCTCTTGGCTTTTTCGTACAATTTTGGAATAAGGTAGGCTTCCGGTATATTAATCCAATCCTTGCCCAGACAATCCGGCAAAAACTGCATAACGATGGCTTCAATATTAAAATTCGGATCTTGTTGAAAATACTCTTCTCGACAGCGCCAGGCATGAGGTAGGTTTTCGCCTAATAAAATAATTTCACCCGAAGAAAAATTGTCTATGTGATCACCAATAAACCGTACACCCTCCCCTTTAATATTGTAGTGCAACTCCAATTCGGGATGGTAATGCCAAACATTACCAAAGTTCGGCATGATATCATGATTGATGCTAAAGGAACTCTCTGATTTTACAGGAACTTTTTTTAAACGAGGTTTCATTGCGTACTTTTTTAACGAGTATCTTATAATATCCGACCAATCTATCACCACTTTATGTCATATGATAACTCGATCCTTAAAGGTATGTAAACAAGTTTGGTTAGCTTGTTATGCTTGTTATAGCATGATTTCCTCAAATGTAAGATGTTTATAGTTTCTATGCAAATATTGTATAGGATGAGGGGAAAATTGTACAACAAAGTGGTTTTACCGAGCCCTATATTTGAATTTCATTTATAGCCGGTGTAAGTCTCTAATAATAAGGAAAGATAGCGGCCATTATAAACTTTTGGGACTTCTGGGGAAGACCCATTGAAATTCATATAGAAGCTGACAATTGCGTTTTTGATGATGACAGTTCTACGAGATATAAGTGTTAATTTTCCAAACAAGATACTTTTTGGAAGCGGATGTTTGAATCAAATAGCATCTGATATTGCGCCTTTAGGCCTAAAGAAGGTACTGATCGTCAGTATAGCACCTTTATTGCCCACTATACAAAGCTTGATCAAGCAATTAGATAACATCGGGATACAAGTTTTTCTTCATACAGGAATAGAACAAGAACCTTCTTTCGATGATTTTAATCAGCTGATAAATAGCTATGTAGCGGAAGATATCGATGGTGTAATAGGTATTGGCGGTGGCAGCGTACTGGATATAGCAAAACTTGCAGCCGTGCAGTTAAAAAGTGATCAAAAGCTGGGAGCGATTGTCGGTAAAAATTTAATTCGAGAGAGACGGATTAAGCTAATCTGTGTACCAACCACTGCGGGTACGGGAAGTGAAGCTTCGCCTAATGCGATTTTTATCGATCCGGTCGACCATCAAAAAAAAGGAATAATCAGCCCTTTTTTGGTACCCGATCTAGTTTGTGTGGATCCTTTATTGACGCATAGCGTACCTGCCGGGGTAACCGCCGCTACCGGGCTTGATGCGCTTACACACTGCTTGGAAGCATATACGAATAAATTTGCTCATCCTTTTATCGATATATACGCTTTAGAAGGAATAAAGTTAATAGCAGCCAATTTAGTAAAGGCTGTTGAGGACGGTAGCCATGAGTTTGCTCGCGCGCAAGTAGCGATGGGAAGCTTATTCGGTGGGATTTGCCTTGGACCGGTCAATACGGCGGCCGTGCACGCCCTGGCTTATCCTTTAGGGACGCGTTTCCAAATAGCGCATGGCTTATCCAATGCGTTACTTCTACCCCATGTGATGACTTTTAACATTCCCGCAGCACCCGATCGTTACGCAGCGGTTGCGCTCGCATTGGGATGTGAAAAGTTAGCCGATGACCGAGGGACTGCTATGGCGGGTGTTGAAAAAATAAAGCAAATTATTCGAGCATGTAATCTTCCGGCTAGATTAAGAGATTTAAATATTCCGGAAACTTCGATACCTCAGTTGGCCGAAGATGCCATGAAAATAACAAGATTATTAGTAAACAATCCAAGGGAAATTACCATAGATGATGCAATATCTATTTATCGCGAGGCTTATTAAACGACTGACGCCTGAATGCCAAAATAGATAGATGTAAACAAAACAAAAGACTGACAGATGAAGACAAAAAAGAAATACCATGGTACCATTGTTCCCTTAGTAACACCCATAAATACAAAATATCAACTTGATAAAGAAGCGGTCGCCCGAATTTTGGAGAATTTAAAACAGTTCAATGCGTCTCCCTTTATTTTGGGTACAACCGGCGAGTCCGCATTGCTGACTAACCAATTGAAACTAGAGTATCTTGAAACAGTTGCCGGTATTCGATCAACTGAACATAAGCTATATGTTGGAATATCATCCAATTCAATGAAGGAAACCATTGATTTTTCGAAACGTTGTTTCGAGTTTGGCGCGGATGCGGTGGTTGCTACGCTTCCATTTTATTACAAGCTATCAGAACGTCAAATAAAGAAGTATTTTCTGCAATTAGCCGATCATGTGGACGGTCCAATGGTTATTTATAATATACCCGCTACCACCCATATGTCTATACCGCTAAATCTATTAGACGAGTTAAGTCTGCACGACAATATCGTAGCTACCAAAGATTCCGAACGATCAGAAGAACGTCTTCAGGAATCATTGTCTCGTTGGGCCGATAGGCCTGATTTTAGTCATCTGCTCGGTTGGGCTGCGAAGTCCGCGTATGCACTTCTACATGGTAGCGACGGTTTGGTACCTAGTACGGGGAATTTAGCGCCTTCCATTTACGACGAAATGTACAAGGCCATTGCTGAAGGCTCCGAAGAGAAAGCATACTATTATCAACGACAATCGGACCTATTGGGCGATCTTTATCAAAAAGGAAGAACCTTAGGCGAATCTCTATGGGCGCTAAAAATCCTGATGCAATCAGTTGGTTTATGTGAACCCCATGTGATGCCGCCGCTTCAAGGGTCATCCACAGAAGAAATCAATCTTTTAAAGGAGTCGTTTCAGCAACTTATTAAGGAAGAAGGAATAAAACTGAATATTTATAATCATGTCTGAGAAGCCAATTATTGGAATTACTATGGGCGATCCGGCTAGTATCGGGCCTGAAATTGCCGTTAAGGCGCTACTATCAAAAAAAGTCTATGATGCATGCCGACCGCTACTGATAGGAAATGCCAACGTATTTCAACATATCATAAATGCATTGGATATTCAGGTTTCAATCCATTCAATACAACATATAGAAGACGCAAAGTTTATTTATGGCCAACTGGATGTATATGATTTGGGACCTGTTGATTTAAATGCGATTCATTTTGGACAAGTGTCGGCTGCGGCGGGAGATGCTGCCTTTCGATCGGTAAAAAAGGTGATTGAATTGGCGATGGACGGTCAGATTGATGCCACGGTGACAGGCCCCATTAATAAAAAATCGATTAGTGAAGCTGGGCATCAATATCCCGGACATACCGAAATCTATGCACATTATACCAATACCAAAAAATATGCGATGCTATTGGTAGAAGAGCAAATGCGCGTTATTCACGTATCAACACACGTTTCCCTCCGTCAAGCCTGTGATCTGGTAAAGAAGGATCGTATTTTAGAGGTGATTGAATTGCTTCAAAACGGGCTGATCAGTTTAGGCTTAAGAAATTTAAAGATCGGTGTGGCCGGCCTTAATCCACATGCAGGCGATTCAGGACTGTTCGGAACGGAAGACGACGAAGAGATTGCCCCTGCTGTAGCGGAGGCAGGGCAGCTTGGATATGATGTGGAGGGGCCTGTACCTGCAGATACCCTGTTTTCCAAGGCCGCTACCGGCTATTACGGAGGAATTGTAGCCATGTATCATGATCAAGGCCATATTCCCTTTAAATTAACCGGATTCAAATGGAATCCTGAAAAGAAGCAGATGGATAGCGTGAAGGGAGTTAATATCACCATGGGATTGCCCATTATTCGCACGTCCGTGGATCACGGTACGGCCTTTGAAATCGCAGGCAAGGGTATTGCCAGTGAGGACGCGATGCTCTTGGCGATCGAAGCAGCAACACAATTAGCATTAAACAAAGTGTCTAGCACATGATTATTGTAATCGCAGATGATTTAACCGGAGCCACTGAATTAGGAGGGGTCGCCCTACGTTATAACCTTCAGGTAGAAATTACGAATCAAATAGACGTTTCTATAACTTCGGGAACCGATCTGTTGGTAATCAATACAGACACGCGGTCAATGGCTATAGAGCAGGCGATGGAGCGGTTGGACAACGTACTGAGATGGATAAAGACGCTTTCCTTTACACATATATTTAAAAAGGTAGATTCTGTATTAAGAGGACATATAGTTGCTGAGCTTACAGCGCAAATGCTTGCTATTGGTGCCAAACGGGCATTATTGCTCCCTGCTAATCCACGGTTAGGCCGGACAATCCGAAAGGGAAAATACTATGTGCAAGATAAACCAATTCATGAGACGGCTTTTTCGTGCGATCCCGAATTTCCTGTTAAAAATGCCAATGTCTTGGAAATGCTTGGAGCGCAAGGAGACGTGCAGATAAAATCATGGAGTGACACGTTACCTGCACATGGCCTTGTTGTAGGCGAAATAGCGACAGAACAGGACATTAGTAAATGGGTACAAATTGCACCGGAGGATACCCTGCTTGCAGGCGGGTCTTCCGCATTTATTGCTTTTCTTGAGCATAAAGCAAAGGCATTAAGGTGCGAACCATTGGAGGGAAATAAGTCATTTACAGGATTCAGGAGACCTTCATTATACATCTGTGGAAGCAATTATGAGAAAAGTATACAAAGAATTAAGGCTTGGCGTATGGTGAATGAACCTGTTTGCTACCTTCCGATCAGTAAACCGGGGGAAAATATGGATGAAGAAGAGCTCTACCGTTGGATGGAACGGGTGAAGGCTGCGCTAATGCATCATCAAAAAGCAATAATCGCCTTTGATAATGAGCTAGTATCCAGTATGCCATTAACTCCAAGCTTCTTAAGGATAAGCATGGCAAAAATGGTCGATCGCCTCTTGAATGAAGTCACCATCCAAGAACTGATAATAGAAGGGGGAGCCACGGCCGGAACGATATTAGCACATCGGCAGATCGGACAATTAAAACCAGTGGAAGAATTAGCTCCAGGGGTAATTCGCTGTAGCATATATAAAGAGCCAAAAATATGGATAACTTTAAAACCGGGTAGTTACAACTGGTATACGCTATAGCACAAATACTAACACTAAAACAACCAACATTATGACAAAAACTGCATTAGGGGCGGTGGATTATGGTATCATAGTTATCGTTATTATGATTACCCTGTATATGGGGATGCGCTATGCAAAAAATCAAACGTCTACGCACTCATTTTTTTCGGCAAGGGGTAGGGTTCCGTCGTGGGCTATCGGTATTTCGCTCTTGGCCACGCTGATAAGCAGTGTCACTTTTCTCGGCTACCCAAGCGAAGGATTCACATCCAACTGGATTTTATTGGTCCAAGGGTTAATGGTGCCAATTGTATTGCTGCTTAGTATATGGTTTATCGTACCTATGTACAGAAAGGTAATCGGATTAAGCACCTATGAATATTTTGAAAAGCGCTTCGGATCATTCGCCCGTTATTACAGTTCCATTGCCTTTGTTCTCCGCCAATTCTCCGGAATGGGGACCGTGTTATACCTATTGGCAGTTGCTTTAAGTAGTATGACAGGAGCCAATACTTTTTGGGTAATCGCCGGTACCGGGGCTATTATCATTACTATTAATTTGCTTGGTGGTTTGGAGGCCGTTATCTGGTTAGATGTTTTTCAGGGATTTATGCTGTTTTTAAGCGGAATCATCTGTCTGCTATTGATATTCTTTGCCGTTGATGGCGGTGCTAAACAAGTATGGCATATTGCCCAAATGAATCATCGAACCGGCTTCGGACCTTATGACTTCGATTTTAAAAATCTGACCTTCATCGTCGTTGCCATTAATGGCTTATTTTATGGAATACAAAAATACGGCACTGACCAAACGGTTGTTCAGCGATACTTAACTGCTAAGACAGACAAGGGAGCTATTGGAGCTTCGCTATTAGGTATCTTACTTACCGTACCCGTTTGGGCGCTGTTCATGTTCATTGGAACTGCCTTATTTGCATACTATACTCAGCAACCGCTACCAGCAAATGTAAATGCCAATAGTGTGTTCCCCTATTTTATTATGACCGAACTGCCAACAGGTGTTGTGGGGTTTGTGTTAGCGGCCATGATCTCTGCTGCAATTTGTAGTTTAAGTGCCGATCTTAACTCCTTGGCAGCAGTAGGGGTAGAAGATTACTATAAAAAGATAAAACCGGGAAAAACAGATCGTATCTATTTAGCTAGTAGTAGATGGATTGTAGTATTATCGGGCATCATTACCATCATAATAGGCTTCGTATATGCTTATTTGGGAAGTGAAGGGATTTTAGGGGTTATTTTTACATTATATGCTATATTTTCAGGTGGCATTGTCGGAATCTTTCTGTTAGGGCTGTTTTCAAGTAGGGCCAATGAAAAAGGCGTTAATATTGCTATTGTAACATGTATATTTTTCACAGCTTATGCACTTTTAACGTCAACGGAAGTCGGTATAGGAGATAATAAGTACAAACTGCTGGATTTAGGCACCTTTAATTTTACCCATCACAAGCTTATGCTTGGTGTATATAGCCATATTCTGGTGGTCGTAGTAGGCTATATTAGCAGCCTATTCTTTCCAAAACCGTCAATCAATGAAAATTTGCTTTACAGTGGCTGGTTGAAGCTAAGAAGGGAGAGAAAGCAACAACAAGCTCATACCGTAATAAGCGAAAAGTTTAAAGAAGGGGGTGAAACCTCTGCAAGAGAAAACGGGAAGCGAAAGCTCTTTGTTGGCTAACCTGATCACCGGATAAAGCTATTTGATTTTAGCGAGTTAATTCCTATGTTTGGGTAAAACTAATATCAAGCCTAAAGATATGTTTTATTTTTACCCTTCAAGCGGAAAGAAGCCGGTCATTTTAATTTTATTGATAATTGTTTCTTTGACAGTTAATGCGCAGTTTAAGCGTATCGGTTTAAAGGAGGGTTTATCCAATAATTCCGTTACCACGATTTTCCAAGATCGATATGGATTTATGTGGGTGGGTACTTTTGATGGTTTAAACCAATATGATGGCTATCAGTTTAGGACTTTCAAAAACAGCCTTGATGATTCTTTATCCTTACCAAACAATAGAGTATCAGCCATCGAAGAAGATGGCGCCGCTAATCTTTGGGTAGGAACCAAAATGGGCGTTTATCGTCTCGATAAATCTAAATGGAGTTTCTTCCCTCTTTTTTATAGGGAGGAAAACAAACCAATCAACCCCGATATAAAGGTTACCACTCCTATAAATGCCTTACTAAAAATGGAAAACGGCAACCTGCTGATTTGTACGGCTGGACAGGGTTTGCTGCTTCATGACCCAAATACAAATAGAGCAAAGCAAATTCCGTTAAAATGTGATAAACAGTTAACCTATCAATTTCACGCACAGGCTGCTGTAATGAGTAGTAAACAAACGGTTTGGGTCTTCGTGCAGAACGTAGGGCTCATGTATTATGATGCTACGAAGGGATTCCTGGAATTGGTCGACCACAAGGTTTGGCAGGCTAACTGCTTGGTGTCAGATAAGCAGGGAAGTATATGGATAGGTAATAATAAGGGTCTTCATCGACTTCGAAAATCGCAGCATAATAGATTCATCTATCAGCATTATGCATCCATAGGTAGTCAACCTGTCATGAGCCTAAGTCTCGATAAACAAGGGCAAATATGGGTTGGATCAGATGGAGGAGGTGTATTTCAGATTAATCCTCAAACGGAAGAACATCAAGGCTTTTTTGCAGGCGACGCGGCCGATAATCTATCAAGCGCTGCCGTATACGCAATATATATAGATAATGCCGATCGGAAATGGATCGGCACCTTAAGAGGCGGTTTAAATATACTGGATAAAACGGCTAATCGGTTTAAATTGGTGCAACGTAATGGTAATCATCCGAATGCCTTAAGCAGTAACTTTATTATTTCTTTTTGTGAACAAGATCGTGATCATGTTTGGATAGGTACCGACGGTTCGGGAATAAGCTTGTGGAACCGATCTACCAATACATTTAAAAACTTTAAGCACGATCCTCACAATAGCAATAGCATCAGTAATAATTATGTGGTGAATATTATAAAAGACGATGAAGAAAATCTGTGGATTGCAACTTATGGCGGCGGAATTAACAAGTTTAACCTTCGAACCCGTCAATTTAAGCGATATCGTTGCGTTAATACCGTGTACCGATATGAAGAAGCGAACGTATGGGCACTTTATAAAGATAGCAAAGGAGGTATATGGGCAGGAACCTTGTCGGACGGAGGGCTTTATCGGCTTAATAAGAAAGGAGACTACTTTGAGCTTGCGGACCATTCGATTACCAACCTGCTTACTATTACGGAAGATGAAGACGGACAGTTATGGGGAGGAACGTTCAACAGTTTGATAAAAATAGATCTCCAAGCCAAACAGCATGTCCGGTTTCCTTTGGGTAGTGCGATACGTGCCATTAAGCCGAGTGGAAAGGGAAAATTCTGGTTAGCCACCGAAGGTAAGGGTTTAATGCTTTTTGATAAGGTGAAAAGATCATTTAAAACCTATTCAGAATCCGATGGGTTGCCCGAAAATGCCGTATTGAATATCTTAGAAGACAACAGCAACCATTTGTGGTTGAGTACCTTCAACGGTTTATCAGAATTTTCTCCTCGCGACAATACCTTTCGTAATTTCTTTGCTGCCGACGGGTTACAGAGCAATCAGTTTAACTATAATGCAGCGTTGAAACTATCTACCGGCGAATTGTTGTTCGGCGGTATAAATGGATTCAATATCTTTCTTCCAGAGACGATAACATCGTTAGAAAGTAAAGCACCGTTGCGGATTACGGGCATCCGAATAAATAATAAGCCAATAGAAAATTCGGATTTAAATACCGGCGAGAGCGGACTTAGTGAGATTAATACACTTAAACTTCCTTATGATCGTGCGGTACTTTCGGTAGATTTTGCAGCTTTAAATTATAGTTTTCAAGATAAAATCAATTATGCATTCTACTTAGCGGGCTGGGAAGACAATTGGAATTATGTCGGCCATACTCGGAGTGCAAATTATGGGAAATTGCCTCCGGGAAAATACGTTTTACATATTAAAGCCTCCGATGCCGATGGGCAGTGGATGCCAAATGAACGCTTACTTTACATACAGGTATCACCGCCCTGGTGGGCTACTTGGTGGGCTTATGGTTTGTATGGTATTATCTTTCTATTTACTGTGACAGGTTATAATCGCTATAGAAAAAGCAGTTTGCAACTAAAATATGAAGTGGAAAGGGCAAAAGTGGAGAAAGAAAAGGAACACGAATTGAATGAAAAGAAAATCGCGTTTTTCACACACGTTTCGCATGAACTTCGTACACCCTTAACGCTCATTATTAATCCAATTAGAACCTTGCTGATGAAAGAAAAGGCACAGGATCTAGAGATTTTGCAAAGCGTATACCGGAATAGTAAACGGCTTTTAAGTATGGTAGATCAATTGCTTTTATTTAAAAAGGCAGAAAGTGATTTGGATAACCTAAAGATCGTTCAGCTTAATGCCGACGAGCTGTGTCAGGAAATTTATCAATGTTATGAGCAGCAGGCTAAGTTAGCATCGATTGACTTTTTTTTGGAATTGCCCGAAACAACCGAGCCTATCTATGCTGACCGGGAAAAAATAGAAGTTATTTTGTTTAATCTGCTCACCAATGCCTTTAAGTTTACTGCAACAAGAGGCACGGTGACATTGAAACTACGTTTTCACGAGGATAAAGTTCAGTTCCTGGTAGAAGACAATGGTTGTGGAATACCGCGTGAATATCAGAACGAACTGTTTGAGAAATTTGCGCGACATGCACATGGACAACAAAGTGGCTTCGGAATAGGCTTATACCTCTCCAAAAAATTTGCCGAACAACATGTGGGAACGCTGGATTATTTCAATCGGCCTGATGGGGGTAGTACCTTTATCCTTTCTTTACCGCGTGGGCGACAGCATTTGCAAGATCGCTTAATTTACGAAGACATCGGTCAGAAATCGATGTTCTTGGAAGAACTTTTGGAAGAGCCGATCAGTAGACCGCATATAATAGATTCGTACGCTAAAGGCAAGACAATGGTGCCTACAACTTTAATCAATAAAAAGCCGTTGATGATGATAATCGACGATAACCAAGAAATCGTTGATTATCTATATAGGTGCTTTGAACCAAGCTTTTCTTTGATGGTTTTTCATAACGCTAAGGATGCATTGGCAGCTTTGCCGAGTAAAATAGCTGACATTGTTCTTTGTGATGTGATGATGCCGGATATGGATGGACTTCAGTTTGTAGAGGAGCTGAAAAAAAACAAACTTTGGCATAAAATTCCTGTGATTTTATTGACTGCAAGTACTTCAGAAGAAAATAAACTTAAAGGTATAGAGTTAGGGGCTGACGATTATGTTAGCAAACCCTTTAATGAAGTTCATTTGCAGGCAAGAATACAGGCCCTGTTAAAACAAAAAAAGGTAATTGAAGAAACATTTTATGAACAGGTAACTTTGTCAACCCGCATCGGCATTTCTGAAGAAGAGGTAGCTTTTTTACAACGCTGCGAGGACATTGTTCTCAAACACTTGCATCATGAATTTACTATTAAGAGCCTTGCGGCCGAAATAGGGATGAGTCATTCGGCACTTTATAAAAAGATTAAGAGTCTGTCAGGACGTACCGCCAATGAGTTTATGCGTCTGATTAAACTAAGAAAAGCAGCGCAAACACTGTTAAAAGAGGACGTAAATATCAATGAAGTGTCAATAATCGCGGGGTTCAATGATGTAAAGTACTTTCGCGAGCAGTTTCAAAAGGAATTTAGCATGACGCCTTCTGAATATGTAAGAAAGTATAAAGGATTATTTCAAAAGAAGTATCAAATTAGTTGATCGCTGTCTATATTAAAATCAAATCGACTTCTCCAGTCCGGAGAAGAACCGGTTCCTCTTGTGTTTACCTTCAGCGGATATTTTGGTTATATACTAACAGTACCCGCTATATAGAAAATGAAAGAAAAGCGAAGAGATAGTAAAGGAGTAGTGAAGGATACGTGGACCTGATGTGGACTAAAGGTGGACTTGACGTGGAGTTCATGTGGATTATTGGATTGTTTTTTTTAAGAGAAAGAAATGATCACGGGTTGTATAGAAGGTAATGCAAAAATACGAATTGATTTAATATTTCGGAATTTTACTACCGGAAGTCAAGCAAAAAAGCCAACGGCATTTACACCGTTGGCTCTTATGAACAAGCATTATCTGTTTATTTACCAAATTATTTGACCTCTTTTTTTGCGGTAGCTGTTTGCACGACGGCTGAGGTTTTACTTTCTCCTTTTAACGCATGGCTTTTACGATGCTTTTTTACACCTTCACCTTTTTTTTGAACTTCAGTTTTAGCTGATACTGTTTCTTTTTTAACATTTTGTTGTGCGAATGCGCCGAAAGTTGATGCAACTAATGCAAGCGCTAAAATTGTTTTTTTCATGGTATTTATCTTTTTAATACATCGGAAGCTTTTGACGGCTCTTTCAATTTATGTCTTTGCTTCCGTTGTTTTGTTATACCAAAGTTGAGAAGTTAACATGAAGATTTGATGAAGATGGAATTCAATGACGTGTAATAGGTATATGCAATGCAATAGTGGTCCCTTCGTGAAGAATACTGGAAGCCTGGATATCCATCGTGTGGAAAGCAGCGATACTTTTGGCAATCGCCAGCCCTAAGCCATGCCCTTCTTCCTGTGAAGTACTGAAACGTTCATAGCGATTAAATATGTGTTGTAATGTTTCCGCTGTCATGCCAATTCCAGAATCCTCAAAGAAAAGAACGAGATGGTCGTTTTTTATCTCGTTGTAGACACGAATTGTGCCATGCTGTTGGTTATATTTTATGGCATTTTTGATGAGGTTGGCAAAAAGAATGTGAATCAGTGTTGAATTTCCGATGATATTGAGCTTCGGCGATAATTGGTTGTGTAATTGGACCTCTTTATTAGCCAGTAAATCGTCCATCTCAACTCGAATCTCTTCAATCAAGTTTGTGAGATCGATTTTCTCGAATTTTTCGTATTGTCCATTGTCAATCTTCGCAATCAAAAGTAGATCTTTTATGGTTCTTTTTAAAAATGCGAGCGTCATTAACGAATCACTTATTTTCTGAACGGCTGAAGTGGATAGACTTTCATCGTTAAGCATATTTTCAAATCGGCTACTTAAGGTACTGATCGGAGTAAGTAGTTCATGTGAAACATTTGAAGTGAATTGCTTTTCGACATCCAACTGTCGACTTACTTTTTCCATTAGTTGCATCAGGCTTCTATCTAACAGTAGGAAATCTTCTGTACTTGTTTTCTCGGGAATATAGCTAAACTGTAAGGGATCGTTAATTTTATTCAGCTTCTTTTCGACAATATTGTAAAATGGTTGTAGCAATTTATTAGTAAAAGATATATCAATGATTAAGGTTATAATGATGGAGATAAGAAGTGCTAAGCAGGTAAATAACCAGATATTTTTCTCCAATTTACTTAACACAACCGTAGTTTCGCCTATTTCCAGGCGATAATTGTTTTGATGAAATCTAAAATAGTAAGTATAAATGAGGTAAGGTTGTGTTTCCCCCTCTATTTCTCGCGTTTGTTTGATGAAATTACCATGGTTGTTTTTAACGAGTTGCTTAATGGGAGTTAAAATAATAAACTCTTCCTTTAAAATGTTATAGTCGGTAAAGTTGGCTTGGCTTTGAATAAGGTGGTCGATCTGTTCCTGCGTAAGTCCATGCATGAATTTCTTGCGCTTGTCTACGAGGCGCTGCTGCAAATGATGATTCGAAATGCTATCCGTAAAAAGGTAAATAACAAAACTGAACACCAAGATGATGATTACTTTGGTAAGTGAATTATATAGCGCTATTTTATTGGAGAGTTTCATAAGCGACGCCAAATAGGTTACAATTTAACTCGGTAGCCAACCCCGCGAACGGTTTCGAGCCAATCGACCTCGGCATGTTGTTGTAGTTTTTTACGTAAGTTCTTTATATGAACATCTACAAAATTGGAGTCAACATAAGCATCGTAGAGATCACCCCATATATGTTCTGTGAGACTCATCCTCGCCACTACTTTGTTTTTGTTCAACACTAAATAAGCAAGTATATCATATTCTTTTTTGGTGAGATTTAATACCACATTCCCGTAACAGAAGGTCCTTTGCTGTATATTTAACGAAAAGTCACGTACGGGAATGTTATTATCGTTCACCTGATGTTTCCTGCGTATAATTGCATGAATCCTAGCGCGCAATTCCGGCAATGAGAATGGTTTAGGCAAATAGTCATCTGCTCCCAGCTCTAAGCCTGCTATGCGATCGTCAATAGCCCCTCTGGCCGAAAGAACAATCACTGCATCCCTTCTGTCTTTGAATTTTTTTAGCTCGTTTATTATGTCCAAACCGTTGCCATCCGGTAGTGTAATATCCAATAAAATGAAATCATAGGTGCTTTCTGTTATTTTTTCCAATGCAGAGCTTTTTTTCCATGCATGGTCGATTACGCATCCCTCTTCTGTAAACAGAAATTCAGCCACTTCGAGCGCAAGGTCTTTCTGATCTTCAACAATAAGGATTTTCATGTTTATCCAATAAACACATTTATGAACGCTTTGTCTTTATATTAAAATATTAAAGCAAAGTTAATACTATTTTACCCCCTAAACTATCATATTTTGCCACCCCTGCCATCCGTAAAAATCTTTCATAATTGCATACGATAGATGATGTCAACGACTAAACCATGTGGCCATCAGCTATTGAAATCAACCAACAACATTATGGAACGTATTTTTTTAAATTATGAGCAAATCTAGGACCTATTGTTTCCAATATGGAAGTTTATTATTCATTTCTCTCCTGCTGGCGAATGTACAGCTGGTAGCAGCTCAAAATGTTCAAGTTACAGGCCTTGTAAAAGATAGCCGGGGGCCTGTTGCTGGGGTATCTATAAGAGAGCAGCGTAACGGAAAGGCTTTGGGGCAAACAGGAGATCAGGGAACCTTTAAAATTGAGGCCACGGAGGGCGCGGTTTTGATTTTTTCATGTATCGGCTATAAATCGAAAGAAATAGGCCTTAGTACATTGGCACCAAACCGCCAGGGGAACTACAATGTAAACGTGGAGTTATTGCCCGACGATGCTAATGATTTGGATGAAGTGGTTGTAGTTGGTTTCGGAACGCAGAAGAAAGTGAACCTCACAGGCGCCGTGGGAATTGTCAGCGCTAAAGATTTGGAAGCGCGGCCTGTACAGAATGTTACACAGGCACTTCAAGGAGTTCTACCTGGGTTAAATATCTCTACACAAGGATTAGGTGGAACCTTGAATGCAGGTAGAAGCGTTAATGTAAGAGGGACGGGTACAATTAGCGGTTTTTCGTCTGGAAGCCCCCTAGTGCTGATTGATGGGTCGGAAGGGTCTTTAGATGCCTTGAATCCGCAAGATATAGAGAGTATATCGGTATTAAAAGATGCCGCCTCTTCTGCAGTATACGGCTCAAGGGCACCCTTTGGAGTTATTTTGGTAACGACAAAAAAAGGAGCTTCCGGAAAAGCTAGGGTAAATTATAACAATAGTTTCCGCTGGAGCACGCCTGTATTGCTGTTAAAAATGATGAATTCGTATGAGTTTGCTACTTATTGGAATGACGCTGATTATAATGGTGGAGGAAGTGGCCAGAAATTTAGCCCAACGGTGGTTCAAAAGATGAAGGACTATATAGATGGGCTTTTGGATCCAAGCGACGTAGCTGTAGCCAGACCCGACGGTAAATGGGATTATGATAATACTTACGGAAATGTAGACTGGATGAGGGAATATTATCGCGACTGGGCGCCTGCGAATGAACATAATCTGAGTATCAGCGGAGGCTCTGATAAATGGACTTATTATTTGTCGGGTAATTACCTTAACCAAGGCGGTTTTATGCGCTATGGAACAGATAAGTTTAATCGCTATGGAGTTACTGCGAAGATAAGTGGACAATTACGCGATAATCTTAATGTCGAGTACATGAGTCGATTAATTCGAACGAATTATGGGCGGCCCACCAGCATGACCGATGGGTTCTATGATAACGTTATGCGCAGAGCTAGACCTAATCGGGCGCTTTATGATCCAAATGGATTTTATATGTCGGATATCAATTATGTAGATGCCTTGCAAAATGGTGGTAGGCGTACGGATGAGCAAGATTATATAACACAACAGCTGAAAATGACCTATACGCCTATAAAAGATTTAAATATTATAGGCGAACTGAATTATAGGACAGAAACGCAATTTGTTCATGAAGACGCATTTAAAGTGTATTCACGTAATGCTGACGGAGTAGGTCAATATGTTTCTTTACTTAGTCCCGCGAATGATTATGTTTATGAATATGCCCGAAAACTGTATTTCTTCAATCCCAATCTATATGCAAATTATACAAAAAGTATAAATGACCATAACGTTAAATTGATGATGGGTTTTCAATCTGAATGGACAAGAACAAAGAATTTTAACGCCCAAAGAATGGACTTGATCACTACAGAATTGCCGGTATTGGGATTAACCGGTAATCCTGTTCCTACTGTGGGAGGTGGCTTGGATAAATGGTCAACGGCGGGCTTTTTTGGGCGTATTAACTACGATTATAAAGGCAGATACTTACTAGAAGGTAATCTGCGATACGATGGATCTTCACGTTTCAGAAGAGATGCACGATGGAATTGGTTTCCTTCTGTTTCAGCAGGATGGAATATCGCGCAGGAAGATTTCTTTCGTTCCGTTACTAATACCGTGCAAATGCTGAAGCTTCGTGCTTCTTATGGTAAGTTGGGTAATCAAAATACATTAGATAATTGGAATCCAGCATATTATCCTACTTATCAAACTATTCCAACAGGTACAGCAAATGGTAATTGGTTAGTAGACGGTGCTAGGCCAAATACGTCGGGTGCGCCGGGCTTAATCAGTACCTCCTTAACATGGGAGAAGATTCGGAATTGGAACTTTGGTTTGGATTGGCAGCTCTTGAACGGTCGATTAAGTGGCTCGTTCGATTATTATATGCGTTATACAGATGATGGTCTCGGTCGGGGTCAAACCTTACCAGCTACGCTGGGAACAAGTGTTCCACTAGTTAACAATATCGATATCGTTACAAAAGGTTTTGAATTTACGTTGGCGTGGGATGATAAGATTGGAGAGGTTTCCTATGGAGCAAGATTAAATCTTTCCGATTCAAGAACGAAGGTTCTCAACTTCTATAATCTAACCAATGACATTGGATCATATATTGCCGGACAATACATTAATAATATATGGGGATATCATACCATTGGTATTGCCAGAACCAAAGAAGAAATGGATGCCCATTTAGCTTCCCTTCCAAATGGAGGTCAAAATGCCATTTCGGGCGGGGCTTGGGAAGCTGGAGATATTATGTATGCCGATCTTAATGGCGATGGAAAAGTGGATGGAGGCGCTAACTCTTTGGCAAATCCGGGTGATAGAACCATTATCGGAAATTCTACTCCCCGCTATGCAATCGGAGTGAATTTCAATGCTAGTTGGAAGGGGTTTGATGTAAGTATGTTCTGGCAAGGTATTCTAAAAAGAGATTGGGCGCCATCGGGCATGGTATTTTGGGGTACCACCGGTGCCGGCGATTTTTGGTCAACGGCCTTGAAGGACCATTTAGATTATTTCCGTGCCGACCCAAATCACCCACTTGGCCAAAATATCGACTCCTATTATCCGAGACCATTATTTAGCGGGAAAAACCAACAGGCACAAACCGGGTATCTACTAGATGCTTCCTACATTAGGCTCAAAAACTTCCAACTTGGCTACACCTTGCCTAATACTTTAACCAGAAACATAAAAATGTCTAATGTTCGCTTATTTGCTTCAGGCGAAAACCTATTGACATTTACTAAGCTCAATGATACACTTGATCCGGAATCAATAGGGATAGGACGTCAAGGAGGAACAGTATATCCTTTACAAAAGGTGTTCGCCTTTGGGATTAACGCAAATTTTTAAGTTAAACAAGCATGAAAACAAATAAATTTGATATAAAAATAACACTTCTCTGTTTTTTGACTATCCTAATCGTAGGATGTAATAAGCATTTGGATATTGCGCCGCAGGCAGCAGTATCGCCGGAGAACTATTTTAATGAAGAAAGCCATCTTAGTGCTTATACAATAGCGCGTTATCAAGATGTTTTCAGAACTACTGATGGATCAGGTGGTGCCGGGCTCTATTTAGATGATGCGACTACCGACAATATGACGAATCGAGGCAGCAATAACCGGTTTTTGCCAGGGCAATGGCGCGTAGGTGCTACAGGTGGTGGCTGGTCTTTTGGGACAATTTTTCAATTGAATTATTTTTTACAGACCGCCTTGGCAAAAGTAGAGGCAGGAGCGGTTATGGGCAATGTTAATAACATCAATCATTATATAGGCGAAGCATATTTAATGCGAGCATTTGTCTATTTCGGAAGGTTAATGGAAATGGGAGATTTTCCCATTATTACGAAGGTGCTACCCGATCAACAAGCTGCGTTGGTAGAAGCAAGCAAACGAAGGCCACGTAATGAGGTCGCGCGTTTTATTCTCAGTGATCTTGATAAGGCTGCCGAACTATTGTTAACCGTTCCTCCAGTTGGTGGGCGAACCCGGATATCAAAAGATCTGGCTTACTTAGTCAAGTCTAGAGTGGCATTATTTGAAGCAACATGGTTAAAATATCATCAGGGAACTGCTTTAGTACCTAACGGTCCGAATTGGCCTGGAGCGACTAAGGACTATAATAGAGGCTATCAATTTCCTACAGGAAGTATAACCAATGAGATTGATTTTTTCTTGGGAGAAGCAATGGCGGCAGCAAAGATTGTAGCAGATGCTCATGCCTTGACGGTTAATTCGATGCATATTAAACAAGGTGTTTCCGATCCTAGTAATCCTTATTTTGAGATGTTTAACTCTGAAAATCTCGCTGCGTATGATGAAGTGCTGCTGTGGAGAGATTTTGATTTGACATTAGGTGTTGTACAATATTGGAATCACTATATATACTATGGTAATGGTTACGGATATACCCGTCAGTTTGTTGATAATTTTTTGATGGGAAATGGTTTGCCTATATATGCTGCCGCTTCCGGGTATGAGGGTGACGATTTTGTGGGTAATGTAAAAGTAAATAGAGACTGGAGGCTTAAGTTATTTATGCGTGCTCCGGGGGAAACCAAAGCGTTTATAAACCTACCCACGGGATCCTCACCGGAAGTGGAGCCAACGGTTCCTAATATAGACCTTGCTAGCAGGTTTTTGGAGGGTACAGGTTATTCTATCAAAAAAGGTTTGTCTTATGACAATAATATGCAATCTATCGTTGGGCGTGATGTGACTGCCATCGTATGTTTTAGAGCTGCGGAGGCTTATCTTAATTACATTGAAGCTTGCTTTGAGAAGAATGGTGGGCTTGATGGTAGCGCTGTTAGTTATTGGCAAGCTATAAGAAATCGAGCTGGAGTAAATCCCGATTTCAATGTAACTGTCGCGGCAACGGATATGAGTAAAGAAGGATTGAACGACTGGGGTGCATATTCGCATGGTAACTTAATAAACCCTACACTTTATAATATACGCCGTGAAAGAAGAGCTGAACTCATGGTAGAGGGGCTACGTTATATGGATTTGATACGTTGGCGGGCAATGGATCAGCTAAACGGGTTTAAGATAGAGGGAATCAAGGTTTGGGGACCAATGAAGGATATATATGGCAGTAGATTAAAATATGGAGGAACGACTACCAATACGGTTTCTGATCCGTCGCTGAGCCGTTATCTCAGGGTACATCAAATATCGCCTAACAATCAGTTCTATAATGGGTATTTTTTCACAGAAGCACATTATTTAAGTCCTATCGCTACCGAGCATTTTCTGATTTCTTCGTCCGATGGTCAGTCAACGGAGACCTCACCTATTTATCAAAATCCGGGATGGCCCGTTACAGCTGGCGCGGGGCCTATTGGCTATTAAAATAAGAACTCCGCCAAATAGATTTTTAAATTTAGTACTAATAATAAACTGGTAACGATAAACCAAGATACAAAACTGACATAGAATGAATAATTATATAGAACTTTTAGCCATCATATTTACAATTAGTTTTTCCTCTGTTTTTGCGCAACGTGTCGTAAATGATCATGTAGGAAAATATGAAAAGGAGGGATACCATTTAGTTTGGTCGGACGAGTTTGACCAGACCGGAGTACCCGATACGGCTAACTGGAAATTCGAGGAAGGCTTTGTCAGGAACAAAGAGAAACAGTGGTATCAAAAAGACAACGCTTGGTGCGATGGCGGGTTATTGATTATTGAAGCACGTAAAGAAGACAAAGCCAATCCGAATTATAATGCGGATAGCAAGCAATGGAGCGAAAGCAGATCAAAAATAACGCATACTTCTTCCTCAATCAATACCCGCGGTTTGCATAGCTGGCAATATGGCCGTTTTGAAATGAGAGGACGAATTAATATCAGTGCCGGACTTTGGCCGGCTTTTTGGACTTTAGGCATTTCAAAGCAATGGCCATCTAATGGTGAGATTGATATCATGGAATACTACAAAGGTAATATCCTTGCCAATATTGCTTGCGGCACCGATCAGCCCTACCAGGCGAAATGGTATAGTAAAACAAAAGCGGTAAAAGAATTAGGGGGCAAAAAGTGGGCATCAGAATTCCACGTGTGGCGAATGGATTGGGATGAAGAAGCAATTGCTTTATACGTAGACGATATCCTATTGAATAAGGTTCCATTGGACGAATTGGTGAATCGAGATGGCTCGGGCTTTAACCCATTTAAGCAGCCTCATTATATCCTGCTGAATCTGGCGATGGGCGGGATCAATGGAGGAGATTTAGGAAATACCCAATTCCCTAATCGTTTTGTAGTCGATTATGTACGAGTTTATCAAAAAAAGTGAATTTATCGCTTCACGATAAAAGATAAAGCAACATCATGGCGGTGCCCGACTTGAAATGTTGAAGCGATATCTTAGCTTTATTGGCTTCGGTATTGATACAGGCGGATTCGTGCTAAATAGATTTAATAAATGAACGAATAATTTATTCGGTTAGGCTTAAAAGATAAAACCAGCCACCTGTGGACCGCCGCCTATAAATAAATCGTTCGCTCAATGCCGATCTGCTCCAAAAAGTAGGTATCGTGTGATACTACAATCAGCGTGCCCCTATACTCCTTGATCGCTATGGTTAATATCTCAATATTTTGGATGTCCAGGTTATTGGTTGGCTCATCAAGTATAATTACATCCGGAGAATTGTTGCCTAGATTAAGGCAACACAGTATCAATCGCATCCTTTCGCCACCACTTAAGGTGCTACAAGGCTTGTTCCAATCATCTTTTGTAAATAAAAAACGATTGAGGCGAACCTTAACTTCGTGCTCCTCGAGGGCAGCTTCGTTATATCTTTGTGCTTGTTCATATACCGTGAGCTCATTCCGGATTAGTGAGTAATCTTGATCTATGTAAATTGCCTTGTTGATCGCTCGCCAAGTGTTACCCAAAGAAGGACTTAATTGTCCCAAAATAATATTGATTAAAGTCGTTTTTCCTGAACCATTCGAACCCGCTAGGTTAATGCGCTCTCCGCTGGCGATCTGAAAGCTTAAATTTTTTCTCCAAAGTTGATGCTCCTTGTAAGCGAAGTTGATATCGACGGCCGTAAATAGTAATTTCCCTTTATGCAGCACAGAATCTTCGAAACCAAGCTTTATTTTATCTAGATCGGCTACAGCCGAACGTAAGGTGTGTAACTCTTGCGAAATACCGTCGATTTTCTCTGTGTGTACGCTTTTAATTTTGGAACTGCTCTTCTCCGCATTGTTTCTTAATGTATTCATCATAATGCGCGCAATACCTGCTTTTTCCTGTTTCTTCTTTCCACGCGCATCCAATTTCTGTTGTCTTTCTATAGTTTCCCGTTCGCGCTCTTTAGCTTTACGTAGCGCTTTCTCCTTACTTTTGATATCCTGATTTAACGCTATCGTTTCTGTATTCTTCTGATCGATATAAAAATCGTAATTCCCTCCGTATACAGCGATACCTTGTTTATTCAATTCGCAAACCGTATTCAACAAGTTCAATAGTGTTCTGTCATGGCTTACTATAAGCAGCGTGCTCGAAGTGGATTCGATAAACTCATAAAGTAATTTTCGACTTACAGCATCTAAATGATTGCTGGGTTCGTCGAGCAGTATGAAATCTGGTTGGTGAATGGAGATTCCTGCTAGGAAAACTTTTGTTCGCTGTCCGCCACTTAAAGTATCCATCCCTTGTTCCAAGTTTAAGTCTTTGAGCTGCCAGCGATCCAAAGCCTCTCTACAACGTTCATCGATGGTCCAGTCGTCAGCTAACAAATCCATCAGTTCTTCCGTAGCTCGCCCTTCTAGTATCTCTCTTAAGGCATGTAGTTTTTCTTCGACACGCAAAGCCTGGGCAATAGTCAGGTGATTGAATTGTCCAAAGATCTGAGGAACGTAATAAGGACTTGTGACCGTCATCACCTCTCCGGTAGCTTTCAGTTCGCCGCTGATAATTTTAAGTAACGTAGATTTTCCGGAACCGTTATTACCGATCAAGGCGATTTTATCGTGATTGTTTACGGTCAGATTAATGTTATCAAACAGCAATTCTTTGTCCGGATGTATATAGGAAACATTTCGTAGGATAAGCATGAATTTCTTTCTTAAAGGGTACAAGCATAGACCTGGTTGCTGTTATTGGCAACGCATGTTCATTTGTTATTGAAAGAAATTAAATCCTACATTTAATGCCTTGTATGGTTTATGATGCAAATATATAATTTTTGTAATGACTATAAAAGTACATTCTTTCTAAGCCAAAGTGTCATGCCGGAAAAATAACCTTGATCTAGCCTGATTGAGTAAAAAGATCGCGTGAAGGCTTGGACGTGTCTTAGTATTCTCCAACCGAGATAGCTTGCTCTTCGAAAATTTGAATTAGTCGTTCACTCCAGATTTCAAGTTCACGCTCACGATCCGCTGGCGATAACCTTGCAGGGCCGTAGACGACGTGAGGAGACAGTACCTCGAAACCGGTAAATTCAAAAATCCCCCGATGAAGCGGACGCAGGATTCCTGCAAGATCCCCGTTAAAACCACCTTTTAGATAATCGCTCTTACCGCCGCCTGTAGTAAGCGATAGTAAAGCCTTTTTATTACTAAAGACGCCCTTTTCATAAATGCGACCGTTCCCATAGAAGCGTCCCATAGCAAATACACGGTCCACCCATCCCTTTAAAATAGCAGGTACACTAAACCACCAAAGCGGAAATTGCCAGATCATCAAGTCACACCATTCAACCTTTTGTTGTTCTGCCTCAATGTCGTCAGCAAAGCCGTTTGTTTTCGTGGCATGGACTTCCTCTAATTGCTGTTTATAAAATTCCGGATTGTGAACGCTGACAAAATTGCTTCGATCTGAGATAGCGTTAAAACGCATTTCGTATAAATCAGATACCTTTACTTCATGCCCAGCTTTGGTAAGGGTATCGATGGCCATTTTAAACAAGGCTCCGTTCATGCTTTGAGGTTCCGGATGTGCATATACAATGAGAATTTTCATACAAATAATATTTATGTTTTAATAAAGCGTCGACAAAATTATTGGCTGATCCTTATATTTGCCAGTATGCAGCCCTTTGTATGAGGCACACAAAATTGTAAGTAATGAGTTTGCATAATGAGTAAGAGAAAGCCTACATCCACCAATAGCATTAACCGAGAAAAGTTGATAGACTTTTGCGGGATGATGTATGCGGTTGATATGTTGGGAGGACGATGGAAGCTGATCATTCTATATAAACTTGAAAAAAAGACACTACGTTTTAGTGAGCTAAAAAAAATTATTCCCGGCATTACCGATCGTATGTTGACTTTGCATTTACAGGAACTGGAAAGAGATGGATTGGTCGAACGTACAGTTTACGCAGAGGTCCCGCCTCGGGTCGACTATCGACTCACAGCAAGCGCGCAAGCGCTTATCCCCATTTGGCAACAACTCGAACAATGGGGAGTGGCGCACAAACAATGCAGAGAAGAACGAGATTCTTAGCTTAAGATTTAACGTTGCCATAATATAGACCCCTTATCTTTGCTATAAGAGTTAATTGAATGCAACCTGTCCTGGAAACATGCGAAAAGGCCTTAATCGAAAGCATGCGGAACGATGACGCCGCTGCTTTTGAGCAGCTCTTCGAACGATATTGGGAGCATCTTTATCAGCGAGCTTATTATAGGCTCCGAAGACGGGAACTGGCCGAAGACCTTGTACAAGATGTTTTTGCTGATTTTTGGATTCAACGGCACAATTTACAGATTCAAAGCGATCTCGGAGGCTATCTCGGCGCTATGCTTAAATATAAAATTATTCGTTGGGCAAGCCAACAAGAACGCGAGGAGGAATTGCATGCGCACTTATTTCAGCGAATGGAAGAGATCGAAGACGGCGTTATTAGTCTTCTAGAAGTTGCATCCCTACAACAAACCATAAATGAGGCAGTGCGAGCCTTTCCGGAGAACATGCGGAGAGTTTTTCTGCTGCGTATGCAAGACTATACGATAGGTGAGATAGCCGAAGCATTGCAACTAGCCGACCAAACCATTCGAAACAACCACACGGAAGCACTGCGACGGTTGAAAACCAAACTCATTGAGTCGCATCCCCATTTGCCTATTTATTCTTTACTGACAATCCTGTTTACAAAAACTTAACAATTTAACCATCTTTTCTTGAAGTATAGATCGTGCACTTTATACACTATAGTATAAAATCAGCAGGTGTGAAATTTAGTGTATATAAAGATTTATTGAAAAGATATCATGCAGGTGAGAGCACCAAAGTGGAGCGGCAGCTTGTAGACATATGGTACGATTCATTTGAAGAGGAGAGAGCGGTGGCGGAAGTTCGCCCCGGCGAAGAAGAAAAGTTACGTGTAAAAGAACGTTTGAGAAAACATATTGACGCGAATAAGCAGGAAGAGCCAAAGCTTAAACGTAATAAGCAAAAACGTCTTGCACCGTGGTTGAGAGTCGCGGCGGCAGTTATCATGCTGATCCTCGGAATCACTTGGTTCAAGCCTACTGATTTTGGTCTACCGTCCCGTAAATACCGTACCAAAGAGCCGATTGTAATGCACTTTTCTACCAACTCGGGAGAATATAAAACAGTAAAACTTTCGGACGGCTCTGTCGTGACGTTAAATGCTAATTCGTCATTGGTGTTGAAAGATGGTTATGGAGAAAAACAACGTTTTGTTCAGTTGCGAGGGGAGGCATTTTTTGAAATCCGGCCACTTGCTGATCGCCCTTTCTGGGTACAAACGGATGAGTTGTTTATACAGGTTTTAGGTACATCTTTTAACGTAAAAGCGTATGATTACAGGCCTAAAGCAGAAATAACAGTTAGCACCGGTCGTGTACAGGTAAGCAGTGAAAATAAGGGGCAATCATTGCTATTGCATAGAGGTGACGGATATATATATGATCGGGCAAATAAGCAATTCAGAAAGAAAGCTGTTCCCGCTACGCTGGCTTGGCGCGGCGGGTCAATATCCTTAGCGCAGGTGTCTTTTTCAGAGCTGGCGCTGTGTTTTCGCGATGTCTATGGGATATCCTTGATCAGTACCGACGCAACTGTGCTAAATCATCGGTACACGCTCAAACTGAAGTATGAACGGAGTGCTTCACAAACATTGGAGATTATCTGCCATATGTTGAACAAACAATACAGAAAGGAGGCGAATGGATCCTTGAATATCTTCTAATACATTAAGGATAGCTTCCGTAAAGGAAGTAATATCAATCAATCTTTAAAAATTCAACCCTTAACTCAAATGAAATTAATACGCTGGCGCTTTAAATTGCCAATACTACAATCGCTCGCATTGCTAGTTAATATGTGCGCGGTAATTACAATGGCTTCGGCAAATAAACCCGAACAAGGACTTGAGAAGCGAATCCATCTCTCTTTTAATAAAGTAAATGCTTATACACTGCTGAAGGAAATCGAACGAAAGGCATCTGTCGATTTTGCATTTACAGAAGACGTCCAACTGGAAAAGTTGGTTTTCAGTCACATACATTATCAAAATAGTAAACTATCCGAAATACTGTCTGATCTATTTAAAGCAGAAAAGATTGTTTTTGAAGAACAAGCCGGCACTATCTCACTTCGCCGTGTTCAACAGGGATTAGCCGTTAACGGGCAAGTGCGTGATGCTACTAGCGGTAGTCCTGTCATCGGCGCAAATATACAGGTGAAGGGCACATCTCAGCGAGCGACTACCGATCATAATGGTCATTATCAATTGCAAGTTCCAACTTCACAAAGCGTACTTGTTTTTAGTTATATTGGTTATCGGTCACATGAAGTAACTGTCAATGGGCAGGCCCGAATCGACGTGACTTTGCAAGAAGATAACAACCCTTTGAACGAGGTGGTTGTTACTGCCTTAGGAATATCGAGGGAAGCAAAATCGATTGGTTTTTCTCAGCAGAAAGTAGAAGGCCAAACTATTCAAGAATCTCACGAAACAAATTTGCTTAATACCTTGAATGGAAGAGTGGCAGGTGTGCGCATCACCAATTCGAGTGGCGGAATTGGCTCCTCCGCCAACATACAAATTCGTGGACAAAATTTTGTGAGTGGTTACAATTATAATAACTCGCCCTTATTTGTTGTAGACGGCGTTCCGATCAGTAACAATAATGAGCAGTCGACCAGGGCTTATACTGGAAGGCAAGATTTTAATAATCCGAATTTCACTGCCGGAGAAGGAGAAGTAGATTATGGAAATGCGGCGGGAGAACTTGACCCCAATGATATTGAGAGCATAACCGTTTTAAAAGGACCAAATGCTGCGGCGCTTTATGGTTCGCGTGCAGCAAACGGCGTTGTATTAATTACTACCAAGTCGGGTAAGGGAACAAAGGGTGTTGGCGTTAGTTTCAATTCGCAAGCGAGCGCAGAGACTCCACTTAAATTACCGGATTATCAGTACGAATATGGCCAGGGCCGCGATGGCGAATATAGCTATGTAGACGGCATGGGAGGCGGCTTAAACGATAATGTGATGGAAAACTGGGGGCCACGCCTGAATGGCCAGCTAATTCCGCAATTTGACTCACCAATCGATCCAGCTACAGGGCAGCGTATACCTACCCCCTTTATTGCCTATCCAAATCAATTGAAAGACTTTTTTCAAACAGGACAAACTTTCACTAATAATTTAGCTATAGCGGGAAGTAATGAAAAGTTAAATTTCCGATTTTCTTATACAAATACCTCTCAGCGCGGAATTGTACCGAATACCGATTTAAGTCGTAATGCTGTTGGGTTAAATGCAGGTTATGCTATTACTCCTAAGTTAAAAATAGATGTGAATATGAACTATGTTAATTCAGGAAGTGATAACCGCGCAAGTTATGGTGCCAAGAATGAGGATGCCATCATGAAAATCTTCCTATATATGCCTCGAAATGTGAACATAAATAGCTTGCGTAATTATTGGGCAGATGGTTCATTGCGAACGAGGCAACTTTCGCCCATTTGGGGTTTAAACAGCAGTCGATTAAACAATCCTTATTTTGTTGCTTACGAAAATCTAAACGGTAACAACCGTGATCGGGTTTACGGTAATGTAAAGTTTACCTATAACTTCTTGCCGAACTTAAGCCTCATGCTGCGTACCGGTCGTGATTTCTATAATGATAAGCGTACGATGCGTCATGCAGTGTCATCGGCACAATATGTTAATGGATATTATCAGGAAGATGATGTTTATTTTCTTGAAACGAATCATGATGCCTTACTTTCTTATCATACCAAGATCAACGACGATTTTAGCGTAAATGCATCCTTGGGAGGGAATTTGATGAATCAGGAATCAAAACGGCTCGGCGCTATTGTAGATCGTCTATCAATTCCCAATGTGTACAACCTGACGAATAACGCTTCTCCCATTGTGGCAGGTAATATTCGTCAACAAAAAAAAATAAATTCAGTTTATGGAACTGCTCAGGTTGGCTATAAAGACGCTCTTTTTTTAGATCTCACCGGGAGAAACGACTGGTCAAGTGCATTACCAAAACAAAATAGATCTTATTTCTATCCATCGGCATCCCTCAGTTTGGTGGCAACTGAACTTTTCGGTTGGCGTAGCGACGCCTTAAGCTATTTAAAACTTCGCAGTAGCCTTTCTTCGGTAAGGCGAGATCTCGAGCCCTACCAGACGATGCCAAATTTCCAGGTTACACAGGGATGGAATGGTGAGACGGTTGCTGTACACAATAATAATTATCCCAATCCGGACATTCGGCCCGAGAAAGTTAGCTCATATGAATTTGGTTTTGATTCGAGATTTTTCAATAACCGCTTGGGGATCGACTTTACTTATTATAGAAGCACTACCACCGATCTGATTATTCCCGTTACGCTAAACCCTTCGGCAGGATACGATACGAAGTTAATGAATGTAGGTAAAATGAAGAATAATGGTGTTGAACTAATGATAGATGTAACCCCCATAAGAACGAATCAATTTAGTTGGAACGTAAATGTGAACTTTGGGCTAAATAGAAACCGAGTGCTCTACTTGGCGGAAGATTTAGGCATTTCGCGTATCCGTCAGCTTGAGCGTTGGGCATCTTTGGAAATGCGTACCGAAAATACAAAAGGTGATGGTTCTTTTGGCTCTCTGTACGGTGACTACCTGATTTATCAGAACGGTACACTGACGCATCGTAACGGTTTACCCCAAGAAGAAAATGGCGACTGGGGATACTTGGGTAATGTAAATCCTGATTATACCGGAGGGATTACTAACCAATTTTCCTATCGCAATTTTGACCTCAGCTTCCTCTTCGGATTTCAGAAAGGAGGTGTTGTACATTCACGTACTTATATTGAGGGAATCAATAGTGGCTCTTTGAAGGAATCCTTAGTAAATCGGGATGCAAATGGTGGTGGTACAATGATTGGTGAAGGGGTTGATATTGATACGGGCGAACCGAACGATACAGAAGTTACGGTGCGTAACTATTGGCGAGCTTACTATAACAATGACCGTATTGCCACTTTTGATGCTTCTTATATAAAACTGAGGGAGGTGAAAATTACATACCGACTGCCCGAAAAATTATTGAAGCGTACACCGATAAGACAGGCAAGCTTTTCGCTAGTGGGACGTAACCTTGTCCTATGGTCGGACGTGCCCAACATTGATCCTGAAGTATCCGGTTACGATGGCCAATTTCAGGGTTTAGAAGCCTTTTCACTTCCTTCACTACGTAGCTTTGGCGCTGCGTTAAATATTAACTTTTAGAGAAAGCACCATGAAGAAGTTGATCTATTTTTCACTGTCGATCCTTTTACTCATTTTTGGATCGTGTAAAGACTTTGAAGCAATTAACATTAATCCTAATAATCCGGATATTGTACCTCCTGAAATGCTATTACCCCCCATACTCAGTGGTGCTGTTAGCACCATGACTGCCAGTGGAGGCAGTAGGGCCGGACAATTTGTTCAGCATATTGCCTATTTGGGCGGAACAAGTGAGGAGGATGGCCGGTACAATCTGACGGGAGCCTCTTTTCGTGAGGAATGGAACGGCGCGATGCGTCTGATTAAAGATGTGAATCAGCTACGTTTACTTGCACAGGAGAATCAATTGCCGCATTATGAAGCGGTTGCCTTGATTTGCAAGGTTTATATTTTATCGATCATGAGCGACGCCTATGGGGATATACCTTATGACGAAGCTGGAAAAGGGGATGTGGCAGGATTGGAATTTCCACATTATCAATCGCAGCAGGAGGTATATGGACTAATGCTTAACGATCTGGAGCAAGCCAATCAATTACTAAAAGGCATAGATCCCTCATTGACTATCAATCGCGATATCCTATATAATGGAAACACCGGTGCTTGGCGTAAATTCGCCAACTCTTTAAAAATCCGTATATTGATGCGCCAATCGCAAAAAGCAGATGTCGCAGCTGCGGTAAGCGCCATTTTTAATAATCCTTCGGAATATCCAATATTCGAAAAAGTGGAAGATCAAGCTACATTAGTTTATAATAATAATGCCGATTTATACCGGTGGTTTATTCTTAATCCGCCGGGAGATGGTAGTGGTGTAAACTTCGATGGGAACGATCGTGTAAGCGAAACGATGGTAGATATGTTGCAGAAAGTGGCCGACCCTCGGATGAAAATTTATGTAGCCCCGACAAAAAATTCCTATAACGCCCATCGTAGTAACTCTACTGTTCCTTATGTTTATCGTGGACAGCGGGTTGGGTTGAGTTCATTGGAGCAGAACGCTTTGTACCAGCAAACAGGCCTCAATAAAGATGATTATTCCGTATTGGGTAAACGAATAAGAAAAGAAAATAGGGCCTTCCTCTTCACTTATAGTGAACTTCTGTTTTTAAAAGCAGAGGCAATCGTGAGAAATATGGGGGTGCAGGGAGATGCGGCGGCTGTTTATTTAGAGGGGATAGCCGCTTCATTGGCTAAATGGCCACAAGTAGGTCAGGCATCCAACGAGGAAACGCCTTATATCAGTCAAGCGGAGACAACGGGTTTCTTAAGGCGTACCGATATAGCACTTCGGGAAGAAACAGCTTTGCAACAGATCGCCGAGCAGCAATGGATAGATGCTTTTTTAAATGGCTATGAGGCTTGGGCTTCTTGGAGACGTACCGGTTATCCACAGTTAAAGCCCGGACCATCGGTATTGGCACCTATTCCTGTTCGATATGTGTATTCGGATAATGAACAAAATAACCCCAATCTGATTCAATGGGTAAATGACACAATGGGAGGTAACATGCCTACTCATAATACAAAAGTTTGGTTTCAACCATAAAAGTATTAGATGAATATAAGAAAATGGATATGTGCGTGCAGCTTGGCAAGTAGCGGGCTGTTTGCGCACGCACAGCAGTACACGGTTAACAAAAACGCGCATTCGCACAACGATTATTTACAAGCACAGCCTTTTTATACAGCTTATGCGAATCGTTTTGCTTCCATCGAAATAGACGTGTTTTTGAAAAATGATTCACTTTATGTAGCACACGAAGAGAAGGAGATTAAACCCGGACACACCATTCAGAATCTCTATCTAAAGCCCTTATTGCAACAGATATCTTTGCATAATGGTAAGGTATACCCTGAAGGTGGGCAACTACAATTTTTGATCGACTTAAAAACAGATGGAGAGCCTACTTTGAAAGCATTGGAGCGCCAACTTGCCCCCATTCGGGCTTATTTTGATGTAAACCGAAATCCGGATGCCGTGCGTTTAGTAATTAGTGGTGATATGCCTAAGCCGGAGCGTTTCGGGGCCTTTGATCCAATATTTTACTTTGATGGCCGTACACAGCTTCGCTATAGCGATGAACAGCTTAAACGAGTCGCATTCTATAGTGCACCTTTTCAGTCTTTCAGTGTTTGGAACGGTTTGGGAAGAATAACTGAGCCGGAGCGGAACAAAGTAAAGCATTTTATCGATTCGGTGCATGCAGTTGGTAAACCCGTACGCTTCTGGGGCTGTCCCGACACCAAAACGGCCTGGCAGGCCTTTATAAAATTGGGAGTAGATTACCTAAATACCGATTCACCGAATATTCTGGCTAGCTTTTTAAATAGATACGAGGTGAATAGTTATACCCGTAAAAATAAGCATGAAATATATCGGCCAAGCTATAAGCAGGATGGTACGAAAGGAAAGGTGAAGCGGGTCATTTTGCTTATCAGCGACGGAGCAGGTTTCAACCAGCAATGGGCAGCAGCGACCATCAATGGTGGCCAATTGAATATGACACAGTTTAAGCATATTGGTTTTCAGAACACTGCACCGGCGGATGATTACAACACTGATTCCGCAGCAGGTGCGACAGCTTTTGCTACGGGTGAAAAAACAAAAAATCGCTACATCGGTAACGATAGTACCGGCAAAGCTTTACCCAATTTACCGGAGAAGTTGAATAACATACAGATACCAAGTGCTATTCTCACAAACGATCGACTTACCGGCGCAACACCCGCCTCTTTCTTTGCACATCAAAGCGAGCGCGACTATTCGACAGCCATCGCTTATGATATCCTTAAAAGCCCTGTAAAGCTATTTGTAGGTGGCAGCCACCCAAGCTTAGTCGCAGACAGCGCTAAACTGAAACAGCAATTAATGACAAAAGGTACCGTTATTTGTACCGACCTACGTGAGCTAAATACCGTTTCCGGCGAGCAGCTTATTTGTCTGGCCCAAGATGATCCTTCCAGGGGCTATCATATGTTGGAAGATGCATTTGACGATGCCTTGGCTCTAATGGAAAAGCGGCATGATCGTTTTTTTATGATGGTTGAAGGCGCTAAAATTGACGGGGGTGGACACAGCAATAAGATTGCACAATGTATTGAGGAATATCTAAGCTTTGATAGGATATTGGGAAAGGCCTTGCAATATGCCGATAAAAATGAGGGAACACTGGTAGTGGTGACCTCTGATCATGAAACAGGCGGATTGGTATTGGTGGATGGTGACTATGAGAAGGGCTTTGTACTCGGTGAGTTCGTTACCAATGACCATACCGGTGCCCCTATTCCTGTATACAGTTATGGCCCCGGAGCCGCTAGGTTTACTGGTTTTATGCAAAACAGCGATATCGGGAAGCGCATTTTTGAACTACTCTCCGCTAAATAATCCATTCTTTACCCCACTCTATGAGCAGGAGTGGGGTATTGATATTTAAACTAATGGGAGTGCTAGTTGCGTCGCTTAGAAATCAATAAACTTTGGTTGACTTTTTCAGATAATATTTTTCGATAGCCGGGACTTGCTAAAATTGTCAATTTATTGCCAAGTAAAATCTTATTGCCTTCAATCGACTTAATATTTTTTGGATTGACGATAATAGACTTATGCACCCTGACAAAATCATATGGCTTTAAGTATTCCTCTGCTTCAGTTAAGGTTATATAAGTCATATAGCTTTCAGTAGGTGTATAAATGGTGATATAATTGGTCGTCGACTCGATGTACAGAATTTTGTCTATTAAAACACGGATCAACTTACCCTTTATATCGCTTTTAATAAAGAAGTAATTTTCTTTTTTGCTTGGCTGTTGGGTACTCTGCTTAAGTTTTTGATAACGCGATACCGCTTTTAAAAATCGTTCGTATCCAAAAGGTTTAGCAATGTAGTCGATGACGTCACGATCAAATGCTTCTAAACCGTATTGCGTGTGAGCTGTAGTAAAGACAATATGCGTATAGTCTTTAATTAAATTGGCTAATTCCAAACCTGATATTTCAGGCATGTTAATGTCAAGAAAGGTGATGTCGGCCCTGATTTCATTTTGTTGAAATTTTTTTAAAGCTTCCAAGGGATTTAATGAGGATCCCAATAATTCAAGGGTGGGCGTTTTGTTTATGAATTTGCTTAGCAGGCTTACAGAAGCTGCTTCATCATCAACTACATAACAACGTATCATGCGCATATCTAATTTTGAGCTCAATCAAGAAGTCATGAACTCTGTTTTCAATGGATAGGCTAAAACGGTCATTGTAAAAGCTTTGCAGTCTTTCGCGCGCATTTGAAATGCCGACGAAAGTCCCCTGAACAGGCATATGTGTACGTTTTTTATTCCAGGTTTTAAATACAAGTTCACCATGTTCGGCAATTACGTAAACAATACCGGGAGCCTGGTGGTCCGTTAAATCGCCATGTTTATACATGTTCTCCACAAAGGTAGTAAACAAAAGAGGAAGAATTTTTAATTCATTCAGGTCATAGTCTACCAAATTGATTTCTAGGGTGATATTTAACTTGCCATTGGTTCTTATGTGGTTTATTCTAATGAGATTTCGGATGTTCTCCAGTTCCATCTGAAGCGGTACCTCATGGTCATCATCTGTTTTCTGCAAGGTATAGCGCATGATCTCCGACAAGAGCAAAACTGCCTCGCCTGCTTTTTCTGATACGCCTTCTACTGCATCATAGATGAAGTTCATGGTGTTGAAAATGAAATGCGGTTCAATTTGCGTACGCAGTTTAGCATTTTGTGATTTTATTAATTTCATTTTCAGTTCTGCCTGTTTTTGCTCATTTTCAGCACGTTCTTGTTCTAATTTCGCTACTTGTCGGTGCTTCTGCAGCGCATTAATAAAAATCCAATATACTGTGCTCAGCATTATAAAGAAAAGGGCGCGATAACTATGTTTTATAATCAACGATTTTTCGGAGAAGGAGGGGCGATTTTCATAATCAAATAACTTCAAATAATCTAAAAACATTATGGTTTCATAATAAATTAGAACTTCGAGGGGTATAAGTAAAAGTAACCATTGTCGATTTTTTCTGGTTAACGCCCAGTGAGCATGAAAATAAAATAGCGCAATAGCGAGAATATACGCGAAAACAACGACAAAAGGCGTTACTTTTGCTCCGAAGGCTATCACAAAACTTACCTCATAAGCGATCAGGATAAACCAGCCTACGATATGCCAAAGTACCACTTTTCTCTTCCGCAAAAAATCTGTTGCAAAAATCATTTTAGGTGTCCGATGTTTATTGAAATGCAAATTTCCATTGGCATCGATGCCAATTTACATAAAATTGCTAAAACAAGCTGACAATATCCACTGACAGCTCAAAGATAGGCCCCGTCGGGTAAGGAGAGGTGTTACCCGAGGTGATTACATAGATTTAGGCGAGGCAATTAAATATAGTCATTCATTCCTTAAACTATCTACCGGATTGACAAGGGCTGCACGGGTGGCCTGCCAACTAACCGTCAGCAAAGCGATGATGATTGCCGAAGCGGCTGCTACCACAAACATCCACCATTCAATATTAATTTTATAGACAAAGTTTTCTAACCATTTATTCATCGCCCACCAGGCAACGGGCGACGCCACAATTAGGGCAATTACTACAAGCTTTATAAAATCCTTCGATAACATGGTTACTATGCCCATGGCCGTTGCACCTAACACTTTTCGTATGCCAATTTCCTTTGTGCGCTGGAAAGCAGTCAACGTAACCAAGCCAAATAAGCCAAGACAACTGATGAAGAGTGTTATCGCCATCGCTAGGTTAATAAGTTTAGCAATTTGCCTTTCTTGTTTGTACATGGCCTCGATTGTTTCATCATAAAAGGTGTATCGAAAACCTTCAGGTGGATAGAAGTTACGCCACTGATGTTCAATTGCTTTAAGCGTTGCTTGCCATTGATCCGTATTCTCTGTATCTAATTTAATATTCAATGTAGACAGGCTTGACTTGTCTGACATCATGACCAAAGGCTCTATTGAAGTATAAAAATCTTGTGTATGAAAGTCTTTCACGACACCTACAATAGCATGTTTGGTGTTGCCTAACTGATTGATCATTTTACCGAGAGCCTCTTTGGGAGAAGGAAAGCCAAAAGCCTTAACAGCGGCCTCGTTAATCACAAATTCGCTGATCGTATCAGAAGGAAGTATATTTCTTCCTGCAACGAGTTGCATTTGATAAAGTCGGAGGTACGCTGTATCTATGTTCTTTTTAAACATTTTTATCATGTTTAAGTCTTTGCCATCCACTGCAGTCTGGAAAGGACTGGACGAATACCCGGAGGAAAGGGGCGGGATACCTAAGGCTACAGATTTGATGCCTGGTTGTTTGCGTAGTTCAGAGAACAACGTAAATTGCTTATTGCTATAACGAGCATCACCAAGATATTTCCAGGGTATATCAATCAGCACGATGGCTTCTTTATTAAATCCCATGTCTGCTTTCAACGTATGGCGCAATTGTGCGCCGACAATAATGGTACAGATAATAAACACCATGGCAATGGCAAACTGAAATATAATTAATGCCTGTTGTAAGCTGAATCGCGAGCCCGAGCGGATCACAGTGAAGGAATTTTTAAACACTTCCACTGTTTTTACCCTCGTGATAAGCCAGCTTGGATAAAGGCCCGCTAAACATGTTATTAGTATTATAATGATGCATACGAATAGCGGGAATACATGAGGTTCGCCGCTAAAGGTAACTCCTGTAGGAATAAGCTCCTTTAATATTGAAAATCCGATTTTGCCGAAAGCAAACGCCAATATCGACGCTATAAATGTAGTCAACAGCGTTTCCACTAAAAATTGGTTCATCAAATGCCATTTACTGCTTCCCAAGGTCTTTCGCACGCCTATTTCCTTTCCCCGTTGCGGCATTTGGGCAACGCTTGTATTGATATAGTTGATGCAGGCAAGTATCAATAAAAAAACACCGATGCCTACTAGTCCAAACATGACCGGTTTACTGGTTTTACTAATACCATAATCGCTTACATCAGTTGCAAAATGCACCTCTTGTATAGGTAATAATTCATACGATTTGGTTTTCTTTAATTCACTTCCCCGTTCATCTGCAAAAGCTTTCCAATGTCTTTTATCAAGCTCGTTAATCTGCTTGAGCTTGGCGATTGCATTTGCATCTTTTTTGAATTGTAGATAAAGACGATCACCTCCATTTGTGTTTGTCCACATGTAGCTTTCATAAACTTTTCCAGGCAGGGCAATCATTTCCTCCGCGATAAATTCGGAAGGTTTATTAAAATCGGATACGATGCCGGTTACCGTTCGTTGTACAGTATCCCGCCCATAATAAGTAATCGTTTGATGTAACATATCTTCCGGTTTTGCATTTGGAAAATATTCCTTTGCACGACGCTCGGTAAGGACAACACTTTTTGGATCTGTTAAGGCCGTTACTTTGTCGCCTACTAACCAATTATAGGGCAACATTTGAAAGTATTGGTTATTCGTTGCTGCGACATGCTGTGGGTCCTCTAATGTAAACTTTTCTCCATTCCGCTGCGTTTCCGCGCGGTTAATTCCCTGAAAGAATACGGGAACTACGTGCTCCAATCCGGTAATTTCTTCCTGGATTCCTTGGTATAAGGGTGCCGCCACGCCCCCCATTTTTGAAGTTTTATCTTCAGAAACGAAAGAGGAAATAACTTTGTAGATATGTTCCTTGTTAGGGAGTTGTGCATCATAGCTGAATTCGTAACCAATAATACGATATATAATCCAGCAAGCGGAGATGCTGATACACAGGCCGAAAACATTTAAAGTAGTAAAAAGGCGATTGCGCCATAAATGGCGCAGGGCAATTTTCAGGGTATTATTGATCATTTTACAAATAAATCTGCCTACTGGTTCAACACCATCGCATTAAAAGTAGGGGTGTAACCGATACCTACCAAGAAGCTTGCCACCTTTAAAAGCGCTTTTTTTTGTGTTTGCTAACGATTTTAATTCTCTATCACTGTTCGATTATGAACACTGGCGTTCGAAAATGATCATAATTTAAATTTGGAGTAGTTAATCACAGTCTTCTATATTCCGTACGTAAAGCACCGATAGACCATTCGATATTTCCGTTTTTCAATCGACGTATCGTATTGGGATTACCCATGTAAAACCATTCAAAAAAACGCTTATTATAGCGTATTTCAGTGCTATCGAGTTTTGTTTTAAGAAAGTACTGGTCGTCTTGCTTCGAAATTTCAATGGAATCCGGATTGGTTGTTTTTATGTCAATCCACTTACCTACGAAGAAGCTTGGATCATAAAATTCGTTTATCTTTTTTTTGCGCTCAGTTGCCACCGCTTCAGATATTTTGGAAAGTTCGTTTGACATACCGGCGATATCTATTTGCAGGCGCTTGCTTTCACTTAGATAAAGTGCTTTCACATCGACCAAATTACCGGTAGGCATCGGTAGTTTGGCAAGGATAGATTTTCCCTCCCGATCAAACATAGCCGGTAATTCAGTCTGCTCACCATTAACATTCATCACGATATAAAGCTTCCCATTTTTTTGCTTAATTTCTGTCGGTATCGCCAACTCATCGCCCGGGTCTAGCCAAAAGCCTATATATTTTTCCGGATCCTTGCCGTTCGAACAGGCGGCGTGAAAAAAAATAATCAACGATAAAAGATGGAAGATAAACAATTTGTGTGATGCCATTAGTGCTCGGTTTATATGTTCTACTGAAGTAACGCGCTACTTAGCAAACGGTTTTTAAAATTGCCATAAATGCCTTCCAACAATAAAATGATACATGCGATAACGTTATTGGAGTTCTACAAATGTTCTCTTTTTGAAAAGCTCGAAAACGGAGGGAGCGCCCATAAAGAACCAGATAGCGAGCACCGGATCGCATACGGCACACCCTGCTGATGAGCTTGGTGATATAGGGACAATGGGATTCCGTAAAAATGATGGAGCAAGTCGTAAACAGTATGAACTAGCCATCCAACAGCAATGTAATTGTAATTCTTAAGTCCTTTATATGACAGAAAAATCATGACGATACGTAATGGAAATTCAAGAAGGCCCAAGCCCCCGCTCCAATAAGTGGCGCCAGCGATTCTTACGCATGTACATTGTAATAGACAGCCTTAAAACAAGCCTCATTAAAGAGTGTTATCTTTGTGTTATGGTATTTCATCCCGCAGGCGAAGATCCCATTAAGGTGCCACGTTTTGAAGAGGCGGCCGGCTTTTATACTACGAAGCAGCGTAGTTACAACATGTCGCGTGTGAAAGGCAAAAACTCTAAACCGGAGTTGACGCTGCGTCGTGCGCTTTGGGCCAAAAATCTGCGGTTTAGATTACATGATAAGGCCTTACCCGGCAAACCCGATATCGTTATAAAAAAATACAAATTGGCAATTTTTGTTGACGGTGAATTTTGGCATGGTTATAACTGGGAAAAGAACAAACATCAAATTAAAAGCAACAAGGCATTCTGGATACCCAAAATTGAACGTAACATGCAGAAAGACCGTATCAATCATGAAAAGCTTAGAGAAATGGGCTATACTGTCTTTCGTTTTTGGTCAGACGAGGTGAAAAGAAATCTACCACGGGTTGTCAATCAGATTATGCTTTATGTAGAAACGGCCAGAGAGATTAAAATACCTTGATCCGAGTAATTCAATTTATGAGTTTACGGTTACAAGACGCAGATGGTATTCCTCGCGGATTTTAATCTTAGTGATACCAATTTAAAAAGATAAACGTTAAAATAATATATTAAATATTTATATGTACTTGTTTCGAACCCCGGCATTAGCTGGGGTTTATTTTGTTTAGGTCTAATATTTGCCCTCTAAATCAAATTAGATCCTAAGCGAACCACGAAAACCCCTAGCAGCATAATAAGAGTCGGCACCATTGTGATATACAAAGACATGGTCATACCGACGATCGCAAAAAAGAGCACCGCCAAGTTTTCGAATATTTTCGGGTGTTATTATCCAGCTGGATGTCTTCATGTCGAACTTTCCAAGCTCCTGTAAGGAGCGATACTGTTCTTCCGTTAACATTTCAATACCCATTTCAGCAGCCATATCCATCGCGCTATTTTTCGGTTTATGTTCTTTTCTTGAATCCAGTGCGACGCGGTCATAGCAAATGCTTCGACGCCCCTTTGGGCTTTCCGCTGAACAATCAAAAAAGATGTATTCATCTGTAGTTTGATCTAAGCCGACAACGTCCGGTTCACCTTCAGTCACTTCCATTTCATGTAGAGACCAGAGCTTTTCAGGATTTCCCTCCAATCGTGCCTGTATTTTTGTCCAGTCAAGATTCTTATGACGTTGCATATTTTTTTCAAAGCGCATTTTCAATGTCTTGAATAGCTCTTCAGATTGCTCTTTAGACAACCTCTTTGTATTATTTGCCATATTATTTTTGCTTTGTTATTCAGTTCAATTAAGATGATTTAGTTTACGACTTCAGAAAGCATCAAACCAACATATTAATCGTTTAATCCTTTTCCCTCCAGTATTAGTGGTATACACTTTTCAATCCTCGCTTCTCTTGTCTTCGCCTGTTTAGGCTGAGAAAAATGAAAGATATAGGCTCTTTGCCGGCCTGGCGTCAATGCTTCAAATGCAGCTTTCAAAACCGGTGTTTTATTTAGCTTATGCAGAAATTCGTCCGGGATTGTAAAATCCGCAGTCTTTTTGAAATTTACTTTCAATCCTGCTTTTTCTACTTCAATCGCTTCATAGATGTAAGCCTTTATGAGGGCTTCCATCTCGATTATCTGTTGCACATGCGTGAATCGGATTTGGCGCGCTGCCTGCACATTTTCTGTTTGCTGAATTAAGATGCCGTTGATGTCCTGCAAGAGAGCTCCTTTGAAAAACAGAAGGGCGCAATATTCTTTAAATCCGTGGATTAAAACGATGTTTCTTTCTTGGTTATCAGGAGAAGTGTTTCGGAACGTGTAACAAGGATTACCCCACTTCAGTTCTTCGCTTAGCTGACAGTCAAGTATAATCGTTCTTAGTCTTTTAAATGCGTTTTGCCACTTTTGTTCCTCATTGAAGAAGAAATCAACTTTAGGATTCATGTTTTTTTTAGTTTTTTAATAGTCTGCGGTAGCATACTAGGTCTATTCGATTATCGGTTAGCTGTGACAAGCGTTCTCTCCGCCGGTCTGAAATACCAAGATATTACCGTTAAAACTAAAAGAAGTAGCGGCGGAAATATTTCTTTCACCGGATCGCCGGATGCTATGTGAGAAAATATCGCTCCCGACATAGCAAAGAAAAAACCTGCATAAGCCCATTCCTTTAATAAAGCAAATTTAGGAATAAGCACCGTTACAACACCTAAAATTTTCCAAATACCTATTATTGTTAATAAATAGATCGGATAGCCTAAATGTAATGTCACATCGACCTCCTCTTTTATTTTTATTAATTGGACAATTCCGGTCGAAAGCATTCCCAATGAAAGCCAAAGTGTAGCAATCCAATAAGTAATTTTTCGTGCTTTGCCAGCGGAGCGATTTAGCATATTCATCTTTCTTGTTTTAATTTGTTTACCATGTTTTGTAGACGGTTATGTGCCATGTTAATGCCTTGGGCAAAAGGTAACTTTAGCATTTCGTCGCGAAGAGCTACCGATCTAAATATTGTGTGTATCGTGAGTTTGCTTGTGTCGACCGTAAGTTGTTCAAATTCCAGAAACTCAAGTTGAACGTCAAAAGGTGCATTTTCCATTTCGAATGTCCGTATGATTTTTTGGTTTGGAATAAACGCGTGGATTGTTCCGTTGGCCCGAAAAAGAACGTTTCCCTGCTCATCTCTCGTTTCGAATTGCCAACTACCATGCTTTTTACCTTCAAGCTTTAATACATTCGTTCCCATCCACTGTTTAACAATTTCAGGCTCTACATGAGCCTTAAAAAGAAGTTCTAGAGGTAAATCAAATTCTCTCGTAATCATTAATTCCTGCTTACCATCTACGGCATGCACCTGCGTCTTATATTTCATAATTCTTATTGATCTATTTTGTAGTTTTTCATAATATGCTCGAGCTTGTCGAATCGATCCTCCCATAATTGCCTGAATTGTTCAATAAAATCCGCAATTTCTTTCATCTTTCGAGGGTTTAAGTGATAGTAAATCTCTCTTCCATTTTGCTCTTGAGCAAGCAATTCGCACGCTGTAAGTATTTGAAGATGTTTGGAAACGGTCGGCCTGGCGGTATCAAAGTTGGAAGCGATGGTGCCTGCAGTCATCGATTGCGAAGCAAGCAATAAAAGTATAGCCCTTCTGGTTGGATCAGCTATGGCTTGGAATACGTCTCTTCTTAAGTTCATCATGTAGCTATTTGACTACAAATATATGTGTAGTTATTTAGCTACGCAATTTTTTTTAAAAGAAATTCTCAATTATCTTTTAGCCGGTACTGCACACCTAGGCCCTAATGCAGGGAATATCCTTTAGTATTGATCAGTTGCCACGAGTGAAGTGGTTGGATAAACCGGAGGTAGGGAAATAAGGGACAGAATTCATTCTTATATCTTCAATTTCGCCGACCATAACACCATGCGTTTTTCCCGTTTCCTGTTTAATGTTTTTCCATTCTTCATCTGCCATGAATTTACTCCAAGAGCTTTCCATCGTTTGCGTATCAGGCCATTCTAATAAATAGATAAATTTAGTTTTATCATCAGTTTTAGCTTCCCACATACCTAAAATATGAAAGTTATAAGACTTCATGATACGCAGCGCATGATCGTTAAATCTTTTATGAAATGCGTCTTTATTATGATCAAAAATCTCATAGATTCTTAATTGATGAATCTTTTTTGATGTTGTTTGCTCGGGTTGCTGGGCGTAGCCCGTTGCCGTAAAAAGAATCAGCGTAAAAAAAATTAAGAAGTTCATAAAGTCACTTTTTGATACATGAAAGATACAAATTGTAGGCGAGTATAAATTATTTTATTGTTTCGCTTTTCGCTTTTTCATAATCATAGAACCACTTCACTCCTTTATCCCATGCTTCGGCGCCTACACGCTTAAACCACGATTCATATTGTTGTTTTAAGCGCCCGGCCACTTCCGGTTCTTCCAATATCAAGTTGTGCAATTCGGTGCGGTCGGCTTGTAGATCATAGAGTTGCCATGTTTCAGGCCACTCGGCAACAAGCTTCCATCTGCCATCTAGTACAGCCTTATTCCCTTCGTGTTCCCAAAAGATGGGCTGCGATCTTTTAAGTCTTTGACCAGCTAAGATAGGTTTTAAACTAATCCCTTCAGGCGGTAAAATTGCCTTTCCTTTCCAGCTGTTCGGGTAGTCGGCCCTGCCGATCTCAGCGAGCGTTGCTAGTATGTCTACAATATGCGCAGATTGCCGCTCAAACGCTCCATTTCGCGAGGTAGGAATGCCATTTGGCCAGGAAATAATGGCAGGAGAAGAAATCCCTCCCTCATGGGTATGATGCTTATATGACCAAAATGGTGTACAGGCAGCTTCCGCCCACCCTTGTCCTAAAAACACGGTCGACTGTGAGGATCCAGGATCAGGGCCTTCGTACTTAGCTTCATAGCCCGGTTCTGCGTTTCCTCCATTATCGGATATAAAAAGAATCAGTGTGTTGTCCAATACACCCCTTTTTTCCAGTCCCGATACCAAATCACCAATACTTTTATCAAGATGCGTTATTACAGCGGCGTAAATAGCCATGATGTGATCATACTTTTCTTTTTCTTTCTTACTGAGGGTTTCCCATTTAGGTACATTAGGGTTGAATGGTGGCAATTTCCAAGACGGATCAATCAGCCCAAGTTTCTTTTGTTTTTCATAGCGTTCCCGTCGTAATGCATCCCAACCTTTCATATATTTACCTTTAAATTTTTCAATTTCAGCAGCCGGAGCCTGTAATGGAAAGTGGGGAGCATTGTGCGCCAGATATAATAAGAAGGGCTTTTTTTCTGAAATAGCTTCATCAATGAAGCGCAATCCATAGTCTGTCCATAAGTCGGTTGAGTACCAGTTCTTAGGTAATTCTTTAGCGTTATTGTCTAATGCACGGCCATTTAAAAAAAGTTTTGCGTTCTTTCCGTTACCGTAGTAAAAACCACCTGCCGGTGCATTCAGTGAACGATCGAAGCCTCTCTTCCAGGGAACTACGCCATGAGGCTGGCCGACATGCCATTTGCCGGTCATAGCGGTAAAATAGCCTGCGTTTTTCAATAATTCGGCGATGGTGATTGTGTGATCATTCAGCTGTCCGCGATATCCCGGATGTTCAGGCCCTTTGTCGTCCATCATGTGCCCAATACCGGCTTGGTGAGCGTAAACGCCTGTAAGCAAAGTCGCACGAGAAGGGCAACAGCGAGCAGTATTATAGAAATTGGTAAAGCGGATACCTCGTTTAGCTAAATTATCCAGGTTTGGTGTTGGAATTTCACTTCCATAACACCCTAAGTCGGCATATCCTAAATCGTCTGCCAAGATCACAATAATATTCGGACGATCTTGCGCAAGCGTTCTAAAATAAGATAGCAAAAAAGTCAAGACAAGAAGTGGTATTATATGATTTATTTTCGGTTTTCTTTTCATGTTATTTGTGGCTTTTGAGGCATTCGTGATACTTACTACTATAGCCGATGAAACTTATTTGCAGGTAAAAATAATAAATACACCTACATGAAATTACGAAAGAAAGATACTTATTATGTGAATAAATTGTACCGATTTCTTTGAAAGGCCATTGATGTCAACAGTTAATGGAGATCATGCGTCTTTGTTAAAGATCAACGTTCTCTTATTAAAGCGTTAAATCCGGCCTTATGGGTATCCGCTCTTTTTTTATTTTTTTTGATCCCGTATTTTAGCAAAGCAAAGTTTAGAATATGAATTATCGGACAATAGCGCCGCCGCCATCGTTAGCACGATATATTAGTTGCCTATGGTCTTTGGAAGCACCCGTCGATGATATGTCACAAAGGGTATTTACGGTTATGTCCAGTGGCTTTCCCGGACTCATTTTTCAGCGAGATCCCGCCGTATTTACTGGTTTTGGAGGGGAGCGATTACCACAGTTGTTTATTTTTGGCCAAGCAACGCACTATGGAAATTTACAAGCGAAAGGGCGTATTCAGCTAAGCGGTATAAATTTTCGACCGACGGCCCTTAAAAGTTTATTCAATCTGAATGCCAACGAGCTAAGGGACGAGCATATAAATATTCATGATCTGATTAAAACCTCTTTGACCGAACAGTTGCTCCATGCTGATTCGCTGGAAGAACAAGCAAATTGTCTTTTTACCTGTTTTAACAGGCTTGCGGGTCGTCGTCAAGATTCGGGTACAATGCTGACCTATGCCATAGAGATATTGCAGAGAGGGGGTAACATTCCTCATCTTTTGAACAAGCTTAACCTATCTGAACGTTCATTGGAACGCCTTTTTCAAAGCTATATTGGCATTAGTCCAAAGTTATACATCCGTATAATGCGTTTCCAACGATCAATTACATTGTTGAAAGAGCGCAGCGGTGCTTCATTAACAGATATTGCGTATTCGCTTGACTATTTCGACCAATCCCATTTTATTCACGATTTTAAACGGTTTTCGGGAGTAAGCCCCAAGATATATAAAAGAGATGCTGCGGAACGTATGCCGGGCTTTCCCGAATGGAGACCCTAAACAAGTCGTGTCGGTTTTTTACAATTTTCAAAAGTTCAGAGGCGTTATTTTTGCACGCTGTGAATTGAAAATTTAAAAGCATGAAAAATACCATTAACTGGTTGGACTTAGCTCCCATGCAGAAAGGAAAAAACATATGGAACAAAAGATAATGGAACCGGATAATACGGCGGTAAGAACCGCTTTATGGAGAGCTTTACATTTAGAAGTGGACGGAAAACCGCCTATAATAGAAGATGACCTAGGATTGAGGCTCGTTGCACCCGATGCCGGTTGGCGGGAACGACCCCACATGCATCCGGAATTTACGAAGCGTCTTCGCGCTTCAATTGTTGCCCGCGCCCGTTTCATTGAGGACTTAATCATTGACCAAAGTGCGCACGGTATTCAGCAGTATGTAATTCTTGGTGCCGGGCTCGATACCTTCGTACAACGCAGGCCGGATATTGCGTCCAAGCTTCAAGTGTTTGAGATAGACCAACCAAGTACGCTAGCATGGAAACAAAAGCGGCTTATTGATTTAGGGTATAATATACCCGATTATTTACACTTTGTACCGGTCGATTTTGAAGCCACCTCGTGGTTGGAAGAACTGCTAAAATCAAAATTTAACGCGAATAAAGCTGCCGTAGTGGTTTGTACAGGTGTAACCCTATATCTTACTAGGGAAGCTATTGTATCCACCCTGAAGCAGATCGCTTCACTCGCCACGGGCTCGCAACTTGCTATGACTTTCTATTTACCGCTAGCATTAATGGATGAGGAAGACAAACCTTTACAACAAATAGCGGAAAAGGGCGCCCGTGAAGCAGGAACACCATTTGTGAGTTTTTTTGCACCACATGAGGTGTTGGCCTTAGCTAAGGAAGCAGGTTTTAAGGAGGCGCGGGTATTTTCTACTAAAGAGATGGAGCAAACCTATTTCAAAGACAGAGCTGATCAGCTTTTGCCTGCGAGTGGAGAAGTGTTTTTATTGGCAGCAACTTAACACGATTAAGACCGGGCCGTGCTTGGCCGTTTATCTCCGAATACTAAAGCAAGGGTAACAATTCCAATTAAAAAAAAGGAGGCAATCAATGGGAATACCGTGTTGGCCAGCAGATTGCTTATAAACGAGCCCAAGGCCGCCCCAATGAAAAAGAATGAAGTTCCATATATAGCCGATGCCATTCCTGCCCTGTCGCCCATTGGTTCCATTGCCAATGCACTACTGTTTGGTTCAACTGCTAAATTAAGGCCAACCAATAAAGCAATGGCAATAAAAAATAAAGTCATCTGTGGCGGATCTCCCCAAGCAAAGGTGCAGGCAAGCAATAATGCTCCTACGAGGCTGTAAACAATCAACAGCCCTCGTATGGTTCGTCTTGCGCCAAACTTAGATGAAAGCCGTGAATTAGTAAGTGCTGATAAGGCAGCAATAAAACCAACGCTTGCAAAGATCCATGCAAATAGTTCCGGTCTTCCGTATATTTCTCCCAAAATATGTTCAGAGCTAGAAACCCAAGAACTTAAACCTGTGAAAAGAAACGTGGTAACTGCTGTATATCTTAGAAATACGCTATTGCTAAGAATGGATCGTATGGATTGACTGATAGTGTTCCAGTTCAGTTTACTGCGTTTCTCAAGCGGCAGCGACTCTTCCATCCGCAATGACCAAACAAATACTACAACCGCAAATAAGGGTGGTGTTAAGAATACGGCACGCCAAGTCGAAAAAGATAGAATCGCCAGACCTAAGAAGGGAGCAAAAACAGGTGTGAACAAAAATATGGTGAAGATCAGCGATAAGATGCTAGCCATTTTATCGCCAACAAACCGGTCCCTCACACCGGCGATCGCGGTCATAAAAACAGCTGATGCTCCCATTCCGGCTATAAAGCGGGCGACTAACATAATGCTTAGGCTGGGTGCATAAGTTGCAGCAATGCCGCCGATAATATATAGAGGAAATCCAATTCGCAAAATAATTAATCTGCCAAAACGATCAGAAAGTGCACCGAAAACGAGTTGTGCAATCTGCCCCATAAAAAAGAATACTATTATTTGCGCCGTGGCGTTTGATTCCGCAGCGAGGCCAAAATGTTTCCGAATTTCACTAAATGCGGGCAGCATAATATCAATTCCCAAGGCGGTAAGCATCATCGTGCAAGCGGAGAGTGCAATAAATTCAGCCGATTTCATTTTCATAGACTAAAGGGACTAAGTCGTTCATTTGTTTTTTTACAAATGTTCTTTTAAAATTCGTTTGTCAATGTACAAAACTACTAGCCTACGGTCGATTATAACGGGTGTGAATTAGACATTGTTGGAGGTTGATTTGGACAGGTCCCAGCGTACCAACCGCATGAATATCCGTTGCCTTTCGGTAAAGGGAAGATCCTATGGGCTCCGAGATAGAACTTTTTTTGTGTTATTATCATTTGGGAGCTACTTTATTTTCAAGTAAACTCATCAGATCCTCTAAAACTGCTTGATAAATATTTCTTTTGAGTTCGTTGGGTTCCAACTCAATCAGGCGTTGGTATTTTTTTATGAGCATGGATACTTTAAGTTCTTTCATGAGGTAACCGATAAGTGACTTACAAAGTTATGGAAATATATTAATCCTTATAATCATTTTTGGTGCGATGGATCGTTTCTCCATTTGTAATTACTAGGTTAACGGCCATGAAAATAGTTGCCTTTGATGTAGTACTAGAGATCAAAATAAATACGATTACCGGCCGCATGGATCGATGTAGGGTTAATAACGCAAAAGCCCCTCTTTCGAGGAGCTTTATAACTAGTAAAAACAAAATTTATTGTTAATAATTAACCGTCAAGTTGATGTATTGTTTTTAGTTCTACAAAAAAATCTTAAAACTATAAAGGAAATAGCGAATCTGTTTCTTTATTGGGTTTTTTGTTTTAATCTGCTCACAAATTTTATGTGCCTGCTTTGCGGATTTGTGATATTGAGGCGAAATCAAATGAAAGTTTCAGCATTTTTTCTCAAAAACAGGAAATTTCCTGTGTTAATTTAGGTATTAATCCTTCTGTTACTTTTTACTTTATTTCTCACCTTTGTGCTACTGAAATAAAAGCATACCTATGGACAAACATTATGGCGAAATTATCGAAATGGTAATTAGGCGCAACGGTTACAGTATTAGTGAGTTAAGTCGTTTGATGAAAGTGAATAGAAGATCAATTTATAACTGGTTCGGGCAACCACGAGTTAAATCAGAGATTATTTTCAAGATCGGTGTAACACTACGCCACGATTTTTCGCGGGAATTCCCCGAGCTTTTCAACTCCGAAGATTTTCAAATGGAGTTCGAACGCAAAAAAGAAGTGTTCCACGATTCTATCCAACATGTGGAGGAGGTATCGTATTGGAAAGATAAATATATTTCGTTACTTGAGGAGTATAATACTGCATTAGCTCGTCAATCACAGCGATACGGTATATCTGCTGCGATGGCATAGCATCAAACCTAATAGATAGGAAAGGCGGCTTAGGTCGCCTTTCTTTTTTTTGAGAGGATTTATTCTTGTAACACACCTAAATAAAATAAAAGAGATTTACGCAATTCCAACTTCTTTCCAGTTTCCCTTTCTAAGCTTGCCATTAAACAAAGGAACATTGGATGATAAAATGGATACTATTGATGTTGCTGCTTGCGACTACCAAAAACAGCTGTGCCCAAGTGGAGTCAGGTACATTACCGCTAAAGCTAAAGCATGCCGAACCACTTTATATGGATTTAATACGTGATCTCGGCGCTCACAAAGGAGAAAAAGAGATTAACATCGGTTTGAGTTACGGAATGAACGGGAGATACAAGGAAATGGGAGGGTTTGCGGAGTTCGAATTCGCTGTCGCAAATCGATGGGGAATGGAGGTGGAAACTGATTTTTCGTTTTATAAAGGAAATCATTCGGATCCGTTGGCAAATGTTCCGAGTAATCGGATAGAAGGGCTTAAGTGGGCGAACCAGTATACCTTTTTGGTGTCTGAAGATTGGCAAACTTCCATGGCATTTGCTTTTATACATGAATTTCGTTTTCACTCTTTTTATTCTATTCGCCATCGACACCAATTAATGAAAGGAGTCTCAGAGAATCCAATACTAATCATAGCAAGACGATGGGGAAAACATGTCCACTCCTTATTGTACACCGGACCCGAGTGGATGTTTTCTTCCAGTAAAGGGGACAATTACATAGGATATCAATTACATACAAGTATCCATTATGTATGGGATGGAGGATATTTTTTGGGAATAGAATGTAACCAGGAAAAGAATGTGGCCGGATGGCATAGTGTACTGCATCCACAGCTAAAGCTGGCATTAAACGATGCAGTATCTGTCGGCCTCGTAATAGGAGTGCCATTAAGGAATACAACTGAAAGGGCTGGTTTCATGACACGATTGATTTTGGAACTCTAGTGAAGTAAAGTTCGTCTTGAATCTCGTTACGTCAACGCAGAATGACAATTTTGGCTTATCCATTCAAAGGATATAGAATTGATAACACCTAAAAGTAAAAACCTAACAAATTATTCCATTGCAGGATACTTTTAAATATATTAGAGGCATAAGTATAATTCCGGGCAAGGCATAATAAAAACGAATAGAAATGTGGAATCAAACAAAAATCACCGAATTGTTTGGTATTAAATACCCGATTTTACTCGGTCCAATGGGAGGAGGGTTTTCAACACCCGAATTATTGGCAGCTGTTTCTAATGCGGGCGGTTTAGGTAGCTTTGGTGCTTACACGTTAACGCCTCAAGAGATAAGGGAAGCGGATAAAGCTATTCGCCGGTTAACTGATAAACCTTATAACTTTAATTTATGGGTATCAGATGTTGATGAACGGCTGACGGACTATTCCGTGAAAAAGGTGGAACAGGTGAAGCAACAATTCAAGCCCTATTTCGATGAACTAAGCATTCCCATGCCAGACTTATCCACAGATATCCCATCCAAATTCGAAAGTCAGGTTGAGGTTATATTCGAAATTAAGCCGACAGTATTCAGCTTTATATTCGGTGCGCCATCATCTGAAATCCTTCGAGAATGTAAACGACTGAATATTCGAACAGTGGGTGCTGCCACAACGCTTGATGAAGCACTTCTGTTAGAAGAAGCAGGAGTTGATGCCCTCGTGGCTGCCGGCTTTGAAGCAGGTGGGCATCGACCTTCTTTTCTTCGCTCGCCTCAGGAGTCGTTTACCGGATTGTTCGCCCTTCTACAGCAACTGAAGTCCAAGGTTAAAATTCCAATCATTGCAGCGGGGGGGATATCCAATGGGAAGGGGATTGCAGCGGCATTCAATTTGGGAGCTGATGCCGTACAGTTGGGCACAGCCTTCGTTGCTTGCGAAGAGTGTAACGCAACCGCGACGCATCGTGCTAAGCTTTTTTCAGACGAGAGTAGATATACCGTTGTCTCGAAATCGCTTACCGGAAGAATGGGTAGGATGATCAAAAATCGTATCGCTGACGAAATCCCCTTTGAGCAAGAGGTACTGCCATTTCCCTTACATACAAAATTGTTGGCACCGTTAAAAAAAGCTGCGTTAGAGCAGGGAAAAACAGATTTAGTAAACTTTTGGGCAGGCCAGCACGCACAAAGCTTTATTCATCGTAATGCAGCCGGATTAATGGAATCCTTAGTTCAAGAAGCATCCATTTTATTAGCTTGATACCTTATGTTGTTGCATCTGCTTGACAGGGCTTTATTAGCGCCCTGTCATTTCTTCGTAGGTTGGTCCGTAAAGGCCTGGCACCTTATTGCCGGTGGCACGAAGATAAACAATCAATTCGCCACGGTGATGATAAATATGATTAAAAAGAAAATTTCGCGCTACAATACCTCGCGGCATCGGTCCAAGTACCGTACGTTCGCCCACTTTCATGGTCCACGGGTCTTGCAAGTTTTCTTCCTTTATCGACTTCAATGCCGCCCGTGCCCTTTCCACATTTTCTTCAAAAAGTTCAATAGTTGCTTTGATATCAACCGCCTCTCCGCGTTCAAGGTGATCTGCCGCTAAGTCGTACACATCTTGTGTAAGTGTACCCACATACCAGTAATATATGGTAGCGATATGTTGCGCGAGCTCGCCCATTGTCCATGAAATGGTAGAAGGTTTGTAATTAATATCTCTTTCCGGTACAGCTTGTAATAGTTTTCTAGTACTGTTTACTTCGTATTCAAATTCAGCAATTAGGGATTCTAGTATCATAATCGGTTGTTTTCACAAACTTAACTAAATTGCATTTTTTTTACAAGTCTTATTCTGGATGACAAGGCACTTTAAAGTTAGAGAGGCGCGTGAAGGAGACGTCGCTCAATTGGCAGAGGGTTTTTACGCATTTGAGGTTCGGTCCGTTTTTATTGAACCCTTTGACGGATCTGATCTCATAGAAAGTACGCTTGCTGTTCCGTACGAAAAAATATATGATTTTGATGCAACCTCTTTAAAAGAGCATATCGGTAATGCCGAGGCTGCCTTATTTGTTGTTGATGATCTCGATTTTAGACCAAGAGGCTACATTGCTGTTTCCCACTTTTGGAATGGCTATGCTTCCATCGATGATCTCGCGGTTGATCTAAGTCTGCGTCGTTTAGGCGCGGCAAAATTGTTGATGAATGCCGCGGCTAATTGGGCACAACAAGAAGGGTTGGCAGGACTACGCTTGGAGACGCAAAACAATAATGTTGCCGCTTGTAAATTCTACAAGCAGTACGGGTTTATCCTCGGAGGCTATGATCAGTACCTGTATAGCGGTATCCAAACAGAAAAAGCAGAAACTGCACTCTTTTGGTATCTCCGTTTTCTATGAGGGCTAAGCCATTAACGCCATAAAAGACAGAATCCTAATTCGGTTCACGACAAGAAAGACTGTTTACCCCCTTAAACTGGTTGAACACCGTATCAGCTCGATACTTGAGCCGTCCAGACAAGTAAATTGAGCCGTAAGAGAAAGCAATCTCGGCGCAAAAAAACGGACCTTTATACCGTTAATCATAAAATAGCAGCAATGGCAACAATAACAAAGATAACCTTAGGTAAAAATGGACCACTTGTGTCCAAGCTCGGACTAGGATGTATGCGCATGTCGCCCGTTTGGGGAGGACAGGTGAACGATGAAAAGGAAAGCATCGCTACCATTCAAATGGCCTTAGACAATGGTATTAATTTTTTGAACACAGGCGACTTTTATGGTAGTGGTCACAACGAATTATTAGTAGGTAAAGCCATTAAGAATAGACGCGATGAGGCTTTCATAAGCGTCAAGTTTGGTGCGATCTTTTATGGAGGCCAATGGATTGGGCTCGACTTACGCCCCATAGCTATCAAAAATTTCATAAATTATTCTTTAGTTAGGTTGGGAATAGATACCATCGATCTTTATCAACCCTGTAGAATGGATAACAGTGTTCCGGTAGAAGATATTATAGGAACTATTGCAGACCTGATTAAAGAAGGAAAGGTACGTCACCTCGGTGTCTCAGAAATAACGGCCGAACAACTACGAAAAGCGAATAGTGTTTACCCGGTGTCGGCATTGGAAATAGGTTATTCATTGGCTGACCGTCAAATCGAGCATGATCTGCTTCCCACTGCTAAAGAGCTAGGTATAGGTGTAGTAGCCTTTGCCAATACGGCCGAAGGTTTACTCACCGGTGAAATGAAAGCGCCGCTTCCGGCCGATAGCTACCAAAATCACTTCGCGCGTTTTCAAGGAGAGAATCTGATTAGGAATCTGGAAAAAGTCGAATTTTTAAAGCAAATGGCGAAAGAAAAAGAATGCACGCCAACGCAGCTAGCCATTGCTTGGGTAAATAAGCAAGGTGATCATGTAATGCCATTGGTAAGCATGAGCAGGAGATCCCGGCTACCGGAGAATATGCAAGCGATGGAAATAAACTTCACGGCAGAGGAGATGAACGCCCTCAATACACATTTTTCACCCAATGCAATACTCGGTGGTACTTATTTACAGCGCTAATCGGACTACGCATAAATTCTGTCTGTTTTATATCTTTACATCATGACGAGTCCAACCGAAATAGTCCCTGGAGTAATTTTTTTTTCCTATCTTTCAAGTAAGAGGAAGGAAAAAGGAGCATTCTTGGGGCACAACATCTTGGTGTTGCTAGTTTCAGGCTATTTCACGTTGGAAACTGCGGATCAAAAAATTTCAATGAGTCGCGGTCAGATGTTATTAATGCGAAAAAATCAGCTGGGAGAGATTACTAAAACGCCCTTGGAGAATGAGGACTATCAGACGATTGTTATAAGCCTGCAAGAAGATTTGTTACGGCAGATTGCGCTTGAAGAGCAAATTGAGATAGGACAAAAATATGCCGGACCTTCCAATATTCTCATCCCTGAAAACGATTTTTTAGCGGCCTTTTTTCAATCCATTATTCCCTATATTCGTCATCCTGAGGAAAAAATAATCAATACGTTAGGCTTGTTAAAAGTAAAAGAGGTCGTATATCTGTTGCTTAATACCATGCCTCAGCTCAAAGAATTTTTGTTCGATTTTTCTGAGCCCTATAAGATCGATTTGGAAAAATTTATGTTGAATAATTTTCATTATAACATTCCTATTGAAAAATTTGCCGGGCTTACAGGAAGAAGCCTGGCTAGTTTCAAGCGTGATTTCCATAAGATATTCGGCATGGCACCTCGCCATTGGCTGCAAGAAAGAAGACTGGCCGAAGCCCGACATCTTATAGAAAGAAAGAACAAGAAGCCCTCTGCCATCTACCTTGATCTCGGATTTGAAAGTCTTTCACATTTTTCACACGCTTTTAAGAAGAAATTCGGCAAAGCACCCACTGAGTGGGTGCTCTAAAAGTTTTCGAGCTTAGTAGAGAGTTCGACTATTTTGTGCCTTTTTCCAGTAGCGCAGCTGCACACCAAAGGTAAGGTGCTTGCCCATGAAGATCTCCTGCATTTCGCGGACGGTCGTGATAATACTGTTTGTCATTCTTTTTGCCGGTACCGATGCAAACCTCGGTTACATTATTACGCTGGTCAATGTAAGGAACCATCGCCAGCCACGCTTTGCGTGCAGCTGGAGCGTAGGATGCCGCATCCAACCACCCTTCCTTCACACCAACAATAAAAGCGTAAGCGAACATCCCTGTTCCTGAGGTTTCCGGCCAGAAATCAGGTTCATCAATAAGCTGGTTCCACATACCACTTTCCCCCTGATAATTTTTCAAACTCTTCATCATTGTCAAATAACCTTCCATAATACGTGATCGATCTGGATGGTCTAAAGGTAATAACCTTAACAGATTTGGCATTCCTACTGCCATCCATCCGGCGCCTCTCGCCCAATAATAGGGGACGTCAGGAGCGTGGTAGAAAAGGCCATTGGGACGCTGTAACTCATTTAAATAAAGTACCATTTCCTTTGCCGCTCGATCCAGGTATTTACGATCACCCGTCACTTTATATGCTTCACTTTGTACAACCGTAATCATATACATATCGTCAATCCAAAGACGTGTCTGCCAGGAGTACCCCTTATCTGCCCAGGCTTTTTCCTCTGCTTTAGCATTTGTTGGCACATTCCATTGCGAATCAGCATAGGCCAGTCCTAAAGTTTTATAGCGCTCTTCTTTTGTTATCTGATAAAGCTTGAGTGCGAGACTTCCAAACATATTATAATCCACATGGTTCATGGGAGGCAATAATACCCTTTCTGTTGTAAAAAAAGGTTCAAATTTTTCCTGCAGGAGTTTAATAAGCTTTTGGTCATTAGTTTTTACAGCATAGTCCAAAGCGCCATTCCAGGTGCATACCTCTGCATAATGGATAAACCGCCCGGCATATAGCTCATGCCTCCCATCTATAAAATGATAAGCCAATCGTTTACCAACTTCCGTCGGCATTGATCCTTTCGGAAAGTTGGTCAACACATTTTGCGCCAATAAGATTTGAAACGAACATACTGTTAGTAATAACAAAAATGGTTTTTTTAAATACTTCATTGAATGGTTTTTTAATTATGAGAAAATTTAAGTTTTTTTGAAAGCATGATTAAAAATAATCGTTTTGCTATCTGAGATCCTTTTCAAGTATAGGACCGGATCGGTTTATGGTATCGGCTTCGTTCCGTTCACCTGGCTTCTCTCTTTTCTTCCACGCTCCCGGAAGTCGTTTTCCTTCCACATCGTCCCGATCCGGTGTAGGGTTTTGAGGCTTCGAATCACCGGTCTCTACGATCCATTCATCAAGAACCTTTCGCAGATAAGCTAGTATCTTCTGATTACTGCCCACCTCTGCCACATTGGTAAACTGAAAGGTATCTCCGGATAGGTTATAGAGTTCTTCTGGCTTTCGCGGCTTCAGGAAAACATCTTCCTGTGCTGCATTGGTCAAGCCTCTCTCATAAGCTTCCCAAAGTTCTTTGCCTGCCGGGAACATCTTCGTTGATTCACCGGCAAGGTTCTGCCTTTCAGGGAAGCCATTTCGGATATATACCCAATCCTTATAGCGAACCATGCGTTCGTAACCTTGAAACACGTGCCAGTTATGTTCAGCAAAAACAAAATCACGTATCATCTGTTCGCGGCCTTGTAGCACCCCGAAAAAGCTTTTTCCCTGTATTCGCTTATCTGTTGTAGCGATTCCTGCTATGTCCAGCATGGTAGGGGCGATATCAATGGCGCTAAATAAGGAGCTATTCTCTGCGATATTTATGCCAGGGCCGATCATAATAAAAGGGCTTTTTATACCGCTATCATATAATCTCACTTTGTTGCGCGGAAAAGGGCTCCCGTTATCACTCATAAAAATGATATAGGTATTTTCAAGAATGCCTTGATGTTTAAGTTCTTCCACCACCTTTCCAACATAGTAGTCGAGACGGGAAATCTCATGGTAATAGGCCGCCAAATCTTTGCGCGTTTCAGGGCCGTCGTATAACATGGGCGGCACCTTTAACTTTTCCGGATCGTGTGTTATACCCCGTTCATCGAACTGCCAGTCGCGGTGCGCATCGTGCGAAGCAAACCACATAAAAAAGGGTTTGTTCTCAGGTCGGTTTTGAAGGATAGACACCCAGTCTTCCTCCGCACCGGGGCCCTTACCTGATGAAATCATATCAAATGCTTTTTTTACAGCGGGGCCCATATGGTTTTTGCCCGAAAGTGCTGTATAATATCCTGCTTTTCTGAGTATCTCCGGAAACATGATTTGCCTTGCCGGGAGCGGATCATGTAGTTCCGGCGCCCCCGTATTATGTGGATACCGGCCGGTAATGATGCTGCTTCTACTGGGGCTACAACTGCTGGTTGTAAGATACATGTTCTTAAATACTAACCCGGCAGAACCTAAGGCGTCAATATTAGGCGTTCTTACATCCTTGTTGCCATAGCAGCCAATATCGCCCCAACCAATATCATCGGCAATGATGAGGACGATATTAGGCTGATTAGCCGTCTTCCGCTGGGCAAATAATAATTGAAAAGAAAATATTGCCAACATGAAAAGAAATCGTTTCTTGCACATCATATTTTTGATTTTTATTGATTTATTAATCCATTACATAATTCAATAGACCTATGTAATGCTTAATTCGTAGTATCTTCATCAGCTACGGCATCCTGCCAGTTAGTCCACATTTCAACTCCTGCGTCATAGCCGCTGTAACCGGGATTTTGATGTAATTTGGCATACAGGTTAGAATTAATTGCATCCTGAGGAATGGGCCAATAAATATTATGAGGCGCTATGGTATAGCTTCTATTCCTAACAGTTACCTTGTTTTTATTATAATAATCGTTGTAATGTTGAATACGCTGGTACCAATAATTGTTGTCTGATAAGTTATTTAGTTGATACGTATTACCCCATTCATCTGCTTTATTGCTCAATGCCAAACTATAGGATATGCGGCTTAATTCCATGTGTCTCCATTCTTCCATATATAGTTCACGAGCGCGCTCATTAACGATATCACCAATGGTAACGCTTGCATAGAACTGGCTACACTGTGCTCTTTTTCTTACGGTATTGACATCTGCTGTCGCCATTCCAATATTTCCTTTATAAAATTGTGCCTCTGCCCTTAGTAGATAGGTTTCTGCCAAACGGTAGCAGTACCAGTCGGCAGCTCCACCATCATTTCTGTTCGAAGTAGGCGTTGCTAGGAATACAGGGTCATCGATGTATATCTTATAGTGAGGCCAATTAAACCAGCTGCGGATTGTATCGGTGCATAAGAGCGTGGTACCTTCGTACAGGCGCAAGTTTTGTCCATAATAGGCATCTGTAGGATCATTATATTTAAGCATCTCCATGCGGGCCCAGTTGCCGACGGTGCTGTTGTGCCGCAAATCAGTCGTATCTTCAATTCCGTTAACAGACCAAAGACCGTATTGAGCAAAATGAGTAGGTCTTATCAATCCGATCCCTCTGCCTACCGAACCATTAATGTCATATTCAGCTCTATATTTAGAATCGGTTTTGGCGGCAGCCAACAGAACCTTTCCACTGGGTGATTTCAATGCCGCCTGGTTCCACATAGGACCCCAGTTGCGCATCGATTTATACCGAATGGTAGCATCTGTGCCCTCGCGATTAGGCATTACCAGGATCGCTTCTTTATTTGCTACGATAGCTTTATTTATAGGGCGATGCAAGTCCCATATCACATTGCGGGTAACAGGCCATGCAATAGGAGAGGGATTATCAAATGTACCAAAGTTTTCCGTCATCAATGCATATCCCGAACGATCAATCAGTATATTGGCCTGTTCAATTGCCTTATCCCACTGGCCCGTGGCTAGGTAGCATTTGATTAAAAGCTGACGGCAAGCGGCCTTATTGATCATGCCAACATAGGCCATTTGCGATTGTTCCGGCACCCATTCCACCGCTTTCTCCATATCCGCGGTAATCATTTCCAAAATAGCTGCGCGACTGGAAGTTTTATAGTTTTGTTTGGGTGCTGTTAATATTTTCGTCACCAGTGGTACATCTCCAAATTGGAAACAAAGTGCCAAATACCGAAAAGACCGATGAAAGTAGGCTCTACCTAGGTATTCGCGCTTGGTAGCCTCATCCAAATCCGGCACATTATCAATGAAACTCGTGATTGTATTGGCATATTTGATACCCATATAGGTCTGATCCCAGAAAAAAGAAATCGTGTTTATTTGATTGTCGTGCATTCCGTCCGTCGGCGTAAGGCGCGTTGCCACATCAGCAAAAATGTTACCGTCGTCTGTTTTACCGGAAACCGCTACGTCCGACAGCATATATTCGGTACTAATCGGGACAGATACATCCCTTGTTTCCAAATGGCTCCAATAGGTACGCAAATGCCTGTCTGCCATCGCAACGGTCGCGTCTAAACCAGAACGTGTTGAAAAGGTAAGTTCAGGTTCGTAAAACGAAAGTGGATCTGGCTTTAAATAATCCTTTGTGCAGCTGGCCAATAAAGTAACTGATAATATACTGATAACCGATATATAATAAGTCTTCGTTTTCATAATTAATGTTTTTAAAAAGTTAGGTTTACCCCCAAAGTGAATATTCTTGGTGCCATCGCCCCAGTTTCGATATCCCAATACCGCCAATTCTTATCTTTACGCCATACGGCCGCATTCCGAACCGAACCAAAAACTCTTATATTTTCGATGTGGTAGCGCGAGATTAATTTACTAGGTAATGCATAGCCCAAACTTATATTGTCCAACCTGATGAAAGATCGGTCGAATACTCTTTGGGGAGCGTTAAGACCCGCAGGTCCTTTCGATTCTAAACGCGCCCAAAAATCACTTGGGTTTTCCGGTGTCCAATAAGGTTTCTCATAAGTATTTGCCAAGCCCTGGCTAATCGTTGAGGTTCCGTTATCCTGATTCAGATAAGCCCCGTTCGTGCTCTTATGCCCCCAGTATGAATAGATATTAAAAGAAAAGTTAAAATTTTTATAAGTGAAATTGTTCCGTAGCGACCACATAATAGGCGCCTGCGTTTGCCCCAAAAACTCTTTATCATTATCGTTGTAGACAGGACGCATGCTCCCGTCTGCATTCTGGATATCATCGGCGGTGTAGTTATTGGCTACTTTAGGATCACCGGGACGTTGTCCGTACCGGGCGGCTTCGTCTATTTCATCAACCTGCCAAATTCCGGTTACTTTATAATTCCAGATAGCGCTGATAGGCTGGCCAATAAACCATCCATTTCCAATGTCGTCTACTTCTTTGCTGGCCACCACATTACCATTCGCATCCAGCACATCCTGATATTGGTAATACAGGTGCTTAATGGTGTTTTTATATTTTGAAAAACCAAAAGAAGTGCTCCAACTAAAGTCCTTTTTCATGATGTTCTGTGTATTGATGGCTATTTCGAATCCATTGTTTTGCACTTCACCCAAATTGGTAGTAATGCTGGTAAAACCCGAAAAATTCGGTAAAGACTGGTTCATGATCATGTCGGTAGTGGACATTTGAAAATAATCCAAGGTCGTTGCTATACGATTATCCAGAAAGCCGAAGTCCAAACCGATATTGAACGAAGCGGTTTTCTCCCACTGCAGATCCTTGTTGGCTAAGCGGTCTATCCGTAGGTACTGATACTGTATATAGTCGCCATTTGCGTTGATATAGCCCTGCGTGCCCACACCATTGGCTAAGTTGGCCAATGCAATATAAGGGTTTGCAAGCGAACGATTGCCATTTTGTCCGTAAGACAGGCGCAGTTTCCCATTACTCATGGCATTCCAATTAAAGAAATTTTCTTTGGTAAACGTCCAGGCTAATCCGGCAGACAAAAAAGTAGCCCGTGGATTGGAGGTACCAAATGCCGAGTAGCCATCCCTGCGTACCGAACCCGTAAACATATACTTATCGTCATACGAATAGAAAAGGCGGGCCAACATACCGTCTGCCGTTTGCCGACTGTCTTCGGTATCAAATTCACTTCGCAACCTGTCTCCACCACTCGTTTCATGAAAGCCCAACGCATCGGTAGGTGTTATATTCCGGGCCCTGATAACATCCCACCAGTATCGCCGCTCTTCCGCTTCCTGCACCAGGGTTATATTTACTCGGTGCTTTTCGGCAAAGGTTTGCTCCCAGTTAATCGTGTTATTGATCGACCAGTCAAAGCGTTTACTGTTTTCGCGATCTACCCCCGCATTATTAGAAAGCGGGTTCCAATCCGGGTGTGTTGATGAAGCAAAATAGCGTTTGTAGAACCACTGATACCTGGGCGAACCATTAAATGAATAGGTAATGTTAAAAGGCAGTTTTATTTTAGCTGTGAAAATGGAATTTAACACGGTATAGCCACTTTCCAGATCTTGGAATTGTCTGTCAAAATCATAATTATAGCCTCTAATAAGCCCCGTAAGACCGGAACCCTGCGGGTGTACTTCGAGGTTCCCGTTCTCATCTCGATAAGACCCAAAAGGGCTATTTAACGTGATAGCTCTACCCCAATCCGTGGCGATGTTTCCATCCGTACGATCCTGAAAATTTATATTCGCACCAATATTTAACCAGTCTGTCACCTTACCATCTACTTTGAGGTTCGACCGTACAGCCCGGTAATTGTCGCCTACGATAACACCCTGATTAGACAAATATCCGGCGGACATATAATAATTTATCTTATCGCTGGCACCGGAAATACTCACATTATGATCTTGATTAAAACCGTTACGGAAACTATGATCGTACCAATCGAAGGTCTTTCCGGCAAGATAATTCGTTAACACATTATGATCGAGACCGATCCGTCTGGCAAATATTTCTTCATTGGAAGCATCGGCTCCGTTAACGGAATAAGCTCGCCAATCGGCCTCCGTTATTCCATATTTAGCCAGCATTTCGGGGGTCAGTTTTTCATAATAACCAGGCTTACCTTTAGCAGGTAGAGCGTCGGTACTACCGGACATGTAAGGCTCGTAATTACCTGTAGTCGGATTGATGTCATACGTACCGGCGATGTACCAGTCTTGCCTGTATTGTAAATACCCCTCGGGGCCCCAAACCGGTCGGTTGGCACCCATCGTTGAAAGTCCTAGGTTTGAGGTAAAATTAATTTTGGGCTTTCCCTGCTTTCCTTTTTTTGTGGTAATGATGAGTACCCCGTTAGCAGACTGCGCACCATAGACAGCCGCTGCCGAGGCATCTTTCAATACATCGATCTGTTCAATATCGTCCGGATTAATTTCGGATAGCTCGCCATAGAAAATCACCCCGTCCAAAATCAACAAAGGAGAGTTATGGTTCGCTTCCGTATATACTGAACGCTGGCCACGTATGTTGATACTACCACCGTTTTTTGCTGATGCATCCAGTCCAATCGTTAAACCGGGTGTACCCCTTAAAATATCTTGAACGGTACGCGGATTTTCATCGGCAATTTCATCCGGTTTCAGCTGTGTAATCGCCCCGGTTAGGTCACTCTTTCTGGCAGTACCGTATCCCACCACCACTACTTCATCGAGGTCACTCAATGTTTCCTTCAAGGTAACATTTATCGTTGTGTTGCTATTAAATGGCACTTCTACCGGGGCATAACCCATTAGGCTGAAAACGAAGATACCGTTGGCTAGGGAAGTTTTGATTTCAAAAACACCATTTTCATTGGTTTTTGTACCTGCGGTTGTGCCTTTAATGCTCACGGTTGCCCCCGGTAATGGGGTGTTGTGTTCATCGGTCACCCGTCCGGAAAAACTCCGCAGCTGTAAGGGGCTTATCTGTGTTGCAGTCACCTGAGGTTTTTTCCTGATGGTAATAATCCCATCTTCCAATGACCAGGCAAACCCATTTTCATCTAATATAACACGCATCGCGTCAACAAAATCCACCTGATTCAATTGAGCGGTAATGCGTCTATCCGCTATATTATCTCCACGAAACAAAAATGAATACCCATGTTGTTTTTGAATTTCCAGTAATACCTCGCGAAGCGTTTTATTACGGGCATTTAGCGTAACAGTTTGTGCCTTGGTTTCGGCCATAACTTGTATGGTAAAGGCGACCGTTAAGAGAAGCGCTAATTTCATAGTAAGTAATAATCGGTATCTATAGGGGCAATAAAATACCCTTATACGTGATGTAAAAATCATATATTTGTTTAGTTTGGCTTTTAAAAATTGGTTTTTCGGCAGCTTCAGGAAGAATGTGCCGAATATCAAAATCCAGACAGAATGAGCGGGTGATGTCGTTACCATCATCCGCTTTTTTTGCGGATATATTTGATCAGTTTGGTTTTATGTTTCTATCATGGTTACTCCTCTTTTTTGGGTTTTCTATCTAATGAATTGGTTAATTTTATCGTTGTTCTCCGAAAACAATCAGTTGTTTTCTTTGCCCTTTTTGGACGACCTTAAATTTCAACTCGCTCTTTTCAAGCGCTTTTAAAACAGCACTTAATGGTTTGTTGCGGTCGATATAAGCAAATAGGTTGGCCTCTGGTCCCGTTCCTTCATAAATTACATCCAAGTCGTACCATCTTGCCAACTGCGTAATGGCTACGGCTGTAGGCGTTCTATTAAAATAGAAAAAGCCATCCTTCCAAGCAGTATACGCTGCAATATCTACCTTGGATTTGGTGATTCGCCCGTTACCCAGCCTTCCTTGTTCACCGGGTATCAATATTATCGTTTTATTCAGGGAAGCAGTGCCTTCGGATTTTGCGGACCAAGACAAGCGTATCTTACCATCCACCAAGGTGGTCTTGGTTTCATTTTCATCTGGATAGGCAGTGATATTAAATTCTGTACCTAAAACTTCAATCTCTTGGTTTTTGCTAAGCACCTTGAAGGGTCTTTGACGGTCATTTTTGATGTCAAAATAAGCCTCACCACTGATCTCCACAATACGCTCTTTGCCAATAAAATTACTTGGATACTTAATAGTAGAAGCAGCATTGAGCCAGACTTTAGAACCGTCGGGTAAGGTCATCCGATAGGTTCCGCCTCTTGGTGTAGAAAGTTCCAGTGTAGAATTCGTTTGCACTGTTCTACCTACGTCGGGTAACACCGCGAGCGATGAACCATCTTCATAGGTGATTTGGCCATTTTCAATAATAATTCCCGATTGCCCGGTGCTCAAATCTATTTTCCGACCGTCTGTTAAGGTAAGAAATGCATTATTGCCGCCGTTTGATATATCTTCAGCTGCGATTTCGTGCACTTGGTGTACCTCTTGATTATAGGTATACCAGATGCCAGCAAATGAGATAATCAATATGGCCGCTGCATAGGGAAGTATGCGCCTTATTCGCTGACGGAAATGCAGGTTCCTGATGGACGCCTCCTGCTGCGCAATGGCAGCTTCCAAACGAGCATCGTCTGCTACCGATCGCCTGGGAATCGCATACCAATCCCGAACATGAGTTTCGAGGCCTTCCTCGTCAATCACTTTGTTTAAGAGTTCCCAATTGCCATGATCTGCAGCAGCCCAAGCCATGAGCTCAGCATGCTCAGCCTGCGTGAGAATGCCTTTTAGGTGCTTGTAAAGTAATTGACTGATCCGTTCCATTTTTTCTGTCTATTTGTTGGTTAGGGGTACAGATAATATAGATACGGATGCAGAGGATAAACCTTACCAAAAAAATTCATTTTTTTATTAGGTCGTTGATAATGCATAGGGAAGATGCGATCATCCAAACCAAATAATAACGTTGATGATGATTATGGTAGCTTGGCGAGCCACAAGAGAAATAAAAGATTTCCCTTCAATAATTTGCGGAGGGTACTTACTGCCTTTGATTTCTGGGTGAATATCGATGACTCCGTCATGCCTGTTTCGCTTACAATTTCATCGGTAGTCTTGCCTTCAAGGAAACTCTTTCGGAAGACGTTTTGCTGACTAGGAGGCAGTTTGTCCACCGCTTCCTCAATTTGTTGCAATAGTTCAGCGTATAAGATACGATTATAAACTTCGGGAGCTTGTATTGCAAGGTCATCTATATTTTCCGGTAAGTACTGCATAGGGCGCGTGCGGCTGCTCCGCAAATTATCAATACAAGCATTGCGTGTAGCGATGTAGAGAAAAGCTTTAATTTGCTGCTCCGTACGAATCTGCTGGCGGTTATTCCACAGCTTGAGCATGCTATCGCTTGCAATCTCTTCCGCCAATGCGTGGTTATGCACATACGAAAAGGCAAAATGCTGTAGCGGCCGCGAGTAATAACGGTAAACTCCGTCAAACGTTTTCCGTTCTCCAGCATTAAACGCATTGATATCCACTACAAAAGAGGGCATAGGTCAAATTGATTCTGATAGCTAAATCTCAAATGTCGAAAAAAAAAGTGAAACCGAAAAATTTGACAAAAGCAGCTCCTCTTAGTTCTAAATCGATTTATAAATTCCGCCGTACTCGGCTTACGCAAAAATATTCTAGTCGATTTAACACTTGTCTATTTAGGGTCTAAGTGACATTTATCACGTAAATTTTGTGGCAAATGTCCTTGTCATGACTTGTAAAAGTATCTGACCTTTGATTCATAAAAAGTAAAATATGAAATTAAAGGATAAAGTAACTGTAGTTACCGGAGGTAACAGCGGTATAGGTTTCGGAATTGCAGAGGCGTTGAAAAACGAAGGTGCTGTGGGCGTTATCACCGGGAGGAACCGAGAAACGCTCGACCAATCTGTTAAACACTTAGGGAACAGTTTTATCGGACTCCAAGGTGATGTGACGAAGTTGGATGATTTGGAACGTATATTTAAGACTACATTCGATCATTTCGGCAAAATTGAGGTGCTTGTCGTCAATGCAGGAGGCGTTGCTGACGGTGCCAAAATGGGTGCTATTACCGAAGTTGAAGAAAAGGATTACGACCATTATATGGATCTGAACTTAAAAAGTCTCTACTTTACCGTTCAAAGAGCACTTCCTTTTATGAAAGATGGGGCTTCAATCGTGCTTATCGGCTCAAGTGCTGCACACCGTGCGGCCCCTGGAATGGCGATATACAGCGCCGCTAAAGCAGCTGTTATATCCTTAGCCAAAGGGATATCGTTGGACTTAATAGCCAGAAAAATTAGAGTAAACGTACTTTCTCCGGGAACAATCGATACCCCCGTATTTAGTAAACTGGTATCGCAGGAAGAGGTTGATCATGTTAAACGACTTTGGGTAAATCTTATACCTGCCGGGAGGATTGGTCAGCCCTCGGATATCGGAAAAGCTGCGGTATTCCTAGCATCTGATGATTCATCCTTCATCCTCGGTTCTGAGATTTTGGCGGATGGAGGCATGACAAATATCAGCTTGATGAAATAACCAACCAACAAACGTGCGCGTATAATCTCTCCGGATTTTAATATGCGTACGTTTGTGTCAATATATATAATGTAAAAAGAATAAGGCATTTCATAAGATCGTTCAGGCCTTGATTTTTTTATCTGATTTTAAATAGCTTTGTAAAAAGCTGTTAAAAATGTTAGAATCTTTAGCTGCCTATCTGGCTGAAAGGGGTGGCCTAAATAATGAAGAAATAAAGCGGGTTGAGGGCGTTGTGGTCCCGAAAAAACTTCGCAAGCGTCAATACTTATTACAAGAGGGAGATATCAGCTTTTATAATTCCTTTATTGCCAAGGGATGTCTAAGGCTTTATCAAGTAGGGAGGGACGGCTCCGAGCATATTTTAAGATTCGCTATCGAAAACTGGTGGATAAGCGATTATGAAAGCTATAATTCAGGCCTTCCTTCCAAGTATAATATTGAAGCGCTTGAGGACAGTCTATTGTTAATGATTCACAGAGATAAGTTTGAAGAGCTCGTCGAAACAATCCCTGCTTTTAAAAAACTGAGAGAAACACTTGATGCCAAAAATTTTGAAGTAAACCAAAAGAGAATCCTTAGCAATATTAGCGAAACTGCTGAAGAAAAATACGATAACTTCATCCAATCTTGCCCGCAGATTTATAGTCGAGTCCCTTTGCACATGATCGCGTCTTTTCTGGGCGTTTCGCGAGAAACACTTAGCCGCGTGCGGCAGCAATATGCCAAAAACTCCACCAATAAGTAATTAGATGATAGCCTGCTATTCATTCTTTAAGCGTGGAAAAATGAATAGCAGGCTATTATTCTATATGAGCAAACTATGCATCCGGAATTTCAGGTTCAACTAACTTAATCAACTTATCTAAAGATTCCTGCCAGCCCAAATAGCACATTTCTACCGGTATTACAGCAGGTATTCCTTCTTGTAATACTTTTAATTCCGTACCTACGGACGTTTTGTTAAGCCACACGGAGGTTGTCATGACGCCCGGTAAATTGGGATCGTCAAATTTATCAGAATACTTTAAAAACTCATTGGTTTTCAATTCTAAATACTCTCCGCCAAAAGAGTGACTATTGCCCGTGCTAAAATTTTGAAACGACATTTTAAAGGAACCGCCTACGCGGACGTCCATATCATGTACGGTACAAAGAAAACCATAGGGGGGTAACCAAGAAGCGATTGCCAAAGCTTCTGTGAAAGCGCGATAAATTTTTTCCGGGGATGCTTTAATAACTCGGTGCAATGATACCTTATTTTCTGACATAACCTTATTTTTTACGTTATTCCTACTCGTTTGGCTTTTCGGATCGCCCGTTTTTTAGGTGGTTGCTGCTCCACCTTGGCGTAACTAATTGATCAATTTTGCCTTTAACAAATGTCATAACAAAATTCCATCTTAAAGAGGGGGTGATGCGACAGTTTAGTGGGCGGTTTATGCCGTTAGGGTAAGGATTGCCAAATGATGGATTACTATAATTGATCGATGGCTGCTTGGACACAAGTTAGCTTCCGAATGCACATAAAGCTATCGGCTTTTAATATCGAGACGATTATTGCGGATATCATCATTTAGTAAAACACGCTGCTTTAGTACAAAGTCGTTAAAGTTGCGAGCGGCTTTATGCCTCTTGTATGGAATGTAATAAGGACCTATAGACGAATAAATGCTTAGCGAATTCGCTAAACGTATATTATTTTGCTTTTGAAAAAGCCATTTTTATAGCCAAACCGGTAAGTACACTCGCCATAAACCACTTTTGAATTTTCAACCAAGTAGGTTTTCCGGAAAAAAAAGCGGCTACCTTTGCAGCGGATAGAACAATAATAAAATTAATACCAAAACTTACTATAATCTGTGTAAATCCTAGCTGCAGGCTTTGTGCGAGGACAGAGCCGTATACAGGTTTTATAAACTGTGGAAAAAACGATAAATAGAATACTGCCACTTTAGGATTAAGTACATTCGTTAGAAAGCCAACCGCAAATAATTTCCCGGGTTTATCTAAAGGGAGGTGCGAACTTGTTTCAAATATATTCTTGCTATTTGGCTTAATCGCTTGAAACGCTAGATATAAAAGATATATAACGCCTAATGTCTTTAAGATTGTATAAGCAAACGGCACGGCAAAAAGGATTGCTGTCAGCCCATATGAAACCATTATAATGTGAAACAGAAAACCGCAAATTACACCTACAAGAGATATTAATCCAGCTTTTCGTCCTTGTGTTAGCGTTCTTGAAATTAAGTAAATCATGTTTGGCCCTGGACTAACGACCAATATGAGCGCGGCTAATGCAAAAAATAAAATTTCGTTAAAAGGTATCATCACATTTTAGGTTAAAGATCTATATTTTTTGCTTTTAAAAAAAGAAAAAATTGCTGAGAAGCTGTTTATCCCGTACAAAGTAATCTCGTTTTCCGATAAAAATTTGCATTTAAAAGTATTCGCTCTATATTTGCGCATATTTTTAATCAGTCTAAATAATATATTATTTCAACTGATTTATCTTGCCAAATTGATATGAAGAAAACTTTATTCGTTTTAGTCGGCCTGTTCATTACTGCGACCACTCTTTGCGCTCAGCAAACATTTTCTGTTGAAGGATCGGTATTTTCACCAGATAATCTCCCTATTCCAGGTGCTTCTATTACTATTTTGGAAGGCAAAACAGTCAAGGGAAAAACACCCTCCAATAGCGAGGGTACATTTGTATTCAATGCCGTTAAAACCGGACATTATAGAATAGAGATCTCTGCATTAGGTTTACAAAAAACCACATTGGATATTAAAGTTGAGCATCAAAATTTGGTTTTGCAACCAACTATTTTGCAATCTAATGAAATAGCAATTGATGAAGTTGCTGTATACGGGAAATACTATCAAAATTATAAGTTAGATAGCCTATCTGGTTCTTTACGATTAAAGACTTCTATTTTAGAATTACCACAAAATATCCAGGTTATTTCATCCGATATTATGGCTGATCAGCAGGTATTTGATATCGTAGATGGCATCACCCGCAATATTAGTGGTGCAACACGTCAGGGACATTGGGATAATCAATACGCGAATATACGTATGAGAGGGTCAAAGATCCCAGCCTTTCGAAATGGAATGAACATTGAAGCATCTTGGGGGCCTACGGCAGAAGACGCATCCATGATAGAGCGCATAGAGTTTGTCAAAGGACCGGCAGGTTTTATGCTCGCTAGCGGCGAACCCGGTGGGTTTTATAATGTGGTAACCAAAAAACCTTCGGGCCGGCAAAAAGGGTCAGCAACGTTTAGCATGGGAAGTTTTAGCACCTATCGCGGTGCCTTGGATTTTGATGGCAAGTTAAGCCAAAACGGAAAATTACTCTATAGGTTAAATGTAGCCGCTCAACAAAAAGATTACTTTACAAAATACAATTATAATAATAGAGTTGTGGTAGCCCCTGTCTTAACCTACAAAGTAGACACCGCTACTTCCATCACCATTGAATATACTTATCAAGGATCAAAATATCTGACGAACGGAAACTATACTTTTTCTCCTAAGCAATTTGCAGACCCTGACATCGATAACGACTTTTTTTATGGCGACCCTTCCTTTGAACCAGGCAAATTAAGAGACCATAGCGCCTATCTCTATTTAGATCATAGTTTAAACTCCAAATGGAAGCTGCATGCACAATTAGCATATTTCAATTTTAATATGACTGCTAACAGCACTTGGCTAACTTATATGAAAGAAAATGGAGATATGCCTCGTAACTGGAGTATCGCTGATGAAACGGGAGAAAACAGATTTGCACAATTTTCTTTTAATGGGGAAGAAAGAACGGGAGGCATCAGACATCGGATATTAGTCGGAGGTGATTTTGGCAACAAAAAATTCTGGGGTGATTTCAGAGAAATCTTAAAATCGCTACCCATAGAACTCAATGTGTACAACCCCCAGTATGGCATTTCGGGATCGGCATTTCCGGTGATCGACCGATCACAAAGTACCAAAGTGAGAGCCGGTGGTAGCAATTATGTTTCATCGGTTTCGTATATGTCCTTCTATGCACATGACGAATTGGCTTTCTTAGAAGATCAGCTTCGTCTTTCGCTAGGCTTAAGATTTACGAACGCCGAAACGGTTGGCAGAACAGGAGCGGCGGATATTAAGGACAACGTCTTGAGTCCACGGGTGGGGTTAAGTTATTCCATCGATAGAGCAACAAGCGTTTATTCTTTATTTGATCAATCTTTTGTTCCCGTTTCGGGAACAGATTGGGAAGGTAATGCCTTCAAACCGATTCGTGGTAACAACATCGAATTAGGGCTAAAAAGAGAATGGTTTGGCGGTAGATGGATTTCTACCCTCAGTGCATATACCATTAAAAGACAAAACCAACTTGTCACCGACTACGACCATCCTATGCCCGGTGGTAGCGCGCAATTCTTCCAAAAACAAGAAGGAGAAGCAAAAACACAAGGAATAGAGATGGATATTTCCGGCGAAGTGGTCCGCGGTTTAAATGTTAATGTGAATTATGCATTGACAGATTCAAAGATCACTAAATCAACCGACGAATCCGTCATCGGAAATATAACACCTAATACTGCTAAACATACAGCAAATGCGTGGCTCAGCTACCGTATACAAAAAGGCGTGCTAAAAGGATTTGGTTTAATGGGGAGTGTACAGACTATGTTTGACCGTGCAATTGGAACTACAAAGGAAGCTAACTTCAAAAATTATGTAAGAACGGACGGAGGATTATCCTATCAAAAGAAAAGATATATGATCTCTTTCCTCATCAATAATTTATTGGACAACAGATCTTTGTTAACAGCAGGGTCCTTTAACAAAGCAAATGCAGAGGCTCAGGCTCAAGGAGGTGTAGATTATTACTCTTATATCGTGGAAGCGAGACGAAATATGCGTTTAGGAATTATGTATAAATTTTAAAAACCTTGGCACCGAAGGAGGCACCGCAATTTGCGGCGCCTCCTTCGGTGCCAAGTGCTTACTCACTCCTTAAACTTTTCGCTAACATAAATACCTTACCGGCTTGCTGTAACGAATCCCTCGTTTTGAAATAAATAAGCAGTTATGAGACAAATCAGCTAAATCTTGAAACGACTTTGCTAAATCGGGTTAGCATTATGTAGTAATTTTACAGGCATCATACAATTAAAACGCTCAATACCCGATAATCGAGATGAACAAATTAAAAAAATTGAAGGCTTGGAGCTTATTGGCTTGTTTAATTACCATAGGCCAGGTCCAGGCACAACATAGAAAAGCCCCTGCTTATCCGCTGATTACGCACAATCCTAATTTTAGTATCTGGTCAACTACCGATCAGTTGAACGCATCTACCACCAAGCATTGGACAGATGCTGATCATTCGCTTTTAGGATTGATCGACGTGGACGGCAATATTTATCGTTTTATGGGGAAAGAAGAACCCAATTATAAAACGGTACTCAATACCTCTGACGAAGAAGCCTATACCGTGCAGTATACAGAAAAGGAGCCGACAGGAGCGTGGACAACTTCCGACTATGCTGCAAGCGACTGGAATTCGGGCGCTGCTCCTATTGGTGATGACGAAAAAAGTGTAAAAACCCTATGGAAATCTCGCGATATCTGGGTTAGACGTACGTTCAATGTAAGCAAGCCCGAAACTATTGACGAGCTCTTATTGAAATTGAACCACGATGACAATATTGAGGTATATCTGAACGGTAAAAAGGTATATGAAAAAACCGGATGGACCAATAACTTCCACTATTTACCGATCAGTAAAGCCGATCTAAAAACCGGAGAAAACCTCCTAGCTATCCACTTGACAAATACTGCAGGCGGTCGATTCTTAGATTTCGGACTAGTAGATAAGCGGAAGGAAACCACTAAGATTCAAACGGCCATACAAAAAGATGTGGAAGTTACCGCAACGCAAACCATATATACGTTTGAAGCAGGGAAGGTAAATCTGAACCTGACCTTTACCTCACCACTACTCATGAATGACCTGAGTTTGTTATCGCGCCCTGTATCTTACATCACTTATGGTGTAAGCGCCAACGATGGGAAAAAACACGCGGTAAGGCTTTTTCTTGGTGCATCGTCCAATATTGCGGTATATCGATCGTCGCAGGAAGTAGTTGCTGAAAAGTATACAGCTGATCAATTATCAGTGCTCAAGACAGGGACCGTTGAGCAAGCCGTTCTGCAAAAAGCGGCGGACGATATGCGTATTGATTGGGGATATTTCTACGTTGCGACGCCGAAAGCGAAAGGCGTAGCGCAATTTATAACGCCTGCGACAGTTGCCGTAGATGCCTTCAAAAAAGGTTCTGTAGTGTCCACCGCGTCAAAAGGGAAATTGCTATCACTAAATACAGTAATATCTTTTGGTACGGTAGGTAAAGCGGAAGTACAGCGATTTATAGAAGTAGGCTATGATGAGATTTATGCTATTCAGTATTTTCAAAATAACCTTCGGCCATGGTGGAACAACAGCGGGAAAGAAAGCATCGAAAAGCAGTTGAATAATGCGGCGAACGATTACCAATCTGTGATGAAAAAATGTGCGGCATTTGACCAACAGGTTTATGCCGACGCGCTGAAGGCGGGAGGTAAAGATTATGCGCATCTTTGTGTGCTTGCCTACCGTCAAAGTATTGCCGCACATACACTGGTCAAGAGCCCTCAGGGCGAGTTATTATGGCTGTCTAAAGAGAACAACAGCGGCGGTTTCATTAACACCGTCGATGTGACCTATCCCTCAGCACCGCTATATTTGATTTATAATCCTGCGTTATTACAAGGAATGTTAAGCGGTATTTTTTATTTCAGCGAAAGTGGTAAATATCCGCATCCCTGGGCCGCGCATGATTTAGGGACCTATCCATTGGCCAACGGCCAAACTTATGGAGAACCCATGCCGGTAGAAGAGTCGGGAAACATGATTATTTTAACAGCGGCAATTACCAAAGTGCAAAACAATGGCAATTACGCCAAGAAGCATTGGAAAAGCCTTACGACCTGGGTTGATTACCTGGTAAAAGAAGGCCTCGATCCTAAAACCCAGTTATGTACCGATGATTTTGCCGGTCATTTAGCACGTAATGCTAACTTGTCGGTCAAAGCCATAGTGGGTATTGCCTGCTACGCACAAATAGCAGAAGCATTGGGTGAAACAGCAACCGCTAAAAAATATCGAGCAATTGCGGAATCTATGGTGCCTAAATGGATTGAGATGGCTGATGCCGGCGATCATTACGCACTGACTTTCGACAATAAAGCTACGTGGAGCCAGAAATATAACTTGGTTTGGGATAAGGTGTTAGATTTGAACCTATTTCCGCAGAAAGTATACGATACTGAAATCAGATATTACCTTACCAAGCAAAACAAATTCGGTATACCCTTAGACAGTAGAAAGGCCTATACTAAAAACGACTGGATTTTATGGACTGCAACCTTTGCGCCTACTCGGGAAGCATTTGAAGCGCTAGTAAAACCCGTTTACACCCATGCAATCGAGACCGAATCGCGTGTTCCATTGAACGATTTTTATGATACAAATACCGGTATCCGCGAAAATTTCAAAGCCCGGAGTGTGGTAGGCGGTTTTTATATGAAACTTTTAGCCGATAAATTGAGAGTAGATTCGTCTCTACAAGGGGCAGAGAAACGATAATACAAAAGGGTGAAAGTACGCTAAAGGCCATTTCTTTCGAAAGAAATGGCCTTTTTTTTAAGCAATGAAATCTTTAGAATCATTATTTACAGCACATCTGAAGTGGCTGTAAATGAGATAAATTGATGAAATTTTGAAGCAAATTAAGAAACATATTAATTAATTACGCTTGTAGATTTGAGTCAATTATTTAATAACCACATAAAAACCAATATTATGATGAAGTCTTACTTGTCAAAAGTGGCATTGCTGATTTTTGTATTCGCTTCCTGTGGAAAATCAGATATGTTAAAAGAGCGTCCGAATGTTATTGCTAACGGAATAACTGCTCAGGAATCGGCGTTAAACCAAGCTGCAACGATACGATACTTACCCGCCCAGAATGGTCCGGATGAAACAAGCGCTTTACAGGCGCTGATCGATCAATCTGTCGCCGGAGATATCATTATTATTCGTGCGGGAAACCATTATTTCAGCGGCACCGTACATATTAATAAGAGCGGGTTAACCATTCGCGGAGAACATAATGGAACCGATCCTACAAATTATATGCGTAAGGCGGCTACGGCGTCCGGGCAGGGCGTTTCGGTACTTGATGTAGATGTTAATATTGTCAATACGCTTATCGATTGGATTTATGTCGATGGTGGTATGCTTCCCGAGCCTAACATACGCGTTTTCGGAAATGACACGAAAATTTATAACAGTCACTTCCGCAACAGCGGGCATTCAGGTATTTTGATCCACAATGCCAATCGAATCTGGATCGAAGGGGTGAAAACTTACTATAACTATGTAGTAGGCATTTCCCAGTGGGGCAGTTCAGATAACCGTATTAAAAATTGTCAAACTTACGAAAATGGGGGAGAGGGTATCACGATCGATGGCGGATCTCATAATTGTTTTGTGGAAAATGTTTGGATTTACAAAAACAATACGCATAAACGGGGTGTCGGAGCTATCGGTATTGACGCAGCTAACGGTGCTAATATTTTCAATTGTACAATCGACCAAACCAATGGGCATGCGGTACGGTTTCAGAATAACTTAAATCAACCGGACGATGGTTGTCAGGTATATAATAATATCATTACCAACAATCAAGGTTGCGCCATTAGTATGCGCCATCCACAACTGGTTACCAATTTTGGGCAATGGGGAAATACCATGACTAATAATACGGGCGGATCTATTTGTAGTGAACCCTGAAGCTTAAAAACTATAATCAAACCCGAGTGCCATAAGCGAGGCAATAGGTGGTACTAGGTTACAATCTAATACACCATTACTAGCAGTTTAGAATTTTGGGGTTCAACTGCTAGTTGCCTCATTTCAGAAGTAAAGCTTCTTTATAAGAGAGCAGATCCTTTTGTTCAATCTTTTTTTCTTTCCTTCTTCTTTTCCAGGGGTCATACCTGATAATATCCTGTGATCATTTGCTAAAATAGGCGTAACGAAACAGTGCGAACCTTCATAATTTTACGAAAAACTATCAAACTATAAATTATCTATTTTCAATATATTGGTCTTTAAATCTTTTTGTAGGGATTTAGACGGATGCATTCCAATATAGTACTAGAAAAACGCTACTTCTGAAAGTGGAATTTTGTAAGAGCAAAAAAGATTTTAAACAATTTATGGCAACGAAAATGTACAAAGTAATCTTGCGTGTTATCCTATTTTTGATTGTTTTAGCCGAAGGCGTTAACATCGCTCGAGCACAAAATGGAGACCAAATACTCGACGGTATCGGTGAAACCGGAATGATTGCGCGTTACGTATTTGATGGAGATACCAAAGACTGGTCTAGAAATAATTTGCACGGGAAATTTCAAGGCCCTGAAATCAAGTTTACTAATGATGAGCGGTTCGGGAAGGTTTTGTCGCTCTCCGGAGCAGCTAATGATTTTGTGATGCTCCAAGGAGATGCTTTAACAGATTTAGAGTCGCTCAGTATATCGGGATGGATATACTTGCGTTCAGATAAACGGGGTCAACATTTTTTTGATTTCGGACAAGATGCCACCAGGCATTTTTTTGTAGCTCCCGTAGGGACAAATACCCAAGAAGGTTGCCAGGCATTGATAACAACAAAAGGTGATCATCAGAAGGGTGCGGTTTCTCCAGCTATACCATTGAATAAATGGGTACACCTTGCTATCGTGATCGATATTCCTTCAAAAGCAATGATAACCTATGTTGATAGCCGACCAGTAGGAGAAACAAAAGATATACCGTCGGAGTTAACAGCGGTCTTCGGTGAACAGGGGGCAAAAAGGCAACTATATATCGGTAAATCGCTATTGCCTGAGAACCCCTCGTTGAATGCCCTGATACATGATTTTCGTATTTATCGCGTTCCCCTAACGAGAAGACAAGTTACTGGCATTTACTACAATGCCCTGAGAGGTGGTCAGGAAGCTGCGGTTAATGTCGGGAAGCCAGAAGATAATCTTCACCAGTTTTCTCCAAGCGAGTCGAAGCTTTATAATGCCTACTTAATAAAGGTACCCGATGTAGAAGTGAAAACAAGCATAGGAAATTTGCCGCGTTTACCAAGTCATATAGAGGGAACTTATCGGCAAGGGATAAATGGGCCAAAAGTGCGGGTTCTTTGGCCTGCTCCAACCGACAATACTGCCGTTCTTCAAGCGGGACGTTATACCATTACCGGGCGCGTTCCAGGTACAGATCTACAACCCAAGGCTTTCGTCACCGTAATAGATGCTAAATCGGGCGCTACCCCTAGTTCAAAACTCGCAACCTTTAATTTGGACCAGGTTTCTTTGGAGGCCGACGCGCGTGGCCACAAAACTAAATTTATTGAAAATCGGGATAAGTTTATCAATACATTAGCTGCAACCGATCCTAATTCTTTTCTTTATATGTTTCGCCATGCTTTTGGTCAGAAGCAGCCGGAAGGAGCGCGACCTTTAGGTGTGTGGGACAGCCAGGAAACGAAATTACGGGGGCATGCAACGGGTCATTACCTTACCGCAATTGCACAAGCCTATGCCGGCACCGGATATGATAAAGCACTTCAGGCCAAATTTGCGGAGAAAATGGAATATATGGTTAATACCCTTTATGAACTATCGCAATTATCCGGAAAGCCTAAAGAAGCTGGCGGTATCCATGTATCTGATCCGACGGCTGTGCCTTATGGCCCCGGGAAAACGGAGTATGACTCAGATTTTAGTGATGAGGGTATCCGTACCGATTACTGGAACTGGGGGGAGGGCTTCATCAGCGCCTATCCACCGGATCAATTTATCATGTTAGAACGTGGTGCTAAGTATGGCGGACAGAAGAATCAGGTTTGGGCACCTTATTATACGCTACATAAAATCTTGGCAGGGCTAATGGATGTATATGAAGTGAGTGGTAATAAAAAAGCGCTTGAAATAGCTACCGGTATGGGTGATTGGGTGTATGCGCGTTTGAGCAAACTGCCTACCGAGACACTTATAAAAATGTGGAATACCTATATTGCGGGTGAATTCGGTGGGATGAATGAGGTGATGGCCCGCCTGTATCGGATCACGAATAAACCGAATTACCTTAAAACTGCACAGTTGTTCGATAACATCAAAATGTTCTACGGTGATGCTAGCCATTCGCATGGTTTAGCTAAAAACGTAGATACTTTCCGTGGTTTACATGCCAATCAGCATATACCTCAAATTGTGGGTAGCATCGAAATGTACCGTGTTTCCAACAATCCGGTATATTACAGTATCGCCGACAACTTTTGGTACAAAGTTGTGAACGATTATATGTATAGCATTGGAGGCGTTGCCGGAGCACGTAATCCGGCCAATGCAGAATGTTTTATCAGTCAGCCCGCGACGTTATATGAAAACGGCTTTTCTGCAGGGGGTCAAAACGAAACCTGTGCCACCTACAATATGCTTAAATTGACCAGCGATTTGTTCTTATTCGATCAAAGGCCTGAACTAATGGACTATTACGAACGCGGCCTCTATAATCATATTTTGGCGTCAGTAGCCGAAGACAGTCCGGCAAACACTTATCATGTACCGCTCAGGCCCGGTTCTATTAAGCAATTTGGTAATCCGCATATGACAGGCTTTACCTGTTGCAACGGTACCGCTATAGAAAGTAGTACCAAACTACAAAACTCTATTTATTTTAAAAGTAAGGACAACGATGCACTTTATGTCAATCTATTTATACCTTCTACCTTGGAATGGGCGGAACGTAAGATAACCGTGCAACAAACAACGGATTTTCCTAATGAAGATCACACCCGTTTAACGATTAAAGGAGGTGGAAAGTTTGATATGCATGTCCGCGTGCCGGGTTGGGCTACCAAAGGTTTTTTTGTAAGGGTGAATGGTAAAGATCAAAAACTAGAGGCAAAGCCGGGTTCTTATCTAAAAATAAGTCGCAATTGGAAAGATGGCGATGTTGTTGATTTACAAATGCCCTTTCAGTTTCACCTCGATCCCGTTATGGATCAGCAGAATATAGCCAGTCTATTTTATGGTCCTATTTTACTAGCGGCCCAAGAACCTGAAGCAAGGAAAGACTGGCGTACAGTAAGCCTAGATGCTGAAGATATAAGCAAATCTATTAAAGGCGATCCAAAACAGTTAGAGTTCACCATTGACGACGTAATTTTTAAACCATTTTATAATACATACGGGCGTCACTCCGTATACTTGGACGTCCGATTAAAATAGATTCGCCATTCTGAGAACACAAAATGTGCTCTCAGAATGGCGAATCTGTTAAAAAGTACTTAGTTGCCGAAATCGGTCGAAAGACCCAAACTCTCATATGTAGTCATTTCGTTTTCGATCGTTGCCATTTTATCCCTGGCCATTTTATACGAGTCGCTACCCAAGAATAGATGCAAGGGTTTTGTTTCCATTTCCGCGACTTCGATAAACACCGCGGCGGCCTTTTCCGGATCGCCTGGCTGATTGCCTATTACCTGTTCTTCGTGTATAACCTCTAAATCCCGAGCTTCTTTATATTCCGCAATCGGATTTTGGGCGAGACGCATAGAACCTTTTAACAAGAAATTCGTTTTGAAATAACCGGGATACACTACCACTGCTGATACCCCTAACGATTTGGCCTCCGCCGATAAGGCCTCGGTAAAGCCGGCAACCGCAAATTTTGTCGCATTATAAATACCCCAACCGGGAAAAGTTCCTAGAAAACCTGCAATAGAAGAAATGTTGAAGATCGTACCCGCATGCTGTTTACGGAAGTAAGGCATCACATGGCGGATGACATTTAGCGAACCAAATACATTTATGTCAAAGTTTTGACGAGCTTCTTTGTCGCTCAATTCTTCGAGTGTTCCTATCTGACCGTACCCTGCATTATTTACTACGACATCTATCATTCCGAACGTATCAACGATCCTGTTTATCGATTTGGCGACACTTTGTTCATCCACCACGTCCATTTGGAGTGGAAGGAATTCAGAGCCTGAGTGGCTTACTTCCGAACGTAACGCATTTATATCTCTTGAAGTAGCCGCTACTTTATAACCGGCGTCCAGTAATTTTTTTACCAATGTTAATCCTAAACCTTTTGAAGCTCCGGTTACTAACCATACTTTTTTTGTTTCCATAATATTTGTTTTAATGTTATGGTACAAAGTAAGTTATAGTAACGCGGTTAGGGTTTGTTCAAAACATACCGATATTTACGAGTTTCAAATATTTGGTTGCAATAAGCCGCTTTTTCTATAGATAGAAGGAGAAACACGTTCTTTTTTCTGAAAAAACGAAGAAAAAGAAGCAGGACCGGAAAAACCCAGCGCATAGCCAATGGTACTTATCGTCCAATCCGTTTGAAAAAGTAAAGATTTAGCTTCGTAAATTAAGCGTTCTTGAATGTGCTCACGGAGTGTTTTTCCTGTCCGCTCTTTAACTATCCTATTTAAATAATTGGGATGCACGTTCAACTGGTCTGCAAACTCGCTTGCGGTTTTAATTTGAAGAGCCGAATTCGGATCCCGGACTTGAAAAGAAGACTCCAATAAGTTCAAAAAACTATAGAGATAATTATATCCTTCAGAAACATTCACATTAGGAAGAATCTTTTCCACTCTTTGCGCTTCCAACAATAGCATTTGTAAATGTAATAGGATCGCTTGCTTTTTATCTTCATTATCCCCTTCATTTTCCTGTAGCATTAACTCGAAATAGTGATTTATTTTTGAAGATTGGCTTTCATTTAATTGTATCACCGCTTTGTTTGCCTTAAAATAAGGGAACTGTTTAAATAATTGAAGAACATGGCCGGCATCAAGTTCAAAGTATTTTGGATTAATCAAACAAAAATGTCCACCTGTCTCTTTGGAAGTAGTTTGCCAGGACATGATTTCATCAGGATGTAGAAAACCGATATCGCCGGCCGACATATGATATTGATGCAATCCCACTGTAAGAATCCCCGTGCCCGACGTCATGTGAAAAATTTTATAGAATTGTCGCCGGTTAGGGGAGATATAATCATTTACCGGATAATCGTCTCGATTTTTTATGACGAAGTGATCTCCGTCAATAGGATAATGCTGGACATTTAAAAAAGGCACCTGATAGCTGTTTTGAGCGAATGCCGATAATTCTAAACGAGGTATTTCTGATTTTTCCATAGTGAAAATTACAAAAATGAGATTTACATCTATCCGTTTAACCCTTTTTACATTTAATCAGAAAAAACGGATAGTTTTCCGTAACTTTTGTAACCTCGAATAAGCCGAAGTTGTCAAATTCTGCTTCAATTGATTCGGAGTCATAAAAAAACAGATTAACACCACCAAACATTTCATAACGATCTTTACCAATCCGTTTGCCTTGTCCGTAAGTGGGTGCTTCTTTTGAAATGGCGGAAAAAACCATATAGCCACCCTCCGCGAGCTGGTTGTAGCAGTCGCGAATCAGTTTCTCTCGTTCATCACTGCTCAATAAATGGATTAAAGCATAACAGAATATCCCGTCAAATTGTGCATTATCAAAAGGCATATCGGTAACCGAGCCATGATAAATGGTCATATCTTTTCCATAGTGCTTTCTAGCTATTTCTATGGCCGTTTTAGATATTTCAATGCCAGTTACCCGCATTCCGTTTTCCACAAACAGTTGCGCATTTCGGCCATATCCGATTCCGGGGATAAGGATGTTGCTGATTGAATTTTTCAGAAAGAAATCTTTTGTTAAAATTGCAGAATTAGCAGGTTCAAAACCCCACATTTCCTGTTTTTCGATAAAGCTTTTTTCCCAGAACTCGGGTCCTTCGTTCTCTATTGACATATCATGTGTATTGTCATGCCAAGTTACCTATTTGATAGGACATTATAAACAACGAATTATCTCGAAGACCAAGTTCCGTACCTATCACATTTTCTAACGTACGAGCGGTGGATAGGTCGCCCGCTTCTGAACCTGTGCTCGTTATAGCATTTCGGCCAGTTGAATATTGTTTCCGCAAGTGTCATCCAATACAGCTATCATGGTTGGTCCAACTTCTTTAGGTTCCATAATAAATTGGACACCGAGCGCTTTCAACCTTTCATATTCTTTCTTTAGATCATCTACCATAAAGGATGTCCACGGAATACCCGCCTCTTTTAATGCCTTCTGATATTCTCTTGCTGGCGTAAATGCCATAGGTTCGAGGAGGAGTTCCACCCCGTTCTGTTCATTTGGCGAAACTAAGGTCAGCCATCTATATTCACCGACAGGCACATCCGTTTTTTTGATAAACCCTAACTTTTCTGTGTAGAACTGAAATGCTTTTTCCTGATCTTGTACAGGTACGCTTGTTACATATATTTTAATCATTTATTTTAATCATTGCCGAAGTGTTTGTTAGTACAAAGATCAGCAGTTTTCGTTCAATATATTTATTCCCGATTGCTAATATTCAGGTCTTGATAGGCTTTGGGAGAATAGCCCGTGCCTCTCTTGAAGACCTTCGAGAAGGTGGGTAAACTTTCATATCCCACATTGAAACAAACTGAGGTGACGGAATGGCCTTTCTTGAGTAGCTCTTTAGCTCTTGCGATGCGTAAATCTCTGAGGTATTGTCGGGGGGTCAATCCATAAACTTGCTGAAATACCCTAATATAGTGAAAACGAGACATAAACGCGGCGGATGCGATCTTGTCTAATTCAATTTTGTCGCCATAATGACGCTCCATGAAGGCTTTAGATTGCCTTACGTATGCATAATAATGTTGTGGCAGGCCATGCTCTCTGCTTATTCGTTCTACTTCTTGTTCGTAAAAAGTCTTCTTAGGTGTATTCATCCTTAACTATTTCTTAAACGATGGTCTATTGAAGCGTATCATATAATACGAATATCAGATACAAGCCTAATAATCACAAGCCATGGTTGAAAAATGTAGATTTTTTACACCTTCCATTTTAATGAAGTAAAAAAATACAACCAATATCATACTTAATTGTTTCAGTGTAAGATAGTTGTTTGTTGGGAAGGCAACCGGCTATTGACTGCATCGGCCCCCTTAAACAAACGACGGAATAAATGGTTAACAAAAAAAACAATTATGAAAACCGCTAAGTACATTGTGCTTAAATTTATTGAAAGCCTCAATAGAGAAGATTTTGATGCCGCTCATGAATTGTTGGCTAAAGATATGACCTTCGAAGGCGTATTAGGCAGTCGCAATGGCTCCGATAGCTATATCGCCGACATGAGGAAAATGAAGCTTAAATACAATATTAAGGAGGTGATGACCAATGGAAATCATGTCGCTGTATTTTACTGTATTAACATGGGTGGAAAAGAAATCTTCAGTGCAGGATGGTACCACATAGAAAACGAATGTATCTCCAAATTTAAGGTGGTCTTTGATCCCCGACCCTTACTGGAAGCCGTTGAAGCCAAGAAATAAGCCGACAGTAATTGTCGCTGCTATTTTCAGATTGGGATATCCATGACTAATAGTAACGCTAATTACGCTGCGTTTATTGAAATGAACTAATAAAAATTCAACATTCCAGCCTATTTAATAGGCTGTTTGTACGCCGTCTTTTTGCTCCAATTCCTTCTCTTGACGCACACTTTCAGCGTGCACATCTTCGTAAAGCCGCTTTATGAAATCAGCTGATAGTCCTACCTTTTCACCTTCTGCAATGGCTTGCTGTAACACCTTCTTAAATCGGTCCGGTTGAACCACGGCTAAGTTATGCTTCATTTTGTAGGCGCCAATAATTCTAGCAGCTTGCATTCGGTCACCTAACAAGTGAATAATCTCTTTGTCTAATTCATCTATTCTTTTCCTATAAGTGGCCATCGTGTCTTGTGTAGACACAAGGTGGCTTTGAGCCTTTCCTGTCACAAAGCCTATAATACATATTCCTGTGATGGTGATGATTTTACGCATGATTTTTTAGTTTCACAACAAATCGGCGGCGGCTTTATTTTTACTCAATAATAACAACAAGCTCCGCTATTTGCTGTCTGTTCAGTTTACATTATCCAAAATTATCATTTCAACGGAAAGTATAAAAATATAATAAGCTCATAAACCCTCACTTTCAAACACGTACTGCGCACTTCCGTCCAAAAGGCGTTTGCTAAGGAACAGTCTTATCAGATCGATGAATAAAAACTGCTAAAATGAGAATTATTTCAAAATCGCTTGACGCGATATACCCCTCGCAATGTCATATTCACCCATTTTGGCTGTGAAAAAGGACCCCTATTTTTATGCAATAAAAGTAGTTGTAGCAATTAGACGAACACTTGATGTTGCAGTGAAACACAGACACAACCCTAGTTTCTGCTAGTATGTCCGGTCATTGCGAATGTTAATAAAAATTGAAAAATGAGCTCAAAAAAGGTAGATGAATTTTTGGAAAAATTGGAACATCCGTTAAAGGAAGAAATGATGGCACTACGTGACACAATTATGAAAGTGCATCCTGAAATTACAGAAGACGTTAAATGGGGTGGCCCAAGCTTTTATTACAAAGGTGATATCGCCACTTTTAGTCTACGTGTGAAGGATACCCTAACGCTGGTCTTCCATCAAGCGGAAGGGTTGACCCCCGGCAGCGTGCTAGAACCGACATCTAAAGGTAAAGCCTATGCGAAGTTCAAAAGCCTTGATGAAGTAGAAGCCAAAAGTAAAGAACTGCAAGCAGTCATAAAGCAGTGGATTCAACTCAGGGATAAATCATAAGGGCGCCGTAAACTTATACATGCTTTTAAGCAAGCAGAAGCCCGTAGACTTATGCGGCTATAGGTGCGTAGTAATAAGGTAAAATGATCTTATTACTATGTGCCAATTCGTTAACATTCAAGGTGAAATACGTTTTTTTCGTTTATATTAAAATGATTTAGTAGATTCGTAACGGCGAACCGATAAACTACTCAATCCAATTAGTGTCACCTAGCGTATGTCATCCTATAAGTTATATACGGATAACGAATTAATTCATTTGTTAGCAGCGAATGACACGGCTGCTTTTTCCGAAATTTACCTGCGCTATGGTGAGCGCTTATATAAGCAAGCTTATCATGTATTGAGGAACCGCGAAGATGCAAAAGACATCGTGCAGGATATTTTTACCTCCCTTTGGAATAAAAGAACGGGGTTACAGATTAATAACCTTGCTGCTTACCTGTACATTGCCAATCGTAATCAAACAATCAAATTGATAGCCCATAAGAAGATTACTTCTGTTTACTTCGACTGGCTTCAGGCACTGGCCAAAGAAGTGTCAGATAACGCCCATCATACGCTTCTTGAGAAACAACTTAACCAACTAGTGGAAGATGAAGTCAGCAAGCTGCCCTCCAAAATGCAAGCGGTGTTTAACCTCAGTAGAAAAGCACATCTTTCTCACAAAGAAATTGCAGCCAAATTGCATCTGTCTGAAGCAACAGTTAAAACACAAGTCAAGAATGCTTTGCGGATCTTAAGAAGCAAATTAGAAGCTTTTTTATACGCCATCCTTTTCCTTCTTTATTGGCTGTTCTGAGTTAAAATTTTTTTTTTCTACCCCCAAGCAACTCCTCGTCGTACTTTACTTTTAATGATCCTTATTATCCGAGCGTATGGAGAAAGAAAGAATTAAAGAATTACTTCATAAATATAAAAAAGGTCTTTGCACTGACGCTGAAAAAGCTTGGATAGAATCCTTGTATGAGGCCCTGGCTAACCCTCCTTCTTCGGATTTAACCGATGAAATGATACAAGCAGATTTAGCAGAGGTCTATCAGCGCATACCTGCTTTATCGAAAAATAAAAGCTTTACCCTTTGGCCCCGGATCGTCGCTGCGGCGATATTTCTACTTTTCGTTTCCATTGGCTTTTATTTTTTCAAAGAAAAAGACCCAAGCCAACCACTTGTTCAAATTGTTGATAAATCGAAGATCAATCCGAACGATTTTGCACCTGGTACCAATAAGGCCTTGTTAACATTAGCAGACGGATCACAAATAGCATTGGATAATGCGCCGGACCAGAAAATACTTGACAAAGGAGGAATAAAAATTACGAAGAATGAAGATGGTTTAATTACCTACCAAATTAATCCGGGTGTCCGAGAGTCGAAATCAAATACATTGAGTACACCAAAAGGTGGGCAATACCAGGTCATTTTATCAGATGGCACGAAGGTTTGGTTAAATGCTGCTTCGTCCCTCCGCTATCCTACCGTATTTACAGGAAATGAGCGGAAGGTTATATTAAATGGCGAGGCCTACTTCGAGGTAGCCAAAAATGAAAAACAACCATTTAAAGTGGTGACAGATCGGCAAGAACTGTTGGTATTAGGAACCCATTTCAATATCAATAGCTATGAGGACGAACCTGATGTTAAAACAACCTTGTTAGAAGGAAGTGTTAAAGTCTCGGCATTTCAAACTAAACAAACCATCCTCCTTAAACCGGGAGAACAAGCCGCCTTAAAACGAAGTGGAAAATTAAAGGTAGCTCAGATCAATGCTGAAAATGCGATTGCATGGAAGAGTGGGCTTTTTCAATTTCAAGGCTCCGGTATTCAAGAAGCGTTACGGCAAATGGCGCGATGGTATGATATAACAATTGAATTTGAAGGGGCCGTACCTGATATTCAACTTTGGGGAGAAGTGCACCGGAAAGCCAATGCGCTAGAAGCTTTGGAAATTTTAAGTTATTTCGATTTAAAATATAAAATTTTAGCAACAGGAAATACCAAGAAAATCATCGTTATCCAATAAACTTTAATCAATAAATTATGACAAAATCAAAAACGAAAATCACGTAAGTAAGCATAGCGTTAACAAAAAACCGTTTCCTAACGCCATTAGGAAACGGAATACTTAGAGTTAACTCTTTCCGGATAAATCCGGAACGCCAATTTGTTAAAACCTTTATTAACTCAAGCTTTACAAAAATAATGAAAATTAGACCTAAGACAATGGCCTGGGGTAGGCCATTATCCAAAAATTTTTTTGGAAACCCAAGTCCAGTTCAATACCAAGCCACTGATATTAAAAGGAAAATTATAATGCAATTAAATCTTACATTTTTCTTTTTGCTCATAGCCTTGATGCAGCTACACGCAGCAACATACGCGCAAAAAATCTTTGTTAATAAACAAAATGCAACCTTAGAAGAAATTTTTCGGTCCATTAAACAGCAGAGCGATTATGTGTTCGTTTATAACAGCAAAGAAATCAGCAGTTTAAAGGTAAGCGTAAACACGCAGCGTTCTACAATAGAAGAGATTATGGATCAAGTTCTTCAAAATCAGCCTTTCACCTATAAAATTAGCGGACATAACGTATTGATCAAAAAGAAGAACGATTCCTCTGAAGCTCTTCCGCCGTTGCAACAGCGCGAAGTGAAAGGAAAAATAATTGACGCGCAGGGTTTGCCCATACCAGGTGTAAGTGTCAAAATAAAAGGGACCTCGGCAGGTACCACCAGCAATGCAGAAGGTTTATATACCTTGCAAGTGCCAGGAGCAGAGGCAACCTTAGTATTTAGCATTTTAGGTTACGCACTACAGGAAATCAATGTAGGTACGAACACCTTGATCAATGTAACCCTAACCGAAGAATCCTCTGCGCTGGATGAAGTTGTGGTTATTGGCTACGGAACCCAAAGACGTGCTGACGTCACGACAGCCGTCGCTTCCGTATCAGCAGAGAATATCCAAAATCGCCCGGTTCAAAACTTTGGGGAGGCCATAGCAGGTCAAATGGCAGGCGTTCAAGTACAGCAGACTAATGGTGCCCCCGGAGGGGAAGGTTTGGCCATTCGGGTAAGGGGTACCGGCTCTATCACCCAATCAAATGATCCGCTATACGTAGTAGACGGGTATCCCATGGAAGGAAATGCATTTCGTCTTATCAACCCTTCCGATATTGAAAGCATACAAGTACTCAAAGACGCCTCATCAACCGCTATTTATGGTTCGAGAGGGGCAAATGGTGTAGTGGTGATCTCGACAAAAAAAGGCAAAAAGGGGCCCCCTGTTATCAATGTCAATTCATTTGTAGGTTTCCAACAACGCGGAACAGAAATCAAAATGATGAACCGCGATCAATATGTCGATTGGTTTGTCGATGGTCGCAATCAAGCTTGGTTGGATGCTGCAGTTATTCCAAATGATCCCAATCAGTCGCCGCACAGCATCAATGATCCTAACTCACGGCGAAGCCTTTATCCCGGAGCAACCGGTCAGTACATGATTCCCGACGGCACAGGAGGCTACCTCTATAACTTTTTAGATCCCGCATCGGTTGCTACCATGCCCGACAATAATTGGCAGGATTTATTGTATCGGAATGCCTTAACGCAGCAAAATGAACTTTCCGTCAATGGCGGCTCTGAAAATACCCAATATAACTTTTCAGGAAGTTACATGAAACAAGACGGGATTGTGATCAACACCAATTATGACCGCTTCAATTTCCGCTCGAGCGTTAATTCCAAGATCAGCAAAACCATCAATTTAGGTGCTAATCTAATGGCTTATTCCGCACGCGGTCGCGAGCAAGATCAGGGTAAGTATTCGGCCGTTATGTATGCCTTGCAACTACCACCCATTTATCCTGTACAAAATGCCGACGGTACCTACGGGTCAATGGTCCGGAATCCTGAAATTCTGGTTGGTGATGTAGCCAGTCCAATCGGTGTGGCCGAGCTAGTCAATATTAATAGACGACGTTATGGTTGGTTGGGAACAATTTCGGGCGATTGGCAGATATTTGAAGACTTGCAATACCGCTTAAGCATCAACGGTGGGATTGAGGACGATCATTTGAAGCGATTTGAACCTTCAACAGTAGATTTAGATGCCTCAAAGGCTCCTCGCCCAGCCAGAGGGGTGGATACGCGCTACACGGATTATGATTGGGTGATTGAGAATACATTGAATTACACCAAAACCTTTGCGGAGAAGCATCGTTTTTCGGCTTTAATTGGGTACACCACCCAAAAGCACACCGAAAACTACATGAACGGTGAAGCGAGAGGTTTTGCGAACGATGATATCGAAACGTTAAACGCCGGCAATATGTACGCGCTATCGAGTACCGAATCCGCTTACTCCCTGATCTCCTATTTAAGTAGAGTCAACTATTCATATGATGACCGCTATCTTTTTACAGCCACTTTCCGTAGCGATGGTTCGTCGCGCTTTGGCCAGAACCGGAAATGGGGTACCTTTCCTTCCGTTTCGATAGGATGGAGAGTTTCCGAAGAGGGCTTTATGAAAAATGTCGATCAAATCAGCGACTTGAAGATCAGAGCCGGATTTGGTATTTCCGGAAATAACCGGATAGGCGACTATGCATCCATTGGCTTATTGAATCCCGGTTATTACCCAACAGGAGGAACCTTGCAAAACACCGTGGATGTGGATGCAGAGTCGATGGCAAATGCAAATCTGGGTTGGGAAAAAACCCGACAATATAATCTCGGTTTTGAATTTGGCTTGGCCAATGATCGGGTACGAGTAGAGGGCGATTTTTACGATAGTCAGTCGCTTGATTTATTGCTGGATGTACCGGTGCCAACCATTACCGGTTATGTGTCTCAATTTCAGAATATCGGTAAAGTACAGAACCGCGGAATGGAGTTTTCGGTCAGTACCAGAAACTTTATCAATACCTTCCAATGGAGTACCAATTTTAATATTTCCTTCAATAAAAACAAAGTGTTGGAAGTAGGGCCCGATCAACGACCTATCTATGGAAGTGCGCCAAATGCAAATAATGCCTTTATTACTACCATTGGTTTGCCTATTGCAAGCTTTTACGGTTATAAACAGGAAGGCGTTTTCATGTCGCAGGAAGAACTGGACCGCTACCCTCATTTAGCCGCTGATAAAATAGGTGATGGTCGTTATGCCGATATCAATGGGGACGGTAAGTTGGACCAAAACGATAAAACTATTTTAGGAAACAATATGCCTGATTTTACCGGTGGGATTACCAATAACTTCTCGTACAAGAACTTTTCCTTGAGTGTGCAGTTTACCGGGTCTTATGGTGCAGAAGTATTTAGCTTTTTCAAACGCATGGTAGGGATTTACCATGGCGACCGGAATGGTATGATCGAACAGATTAATCGCTGGCGGTCGCCGGAAGAACCGGGCGATGGCATTCACTTCCGTGCTACCCGCAACCCTACCGGTTGGCAACGGGACCCTTCGTCGGCATGGGTACAAAATGCCTCTTACCTTCGTTTACGTAACGTAAACTTCTCTTATAACTTCGGGCAGTCCGTATTGGATAAGCTAAAAATTAAAGGATTGCGCGTATATGTAACCGGTAGTAATTTATTTACTATTACCGATTATACAGGTTATGATCCGGAAACCAGCAGCGAAAGTGGTCTTCAAAAAGGAGGCGATTATTTAGGTTATCCAACAGCCAGATCTTTCATTTTCGGTGCTAATCTAACTTTTTAACTCCTAATTTATGCGATATATAACAGCTATGAAAAAGATTCTTTTATTAAGTATGACGGCTTTAATACTGTCATCTTGCAGTAAGGATTTTATTGAACTTACGCCACCTTCTAATTTAAATAGTAGTGATTTTTATAAAACCCAACAAGATATTAATCAGGCTACTTTATCTGCTTATGCCAGTCTGCGTGAACTCTATAATGGGACCTATTATCGCTTGGGCGAAATTCGTTCTGATAATACCACTTACTCTTGGTTAGCCGGTAATCCGGCAAATGAAAAGGGAATAGACGAGTTTGCCTCCCCGTTGCTGCCCGAGAATAATTTTTTGATGGATTGCTGGGATGATAGTTATCATACCATTTTGCGATGTAATCTCGTCCTAGGGCGAAGCGATGGTGCTACTTTTACCGATGAAAAGCTTCGGAACCAATATAAAGCAGAGGCTAGCTTCATACGCGCATCTACTTATTTTTGGTTAAATAGGGTATTTGGCGGTTATGCACTGAACGGGGAGCTCTTAGGTGTCATTAAAGCGGATAAAGAACTGACACCTGATGAGGCCTATCAATTGCGTCGGGTACCCTTGGAGGAAATTTATGAATTAATTATTAGCGATCTTCAATTTGCGGAAGCTAACCTTCCGGAAAATTATGGCGGAAGCGATAAAGGGCGCGTCGCCAAAGCAGCGGCTAGCGCTTTATTAGGAAAGGTTTATATGTTCATGGCAGGATATCCTTTGAATAAAGGGAATGAGTTTTATACCAAAGCCATTGAAAAATTCCGAGAAGTGATTAATAACGGACAGTATGCATTGGTGGCAAGCTATGCCGATCTATTCGATGTAAATAAGAAAAATAGTGTGGAATCGCTTTTTGAAATTCAATACATGAAAGGTTCACCGAATGGGGTTACGGGAAGTCCGTGGAATAATAATTTTGCTCCCCGTTTTTCGGATAAAGAAGTAGTGCTGGTGGGAGATAAAAGCGGTCAGAACGCCCCGACTCAGGATATGTCGAATGCTTATGAAACCGGAGACCCTCGAAAATATGTATCCATGCGCGATGGTTGGGTAAACGCCAAAACCGGTGCCTTTGAAACCGATAAATATATTCGCAAATATTACGATGTAGCGACCAGTGGTTCCGATAACGGAAATAACTGGATCGAACTTCGGCTGGCCGATATTTATTTACTCTATGCTGAAGCGCTGGTGCGCACCGGTACAGATCAAGCGACCGCCTTGGTCTATCTAAATAAAATACGGGAGCGGGCTAGAAATACACCCGGAGATCCAAATGCCCCAGCTCCTGCTAATCTGCTAAGCGATTATCAATTAGCAGACTTTGCCAATGATCAGGCTTTCCTGCTAGCGATCGAAAAGGAGCGTCGTGTAGAGCTTGCTTTTGAGAATCATCGCTGGTTCGATCTCGTTAGAACCAGTAGAGCGAAGGATGTCATGATTGCGGAACAAAAAGCCGATGGTTTTAATAATTTCACCTGGAGTGATGACGCGCTGGCCTATCCCATTCCGATGACTGTCATGCAAGCCAATCCGCAACAGATTATCCAGAATAAAGGTTATACACAATTATAAATGCTAGATCATGACAATTCAAGTAAATCTCTTTTTTTTACTGATATTCCTTGCGCTCTTCGGGTTAAGTAACCAAGGCGCGTATGCACAGGATAATGCCTTAACACCACAAGAGAAGGTAGCAGGCTGGCAATTGCTTTTTAACGGAAAAGATTTAACCGGTTGGACTTCTACAAAAGGCACCTCACCGAATGCAAGTTGGAAAGTTGAAAACGGCCAACTTTCTTTAAAGGAAACCAGAGGGCAACGACATCTCGATATCATTAGCGCAGAAGAGTATAGCGATTTTGACCTGCGTGTCGATTTTAAGTTAACAAAAGGTGCCAACAGCGGTATTAAGTACTTCTTTACACAGTATAGCGAGGGTGGATGGCTCGGCATGGAATACCAGCTTATTGATAATGATTACCATCCGGACGCCAAGCTCGGCCGCGATGGCAATCGCCAACTGAGCGCCTTGTATGATATGCTGGCCGTTGAGAAAAAAGTACCGGTTAAGGTAGGCGAATGGAATCATGCCCGCGTAGTTTCAAAAGATAGTCAAATAGTCCATTATCTCAATGGCCAGGAAGTACTTCGCTATGATCGCAAGAGCGCGGCATTTGAGAAAGCACGACAGCTGAGCAAATTTAAAGAGGCGAAACCCGCTTTCGGTTCAGTTAGTAAAGGGCACATCTTGCTACAAGACCATGGAGACATCGTCTATTTTAAGAACGTGAAAATAAAAGCATTATAAAAATTTAAAAAAGACATCATGAATGCTAAATCAAGAAGAGATTTTATAAAAAAGTTGGGAATAGGCACAGCCGCTTTAACAGTTGGTGCCGACATAATAGACCATCACCCTGCGTTGGCCTTTAGTGCCAAAAGCTACCGCAATATTATCGGAGCTAATGAGCGTATTCAGCTTGCCACCATCGGAGTAAATAGCCGCGGAAGCAGCATGAGCGGTACTTTTGCCAAGCAAAAAAATGCAACCGTAGCCTGCATTTGTGATGTAGATGAGCGAGCCATTCCAAAAGCAATGAAACGTGTTGCAGAGGCAGGGCAAAGCAATACACCCCGCGCTGAGAAAGACTTACGGAAAGTATTGGAAGACAAAAGTATTGACGCTATCTATACGGCGACACCCGACCATTGGCATGCACCATTAACCATCATGGCTTGCCAGGCAGGCAAGCATGTATATGTTGAGAAGCCAATGGCACATAATCCGGCAGAAGGAGAGATGGCGGTAGCAGCTGCCCGAAAATATAACCGTGTTGTACAAATGGGAGCACAGCGTCGTTCGGCGCCCACACTTACCAAAGGCATTGAGTTCTTGCATCAAGGCATCATTGGCAAGGTGTATATGGCCAAAACGTGGTATACCAACACCCGCAAAGCAACTTTTCTGAAACCCGGTACCGTTCCTTCCTGGCTCGATTATGATCTGTGGCAAGGCCCAGCACCGCGGGTACCTTATAAGGACGGCTTAATCCACTACGATTGGCATTGGTTCTGGCATTGGGGAACAGGTGAAGCTTTGAACAATGGTACCCACGAGGTAGATGTTGCCCGTTGGGGTTTAGGTGTAGATTTCCCAACACGGGTAAGCTCAATCGGAGGGCGTTATCAATTTCAGGACGATTGGGAAACACCCGACACACAGGTTGTAACCCTGGAATATCCTACTGCAACCCTCATTTGGGAAAACAGAAGCTGCAACGGACGCCAAGTAGAAGGTTTGGAACGAGGCGTTATTTTCTACGGCGACAAGGGAAGTTTGGACACCGGTGAAGATGCTTATAAGATCTATGATTTACAAGGTAAGCTCATCAAAGAAGAAAAATCGACATCGGCAAACGAAGGTTTGGCCGGTAGAAATACAGCAAGTCCAAGCTTGGGGATGGACAGCTTACATGCTGCCGATTTTCTGGATGCGATTAAAAATAATAGGCAACCAAACTGCGATATCGAACTTGGCTATAAGAGTACAGTGGCCATGTTGTTAGGGAATATATCTTGGCGAGTAGGCCGTGATTTAAGGATTGATCCTAAAAACGGGCATATTGTAGGTGACGCCGAAGCGGAAAAATTGTGGAGCCGGAGCTATGAGCCGGGATGGGAACCTAAAATTTAAAGAAAAAGGGGCTGCGGGAGAGTCTAAGATTTAGATCGATGAACGGACCTGCAGCTTCTATACCGTTGTCTATGGATTTCTAATAAATCAACACAAATGAATAGGCTAAAAATGATGGTCTTACTTTTTGTACTACTCATGTATAAAGTACAGGCACAAACGGAAAATGAGTTAACTGCCCAAGAGAAAGCAAACGGATGGCAGCTCGTTTTTGATGGAAAAAGCTTTGCAGGTTTACAAAAACTAGCTGATGGCGGTTGGGTGGTGAAAGATGGCTTATTGATGGCAACCCCGATTCCGCATGGAAAACAAATGGATATTATCACCACGGCTTCCTTTGATAATTTTGAACTGACCTTTGAATTTAGGGCGGCAAAAAACACCAATAGCGGTGTTAAATATTTAGTCACCAATACCTTTCCAGGGAAAAAGGGCACTTATTTAGGGCTGGAATATCAAATTCTGGATGATCTGCATTACCAATATCCCGAGCGAGGCGAATTGCGGTCTGTCGCCTCACTTTACGATCTCATTCCTGCCGATCCAAAAAAGGAAGTAAAAGCACTTGGCGAATGGAATACCGCCAAGATTATTGTAAACGGGCGTCATATCAGCCATTGGCTTAATGGCAAAAAAGTGGTCGCATATGATCGGAGTACACCTGCATTTGCACAACTGATTCAAGCAAGTAAATACAAAGACCTTCAAAATTTTGGAAAAGCCGAAAAAGGACATCTCCTTTTTCAGAATGAGGGCACACCAGTTGATTTCCGAAACATCAAAATCAGGCCTTTGACGAATGTAAAATAAAAATAGTTGACTTAATTAGCCATCTCATAAAAACAAGAGATGGCTTTTTTTGCAACAGCCGTCCATTCTTCGTTAATTGCTATGCATTTATTTACCCTAGGTAACCATTTTTTTGAACTCATTTCATAAATTGCGCGGCAAGAAAAAGAAAGTTTTGGATAACACCTCGCCGTATGGTCATTTGGTATTGAAATAACCATTCAATTTATACATTTTTATGCACAAAATCGCTTCTGCTGCTTTTGCAGACACTAAACCCCACTACATTCTTCTTGACGGCTTAAGAGGCGTTGCGGCTCTTATGGTTATTTGGTACCACATATTCGAAGCATTTGCAACAAGTCCTGTCGACCAACACTTCAATCACGGATATTTGGCCGTTGATTTTTTCTTTATACTGTCCGGCTTCGTTATCGGCTATGCTTATGATGATCGTTGGAAAACAATGAAAGTAAAAGATTTTATCAAACGTCGATTAATCCGTTTACATCCCATGGTTATTATGGGCGCTATTTTAGGCGCGATTACTTTCTATATACAAGGCAGCGTGAAATGGGATGGTTCGAAGGTATCTTTATCCATGTTAATGCTAGCTTTACTCATTAATCTCTTCTTAATCCCTGCTGCTCCTGGCTCGGGCCCCGAAGTACGTGGAAATGGAGAGATGTATCCGCTCAATGGCCCTAGTTGGTCCTTATTCTTTGAGTATATCGGCAATATCCTGTATGCATTGTTCATCCGTAGGTTATCGGCAAAAGCACTTGGAGTACTCGTCCTGTTGGCCGGAATCGGATTGGCGTCCTTTGCTATATTTAATTTTTCCGGTTATGGCCATTTAGGTGTAGGATGGACGATGGCAGGCCATAACCTGATCGGTGGATTTCTACGTTTGTTGTTTTCATTCTCCGCCGGTGTATTGATGTCGCGCAAGTTTAAACCTGTAGAAGTAAAAGGCGCATTTTGGATCTGCAGTTTGGCGATTATTATTTTACTTTCCATACCCCATATTGGGGAAGCAGAAGCTCTTTGGATGAACGGGATCTATGATGCACTATGTACACTTGTTATTTTTCCCATACTGGTCTATTTGGGTGCCTCCGGAACTACAACCGGCAAAAGCTCTATTAAAATCTGTAAATTCTTAGGCGATATATCGTATCCACTATATATGGTACATTATCCTTTCATGTACCTGTTTTATGCATGGGTATGGCAAGAAAATCTTACCTTCACCCAAATATGGCCGATAACGTTGCTTCTCTTTTTGGGTACTATATTAGTAGCTTATCTCTTCTTAAAGCTTTATGATGAACCCTTTAGAAAATGGTTGAGCAAGAAATTGCTGATGAAAAGTTAATCGACTATTTGAGATATAAGATAACCTATCCTCATTATGACTACAAATATCCGCACTTAGCACACAAGTAAAAAATGTGCATAAACTACTTTTGTTGGGAACAAAAACGATAAACAATCATGACACAACAAAAAGATAAAGTTTGGTTCATTACCGGCACATCGCGTGGTTTTGGTCGTGTATGGGCGGAGGCCGCCTTAGCACGAGGCGATAAAGTAGCAGCAACGGCACGTAAGTTGGAAAGCATTGCCGATCTGAAAGATCAGTATGGCGAGCAAGTATTGACGGTAGCACTTGACGTAACGAAACCCGATCAGGTGAAAGAAGCAGTCACAGCCGCACATGCGCATTTTGGTAGGTTGGATATCGTGCTCAATAATGCCGGCTACTCCTTGGTAGGAACTATCGAAGAAGCAAGCCCGGCAGATATCCGAGCACTTTACGAGACCAATATTTTAGGGCCGGTTGCCGTGATACAAGCCGCCTTGCCCTTGCTTCGAGAGCAGGGGTATGGCCATATCCTCGGTACTTCCAGCAACCTTGGCCATGTTACCATGCCGGTAATAGGCTATTACTGTTCTTCTAAATGGGCATTTGAGGCTATTCATGAAAGCTTAGCGGCGGAGGTAGCCCCTTTCGGTATTCAGGTAACGATTATTGAACCGGGGGCCTATGCTACCGAATTCGGTAGTCAGGAATCCTTAAAGTTTGCGCAGGGTATGGAGGTATATACTGATTTCAAAGCTAAATTTGTAGACAGTTTAAAAACCATGGAAAGAGGCGATCCGGCAGCAACGTCACAGGCCTTGTTTAAAATGATAGACGCGGAACAGCCACCGCTGCGTTTCAACTTGGGTAGCCATAACCTATCAGGTACCCGAGCGGCTTACGCGCAACGATTGGCTATTTGGGAGGCTTGGGATGAGGTATCCCGCGCCGCTCAAGGTGAACCGAAATAAAAAACAACCATAACCGGTTATCATAACTAGCCGGTTATGACTATATTAGCTGTTGGCATGAAAAAGGAAGAAAAAAGCTTACATAAATTTGAATCGCTTTCAGATGCACATCGGGTTTTTGGTTTGCCTCAGCCCCGGCATCCGCTTATTAGCCTTATCAATGGAGCACACACTCAGATCGAACTTTTTAAAATTCCGCAACGTCACGTTTTGGGATTTTACAAAATCTCGTACAAGCCAAAGCTGAGCGGAAAGCTGAAGTATGGCCAAGGTTACTATGATTTTGATGAGGGAGGCCTGTTATTCGCTTCCCCCGGTCAGATAATAGGCGGTAATGATGATGAGGGCGCTGTATGTTCAGAATACACCCTGTTGATTCATCCCGATTTCTTTTTAGGATATCCCTTGACAAAAAAGATTAGGCAGTATGGTTTTTTCTCTTATGCCGCCAACGAAACACTCCATTTGTCGGAAGAGGAGAAAGCAATCATCATGTCCATTTTCCGTAATATCGAAACAGAACTCAATAACCGGATTGACGACTTCAGTCAGGACGTAATGATCTCCCAGATCGAGTTGTTGCTTAATTATGCCAATCGCTTTTACAAGAGACAATTCATTACGCGTAAGGTCGTTAGCAATGAGCTGTTGCAGAGACTAGAAGAGTTATTAAACCAATATTTTGATCAAGAAATGCCGTCAAGCCAGGGCACGCCAACTGTGAGCTACCTTGCTGAAAAGCTACATCTTTCGCCCAGCTATCTGAGTGATATGTTGCGTTCCCTAACAGGGCAGAACGCGCAACAGCATATTCATGCAAAAGTAATTGAAAAGGCTAAAGAGAAGCTTTCTACCACCAACTTATCCGTGAGTGAAGTAGCTTATGCACTAGGTTTTGAACATTCACAGTCATTCAGCAAGCTTTTTAAAATCAAAACGAAGCTATCACCGCAAGCGTTCCGGAACTCCTTTAATTAAATATAAATTAGCTAATTCATCATTTTTAACCGCCGTTAGGGTGTTGTCGCCAATTCATTTAAATTGTCTAGCGTAAAAAAATTAAGGGTATTGCACATAATCAGTTACCTTTACATTGAATTATGGCTAACCCTTACATCTCCCTATTACGCACCGCCTGGACTTATGCCCGAGGTGAGAAGCAACGCTATGTTTTCATATATGGGCTGTTTATTCTTGCCAGTGCAGCCTTTGCCACTTATCCGCTACTGTATGGCTGGTTCATCAACGGTATACAGCAGGAAGGAGCTGCGTACCTACATTATGCTTGGCTCTATGTAGGGGCGTATATGCTTCTCAAGTTGGTGGAATGGAGTTTCCATGGACCGGCGAGAATACTTGAACAGAAGTTGGCATTCGCCCTTAGCCGAAATTTTTTGCAAGATCGTTATCATCAAACCTTACATCTTCCGGTGAAGTGGCATCAGGATAATCACTCCGGAATTACCATCAATAGAATCCCGAAAGCCTATACAGCCTTGAAATCCTTTTTTGAAAACGGATTTATGTATACCTATGCATTGATGAAGTTTGTGTTCTCTCTCATTGCTATGATTGCTTTTTCGCCGTTGTTTGGGCTGATCGGTGTAGGTATCGGCATGCTGACGGTTTACGTCATTTTCAGGTTTGATAAGCCCTATATCAAGGCACTGGACGAAACAAACGAAAAAGATCATATCGTATCCGGAACACTGTTTGACAGCCTTTCTAATATCATCACCGTGATTACTTTGCGGCTACAGAATAGAATGGAAAAGAGTTTAATGGGGAAAGTAGCTGATGTTTATCCTCCTTATAAGACGTCCGTACATGTAAATGAATTCAAATGGTTCATCGCCGATATGCTTGTAGCGCTTATTTATGTAGTTACCGTACTGGGATATATTTATCAGCACGGCCAGCCTGGTCAACTCTTTTTAATCGGTAATCTAGTTGCCCTGCTGGGATTTGTCAACCAGTTCACGAGCGTTTTTCATGACGTAGCTTGGCAATATACGCAGATCGTTCAATTTAATACCGATGTGGAAACCTCCCGTCATATTAGCGATGCTTATCAACAACAGCATCAGGCCGAGGCTACGGTAGCACTACCAAATGAATGGCAGCAGGTTGAGGTACAGGGTTTGAATTTCTCGCATACCGAAACCTATTCTTCCGGTCAAAATGCGCACAGCCTGCATGATATTCATCTTACCATTCAAAGGGGGCAGAAGATTGCGTTGATTGGAGAAAGCGGCAGTGGTAAAAGCACGCTTATGGCCATACTAAGGGGCTTATATACCTATCAGTCCGATACACGTATTAGATTAGATGGAAGTAAGCAAATTGATGCTGCTAGCTTGGCCGATGCTGTCACCCTCTTCCCGCAAGAGCCGGAAATATTTGAAAACACGATCAAGCACAATATCACCCTAGGGCTTCCCTTTTCTGATGAGGAAGTGATGGAAGTCTGTCGAATTGCTCATTTTGCAGAAGTCGTACAAACCCTTCCCAAAGGTTTGGAGTCGCACATTCAAGAAAAGGGTGTAAATCTTAGCGGAGGACAAAAACAACGACTGGCCCTTGCGCGAGGTATACTAGCGGCGCGATCAAGCAGTATTGTCTTGCTAGACGAGCCCACCAGCAGCATAGACCCTAAAACAGAGGTTAAAATCTATCAACATCTTTTTGAAGAATTTAAAGAAAAAGCACTTATCTCCAGTTTGCATCGCTTATACTTACTTCCATATTTCGATTATATTTACATTCTGCAAAATGGAAGAATAGTTGATGAAGGTAATTTTGTCGATTTGAAGGCACGTAGTGTGCTATTTGATGAGCTGTGGAAACATCAACGGGAAAACAGCCAGACCGGTAATTAAGCAATTGAAATTTAATCAACATATCAGGCTTTGATAAGTACCCCTATTTGATGAAATAAACTAATTGCGATATTCAATAGTGGTCACATCCATATCATAACGAGCTACCGGTATTGTTGGGTTTTTGTTGAACTGCTAATAGAAAAGCAGCTGCACTACCCACCCATACCGAATAATCGAGCGGTGCTTTTATTCCCAAAGAAACGGACATTGAAAGCGCAAATAGCAACAGTAGAATTCCCGTAGCAATAGCGGTCCATTTTAATTTAAAGCCCAAAATCAGTAATAGCGATAACACAATTTCCAAAAAAGTGGCTGCATAAGCGGAAAATCTGCTTAAAGTTGGAGGAAGAAAAAATGTGAGCGTTGCCGTATATTCTTCAAAACGCTGCCAGTTTCCCCAGGCTGAATTATCTCCCCAAAAACCTAGTCTGTCTGCAACTGCTGAGAGCATCGTCATAGCAAGAGCAAACCTTAAAAACAGTTGCGGAAATTGTACTAATTTCATGGCCATAGCTAAATTTTTAAATTAACAGTACAAAATTACTAACAGAAAAGCACATGAAACTTAAGTTGGTTTAAGAAATGCAATACAGACTTTCTTTCCAATCGTTCAGAACAAATATAACATGCATATGTTATTTCTAAACGATTGCGGTATAACTCTTTGGGTTAAGCCTGTATATTTCAGTTAAATACAATGGCATGTCGAGGCAAATCTACAACAGAACCATCAAAATCGATGGAATTGATATTTTCTACCGGGAGGCTGGCGATAGAAAATATCCATCCCTATTGCTATTACATGGATTCCCGACGTCATCCGTAGCTTTCAAAAATTTAATGATTGCCATGTCCGATCAATACCATCTTGTAGCTCCAGATTATCCAGGCTTTGGATTCAGTCAATTTCCCGTACCCGATACATTTAACTATACCTTTGGAAATATATCTATGTTGATACGCAAATTAACCGAGGCCTTAAATTTAAATAGGTTCGTTATTTACCTTCATGACTATGGCGCACCGATTGGACTTCAACTATGCATCAATCACCCGGAGAAGATTGCAGGTATTATTGTTCAGAGCGGTAATGCGCACCGAGAAGGTATGGGACCTGAATGGGACGAGTATATCGACTACTGGTACAACCCAACGGCTGAAAAGAAAAAAAAGCTCATTAAGTTTTTAAGCGTAGAAGGTATAAAAAACCAATACTTCGGTGGGCTTCCCAAAGAAACATTATCGAGGGTCAGTCCGGAATTTTGGATGCTTGACTGGGAGTTTTTGAAGAGGCCGGGTAATATTGAAAAGCAGTTTGAGTTAAACTGTGATTTCAAAACCCACCTAGAAATGTTTCCTGTTTACCAGGCCTATTTTCGCGAACACCAACCACCGGCCCTTGTCATTTGGGGAAAATATGAAATTTTCTTTTCTGTGAAAGAAGTGCCTTGTTATAAGCAGGATCTGCCCAACGCGCAAATTCATATTTTAGATGGAGGGCACGATGTGCTGGATACCCATTTTGATGAGGTGCTAACGTTAATAAGGAATTTTGTAAAATTTTTGTCCTAACAGCTCCCTACTAACCGTCATCCGCTTTAATCCAATTTAGTCAACAACTTATTTCATGTTTCATTATTGTATTGGTATTACCTTTAAATAAGACCCGTCCGTTGTTCAAAGGAAGCCAGCGGCTGTAAAGTAGCCAGCCTATAATTGCTTTCTCGGCAGTGCTTTTACCAGTTCTTCGGTTGTCAATATGAGATGGGCATACGTAGGCCCATTAAGTACATGTGCTGCATGCATCATTTCCTTAGTAAAGGCAGCGGTGGCGTCCTTTACTAAGGTTACATGATAACCTAATTCCATCGCAAATCGACAGGTGCCTTCGACACAGGTATTGGCTAGCAAACCAATAGCTATCACGTGACTAATACCTCGCTGTTTTAGCAACATGTCTAAGTCTGTATTGGCAAAACCACTTTGCGCCCAATGCTCCTTAACAACAATATCTCCATCTTGGGGAGCAAAATCTGGGTGCCAGTCACCTCCCCAAGTACCCTTTGCGAATGAATGGCGGTCCATAATAGCCAGCTGCGTCGGGTTAGGGTACCTCCAGTATTGATAGTCAGTGGATTCCCACCGTTTATGGGGCACGATAAACACAGGGATATCAGCTTGTCGGACCGCTTTTACAATAGTACGAAGATTATTTAACAGGTTGTTATCTTCAGCGACATCTTTAACCCTCGGCCAAATTTTTCCCCCTTCTGACAAAAAATCATTGTAAGGATCAATAAACAATAATGCGGTATTGTCGCCTTCGTATGTTTGAATTCTCATTTTCCTTCAAATTTTGCAAACCATATTAATTATTTCTGAAAGCATATCGTTCAATACTTTTTGCGAACAGAGGAGTCTCGCTTTGATTGTGATAAATCGATACCGGCTGCCGTTGGCTTTTGAATAATTCAAATGGAATCCCTTGTTTTTCAATACTTTTTATAAATTCCTCAGTGGGTTTTGAAATAACTCGGTTCGTGAATTCGCAGGTGTTATCGTCAATCTTTTTTACGCTCATCTCCCAATGAACAAGAATGTTAATGTGTCCGCTAGGTGTAAATATGTCAGAGACGGATTCCAATATAAGATGCGATGGCTTTGATACCTTTTCAATATAATGCTGAACCATTAGGCTTCCTCCAAGAACTTCAACATTTACAGACATCCTTTTACCGTCTGGCGACGTGGTAACACCCGAAGTAACGTGGGCAGGCGAACACGCTTGATATTCATGTTCAGGAAGCGTAAAGCACCATTCCGGAATGTTAATTTTTTCAATCGGTGCGTTGATCATAGCTGTAAAGCTTGAATCAACAATAACTTGTTCATTTTGCATACTAATCGCGTTTAATTAATTATTTTGATTGCATTTTAATGATGTTAAGCTTTTAGCTGTTTAAGATATGCTGTTGTTTCTTTAACTATTGTTTGCATTAGCTCATTTGCTTTGGTGTGTTTTAAGATAGGAGCTATCTGGCCGCCCCAAAAGAATATCATGTCCCACTTTTCTTGTTCAATTGCGGCTTTCCGGATATGCGACATAAATTGCGTTTGCAACGGAAAGGGCAAAAAATTCATTTCTTGAGGGATTAAGTCCTGAGCGATACGATTAATTAATCCTCGGCCTAATCTTCCGGTAAAAGCTTTCGATAGCATGGTATATCGGGCTGCATCAGAAAACAACATCTGTTTGTGAAAGGTAGTAGCATTCGATTCGTCTGTAGCCAAGAAAGCTGTTCCAATTTGCACCGCATCCGCACCGAGCGTCAACGCTGCTGCAACGCCTTTTGCGTTAGCTATACCACCAGCGGCTATAACTGGTGTTTTTACCTTCTCTTTAATAAGCTGAAGCAATACAAATGTTCCAACGGTGGATTGCTCGGCTGATGCTAGAAACGAAGGCCGATGCCCTCCAGCTTCGAATCCTGACGCGACGATCATATCGACACCGGCGGTTTCTAAAGCGATAGCTTCATCCAGTGTGGTTGCAGTTCCAATTGTCACAATATTTAATTTATGGCATTGTTCCAAAACAGTAGCAGAGGGGATACCGAATATAAAGCTAAATACAGGCGGACGTTGTTGCAAAATTATTTCCACCTGGTTTTCAAAACGAGTTTTGAAGGGCGCTGGTTTCTCTGGCAGGTCTATCCCTAACTCATCAAAATAAGGTTTGAATACTTGCTGCGATTGCTTAAATTGCTCATCTGACACCGTATCATCTACTGCGTCTGTATCAGATACCCACAGGTTGATATTGTATGGCTTATTAGTAGCCGCCTTTATCCGGCGGATCAATTCGTTTATCTCCTGTGGACTTAACGTGTACGCTCCATAACCGCCGAGGCCTCCTGCATTGGATACTGTTGATACCAGTTCTACAGATGACAGCTTGCCGCCAAACGGCCCTTGTAGTATTGGGTATTGTATACCCATAATTTTAGATACTTTTGTTTTATACCACATAACACCATAATTATTATTTGATTACATTGGTTAACATTTTATTCACGATAAGCCACTGCCCGTTAACTCGATGAAAGGACAGAAATTCATCATAATTAAAATCATACATCTTAACGTGTAGCTTGACGACAGCAATAGAGTTAATTATATCGATTGATATAAGGGTTCCTTTAAAAGGTTTCCCAGAGTTTTTAACGCTTTGGCGGTTTTTGACACCATCTAGGTATTGTTCAAGCGTTTTGGCATAAGGTACACCATTTACATCGCCTAATACAAGTGCGTTAGGATGATATACCTTACGCAACCTGTCAACATCACCCTTGTAAATACCTTTAAGGTAAAAATCTTCTAGCGCATAGGTAATTGCCGCTAATTCGTCCCTGTTGTTATCCATTGTGTTTTGATTTTGTACTTCGGGTACTTGAAAGAAATAAGACCAAAAGATAATAAAAATATATTTCCACTTAATTCAAGTGATGGCCAGCGGCCATACCGCCATCTACATTAATGATAGCACCGCTAATGAAATTGCTCTTAGCAACTGTATAAACCATCTCAGCGACATCTTCTACCTCGCCTACACGATTTAGCAGGTGTAAGGTCGCACTTTCATCTGCTTTGTTTCCGTGCATCGGTGTGCGGATAGTACCGGGTGCTATGGTATTCACCCTAATGTTGTTTTTCCCAAACTCAGCTGCAAGCTGTATTGTAAGGGCATGTATTGCTCCTTTGGATGCCATTTGTGCAGAGATGGGCAGCCCGCCAAGTGCATGATTTACTAATGGTGTACCAATGTTGATCACAACGCCGTTGCGTTGTTTAAGCATTTGCGGAATAACCGCTTGGGTTGTAAAGAAAGTCCCTTTTAAATTTGTGTTTAAAAAGCGATCCAAGTACGCCTCGTCTACTTGTAGGAAGGGTTTAGTTTCGAAGATACCAGCATTGTTTATCAATACATCCACTGAACCAAATCTGTCGAGGGCTATAGCAGCGAGTTTTTTCCCTGTTTTTCGATCACTTACATTACCTGCCATCATTGCAAGATTTTCACCTGCACCTAATTCGTGATAAATTTCCCTGAGTTTTTCAGCGGTTGATGAATTGATCACTACATGATCGCCTTTTTCCAAAAAGTGGCGAGCTACTTCTTTACCAATGCCTGAAGAAGCACCAGTTACTATTATTGTTTGCTTTTTCATTTTATTATTTTCTATCGGCAGTAATACCTTTTTCTCTTAAAATTGATACCTGCTCTCCGGCAAATCCCCAGTCATCCAGGTCAATTTCCTGTATCACAACATGAGTTAATTGCGGATCTTTATTCAATATATCTGTTATTAAGGAGGTAATTCCACTAATTAACTTTTGTTTTTGTTCTCTTGTAACTCCTTCGCGAGTAACTTCGATTTTTACGTACGGCATAATTGTAATTTTAACTTTAGGCAACTTTTGCAGTAACCTTTATATTCAGTTCAAACTCGTTGTAGATAAGCGTATCGCCTAGATTCTGAAAGAAATTTCCCGAACGAAATTTCATTCCGTATTTGGTGCGGTCCACTATAATCAAGCCGGTTGCGGTTAATGTATCGCCATTTACATTAACAACCGTATTAAAGCTAATGGGATGGGTAATACCTTTAATAGTTAGGTTTCCCTCAACATGACTGTCCGTAACCGATGTTATGTCTAAAATCGCCTCAGGATATTTTTCGGATGAGAAAAAATCATCAGAAGCTAGGTGACCGAAGAATTGGGCGTTAAGTGTAGGGTCGGTTACATCCAGAATTTTTATAGAATTGGTATCAATGATAAATTTACCGCCAGTAAGTTTACCCTCATTCAATATAATTTCGCCCTCTTTAATAGAAATGGTTCCATTATGTGCGCCCGTTACTTTTTTCCCCACCCAGTCTATGTTGCTTTGTGGTGTTATAACTTTGAATTTCTGAGTTTTCATATTGTTTATGTTTTAAATACAGAACAAATTACGCTAGTATTTTAGAGTCGGAGAGGTGATCTACATCACATTTAAATAAGCCTCAGTTTTATGTGATCTAGATCACTTCCGAACTTCCTCCATCGTAAGTAATCGTTGCTATCGAATGTATTTCGTGTCCGAGGTGGACATCTATAATGAATATCAGGCTCGCCAATTAGGAGGATAGCGTGTTAAGTAATTGCCCACAAGTCGTACGCGGGTTTGTTTGATGATTGCTGGTAGGTAGCTATGGTCTAATTCTTCACAAAGTATAGAGAAATTAGACAACAGCACTTTAGGTATGGTATAGTCGGCTAAGCGTTTCTCTTGAGACTCCCAAGTAAGCTGCAATCAGGTTTTTTGGAACGGTATTATACAGCTCAGGATATAATTTTAAAAGCTCTTCATACCTATACTTTACGTTATTATTCATAAAAGAGAGCAGCCTATTCTGGGTGGCAACATAACCTCTATTCGTTCTCCACCTAAAAAAATGTCCTACTTGATGTAGCTCAGCACATAATTTCTCCCGGTCTTCATCGCTAAGACAAAGCACTTCTGCATCAGTAATGCAATCTACGTTAATGGTAGCGCTAGTTTGGTTATATAGTGCATTGTAATCCGAAGTCCACCAGGTAGGCATGGCAAACTGAAGAATGAACATTTTCAGATCATCGTTTACATAGAACGATTTTAAGCAACCCGAAACCACAAAATATTCACAGTCAACAACATCGCCTTGAGTAATAATAGCCTGTCCTTTTTTAAAGATTAGTTTTTTAAAATGCGAGAAGAAATATTCGAACTGCTCATCTGATAACGCAGCTAACTTAGAGACATGAGCTTTTAAAATTTCTTTAGCTTCCATAAAGGGTTTAACTAATATATTGATAATAGGTGAAAATAAGAATTCTTTTGTCGTTTGCCTCAGGTTTCAGTGTTTATAATACTTAACTGGGTTTGTGTGGCCAGCCTCCAAAGTTAAGTGTCACTTTTCAAATAATGAAGTGTCACATATCCGGATTTAAAAAATTTTTTAGCAACCAGCTTTAAATTGAGGTTTTCCTGGAGGCTGCCGGCATTTAGCAATGAGCGCCCTCTTCCTACAATGACCGGGCGGACAACCAAATTAATTCATCAATAAGCCTGCAGTTATCAACTCCGGAAGTAGGCTAACGGAGTCAACAAGGATTTTTTTACCTGGTTGCTGTTTGAGTTTCAGAAGTTCTTCTCAGGATTGCTACGAACAATTCGCATATATCCAAAACTTTTGTAAAAAATTAATAAATTCGGAGATTGCTGTATAACTGTTTATACTTACCATTGCTTGTTGTTAGGTAACATAGTGCTGTAGGCAATAGCATCATCAAGACTTACCTGTTAATAAGACAAATACATTTGCATGACGCCATACGAAATGCTCCGGCAACATATCCATAAAACTATTCAGTTGAGTGACGAACAGTTTGATTATTTTTTTTCTTTCTTCCAGCCAGTTTCTTTCAAAAAAGGGCAACAACTTATTCATGTGGGAGACGAGGTTGATTGCGAATATTTCGTGTTAAGTGGCTGCTTGAAGACGTTTTTCGTAAATGACGAACAAAAAATGCACATTTTGCAATTTGCCATGCGAACTTGGTGGGCATCCGACTATAAAGCTTTGTACAATAATGAAAGAGCTACTGTAAACGTTGACTGCGTTGCGGATGCAGAAACGCTTTGTCTCCACAGTGAAGAGAGGGAAAAGGCTTGTAAAGAAATTCGCGAAATTGAAACTTTTCTAAGATGGCGTTCCAATAAAGGTTATATCAGTTTGCAAAAAAGAATTTTATCGCTATTAAATAACGATGCCCGTAGTCGGTACGAGGAACTAATGCACCAATATCCTGAATTGTACAATCTTGTTCCGAAACATTTGATCGCAGCATATTTGGGAGTTTCAAGAGAAACGCTCAGCAGACTTTACCATAGTAAATGATGTGACCTAGCTCACTAAAAATAGCGGCTTTCTAAAATGTGATCTATATCACCTAATGATGCTGTTTTTTATCCGCTACTTTGTACTATCATTTTATGACAATAAAAATTAAAAGAAATGGATAAAGTAATTTTTAAAGTACTAATTGTACTTACCTCTCACGATCAACTGGGAGATACCGGTGAAAAAACAGGTTTTTGGGTGGAAGAGTTTGCCGCTCCTTATTACGTTTTGGCCGATGCAGGCGTAGAGGTCACGATCGCATCACCCGAAGGGGGACAACCTCCGATAGATCCTAAAAGTGCACTTCCTGATTTCCAAACGGAAGCCACTAAACGTTTTGATGCAGACAAGGCCCTGCAGGAAAAATTGGCACATAGCATTCCATTAAGTGATGTGAATGAAAAAGATTACGATGCGGTATTCTATCCGGGAGGCCACGGACCGCTTTGGGATTTAACCAACGATGCGCGTTCCATTAAACTGATCGAAGCGTTTTGGAAAGAAGGTAAGCCGGTTGCTGCCGTTTGTCATGCGCCTGGCGTATTACGGTTTGTGAAAGATGCAGAGGGAAATCCCCTGGTAAAAGGAAAAAAAGTTACCGGTTTTTCCAACACTGAAGAAGAAGCGGTTCAATTAACAGATGTTGTTCCTTATTTGGTGGAAGATGAGTTAAAAAAACTTGGTGGAAACTATAGTAAAACGGAGGACTGGAAGAGCTACTCTGTGCAGGATGGGAATCTAATTACCGGACAAAACCCGGCGTCTTCAGAAGAAGCAGCTAAAAAGCTGCTTGATTTACTAAGAAAAAGCTAGCGGATTAATCCCATAACTTTAAGGGTCAGGAGGAAAGTTCTGACCCCTAAAAGCCATCACATGGCTACTAATGGATTTTACCTCCTTTAATAGCATTTTCTTATCCTATGTTATTTTGTGCTTTCGTTAATGTCCTTAACTTTACGTCTCACTAGTTGTAATGTCATATGCTTGATATCATTATAGAATCCAGACAGGCCGAAATTGCTCCCGGTTTTGCCGTTAAACGTATTCTTCCCTATCAACTTCGCAGAATGGTTGGGCCGTTTATTTTTATGGATCATGGCGGACCGGTAAATATTCCGGCAGCGACGGTCAATAAACTGGATGTGTTGCCGCATCCGCATATTGGTTTATCTACGGTAAGTTATTTGTTCAGCGGCAATGTAACCCACCGAGATAGTCTTGGCGTAGAACAAGTGATAAAACCGGGCGAAGTAAATTGGATGACTGCCGGAAAAGGCATTGCCCATAGCGAACGTTTCGAAGATCCCGCAATGCTGAACGGAGGCGAACTGGAAATGATACAGACATGGGTAGCACTTCCCGAGAAGGATGAAGAAAGCAATCCTACCTTTGACAACTATAAGCCCGAACAATTGCCCGTATTTACTGATACAGGTATTTGGATGCGTTTGATTGCAGGCGATGCATACGGATTGAAAAGTAATGTCAAAACGCACTCACCCTTGTTCTATGTGCACGTTATACTGGATCAGGGCGTCCGTTTTGGCCTGCCTACCGGGCATAGCGAAAGAGGCGCTTACATTGTTAGGGGCAGTGTCGAAGTAAATGGAGTAATCTATACCGCCGGAAAACTCATGGTATTTACTAAGGGTGTTGATCCGGTGATTATTGCCAAAGAACATACTACGTTGATGATGCTTGGCGGTGAACACTTAGGTGATCGGTATATCTGGTGGAATTTTGTTTCCAGTAGAAAAGAAAGGATTGAACAGGCCAAAGAAGACTGGAAACAAGGGCGTATCGATTTGCCACCCATGGATAATGAAGAGTATGTGCCCCTACCTGAAAGTAAAGGTAAACCCGCAGGAGGCCCTCCACCCAATGCACTTTCCTAATTCTGATGATTATTAATAGTTGAAAGGAGGTTAAAATTCACATTTTATTGCAAATTTAATTGTTCCAGCAATTTCTCAGCTGTGGCCTGAATTGCGGGCACGGCAACTGAGTTTCCGAATTGCCTATAAGCCTGCACATCGGATACGCAGATTCTGTACGTGTCCGGAAAACCCTGCAAACGAGCCCACTCGCGAGGAGTCATTTTCCGGATTCCCTCTCGGTTCACTTCTCCTTTTATTTTTGTAACCGGTGTGAAATTCGTTAGTCTATTATCGATTATTAAATTTCGTTCCCTTCCCATGCCTCCACAAACAACCGCATTGGCAATGCCATCATTTGGTATGATTTCAAATCCGAAGCCATTACCCTTACTTTCATGCCTGGCTTTATGTTCTTTTAACGTCTTTAAGTATTGCGTTGACAAGTAATATTTCACGGAGACTTCCTCTTCTTCAAAAATATCCTCGATGGCTACCGGTTCATCCAAGGGTTCAGGATATTCAAAGCGATCTATCCCCAAATCTTTGCGGTAACCCACAATAAAAATGCGTTCCCTGTTCTGTGGCACTCCGAAATTTTTGGCATTGACGATCTCCGGATCCGGAACAAAATAGTTTAGGTCATTCCGCAACACGTTCAATATCGTAGTTAAAGTGCGCCCCTTATCGTGATTTCTAAGCCCTTTTACATTTTCCAAAAAGAAGGCCTTCGGCTGATGTCGCTTGATAATCTCCGCAACATCAAAAAAAAGCGTTCCACGCGTATCTTCAAAACCACCTCTTTTTCCGGCAATGGAGAAAGCCTGGCAAGGAAATCCTGCACATAAAACATCAAATTGCTTTGGGATAAAGGCTTTTGTTGATTCTTTGGTGATATCTCCAAAAGGCACTTCCGCAAAGTTAGCTTCATAGGTACTTTTGGCACTCTCGTTCCACTCGCTGGTGAACACGCATTTTCCTCCAAGATTCTGACAAGCCAATCGAAATCCTCCAATCCCCGCAAAAAGATCTATAAATGTGAATTTTGGCCTGTCAGGAGAGGGGAAAGGAATATCCCACTTGATCGACTTAAGGTGCTGCATGGATATATCTCCGAATTCGGGGACATTCCGTTGAAGTTCTTCGTAAAAACTGTGCGCATATTGCTCATATGTCGCGCTCGATTCTAGATCCTGATTTTGCAAATAGTGGGTTAGGGTGGCAACATTGTCTGCGGAGCCATTTAATCTGTTAACACGCAAATGTTTCCTTATATCAGAATAGCGTAGTTTCATAAAATTTACGTGAGCACAAGTTTACAAATTTCTTTGTTGAAAGACCTCTCCTTGTGGAAAAGATATGTAAGAGAATGTATCGTGCGGCAATGATTCCAAATGTAACAAACTATCGATAAGCGTATTTGAAACGCTGTTCGTACATGGACGGTTACATCAAGTGGATAAGTAAAGAAGATTTTTCTTCAATCTCAGCTTTTATTCTCGCAACACTTTGTTCGATGGATAGATCTGTTGTATCAATGACATTTGATTCATAGTGCTCTAAGTTGTTAAATTGCTCCCACATCTTTTCCACCAACTCCGTGTTCGTCTCCTCGTCTAATTTGGAACGATTGATTGCCCGTTTCATCGTTTCTTCTTTTGTCGCTCTTAGAATAATGTAATGTACTTCATAATTATCCTGTACCGCTTGTAACCACGGGCCTAAGAACCACGGGCCAACAATCCCATCAATAACTACATCAAATCCACCACGTGCAAAACGTTTTGCAGCTTCCAAAAAGGCTTCAATAACAATTAAGTTCTGTTCCTGTGATTCCGGTAGAAATGGCGGTATTGCCCCCTTGCAGATATAGTGATAGAAGTCATCGGTATGCAGGTGTACCGACTTTGATAAAGTAGATTCCTTAGCCACTATGGATGCCGTTGTACTTTTACCTGTTCCCGGCGAACCGGTAATTATGATCATTCTACCTTGTTTCATCGCTATTCTCCCGAATTAAAATGTAAGCTTCTTTCTGCGATCAAATATATTGATATCTTGATGATTTTACCTATTTACAAGCTCCCTTCTCCGGCTAGAAATCTTTCATCAAACCTTATACAACGTCAAGCTTTCACTGTCGCCTTTCAGTCAACTGGCCGTCCTTTGGATTGGTACCCCTACACCCCTGTCGTCAACGTTAGCTAATTGATCAATCCCTCAAAAACGTCGGCCAATTCGTTTGGAGCGGTAATCATCGCGTCATGGCCGGTGCGAAGTTCAATATGTTGCCAACTCAGGTTTTTGTCTGCCTGAACCTTATCGCTCATTTCTTTCATTATAGGCAGTTGTGGGCGGGTACATGCGATATAGACTAGCGGTAGGCCATTCCCATATTTATGCTTTAGTTTCAGTGGTTGAGCAAACGTATTAAAAGGTTGAGGCGTCAATCTTTTCTTAACCGAAGTAGCCACAACAGCATCGGTAACACCAAATAATGCCACATCAAAAGGTTCGAAGTTCTCCTTCCTCTTGATGTTTTTTAATTGTAGTTGCTGCACACCGTCGGGCTGTAGAGAAATAGCGCTTTGTCCATTTTCAACAATCATCGCATCAAGAAAAATCAATTTCGATAATCGTTCCGGAATACGGTCGGCAACGCCCGCAATAACAGCACCGGCATAACTATGTCCAACCAGGTAAACATCGTGCAAATCTTCCATTTCTATCAGATGGACAATATCGTCAATATGCGTATCCAGGTTTACCTTTTCGCTAACCAAATGTTTACGTTCACCAAGTCCGGTAAGTGTTGGTGTAAAAACTTTGTAGCCCTTGTCGATAAAGTTTTGCTTTACGTCCGACCAACACCATCCGCCATGCCAAGCGCCGTGAACGAGTACAAATACCGGGTTATTTTTGGGAGCTTTTGCCGTCGCAAAGATCTGGACGCTTACCAATAATAGTAGTAATACTACGCTTTTAAACTGTTTCATTCTAAAATATTTTGTTTCTTAACTGCCTTATGAAACCTCCTTTTTTTTTTACCTTTTGTGTTAGCGGTACTACCGCGGAGGTTTCATTTTTAATAAATTTGTATGATTAAACGAAGACTACAAAAGTATGGTGAGGTGTTAGGCAACACAATAACTCATCCCAAAGTGAGTAAAGATTATCAAGATTACACTATGGCAACCCCCCGGAAAGAACTATCGACCAACAGCGAAAATCGGCAGACATTAGCAGAAGCCTGCGACGTAAATGACGTATTGGCCAGTATTTCACTGCGATGGAAAATGCAATTATTATATTGTATCAATGAAGGTATCGCTCAGTTCACCGCGTTGAAAAAAAACTTCCCCACGCTTTCCGATCAGATCTTAGGCAAAAGGCTTAAAGAATTAAAAGAAGAATCACTCATCACTGCTAGCGATATTCCGGATACCACACCGCCACAGATTCGCTACACAACGACTGAAAAGGGGAGAGAACTCTTAGCCATCATTTTGGATTTACATCATTGGGGATTGAAATGGAAAACCGTGGGCAATAATTATTGTACAGCTAATGGCTAACAATTTGTCGTTGCCAACACAAAGATAACTTCGAGAAAATCAATAAACTGCGTGGCACTAGGTTTATGAAATAAAAAAAGCTTCAACTAAACGATGCATTTGATTGTTCCAGTAGAAAACAACTAGATATAGTAGATGTCAAGAACATCAAAAATGCAAGGGATAGGAACAACATAGAAGAATATGAGTAAGTTTAGTGAAAAGTTTGAAGCGGCGGCAAATAAAATTACCCAGTGGACGGGATCTTCCTGGGCATTCGGGATCGCTTTAGGATTTATTGTTGGGTGGGCTGCGTCGGGTCCTGTTTTTGGATTTTCAGATACCTGGCAGCTAGTCATAAACACCAGCACCACCATCATTACTTTTTTAATGGTTTTTCTTATACAGAAAACCCAGAATAAAGATTCAAAAGCTACTCAATTAAAACTGAACGAGCTGGTAGCGGCTAGTCGCAAAGCAAGTAACCGGCTTGTAGATATTGAGGATCTGAGCGAGGAAGAACTTGATACATTGCATAAGTATTACCAGATCATTTCCGATAGAGCCGAAAATGAAAAAGATATCCATAAGTCCCATTCAATCGAATCTGCGCAACGGCTGCACCAGTATAAGATGACAAAAAAGAATACAGAACCCGAAAACGGTGAATAAAAAATTGCAACAGATATCGCTGCTTTATTTTCCACTCCGGCTTTACTCGTAATGTGATTGAACCTGACCGTTTAGCCTATACGATCTTCAATTAGCTTTCCAATGGTGTCTTGATTCAGCATAGTTTCTGTAGTCGTCGCGCCTTCTGAAGTTTTCATGAACCAATTACCGTCAGTATCTTTGTTTATTACATATGACCTATCGCCAATGTCTTCCGTTAAGATGAACGTATTCTCTTCGCCGGACGGCTTAACATTAAAGTCGCCTAAGCCCGGTATTGTTAAAGTGAATGTTTTCATAATCGATGTTTTCTGAATAAACAATTCAGATAACCGCTTGTGTGGTAAAGGGCAATAAAATGTATGGAATAAATATACGCTATAAGGCAACTGAAATTTCATTTCATTCGTGTTGGATGTAAAGTTGCGGTGGTGAGAAACTCAAGGTGGTCAAACTGGTAGTCAAATTAATGTATTAGCCGATAGACAAAGAGAAGTTAGCTTAATAAAGTTAAAAAGATCAAAATTACTATTTCTAAAAATTCTAGAAGGCATATAGCAGTTGCTGTTTAAAAGATGAACCCGAACTGAAAAGCGGCAGTCACGGAGGCGGTATGTTCATTGCCGAAACGGATCGGGACCGGAACTGCCAGAAATAGATTTCCCGAATGCCCCTTGGTGATGACCTTGCTCAGAACCGGTGTGAAGCCGAACCTGCCCGACGTCTCAAAGGCGGCCCTTCCGATAAAGGTAAAGCCCTTGCCCAGCGGAAAAAGCGCGCCGGGATGAAACAGGAAATTACTCATCCTGCTCTTTCCGTGCTGTACGCTGATATAAGGCACCATCTCCAAGGAAAAGCCTAGATGCCCATCCCTGCGGATGTTTATGCCGGTTGGCATGCCTACTACATATCGATCTTTAAAATTTGGTGTGAAATCGCCCGATGCATAAGTCACAATCGGATGCACAACGCCGACATAGGCAGTCACCTTTACCGGTGCATCAATCTCCTGTGATGCTGCGCCGACTGAATATGCCAGAAGCAGTGTAACCGATACAGTGGTCTTATAGAAGAGGGTATAAGATTTTTCTTTTAGGTACTTCATCGATCTTGCTAACATTTATGCAAGAATAATGAACAGGGCCATCGAAAAATAGAACATTATCTACCCTTTTGTATATCCTTTACCTTTGATTATTTTTTTTCGATACACCGAGGGATTGGAGCCCATGTGTTTATTAAAAATCCGGGTAAAATGGCTCTGGTCCGAAAAGCCGGTCAAGTAAGCAATCTCCGTAAGATTAAGTGACGGATCGGCCATCAATTCGATTGCTTTCTCGATACGCTTTTTACGGATATATTCACCGAAATTAACGTTATCAAAATATTTTGAAAACTCTCTGGAGAGGTAAGTAGGACTGAGTTCAAGTTCATCGGAAAGCTGATGAAGGGTCAGGTTCATGTTGGTGTCCACCTGATCCTGGATCAGCTCCCTGAGAGTAACCACCCATTCCGGCATCTGCTCTTTGCGTCGTTGTTTCAGGTACCGTTGGTAGATTTGCAGAAGTAGTTGTTCCACCGGACTATCACCTCCATGCCGTTGCCTGAAAAGATGCTGTGCCCAGCTGTAAAGACCATCGTAGATAATCATTCCCAGCTCTAACAGTTCACGGTCGTCCTTTATATTATAAACCAATCCGGCAAAAATCGCTTCCAGGCCTGCAGCCTGTGGCGCAAAATCATGCCGGTCAGTATCTGCACCACGGACTATTTTGGCGATCCTGTCGAGCGCAGGATTTTTCAGCTCATATTTTTTGATGAAATAATCGAAAGTGCATTTATCCTCATAATGGCTATATTCAACACCAGGTATATCAAAGGGTGTGGCACCTATCTGTTCCGCCACCCGGATCACATCTTCGGCCGGGACAAAAACAATCTCCGCACCGGTGTCGATAAACCGCTTTATCAGCCAGGGGCAGGCTATTCTATCGATCTTGGGCCGTTCTCTTGTAATCCATTTCATTGAATGATTTGTAGGCTAAGTATGGCTAATATCCATAAAATTAGTTACACTAACAATTTCGATCCGAAAGCCGTTGAAAAGTTTGCAATCAATTAATAACCATTAAATAGATGACAATAATAAAAAAATTACCTTTTTAATTTCAGATAGGGTTGCTTAGGTTATTACTTAGCTTTACTTTTGCTGCGTGAAAAGGTTTTTTCTCTATATAATGCTTATACTATTGATAAGCGAGGCAACCTCACTCTATCAACTGGCAAAGCTGCCAAGTTTATACAGGCATTTTATAGAACATAAAACGCTTTCACCAACGGTTAGTTTTACCGAGTACCTTTCAATGCACTATTGGGGGCAAGACCTTAACGACGATGATGACGAAAAGGATATGCAACTGCCGTTTAAAAAGTTCGATATCCATACTCCCGTTTTCCTTTTCGTAGCATTCGATAAATCATTTGCTATCAAGCCCGAATACTGGCCGATTAATCTCGACTTTGCACGGGATCGGCTTGTTGTATACTTCAGCCCCGAACAGAACTCGCTCTTTCGCCCTCCCAGAGTGTAAATACATTTAATCATGACATGCAGGGAATGTTCCCTGCAAAAGCGCTGTCCGCCGTAAGGGGGCCGGTATGTGTTTTCATGTATTTACTTCAAATTCCATGTTAAATAAAATCATTCAGTTTTCAGTTAAAAATAAACTGGCAATTGGTATATTCATGTTGCTGTGGGTAGTTTATGGCGGCTACCAGATCACCCAACTACCCATCGATGCCGTTCCGGATATAACCAACAACCAGGTCCAGATTATTACCACAGCCCCGTCCCTTGGTGCAGAGGACGTAGAACGATTAATTACATTTCCGATAGAACTAGCAATCAGTAACGTTCCGGGCATACAGGAGAGCAGGAGTATATCCCGATTCGGACTTTCCCTTATCACGATTGTGTTTGACGAAGGTACCGATGTTTACTGGGCGCGCCAGCAGGTTACTGAAAGGCTTTCGCAGGTAGAAATCAACGAAAATGCCAATGTTCCGTCCCTTGCGCCGGTAACTACCGGTTTGGGCGAAATATATCAGTATGTGTTAAAACCCAAAAAAGGGTATGAAGATAAATTCACCTTGGCTGACCTCCGCTCTACACAGGATTGGCTCGTAAGAAGGCAGCTATTGGGTACACCCGGCGTAGCTGATGTCTCCACCTTCGGAGGTGAACTTAAGCAATATGAAGTTTCGGTAAACCCGGCAAGGCTCAAGGCACTCAACCTAACTATAAGCGATATCTTTACCGCTCTGAGCAGAAACAACCAAAATACCGGGGGGGCCTATATTGAAAAGGGCCCCTCCGTTCTATATATTCGGAGCATTGGCCTTACCAAATCAATTGAAGACATCAATAAAATCGTAGTAAAGAGTAATGGCGGGCAACCCATACTCATCAGCCATGTAGCCGAAGTCCGTTTGGGTTCAGCTATACGTTATGGAGCATTAACCATGGCTGGTTTAGGGGAAGTAACCGGCGGCATTGTGATGATGCTCAAAGGCGGAAACTCTTCCGAAATTATCAACAACGTTAAGCAACGGATCGCTGAGATACAGAAGACCCTTCCTGAGGGATTAGCGATCGAACCTTTCCTTGACCGCACCAAGATGGTTAACAACGCTATCGGCACCGTAGAGCACAACTTGCTTGAGGGTGCATTGATCGTCGTGCTCGTGCTGGTACTCTTTTTAGGGAATCTACGGGCGGGATTAATTGTAGCTTCTGTTATTCCCTTATCCATGCTCTTTGCCATAACCATGATGAATACCTTCGGTGTAAGTGGCAATTTGATGAGCTTGGGGGCCTTGGATTTTGGACTCATTGTAGACGGTGCCGTCATTATCGTTGAGGCAATTCTGCACCATCTTCATTTTTCTAAAAAATATAACGATGTCACTCGTATTTCGCAAGAGGAGATGAACCGCGAAGTAACCAAGTCCGCATCACGCATGATGAATGCGGCCGTCTTCGGTCAGATCATTATCCTGATTGTATATTTACCAATTCTTTCCCTTACGGGGATAGAGGGAAAAATGTTCAAGCCAATGGCTCAGACCGTGGCATTTGCCATTCTGGGAGCCTTTATCCTTTCGCTCACCTACGTGCCGATGGTAAGTTCGCTGTTCATCAGTAAAAAGATAACGCATAAGCCGAATCTATCCGACCGTATCATGACACGGATAGAAAATGGGTACCGGCAAATGTTGGAGAAGGCTTTATCGATCCGTCGGTCGCTGGTCATGTTCGCGTTTATATTGTTCGGTGTGTCTGTGTTTATGTTCATGCGCATGGGCGGCGAGTTTATACCCCAACTGGAAGAGGGCGATTTTGCCGTCGAAACCAGGTTATTGGTGGGCACCAACCTCAGTACCACCATTGATGCCATTGACCGTATCGCCGAAACGTTGCAAGCGCAATACCCCGAAGTTGAAAAAGTGGTGTCGAGAATCGGCAGCGCCGAAATCCCGACCGATCCTATGCCTATTGAGGGGGGAGACATGATTGTTGTGCTGAAGCCGAAATCAGAATGGACCAGCGCGGAAACTTTTCCGGAGCTTGCCGGTAAAATGGCTGCGACTGCACAGGAAGTTATGCCTGGTGTAACCACCGGCTTCCAGTATCCCGTTCAGATGCGGTTCAATGAGCTCATGACCGGCGCAAAACAAGACGTTGTTTGTAAAATCTTCGGTGAGGACCTCGAGAAACTAGCGACCTATGCCGATCAGCTGGGCGCCATTGCAAGAACGGTGGATGGAACAGCCGATCTTTATGTTGAAAAAGTGACCGGTATGCCTCAGATCGTCATTGATTTCAACCGTAGTGAGATCGCTAAATACGGCATGGATATCGAAAGCCTAAACCGTACCATCAACGCAGCCTTTGCCGGTGCCGAGGCTGGAAAGGTTTACGAAGGTGAAAAAAGCTTTGATCTGGTGGTAAGAGTTAGCAGCGAGGGGAGAAAAAGCATAGAAGATGTCCGTAACCTGCCCGTATCTACCCCTATGGGGGTTCAGGTACCGCTCTATCAGGTGGCCGATATACAGGAGATCGAAGGGCCAAATCAGATACAACGCGAAAATGCGTGCAGGCGGATTATTGTGGGCTTCAATGTACGGGGACGTGACGTACAAACCATTGTTGAAGAACTCCAGCAGAAGATTGGCGCTAAAATGAAGTTAGATGCAGGTTATAGTATAACCTACGGGGGGGCTTTTGAAAATTTGCAACAGGCTAAGAGCAGGTTGAGCATCGCTGTCCCGGTTGCGCTTTTACTCATTTTTGTAATGCTATATTTTGCGTTTTCGTCCTTTAAAGAGGGCGCACTGATCTATACTGCCATACCATTGTCAGCCATCGGCGGAGTATTTGCCCTAACCTTAAGAGGCATGCCCTTCAGCATTTCTGCCGGTGTCGGATTTATTGCCCTCTTCGGCGTAGCGGTGCTGAATGGGATCGTGCTGATTTCCGAATTTAACCGAATAAAAAAAGAAGGCGTAATAAGCGATCCGAAGCAGCTCGTGATGACCGGAACCCGTAACAGGTTACGTCCGGTACTGATGACAGCGGCGGTAGCTTCGCTCGGTTTCCTACCCATGGCACTCAGCAATGGCGCCGGGGCGGAAGTACAGCGGCCTTTGGCCACGGTGGTGATCGGAGGGCTTATAACAGCCACCCTGTTAACATTATTTGTCCTGCCTTCACTGTACCTGCTCTTTAACAGAACCGCTAAGCTCAACATGAATAAAAGTTTAAGTGCGATCATTGTATTTATGTTCCTTGCTTATCCGGCTACCGCACAGGAGCAGCCGGTAAAAATAAGCCTTGACAGCGCGTTGAAGATGGCAATACGGAATAATAGGCAATTGCAGAGTACACGCATGGAACAACAAGCCGTTGAAGAACTGCAGCACAGCGGGTTCGATCTGCCTAAGACGCAATTGTCCGGCGATTACGGGAAATTTAACAGCATACACAATGACAATAGGATCGGCGTGAGCCAATCTTTCAACTTTCCCACCGTATATACTAATCAGAAAAAGATGCTGCAGGCAAACTTCGAAGCCTCACGTGCACAGACTAGGTTGAGCGAGCAGGAGCTTAAAGCCAGTGTCAGGTTTGCATTTTTCGATTACGCTGTAATGAATAAGCGGAAACAGCTGCTGCTCTATGCAGATAGTATCTACCGATTATTCGAGGCCAAATCACTGAAGCGTTTTGAGAGCGGCGAGGCCAATATCCTGGAAAAAACGGCAGCGCAATCCCACAGGCAGCAAATTACCAATCAGCTGAATATGCTTGAAAAAGACCTTGCTATTGTGAACAAACAGTTTAATCTGTATTTACAGGATAGTATGATGTACGTTCCCGATCTCGCGCAGTCGAAAGTTGCTGTTGCTCAATCATTAATAGATGATTCCGTTGTGACCGATGAGCTTCCGGCGGCCGCGCTGGCCAGACATGCGGAAGAAGCTGCCCGCAGCCGGTGGCGGGTAGAGCGTGCCCGCCTTCTTCCAGATCTCACAATAGGTTACAACAACCAGAGTCTGCAAGGAGTTCAGAATGTGAACGGGCAGGATGTTTTTTTCAGCGGTAGGGATCGCTTCAGTTATTTCAGCGCGGGAGTGAGCATTCCATTGTTCTTCAAAGCGCAATCGTCTAAAGTAGCGGCAGCGAAGCTGCAATGGCAGAGTCAAATAAAAAAAGCTGATCAAGTTCAATTACAATTACATGCTGAAATTATGAACGCCCGCGCTCAGGTGCAGAAATTTGAGGAGAGTCTCGCATATTACGAAAATCAAGGACTTAACAATGCAGATTTGATCATTGCTACGGCAGACCAACAGTTTCAGGGTGGAGAAATCGATTATCTACAATGGGTTATCTTGGTAGATCAAGCCATCACCATCAGAAACGAATACATCAATATGCTCGGCAGTTATAACCAGGCCGTTATCCAATTACAAAAATTAAACGATCAATAATTTAAAATGAAAGCATTTATATACAGTTGCATCTGCCTTTGGTTTCTGGCGGCATGCAGCAATCAAAATAAGCAAGAGACGGAATCGACTAGCCAAAAAGACAGTACGATCAGTCCTATTACTGAAACTGTACGACTCACTTCGCAGCAGCTAAAAAGCGTCGGCATCGAAGTCGGCAACCCTGAGTCGGGCAGCGTAAGTGGCAAGCTTACACTGCAAGGAGCAGTAGAGGTGCCGCCCCAGAATATTATTAGCCTGAGCTTTCCTATGGCAGGGTATCTGAAATCCACAGCGATGTTACCCGGAACACATGTGAGCAAGGGACAAGTGTTGGCCATCATGGAAGATATGCAGTTTATTCAATTACAGCAAGATTACCTAACGGCGAAGACCGACTTTGAGTTGGCAGAAAAGGAGTTTATTCGTCAACGTGAACTTAATAGCAGTAAAGCAAGCAGCGATAAAGTCTTCCAGCAGGCAAATGCCCAAATGGAACGCCAAAGAATTTTAATGAATGCGTTGGGTGAAAAACTAAAGCTGATCGGTATCAATATCAATAACCTGAACGCATCCAATATATCTAAAAGTGTAGCGGTATTATCGCCCATCAATGGTTTTGTGTCCAAAGTAAATGTAACGGTTGGCAAATATACTGCTCCAACCGATGTACTATTTGAGCTGGTAGATCCGCGCGATATCCATTTGGTATTAAACGTATTTGAGAAAGACTTAGCTAGCGTGGCTGTTGGCGAGCAAGTAGCCGCCTATTCCAATAGTGAACCGGATCGAAGATTTGATGCCGAAGTCATCCTGATCAATAAAACACTTGATGCCAATCGCATGGCAGAGGTACACTGCCATTTCAAAAAATATGACACCTCGCTTGTGCCCGGCATGTTCATGAATGCCGAAGTTTCAATCAAGGATATGCCGGCACTTACCGTACCGGAGGATGCGGTTGTCAGGTGGGAGAACAAACATTATGTATTTGTGGCCCAAAACACCGGAGAATTCCGGATGGTGGAGGTAAAGCCAGGAATGCTGAATGATAAACACCGGCAAATAGAGAGTAATGAGATTACGTCGGCATCTAAGGTAGTGCTCAAAAACGCATATACATTACTTATGAAAATCAAGAATACAGAAGAAGAAGAAGGTTGATATTCACAGGTATTGCCGTGTTTAAGCGGCTGGGAATTAGCGAAAAACCGGTTTTAATCCGATAAGGTGGTACTGAGCTTGCAGTTCAACTCATCTCCGCGAAAAAGGCTAAAAAATTAATAAATTAGATGACTGATAATCATGGATATTTTTACAGAAAATTTTTTATACCCCGAGGAGAACAAGCCATTGTTGCAGCATTTCTCCTCCTATTTTGATGCGGTCTATATCGGTTTAATACCTTTCTTTAAGCTGAATAATGCGGAGGTGTCCAGCCGTAGTAAAGCATCTAAAAAGGTTCTTTCCTTAGAAGAAGCACAACAGCAAAATCCAATTCTAAATCGCCTTCGTCCAAGCAAAACACGCGTCATTTATGCCAATGACGAAAGTTATCCATCCGACAAAGAAATATGCCATGGAGGCAAGCCCGTGACATGGAAACAAATCTTGAATAAAACAAGCCTAGCTGACTATAAAGAGCTTAATAGAGCATTGATGACTTCGGTTGGTGCCTTGAGGCAAGAGTTTCAAACACCAAAGGCACTTCAAATACTGAAAGACTATACTGAAGGTGAAGGGATCTTTCATCCTACCGAAGGGGCGTTTGATGTATTTACGAAGCAGCAAATTTATAAGCTTTTAAAAAAGTATGATTGCTCCCAAATTGTGGTGACAGACGAATTTTATGATGAAACCAAAGAGCTGGACATAGTTGCTTTGGATGAAACATCCTTTATCAATCAAATCGGGTTTAAACACTATTATCTTTATCCGCAAAACAAAACGATTCTATTCACCATCAGTTGGGATTATTTTTTCTTTTTTATAGCGATCGATAGCTGCAAGATAAATCCAAATGAAATTGAAGCCAACTTTGAAGGATTTTGGGCAGCGGCAGAAGATTCACATTTATGGTACCGGAAGTAATGTGTTATTCATGCATTCAGCGGTTTAGTGTAATAAACCGCTGAATGCATGACCGATTCTACTCCTCAACTGAAAGATAAATATCAATCTCAGCACTTTACCAGTATGGCTTCTTTCACCATAGACCTCGAAATCAAAACAGAATTTCCGATTAAGATCTAACTTCCAATCTTTTTCTAAACATGCTAATACGGTATATTTCCTTTCATTAATCTAAGTATTACCTGTTGAATCTGTGGAAACAATAAGAGGATCACAATAATGCATACTACACCCAGCAGCATCAAATCATAATAATCCCGGGTAGCACGAGCCAATATTTGTTGTCCTACAAATTGATTAAAATATCTGCCCGAAACGCCTTTTGCGATATACCCGTCATTCCCCGCATTCATATATTGGTTTTGAATATCCAGTAAAGTAACAGGTAATTGAGGATTCGTTTCAGTCAATGTTTCCCGAATCTTTTCCCTAACGGCCGATTTGGCAAACAATTGAAGTTCATTATTGAGCGCCAAGCTCATTGTAAACCCGGTGAATCTCGCCAATATTCCTACAAGTGATGCATTGATCGCAATCTTTGGCGGTGCTGTAGATGCAGTAAATGAAACAATTGGGACAAATAAAACGCCTGTGGCTACACCATAAATAAACATAGGCAGCATTAAATCCATTGTTTCACCCTGTACAGAAACAAAAAGAAGCATATACGCATAATACAAGGCCATAAAACCAAAACCTACGATGATGATTCTTATCAGGTTAAACCCCATCAGTATAAACCGGGAGGCGATAAACATACTCAGTACAGTTCCTGAAATGACGGCTAGCCAAATAGGGATCGTACTGAGCGGATCATTGCCTAAAACAACTTCAAGATAACCATAAGCAAGTCCGGTACTTCCTTTGAAAATATAAAACGTAAAAAGCAACAGTAACCCGATGACGAAATTCTTTACCTTAAAAATTTGCAGGTTGATCAATGGACGTTTAAGCTTTGATGCTCTGACGATAAACAGGGTAAGAATGGCTAAATTACCCAGACTAAGCAGAACAATTAAACGGCTATCAAACCAGCCCAATTGCCGACCGTAAACAAGGATATAGCCAAGTATTAAAATAAACGAAACATAAAATAGATAACCGACCCAATCCACCTGATAAAGTGGTATCTTTTTGGTAAACCGTGCTTTGCTGTTCATGGTCAACAATACAAGCAGCGTGAGTACGATGAGTATGATAATGAGACCATAAAATAGCCAGTTGAAATTATAAAAATGAAGCACTATACCGGAATAGATGGAATAAAACGGAACGGCGATCTGTATACTTCCATAGAGCAGACTATAGGCAATTACCCGTGCACGTGTCGACTGCAATCTTGGAAAGGTGAGCTGTAGGACGATTCCGGACATCAATGCGCAGGTAATACCTTGTACAAACTGACAGATCACAAACAGTGTCCAGTCTTTGGAATGAAAACAGATGACGGAACAGAGGGCATTGATAGCAAGCGCTATTAACAAGTATTTCCTCGGCGCAAAATACTTCACAATGCGAAAATCCAACGCCAAAAAGGCTACGGTTGAACCATAGAGAAGCACCATGGCATATTGGACATCTGTAGCTTGTACACCATAAAAACCCATTGCCGAAACGGGACTGCTATAGTAGGCGAAACTGAACAGGCAGGTCATTAAAATGGCAAATATTACGGATCTTGCCATCCATTCAGAAACCCAAGGTTTGAAAATCGGAATTTTATGTGCTTGCATACTTAATCTTTTAAAACGTAAACATTGGCATTCATTCCGGCAGAGAGTTTTGCTAATTTTTCAGCTGTATCGGTAAGTTTGATACGTACCGGGATGCGTTGAATGATTTTGACAAAATTGCCGGTGGCATTGTCCGGTGGCAGTAATGAATAACGCGAACCAGTGGTAGGCGAAAGTGATTCGATAAGACCACTGAACTTATCATTCGGAAAAGCATCCACTTCTACCGTTACGGTTTGTCCCACCTTGAAGCTGCCCACTTGCGTTTCCTTGAAATTAGCGATCACCCATTTTTCTTCTGCGCTGTTGACCAAGAATGCCAGTGTTTGACCAGGTTGTATCAGTTGCCCTTCCTGAATGGTCTTTTTACCGATTTGTCCGTCAAAAGGGGCCGTGATTACCGTATATCTAATGTCCAGTTCCTGTCTTTCAAGTAGCGCTTCCTTGATTTTTATCTCTGCCTCTATCGCTTTACGCTGCGCGCCGAGATCGTCTAACTTGGATTCGGCTACCTGCAAGGACGCCTTTGTCTGCTTATAATCAGCTTGTGTGATCGCCAAAGAGGCGCTGACATTATCGAATTTTTGTTGTGTGGTAGATTCATCCGCCAGTAGATTTTTATAACGGTCAAATTCTCTTTGCTGCTGGTTCAGCCTCGCTTTTGCTCCTGCCAATTGTGCCCTTATAACCTCAATGCTTTTGATTTGTGTTTCTTCATTCGCCGTCAAAATAGGTAATTTGGCATGCGAACTCATTAGTTCGGCCAATGCGGCATCTCTTTTTAGGCCATATTCATCAAGTTCAATAACCACAAGTGTATCTCCTTTTTGAACCTGCTGATTGTCTTTATAATAAATCTTGCTGATATAGCCACCTACTTTTGCATTAATGGGTGACAGATACGCATCCACCTGTGCATCATTCGTCTGTTCGTAGCGGTATCCCTTAAAGAAATAGACGGCTCCCCAAATGACGATCGCGATGAATAAGACGATGCCAAACCATTTCGTTAGGTGGACGATCAGTTTATCGGTTTTATTTTTGTTCATGATATTTATATTAAAGAATCCCTACGATTGCCTGTAGTCGGATGCGGCTAAGTTTTACGTTTGTTTGTGCGGTTGTTAAACTAAATTTTGCTTCCAGTAAGGTGTTTTCAGCCTCTAAAAGATCGGTCAGGAGTGATTCCTGATGGAGATAACTGTTCCGTATGACCCGAACCGTTTCGGTTGTTTCGATGATGTTTTTCGCTGCGGTTTCTACGCTCTCCAAAGCCTGTTGCCGTTGCAGATAAGCTTCTTTTACTTGAAGGGAAATTTCATCTTTTTTAATCTTGGCTTTTTCTTTTGCCTTATTATTTACAATCCCGGCACGAGCAACGGAATGTTTGCTTTTATATAAATTATCGATGGAAAATTGCACTTTGATCCCTGTTTGGCCAAATCCCCATAGATCATTCGAGTAAGGGTAAAAAGAAATCTGCGGATAGGTATAATTGTAATAAGAATACAAGGAAACTTTTGGCAAGAGGGTAGCTTTTACCTGTTTGATATTTAACTCGCTCTGGTTGATGTCGCTTTTGACAATTCGGTAGTCCGGCGATTGGTTGAGTGCAATGTCAATATAAGCCCCGAAACCGAAATCTGTGATGCTATCCATTTCAGCATTGTTTTGATAGGAGATTTGCAATTCCTCTTCGCTATCACGTCCCATAAAAATGTTCAGACGTTGTTTTGCGATATCGATCTTCTTTTCAATATCCGATAGATTTAATTCAAGTTGCGACAATTTTACCGAAGTTCTCAGCACATCACTCTTTAGCACAATGCCGTTTTTGTGCAAGCTTTCGATCAGTGATAATTGTTTTTGCTCCGCAATAATTTCAGCAGCCATAAAATCCCGAAAGTGTAACAATTTATACAGATCGAAATAGGCCACGGCAACATTGTATTTTACGTTGTACTTTTGCAAGTCAACTTCATATTGCCGACGCGCCTCTTCTTCTTGCTTTATCTTGATATTTCTTCTGTCTTTACCACCATTAAAGATGTTAACGTTCAAATTATAACCCACTCCGTAGCCATAGCCTTTTACAGGCACATCCCTCGGGGAGGAGAAAAATCCACCATCATAAATAAGGAATTTGGAATTGAGTTTTACATCTCCCCCTACCGAAAGCTCCGGTAGCAGGTGATCTTTGGCCTCAAGTTCTTCCAATTTGCTTTGCTGAAGATTTAAGGCTGATAGTTTAAGTTGTCGGTTATTTGTTTCAGAAAGCTTCCATATTTCTTCCAAACTCATTACTTGAATAGTTACTGCATCTTGGGCACGGAGCGATGATGCCGACAGCCCTAGTACGACTCCCAGTATCGCGATCGACCTATATGTTTTCATGAATTTTATTTTTGTAACTGTTTTTATGCTCTCTTTTCTTTACGAGCCAATGCTTTACCATTTTTCTTATTTCATCATAGATAATGGTTAAATCGATCATAGGCACAAAAGGATAAGAATAAGCCAGCCAGTAGCGATAAAGCGCGTCCATTTCTTCTGCCGAATGAGATTCTATATTATCAGCGATTTTATCTTGTGCCGCAAGCTCAATGTTTTGATCAGGACTTTTGATTTTCTGTTTCATAATGATGCTGCTTTATTTACTAGGCAAAACTATTCATGCCGGCAAAGTATCGTTTTATATAATTAGCCTAATATTTGTTATATTTGGCCATATGGAGGTTCTGAACCAACTGATAAATGCTGTTGACCAAAATCCTGAGACTATTCTGGTGATGCGACAGCAAACCGAGCAGCGTTTGCCTTCACATCAACATGATAAGGCTCAGTTGTTATTGGTTTATGGGGGAATTGCTTACTTGCAAACAAACGAAAGGGACTTCTATATTCCGTCCAATCATTACATCTGGATACCGAAAAATTATCCCCACAACCTGATGTTTAATACACAGGATCTATATATTATCAATATCTATTTTCCTGATGGAAGATCCAGTGGTTTTTACGATGAGTTGGGCATCTATCCGGTGAGTAAGCTACTATCAGAAATGCTTGCTTTCAGCGAAACATGGCAGGGCGATTATTATCAAGGTTCCTGGGAGTTTGAATTTATGACAACATTAAAGAAGCTGCTGTCCAAAGAGAATCTTAAAAAATTTTCGATTCAGCTTCCCACTACTGACGATCAGCGGCTCAATGCAATTATTGATAATTTGAGAAATCGGTTAAATGAAAACCTTAGTTTAGAAGAGACGGCAAAGCTATCGGGGATGAGCGTGAGAAGTTTGACAAGATTATTTCAGACAAAACTCCGCACTACCTTTGTTCAGCATGTGAAAATGTTGCGGATTATTCGAGCTATGGAATTGATCAAAGACTCCGACCTGAATATGACGGAGATTGCTTATGAAGTTGGGTATTCAAATATAGCCGCATTCAGCAATAATTTTCGGCAATTGACCAATATGAGGCCTACCCAATTTAAAGCGCAACGTATATTTCAAAAGAGTGCTTTAATACCATTCCAAAAAGATTGAGGATGAGTTACAGCAAAGTATATTATTTTCAATACTCCTGGCGCAAGTTCCAAGGCTGGAATAAATAAAATAACAAGTAAATAAGAAATCGCTTTTTGATTCTCAGAACGCATGGGTTTTATGTTTGATACAGTTTTCCAGACCGGCGTTAGTTGATTTTTATAATAAAACAATAAAAGGCCGATATAACACAAATAGCCAGTTAATCGGAAGGCAAATGCAAGTTTGAGACCGTAAGGCATAATCGTCAGATCAATAATCAAAATGTTCAGAACAATAGGGGCGAGCATCAGTGCCCCTATGATCATCGTTCTGTTATACAATAACATCAGAGAGGCTATAATTTGAGAGACGCCTATAAATATTTTGAAAGGCTGATGATCAAACAAGTACCAGGCAATTTTAAACAGACTCAGATCCTTGATAGGTGTAGCCAGTTCTTGTTCGGTCAAATTACCAAACTGTCCGCCAGACAATTTTCCCGTTCCGTATGAAATAAAAATAAGCGCTAGTAAAATACGGATTGATAAGATAATGAGATCCGATATTCGTCTTTTTTGAACCATAAGTATTAGGGTTATAAGTCATTTTGGAGTATTTCCTTAAAGATGCAATTTTTAGTCAAATTTCATAATTGGAGTACTAAATTTCTTGTTTTATGATGTTCGAGGCCTACTTCTTTTATTTAAATAAATTTAAGGATTAACACTTCAAAAATTCACTATTCAGCTTTCCAAAAGATGTCCTGCCATTTTTGGATAGACATCTTTTTAAGTTCATTATCCGGAAATTCAGCTTCTATCATAGCGAACCAGTCATTGCTTTCCTGCATCAGCATCAGTATCGTGGTATTCTTGCCAGCGAACTGATAAAGCCGACGATTTTTACCTCCCTTTTCTTCCTGTTTGATGAGCATCAATCGGCTATCCGGATTATAATTCTTAAGGTTTTTCTCAATGCCATCAGCTACGCCGTTCATGTTCATTAATTTACTACTCGTTTGGGTAATGATGATTTCGAAGGGATTAGACTTGTCTTTGGTGTCTATGGCATCGTAATAAGTGGTTAAAAAGCCCTCTTCATCTTCTTTCCTGATATGGAACTGATATACGTCTGAAAGGGTGGTGTCTAATCGGAGAGATTGGGTATAAGCACTAGAAAGATTGATAAACATTAGCGAAAGCAAGATGATAAATTTATAAAAGGACATTTCAGTTCCCATAGTTATTTTCAATAATCTCCATTGCTATTCTCCCGGATTTTGAAGAATGATGGCGCTTGAAGTACAAAAATAGTTTCATCAGCACAAAGATCATATAGCAGATTTCAGGGATATCGCCTCTTTATGGTGTATCCAGCCAATGAAGGATGTTTAAAAGAAACCGAGCGTTCTGCATTGCATCAGGGTGATTCATACCTCGTTTTTCACTTTTGATCCCTCTTAAGATTGCGTAAAACGGACCGGCATCGGCAATTAGACATACCCGCCCACGCCCACATTGTAGAATAGCACTGTTTACTAAACCTTTACCTGATATTTTGGACCCATCAGACGCAAGCGATACTTCGTAGTCTTCGCCCAACGACGAAACAATAATGGCGTCCGGTGGCGGAACAAATCCCGTTCCTACCCAAAAGCGGATGCTGTCTATTGCAAAACCGGCTGCATCGGTGACCGGATTGCCCGTGAGATTGCCTCTGTTACGAGAGAAGATTTCAGGCTGGCCATCCTTACGCTGTGCAAAACCATTGATGAGGGCAAAGCCAAAGCGGGCAGCCAGCTTACCGGCGGACCCGGCAGCAGGCATCTGGTCGGTGATAAGGAAAAGCGAGCCGCCGCGCTGCACCCAATCGTATAAAGTTTCCACTTCTTCGTCGGTATAAGCGCTACCTGTCTGGGCACCCCAATTGTCCAGGTCGTGCAATGCATTGACAGTCACAAACACACGGGCATCCGTCAAGGTTTCTGCAGTAATGGCTTGTCGGTTGGTCTCCAATTGGTAACCATCCGCTTCCAGTACCTTGGCAAATGCAGCATACTGCCCCTTCAGCGTGAAAGGGTTATTGTGCCCCTCATCATAGCGAACAAGGGGGCCTTTCCCATTTTTATATCGAGCGTGCTCCGTTTCAAACCGAAAATTCGGGTCAGCAACACTTTGGGCAAACAGGTAGGTAACTGGCATGAGCAGCCAAATCAAGAGCATCGATTTAAACATCCGCTTATTCATGATCTATCCTTTCCCAACGATCTGATTCAAAACAGATAAGTTCTTTAACAGTACCATTTGCGAGGATGAATGTCAGTGGAAAGGACAGCTCCTCATTAAGGAAATCCGTAGGGGAGAAAGCTTCAAACACGATGGTTTTGTTATCCCATAGTTGCTCTACAGCAAGTTTATTGCCCTGCCTTGTTACATTGATTTCCATATTGTTGTCAGTCTGAAGTCGATATCGCCCCAAGAGCGGCGTAAGTTGGTCCGCGGTAAGCGAAACATATTGCGTAGGGTTGAAGAAAACTTTTTCCAGCATTACCCGGTTAAGAATCTTGGCCTTATCAATTTTTCCGTCAGTGCCTCCGATAAATGCAACTTGGTACGCTTCATCACGCGACTGGAAGGTGAGTGATCCCGTACGCTGTAAGGGATAAGTCCGTCCATCCCATGCCTGCTGCGCTATAAATTGGCCGTCCTGATCAAAAAACCGGATATACGCAACTCGGTTTGGAAAGCGGAAATAACCGGATAAGTCATCTAAGGATACGCTATCGGTTTGAAGTGGCCTTATTTCATGGAATACACTTCCTTTTTGCGGATTCACGGTGTAGCTGCTAAGCATAACTAGTCCCGCGGCTACAAGTGTGCAGGCCTTTAGCGATCGATACTTTACTGTTTTTACATTCATATCATTTTTTTGTTTTAATGATGCAATAATCAGTATAAGATTGGTAAAGGTCGTTCGGCTGGATACAGATGAACAAATTCACGGTGATAACTAGCATAAGTTTGCCTCTAAAACAGACTGCGGCTTGCCGTATTGTAAGCTTCTGCCTAGTTGACATGTTTCAATATATCTGATTCATCACTACCTCTTTAGGGATGATTAAGCTTTCATTTGATGGTTTGGTCTTGGATGTAGGTTTTCTGTTATCTTATTGCATGTTGATCATTTTAAGATTTTGAATTGCAGAAGGAATAATTTAGTTTAGCTTGAAAAAAAACACATTTACTATTTTTTCTATTTGGTTTACCGTTAGGCGTTTTGGCCCAAGTTGACACAATTAGATTACATAATGGAAAAACTATTGAAGGTAAGGCCTTGAAAAATTCAGACGACCAGATTACATTCACGTATGAAAATGAGACAGCTGATTAAGTTATCGAAAAATACGCCGTTGTAAGTATCACATATGGTCAGAGTGGTAGGAATGAGGATATTAGCAGTGCTATTCAAGTGAATGGCAAAGGAGACCGGGAAAAGGATACTAATTATACAGGCCTTGGTGGTAAAGGTTTTGGAAATATTCAGGCCGTTAAGAAAGGCGTTTCATAGAGCTATCAATAAGGCCTTATTCCAATTTTTCTTTAAGCCATTTGTCTATATTATTAGGAACATTGGCTCTCATAGCTATTTCGTTACAGTTATCACCGGAGAAGTACGAAGCAATTGAGTTATTGTGCACCTACCGGTTATTTCTTATATTTAAACGATGCATAGAGAGATTGAAATTTTTTATGATCAATATGTTCATAGATCTTATCCCGATGAGCAATTCTTTTTAGGGCATTTCGATGTTCTTCATTGGGAAGATCTTAAAAAAGATTTATCTGCCTGCGAACGATTGCAGCGCAAGCCGTTTTATAAGATTGCCCTGCTCAATGGTACGGCCAAATACCATTCTAATAATGTAGAAGTTCCTATCTCTGGTTATACAATCGTTTTTACGGAGCCTATGACACGATCTAGCTTTTCGACCGATGATGAAAACTTCGTTGGTGACTATTGTGTGTGCAGCGGAAGCTTTCTGAGGGGAACAGCCAAGCTGAACCTCTCTAATTGGCCTGTCTTTAAAGATCGAGAGATTTACACCCAACCATTAAGCAAAGAGCAATACCTGTTTTTGTCCCAAATAATGTTGGAGATAGAACAGGAGAAAGATTCAGATTATTTCTTTAAAGAACAACTGATCCGCAACCGTGTGTTTGATATCATCCATTACATACAGAAATCAATTAAAAGCAATAATTTTCCTTCTCTTTATATGGAGGATACGCTTGACGAACGCTTCCTCAAACTGGTCGAAAACACCTTTTTAGACATCAGCCTGCAAAAGCCATTAATGGGTAAGACACCAGCCTATTTTGCTGGTTTGCTCAACACAACTGTCGATCACCTGAATCAAACGCTTAAAAAGATAACGGGGAAAACAACTCGGGACATCCTTCATGAACGTATTATTGAAGAAGCCAATATACTTTTAAAGCATACAAACTACTCTGTAAAAGAGATTGCTTGGTGTTTAAATTTTCAGGAAACACCCCATTTTGTGAACTTTTATAAGAAACTTACCAAAACGACTCCACTTGTTTATCGAACGACCTAGGATTTTTGCAGTTATTAACAGTTTTCTTGCACCTTAATACCTTTTTTATCGGGATAACTTTGCGTCAGAAATAATTCTCAATACGTAAATAGATCAAAGATGAAAAATTCATTCTTAGTAATCGGAACGGGCGAAGTTGGCCTATCCATGTTGCAGGCCTTACATGATTATCAAGATGTATACCAACTAGATCTGACCGTTGCCGCATTGGTACGGCCCTCTGGAGCGGTCATTCAAGATTTCAAACAACATACACAATTCCGAAATGTAAAATTGGAGGCGGTAGACCTCCTTACGAGTGCGGTGACGGAATTGGCAGAGGTTTTTGGTCGTTATGATACCATAATCTGCTGCAGTGGTTTTTCAATCGGAAAAGGTATGCAGATAAAAATTACCGAAGCTGTGCTACAAGCCGGTGTCAGGCGTTACGTGCCCTGGCAATTTGGAGCGGATTATGATCAGATCGGGAGAGGAAGCGCACAGCCGGTTTTTGACGAGCAGCTTGACGTCAGGGACCTTCTGCGAGCCCAAGACCGAACACAATGGGTAATTGTATCTACCGGCATGATCACTAGTTTCTTGTTTCGCGAAGATTTCGGGGTCATCAGCCTTGAGAACAAGGTGGTCCACGCACTGGGAGATTGGAACCATTCATTGACCCTAACCTGTTGCGAGGATATTGGAAAACTAACCATTGAGGTACTATTTCATCAACCGGAAATTGTAAATGAAGTTGTATTTGTTTCGGGTGAAACGGCAACCTTTACACAAATTGCCGAAGAGGTAGAAGCCGTCTTCAATACCACTTTTGAGCGTATTCTTTGGAGCAAGGCGCACCTGTCCTCAGCTTTAGAACAAAGACCAGATGATATTTTTAATAAATATCGTATGGTATTCACGCATCCTGGAGTAACCTGGCCGATGGAAAAGACATTTAATTATCAATGGAGGATACCCACAATTGGTATCCGAGAATGGGTGAAGACAAATATACTTACTTTGCAAAGTTAACTCAAACTTGTATGAGTCGATCAAGCGAAGACCGAATGAAATTCCCCTTCGCTTGATGTTTCTCAATTTTCGGTCGACAAGAATAGACTATAAATTCATCTAATCGTGCTACTAAATAAAGCACTTGTTTTAAAGTTTTGTCAATAAAAAATTCAGGCTTACACCACTTTATTTATGCTCTTTTGCTTCCTGAATTGCAAAACAGAACCGATCACAAACAGCACAAAAAGGATGAGCAGAGTTTTTCCGATTAATGGGTCTTGCGGTCCATTGGCCAACGGATGACCTACCGGGATACGGTTAAAAGTTTCATTAACCGTTGGAATCAGGGACAGGAAAAAGCTGAACGTAAGAAAAAAATTCTCAATAAAACGCGATCGATTGTTTCCCGATCTTTTTGCGTAAAGATAGTACGCCACCGAAATCAATATAACAATTAACAGTGCAAGAATATGCCCCGGATTGACGCCTTTAACACTGGATAGTCCTAAAGCTGTTAACGATGTAACTAAGGTGAAATAAAAATAGATCTTGCCACTCAATTGGCTGAGATCTATCTTACCTCTTCTTATTAAAGATACAATGGCGGCAATAATAGCTGCTACACCTATAACCGTATGAAAAATACCTAAATGTGATAGTCCCATGAGTTTAATTTTAAAATTTAACAATTATTAATAGTGCAAAATTAAACCGTCCGAAACCGGATGAATTTGTAGATTAGGCCAATTATTTGACAATTTGGTTCAAAAATCGAGGTAAGCTTTTAGGCTGGAATGGGGTGTTACAGCCGTATCTTACTCAACCTTCTTTTATTTTTAGGCGGAAATTTGAGGGGGAAACGTTATACCTGTCGTGAAAACTTTTCGTGAAGTTTGCCAAGTCATTGAATCCACAATCAAACGCAATGTCTGTAATCCGTTCATTAGAAACCGAAAGCAATTCGGCAGCCCGTTCCAATCGTTTCGTTCGGATATAATTGGCAGGCGAATCGTCGTATAATTTTTTAAATTCCCTTTTAAACGAAGAAACGCTCAAATTGGCTTTTTGCGCCAGATCCTCTACACCGACTTGTTCAAATAGATTGGCTTCTATAATCTGCTTGAAGGTATAGGTTGCCGGCGAGAAAAGTTGCGATAGGATGACTTGTATGGTTTCCGCATCTTGCGTTTGCGATAATAAAAGTATGATTTCCTTTAGCTTCAAAACCAAAATTTCATCATTGACCAACGATGGATTTTCAAAATAAAAGAGCAATCCTTCAATATATTTATGAATCAAAAAGTCGTTGTTGATTGCCTTTCTGGACTGATTAGTTACCCGATTAGCCGGCTTAAAGATTAGTGGGATTTCTTTATCGTAAACTTTTTTCAGTATATCCGGATGGAAAGTGACAATAACGATCTCACCTTCGCTATCCGAACCGGTATCATGTATCTGTTTGCCCGAGTTGATGCAGTTAAGCAACAAGGAGTGATGGGTAGGTATCTTCAACTGATCATCTGCTGATTGGTATTCCATCTCACCTTTCAGCATATATAAGAAGCAAGCCTGCTCGGCCACGGGAAAGGCAAACTCAAAAGGTGGCTTTAAGTCCACTTTTTGGATAAATGTCTTCCCGAATAAGTCGAATTTTTTGTAATCAGTAACCACTCTTAGCTAATTCTTTAAATATCAGGTAACTTAACTAATATGACTTCGATAGCCTATGAGATTAAACAAAGCATGCCCATTCAACACCAAATCAAAGATAGATAAAAATGTTGAACGGGACATTGCTTGCTAGTATGTAAAAACCTATTGGTTTTACCCGATTACTATGAAACCAGTAGTGCTTCTGAAGTTATAGGTACTATCAAAACTTTTGAAATTAAGCAGTTTTGTTCCGCTTCTGGTATCCCGTACGATTCAGACCAAAATCGCACATTATGGGATGCGTAAACGCTCAAAAAAATTCCATAGCAAATCGTTTGCATCTATCGCAGCGGATGGCGGTGCAGCACCGGGCCGTACCTGCTCGCCTCCCGGCCATGAGTGGCCGCCGTCCGCGGTGACATAGTGCATGATAAGCGGCGAGCCGGTTTCATCCACCCACTGCATCTGTGTGTATTGGTCGTTATCAACAACCACCTGGGCGTTCGGCAGGCAACCGTTCCGTTTCGCCCATACGTTCAGTACCGAATCAACCGGTGCGAAATGGTACCCCAGCGAGTTTGTGCCGCCTTCATAGGGGACAATCTCATCCAGCACGGAGTGCAGGTGGATGATAGGCAGCGGACGCGATTGTTCGGCCGGAGGGTCGAACACCATCGTGCAGCTCACGGGCGCTATGGCGGCAATCTTTTCAGGAATCTCCGCAGCCAGCCGGTAGGCGAGCATTCCGCCGTTGGACATGCCGGTCACATAGATGCGTTTGGCATCGATGCGGTATGTCTCGATCAATCTGTCGATGAGCTCGCTGATGAACTCCACGTCGTCCACATTCTCGCGCATCGCAAAATCGCAGCACGATCCGGCATTCCACGTACGTATGCCGAGACGGCCATCGCTCCTGACGCCGTTGGGATAAACGGCTACGAATCCCGCTTCGTCGGCTTTCTCAGAGAGATGGTAGTGACGGTCAAACTGTACTGCACTGCCTCCTGTGCCATGCAGCCCGATGACCAGTGGAAACAGGGTATCGCCTTCTTCATATTGGGGCGGCAGGTGCACATTGAACGTGCGTGCACGGCCGCCTACTGTCAGGGTATCCCAGTCGACAAGGCGCTCCCAATCCATCCAATCTCCCCATGGGTAACGGGGAGCTGGATCGGGCGCTTCGTCAGCACATCCACCAAACAAAAAAAATGGCAGCACTATCAGTAGCGCTAAACGGATATATCTCTTCGCGTTCATGATTTTTTGCGACTTTTTAATTCACTCCTCATCTCTTTCTGCATCGCCTTGTAGCGTTTGTACTGATTCCCGTCGAGCACCTGCTTCATTTGCTCATCGCGCGTTTCGCTAAGCGTTCGATACATTTTGAACTTCGACAATTTGGAACTGTTCGATGCCTTGAGCCCGGCCAGTCCTTCGAAGTATGTGGCATTGATTGATTTCACTTGCTCCTGCTGTTGGTCCGATAGATTCAATTCGGCCCGGTATTGCTCCATCTTAGCCAACAGTTCTTCCTTCTGCTCATTGGTGAGCTTCGATTGTGCGAATGCACCGGTGGTAAGGCCACTGACGACCAATATTAACACCCATTTTAAGACGTTCTTTTTCATATGATATTACTATTTATTGATGCAAAGCTCGAAGGAATCGAAACATGTTTAATATAAAATGATGATGAAACGGACAGATTGCCCGATGAGAGGAAACTGTATCCGTAGCAAATCACCGGCCGCTTCTATCCTGTAAGATGACTCTTGCATGCTATGATTAAGGTTTGTAAATGACAGTCTTCCTTCGGACGACCGTTGTTGACGACAGCGGCTGAACAGGGAAGGGAGCTACTATTACCGGCTTTGGCGTTATAATCACCGGAGCCGGCGCTACCACTACCGGCCTTGGGGTTACGATCACACGGGGCAACGGCCTTACCACGGTCATTCTTGCCGGCGGAAGCGGAGCTACAACCACCCGGCGCACCGGCCGTCTTACTACAACAACCTGTGCATTTACTTCGGAGACGATGGTACCCAGTACCAGTGTCAAGGGGATAATTAGTTTCTTCATGATATTCATATTTCTGTTATGGTTGTTTCGACATTGCGGACCCGAGGAAGTAGACCACTTTGGTATGAAACGGCCACATATCGAGATGAACAGGTCATTACCGAACATAGGATTAGCCTCACAGCTTTCCGTTCATCGGCCTTTTTGTCCGTTTGATTATCACGGGTAAACTTTCCTGTCTGCCAAAACAGTACCTTTGTACCATGAAGCGACTATACCCCCTCACCGGGTCTATTATTTCTCTGTTTATTGCACTCCTAGGCTACGTGCTGCGCAGCTACCGGGAAGAAACAGCTTCCTCATTGCTCACTTTTGCCGGTTCTTTTGTTAACGTATTCCTGAGTTGGCTAGTGATACAAAGTGTCATACAGCTAGATAAGCCACGGTGGCACGGGTGGAAAGCCGCTATTGCCATTGCAGCATGCATGTGTATTTCGTTAGTTGTTTTTTATAGCATTCAGGATATCGGTGAAATCCGCGGACGGGTAGCAGCACTACCACGAGGCATGCGCGTCGTATATTTTTTACTCCTGATGCGGGGGATGGTATTAGGCGGGTTCCTGTATTATATCGTCTACTTGTTACGAATGGCGGAAGTGACCCAACGGTCTAGGTTAGAAAACGAACGGCTGAAAAAAGAAAACCTGCAAGCGCGGCTCAGTCTCTTGCAGGAACAGGTGAGTCCACATTTCCTGTTCAACTCGTTGGGCACACTTCAAAGTATGATCAATGAACGCGCACCGCGCCAATTTATCCAACGCCTCGCTGACGTATACCGCTACCTGCTGAATAACCGCATGGCCGATCTTGTATACCTCCGTGCAGAGCTTGATTTCGCCCGGTCCTACCTATATATCCTTCAGGAACGGTTTGAGCACGCTTTGTTCGTAGATATCGACATCACTGAGCAATTCCTCGGCATGAAACTACCGCCCATGACCTTGCAAGTGCTCATCGAAAACGCTGTCAAGCACAATGTCGCCGATGTCGAAGTACCCCTGCACCTGCAAATCAACGCCACAGATACCAACCGGCTTACCGTCAGCAACTCCCTGCAACCGAAACCTACACAGGGAGACAGCCTGGGCACCGGATTGGACAACATCCGCGAGCGCTACCGCCTGCTAGCTGGTCAAGAAATCGAGGTGTTGAAAACCGCTCACGCATTCACCGTATCCGTTCCTCTGTTAAATGACCCGCTATGAACATCCTGATCATCGAAGACGAAACTAAAACGGCCAAGGCCTTGAAAGCAATGATAGAGCGACTCGGTGACGATTTGCATGTCACAGGCATCGTCCCATCCGTAAAAGCTGCTATCCAATGGCTGGGTAATCAGTCTACACCGGAACTCATCCTTTCGGATATCCAACTTTCCGATGGATTGAGCTTCGAGATCTTCCGCACCGTCCAGCCTCCCTGTCCGGTTATTTTCTGTACCGCCTACGATCAATACGCCATACAGGCCTTCGAGGCCAATGGTATCGACTATTTGCTAAAGCCCATCGATGAAGATAAACTAGCCAGGGGCCTACGCAAATATGAGCAGATGCGGCAGTTGATGGGGGGCCGAGTGCAGACTATCCCGCCCGGATTGGAAACCCTCCTTAAACAACTGGTGCATCCTGCCTACAAGTCTAGTCTACTGGTCTTCAAAAACGAGAAAATCATTCCCATATCCACCAAAGACATCGCATTTGTCTACTCGGTTGGAGGCATTGTACATGCCTATACCCAAAGAGGTGAAACGTACCTGATCCAAGAAGTGTTGGACGAGCTGGAGTCTATACTGGACCCGTCTCTGTTTTTTCGTGCCAATCGGCAATTTATCATCAACCGTGCCGCCGTCCAGATGGCCGAGCACTTCTTTAATCGAAGGCTCATCGTCAAGTTGAGTGTCGAAACTCCTGAACGGATAGTTGTAAGCAAGGTAAAAGCCTCAGATCTACTCGCTTGGCTGGCCTCGTAGTTAAATTGCAGCATCCAAGCAGACCTAGTCATTATTGACAAGGTAAAATTGCATTACAAAAAAAGAGATGCATTTTGCGAAACAACCCAATTATTTGGTGATTCGGTTCAAAGCACAAAGCATTATTGTTGAGTGATCCGGTTAAGGATCTGAAGTAAATCAGTTGGTTTGGAGAATTATGAAATCAACCGATGTCCTTCTTATCAGAGGGACACCGGGGGATCAGGGCGGCATAAAGCCTGAGGAGGGGTAAGACGTTTAAGCTAAAAGCTCCCTAAGACCATAGGCTTCCATGGTCTTATTAAATTCGATCTGCGTGCCTTCATTGATGGCACTGATGAACTGTCCTGTGGTTGGGTCGACCACTGTCCTTACCGGTCGTTCACCTTTCGGCATGCCGATCAGTTTAACTACGGCGTCGGCGATGTACTGCGGATCCGGCTTATGCGTCTCAAAAAGCTGGCCGATAGCTGCGAAGATCTTTCCTGGATATTCTTCAAGCGCTCTATACCCTTCGGCGACAGCGGTATCGGCACCTGTCTGCACTTTTGAACCCATTTCAGTGGGAAAGCCACCCGGTTCAAGAATGACCGCATCAACGCCTAACGGCCTGAGCTCATAATAAAGACCCTCGCACAGCCCTTCCAGACCGAACTTCGAGGCGCAGTACATGGTGAAGAACGGGAAGCTGACCCGGCCAAAACCGCTAGTCACGTTGATGATCAGACCCTCTGACCGCTCACGCATTCCGGGCAGAGCGAGCTTCATCAGTCGCCATGGACCGATAACGTTAATGTCCAGCATACGCTGTAGATCGGCAGCTGTGGAGGTTTCACCCACGCCGAACATGCTTGCACCTGCATTGTTCACCAGAACATCAACCTTTCCTTCTATGGCAATGATGCTGTCGAAAGCTTTTTTGATACTCGCTTCATCGGTTACCTCCAGGTCTACCACGGTAATGTTCTCCACCTGAGACAGGGCCTGTGCCTGTGCTGCATTTTTGCTTGCTGTATCTCTCATGGTGGCATAGACCTTATGCCCCAGAGCTGCGACACTTTGAGCGGTCAGCCAGCCGAACCCGCTGTTGGTCCCTGTGATCAGTACGACTTTTTTACTCATTTTTATTAACGCTTAGATATCGATACAAATATTGGGATCTGGCGTTCAAAACTGTTTATCATATGGTAAAAAATGAGCTAACGCAGATTTTTTCTGATCCTGCTAAGCGATTGCTGCGTGACGCCGACATAGGAAGCAACGTAGGCCAGCGGTATGCGGGTGACCAGAGCGGGAAAGCTTTCCAGGAATGACAGATAACGCTCCGTAGCGTCGTTGGAGACCATCGGACTGCGTCTCGACAACGATTCGTTCAAGCATTTTTTGACCATTTTGGTCTCTATGTTGCTCCAGGTTATGATCGTCGCCAGCAGATAATCCCAGTCCTCCTTCGTGAACACGAGCAGTTTGCAATCGGTGACGGTCTGTATATATTCAGCCGAAATGATCTGCGCCTCGAACCTCGGAAAATCGGTAATGAACTGGCCCTCGCCGACAAAATAGTGGGTGACCTCCTGACCTTTGTTATCGTAGTAGCAGAACCGCAGGACGCCTTCCAAAATGTAGCCAATCTGCTTCGGCACTTTACCGGCTTCGGAAAAGTAGGTCTCTTTGGGAAATTCGACGAGTTTGGCTTTGCTGGTGACCATTTCCGCCTGCTGTTCATTCAGGGTATCGAATTGCTGTAAATAATCAAGGAGTTCTTTCATATACTAAAGATCATAATAATTTCACAGGAAGTATTTACCATATGGTAAAAAAATGACGACGCTAAGGGGCTCAGGCGATATTACCTTGCCCGGCCAGCCGGATAATCCGTCGTTCATTCTGCAGGAACCGGGGCCTTCACTCGCAGAACCATTCAGACACCCAATAGGGATACACAAAACAGCGATCTGGTTATTCCGTTCCAAATACGACGCATTTAAATTTGCGTGGTACGGGGCAGAATATACCAGACATTATTATTAAACATCAAAATTAAATAAGATCATGAAAAACACGCCTGCTAAGGAAAAACCGGGAAACAGAAAAGAATTTATCAAAGTGGCGCCAAATGTGCGTCTCCACGTGACAGACCTCGGCGAAGGGAAACCGCGGGTGTTGATATGCAGTCACGCAGTCGCTCATCACCCTAAAAGACCCGCAGCATTGACCAGAACCAAAAACGGAGCATAACGGTTTGATGAGCGCAGCCCGGTTGACAGAATCGGAAACGTCGACATAAATCTACGACTTTTAAAGGCCTATGTCATCTTTTCACGCTAGCCGAAACAAGTAGATTTGTGGCAACGACCGGGAAAAGCGACATACGTGAAAACGAACAAATTTACTGTCCGGCAGCGGACCATCGCCCGTAGTTCACTGACTGGCCATTACAGGCCGGAAACACCCAGGTCTATGCAATCTATGAGAATAGCTATTGATAAATAACCATATACTATCAGATCATGTCAAACATTCAAAAAAAGGGCCTTGACGCCCTGTTACGGCCGGAAGACAGTATCCTTGTACTGATCGATCACCAGCCTTTTCAGTTCACCAACCTGAACAGCCACGACCCTGCGGTCATCATCAACAATGTGACCGGCCTTTCCAAAGCGGCTAAAGTGTTCAAGGTACCTACCATCCTGACCACCGTGATCGAGGAGCGCGGCGGACTGATCATCAAACAGCTGCAGGAGCTTTTTCCTGATCAGAAACCGATCAACCGTACCTTCATCAATACCTGGCAGGATCCCGCTGTTACCGATATCGTTGCCGCAAGCGGCCGTAAACAGCTGATCATCGCAGGTCTTTGGACGGAGGTCTGCGTGGCGATGCCGGCGATCCAGGCGGTGGCCGAAGGCTATGATGTTTTCGTCGTTACCGATGCCTGCGGCGCTGTCTCAAAGGAAGCGCATGATATGGCGATACGCCGTATGGTGCAGCATGGCATTACGCCAATTAACTGGATGGCGGTCGCTTCAGAATGGCAACGTGACTGGGCACGTACAGAGACCGCAGGACAACTGGCCAGTGTGCTGTTCGAGAATGGCGGTGCCAGCGGAGTGGCATTAGCATGGGAGCTGCAGTTACTGGCTACACCGGTGCCGGCAGAGAAATAGCCGCCGTGCAGCGGCATGCCGGACCGAACGGCATGCCGCTTACTTCTAATTCGTTTAACATTCAACACTTACTGATCATGCGCTATGAACTATCCCGGATCATGGAAGAAAACCTCGATCAGGTCTGGAACGAAAAGGACCCGGCAGCCAGGCTGAAAGCCATTAAAAAGATATACAGCGAGTCAGCGATACTACATCACGTAGAGGACCAGGTGACCGGCTTTGACGCCATCAATGAAAGCGTTTCCACAACACAAAAGGTACTGCCTTCCAATTTCGTGTTCACTAAACAGAGCCCCGTTATCATCAATAGCGGGATCGGCAGGCTGGTTTGGGGCGTGGGCCCGGCGGGGCAGCAGCCCGTCGCCACGGGGATGGACATTGTTCAATTCCATGATGGCAAGATCGTGGCACTGTTCAATTCCATGATAGCAAGATCGCGGCACTTTACGTGTTGCTGGACAGCGGTCCGAAATAAAATAGCATTGGACAGCCATCGCAGACAGTAACATTAATCAATAGAACGGAGAACCTTATCTCGTCCGCCACGGCGAGAAGCAACAGTTGTATTTTAAGGAAGATCAGATCAGAATCTGGGATAACCATGTTTGACCTTATCGAAGGCCATATCGTTTACATCAAAAGTCCTTTCATCCAGGTGATTTCTTGAAGTAGTTAAATGGACAGGAATTTTCAGATCGCCAATTTTGTGTCAGACCCGGCGTCGATCGGAAGATATGGAGGATCGATCGTCTATGGCGCTCAAAGCTACCGGAGCATCGCGCCCGCAGCCTTGCCGGTCATACCGGAATGGTCGCCCTTCATCAATGATATCATCGATGCACACCGGGACGGTTTTTTTATGAGTTATCAGGCACAATTCAAGTTTTAAGAAATATGAAAAATATGAAGAACGATCTGGCCGGGCCGGCTTTCTTTAACAATGCAAACAGCGGAAAAACCGCAGCGATCACAGAACTGAACAAATATTTATTAACCATTTAATTATTCATACCATGAGCAGTATTACACCCATCCGCGATCCGAAGAACGATCATCTGATTACACCTGAAAATTCAGCATTGATCCTGATCGACTACCAACCCCTTCAGGTCAATTCCGTAAGGTCGATGGACCATGAACAATTGGTCAAAAACATCGTCACCGTGACGAAACTTGCAAAAGGATTCAATCTGCCGATTATCCTGACCACAGTTAATGTGGAAAGCGGCATTAACAAACCGACGGTGAAGCACCTTAAAGAGATCTTACCCGACGTGCAGGAGATCGACCGCACGACGGTCAATTCCTGGGAGGACAAGGAATTTCAGGAAGCTGTAAAATCCCTCGGCAAAAAGAAGCTCGTTATTTGCGCATTATGGACGGAGGTTTGTCTGTGCTTTCCGGCGCTGGATCTTCTTAAAGAAGGTTATGAGGTGTACACCATTGTCGATGCGATAGGCGGAACCTCGACTATTGCGCACGAGGTTGCCCTGCGCCGGATGGAGCAGGCGGGCGTTCAATTATCTTCCGTTACCCAGTTTGGCTGTGAACTGCAAAGAGACTGGAACCGCCTAGAGACCAAGCAGGTGTTTTTCGATAATTTAATGGAGAACGGCTCCTTTTTTGTGGAAACACTTCGCTGGTAGAACCTGCGACAAAAACCTTTCAGACCAGGTCCGCGGGCCTGGTCTGCTTTTGCTATGCACGTCTGATCAGACGACAAATGATAGGGGGGCCTAAATGAAAATCATCAGTACCATATCCGACAAACATCGCCTGCTGTCCTTACCTGATCCGCTTCACCCTTTGATCAGCGTCGTTCGGATAGCGGATGTCCGTGCGGCGGCCGATTCAGTCTTGGAACGTTTTTCCTTGAATTTTTACTGCATCGCTTTGAAAAGGAATGTTAAAAGTAAAATGCAGTATGGTCAGCAGCAATACGATCACGATAAAGGGATACTGACCTTCCTGGCGCCCAAAAAAATCCTTTCGCTGGACGGTCCGCCGGTTTACGAGGTTGGTGAAGATGTCGGTTACGCGCTATTTTTTCACCAGGATTTTCTATATAGCTTCCCGTTGGCTACCAAGATCAAAAACTACGGATTCTTCTCCTACGTATCCAGTGAAGCGCTTCACCTTTCGGAAAAGGAAGAGAAGTACATCGCAGAGATTTTTTTAAAGATCGAAGAGGAGTATCAGCATCTGGATGAACACTCACAGGAGGTCATCATCGCACAAATAGAATTGCTGCTGAGTTACAGCAACCGGTTTTATGAGCGACAGTTCGTCACACGTAAAACGGTCAATCATGCCGTGATCACTAAGTTAGACCTAATCATGAATAATTACTTCGACAAAAAGCTCGCCTTAAAATCCGGTATACCCACAGTCGAGTATATAGCTGCCTGCCTTAACCTTTCGCCGCATTATTTCAGCGATCTGCTCCGGTCGATAACCGGTCAGGGGGCACAGTATCATATACAGGAGAAGCTGATTGACAGAGCCAAAGAGTATCTGTCCGTCACGGATCTGACGGTCTCGGAGATCGCTTACCAGCTAGGGTTCAAACACCCGCAGTCGCTCAATAAGTTATTCAAGAGGAAAACCAGTACATCACCATTAGAATTCCGAAGGAACTTAAATTTAACACCGAATTTGTTTTTGCACGGGCAAACGTGAAGGACCTTGATCAGCTACCCGTCCTGAAAGAGCGACCGGCCATATTAAGTGCCTCTATCCTGCAACGGCAGTGTTCCCCGAAAAAAAAGCCGGTCAATTTCATTTTTTACCATATGGTAAGCAGATTAAAATAATAGTTTACAAGATTTGTAAGGCCATTCCCAATTTCTGAACAATGGGTAAAAATTGTAAGACTTAACATATTCAATCCGATCGCGATGTTCGAAAATATACTTCTTAATGTCAGCAGGTACATCACATTGACGGATGATGAAAAAGAAACTTTCACCAGCTTATTAGAGCGAAAAATGGTTCCGCGCAAGACCGTTCTGTTGCGAGCCGGCGATATATGTCAATTCGAGGGTTATATCGTTAAAGGATGTGCAAGAATCTACCACGTAGATTTTAATGGCTGTGAAATCATTCTCTCTTTTGCGGTTGAGGATTGGTGGATAAGTGACATCGCTTCGTTTCATGAGCGAAAGCCGTCAACGTTTTTCATCGAAGCGCTTGAAAAGACAGAGCTTCTGATGCTTAGTCGCCGGAGCAAGGAAAGGCTCCTTCATGAGATACCGAAATTCGAGCATGTTTTCCGGATGCTTGTTCAGCGAAATCTATGTACGATCCAGAACAGGCTGGTAAGTGCAATCGGTAAGTCAGCGATGGAACGATATGTTGAATTCGTTACCCTGCATCCAACTGTTCCGTCGCGAGTTCCGCAATATCACATTGCATCCTACATAGGTGTCTCTCCTGAGTTTATCAGTATCATCAGAAGACGGCTGGCATCTAAAACAGACCCAACCCCTTAAGCCGGATACTGTTGTATCATCTTTAGCTATGAACGTTCTTTCCGGATTTTTAAAGGACTTGCCCATTGATCAATTATTAACATACAGTAATGACACGCATTCAACTAAGCTATTTGTCGATCATACTATCGATAACATATTTCGGGACATGGGCGAGCGCGCAGGTCTTTGAAAAAACACCTGTGCTGCATGGCGACTCAGTCGTTTTTCCCATCACGCTTATAAACGGCTACCCGTTCATCTCAGGAGCGGTAAACGGTGTAAGTGGCAAGTTTATGTTCGATACAGGCTACAGAACGTCCATATCGTTAAATGATAACCTTATCGATCTCCCCAACAAAAAAACGAAGAGCACCGGTATCACCGGCAGCGGGCATGATTTCAAGATCAATACGAACGACACCGTTAGGGAAATCAGATTCACGAACGGTGTTATCTATCGAAATCTTGAGAATATCAGCAGCGGAAACTATGATTTCCTACAGAATTATATCACACCTGATTGCCTGGGCTACATAGGCCATGATTTCTTTACCGGCTATCTGTTTAAGCTAGACTATATCCACAGAAAGGTCACCTTCTATAAAAGCTCTGCTGAACGTAACCAATGCAAGGATTTTTTGAAGGGCGAACAAGTATTGGCTGTTATCAATTTTGAGAACAGAAAGTTGCCGAATCACCCGATGGTCAGACTATCGATAGACGGGATCAATGTTTTAGGGGTATTTGACACAGGCCAGAACGGCTTGTTGCAATTGGATGAACCATCCGGTAAGATATTGAAAGGCCGCCGTTCGGTTCAAATTTCCGGTACTGACAGTGGCGGCGATACATTATTGACCATAAAGAATGTGATCATCGACGGAAAATATAAATTCACATTAAAAGGTGTAGAACTCTCTTCTCTGAAAGGCACGCAGGTTATCAGAAGAGAGCTGGCAATAACCGAACCGAACCTGATGAATTTAGGGTATCGCTTCTTATCGCAATTTAAAACGGTATGGGATTACGCCAATTCCAAGATTTACTTACTGGAATACTGAAATAGATCAGTCGACCTATCGTAAGTAGTTGAGAAAAGATAGAGCACAAATTGGAATATTAAAGAACGGAATTGACAGTCAGGTGTTTTCCCCGCAGGTGCTTTGGTAACATTGTTGACCGAACAGTTAGCACTAAAAGTTTAACTTTGTAGGATATTAATCCATTAAAAAGAATTGATGATTACCATTAACCCCAAATATACCTTTCCTGTTGAGGATGTACTGTTTACGTTTGCACTGGCATCTGAAGCAGCCGATGTATTTACGGATTACAAGCACCTGATATGCGGAATTGGCAAAGTAAATGCAGCCTATAACCTGATGAAAGCCATACAGCAGGAAAAACCGAAATTGATTGTCAATTTAGGTTCTGCCGGGAGCAACCATTACAAAAAAGGCGACATCGTCTGCTGCACCAAATTCATACAACGGGATATGGACGTTAGAGGATTGGGCTATGAGCAGTACGAAACGCCCTTATCGGGATTGCCTCCAATCCTTGAATACGGTTTGCAGATGGACGGACTACCCGAAGCCGTTTGCGGAACGGGAGATAATTTTGAAATGGCACATTCCACTACTATTTATAATGTGGTGGATATGGAAGCCTACGCATTGGCTCTTGTGGCAATGAAAGAAAATATCCCTTTCCTCAGTCTCAAATACATATCGGACGGAGCAGACGGCAATGCGGCAGAAGACTGGACAGTACAGGTACACAAAGCCGCACTGGCATTTGGCAATATACTAAAGTTGGGCAAACAGGATATTCCGGTAACATATAATGAGCAATATGGAAGAATTACATAAAAAACAGCATTGGGAAACGATTTATGAAACAAAAAGCCCCGAACAGGTAAGCTGGACACAGGAAGTACCGAAAACTTCACTGGATTTTATTCATTCGTTCGGCGTAGATAAAACGGCTCGCATTATTGATATTGGTGGTGGCGACAGCAAATTGGTGGATCACCTGCTGGACAACGGTTGTGAAAATATAACCGTTTTAGATATTTCAGCCAAAGCATTGGACAGAGCCAAAGCCCGCTTAGGCAACAAAGCCGAAAAAGTAAATTGGATAGTCAGCGACATTACCGAGTTTGAGCCGGAAACGGCTTTTGATATTTGGCACGACAGGGCAACATTTCATTTTCTGACAACCAAAGAACAGGTAGCAAAGTACCTCGATATTGCAAGGCAGAGCGTAAGCGGCTATATGACCATTGGTACGTTTTCAACAAACGGACCAACAAAGTGTAGTGGACTGGATATACAGCAGTACGACGAGCAAACTTTGACAGCAGAACTCGAAAATGGTTTTGATAAATTAAAGTGCATTACGGAAGATCATACTACGCCATTCAATACCAAGCAGAATTTTTTGTTCTGCAGCTTTAAACGACAAGTGAATTAAATCAGAACTATTCGATGTCCTATCTTGCAAAAGTTCGATCTGCTCATCTACAGTTTTAACCATCATAACGATACACCCCGTTTAATGTGCCAAACCAAATACTTCCATCGTTCGCTTCCAGAATGCCAAAAATCATCCCGTCATTTGACTGTTTCGAATAGTCAATCTAGCTGAGAATGCCGGATACGGATTTGATAAAATGGAAGAAGGCTGGAAACATTATACCGATACCGCTCCAATTTTTGAACAAGGTACCAATTTTACAAAAGTGGAATTTTGGTTGTCTGCAAAAGAGATTCAAGGTGGTCAAACTGGTGGTCAAACTGGTGGTCAAACTGGTGGTAATATTGATGTATTAACTGATAGGCAAAGAGAAGCTTTGACTTTAATAAAGGCAAAAAGATCAATCGGCCGAAAAGAGTTAAGTGCAATTTTGAACATAAACGAATCCGCCGTACAGAAAATATTAAATGTTTTAAAAAGCAAAGGATATATTCAAAGAGGAGGAAGAGCAACTTTTGGAGGGTATTGGGAGATTTTAAAAGAATGAACATATAAGCATATGTACCTTATCTAACACCAGGATAAATTTTGGAGGTTTATTTTGTCAAGGTTATTGGTTGCAAATCTTACCGTGTCACGCTTATCAGTTTTGTCGCTTAAAACCAAAGTATGTGAAGAAACGTTGAGTCCCGTTCCAGCAGCAATCGCTATCTACATATTCCTTTTTTAAGGAGCCGTATGTCATGGTATACGTTTCCGTAAAAGTGCAGAAACCTTGGTCAGGAAGCAGGGGAAGTTCACATTCAAACTTGGTTAAGTACTCAATATCTTCCTTGTTGAGCTTGCGTTCTTCCTTGCCATATTGTAAAAAGTATGCCCCCTCATTCCGGCTTAGCAGTACCGAATCTTTACCCGCATTAAAACATCCTTGTAGGTTGAAGACAAATTTTATAGTTTCAGTATCTTTTAGTTTAGCGATCCAGCTTTCATCAAGATGTTTACGATAGTCGGTTGAGTCAAGAAAAAGCGTTGTGTTCTTTCTTTGTGAATTTTCCGCCGATACCGATTTCTCTACCACGTTGCCCAGTACATTTTTAAACTTAAAATTATATTGAGCCGCGTTTGGATACACCAGTAAGGTGTCACGCTGATTGTTCTGCGGGAGCCATACGGTTAACAACGAATCGTTTCTAAAGATCGTCACCGAGTCAAGAGAAAGATATGGACTGCCGTAGGCACTGTCAAGAAGGCCCACATCCACCACGAGTTCCGAATCCAGCTTCTTTTGCAGACCGCCGCAGGCAACTAGGGTAAACATCAAAATGGATAGAATACGAACTAACATTAATAACATTTTATAGAAGGATGAAAAAGAATGAACTTTTCCATATGCATCAACAATATTTTCAAGAACCAGTTGATATGCTTTCAAAGTTCTTTTGCAAACTTAAGGATGTTGATAGTAAATGCCCACTACTTTCTCGATAATAGAAACGCTAGCTAAGTGACCTAGGTCTATATTTTAGTAGAACAATACCCGTGTCATATTTCTTAAGGTCGATCAACTCCAGGTTGATGTACCCATCACCGGTAGGGAACAAAGGCCTACCACCACCTAAAGCAACTGGACAAAGTTGTAGATGATACTCATCGATAAGCCCACACTTCATTAAAGACTGTGCAAGGGTTATACTGCCCCAAATGACCATATTTTTTCCCGGTAAAGCCTTTAGTTTTGCGATTTCCTCAACAGCATCACCATTAACAACTTTTGCATTTTCCCATTTACCCCAGTTAGCTTCATTAAGTGTGTTAGAAAATACGAGTTTCGGCGTCCTATTTAAACTTTGCGCAATTGGCTCTTTTTCCGAATCGGCGGTAGGCCAGAAATCAACAAACATTTCATAAGTTATCCTACCAAGCAGTATCGTGTCAATATTGTCCATAAATTTCACCTGGTCAAGGTCGGAGTATTTGTTTGCTTCGTTATTGATATCCGTGAAGAAAGTGAGCTGGCCGTCCTTATCAGCAATATAGCCTTCAAGAGAAATCCACTCCTGTAAAATGATTTTTCGCATAGTTATGATTTAAAATATAGTGCTTATTGTTTACAAAAATAAGTAGTACCCAGAAGTTCTTATACGTGTAAATCTGTCAATTCAGCGGTGTACTTGCGACAAACAAAGCCTAGCCACGAATTCCAACGACCATGGCATAATTCTTTATGTGCAATTCTGCGCCGATAGTATGATGATAACAGGTGCTTATTATACTTAGTTACCATTTTAGTTTAACGCGATTAAAGCATGCGTATTTATCAATCTCTCCAAAATTATCACGTGCGGGGTTCTTCCTGCTGAAGAAACTACGATCACCATCAGAAGACCCCCACGGATAAGAACTTTTTTAATGGCTGCTGTTAATCAATTAATTCATCGCAATTCTTTCTAAATTTAAGCAATCAAAATTAAAGCTCGAAGGTGATATATAATATAGGCGTGTACCGAGATGAAGAATGGCACTGACTTAGCTGAACGATTATTTCTTTTTGTCAAATACGAATTGTGCGTAGATGACGAAGAAATAAGTATGGATACACGATTAGAAGATGACCTAGGAGTATATGGAGATGATGCGGTTGACTTTATAGTGAAATATAGCGAGACATTTAATGTAGATGTATCTGACTTTAATATAAAAGACTTTTTTTCGCCCGAACAAGACCTTCTATCCAAATTACTTTTTATGCGTAGGTCTTTGAGAAAGCCTTTTACAGTAAGAGATTTATATAATGGTATTCTTGAAAAAAAATTGGGAAGTGAAGAGAGATAAACAGTTTCCGCATAATGACTTAAATTGAAAAGAGTGCCCCGGATTATAGCGAATGGGGTTCGCTGCCAGGGCACAACCTAAACCTAATCACAAAGTTAGTAATATTAAATCGATGTTGAGTGTTTGAACGATGGAAACAAAAGATTTTATAGAGAAATGATCGGAGACATGTCCGAAGCTAACGTATTGAGTATAGCCATATCACCTAAATACAAACATTCCTTCTGTTGATGTCCACGATTTCGCTGATCTCAAACTCCTGAAATCTTTCCAAGAGTTTATCGGTGCCCCAGTTCAGTAAACTCAAGTTCTTCTTGGTAAAGAGGGATAGCTGCATAGAAGTAAATGTCTTTTTCATCGGTTTCTATATACGTGAAAGACTCGGGTAGCGTTATTGATTCCAGTAAAATTATAGCAGTAAAGCGATGGTTTACAGGATATCGATCGTCTAGCGGTATAGTATGTCCGCAGCCTAACCAAGTGTCGTTCAAGTGCGGATATTTTGTCAGTTGTTTTAGTGCTCTTATTGGCCAGTAGTTGTTTTCATTGGCAAAGTCGTCGTAATTTAAATTCCAGTTTGGTGGAAGGAGTATGCTTATTTCCGCAAACTTTAAGTGGTCAAAGCCTTCAGGTACCTGCATAGGCAAAGCACTTAACCCACAACTAAGCAATATATTATAATTTCTGTCATCGTTCGGTTTAACGATGTATATGTCACCATGTACAACTTCCGATTCCTTTTCATGTAATACCAATATCTCCTCAGATTCAAAGAAATTATCCAGGTGACCGTCTATTATTTCTACCGAATTAGGTACATCTTCGTTTTGAATCATAAAATTTCGCTATTCTGATGTTTAGTTTCGAACGAGCTTAGACCCAAGATAAAACTTAAATCGCGATTTTCAATAGCAAAGAGTACATTTCAATAAAATATTTAGCAAATAAAATACAAACCTAGCTCTTTCCCGTAAAAATGTTGAAATATTGGTAACAGAAGAAGGGAAGGTTTTATCATCTTTCAATAATTCAGTATATCACTAAACGTAAAACCGTAAGCTCATTTGTAGCTTTTTCTTGCGAAAGCCGACTTATTCAAATATGGATTTTTTTCCGAAAGATCTCAATAGAAGCCGTTTTATCGATATTATATGTTGGCGATCTTCCTCAGGAGGGCATTCTTTTTGTAGATCTTCCGGTGCAAAATAGCTTAGCTTCTTGCTGTCTGTTTTAGTTATCAGCCTTACATTATAGCTATGGGATTCCATATTCCGACCCCTGTATTCTTCAATCGTGTTGCCATCCTTATCTTTGGTTACTTTTGGTTTAACGGGACACCCTGTACCCAACATTGCATTATCCTTTAATTGCCAGGGATGGTGTTGCATCAATGCACTCCATAGCTTTTTACCCTTCTTTTCACTTATTGGATGCACTTCAAAGAAGGGGCCGACTACACTGCCACGTCGACTATATTTCGTTCTGGAAATATAATCGGCTAACGACCTTGGCACTCCCTCGTAGCTAGGTATTTCACGCATGGCGTAGCGATAGGAGAATAGGCTTATTGTATCGCCCTTCTTGCTGATGATCAATATGTTTTCCGGCGCAGTGCCAAACGGAATCGAACCGGTAAAGATTATTGTACTGTCGGCATGTAGCCTAAAGATGCTATCCAATTCGTTTATCCGGTCATTGGCTTTAGCAATATGCGTTTGGCATATAAGTGCAGCAAATATCGAAAAAAGTAACGTCCGTATCATATCTTAATCGTTTCCTGTTAGATGTGTACAAAAAACAAATTCCATAAAAAGTTCAAATCCTACAATAGCTTTTATAACATCTAATCAATTGCAAAGTGGTTTACCTTTATTTGGTTTATCAACCCCTCCCATGTAATCACCATAGGTATGTGCAAGGTCTTCTTTTGAAACTGTAGTGTTGTCAGGCATCTGAAAACTTGTTGCATTTTTATAAAGTGTTGTTTCGGCGAGCCCACCCCAGGCTAGGGCCACTGCATCGTTCGCAGGAACTCCATATTTATTTTGAAGGAATGCTGCCATTGTCCCGATGTAATTGGCTGCAATATAGTTGTGTTGCGCTGCTGCTTGGTCAAACGATATGCTGTTGTAATCTAAATAGGCGTGCAGAACCTCATGTATAAGCGCGGTGGCAACACCTTCTTTAGAGATGGTAGGTAAGAGCGACTGATCGATAGTAATAGTTGCTGAGTATACTCTCTTGGTGATGTTATGGTTAGGATCCATATATTTAGTCAATTTGTTATCTGAAAGGTGTGCCACTTTGTTGCCCTGTGTAATGCCTTCCTGAATTGTTAAGTTAACCTCATTCTTATCGAGAAAATTATTAAGTATCTCAGCCATTGTACCTTCAATATTTTGACTGTTTAACAACTGGTCAACAGTTGCTTTCAAGCAAGGATTTTGTGCCTGATTTTTTATATCAGGATTATTCGAACCGCCCGTTCCTCCGCCTGTACCACCGCCACCACCAACCGGTGGAGGCCCGGTTGGACCACCGCTGCAAACTGTATTACAGTTGTTACCAACTTGGGTAGTAGTGCAGATTTGATCTTTGTCTCGAGGGCCTTGCCCTCCCCCGGGTCCAACGCATACAGTTTGAATTATGGGTATACACACCGTTTGACAAGAAGCGGCAGCTGCCGCTAATGACTTACTATTTGAGCTTGTTTTCGTTTGAATAGGCCTAGTGTTGGATAGAATCATAGAGGAAGTAACATTTCCCTTTTCTATAGTAAACACCTGTTTTGGATTTCCGTCCAAATCCTTGTATTCAATGTAGCCTGAAAACTCATTCGATAAATCAGCGATTCTATTCCTGCCTATTGGTCTGTTATGATTTTGTATATATTCAATACTTGGCAAATAGGTTACTATATAACTACTCGCATTACTATTCGAACTGTCTTTATAGATCAGCAATGTTGAGTAGCTATAAGCCACTCTCGTTGCGTTCTCATTTTCATTATATTGTTCGGCGCCATAAAGATTCACATTTGTTATCTCTGTTTTTATAGGCACTTCAACAAAACTGTATTCACCTGACGTATTTTGGCCAGCGGCAGTCCAGTTAACAACGAGATCGGTAGAATCTGTTTTTTCCTGGCTTGTTCTTGCTAAGGCTACTCGATTAGTTGGTAGCGTTGCTTTAATGTGGTTTCTCGCTTCAGCAATTGTGAGCTTGTGGGATTGATTTACCGCCCCTTCTATGCGCGTTTCTTTTTTGCAAGAAAAGAGAAGTAGCGGAAGTAAAAAGTAAGAGATGTAAAATATATTTCTCATGTGTTATTTAAAATGGTTTTAAATAACAAAGTAAAGAAAAGCTATTTACTGCTTTTGCATTTTTTACACGAAACCTTTAATTCCTTACACGGAAAGTTAAATGTTGATAATCGGAACATCTTAATCGGCATACAGAAAGTAAATCAAAATGGTATTTAAAACCCTCCTTAATAATTAATCAATAATTTATATCTTAGCATCACAATCTAAATCAAATATTATATGCCTTTACCTTCTTATCTAGAAGAGAACCGCGAACGTATTATTCAAGCACCGGAGCAAAGCATATTTCTCTGGAATAGTTCGTATGAGCGTTATCGAAGCAACAAATACGTTGATGAAATTTGTCGTCGTTTTCCCGATCGGAATTTACAGCGCAATGCTGTAATAAAATTAATCCAAGAGGATACGTATTTAGGTTTGGTGGCGGTGATGATCTGGGGAGGTATCAACGCGAACCGACCGAGAACAAAAGGCGGCGCCGATACACCCTTTCAGCTCTTTTTGCATCATCCAATGGAGAAAGTACTGGAGGCCGTAAACTATGCTGAATATCATTTGGAAAAAGGTGATATCGAAACCCTGTTCACGGCCTTTAGTGTGGGTGGTAAGCATAAAATCCCAGGTGTCAGTGTAGCCTACTTTACCAAGATATTCTACTTCATTGCAGAGGCAATGGATCAGCCCTATTCTATCATGCCGCTGATCTTGGACAAATGGACTGCCAACGCCTATTGTGCATTGCTGATCTGTCAAGGCGGGGACGTATCGAAGCAGTTTACTATCAACAGAAGTGTACCCAAGAGTTTAAGTTTGCCAAGTGGTACAGATTTAGCTAAATTATACCGCCGTTATATCGAAGATATGAATGCTTGGGCCACTGAATTGCAAATTAGCCCCGGCAAGTTGGAGTCCTTTATATTTGGCTTGCCTAGAAATACCGGCGATGCTACCAATCCCCGCAATCAGTTGTGGGAAATCATAAGCACACATTTCGGCGTGCCAAGGAAACCAGATAAAAAAAGCGAAGTGCGAACACCAAACAAGGGGCGTAAGATCACGAAGCAAGAAAGAACCAAGCGATCTTCCTACGAAGCCTTAACTGTGTATTTCAACCAGGCCGTAGCCGATCATATCACCTTGAGCACTGACGAAATAGAAGCCATCATTGGCCGCGCATTACCACCCTGGGCTTTTGATCATGCCGCTACTTTCTGGGCAAACTCAGGGCAACAGTATCACTCCCATAAGAAAGCCTGGTTACGAAACGGATATCTTGTTAGTCAATCAAGAATAGATGCGAAGAATAAAATAGGGGAGGTTGTTTTCAGTAAGAAAAGTCTTAAATTTAATCAACAATAAAACTAAAATATGGACTATAAAGCATTTACACATCAAATTTCAAAAGTAACTCATGCGGTAAGTATTATTGGTGAAGCAAGTTATACGGCACAGATACATGAATAAGCAACAATCACTGGAAAGGTTCTTAAAAGAAGCGCAATTTCCTAAGCCTGTTCGACGGAAGCGAACATTTTTTGATATTTCCGGAACTTCTTATTACGAACTTGCCATATCTAACTGGTATGCCTATTTTTTTGATCAAGAAGAAGATCATGGTTTAGGCAACCTTTTTATTGAATGTCTACTTGAGTTGGTTAAGCGTAAAACCGGTAAAGAGATATCGCTGCATTTTTTTAAGGTTGAAAAGGAGGTGGCTACAAAAGGAGGAAAACGCATTGATATTTTAGTCTCCGGCATCGAAGAGGATGAACGAAAATACATCATTATAGAAAACAAGATTAATCACTGGCTAAATAATGATTTGGATGCCTACTGGCAGCACTGTGTTGGGGCAGAGGATTCAAAAGTAGGCGTGGTTCTTAGTTTAAACCGCGAAACCGTTCCGTTAACTGTTCAACATAAATTCGTCAACGTTCAACACGGTGAGATCATTAACTTGGTAAAGGAAAAGCTGTCTACATATAAGCAGGAGGCCTCCTATTATCTTAACGAATTTATTACCACAATCGAAAACCTATACACAGATTTAACAATGAATGAAGAAGTAAAATTCTATTATCAAAACCTCGAAAACTGCAATCGCATATATGATATCGTGGAGAAAGCCTACAAATATGTAATAGGGCAATTAGCGGTTGCGTCAGAAATCTTAGGATTGCAAGCGAGCGGAAAAAGTGATTATCATCGATATATCTACCACCCAAAACACGATGGTATTAGCTATACCATCCATTTTGATAAGCTTTTTGAGCAGCAAAAGAAGATAACAATAAACATTGAGCTTTATGGCAAAGCTTTATTGATTGAAGATATGATTGATGAACGAGTAGGAGGGGATGCCGTTGTTTCAGTTGGATTAGAACATAAGGCTGATAGAGCAAATGGTTGGCTTTACTACGCAAGTAAAACGTATGAAGTGAAGGAAGGCGATTTGGAAGAGTTGGCAAACTTTGTTGCTGAGAAAGTGCGAAATGATTTTGAAGTGATCTATAATAAGATTGAGGGAGTTGTATCCGAAGTGCAGAACGGTTAGGTCACAATTGATTTAATTCGGGAGGCTGATTCAATCGATTAATTTGGCTTATCACAAGGTTTTTAAGTAGTATAAAATATCCAATTCAATCTCAATTTTGTGTTGCGTTGGTATTCATATATTTTTTGAATTAACGATTTTCTGTGGCCAGCACCAACAGTAAATATCGCTCTGTCATAATAATGCTTGGCGCTATATTCGTATATATTTTGAAGCATTTCAATTTCCCGTTTGTTATTATTTTCATTCCATAGGTTATAAGTTCTTGATAGTTGGTCATTATCTATTTTTTCTAACCCTTTTACGATGGCATCTTGTATTTCGTCATTTAATTTGATACAATGGGTATTGTTGAGATAATTGAATCCATATTTGCCTACGTAACTTGTATTGCTATCAGTTAAGGTTCGATAGTTAAAACCGTTAATATCTGTAAGACCTTCTATCCGTTGAAGCATGTCTTTATAGTCTTGGAAAAAAGACTCAGTCGGTAGACTATCCAGGTCAACGGGAATATGTGCTGTTTTATGAGTTCTCGAATATTTAGATATGGCTTTAGATTCTAAATTATGATGTGTTTTTTCTACGTAGTATTTGCCAAAAAATGAGGGGGGAATTTCTTCAAATATTAGGTCTGGGTCTATCTGCTCGAATATTTGATATAACTCGTTTGAATTACATTTGCCAAGTTCATCATGTCTTGTACTAACTAAGGTTATCGTATGCATATTTATAGGGTTCATCGCTTCAAAGGTAACTAAGATCGATTTCCCTACCTGTCGATAGGTACCTCACTATACACCTGTATTCAGTTCATACGTTTTAGTAGGCGACGACCTCTCATTTTATAATTCTGTCCATTCACTAGACTCCCATATCACCCTTTTGCCTTCGTGGAGATCAGAATATCGGATTCTCTTTTGACCGTCAACTTTTTCTAAAACGTCATCAACCTTTAATATCCCAATATATCTACATTGGAATAACTCGTCGAGGGCGACAAATGCTAGTAAATCGAACTTTTCGCAATTTATCCCAAAAAGGTGGTTATTCCCCATCTGTGCATACCTCGTCTTAACCTCAATTCTCACGCTCGGAGGTAGATTGTGTTCTTGCGCAAATCCGTCTTTCAATTCGCCGATTAAATCGCAGTCACTATTACTAGGTGCACATTGGTGAATATTTTTAAAAATGTCTGCGTGTTTAAAAAAATAGTATTCTCCAAGGTCGCCAACAAACTTTTTTGCGCTAAAGCGAATAACATTATTTGTACTTTCTTTAATATATCTCTCAATTTTTGAATCGAGACTTCTTTTTTCTCTTAGTAAAGATGCTAGTTCAAAATCTTCGTTTAATTCCATTATTATCAGATCAGCAATTTGAACCGTAAAAATCCGAAAAAGAATCAATTAGAGCAATATATAAAGGAATTAATTCTATATAACTGGGATTTAGTTTCCTCTAGATTTATTGCGCAAACAAACCTACTGCTCGATAGCGAAACCAATTAATAAGTTTTGCTGTTACCTTTGTATTATGGCTTATAATCCCACAAACGAAAATCCGATCAAGGTACCTCGATTTAAGGAAACGGCTGGCTTCTACACGACGAAACAGCGAAGTAGGATTATGTCCAAGATAAAAGGGAAGGATTCAAAGCCAGAGTTGAAGCTTCGAAAGGCTTTATGGGCAAAAAATCTTCGTTTTCGTTTGCATGATAAGGATTTGCCTGGAAAACCGGATATTGTGATCAAGAAGTATAAATTAGCCATTTTCATCGACGGTGAGTTTTGGCATGGATATAATTGGGAGGAAAATAAAAGTCGTATTAAAAGCAATCGGGCATTCTGGATCCCCAAAATCCAACGCAATATGCAGAAAGATCGTCAAGATCATGAGGCATTACGTGCAATAGGTTTTACTGTTTTTCGTTTTTGGTCAAAAGAGGTTACAAACAATCTTCCTAAAGTTGTTAATCAGATCATGTTGTTCATTGAAACAGCAAAGGAAATAAGAATACCCTATAAGAACGATTAAGATTAATCTTCACCAAATAGGTCATCATACTTTTGGTTGATGTCTTTACTGAGCGCTAGTATCACCTCATTGATAGATTCCTTCATGTTTATTTCCTGTGCTACTTCACCGGCAGCGACAATTAAATTTCTGTAAAAAGTTTGGTCGCCAGTAAAGTGGTGCCAGAACTCTTCTCCTACGAGAACAACTACGTCTCGACCTTCCAATATCGGGATAAACGAATTTACTTCTTTTCTTTCACCATACATGAGGGCGAATACCAGATCACCATATCGCAGATCAAGGTTATTGGTTCTTGCTAGATTTTTGATGCCCTTGAAGTGATTTTCTATGGTATTGACATCGTCTTTATTTATAGCATTAGGGCCAGATTTCAATTGGCAATATTTTCGCCTACCATCGAGTTGATCCACAAATTCGACATCGATACCCGATGTTACCGACCCATATGCACCGAGTATCTGCGTAATGAAACGTTGCATGCCGGTGCCAAACGAAGTGGTAATGGAGGTTCCGAGAACCCTAGGGTATACCAATACTTTCGCTAAACTCTGAGGATCCGTATTGCCTTCGAGAAAACTTGCCAGATAATGAAGCAGAAAAGGGTTGATCTGAAATTTGTTGATATCTTTCAATTTTTCGGTGTTTCGTTTATGGTTGATTGCCAAGTTGTCCCTGAACCAAGTCTTAAACTTCTCAATGATCTCTCTCTTTTCTGCTTCGGTCATTATTTTTTGAATATTTTTGTTTCGAGTAATGATTTGCCAAGATAATAAATAACGGAGGTTGAAACCGCATTTCCGAATTGCTTCTTGGCCAATCGTTCATCTTTATGAATAGCGAAGTCGTCGGGAAAACCTTGTAATTTACCAGATTCCTTCGCCGTTATTGCTCTATACGCGCCTTTTTTTACTACTTGATCAATAAAATTTTGTCGGTACTCCTCCGGAGAATTTCCTTTAACAGATACTGTAGCGATCATATCCTTGGTGCCAGTTGCTGTTAAGGTGGAGAAAATCTCCGAATGGGGTAGATATATCCGATAGATTCCGTTTATCCCTGATGAATTTTTAGAGTTTACGAACTCGTAACCGTTCTTTTCTTGTACAAAGCGCAAGATCTTTTTATCAACCAACTTCTTGAGCTCCTTTTCTGTCAAATTATCAACTAATTTTTTAAGCACCGCAAAGGACAGCGGATTTCCATCCTGATTGCCATAAATCTTTTTACGTCTGTTTCGTAAGATGGTAAAGCATATTTCCTTTTCTCTTTCCGTAGTGTCTATCAAGTCCCACGAATGAATAGTTGTATGTCCATTCCGTGTATCGCAAAAAACAAAAAAGTCATTTAACTCTGTGTTCTTTTGGAAGCGATTTCTACCAATTGGTATTTTCTCACCAAAAATCTCCTTTGGATCAAAGGTCTTCTTTTTGACTTTACCGATTTTAGTAATCCCGTCCATTATCTCACTTAAACTAGTGCTCTTTCCAAGCGGCAATGGGAAGTGGAATTTTTTTCCTTTCGCTAAATCGTTGCGTATACCGACAATGAATATCCTATCACGATTTTGTGGAAGGCCAAAGTCGTGAGAATTTAAAAGCTGAGATTGCACCTTATATCCCAAATCTCTTAGACTTGTTTCTATTAGATCAAGATTTGCTTTATTTCGAGGATCCATTAAGCCCTTCACATTTTCAAAGATGAAGGCCTTTGGCGTATTTAGTGCTACCAAACGGATCGAATCGTTCCAAAGTTTACCTCTTGGGTCGTCAAAGCCCCGCATTTTCCCCGCAACAGACCACGATTGGCAGGGCACTCCGCCAACAATCAGGTCAATTTCCTCGAACGGAAGCTCATTAAGTTTAGTAATATCTCCAAGCTCCAATTCAGCATCATGGTTGCCAACAAAGTTTGCCTTATAAGTTTCAGATGCCGGTTTGTCTATTTCCGAAAAACCCAAGCACTTTCCGCCTAGCTTTTCCAAAGCTATCCTAAAGCCACCTATCCCTGAGAACAGGTCAACAAACGTAAAATGATACTGCGTTTCCGTTTGGATGTTTCGTAGGCAGCTTTTCAGTTCTAATAGTAAACTCTCGATATTATCTTCTCCCTTTTCCTTTGGAAACCAAAATACTTTCCAACCTAATTGAGTCAAAGATTCTTCAGTAACTTTATCTCCGTTCCTAAGAAAAATACAACATTTGTCGGAAGGTAATACGAAGTCAGGATTTCCTTCAAGGGGTTTAATCAATTGGCTATTCGTCGCAGGTTTAAAACCATGGGCAGATAAATAATGAGCAAATAGCCCATAGTATGGATCCGCAACCTGTTTTTTCTTAAGCTTGGTGTTTGTTGGTTCTATCGCTTTTGCCTTTTCATCAATATCATTTCTCACCAAAGTACTGTCCAGTATATTCATAACGCCAAAATAAAGCTGTTGCTGCTCTTGAAAAGCACCAGCACCATAGCTGATCGCTGTTCCAAAATTAATGTTCTTTTTCATAAACGTATAGGTTTTGAGATAAAATTGTTTTTTACAAATGTACTAAAAAAATTAGCAAGTTGATTATGGATATTTGAAAAATATTGATTGTTCTTTAGTTTGGCCTGGCGTACGGTAAATTTTTTTAGGACGAGACAGGTTCTTCCTTTGGCTATTTTTACAATCGAGTAGACAACTCCTTACACTTTTCTGTTTGTTCGAATTATTTCGGACATTAAAGGTAAGTCGATCAATGCAACAGAAAATGACGGGTAAAGAAGTTCCTACTCTTTTTGCTAACAAAAACAGGAAGGCGAATCTACCTGTGGCGCTCAATATTTAACCAAAAGCGCCAATATTTTTAATTGTGATTTGATAGATGCTGAGCTTTGTAGCAGTATCTGGCAACTGCAGGAGCATTTCAAAGATAAAAACGGTGGACGGTAAATGATACCAATGATGGTTTAAAGTGTAGAAAAATACATATATAAAAATGTTCGTTACAATTCCCTGCCATAAAATATCTCTTGAATAATATCTTCCAGATCCCCAGTTTGCGAAATATTTGCAAAAGCTTCTTGAATAATCGAATACGTATCATCAATGCCTGAACAAAAGTCCCAAAACTCGTCTTTAACCCAACCTTCATTGGTTGGTTCTAAAGGCCAACCTCGCCCGATAGTCCTTTGCCAAAAATTCACCTCTCCATACGGATTGTAAGGAAATACTATTCTTGCTGACGCTCTTCCTGTTGGATACTTTGAATAGAAATATGCATACCAATTTAGAACTTGAGATAAAAATTTAGCATAAGTTCCGACATTTGCCTGAACAGTCTTTGTGTCGAAAAAATAATTGACATCATCTTTTCGAAGCCAGACATCAACCCCGAAACCATTCGGCGGTAGCTTGAAGTCGTTGATAGGATTTATTAAAAAATTTTGCGAGACTTCCCGAATTCTGTCGTGACAATACTTTGCATCATACAAGGGATTGCGGTTATTTCGGCCGTCGATTAGTAAATTAACAGTGTTTTCTAGAATAGCAGGCATGTTAGACGGGCACAACAGATTTTCATTTATCACTTCGAAGCCATTTTCCCTTGCTAACGCTTTCGCAAGAGGTTCCCAAAGCGTGGTTCCCAAAGAAGTTTCCATCCCGCCGACAATAGATCTTATCTTTCTTTCGGTAGGAATGATTAAATCTAGTATTTGGAATTTAGGCGCGACATTTTTTCGGTTTCTTATAAATCCAGTAATGGAATTTATAACAGTTTGTCTTACAATAATGTAAATCTCGTTTCTTGTGGGCATATTAATGTTTTTTCATGTGACTACAAAGATATGAAACTAACGTAAGAAGGAATTTGCAAACCTGTCGGGTTCGACAGATTAACTGACTAATTTACAAAATTCTACTCAAAATTCACCTAAAAACTAGATACCCTAGCACGTCTGTTTTGTTATTGTTTTTATGTAAAGCTGCATGCCCCGCAGGGGGAAAACCACCTAAGCTTCATGCTGTCCGAAATTATTATAATCATCGATCCATTTCCAGGTCACCTTCCTTTCCTCTTCTATGGTATCAAAAAGGTAGCAATACAGTACTAGATCACGATAAGTGCTGTTCATTCTTTTATTGAATATTTCTTTTCTCGCAGTTTAAACGCAGTATTTCCCCCCTCTAGAACTTCACACACGTGTTCTTTAGTTCCCTGACTTTCTAAAACTTCGGGGTTCCCATTGTTCGGAAACGTATGTTCTAAACCGCCAGTTACATATTGGAATTTTTTGGTTCCATTGTTGATGTTTTTCTCTCCATGTTGATTCGCGCATATAACTAATTCACTGTCAGCACCTACTACAATGTTCGGATTGTGTGTAGCAACTATAATTTGCCTCAACTTCTTTTTTTTACGTAAGTATTGAACAAGGTCATTGTATATTGCTCGGTTATCTAAATCGTCTTCGGGTTGGTCGATTAAAATCGGACAATTTTTATCATTAAAGTCAAGCAAAAGCTTCAGTAGAACAAACGCCTTTTTACCATCAGACATTTTCTTGAAATCATCACCTTCATATTCGATATCATAATTAAGGCTGAAGAAATTAGTAGACACTAACGTAGTTGTCAAACTTTGGTTATTATACCCTCCTTTCAGGGTCAACTTATTTTTCTCCAATTTGTCAAAAATATCAAATTGGTGTTTTTCAAAGTTTTCAAAATTATCGTATTGATATTCAGCTAAGTCTCGGTTTGAAAAGCCTTGCAGATTTAGCCCCGCATTCAATATTTTTCTGTAATTATCTACCTCAAATTTAAATTTCGCGTTTATGGTCAAGCCATCATTTTGATCTGAAAGTTTTGGTAAAACATCGTTAATTTTATCGTAAAATATTCTATGCGCTATAGTTATCTTTTCTTTTGATTGTTTAATTTGTTCTTTTAAGTTTCCAATTTCAGACAACAGTGCCGTAATCTCAAATAACTTGTCTGTTTGTGTTTTTATTTTTGCCTCGTATTCCGAAAGCTGTGCATTGCCTTTATAAGCCTCGAGAACTTTTAAGTATATTGCATCTTTTTCAAGATCTTCATTATTTTGTATTAATTTGCTTTTGTCTTCTTCAGCAGACGCGGATAATTTTTGTAAATCCTCTTTCCACTTACTTTCGGCATAATCTTTAATAGAATTTAGAGCTGATGAGATATTTTCTTTAATTTCTTGAGAAAGTGACGCAAGCTCATAGTCAATACTCTCCTTAACTATGCTGACCGATTTAAGCGTTTTTATCAACTCAATATCTTTTGAAAGTAATTGAATTCGCTGAATATTGTTGTTTAGGGCGGTTTTTGTTTGCTCATATGTGTGTTTTTCTTCGTCTGTAATTGCGATCACAGTGAGTTTTTGAAGTTCATCTTTCAATTTAAATAACTCGTCTTCAATGCCTTTTTTATCTCCTTTATCTCTCGCTTTTTGTTCTTTCTCGTGTATATCTTGTAATAAGCGATAATAGTCACTTACTAAACCTGAAATCGCTTTTGAATTATCCGTCAAAAACCTTTTATAGTCCTCCAAAATTGGCTCTTTGCCTTTTTGAACCAAAATGTCATTTACAATTTTGTTGAGTTGGGATTTGTCTCGGGCGATCTTGTGCATATAGCCCTGTTCAAAGTACTCGACTTCACGATTGTTTTCTTCTTGTCCATCCTTCCAAATAACTTTTATGGTATCTGAAATAGATTTTACGTACTCTTGGTATTCCTTGTCAGAGAATTCGATTGGTCTGGTTGTTTTTACCTTTGTAGCTATAGCTCCCAATAAAATAGATTTACCTGACGATCTACCACCAATAATCGAGTTGAGGTTTTGATTTAGATAGAGTTTGGTGTTGAAAATTGAATCTGAGGTTATTTCTATATGATCAATTATTTGGTAACCTGCTTTTTCCTCAGGCTTATTTGCCTGGATTTGTACCCTGTCTTCTGGTTCATATATAATTTGTTTTAGCCCTTCAAAATTTGGATCTGCCTTTATCCAAAGATTTTGCTTTACCATGTACTTTTTGGTATTGTGATTATCGGAGCAGATAATCAGTGGGAGTACTTTATTGATGGTTCTGTGTAAATGAGGATTGACTAGGGTCTTATATGGCAATATATCTTCTTCTTTCCCAAGTTCGAAAATATCGATGTTCTTAGCTATATCTTCTTTTTGTGCTATTCCGTGGGGGAGAGCATTAGTAATGTTATCAATTGTGTTTGTCTTGGTACCTGCATGAATTGTGATCAACCCTCCCAAATCGCGGATTAGTCTTGTAGTATGCTCGAGATTACAGTAAACTTCATTTACATTTTTACCGTCACCATATATTCTTTTGATATTAGTCTGGTTTTTAATTTGTTCCCAAATAAATTGGATATTACTGCTTTCGGAAAATATCGCTATAAAGTGTATAGGTTCACTTCCCCGAGAGTCACATAAAAACTCAATGCCGGGTAAGACAGTTATCTTCCCGCCCCCCAATTTTTGTAGTTCTTCAATTCTTTGGACATCTATAATATGATGATCTGTTATAGCAACTACAGAAACGTCGTTGGATATTAGATTTTCAATTATTTCTTTATTTGTGATAGATTTATCCGCAAAGTCATACGATGCTGGAGTATGAAAATGCAAATCCCATTTCCGCCATTCTGATCCCTTGTGATATTTGTTTAGATGTTCACTCATAATTTATATGTTTCAATTTTACTTCATCGTTCGTTAGCATTGGTGATAGGGCATCGCTCAAAACTGTGAGAGCACGGATCTGACATACGGTAGATTTTTTTCAGATTTTAGCATAGAGAATTCTTGGATTCTAAGGCAGTTCGTGTGAATATCGCAAAGCATTCGTGTTTCCAGTATGTTTTTAATCTCAGCTATTTCTAATCTGATTTCGGTAGTGTCCGAAAGAACTTTTCGAACTTTAGTAAAAACTCGAATAATTTGGATGTTTACTTGAATCGCCCTATTGCTGTTCAATACGCTAGATAACATAGCGACTCCATGTTCCGTGCAAGCAAATGGTTTCGCTCCGCCGAAGACCTTTTTATTAGGTATCACAGATTGTGATACCAGCATATCCACTTCTACATTTGTCATTTCGAACATAAAGTCCTCCGGGAACCAATCAATATTTCTTCTAACAGCTTGTTTAAGTATTCGGGTTTCTACACTGTATAACTCCGCTAAATCTCTATCCAACATTACCTTCTGATCCCGAATGTAATATATCTGATTCATCACCACTTCTTCAGGGATGATTAGGCTTTCGTTTGATGATTTAGTTTTGGTCATTGATTTAGGTTTATTTTTGGTTACTCTGCTTTTATATCATTCAATTTTTCTTTTATTTTCATCTCCATACAGGCCGTAACGACTTCGGTTGGTTTTAATTTTCTCTCCTGTTAGAGCCTTCAATATTTTTGCGTATCATTTATAAGATTTATATATCGGTGCCCTAGACATAAAAAGCAAATGCCATCAAAATAATATTCGAATTGATCTAAAAATCCCGTTCCATTGCATCTTACGCAAAGGATCATGTTTAAGTCTTCCCTTTGATATCTATCATTGTAGACCTTAATTTTATTATGTGTGTGTATCAATGTATGGCACTGTTTACATAAGGTAATAAGCTCATCATCCAATGACTCCCAAGGGTATTCATTTAAGTAATATATTTTGTGATGTACATGCAACGACGTCGGGCGCTTAATTAAAATTCCAGCAGGAATTGCTGCCCGTATGTAAGTATCCTCGGAGATATGAAACTTTGTGAGTTTAGCTTTTTCAATCTCGTTTTTGGTGGGCAATCGATAATAATATTTGTCTCGCGGATTTAACTTTTTATCTCCCTTTTTTTGGCAATTTTGGCATTTATTTTCATCTCTTAAGACTATCTCATTCCGTTTCAAGTGCCACTCCTCAGTTAGTAATAGCTTGGCATAAGGTATTCGACTGTCCTTATATTCTTTTTTTAAGTCGGTTAATGTGAGCTCTGTTAAGTTCATTGTTATAAGTTCACAATTATTAATCCTCTTCTTCTTTTATGTTAATCTACCCATAAACCTCCCCAAAAAACGCATCTACCTTATGTTGGTCCTCTGGGAAGTTGTAAACCTCTACGATTTTACCATTGTCTATTTTCCATAGGAGGCATGACATATTATCTAAATTGGTGCTGCCTTCTAAATTGCTCCAGTTGCGGTGGCAGTCGATCACATACTGATCAGTTACGCCCATTACAATAGGAGAGGCTTGAAATGCGGCTTTGCTCAGTTGGCTTAGATATTCTACTACAGCTGGTATGCCGACTTTGGTTCCTGCTAGCGGATGCTTACCTGGAATATGCCATTTGATGTCTTCTGCTAGTACATTGCCGAGTTGACCGGTTTCATTGCCTGCATAGATTCGGAAGAATTCGTGTATCAGTGCTACGTTCGGATGATTTGTATTCATATATTAGGTTTATGTGTTAGCTGTTTTTATTAATCGTTCTGTGTTCCGTTGTTTACCCTTGTAGAGAATAGATAGATTCCTACTTCCTTACTGCACCATTATTTTTATTGGTCTTGTTTGCTAAAAGGTACCCATCACATCCAAACAGCGGCACCGAAAGAATAATGATAAGCCAGACAATGCGCTGTGTGGTTGTAAGCTGCGGATTAGTTATGCACTGGTATAGAGCGTAAATGCCGATCGCCATCACTGGAGCTACAAACAAGAGCATTACCATTTCTGAAGAGCCGATGTTTAGGAAACAAAGTGTCATATCTCTTTAGTTTTTATATTTCCCACTTGTCCAGATTTTACATCATTTACTTCCTTTGTCATTGCCATCTCGTTCATATAAAGCCTTAAAAACTTCACTTGGTTTTTTGTCCAAAGCCAACGCAAGCAGATATATTTCAAAAGCATAAGGGCGTCTATCGTCACTCTTAACTAGCTTATTAAATCGAGTGCGTTCTATCCCAGTTTTATTCGCGATATCTCTTTGTTCTATCGTGAATTGCTCTATATAATTACCAAGTCTTGACAGCTTGCTACTATTCCCAATTTCTTTTTTATAGTCAGCTACCTTTAGGTCTCCGAAAATTACTTTGCAAGCGTCGTCAATGCTTCTGTCTATTTTTGTGATGATGTGAAAAAATTCATCGGCATACAATAGCGACGTTGCTTTAGTGCAAAGTGTATCCAGTCGTTCCAACGTAATCTGTTCATCGGCTAAAATCATTTCCTCAAAGCCGTCAACGCGTAATAAATATTGTCCTAAAGGAGTTAATTTCTTTTCTTTTTTATTGTTATTATCTTGTCTGTCAACCATTTGACTATTATTAAAAATAAAATCAGCAATTATAGTTGCTATTTTTATTTTGATGTTTTATCTTTGTATTGTGAGTGTTAGTAATAGCACCAACGATATTTTAACACATTAGCGATTTACGTTAATGTATACAGTCTCCAATATTTCGATTGGTACCCGAAGAGGAGGCGGTGAGATGAAAGCCTTTTTCCTTTCAAAAAGCTTATCTTTGCTTTTTGAGCAGGGAAGGGCCTCGCCGCTAATTGCTTTCGGGTACCAAACTTCGAAATGAGTAGTTAGTTTGTGAGGATTCCTCCCTGCTTTTTTACTTACCGGAGACTCGTTTAAACCTAACGAAAGATGAAAACGAGTTGTTCAAATAACCTAAATAACCAACTAACTAAAACTCTCGCAAGTTCGGTTTGCGAAGTGGTTCCTGCACATGCAATGCCGCTTCAAAATTCTATTATCCTTATCATTACAGCTCCAACCTAATCTCGTAAATCCTATTCTTATTTTCGACTTGATGAGCTATTTATATAGCCCAAATGGGTGGATTATATCTGAAATTTTTTAACAAAAACACCTAAATCTAATTTAAAAAAATGACGGTTTACGTTCATAGGGGATACCTATGTCTCAAATATAGGCTTTATAGGCATACGTGCCAAATGATTTTGCTCACATTTGCACGTTTTATTAAAAATTCAACGGTTTTTAAATTATGTAGAAATTGTTTGATTAAAACAGAGCCTATTGAAAATTCCAAATCTGATCGGCGACTTGCAGAAAAAGAGCTGCAGATTACAAGAAAACTGGCGCAACTGGTAGGAAAAGGGGGGCGACCTGCATTCGACGAAAGGCGAGATGCAACGAAAGGTGTGCCAAATGCATTCAATAAGGGGCGAAATGCACTTACTCAATGGCGAGATGCAATTACTGAAAGGCCAAATGCAAGCTGTGGTGGACGAAATGCATTTCCTCAATGGCGAAATGCAACCACTGAAAGGCCGAATGCATCAGCTAACAGGCGACCTGCAGAAAAGGCACCGCAGCATGCAAGAAAATTACCCCAACTGGTAGGAAATGGGATGCAATCTGCATTTATTGCGGCGCGAAATGCAACAAAAGCGACCCGAAATGCAGAAAAACTGTCGCGAACGGCATTTATTGAAAAATGCAACGTAGCAACTTATATACCAACTACGGGCAACGAGAGGCGAATTGCACGTAAATTATGGTCAAATGCAAAGAAATTTAGGCGAAATGCACTTGCTCAATGGCGAGATGCAAATATTGGTATGCCAAAAGCAGTCAACAGAGGGCGAAATGCGGGTACGGAGGGGCGAAATACAATTTGGCAGGGTCAAGATGCATTTAACGGTGAGCGAAATGCAAAGAAATTTAGGCGAAATGCACTTACTCAATGGCGAGATGCAAAGAATGGTATGCCAAAAGCAGTCAACAGAGGGCGAAATGCAGGTACGGAGGGGCAAAATACAATTTGGCGGGGACGAAATACAGAAATTAGGGACAAACTACCTATTTACAGTGCTGTTCCGGGACGAACGACCGCCAATAGGGACGAATTATCTTTTTGTACCTTTTCCCGCAAAAGGTACCCAAAGCTCCTGGCTGCAAAATTTCTGTGTAAGTTACTGCAGCTACTTAGCCTGTGCTATCCGAAATTTTGGAGGCCAGTTATTCGCTGTCGAAAAGGTTTTCCTTCGAGACCTTGCCATGAAGGGTTCGGCAAATTGAGGTGGTATGTGACGTGCGTTAGGCGAAATGCAAAGAAGTTTAGGCGAAATGCATTTGCTAAATGGCGAGATGCAACGAAAGGTATGCCAAATGCAGTCAACGGGGAGCGAAATACAGGTACGGAGGGGCGAAATACAATTTGGCGGGGTCAAAATGCATCTTTATGCTTTTCGCTTTCAACCACTTTGTTCTGTGCTTTTCAGTATTTGTTGGGACGAACCGCAATATTCAGGGACGAACAACCTATTTGTAGTACTGTTTTGGGACGAACGACCGCTAGCTGGGACCAACGACGTTTTTGGGCTAGTGCATCAAATGATAGGCAACCTGCAGAAAAAGCACCTCAGATTACAAGAAAGCTACCTCAACTGGTAGGAAAATGGGTGCGACTTGCATGTGTTCAATGGCGAGATGCAACGAAAGGTATGCCAAATGCAGTCAACGGGGAGCGAAATACAGGTACGGAGGGGCGAAATACAATTTGGCGGGGTCAAAATGCATTTAATGGTGAGCGAAATGCAAAAAAAATATGGCGAAATGCAAAGAAATTTAGGCGAAATGCATCTGCTTTAACGCAAGGTGCTATACCTTCGAGAGATAGGTTTTTTGGCTTGTTGTGTAAGTGGGCCTTGCGCACCCTTAAACCCTACACCATATACCTTACAACCTTAAGCGTCTTGTTCTGTGTTTGTTTGGCACACGCCCGGCAGTCCTCCTCCCCGGAGGCTGCCCAAGGCGTGGCTTTATCCACAGATTCTATTAAGCCATTGAGAATAGGGGATAGTATTCCGGAAGCGCTGTGGAATTTGCCTTTGCAAATGGTAAAAGCAGGGGAGGAGGGAAGTACTACAGTAAAACTGAGCGACTATAAGGGCAAACTCATTATACTGGATTTTTGGGCTACTTGGTGCGCTCCCTGCGTGGCAGCGTTTCCGAAAATGGATTCGCTAAAAAAAACTTTCGCCGATAATCTTGCCCTGATCTCGGTAACTAGCCAAGAGAAAAAGATGGTGACTGACTTTCTTGGCGAAATGTTGGAGCAAACTTCCCTGAAAGGTACTTCAATTGTAAATGATAGAATACTTTCCAGCTATTTCCCTTACCGCTTGCTACCGCATTATGTCTGGATAGATAGGGGAGGGATACTTCGGGCTATGACAGGGCTTGACGTGCTCAATGCACATCAGATTGATAAGTTGTTGAGTTCAAACAAAGCGCCTACTTATGTTAAAGAGGATGTTGGGCGGAGCTATGATTATGACATCGAGCTGAAAGATCAGGTTTCCCAACAGGCTTTACTTAAAAACAGCACGTTCGCTGCCTATACCAAAGGGTTCAGTAGGCGAAATTCAATCGATAAGAAAAATGCGAAGATAACCCTTTTGAATATGTCCATCGCCTGGTTTTACCGCATTGCCTTCAGTGAGTTCAGGCCTGAGCTGCTTAATCCAAATCGCTTCATCATTGAAGTTAAAGACAGTCTAAAGGTTACTTCAGGAGGTGCAAAGGGCGAGGCCCTGGAAAAATGGTCTGTAGATAATGCCTATTGTTATGAGCTGAAGATGCAACCCGCTGATACAGCGAAGCTATTTGAGCAGATGCGGGCCGATATTGCTGCTTTTTTTCCTTATGACGCCAAAATAGAACAACGGGAAATGGCGTGTCTGGTGCTGGGCAAAAAATCGGATAGTGTCAGTCTGGAAACGAAAGGAGGCCAGCCTATCCTTAAACATGATGCATATTCTTTCCGGATTCAAAATCTGCTATGGAAAAATTTTACCAGTCTCCTGGATATGTATTATCTACAAAATGCGGGTATGCCCTTTGTAGATGAAACCGGCATTACAGGCAAGGTTGATCTACAGATCAAAACACGTATGACGGATTACAGGGAATTAACAAAGGTGCTTGCAAAGCATGGGCTGCTCCTGAAAAAGGAAATACGAAGGGTACCGGTGATTGTGCTGCGTGATAGGGAAGGAGGTAGTCATGAATAGGTGCCGCTTGTTATTTATCGTTTTGATATGTCTCCTTTTGCAACGATCTGTTTTTGCACAGGGAACCGAGACTTTAGAAGGGCGCGTTACGGATGAACAGCATGCTCCGTTGATTGGTGCAACGGTGCGAATTAAGGGTACCACTTTTAGAGTGGTAACCAATGAGGAGGGCCGTTTTGCTTTTAGCCGGACAACATTGCCACTAACATTGGAAGTGGTTTATGTTGGCTATGAAGGGCGCGATGTTAAAGTGAGTCACATCGACGAAAAAGGACTGACAATCCGCCTCACACCTAAACAGGATATACTGGATGAGGTGGTTGTGTCAACAGGTTACCAAACCTTACCGCACGAGCGCGCTACCGGTTCCTTTGAGCATTTGGATAATAAGCTGCTCAACCGTCGGGTAAGTGCCAATTTGCTGGACAGGATGGAGGACGTTACCTCAGGATTACAGGTAGATAGAAGGGGAAATACGGCCAATTTTGATATACGTGGTCGGAGTACCATTTTCGGTAATGATAAACCGTTGATCGTGGTAGACAATTTTCCCTTTGAAGGTGATCCGGCAAACATCAACCCGAACGATATCGAAAGTATCACCGTGCTGAAGGATGCGGCAGCAGCTTCCATCTGGGGTACGCGTGCCGGTAATGGTGTCATTGTAATTACCACTAAAAAGGCGACTTATGCGCAAAAGCTGCAGATAGCTTTCAATAGCAACATAAATGTAACGGGTAAACCGCGATTACATGATCTCCCATGGATCAGTAGCGCTGATTTTATCGGGCTGGAACAGGATCTGTTTGCGAGAGGTTACTATAATGCAGCGGAGGCCTCTGCTGCCAGGCAACCCCTCAGTCCGGTTGCGGAAATGCTGATTGCCCAACGTGACGGTAACCTGAGCAGCCAAGAGCTGGAAAGGCAATTGGACTACCTCAAAACCCTCGATGTGCGCGATGATATGCTTAAAGGGCTTTATCGGAATCGTATTGATCAGCAGTATGCGCTCACCGTTAACGGCGGTGCCGATAAGATGCGCTATCTATTTTCTACAGGGTACGACAAAAATAGGCCGCAGGAAATTAACAACGCCTATAGTCGCATCTCGCTGCGTTCGGAAGCGGCCATTAAACCCGTACCTAGGTTGGAGATCACTGCCGGGATTAATTATGTGGGCGCTACGGAGCATGCGAATAATAATGGCTACGCTGATGTTAATATTGGCAATGCAGGCGGCATTTATCCCTATGCACGTCTTATAGAGCAAGAGGGGGAACACCTTCCGATTGTACATCAATACCGAACGTCCTTTTTAGAGGATGCTATGGCGCTTGGTCTGATGGATTGGACCTTTGTCCCCTTGAACGATATTTATGAGCGCGATTATACTACCCGCTCTACTGATCTACGATTGACGGCCAATGCACGCTATAATCTGTTGGATTGGCTGAACGTGGAGGTGAAATACCAGTATCAAAGAGCGGCTACGGAGAGCGATTACCTGAATAAAGAAAACTCATACTTTGTTCGCAACCTGATTAACAGCTATACTCAGTTTAGCAGCAATGGCTCTTTTACGCAACCAATTCCGAAAGGTGCCATACTGGATCGCTATCAACGTAGTGTAAATGCGCATTCGTTCAGAAGCCAGATCAATGTCAGTAAAACCTGGGATCAGTTTCATTTGTCGGCCATCGGCGGGATGGAATTCCGCGAAGTTACCACGGATAGCTACACCAACCGATATTACGGCCTGAACGAAGATATCCTGACACTCAATAGCCAGATGGATTTTAATTCGTTTTATCGGATGTATCCGCAGGGTAACCAGCAGAGAATACCGAACCCGGCAGGTATATCGGGCCTTTTTGATGCCAATATTTCTTACTATAGCAATGCGGCGCTTACTTACCTGGATCGATATACGTTCTCCTTGAGCGGACGGATTGATCAGAGCAATCTGTTTGGAGTAAAAACCAATCAAAAGCAGGTTCCGTTATGGTCTGCCGGACTGAGCTGGAATATGGATAGGGAAGCATTTTATCAGATCGATTGGCTGCCTCAATTAAAATTAAGGGCCACTTATGGATTCAACGGAAATATCGATCGGTCGGTTACAGCTTTTACAACAGCCAGATATGTAAACGGTGCTTTTTTAACCGGTTTGCCTTATGCCATGATCAGTAACCCGCCTAATCCGGAACTGCGATGGGAGAAAATCGGGATTATGAATCTGGGCCTTGATTTTGGTATTCGAGGAGATCGGTTGTCGGGATCAGTTGAATATTTCAATAAGCGCGGAACTGATCTGATGGGCTATGCGCCGGTAGATGCTACAACGGGGGTGCGTGAAATAAGAGGTAATGTAGCCGCGATGCAGGGCAGCGGATGGGATTTTACGCTTAACAGCGTCAATATTGACGGTAAATTTAAGTGGCACAGTACACTACTCTTTAGCCGTGCGGTTGATAAGGTAACCGATTATGACCCCGAACAAACCAGTGCCATCAATTATGTAAGTGATGCCAGTATCAACCGCTTTGGCATGAACCCGATTGTAGGACGACCTGTTTTTGGTTTATATAGTTTTAAATGGGCAGGCCTGGACGGCACCAACGGAAATCCTTTGGGTTATCTGCCCGACGGGACGATTTCGGATAATTACAGTGCGATCTTTGCGGCTACACGGGTGGAAGACCTCGTCTTTCATGGATATGCACGGCCACCGATTTACGGCAGTTTACGCAATACTTTTTCATACAGTAATTTTTCGCTTTCGTTCAATATTACCTATAAGTTGGGACATTGGTTCCGCTCACCATCTGTATCCTATAACGCTCTTTATAGTAATTGGAATGGGCATCGGGACTTTGCTGCCAGATGGCAGAAGCCGGGTGACGAACAGTTTACCCATGTGCCCTCGATGCCTTATCCGGCCAATCAATCACGGGATAATTTTTACAATAATTCAGAAGTGTTGGTGGATCGGGGTGATGTGATCCGTCTGCAGGATCTTACACTTAATTACATGATCGATAAACGCCTATGGAAACGGAATCCCTTTAATAATCTGGAAGTATATGTATATGCCAATAATCTGGGCAAAATCTGGATGGCCAATAAATTTAACGTTGATCCGGATTTTCTTTCCATGCGGCCACCTAAAAGTGTCGCCTTTGGGGTGCGGGCATCTTTTTAACCCTTAATGAATCTAATATGAAATTGTCGATTTATAAAATAGCTATAGGATTCGGCTTTTGCACGCTTTTCTTTACGGCGTGTAGAAAGGACAGTTTGGAGCGCAAACCTGATAAGCAACTGGTAGTGCCTTCCACTTTACAGGATTTTGATGCGTTGCTGAATAACACAACTTCTGTTTTCGGGTCCAATTATTTTATCAGTTCGGAGGTTTCTGCTGCGGACTATGATATTACCGATGAAGACTACAACGGCCTGAGCCTGGCCAGAACGAGAAATCTCTATATCTGGAAGGCTGATATTTACGAAGGCTCGCAGGATGTGCCGGAGTGGGATAAGCCTTATCAACAGGTTTTCTATTGCAATGTGGTGCTGGACGGATTGGGCGATATAGAATTGAACCCGCATAATGAAGCCGAATTCAACAACATTAAAGGAAAAGCGCTGTTTTATCGCGGTTATGCTTTCTATAATATTCTACAGGTCTTTGCGATGGCTTATCAGCAGGGAGCGGATCAATTGCCGGGAATACCTTTGCGATTAGACGCTGACATTAACCGGCCTACGCGGCGGGCTTCGCTGGAAGAGAGTTACCGACAGGCATTAAGGGATGTGGAAGCGTCGATCACCATGCTGCCAACTGCTCAACCTTATCTTACACAGCCTAGCCGCGCAGCAGCGCTCGCACTGTTGGCAAAAATCTATTTGACCATAGGTGATTATCGGGCAGCTGAGGAATATGCTGAACGAGCACTTGCCGTGGCTCCTGCATTGTTGGATTTTAACGAGCTAAACCTACAGGTAAGTTTCCCTTTTGAATTACTGAACCGGGAAACTTTGTTGTACAGGGGAATACCTGCGGATAGGACTTTCTATGCACCGATGTGCAAAATAAGGCGTGATCTGTATGAAAGCTATACAGCGGACGATCTGAGGAAGGAAGCTTTCTTTGAGGTAAACGCCGATCGTTCCGTTTCTTTCAAGGGCAACTATACCGGTTCCCGAAATTTGTTTGCCGGGCTTGCCTGGGATGAGATATATCTGATCAAAGCGGAAGCGGCGGCGGCAAATGGAAATGTCGAAGGAGCCTTGAAGGCGCTTAATACGTTATTAAAAACTAGATGGAAAGCAGGGAGCTACAAAGATATAACGGTAGCGACAAAGGAAGAGTTGCTTGATATGGTATGGAAAGAGCGGCGAAAGGAGCTGTTAATGCGCGGAATACGATGGACTGATATAAAACGGCTGAATGCGCAGATGGGCGCGGAGATAGCGCTGGAACGACAACTAAATGGGGAAACGGTTCGCTTAGCACCTAATGACCCTCGTTTTGTGATGCCTATACCGGATTACGTTATCGAGCTTACTGATATCGAACAGAACAGGCGTTGATCTATCGTCTAAAATCTATGGTTTGATTAGCTGTATGCCAGCGGGGTATATGATAAATATACCCCCTGCATACGGCACCACTTTCGCTTTGAGGTTTTTCTTTTTGGGAATGGCATAAGAGCCTATATACCTCTTGTCACCTAAATGATAACTGTCCAGTATGAGGTGATTTCTAAAAAAGCTGTAGCTATCTTCCGGTGCGGGTACTTTGCTCTGAATAAATACCGTGTCGCCAACTAGGCCGCTATAAAGCTGGAATGTTCGCTTAGGGCTGGCGTTGGTATAACGGCCGTGCCGTAAAGTACCTTTGATAGATTGGATAACAGTATCACGAACAATGCTTGGTAAGGTTTCAATAGGGCCGCTTCTATATTTTATGATATGGGTGCGGGTATGGTAGAATGGTGTTAGTATGAGATTACTGTCTGCCCGACTGAAGTGCAGAAACCCATCCATGCCGAACAAATATTTTTGGCTAGTTGGCGTAAAGGGCAGCGTCTGCTCTTCAAAAGATATGATTCCATTGGCTCCTGTTACCCCATGTTGCAGTACCATACTATGAGGAGCTCGTTGGCTGAAACCTAGTAGGGAAAATTTGGCCGTATCAATTACAAGCACCTTAGTAAAAACACCGGGGGTTTTAAATATCCTGACGGAACGGTCATTTAGATTGACCCGTTTTACCTGCGAAAGATTACCAACAAACAGATAAAGAAAATGTGAATGAATTTTATAAACAAAGGCTTGTCCCTTTGTATCTGCTATGGAGAAACCTGTTTTGAAGAATTTGGTATCTGAAAAGCTGCGATCAATAACAAGTAGTTTGGACGGATCATCCGTTTGAAAAAGAAAATGATCTTGGTATTCTCCTGCGAATGCCATGTATCTGGATAAAATAGGTAACGGCAATTCTTTGAAAAGAATAAATTGCTTATAATGCCGATTATCGGCCATGATTTCCTTCCCTGCACTTATTTTGTACAAGAGGGCCACTATACTTACGGCCGAAGCCATCAGTATAAATATAATCGTGGTCTTTATTTTTAATGCTTTTGACATGCGGTACTTATAAAAGTTTGAAAACACCCGCGGATCCGTCCGCAATCCTCGGGTGTTGGATAGAATGGCTATTGAAGCTCTCCGGCTTGGATGGCCAACGGTGTTCCCATCGGATTGTTGTTGGCATCTACCTCAAATAGTCCTGCACAGGTCTGCTCCACTCCTTGGCAATCTGTTTCCGGATTGAAGCTAGCTGGCAGCGGTTCGTCTTTGTAATTGTGCTCCGAACCGTCTGCACTTTCAAACCATCTGGTTTCTTGGCGTACCTCTACTTTCTTTTCGAAAGCTTTGGCTCCGACGTAGCCGACACCTAGGACGGCTATCGTCAGAATTGTTGTGAATATTTTTTTCATAATCGGTATGAAAAAAAAGTGTAACACCATTTTTTACGGGCTGGCTTTTGCCCGATTGTACAATATCTTCTCAGGCCCGTATTCGAACCTTGTTGGTTTTCTTGAGATATGAAAATGGCAACGATGGCCAGGATCATGCAGCTGGCATTAAATATCAAATGTCCTTCCCATGATAGGCCTTCTGCAAAACCACTACAGGCGCATGGAATGTCGTAATAACTGAATCGGATGATCACGACAATGTATGCTATGAACAGTGAAAGCAAAAACACGGATGTATAGAAGGCAAAAAGCTGAGTTGCACGATAGATTAAGGCGATGGCCAGTAACAGCTCTCCACATGGAACTACCCATTTTACGGTGTTTGCAAAACCTTCCAGTAAGGGCGATTTTACCAGTTCATTATGGAAGTTATCCAAATCGGTTAATTTACCAAAAGCCGCCGCAGCCCACATCAACGCAAGCAAAATGCTCAAGATGTAGATGAGGATAGTTCTTCGGTTATTCTTTATGTATACTTTTTTACTATTCATTATTGTTCTCCTTTTTAACCGGCGGGCTGCCGATGCTCCGCACTAACCTTACTGAACGGCAGCCAGCTGGTAATGGAACTGATGCTAATTTCAGGATATTGGGAATGAAAAAGTCTCCGGAGCTATTGGAGAAAATGATATTATTTATGTCGGAGCGACTCAAAAAGATAGCTTTTTTTTGCTTCGTAAAGTGAACTCTCGCTGATTTGCAAAAATCGGGCTTGCTGTCTATTGTTTGTGTGTTTTATTACGTCTGGTAATTGTTCTGCCATATAACGGTATTTGTCAACGATTCGCCTTTGCTGAAAAACCTGTAGATGCTTGCGTAGATTATTGATTTGATGTTGTTTCAGTATGTGAAATAATTCTGATACAGCCGGAAAGCGTTGTTGTGCTTCCAAGGCAAAGTTGTTTCGCAACATAAATAGGGTGGTGGGTTTTAGCAGCTCGATGTAAATATCGCCTCCTTTTTTAGTAAAGGGATGTTCTGTGCCGGTAAAATGGGCGTTAGGAGTGATCAGATAACGAATAATTCCATGTCGATTGACCGTATCGTAAACATTGGCAGCCAAACCATCAAGAACAAAACACCAATAGGGTTTTGGATCATCCGGATAGCTGAAAACTTTTGGCCTGTAACGATTAATCCGCGCGTGATCGAATATATATTCTCGTGCGTCGGGAGGAATGTCCATATAATGCGACCAAAAAGTAAAAAATCTCTCCATATCGTTTTCTAAGGTTAATCGGCAATCCGCCGCTACCGCTGGGGTCCAAAACAGCGGTAGACGGCGGGAGCCTTGGTTATGCATGCATCTTAATCCCGATCATAACGGATATTAATGATTAGGCTGGAGATGCTGCGGAGGCCATCATCAAGATTGAATGCACTTTGCCGTACATAATTGGTTTCAATTACTTTGCCCTCACCGTCATCATCGTCTTCGGGTTCTTGCTGCTGTAACATAATGGGGGTCTGGCTTTCGATTGCTTTGCTCACTTCTTGGCCTAACAGGTAGAGGTAGTCTGTATTGAGTTGGTGAAGATAGGAGGCTTGCCGATCGGTAAAATCAAAATGTAAAAATAACCAAGTGCGGAAGTCCGATTGTATCTTATACAACTCCTCTTGATAGTCAGCAATGGGTAGTTGGTAAATGTCGGCTAAGAGGAGTTGTACTCCTTCATTGTTGAAAGTTTTTCTTGTCATTGTAAAAAGATTTTGTGTTAATAAATGGGTTGGCCAACCGTTGCCGGTAAAATTAGGTGTTAAATGATTATTTTTTTACTGTAACTCGCGAGTTACAGGATTTCGGCCTTTATAATACTTTCTTGGCTGTTTTATTATTTATTCTTATGTTTATAATTTCACTTTTTAAAAACCGAAATTTAGCCTTACATGAACACGAACAAGCAACTGGCGGTGTTTTTATGGAAAGGAAAGAAAGCTGTTACCTATTTGCCTTGGTTATGTTTACCGCCCATAGCCTTATTAGCTGCACTTTTTTTTACCTACATGCAACAATCCCGTTCGCCTTGGGAAGCTTTACAGAATGAACGCTTTTTGATAGCCGCTGCCTGGAGTTTTTTGCCGGCACTGATAATCGCTTTTTATATACAAGGCCTGAGTTATATGCTGGATCTAAAATTCCATCGGAGAGGTTATCAGTCGGCACGTATCAAGAAGCAATTCTGCTACGGTGTATTGATACCCTGTTTATTTTTAGCAACTTATTACAGTATTTATTATGCTGCCTACGGTAAAAACATCTTCAAACGGAAGTATTTTCAGATTGAATTTCCCATGGCGACGTCAGTTATTACCGGGCTTAACATGGGTTACATGCTTTGGTACTTGTATAGGATAGAAAGGCGAAGATCGGCTAGGCGGAACCGATTAGCGCTACTCGATGCGAACCGGGCCAAAAGGAATGGCTATCACAACGAGATCACCGTAAACAATGGCAGAAGGAAAACGGCGGTTGTTACCAAAGACATTATCTGTATTATACGCTGGGATAAGGTAGGGGTCATTTTGCTGAAAACGGGAAAGGTTGTTCAGATAGATAACACCTTGAATGAAATGTTAGCGATGTTGGATCCCCGCTTTTTTGCCAAAAGCAATCGCTGGTGCATCATTAACCTGCGGCAAGTGGCGCTTACAGTTTATGAAAACGAGAACTTTAGCGAGATACGGTATAAACCAACAGCGTTAAAGGTATTGCAATATCTCGAATCTGATGTGGATAAGACACTGGAAAAGGAAGGGAGAAGTGAGTTTTTGACGATGGATAAGTATAGGCTGAACCGAAATTTTCGGAAATCTTTCGAAGCAAAGTTGTATGCCTTGCGCAAAACGCCGATGTCATCCTAGCTCATTTTGTTCACTTTTTTGATTTGACTGCGTTTTAATTTTATAATTATTAAATTGGTCGCCATTATTAACCTACCGGTAATACGGGAGTATTCAATTGAGTTTAATGATTTTGCTGCTTGGATACTGGGTCCAAACCAATAACACCGGCCTAAACAGCTAAAACATGACACAGTTCGATCGTATCATTCAATTGCTAGAGTTAATTCGCCAATCTATTAATGTGCTTGCCGAGCGACAGGCTTTACAAACCTTAGTTGAAATCGCTGATGAACAGTTGCGAATTATGCAACACTTGAAGGAGCAGAGCATGAGTTATGGCTCTAAGCATAATGCTGACTCCACGCTCATGACGAAACAGGAGGTACTTGCTTATCTTAATATCAGTGATAGTACCTATAAAAGGCGCGTGAGGGAAGGCTTGTTAAAACCTATGCGTTTGGGTGGTGGGGATGTGTTCTATAAAGAGGATTTACAACAAGCACTCTGGGAGAGTAAAAGAAAAGGCAAGATTTAATCTTGCCCTTTCTTTTAAACGTGGCTGTTCCTATCATTGGCAGAAACTGCCATCAATATAATTTAGCGTTGCTTAAGGAGTTGCCACATAAGCAACGGGGCCGTCCCCGGTAAAGATCAAGTTTTTTAGATGTGTGACCTTTACTTACAGGTACTGACCGAAATCTGTTGGCATATAAGCCAAATAAGCGCACCGTTGTTGTCTTTATTTTCCATCGTACCTGCAAAGGTAATAACCCACTTCTTCCATTTGGCCATGCTAGTGTCGTTTTTCGTCCTTTTTTTCTTTGATGACTTTAGTATTGCCTTAGTTTTTGATTACCCTTTGCTTACCTTTTGTTTACCTTATAGTTACCCAAACTATACCCTTCCTTTACCTTGCGCTTACCCTTTGTTTACCCGGGAGGTAGCGTGGGGGGCTGCTTAAGGATAAGAGATGGTAACTAATCACTTTAACCGGCATAAAAGAACAATAGATCTGGGTCAAATAGGGTCAATGGAAATCAATGAGGGGCAAGATGGTTCAAAAATCGTTGCATTGCTCAGTGTGCTTTTATGTTTGAACCGTGGATGAAAAAATACCGGTATTGAAGCTCGTCCTTAACAGAATGTTTCATTTTAATTTTTTCAATCATGGGAAGATATGTTAAAGGCGCCAATGGCGCATTCTCCGGAAAGGTAGGAAGTGTGGTAGGAAGCAGCTGGCGTAGTATCAATTACTTGCGTAGTTTGCCTAAGATCACTAAAAAGGGTGCTTCCGAAGCGCAAATTGCGCATCGCACGAAGTTTGCTATCAGCTCGCAATATTTGCGTCCTTTAAAGGACATCTTGAATATTGGTTTCAGCGATCAGCAACAGGCGAAAAGTTCGGGCTATAACATGGCGGTACGTGCTTTTTTCAACAACGCTATTATAGGGGAGTATCCTGATTTTGAAGTCGATTTTTCAAAGATGGAATTGAGCCGCGGTTCCATCAATCCGCTTCCAGGGTTAGGTTATGTAGAGGCTAATCCGGGTGAACTTTCCTTCACGTGGCAAACGGATACGAATAAGTATAATGCCTTTGCTGATGATGCGGTTTTGCTGGTGATTTACAATCAATCAAAACGGATGTACATGATCTATGATGAAGCGTCCAGAGCGGATGGCACCTTCAGTGTAGCGATTTCCATCAACTATTCAGGTGATGTGCTGCACGCTTGGGGCTTCGCCTTGCATCGCGATGGTAAGCTGGCTTCGACTAGTCAATACCTCGGAACGCTAACCGTTTCCTAGGGTGAAAATCGGGTAGGGCGGCTATTGCCGCCTTGCTTTTAACCCAATAACAAGTAACGAACAACGAGTAACCAATAACGAACAACGAGTAACGATTATGGAAAATTTTATCATCATTTATAGAAAATATCTTTTAACAACCCTTTTAATAGCCAGTATCCTGGCTTACATCGCTTATCAACCACTCATTCGTTTAGTGGATGTTACGGCAGCGCCTATTGATTACGGGGTGTTGAGTGCGATTTTAGTAGCTGCGGTAGCTGTATTAAGTTTTGTGCAGCTCTGCTTATGGGTGCTTCACAGGCATTGGCCGTTCTTAGGGGAATATGCCGCCGAGCATTTTGAACGAAACTTTAAATCGTTGCTCTCTTGGCAGAAGGTTGGTGTTTACTTGGGTTTCTTTTTGGCTTTGCTGTATGCTTTTGTTATCGCTTTAGGGGCGTTGCTGTAACATCAATGATGAATGATGAATGAGGAGTGATGAGTGATGAATGATGAGTGTTGAGTGATGAGTGGCTTCCGATTGCTGCGTCAGTAAGCCTAGGCCATTTAGTATTTATCAACGTTGGTGCAACGGGGCTCTGGCGGGTAGGGCAGGACGGCCTCACGGAGTGAGCGTTAAGAAGATTTAGGATAGTCTAGGCAAAAAAATCATGTGAAGAAGCGAAGCATTGGCATGTGCTTTGGCGCGGCTCCACAGGATTGAGGGTGAGCCCTAAATCTTTAGCGAAATACGTGCAGCCTTGATGTTTATTCACTTGGGTTTATTTTCTCAAAGGCGTTCATGAGCTCGAAGCCTCGTTTCTCGGTTTGCCCCTTTTGCATCTAAGGTAAAAGGGGAATAAGTTTTTATCAAGAAAAAGTTGAAAACAATTTTAACGTTTTAAAAATGAAAAAGAAAGTAAACCCTTTAATAATGATACTAAGTGTTTTAATTATAAAAACACTGATCTTTCTTTTAGTTCCGGCTAGGAAAGATCCTTATAAGAATTCATGTACTTCGATTTCGTCCAAGAAAATGGGGGCTTTTTCGGGAAATAGTTCATTTCGTCCAAAAGATTCGTTGGTTTTGGAAAAGAATCGTATAGAAACTACTCGTATAAGGGTCAAGAAAGTTTACGATAGCCAACTGGGGGTACGGGAGGCTACGGGGCGTAACGATGGGTCACAGGTAGAAGCTTATTTAGCTTATACAGGCCTTGGCAAAGGCTATGCCTGGTGTGCGGCTTTTGTCTGTTGGGTGCTGGGGCAAGCGGGCGTGGAGAACCCTAAAACCGCTTGGGCCGCCAGCCTCTTTCCTCATGATAAATTGGTGTGGCCACGAGGGAGGGTACCTACAAGGGGATCACGAACAACTAACAACGAACAACCCATAACGAAAACAGCCTGTGTGTTTGGCCTCTACTACCCCTCGCTCAAACGCATTGCGCATTGTGGTTTTATTGATGAATGGGGTGAAAAGGAAGTGATTACAGTCGAAGGGAATACTAATGATACGGGTAGTAGGGAAGGTGATGGCGTATATCGGAAAAGAAGACCGATCAAAAGCCTCTATGCGGTGGCTGATTGGATAGGGAAGGAGGCGAAATGAAATATTACATGCTTATCGGTGCAGGACTGTTGTTGTCTTGCACCGCCTCTAAACTCAAAACGAAGTATTCAACAAAAGAGAGGGTCTCAATTGCAAATGATTCATCCCTGAGCGAAACCAGCTGGCGTGGTTATATAGCCGAAGATCAGTCGGAATATGATGCTTTATGGTGGTTAAAGGGGAATGCCCGTTGGCATCCGGATAGTGGTTTGACCGCGGATGAGCTTTGGATCCGCTACCGTGGTCGTGATGAACGCAGTGTGCGTTTGTTGGATAGCCAAGGACGGCTATTGGAGGGAAAGAAAGTGATGCAGCAAGAAGTATCTTCGCAGTTTCAAGAAAAACAGAAAGAAAAATCAGGCTTGTTTCGCTTACCTTGGTGGGTTTATGTGATTTTGTTAGTAGGTGTCTACTTCTTTATGCAGGTAAAAGGGAAGAAGAGGTAGTGTCGATTATTAAGTTAAATATCGTCTACTTTCTTTCCCCGCGAAAGAAAGATAGCAAAGAAAGCTCTGGCTGGCTTACTCCCTTGCAATTCGTTGCCGCTTGTCCGTTCGCAAATGGAGACACGCCCGGCAATGGCTATCCCGTCGTTCGTCTTTTGCTTTATGACGTTAGCTTCGCGTGAAAATATGTTTAAGGACAAGTCAGGCTGCCGATTGCTGCGTCCGTAAGCCTAGGCCATTTGGTATTTATCAACGTTGGTGCAAACGGGGCTCTGACGGGTGGGGCAAGATGGCTTTATAGGATGAGACGTTAATAAATAAGTTGAGAAGATGTGAAAATGTTCCGTGTGTTGTTGTTTAAAATAAATCAGAATGAGTACCTGTTCGGACCAATTCTAATAGACTAATTTCTTCGTCTTCGGCCCAGATTAGAAGTAAATCCGATTTTACATGGCACTCCCAATAACCCTTGTAATTACCACTAAGCTTGTGTGGCCTATGCTTTTTGGAAAGGCCTTTATGCCCGTTTTCAGCTAATACGCTGATTAGTTCCTGTAATAGCTCTAAATCTTTGGTTGATCGCTTTTTGAGTAGTTTTAGGTCTTTTAGAAATTTGGTTGAGGTAACGATTTTAAACATTAGGTTAAATCATATGCTATCAAATAATTCATCTACATTATTGAATTTTTTTCCTTTGCCTGCTTTTAATTCGTTCATCGCAGCAACAGTTTCAGCATTGGGTTCCTTGCTTACCTTTTTTACTTTGACGATCACCCCAAGTTCTTTTAAATATGCTTTTACTAAAGCTGTTTTGTTGTCAGGGACTTTTATTTCAAGCGTTTCCATACATACAAAAATACGAGAATAGCTCTTTTTTTGCAAATGCAACGAGCTGAATTCTAAAGATTAAAACAAACACGACCTCATGAGATGAAGCTTTAATTTCGTCTACTTTCTTTCCCCGCGAAAGAAAGATAGCAAAGAAAGCTCTGGCTGGCTTACTCCCTTGCAATTCGTGGCCACTTGTCCGTTCGCAAAAGGAGACACGCCCGGCAATGGCTATCCCTTCGTTTGTCTTTTGCTTTATGACGTTAGCTTCGCGTGAAAATATGTTTAGGGACAAGCCAGGCTGCCGATTGCTTCGTCCGCAAGTCTAGGCCTTTATTTACTTTTTTTTCATTTGTGTTAATTCTTAAAGGTATTCAAGCTTTCTCTTTGCAAGAGAAGGTTCCATCAGCTGAAAAAAGTAACAAAAAAAGCCGCGGCTGTAAATCTTCCTTCGAACGTTGGTGCTATTACTTAGCCTGTGGTGTCCGGAATATTTAAGGCCGATATAAGCTTATTATGGGTTCTTTGCTCAGATTTTGTACTTCGAAATGGTAGTATAACGGGATTTGTGAGCGTATGGCAAATACGATCTCATGAGATGAAGCTTTAATTTCGTCTACTTTCTTTCCCCGCGAAAGAAAGATAGCAAAGAAAGCTCTGGCTGGCTTACTCCCTTGCAATTCGTGGCCGCTTGTCCGTTCGCAAAAGGAGACACGCCCGGCAATGGCTATCCCTTCGTTTGTCTTTTGCTTTATGACGTTAGCTTCGCGTGAAAATATGTTTAGGGACAAGCCAGGCTGCCGATTGCTGCGTCCGTAAGCCTAGGCCGTATAACTGTATTATAGGTCTGAGAGCTGAGCCACTTGCTCGTTTTTAACGAATAAGTGGCCAAGTCAGTATAATTATCACCTTAGCTGATAATGGTCTTTTCGTCAAGGACAACCATTTTTGCGTCAGTCAGATCAAGAAAGTTGAGCTCGTCGGGCTGCACTTTTTGTTTATAATTTTCACTGGTAAAAAAATTATCGAAATCTGCTAGGCTATCGAAGTAAATGTCGGTAACGGCGTCATAGGACAGAACGTTTGAAGGTTCTGTTAATTTTGGGTGACTGGCCTCGATGGCTACCGGATGGGAAATGACGTATTTTTTCACGTATTGTTTGGCCTCTGGGATGGAGCTAAACAAAGGAGCATGCTTATTCCGATGGTAATCTATAAAATCTTCTCTGCTCATTCCTGCCGCTCTGCGGACTAAAAAAGTGAATTTTAACATATTAAATAATTAAGTTTATACAAAAGTAAGCAGGTCCTAAGAGAGCGGCAATGACGCACTATTTTATGCGTATCTTTCAAGGAAGGATTTAATAAGTAAATTTGCTATACAAATAGATTTATATGTATCAGAAGAAAAGTCCGTTAAATCTGGAATGTGGATTGCATTTTTTTAAAGAAATCCTGAGCGGAAAGTGGAAGATGATGCTTGTCCATTATATCTCTCAAGGATTTAAACGCCCAAGTGAGCTCCAACGCGTGATTCCAAAAGCAGACAGACGGGTAATGAATAAGCAATTGCAAGAATTGGTGTTGCATGGTTTTCTTACAAAGAAGATATATGATAACAAGATCAGTAAGGTGGAATATAAGCTTACGTCACTTGGAGAAAATTTATTACCGCTCATTTATACTATAGAAAGATGGGGACAGGAAAATCAACTTGAACTTGAAAAGGCTATAAAAAGGGATCCAAAATTCAAGTATGTTGTTTGATGTTGTATCAACTTGATGATTTCCCCAAGTTCTTTTAAATATGCTTTTACTAAAGCTGTTTTGTTGTCAGGGACTTTTATTTCCAGCGCTTCCATATATACAGAAATACGAGAATAGCTCTTTTTTTGCAAATGCAACGAGCTGAATTCTAAAGATTAAAACAAACACTACCTCATAAGATGAAGCTTTAATTTCGTCTACTTTCTTTCCCCGCGAAAGAAAGATAGCAAAGAAAGCTCTGGCTGGCTTACTACCTTGCAATTCGTTGCCGCTTGTCCGTTCGCAAAAGGAGACACGCCCGGCAATGGCTATCCCTTCGTTCGTCTTTTGCTTTATGACGTTAGCTTCGCGTGAAAATATGTTTAGGGACAAGCCAGGCTGCCGATTGCTGCGTCCGTAAGCCTAGGCCATTTAGTATTTATCAACGTTGGTGCAAACGGGGCTCTGACGGGTGGGGCAAGATGGCTTTATAGGATGAGACGTTAATAAATAAGTTGAGAAGATGTGAAAATGTTCCGTATGTTGTTGTTTAAATAAATCAGAATGAGTACCTGTACGGACCAATTCTAATAGACTAATTTTAAAGATTAATTTTGTAACTACTTTAATCGAGATACCCTTTGGGATAGGTCTTTTGACCAAATTGCTTGTCAATCAGTGCCATCAGTTCCCGACGTTCGTCTGTAAGTTCCGGAATGGGGGCAAATTCACCGCTACCCACCGGAACACCGACTAGTTCGAAAACTTTTTCCAAACCGGCGGGCATGACGGTACAAAGTAGCTTGGCCACAGTGCTGGAGGTATTCGTAAAACAATGAATAGCTCCTCCAAGTGGGATGGTTATAAAGCCTCCGGCACTAACTATGGATTTCCCCTGTTCCGTCTGAAATTCAACATCTCCTTCCAATACATAAAAGGTTTCGTGTGTATCGGGATGCGAATGGGGCGGAGGTCCGCCTCCGGGTGGGACAATCATCTCAATGACTGCATATTTATTATCCGTTTTATCTCCGGGTACAATGATGCGGTAATTGCCACCTGCTACTCCTAAAATTTGTCCCTTGTCTTTTTCGATAATTTCGATCCCTGATTTCATATAGTGCTAATTTAAATGCTCATGCCACTATCAGCCTAAACGCTTATACCCGACTTTTCTGCAAGATACTAACCTGTTACTGTCCCGAAGAATTTATTTCCCGTAATTTTCCTGCAGGGTTCTTTTTTTCGTAACTTAACTTTTTAAAAAGATATAAAAAGAAACCGAAATTAGGGGTAAATGTTTTAGGGTGGATTGATTGAAAATGGACCGGCTATAAACTCGGAACCGTAATGGAAAAATTTGTAACTTCCGTGCAGTTGACATCAACATAAAGGAAGTGATATGAAAAGACAGAACCATAATCCGTTCCTTCTTGCCCTGAAAGCCCGCAACCTATCGGTTGAAATTCATCATCATGCCGCGTATCAAATCGTTTTATCGGATGATACGCTGTTTAATTCAACGATCGGCGGAATACATTATGAACAAATTCATGGTTTTTTGATAAAACCTCATGTTTCGCATTTCTGCGTTGCAGAAAAAGGAACATTGAGTGTATTAAATATTGAGGCCTACTCAAACATTGGTTTAGAACTGGCACGTAGGTTGAAGGAAGGCCAGGATTATATTGTTTTCGACTCACTAGCGGAAACAAATCTGTTCTTTCAAACACCTAAAGAAAGTTTGGACGTTAATAAAGTGGTAGATGCCTTGCTCGCGACCTTACCTAATGCCAAATATGATGAAAGGGTCATAAAAATCATAGAATATATCAAGGTTAATTATTTTGAGCAGAACATAACGCCACAGACATTTTCCGATATGGTCTTCCTTTCCCCGTCGCGTTTGGCTTCGTTATTCAAAGCACAAACCGGTAGCAGCTTATCCAAGTATTTGTTATGGACACGGTTACGCGAAGCGATTTATCTTATTCTTTCTGATAAAGCAAGAAGTCTTACGGATATTGCATATGACACCGGCTTTTATGACCTCCCACAATTTAATAAGTATATGTACGAAATGTTCGGAATGCCACCTAAAGCGCTAAAGCATAATAGCGATCTGATTGCAATTTACTGATTTTATTGCATCGCTCTTGTTTCCCGCCCTGCTCTCCTCCTTACTGATAAAAATATTGTCGCCTTGGTCAAAACAGTGATCTGATACAAGTTTGGCGATGCGCTTGTTCGCAACTTTGTGATATCATTTTTAAACAATAAAAATAATATCATGAAAGCAATAGTGTATAAAAAATTCGGAACCACAGACGTTCTGCAAACTGTTGAACAACCCAGACCTACGATTAATGCGGATCAGGTATTGGTGAAAGTGAAAGCTTTTTCTATCAATCCTATGGATTGGAAAATTAGAAAAGGAGAAATGACTTTGATGTCCGGTTCGAAATTTCCAAAGTACGCAGGTGCTGATTTTGCCGGTATTGTTGAAGAGATTGGATCTTCTGTTGTCGGCATAAAAAAAGGGGATGAAGTTTTTGGGGTGGTTAAAAACATGATGAAAGAAGGTGTGTCAGTTGAATACGTTGCCGTTACCTCTTCGTTAGTCTGGAAAAAGCCTGCTGATATTGACTTTCAGCAAGCGGCTTCTATTCCCGTGGTTGGGACTGCCGCTGCTACCGCAATTGAAAAAATGGGTAACATCCATGCTCAGACAACGATTTTGGTAAACGGCGCTACCGGTGGCTTCGGCATGTTTTTACTTCAATTATTAAAACAACACAGTGCCAACGTAACAGCCGTTACCGGCACACAAGGTGTAGCGTTCGCAAAAAGCTGGGGAGCGAATTCGGTGATAGATTACACGAAGGAAGATATCTTTTCTCATAAAGCAGCTTTTGACATCGTTATTGATTTATCAGGCAAAATGGGATACAAAAAGGCCAAAGAAATAATGAAAGCTAAAGCCCTTTTTCTTAACCCTACACCAAAGGCAATTGAAATTCCGGCCTCGATTTTCAAAAACCTGTTTACGACCAAAAAGCATCTGGTAATACTCTCAAGGCCGTCCACAAAATACACGGGTGTGCTGCTAAATGCACTACGGAACGGGCTTAAGATTGAGGTCAGTAAAGTGTTTCCATTTGCCCATTATAAAGAGGCTTATCAGTACGCTGAACAAGGCGGTTATATTGGAAAGGTTGCCATAGAAATAGACTAAAAAGCGGCAATCTATAACAGATAGTGAGAAAATAACATTTTGAAATTGTAATTAATCAACAACAAATTTAAAAATAACAAAAATGAAAAAGAGCATAGTAATCCTTGGAGCTACCGGAACGGTAGGAAGCAAAATTTCAGCAATCCTGTTAAAGGAAGGACACCAGGTGGCTTTAATGGCCAGGCACACCGAGAAATTAGAACAATTTAGGCGTATGGGTGCCGAAATAATTGCAGGTGATATAACCGATGTGAATGCGCTGACGAGTGCCTTTAGGAATGCTGATAGTGCATTCGTTATTTTACCGGATAACGTAAAGGCTGAAAATACAAGAGCCTATCAGAGGCAGGTAACGGGCACGCTAGTGGAAGCCATTGAAAAATCCGGCATAAAATACATAGTAAATATGAGCAGCCTCGGCTCACACATGCACGAAGGCAACGGTATTATGGGGGGTACCGGTGAACAGGAGGTTAGGTTAAACCAATTGGATGGCGTAAATGTATTGCATCTCCGTTCTGCCTATTTTATGGAAAACTTTTTAAGAACTATAGGCTTGGTTAAAACAATGGGTTTCAACGGCACCGCAGCAGATGGCGATTACCCCATACCGATGGTGGCTACGCAGGATGTTGCAAAAATTGCGGCAGGGCATCTAACAAGGCTCGGTTTTACCGGCAAGCTGATCCGGTCCGTGATGGGGCCTAGAGACTATACATATAAGGAGTTTACAAGCATTATTGGTAAGGCTATTGGCAAGCCAGATCTGCAATACGTGCAAATTCCGGCAGATCAAGCGAAACAAGCATTCTTAAGCAACGGTTTTTCAGAAGATTTTGCCGATAACCTAGTGGAGATGGGAACAGCTATTAAAACCGGTTTTATGAATTATCAAAAGAGGGATGATTCAGCGACGACACCTACGACAGCAGAGGGTTTCGTAAGAGAGGTTTATCTGCCAATTTACAATAAGTGATAAATCTATTTGTCAAAATCCTTCACTAAGATAGCTATTTTGCACTGTAATAGTGCAAATTTCAGTAAAAAATGCACTGTGAGAGTGCAAAATAGCACGCTTATGGATTTTATCCTGCCGGTTGAATGGGTTTAGGGATTTCCCGTACTTCTACCGTTCCGCCATATAACAAAACCGGGACGGATTTGGCGAGCTCCAGGGCTTGCTCTATACTTGCAGCACGTAGTACAACCTGGCTTACAACACGAAGATTGCCGGAAAGCACGCTTTCTTTTTTTACGGTTTTCCCTCCGGTACCTGATACAGTGTAGCTTTCTCCGGGAAAAGCAAAGCTGAGCACATATATGCCTGCTGCTTTCCATTGCTCTATCAAATTGTTCCATTGCACACCTGCCGATTTAACCTGCGCTTCACTATAGGTTTCGGGTACACGTACTAATAAACTGAATTGTTTCATTTCCTGGTGTTTTGCGGTTAACGTCAATGCTTGGGCTGACTGATTGAAAGTTCTGTAACTTATCAATGCCAGGCCTGCAAAGACGGCTAATAGACCTAGTTTCATATACTTTTTTTATGCAAAGATGGCGCGTTGGAAAAAGCAATCCTTGTAAAAAATCATTGATTACCAAAAAGAAGGTGATTTGAAAAAATCAGTGGGTGTTTGCCCGGTAAATAGCTTGAAATCCCGGTTGAAATGGGGTTGATCGTAATAACCGTTTTCAAAGACCAGGTCAAGAAGCGATGCCGGATTAGGTTGATGAACAATAGCGTTCATTTTTATAATCTGCGAAAATTGTTTAGGAGAAGCTCCTGTTACTTTTCTAAACCGCTTTTCGAAGGCGTCTTGGCTGATGCATAAAGCCGCAGCAAGCTCCTTTATTCGGATATTTCCCCTTGTTGAATGGATTTTATGGATCGCTTCTGTTACCAATAGATCGGGAGTACGGTTAATCAGTATGGAGATTAAAAATTCCTCCATGCAGGCGATTCTCAATTGGTTGTTGCTCATTTCGGCTAGGCGCTCTTCCACAAGTGCTAGCGTGGCGGGTGGTATATAATGGTCTAAGGGAACGGTCTGCTCAAATAAGTTGTAAAGCGGTTGTCTGAAAAAGGCAGACAGGCCCTGTTCACTGAATGAGACAATAAGGGTGCCTGAGTTTTTCTTATAATGGATAAACCGAACGGACTTTCGCAATCCTGACAAGGCGATGTTTGGTAAATCGACGGAGCGGTCGTTGTTTATATACGATATTTGGCCGCTAAGACGAAAAGCTAAAGCAAATGAGGCATTAGGTACCACTTGGTTGGTTGTATCGTACTGGCTTTCAATGATTTTATAATCTTTGATAAATGGCTTTAATTGCGCCGTAGGTATGTACGTTGTGATTTTCATTATAGTGGTAGCCTGCGTCCGTTTTCGAATTCTATGATAAATATAGTGAATAGAAGGGAATTTACTCATTTCACAAACTCCTCACCGAATTGGCGGTTGCCGTTTTAATGGCTTGGAAGCCAACTGTGAAAAGAGTAATAATCTTTGGCACTGGGGTAGTGTAAATGGAAGAGCTGGCAGACGTTATCGCTTTTGATGTTGATCATAGCGTGTTTTATGATTGTTTTTTATCGTTTCATTTATGTCAAGACAGGCACAAACTTTGAAAATACATAAGATTAATTTTGAATTTACATGAACTAAACTTTGAAATTACATGGAATAAATTTTGAATTTGCATAATTGATGCTGGTTTCTGAACAACCGCCTGTTGATCCGATAAACTAGATGAACGGGTGAAGGTTTATTGCGATACAGAAAGATAGAACGCTGACTTACCGAGCGCACCACTTTCGTCGATCCCTTCAACCATGCCAAAAAAAAGACTATTAATATCTGACGAAAAGAACTCAAGCTTGGCATCACCGTTTTTATCGGTAGTTATATCGGGTTTCCATAGCAGTGTATTCCGATAATCGCCGAGTGTATCTTCAGGATAGTCATAAATCGGTTCATAGAAAGTTTTATGAGGATAAAACCCCTTAGATTTTGTAATACCGAACATTTTTAAGAGCTCTTCCTCCGTGTGTTTTGGGTAATGGTAAACGATCCGGGTGGTATTGGATGCATTAAATGCGAAAGGATGGGAGGTGGGGGCGTTCGGACCGGTCCAGACGATATAGGTTTTGCCTTCAACGGGTAATTCTTCGCCATCACCGGCCGGGCAGTTTAGCCATCCGCCATGTGCCCGATCGGTATTGTTTTGATATTTTGCCAAGCTATCGAGATGGCCGATGTACTTATCACGAAAAACGGACTCTTTTTTTTCGGTAATTACCACTTCTTCTAGTTTTATACCTCCCCGGCTCAGACTGGTGATCTGAGGATCAGCCTTGCTTTTGTCGATCATCGGCTTCTCCATGAACGGATATACGGCTTTTCGCCAAGGGTTCAGCGCTCGTAAGCTTATAAAGGGATCTATAACCTTGACGGTATAATCTTTCTTTTTGCCGAAATGCTTGATATAAATAGGATTGCTTACGTGCATTTCTTCCGGAGATAGGAAAAAATTCCCCCGTTCGTCTACTGTTATTAATCGGCTGTCGCGTTGTGCAGCATCAAAAATCATGAGTGCCTGTTGCTTATTTATTCCCTTATTCGTACGGAGAAGTTGGCCCTTAATACTATCTGATAATAAAGGGAATTTACTTTTTTGCCTTGCAGCCAATGCTTGTTCGTTCCATTGATACGAGCGCCATCCTTGTGTAAGCAGTAAAAGGTCTAAGGCTTGATATCGGTTGGTGTTCAAGGTATCGAAATAGTATTTAGGGTTATGCACCTTTCCCCGTAAGCTGTTGGCTAAAAGATAATGCGTCTGTATATCTTTTGCATCAGTGGGGTTGTGGTAAAGCTGATCGTAAATGACGGCGCCAAGGTGTGCCATTACAGGTTTGTGGTTCGGATCTGTGGTATGAATATGGAGGGTCACTTTTTCTTTCCTACCGACGCGTTCTTTAGAGAGCCTTGTTTGAATGATAAGTTGCCGGTTCAGTTTAAGATAAATTAAGCGCTCGGCCAGCGGCCGTAAATGACGATCAAAAAGGGTTGCCTCGGAAATTCCTGCAGGTGCATCTGCCAGGGGCAGTTTCAATACTAAACTGTCTTTTACTTCGCCGGCAGCGGCTATGGATGGTAGCCCCCTGGTTTGTACACGGAAGTAAAAGGGCTGTATAACCGGTTCTTTATTGTAGATGATGAAAAACAGGCTGTCGTCGCGATTTTCCAGCAATCGGAAGGTAAGGCCTTTTTCTTGGATCGGTGGCAGCTGGTATACGCTATCAGCAAAAGGTGCGGCAAGATGTACCGCATATTGCTTGCCACGTTGAGGACGAAATAGAAAACTGCCCATACCGTCATGTATACTGCTGATTGCGGCAATTGGCTTATCGTTTTCAAATAACGTTCCGGATACGTTGCAGGGTAGCCCATTGGCGGTAAGGGCTTTGAAAGCGACGCTGTTGATCACATCGGCTAAGAGCTGTCCACCCTCGGGAAATAGGTGGAACTGTATGATCTGCTGCGTATCCACTTTTTGGGTTCTACGGCCGCGTCGTTTTATTAGGGTGTCTACATTGCCGACAATTTCAATTTTCCGTACATCGAAAAATTCGGGGTTGCTTTTATCGAATGAGTGAGCGGAATAGGCACATAGCCAGTAGCTTCCATTCGGTAGGGAATTGTCGAGATAAATGTGCCCCGATGCAGTTCCTTTTTTGATGGGATATAATTCTTCCCAAACCAGGCTGTCATTGCTGCTTCGCACCAGTTGTATGTAAAGTGTTTGATCGATAGCCGTGAGTAGCTGCTGCTGTCGATCTACCGCATAGGCTTTAAACCATAGGTCTTCTGCGGATTCATAGATGTCTTTACTGGTGCGTAGGTAGATAGCAGTTTGCTGTTGCCCTGCGGAGAGGCATTTTAAGCGTTGAGCTAAGGAGTCTAGCATGGTTCTTCCTTCTTGCGCCCGGGTACCAAGAGCAATCAGCAGCTGGAAAAAAAATAGCAAACAAAAGGTTTTTACGCGCATCTGGCTTATTTGACGCCCCGTAGCCTGAATATACTAAGGGGCGCTCAGTAAATATAATGAAATCCCTTACTCATTTCGCAAACTCGTCACCGGATTGGCGGTTGCTGCTTTAATTGCTTGGAAACCAACTGTGAAAAGCGTGATAATGAGCGCCAGTACGGCGGCGGCGATAAACACGAGCCAGCTGATCTCTACCCGATAGTCATAATTACTAAGCCATTGGCCAAGATAGTACCAAGCCACGGGCACCGCGATGATGCAGGAAATGGTAACCAACAGTACAAACTCTTTTGAAAGCAGACGCAGTAAATTTGCGACGCTGGCACCTAATACTTTTCGGATGCCGATCTCTTTGGTCCGTTGCTCTGCCACAAAGCTGGCCATGCCGAACAGTCCGAGGCAGGAAATGAAGATGGCAAGTACAGCGAAATAAGAAGATAACTTGCCGATGCGTTCTTCTGTTTTGAACTTGTCGCCAAAAGCTTCATCGACAAATGAATACTCAAAGGGAACATCATCCACGTATTTCTTCCAAATATTTTCAATGGTGCTGATGGATTGGCTGGGGTTCTGTTTTGGATTTAACCTTAAGACAATGTTTACCATTGCGTCGTACGTGTCGAGGTGATAAAAGGTTGGCCGCACGGGGAAGAAAGGCGATTCTTGCAAGATGTCGTCAACTACGCCTATAACGGTAAAGCGGTCGTCACCTTGTCGAATCGTTTTTCCTACGGGATCTTCAAGGCCCATAAATCGGGCGGCCGATTCGTTGATGATAAAGGCCGATGAATCGGTAGCCATATCTCGTGAAAAATCCCTCCCCGCTTTTATCTTCCATTGTATGGTTTTGCCAAAGTCGTATGATACGGAGTTATTCGGGAAGTCGGTAGCTAGATCGGGGTCTTTGCCTTCCCACTCAAAGCCGCCATTGCTGTTCCATACACCCGTAACAGGAACGGCTCCGGCCATCTCCTCAATGGCACCGGAATTCTTTAATTCGGTCCGGAATGCCTCGAAATGTTTCCGCAGCTCGTTCTGGAAGGACAAGTTTACTAAGCCGTTTTTGGTGTAACCAACGGGCCGGGCTTTGGCATGCTGAATTTGTTGGTAGACGATAATGGTGCCAATAATGAGCATGACGGATACCGTGAATTGGATAACGACCAACACCCTGCGGGGAACCGATGCAAAACGGCCGACTTTGAAGGTTCCCTTCAACACTTTCAGCGGCTGGAAGGAGGATAGGTAGAAAGCCGGGTAGCTGCCGGCCAGTAGGCCGGTAATAAAAACAAAAACCAAGCTTGCCGTCCAGAATATGGGATTGAGCCAGGGGAGGCCGATTTTCTTGCCCGCGACTTCATTGAAGGCCGGTAAAAATAACACGACCAACAGCAGCGATAAAACAAAAGCAATCAGCACGGTGATATACGACTCGGCGAAGAACCTTCCAATGAGCTGCCAACGATGGGAACCAACAGTTTTGCGGATGCCTACTTCCTTCGCCTGTTTTTCGCTCCGCGCAGTAGCGAGGTTCATAAAATTAATGCAAGCTAATATCAATACAAAGCCGCCAATAAGGCCAAACAGTCGTACATAACGGATACCTCCACCGGTATTTACTCCGTTACGGAACTCATTATATAAATTCCATTTGGACATAGGCTGCAGGAAAACTACCCACTCGGCTTTTTGATCCTCGTCCCTTACATTATCCATTTTCACGTTTTTGATTTTCGAAGAGATGCTTTCCATATCTCCTTTCTCGGTAATCTGCACGAAAGTCTGACTGAAGTTGCTGCTCCAGGGCTGTTCCATTTGGCTGGCCCAGGGGTTTTGGATCAGCCATAAAGACCAGGGTAGGATAACTTTCACATTGGCAAAGGAGCTGTTGCTGGGGAGATTGTCGTATACGCCGGTTACTTTTACTTGTTGGCTGCGATCTAAGGTTATGGTTTTGCCCATGGGATCTTCATCGCCAAATAGGGCTTCTGCAGCCGAGGCTGAGAGCAGAATGGAATGCGGATCGTGCAGGCCCGCCCGGCTTCCTTTCAGCATGTGGAGGCTCAGCATGTCGGGGGCATCTTTTTCAAAGTAGATGCCTTCTTGGTTGATACGTTTATCACCGATGGAGAGCAGCGGATTGAAATTCCAGGACGCCTGTACTACATATTTAAAATCGCTTCCGTATTTAGCCCGTAATTCCGGGCCCATCAAAGCAGGATTGGCAGTTTGGGTACCTATTTTGCCGTTAAAGTTGGCGTGTTGCATCACCTGCGCAATACGGTCATAATTCTTATGGTAGGTATCGAATGTCAGTTCATCATATACCCATAACCCAATCAACATCACGACGGCCATACCCACTGCGAGGCCACCGATGTTAATGGCGCTGTATCCTTTGCTTTTTGCTAAGTTGCGCCAAGCGGTTTTGAGATAATTTTTGATCATCGCGTTTATATTTTGAAACAGAGTATTGGTTTTTTTGCCAGTATGCTGCTCAAAATACATCAGCAACTACGCCAAAAGTATAACTTATTGATTATGTTGTTGTTAATTGAAAGTATGCTTGAGTAAGTGTTCGATTTTGAACAGCTGCTGTTCGTATCCGGACGAATCGCTAATGTTGTTAGGTTAGTTGAAAGTATTTGATGAAAATAACGATTATTTTGAGCCCAATATGGATAGAAGCTTATAGGAGGGCGGATAGTGGCGGATTTTTTGTTTCGGTATAAAGATTAAAAGGATTTTTTATACTTTTAAAACAAACAAAATTATGAAAAAGGCCATTTATATGTTCGCCGCATGGGTGATGCTAAGTAGTATGCAGATGCAAGCACAAGAGCGAACGAGCAAAATTCCAAAACTGATCTTTGATACGGATATGGGGCCGGATTACGATGATGTGGGCGCTATTGCAATCTTACATCATTTGGCAGCGAAGGGCGAGTGCGAAATATTGGCGACCGTTGCCAGTGATAGCCATGTATCGATAGCACCGACTATTGAATTGTTTAATCGGTATTTTAAAAGGCCGGATATCCCGGTTGGGATGGCCGCTGCAGATGCACCGGCAATTGAAGCGGGTAATCACTGGAACGATTCGCTGATCAAGCGCTTTGATCCTTCTTTGCAAGGAAAGCGTTATCCTTCAGCTATTGAAGTATACAGGAAAATATTGGCCGGTCAGCAGGATCATAGTGTAACGATTGTTACCGTCGGCTTTCTGTCGAATCTGAAAGCGCTGTTGCAATCGAAACCTGATCAGTTTTCGCCACTTAACGGCGCGGAGCTGGTAAAACAAAAGATAAAAAAGCTAGTTGCCATGGCCGGTAGCTTCCCACAAGGTGCTGAGTTTAATGTAATGAAAGATGCATCAGCTTCTTATGAGGTTTTTAGGCACTGGCCAAGTCCGATATTGTTCAGCGGCTTTGAAATCGGTAAAGAGCTCTTTACCGGCGGTCGTGTAGCGCAGGAAAGCACCGAGGAGAATCCGGTGGCCTGGGCCTATGCTTATAATCTCCGGACCTACGCCAAGGAAGGCGAAAAAAGCAGACCCTCCTGGGATCAAACAGCGGTGTTGTGTGCGATACGGAATCCGGAAGACTACTTCTATGTAAATGGTCCGGGGCAGTTTGTGGTTGACGAAAAAGGTAATAATGTTTGGAACCCCAACGGAAAGGCCGAGCATTATTTCCTTTCGCATAAATATCCCTATAATGAAATGGCGAAAAAGATTGAAGATTTGATGATGCCGTAGCTAATAAGGCGCGTAGATACCGGTAACCACAGATAACAGTTTACCTTCTTCAAAATAGAGATGAACACGCTTTTGTTTGCCATCGGCTTCGCTATGGGCAAAATACCATTGGGGTGATCGAGCCATGGCCGGGTCAAAATCTTTGTTGGTATTTTTGGAGAACAGGGAAATGCGCTGGAATTTACGCGCGTACTGGTTGATACTGCTAAGTGCTAATAATTGCGGATAGACGCGGCTAACTTCCATACCCACGTTAACACGCATGGGCGAAAAATTGTTGTTGGGCCAGCTGTTAAGCTGCTTGCCATCATTGGTATAAATGGACTTGATGCGGTCGTCTTCAAAATAAAGCTGAACGCCGGTGCCGGTGCCCTTTTCTTCATCAAAGAGTAAGGCATTGTATAAGCCGATTTTTCCGGCTATGTCTTCCATTTTATGATAGATGTTGGATACTACTTGCACGTTGGGGGTATGGCTTTGCAAGCGTTGCTGTACGACCTGATAGGCCTCGGTAGCATTGGCGCCAATGGTAAAGCCTTCTACGAGGCCGCTGCTAATGCTGTCTTTAGCGATTTCTCTCCATTGTTGGGGCTCTACAATGATGGGGTTTTCAGTTTCTTCTTTCTCGCAACCGATAACGAATAAGATACCGAAAAACAGGGCGCAGGCTAGGTGTATTTTTTTCATGACCTTGATTTAGGGGTTTATAAAGAAAACGGGAAGAAGATGGAAAGCGCTACAAGTGAGCCGGCGCGAATTGACGTAGGATATCAAACGGAAAGTAATTGAATACTTTCCGGAAGCGTAGGTAGATGGAGTAAAAAGGGTTTATGAAGACTACAACCTTGCCATGGCACTTATTTCAATGTGTGCGTTTCTGGCAAGTTCTTGTACGGCTACACAAGTCCGCACCGGGTAGGGTGCTTTGAAATGAGCAGTATATAGCCGATTGAAGGTGTTGAAGTGAGTCATGCTGCTCAAATAAACCGTTACGCTGAAAATCTTTTCTTTACTGCTGTTGGCCGTGCTTAGCACCTGATCTAAATTGCCAAATAGCTGGAGCACTTCTTGTTCGAATGTTGGCGGGATGCGGCCTGCCGCGTCTAAGCCTAATAGGCCGGATGTATAGACGACTCCTTGCTGCACCACGTAATCGCTATAGGGCTTTAGCACTTCGTCTGTTTTTGTTTGTGCACTTAGTTGCAAGCATATGACGCTGTAACATAGCGCTAAACAGGTTGTTAAGATGTTAGTTTTCATGGAGATAAATCATTTTATTGTTTTTTACAAACCGTACTCGCTTATCAGGAAGGCCATCACGGTCATGGCCACCGCTCCTAAGGTCACTTCCCTATAATTGAGCTTATCAAGGGTGTCTAATTCGCTATGGTGAATGTCAAACAGCCGATGCGATTCACAATCTAAACTCAGTAATACCTTGGATAAATCTTTCATGGCGACAATGTCTACGCCTCTATGCTTCGGAAGGATACGTCCCATGCCATATTGGGATAAAAGCGAACTATAAGCCGTGATCTGATCCACGGCTTGTGGGTCGCCATCAATACGAAATCCAACCGGTTGAAAGCCGCCGGCGTCAGACTCGATGGATGCAAGGTGTTTCTCCTCATTTTCTCTTGCCGCAGACGCATATTTACTGCCGCCATGGGCACCGGATTCCTCGTTCATATAGAAGATAAAGCGAATGCTTCGTTTGGGTTTGGACGCTAAGGTTTTAAATAAGCGAAGCGCCTCGATGGTCTGTACAATACCCGTGGCATCGTCGCTGGCACCTTCGCCTACATCCCACGAATCAATATGTGCACCGATGGTGATGAATTCATCCGGGAATTCGGCCCCGGTTATTTCGGCAATGACATTGTTCGAAACAATCGCGGGCAAGGTGCTGCAGTGCATCTCTAAAGAGAATCGGAGCGTGGGATTCTCTTTAAGCTTTTGGCTCAGCAGGTCGGCGCTGCGTGTGCCGAGTGCGGCAGCCGGGATTTTGCTGATCCCATCCGCATACTGCATGGCGCCGGTATGCGGATAATCATCCTTGGCAAGTGTTAGTGAACGCACTAAGGCGCCTACAGCCCCTTTTTTGGCAGCTTCAATGGCGCCTATGGAACGCTGATCAACAGCTTCTAGGTAGGCTTCAAATGGATCGATTTTAGTGGGATCCATAGCGCGGTTGTAGAAAACAAATTTGCCTTTTACTTTATCGGCCGGTAAGGCCGACAATTCCGCCCATGATTTTACCTCCACAACTTCGGCACGCAAGGTGCCCTTGGTGGCCACCGATCCACCAAGGGCGAGTACCTGCATTTGTTGCAAGCTATGACCGGCCGTTTGGATGAAAGCCTTCTCTTTTGGGCCTCTTTTCCATACCGGAATGTTAACGGCTTGTAAATAGACGCTGTCGGGCCTTAATGCTTCCAGCTGCATCTTGATCCAGTGCACGGCTGCTTCTGCCTGTGGTGAGCCGGAAATCCGGTGGCCGATCTGTTTGGTTAAATCGTGCAGATGGGCCGGTATAGGCGCATTTGTTAGCGACTCATTGAAAAAATGTGCAATCGTTGCTTTTTTGTCTTCGTGCGTCGTTTGGGCTGAAAGATTCCTGAAAAGAAGAAAAACAGCGGCAACGCAAATCCAATACTTCATGTGTCTCATTTTTTTGTTTTACTGTCCCTTGCCTGTTGGGTCGATTGTATAGTTGATGGGATACCAGCGATAACCATTTCCTTCCTTTTTGATATGGCCAATACCTGGATAGGAGAGGTGATCTGCCGCAATCCAGTATTTATGTTGAGCGGCATCGGCGAAAGCCTTTTTACGTGTCATTGCAGCCTGCTCTGGATTGATGTCGTAAACAATTCTTACGTCGGGATTGGGGAATTGTACGGCGGCAGAATGCAATAGATCACCCCAGAACATGATTTTTTCATTTTTGCTGATTAGCTGATAAAAGGTATGCCCCGGCGTATGTCCTTGAGCAGCTACAGGCGTCAGACCTGGAAACAGTTCTTTCCCAAACGCAAAGGTTTTGACCTTTCCCGCGTTCAAATAGGGCAGGATTCTTTCCCGCGCTTGCTCGAAATATACTTTCTTATCGGCCGGAGCGTTTTTATAACTTTCCTCGCCTAACCAAAAGTCCAGTTCGGGTTTGCTGACATATACCGTAGCATTGGGGAAAACCATTTTGTCGCCATCCATCAGTCCACCGGTATGATCGGTATGAATATGCGTCACCAGAATCACATCAATTTGCTTCGGATCATAACCTGCTTTCAAAAGGTTGCGGGGTAGAAAGCCTAAAGACGGTCCGTATAAATCTGCCGTTCCGGCATCTACCATCATCAGTTTGTTATCTAATTTAAATAAATAGGCGTTTACAGACGCTTCGTTTTCGTCGGTTTGAAAGTTCTCAGCAGTAAGGTGGTCAATTTCTTCATCGGTAGTGTTTATCAACAGGTCTTTAAGAACTTGGTTGACACTGCCATCTGAGAGTGCGGTGATTTTAACGTCGCCCAATACCATTTCGTAGCTACTGGGCTGCTTTAAGTAAGGGGATCTTTGTTGTGCGGGCAGCTCGGCATGAATGCCTACAAAGAGGCTGAATAAGGTGCCGAATAGGAGTTTTGAACGTTTAATCTTCATTGTTAATGCTGTTAAATTAAAAAGTTGAATTCTGCGCGCAAGAATTAGAATGCAAATCTAGGGTCGTAGGATCTGATAAACAAGTACGTACTTGATTGTAGCATAGGTACAAAAAAGTACCTATGGCTATAAAATAACAAATTGTTTTACCTTTGTATATAAATACCAGCAGGCTATGTACGAACGTAAGATTCCAAAAAATATAGATTGTGGCGTGGCAGCAACCATGGATATTATAGGTGGGAAGTGGAAGCCCTGCCTTATTTTTAACATCATGAACGGAAACAGGCGGCCCAGCCAATTGCAACGACTCAATCCGCTGGCCACCAGAAAAGTGCTCAACCAGCAATTAAAAGAGCTGGAAGAGCGTGGTGTTATCAGACGGGTAGTATATCCTGAATTGCCGCCGAAGGTGGAATATTTTCTAACGGATTTTGGAGAATCATTGATTCCGGTAATAAAGGTGATAGACCAATGGGGCACTGAATTATTACAAAACCAACCGGTTGAAGCACTTTGATGCTTTTTCTAGTTACCTGTGCCCGCTAAAGAAAGCTAACATTTTTTCCAATGCATGCTCGGAATGCATCGTCTCACCATTTTGGAGCGACTCCCGAGCGGCTTTTGAGGCTCGTTTGCGCATATTCGCTTCGTAAAACGAGAGGGCTGCTTGCAGGGTGCTGAATTTGCCGGATGTTAAGCATTCACTCAGCTCCAGGGCATCACGCATGGCCATGTTAACCCCTTCACCGGCAAATGGCGGCATCACGTGTGCGGCATCGCCCAGCATGGTAAGGTTGGTTTTGGTTTCCCAGTGCTGGTTTAAAGGCATGCAATAGATAGGCCGCGGAATGAAAGGGGGCACAGCATTTTCGAAGAGTTCATTCCAAATAGCACTCCATCCGGGATATTCCTTTTTAAACCAATCCAGCATCCGGCTCGTATCGTTATAATCCAAACCACAATTTTGCGGCCATTGCTCATCGGCTTTGAAGCTGGCGTAAAAACCCAGGTCGCCATTGCCTTTTTGACCGCCCAATATACACTTACCGTTGCCGAAAGCCATTACTTTGCCGCCATTGAATAAGGCTGCCATAGCAGGCGTTGTTTCTTTTGCCTTGTGTATATTGCCTTCTAGCATGACAATGCCTGAATAGAAAGGTTTGATCTCGGTGATGTAAGGGCGAATTTTTGAATTGGCGCCGTCGGCAGCAATCACAATATCGGCATAAACAGAGATCCCATTTTTGAAATGTAGCCGCCAGCCTTCGCCTTCCGTCTCCATGGAAATAAAATGGCTATTCCACACAACCGTTTGGGGTTTTAACGATGTGAGCAATAGATTTCTTAGCGGGCCGCGGTCTATCTCCGGACGGAAATAATCCGCACCGAAATTCTCTTCGGGTTTGGCGTCGTGATCGCTAAAGAGGATTTCGGCATGGGCATTGGTGATGACCTTTTTATCTGCCCCGCGAAGGAAATTCTTTTTAAACGCATCCAATAACTCTGCTTTACGCAAAGCCGCCAATCCGGCGTCTTCATGCAAGTCGAGCGGTGCGCCTTGTACGCGGGCATTTTTGTCTAAATCTCTTTCATATACGTTTACATTGGCGCCTTTTAGCTGTAGTAGCCGAGCTAAAGTGAGCCCGCCGGGGCCACCGCCAACAATAGCAATTTGCTTGTTATTCAGTTCCATACCATTGTATTTAATGGTACAAAATTATTGCTGTTTTAAAACGGATAATAGTACAAATCGGTCGTTTTGGTTTTTGGACAGTTCTTTGGGAACTACGCCGGCGAATTTTTTAATCTCTTTGATAAAATGGTTTTGGTCTGTAAAGTTGAGCTCGGGAAATAGCTTGCCCTGTGCAATATGTGCTAGGGAGGTCCTGAAACGAAGGATGTTGCAATAGGCTTTTAGCGGAAGGCCGAATTGATGTTGGAAATACCGATTGATTTGCCGACTGCTCCAGCCTACGTTCTCAGAAAGTTCTTTAACGCTCATTTCGCCCTTGGTGGCGTAGATTAGCTCGAAGAGCTTTTGTTTTCTTGCGTCAATTTTCTCGGGAAGAAATGCTCGAAGGGTTTGAGATGCTTTTTTATAAAAGGTGTCAAAATCTTTGAAGTCATCCGCATTAAAATGCCAAAAATCAGCGGGTAGATCTTGGGCACTGTTCAAAAAATCGGCGATGGGCTTCTGTAAGATATATTCAACGGCTAAGGGTTTAAAGCTGATAACGAACGTGCGCATTTGGGGAGGAACGCTTCTTTGTTCAGGAAAGGTTTCCAAACCCATCAACATCACCCGAAAAGGGGCGGATGCCGTTTGTGTGAAAAATAAATCGACCCGTCCGTCGGGTAATACAACCACTTCTTTTGGCTGCCGGGCCGGATTATGAAAGAAGCCAATACTTTCTACGAAATCGGCAAGGGCCTTTTCCGGATCCACAAATTTGTAATGAAAGTGCTGATCCACTGTTCCGTTTTGATTGCTAGTGCAAATTCTTTTTTATAGGTACGAAAATAATAAACAAGGCGGAAATTATACAGCTCTTTTAATTTGAAGTAATTGATTTTTTAGTATCTTAGCTATACTTTTTTATGTGAGCTGTTTCGCTTCTTTTAGTGTATTTTTGTTCCGTTTTATATATCTTTTCTCAGTTACCTTTCGTTTGTTAAGATTCTTCAGTAAGGAATTCTCATAATACGTACAACTCTCAAATTTTATAGATTTATCGACAAATAATTCTTACTTTAACTAGCTGTAAGTCAGAGAATAATAATCAATAAAATCAATAATTAAAAGCCTGTATTATGATTTTAGAATTTGCCATCAACGGAAAAAAACAAGGGCCCTTTTACGTTGGATACACACCTGCGCAATGTACATTGCGGTTGTCGGACGGTGTGCCGGGTGGCCTCCCTGTGACTATTGTGCTCAGCAATAACGATCCTTTAACGGGTGGCCAATTAGTGTTTTACCCCGATCTTAGCTCACCTGTAAGCGAAACATTAACATTACAGGTTCCTGGAGATGGGGCTACGGTTAGTTATTATATTGCTGGTAAGCCGGATGTTCCAAGTACGCAATACAATGATGCCGCTATCAATTTCAAGCACAATGACCAATCTGTTCGCATTATTAAATTCACAGTTAGAGTGCGGAAGAATGCAAACTCGCTGACAACTATAGAGCGTGATAAATTTTTAAATGCTTTTGTCAACGTTTTGCTGTCGGGTAATTATCAGAGCTTCCTTGATATGCATAATGAAGCAGCGAATAGTCAAATTCATAACCGAGCGGCCTTTTTACCCTGGCACCGGATGTATCTCCTTGATTTAGAAAGGCACTTACACGAATTTGATAAAAGTGTCATGATTCCTTATTGGGATTTTCAGGCGCCGGCACCAAATGTTTTCACCCTTGATTTTATGGGGGTCCCCACAAGTTCGACAGTAGGTGAATTGCAATTTTCTGTTAATAATCCCCTCAACAACTGGTATATCAATAATTTGCCACCTTTGGCGAGAATACCGCGATTCAACGCGCAACAAAGTCGTGCAAATGTTGAAGCGCGAAGTACTACACTTGGCAGATTGCCTGGCTTCCGGCAATTTGCGAGCATGGAAGGTAACCCACATGGCTCCGCTCATACATCTTTCACGGGGCCTGTAAATTTTGCACCTACTGCTCCTCGTGATCCTTTGTTTTTCATGATACATGCGAATGTCGACCGTATCTGGGCAGAATGGCAAAGCTTGGGTACCGGTAACACGCTTTACGATTCAACTAATATAAATGCTTACAGCCCGGAAACCAATAGATCGCCAAACCCAAGAATTGGTGACTACTTGGACGATACCATGTGGCCTTGGAATGGGGTTACCGGCGGACAGCGCCCGCCTACAGCGCCTGGTGGCCCGTTTATCGCTTCGGTATTTACCAATTATCCGGGACCGACACCTAAAGTTATCGATACGATTGATTATCAGGGTAGGCTTACTAACAAAAGTCTTTATTTTGATTACGATGCCATTCACTTTGTCAATACGGTAGTTCCCCAGAATATATCAGCCATGTCTACAGAAAAAGCAGGGGCAGCGGAAAGCCTAAAAGCAGATATTAAAAAGGCGAAAGATCAAAACCGTCGCGCCCTGGAATCTTTTCTAAAATCAACCGATACAAATGATCTGATGGCTTTCTTAAATAATATGGATATGTTAACAGACCCTGAAAGCATAAAAAAAGCAATTGAAATCCTCAGAAATAGGAAAAATGAAACGGGCATCAGAGTATTGGCTTTGGTTAAATTATTGGAAGCGATTTCGCTGGACGAAAACTTGATAAAATATGTGCTAAGCTTGTTGACGGACAAAAGAGAGCCATTGGATTTAAGAAAAGAGGCGTTGAGAACCATTGAAACAATGAGTTTCACGTCACCTGTTTTTCCTGCTTTGCAACCGGAGATCATTCAGGCATTTAGGGGCCTGATAAACGATTATGATCACGAAATCCGTAGAGATGCCATTGCTTATCTTGCTAAATCGAACGATGAATTCCTTCAACGAACATTGATCAATGGGCTTCAAAATCACGAAGAAGCCGTTGTCTCGGAGGAGATGGCTGTACATTTTTTAGGTTATGACATCCACGCTGGCATTTATCCACTACTACAGAAAATCGTAAAAACCTCAAGTAATGATAACAGTCGTGCAGAAGCACTTTATTTACTCGCCGGCGACCCGCAGGCAAAGGAATTGTCGCGGAGCGTGTTCAGTGATAGAAAAGAGCTTTTTGATGTCCGGAAGAATAGCTTACTGGCATTAAAACAGCAGTCACCCGAGGATTTCCTTGAACTCGCCCAAAAAGCGGTGCTTGATGGTGATGAAAGCGAGAACATACGTGCAATAAGTTTCAATGTCTTGAGTCATCATTGGGCAGTAAGCGGTAAACCGGATGAAAAGTTTTTGGATCAAGTGAAGAAGGACCTTCCTAATTTACCAAAGGAGCTAGCAGCAGGAATTACTTCGTTCTTGGAAAACAGGGATGAAGAACCCGAGCGGTAGGTAAACGAATAAACGGCATTATTGCAATTTCTATCGTGAATAGGTCATGGAAGAATCTATATTTAGGCAACGGGTGGATGAACTTAGAAGTTCATCCAAACCCTATCGGCAGCTGACGTCTTTATTGAAAGAAGAACATGTTGTTTATAGAAATAAAAGTGCAAATGCGGTTACCCGAATGAGAGGTTATGTTTTGTACTCATTCTTCTTAAAAGGTTTACCGGACAGTGCGCTAATTTTTGTCTATGAAGAATTGTCATCAAGTAGAGAAGCTTATCTGGTGGCTGCCGCTTCACTAGCTTTAAGAAAAGCTGAAAAAAAGCGCCCTGTGATGGCCGACTATTTGTTAAAAGCCCTTCAAAATGTCAAATTTTTTGACAACTATTTTTCATTTGATCACTATTATCAACAATGGCCTTTAGACAACAAAACAACGGCCGTTGCAGAAATTCTGAGTACCATGAAATGGTTGGGTGCTTACGCGAAAACATGCCTGCCCACACTTAGAACCCTTGCCGCCAATGGCGACAATAAGCTAAGCCTGAAGGTTGTCACCGCTATAGGCGAAACCATAAAAATAATTGAAAATGACAATACTCCGATAGAAGATTGCTGTGGTGACATTCCTTCATTTCTTGGAGCAGATCTAAATTTATCGTTGAGTAAAAAAAGAGGTGTCAGGATGTTTAGGGAGATCGTGCTTGAGAATCAGGACGGCCGTCAGGCCCACCTCCACGATTTTACTGATGGGCGGCCCACATTGGTGGCTTTTTTTTATACTAGATGTGATAACCCGCTTAAGTGTTCGCTAACCATTACAAACTTAGCGGCAATCCAACGACAATTGATGAAGGAAAGTTGGGGCCAAAGTGTTGCGCTTTTAGCCATAAGTTATGATTCTTTTTATGACCTTTCTTATCGGATTAAAAATTATGGAGTATCGAGAGGGGTTGTATTCAACAAGAACATGCAAATGTTTAGGGCGGTACCGGATATAAATCTAGTGAAAGATTATTTTAAGTTAGGCGTTAACTATACCGGCGAAGCAGTAAATCGCCATGTAATCGAACTTTACATATTGGATAAAAACGGCCGGATTGTAAAGGGGTTTCAACGAGGTGAAATGGATAATACAAACATCATCGGTCATTTAAGAAGCATGGCTCTTTCAGCAGATAATGCGGGAGCTCGATGGCTTTCCACTGTTAAGGATGGATTTAAAGGCGTAACCTCAGTGCTTGTTCCGTTATTTATTATGCTCCTTCCAAAATGCCCCTTTTGCTTTGCCGCTTATTTGAGCATGTTTGGGATAGCTGGCATGCAGTTTATGCCTTATGTTAGATTTATTTTTCCCTTACTTGTAGTCGCGATGGCAATCAATATGTTTGCACTATATAGAATGGGTGTGCAAAGAAATAGCTTTTTTCCGTTGTATTTATGTGTCGTCGGATCCGCGATAGTTGTAACTTTTGGATATTTTATGCCGACGAAACTCGCATTGATTATTGGACTAACTTTGCTTTTTTTAAGCGCGGTTCTAAACGCTTTGCCTCATCACGTTTACCTTAAATTGAAATCGAGAATAGGCTGACATCTTGCGCTTGATTGACTACTGGCCAATGTAGATGGCAAGTCTACTATTTCCTGAGTACGAAAGTAGACATGCCATTACGTTTGGGGTTGGGATGAAAAACTAAGCGATATCCCTTTCTCTTATTATTTTATTTTTACCGGAACCTTTACTTTCTCCCATATCAGGGCGATTCCGTCACTGTTGACTTCATACGTCAGAGCCTCCGTCATGGTATTGCTTACCGGTTTAACGGTAACGGTCAACACATCATTGGCACGATCTAAGTTCGCCTCGCCACCCTTTTTGGTGCCGGGTTGCCCGGTCTGTGAGTTGAAAATGATCGTCCATGATGATTTGCCCGGGATGGCAAATAAGCTGTAGCTTCCGGCGGGTAGTTTTTTGCCTTCTACTTTTAGGTCCTTATCGGTTGTAAAAACCGTAGCGGCATTAGCCCCTGCGCGCCAGATTTTGTCATAGGGCACCAGTTCTCCCCATATGGTTCTCCCCTTAACACTTGGGCTGCTGTACTGTATGGATACGGTTGCACCGCCGATTTTACCTTCCGCGCTTTTTTTAGGACTTTGAGCGCAGGCAATTAAGCTGACATTGGTCAGAATGAAAAGGATAGCGAATATTCGCTGAACACCTGAATGGATACTAGATTTCATGAAGATATTTTTTATGTATGATACTAATATAGGATTAATTTTTATTTAAGCTAATGGTGGTGTCTAATGATTATATAAAGGGCTTGCTAGGATGAGCTTTGTCCAAATGTTAGCAGATTATTATCGGGATCCAGCAATGAAAATTCTTTCTGTCCCCAGGGCTTGGTTTGCAAGGGTGCTAGGGGATGTATACTTACTTTATTGGCCAGAAGAGATTCATATAATTCTTCAATATTGTCTGTTCGGATATAAATCTGTCCGTAATTCGTTTTAGGATCCAGTTCTTCAAACAAAAAGAAATGAATTTGTATATGATCCTTCTCAATCATTAAATAATCAGGATAGTCGGCACTGCCGAATTCCTCGAAACCGAGTTCCTTAAGGTAATAATCTTTTGTCGCGGCTTTGTTCCGCATCGGCAACTTGGGGTTTATATCCGTTAGCATAATGGTAGTTTTTTGCGTCCGTTGATACATCGGGTTTATACCTGCAAGATACGATAACTTGCCTCGATAAACAAAGTAAAAGCGTACAACTTAAAGCTTATAACTTATAACCTATCTCAGATACTATTCACTCCTCAAGCTTTTTACCGGATTGGCAACGGCCGCTTTGATTGCCTGAAAGCTGATGGTTACAAGGGCTATAACTACGGCCGTCAATCCGCCAATGGCAAACAGCCACCAACTAACATGGATTCGATAGGCATAATCCTGCAGCCATTGGTGCATATAGTACCAGGCGATGGGAGTAGCTATAGCAAAGGCGATAGCAATCAGTACGATAAATTCCTTTGAAAACAAATAAACAATGTTACCTGTACTGGCTCCCAGTACTTTACGGATACCTACTTCCTTGATTCGCTGCACGGCCATAAAGGAGGCTAAACCATATAGGCCTAAACAGCTCAGGAAGATGGCAATAGCGGCAAAAATTTTATATAGGACAGCTAATTGATTTTCCTGTTTGTAAAAGCCTCCAATTTTTTCGTCGAGAAACTTATATTCATAAACGTAATCCGGAAATGCCTGCTCCCATATTTTTTTGATCGCTTGCATGGTGGATGAAATATTGGAAGTTGTTAGCTTTATTCCTGCCTGACGGTACATGGTGCTGTTTGTTGCCATAAGTAAAGGCGCAAGATGGTGGTGAAAAGACCGATCGTTAAAATCTTTCACTACACCAACAACAGGGCATTTTATGACGTCGCCAAACATGCTTATTTCTTTACCCAATATTTCTTCGGGACTTTTTAAGCCCAAACTTTTTACCAGCGCTTCGTTCACCAGGAATTCCCTTGTCATGCCGGAGGCTTGCAAGTTTCTTCCCGCTATCAGCTGTAATTGATAAGCGGGCACATATTCATTATCGACGAACTTGGTTATGGCCTGGAAGCCTGCCTCTTTGATTGCATGGTCAAATTTTAGTTCGGTCCATAAATCATTATCATTTTCAGCCGGTGTATGGGAGCTGAAACTTACCGCCTGCACACCATTTACAGACAATAATTGCTGCCTTAAATAATCCGTTAATTTGGTGCCGGTGCTATCGGGGCGGAACGGAATGTTTACAATAGCTTCTTTATCGAAACCCAAAGGCTGATTCATGAAAAAATTCATCTGCTTCACAATGACCAATGTGCCGATGATCAGTGCCTGTGCAATGATAAATTGAAACACAACGAGCGCTCGTCTCAGTGAAATGCCCTTTGTGGTACTTGCCGTAAGTTTGCTCTTTAAGGCATTAACCGGATTAAAGCGGGACAATACCAGCGAAGGATAAAATCCTGCCAGCGCAGTTACCACTAGGGTTACCGTTAGGAGAAATAAGATAACAGAAGGGCTGCCGAGTATATTAAATGGCAGGGAAAGTTCAAGCAATTGGTTGATAGATGACAGGGCCAGTACGCTGATAAGGCTTGCAAGTACGACAGCGAAGCTAACGATCAAAAAGGTTTCAACGATGAATTGGATTTGCAACTGCGATTTATTGCTACCTAAAACCTTTCTTACGCCGACTTCTTTGGCACGGTTTACCGCTTGGGCAGTAGAAAGATTGATAAAATTGACGCAGGCAATTAACAGAATAAATGCAGCGATTAACCACAATACATTGATCAGTTCGCGACTGATGGTTTTGTTGCTATAATTGCCTGTTTGTGTATCATAATGCACGGCATCCAACGGTTGTATAAGGTAGCTGTCCTTATGATCGGGCGCTTGCACCTTTTGTGCGTAATCACTTAATTGCCGATTAAAATTGTCGGCGGCTATATGAGGAGGCAATAGAACGTAGCAACCAAATTCAGGTGCTGTGGCCTTCCAATCAGGAATCTGCAATCCATATTGTTCATCGCCGGTAAAATCCGTTCCGAAGGCAATGACGAGCTTTAGCTGGAAATCTGTATTAGCGGGTATATTGGCGAGGATGCCGGAAACTTTCAGTGCGACCGGTGGGGATTGAAACAAGCCTGCGCCGACGCGATACGATACGATTATTTTGAGGCTTTTGCCGATGGCTGTCTTCCAATCGCCGAAGTATTTTTCTGCAATCTCTTTGGTAAGTAATACATGGTTCGGATCTTTCAGGGACGCATACGAACCGGCAAGTAGCGGAAAATCAAAGATGTTGAAGAACGAGGGGGTTGTATAAAACACACCACTCTGCTCTTTAAAACTCTTCACCGGATTTCCGTTTACGTCCAATACCTGTAACTGATCATTATGGCTTGCATAGATCGGTGCCACCTGTTTTAATTTAGGGAAGGTTGTCCGTAATCCTTTGGGCAGCGGAAAGGGAACGCCTTTTCCATACGATACACTGGCTGCATCTGTTTGGGGATATTCAGTTAATACACGATAGATACGATCTTTTTTGGTATGAAAATTATCGAAGCTCGTCTGAAATTGTATAATGATAAAAATCAGCATGCAAACGGCAATACCCACAGCCAAGCCAATAATATTGATGGCTGCGTAGCCCTTATTGCGAAGGAGGTTGCGACCGGCTATCTTAAAATAATTCTTAAACATATTAATACAATTTAAACAAGTGATTTCCACACTTCAATCTTTGTTCCAAACAGTTATATTGCTTATTATTAGTGTATTATAGCGATTTTGAGATGCGGTAATTGTAACGATAGCGAACAGGAAAGTGTTCGTTATTGTTACAACTTGCGTTGATCATAAAAACAGCTTCTGTGCGTCATGAAGGTTAAACTCCTACATAAAAATGTGCTGTACAACAAAAAGTCGTACGTGTTTTTGTAAAGCAGCAAGAGGTAACACATCGCAGGTTGATAAAAGAAAACTATAATTTAAAAAAGATACGTTTCTGATAAAGCCAATAGCATAGATACCATTCGCAAAACAGGGTAGCAATAGCAACAAGGATAGCCGTTGGATCAGCCGATAAACCGAGGAGGTGAAGCCCCCCGCCGACAAATAGATGCACGATGCCATTGAACCATTGCTTGCCGACGGTTTCAAAAAATAGATAGATGAAAATGGGGTTCATACCAACCACCACGAAAATCCAGGCACCTGATTGGTATCCTTTAACATCAATCAACCACCGGAAGAAGGCAAGTATGGCCAATATATAACCACCGGAAACGAATACAAAACCGGGCGTGCTGATGCGTTTGATGATAGGGCTGAGCAACGTCCAATCTAGCATATAACCTATGAGCAGACAGCTTAGGGAAGCAAGGATTAATTGCTTGCTTTTTGCCACATCGTTGGAGACGCTTGATAGGACTTTTCCTGCAAGGACACCCCAAATGGTATGGGCGGCGGTTGGGATGAAGTTGATGGTTACCCAACCACCATCGTTATCTTTGCCCATTACGAGCATATCGATGTAAGTGCCGAAGTTTTTCCCCAATACGAAAGGCTGATCATATCCCGGTATGGTGGTAAAACGATAAAGGATATCGGTAAGCAGCAGCAAAAAAAGACTGAATAGCAGTTGCTGAAGAAAAGACCAACGGATGATCAGATAAGCGATGATCGTTGTAAAAGCCAATTGGGTTAGTACGTTCCAGAGTTCCCAAACGAGTTTGCCACTGTACACGCAATGCAAGGCAACGCCACAAAGGAAAAGCTTTGCCGAACGCCAAGCAACGCTTTTAAAGTGCGCTGACCAGCTGACACCAGCGGCTTGTTTACGTTGAAAGGACAGATACAGTGAGGTACCGGCAATGAACATAAAGGCGGGCTGCACCAGATCCCAAAAATAGAGCCCATGCCACTCGTGATGAAAAAAATGATGTATGATACCCTGTGGCCATCCGCTTGAATAGGTTGAGGATAAGGCCGTATAGAGCTCGCAACTTTCCGCGGCCAATAAGATCATAATGAGCCCGCGCATGACATCGAGCGATAGAATCCGTGTTTGAACTTTTTTTTCTTCCATCTGATTTTGGCTTCTTTTCTGCAAAACATGAAGATTGCGAGTACCTGATATACTACCTTGTTACAGTAGCGTTTGTAATTGGCTTTTGGTATTAATACTTACAATGCTAAAAAAAGTATTTAATGTAAACAACTATTTTGGGAACGCAACCGTTTGTCTAATTTGAATGATTAGGGGATTGCACAAAAGGCCTGCTTTATATAAGTTTGTATCAGCTATGGAGAAGCCGGTAAATGCAGATGAGTTTGTAGAACGATTTATGGTGGGTAACATGGACCACCTGCGTTACCAGCATTCGCCGGTAAAGGTGTTCCGCCTCAGCGAAATTGCGCCGTATATCAAGATCCCGGTACCACCCATCCTTTTTGGTTATAATCTGCTGGTGCATATCACCGCGGGTTCTTTTGCACATCAGGTTGGATCTAAGGTATATACAGTGAAAGCACCGGCGATCCTTATCAGTACTTATGGCAACATCGCCGCCATCAAATCAGTCGATCCATCGGCAAAGGGCCATTGTGTCTTGATAAACGATAGTGCGATGACCTCCATCTTTCGGGAACAGGAGATTCTGAACATCTTTACCATTTCACCGCTTGTGAATTTAACGGATGAGGAAAGTACGAGGCTCCACCAACTTTTCCAACTGCTTTACGAAGAGCTACATACGCGTGAACCTTATAAAGAGCTGGCCGAAAGCTTGTTGAAATCCCTGTTGCTGAAAACTATTAAACTTTCTGCATCAAACCATAGCCTCAGCCGAATCCAAGAGATTGCTACGCTGTTTAAGCAACTGGTGCATAAGCATTGCCGGAAACAGAAACAGATTGGTTTTTATACCGACAAGCTTGCTATATCGGCCAACTATTTAAATCGATGTGTCTCCATGGTGTACAATAAGTCATCGAAACAGCTTATTCTGGAAGTGTTGGTAATGCACGCACAGCTTTTGTTATTGGAATCGAGCAAAAGCGTGTCGGATATCTGTTATGAACTGGATTTTCAGGATCCGTCTTACTTCTCGCGGGTGTTCAAAAAATTGGTAGGTATGTCACCTAGCGAATACCGCCAGTCCATAAAAAAATAATATGCACGATTTGTCCTAATCCTTGCACAGAATCAAACAGGCTTTTGGGTTTCTGATCGGTAGCTTTGTGTGAGTTCATTGTAATAAAACATATACCTATGATCAATACCGCAGAGATTACCCGTGAAGTGCAAAATTTTAACATCTTTATAAATTCGTTCAGGAAGCGTTTAGCCAGCTTGTTTAACACTGAACATGACTATAATGCCCTCAGTTTGAAAAGGGGACTGCCACCTGGTTTTTTAAGTGAAATTATGGATATGCAACCGCTTGCCGTGGCTATTCCCGAAAACTATGGTGGCCGTGGCATGAAGGTGAAGGAGTGTTTGAGCGTATTGTCTGCAGCGTCTTATGAGTCCTTATCGCTCTCGCTTATTTTTGGGATTAATATTGCCCTGTTTTTGGAGCCTTTTGCAAAATATGGCCATGTGGCTGCACAGGAACGGGTTTTTAGGCGATTTTTGGAAAACAAGGCGATGGGAGGTTTGATGATTACGGAACCGGATTATGGTAGTGATGCACTTAATATGCAAACTTTTTATCAGGAAGAAGCAAACGGTTATCGAATTAAGGGCGAAAAACATTGGCAGGGTTTAACGGGCGCAGCTGACTTTTGGTTGGTAGCGGCACGGAAAAAAAATGAACAGGGCGAGTTGGTTCGGGATATCGACTTTTTCTTCACCGATAATGCGCTTGCTGAACAGCAGATCGACGTGAAAGAGCGTTATAACAGCTTAGGCCTATATGCTATTCCTTATGGCTTGAACCTTATTGATGTGGAAGTGCCGGCTACGCAGCGTCTGCTTCCGGAAAGTACAGGGCTTAAGTTGATGCTGGATACCTTGCATCGCAGTCGATTGCAGTTTCCGGGCATGGGTATGGGCTTTATTAAACGATTGCTGGATGAATCGTTGCTGCACTGCAAAACGAGGGTAGTTGCAGGCCAGCGTTTGTACGAATTGGATGCGGTGCAATTTCAGCTATCGCGTATTCAGGCCGCCTACACGATCTGTTCGGCCATGTGCTCATACAGTTCTAAAGTTAGCTCGATTGAACAGGATGTTTCGGGCAACGGCGTGGATGCGAACAGTGTGAAGGCATTGGTGACCGACTTAATGCAGGAGTCGGCACAGATAGCACTGCAACTGGCCGGGGCCAATGGTTACCGCTTGGATCATATAGCGGGTAGAGCAGTAGTGGATAGCCGACCTTTCCAGATTTTTGAAGGTTCGAATGAAATGCTCTATACACAAGTGGCTGAATCGGTTGCCAAACTGATGCGGAAAAATAAAGAGTCGAATCTGCTACGCTATTTGAAGGGCTATGAACTGACGGCACAGGCTGCCCCTTATTTTGCCGGATGTTTAGATTTTAGCTTTCCCGAGCAACCTAAAAAGCGAGATTTGGTAACGCTTGGCCGGATCATTGCGCGGGTAATCTGTTTCCAGATGGTGGTGGTGTTGCAGGATGCCGGATTTAACCGTGAATTGGTTGATATTACGCAAAAGCATATGGGGATGGATTTGAATATGTTGATCGGACAACTGACCGCTAATAATGATGCCGTACCGGTGATTGATTATGAAGAGGATGCGGCTTGGGCCGATTTCGTTTAAGGCTGGTCCGGTTCGAAATCAAGGCAGAGAGAATTCATGCAATATCGTCATTTTCATCTTCGTCATTTTTTTTAAGTACAGGTGCCTCTGGAAAATCAAGCGGCACTTGCATCGTTTTTGCCATGAAGTTGCTCATATAACTTTCTCCTATGGTTTCTAGGACATCTAATAGATGCTCTTTCGTATAGCCCGCATCGAAGAAGGCATTTAGTTCATTGGTGATATTTTTACCTTTGCGTACTGCCATACTTTTTACCAAACGGGCGAGCGTAGCAAGTTTGGTGTCGAAATTTGCTTTTCCGTCACGTAATTGCATAATTTCCTCCTCACTAAATCCATTCAGTTTGGCAATCATGGTATGGGCGCTGAGGCAATAAAGCGAATTGTTCAGCTGGGCCATGACGAGGCTAATGGCTTCACGTTCTTTTAAAGAAAGACTGGTTTTCCGACCATGAAAGCGATAGAAGTTTCGAAAGGCATGATTCGAATGCATCATGGATAGATAGAGGTTTGGCACGTGCCCGAGTTTTTCATCAAAATATCGAATATAATTTCTATTTTCCTCACTGATCGCCTGTATGAGGGGCATCTCAATAGTTATCATAGCTTGGCTCTTTTAATCACGCTCTTCGGTTGTTCTGAATTCGGAAATATTATGCCCGGTATGTTGTTTGAAATATTTGCTAAAATGGGCGGGGCTTTCGAAACCGAGCTCATAGGCAATTTCTTTGGCCGATCGATCGGTATAATGGAGGTAGCGTTTGGCTTCCAGGATGATTCTGTTACGTATAAGAACTGAGGGGGCCGACTGTTTTAACAAGGCAAATACATTGCTTAGGGTTTTGGGTGATTTATTCAGCAGGGCAGCATAAAACTTTACCTCGTGTTCGGTTTTGAAATTCGCTTCCAAGAGAAGGGAAAATTTCCGCACGATATCCATCTTTTCGTCCGGATTCAGCTGATAGCTTTCATGCTGTTGCTTGGCAATACGGGTCACCTTAATGATGACGCGTTTGAGCAGCGTCCGTAGCATTTCGCCCTGAAAATTATCCCGGACCTTTAATTCACGGGAAAAGACATCCGCTAGATGCTCCATTTCGCTTACCTCTTCCGGTTCCAATCGAATAAACATGGGATGCTGAATGCCGTAGAAGAGAAAGCCGACGCAACCTACTTCTGCGTCATGATCTACGATGCAATAAAACTCGCGATTGAATTGCCAAGCAACTAGATTTTCCGGATGTTCAAACCGAAAGTGTTGATTGGCTACCAAGGGTAGGATACAGGTTTGGGGCATAATGTATTCAATTTCATCGATGATCACGCGCTGGGATTCTCCGCGATTATAAACGAATGTATTGATAGGGACGGGGTTCCCTTCCCGTATGCCCTTCCCTGCGAGCAGTCGGTTGTTGCTATGCATGACAAACCGACCCAATGTTCTGTTTTCGATGTATTCACTGATCATTGTCTACCGCTCAATTTTTATCAAATCTATGGATTATCATGCCAAAATTTCTTTCCTAGCTTTTTGTTTTTGCTTGTTTTCCGAAGTCAACGAGTTTATCACCGGTAACAAAGCCCACTTGCCGCATAAGCAACTTACCTTCGGGGCTGAAGAAGAGCAAGGTAGGATAGGCACTTACCTGCCACTTTTCGGCTAATTTCGGTCCTTCTCCTTTTTCCATGTCAATACGGTAGTTAATGTAATTGGTATTGTAATAACTTGCCGCATGGGCCTCTTTGAAGGTTTTTGATTTCAACAGTTTACAAGGTGCGCACCATGAGGTATAAGCGTCAACGAAGATATATTGACCACTCTTTTTGGCTCTTGCCATTACATCTTTCCATTTACCTCCTGTAAACCGGATTTCGCTTTCCGTTGTCATCGCTTTTTCTTTCATTTGAGCATCGAGCTTGGCTGGCAATAGCGAGCAAAAAGGGATGATCAGGATACTGCTTAAACAGATTTTTATGTTCTTCATGTTATAGTTCTTTATAGAGGGTTTGTGTTACAGCTTTTAATAGTTCTGTACTGAGCCTTTGCTTGAAATCGGGATTAATGTACTCATAGTGTATTTTGCCACTTTTATCGAGGATAAAGACGGAAGGTACGGGTAATAGGAGCTCTTGATCCATACCACCGGTGGTTTTGGGCAACATTTCCCAATACGCTTTCGGAGCCTTAAAAGCTAATCCGAATTGCTTGGATGCATTTAAATCGGCATCGGAAAGTAGGGTATAACCCAGAAGCTTTTCTGTTGCAGAGGCCTGTAATCCTTCCGGGCTGTCCGTGCTAATTGCAATTAACTGATAACCCATTTTTTCCAACTCAGGCATTAATTCTTGCAACGCGGCGAGTTGTTTGCTGCAGTACGGGCACCAGCCACCTCGATAGAAAACAAGTATGGTGGGTTTAGTCGCTACCGCCTGATGGAGTTCGAAGTCTTTACCGGAAACATCTTTCAGTGTGATCATCGGGATTGTTTCGCCTGTCAGTAACGGACTGATATCTTCGGGTGACTCAGGAGCCTTATACATCAAATCCGTCCCCTCCTTTTTCATCATTTTCTCATCGCCCTGCATCGAATTTTGACCGAAGGTATGCGTTGCTATGATTGCACTCATCATCGACAAAAGAGTCACTTTATAGATCAAACGGAAAGACTTTCCTGTTGTATTCTTCTTTTTCATTTGTAAGTTAAATAGCGTTCTACTTTATTTATACGAGTTCTTTGGCCAAGGGAAAGTCGACAGGCACCTCGGTTACGGCATGTAGTAAATTGCTGATTGTTCTATCACCAATTAACATGATTAAATCAACGAGGTTTTCTTTGGTATAACCTGCTTCAAAAAAGGCGGTCAACAGCTTACGGTCAATCTGCCCCTTTTTTTCAGTGATCTCTTTGGCGAGCTTTACCAGGGCATCTAATTTCGGATCGGAAGGAATAGTTCCACCCCTAATGGCCAGGGCCGCATTTTCTCCAATGCCTGTTGACCGTGCAATGAGGGTGTGGGCGCTGAGGCAGTAAATGCAATTATTCACCTGACTTACTACCAGATTGACAGCCTCTACTTCTCGAGGGCTAAGAGAGGTGGAACTATCTTCCAAGGTGAGATAAGCTTCTAATGCATGTTCAGAATAAGCCATTACATTGTAGAGATTGGGGATTTTACCGAAGGATTTTTCCATCTTCTCGAAGAGCTTTTTATTTCTTTCGGAGACTTCTTCTTTTGTTAAAACATGGAATGCATTTTTCATTTTTATTATTTTTAATGATGGGCGAGATGCATTGCTACAAGCTCACCCATCGCACTAAGCATTGATTTATTGGAGCGTTACTTTGATAATATGATTGATTGCGGGTAATGTGGTAAATGCATTGGGATTGGGCACTTCTTGAATAGGCTCGCTTTCTTCCAGCGGGGTACCTGCCAAATTGAACTGGGTGATACCGGCTCCGGGGAATTGATTGACGGCCGTCCCGTTATCGAATAAGCCTATTGTGGTAGAGATATCTCCTTTTTGAGTAGCATCTACACCATTATCTTTACTGGCGAAGAACCAATCGTTCGATAGTCCATACATCGTGGCAATTGCCAGCCGATCTCCTTCGGCGATACTCAATTGTTGCGAGACACTGCTTCCTGCCTGTTCTCCTACTTTTGGTAACAACACCGTTGAATTGGCAGCCGGTAAAACGTAAACGGCTTTTACACCCTCAACTGTTTTGAGATGATCGGCCAATATGCTGGCATCTCCTTGTTGGGCAAGCTCTTTTAAACCTTGTCCGCGATCGTTTTCGCCGACTTTGTAAATGGGATTGTCTATATCCTTGTATACGACGACCAATATTGGCGATAAGGGGGTGAAAATGCCGGTTTGACTTTGGATATATTCGCCGAGCACGCTGTTGTCGCCCATCTCTGCAATGTTTGTTAAACCATTCGCGCTTGGTTTACCGGATTCATACAAGGGTGTCGGACTTAAAAGATCGCCTCCGGCAATGTAGGAAATTGCCCATACACCTGGACTGAAGGGGGTTGGGTTGTTGGTGTTTCCGGAGGTATTGTTGATGGTGAGCGTAAAGGTTGAATTACCTTCATAATGCAGACTGACATTCATCAGAGCCGAGGCGGCAGCATAAGTGTTACCCTGTGCATCGGTGCCCGCAACTTCGGTGATATTTTGAGTAGCTGTTTCTGCGGTACCGGGATGACTTACGGAAGCACCGGGTACCTGATTGATACGAGTACCGTTATCCCATAGCTTGATCTGGTCAGATACATCGCCTTCAATCGGGGTGCCGTCTTCTTTGTAAAGGGTAATGCCCGGATTTTCGGGTGCAAAGAATAAATCATTGGACCAGCCGTACATGGTGGCAAAGGTGAGCGCTTGCCCTTTTGCTGCTGAGAATTGGAAGGATAGGGATTCTCCAGGCATAATCACCGGCGCAGAACCTTCATTTTGAAATGTTCCAGATTCAACCAAGGGGCGAGAATCTAATACGTTTTCTACCGTGATGGTAGAGGGTACTCCCATTTGTGACCCCTTGTCGTCATCTTTGTCGCAAGCCGCAAACAGGATCGGCAAAGCTACTAGTGATAACCATACTAATTTTTTGTGTTCCATAATCAATGTCTTTAATGTTAACAAAACAAAGGTAGATTGGAGCAAAGCCCTGAGTGATACCTGTATTTCCCGTAGATATGTCGGTATTTCCCGAATGCTGTGGTTCACCGGAGGAAATTGTTAAGTATAAGCTGCTTAATTATCCCTTCAAAAAACGATAACCATTTTGCTTTCCTTATCGATGTTGGTGATTGCCGGTATGATTGGCATGAACATCAGAATCTTGTTAAGGCTTGGTTTAGGGAAGAATAGTTTTGGCAATGGGCTTCTCTTTTGAGCGCGAGTTCCATTCACCAATCACTTTCCTATTTGTGAGCTGCCCCACATACGCAAGGGGTTATCTGCCATGATCATTAATCGATCAGCCTCTGCTTTTGGGGACTTATTGTCTGCAATTACCTGAAGACCTCGCTGATTATGTTGCATTTTCGCATTCGTACTTTCAGAAGAACAGTTGTACAGTACGATGGCGTAGATGAATATGAAACCTAATGCAAGTTTACGAGCGATTTTCATAGTTGCTTGTTAATTTCTTACCTACGCGGAGTCGGTTTTGGTTTGTCATGTGATCGAAGTTTTGTGTTAGAGCGTGGGTTTAAGCTGCTCAACCTCATGACAAAATTTGGTGTTTTTTGACAACCGACAGAAGAAAATCAACAAGACCGGACTTTTTTTGCTACCGTTTACCGTTATTTTTCAATGCTTCATCTATTGAATAAACTGCAGTAAGCATTGAAAATGATTGGAAATCAGGCATCAACTTGATACTTTTGGGGCCATGACAAAGGTGTTTAGCAAAGACGTGCCTGTTAATCAACTACAGCTAGTGATTTGGCTTTTTATAACCGCTATTACAAGTTTTTCCTATTTCATGTATGCCGAACCGATAAGGTCTCTCGTTTTTGGCTTTATGAATGTATTTTCTTATTTCATTATCGTCAATGTAAATGTATACTACCTCATTCCACGTTTCTATAAGCGTAATCATAAGCTGCTTTATCTTACATCGGTTTTACTACTGCTTTTGACTGTTTGTTGGGCCCGTGTTGCGTTCAGGTCTTATTTTTATGCTAGGTTTTATCCACAAGAGCAAGACACAAGCACGGGCATGGAAGTTTTCGTCGCTTTATTAATCCCTTCTATATTGGTTTATATAATAAGCTGCATACTTCGGGTGGCATTGGACTATTTTGTTTTGCATCGTGAGCAGGAACGATTAAAACAGCACTCAGCTGAAATGGAGTTAAAGCTGCTTAAAGCGCAAGTGCAACCTCATTTTCTATTTAATACGTTGAATAATATTTATTACGTAGCCCAACAGCAGTCGCCGGAAACAGCAGCACTATTAAGTAAGCTCTCTAATATCATGCGTTACTTTGTAGATACAGGGCAACAACAATTTATTCAGCTAAACGAGGAGCTAAACTTTATTTATGATTATATTGATCTGGAGAAAATGCGTATGCGTTACCCGCTACAGACAACTATCAGGGAAAAAGGGATAGTCAATGGTATACAAGTACCTCCAATGCTGATTATTCCACTCGTTGAAAATGTATTTAAGCATGGTATCGATAAGCGTAGTAAGACCAATGAACTCTTTCTGCATATTAATGTAGAGGTTGAAAGCTTGTCTATAGACGTGCGTAACCGGATCTTTAGGCCATCGGTGAACAAAACAATGGGGGTAGGTCTGCAAAATCTTCGTTCGCGATTGCAGTTGCTTTACAAAGACCAATTTCGATTGGATATTGTTGAAAAGGATAATTATTACTTTGCCACATTAAATATACCGCTATACACATGATCAATTGCTTAATTGTGGACGACGAACCCAATGCTGTGAGTTTATTGGAAGACTATATCCTGAAAGTGGATTTTCTGAACTTAAGACAGAAATGCTACGATGCTTTTGAAGTAGTGACTTTTCTCAGAAATAATAAAGTCGACTTAATTTTTTTGGACATCAATATGCCTAATATATCTGGGTTGGAGCTGGCTTCTATGCTGCCGAAAGACCAGTGTATTATTTTTACGACAGCCTATTCGTCACACGCCATGGAAGGTTATGAATACAATGCCATTGATTACCTGTTAAAGCCTATAACTTTTAAGCGATTTATGCAAGCGATTCGTAAAACGGAAGGATATTTCGCTCTCCGGCGCCCGGCCGGACTTAAGGAGCTCACGTTGTCAGATGATACGATCTTCATAAAATCCGGAAAGCAGATAATGAAAATGAGATCCAGGGATATACTTTATTGCAAAGCAAACAAGGAGTACGTCAATATCGTATGCGTCAACGAAAGCGTCCTTATTTATAGGCGCATGAAACAACTGGAAGAGCAGTTACCGCCAAACTTCATACGTATACATAATTCCTATATTATTAACTTGGATCACTTGGAGAAGATTGTGGATAATCAAGTCTTGATCCGACAAACAAAGTTACCGATTAGTACGGGGTATAGAGAACAACTGCTCGCTTTGATCTCAAAAAAATTGTTTTAGATGCAGCGAATTTCTTGGGAGCTAAAAGGAATGGTTTTAAATATTGCTGTTTAATCATTTCTCCTTTTAACGGACAAATGACTAACTTCGATATCGCATTATGAGAAAAAACTTCGAGTCTAAATCGCTGTTAGAGCTATATCAATACCTTCATCTGCCGGTTGACTTGCTTGATGTTACAGAAGGCTTTACCATTTTTAATCTAAAGGATGTTGGCTTTACGCTACCCTATCAATCAGCCTCCTATCGCCCCAACTTTTTCTCTTTCTTATTTGTAAAAGAAGGTTCCGGGAAATATACGATCGATGAGCTTACTTTTGAAGTAAAGCCGCATTCGGTCTATTTTACCAATCCGAGTAACTACCGCACGTTTAGTTGGACTCATATTGAGGATATCTGTCTAATCACCTTTGATGAGGCATTTCTTAAAAACTATATCAGTAAAGAAATTTATGATAACTTCCCCTTTCTATTAACGGAAACCGTTAAGCCTCAAGTGGTATCAGACGCTTTTTTTCAGTCGGTAGAAGGCATTTATAAGCAAATTCAACAGGAATACTTGGGTAAGGCTGAGGCGAAATACCCTATCATCGGGCATTTGCTTGCTATCCTTTTGTATAAGATAAAGGAACATATTTGGCAAGATTATAATCCGATTTACGAAGGTAACCGGAGTTCGCAGATCGTTATTTCTTTCAAAAGGTTATTGGAAAAACATTACCGCGATCTAAATAACGGCAATGTAGAGGTCGTATTTAAGGTACAGGACTACGCCGACGCGCAACATTTACATCCTAACTATTTAAGCAATGTGATAAAATCCAAAACCGGCAAACCCATCGTAACCTGGATTGCTGAAAAGACCTTGGTTGAAGCGAAAACACTCTTGCAGCGTTCTACCATATCCATTAAAGAGATTACGTATAAGTTAGGTTTCTCTGAAACCGCTCATTTCAGTAACTTCTTTAAAAAACATACCGGTACCTCGCCGGTGCAGTATCGGAAGGCGCATCTTCTTTAAAATTTGCAACACTTGCTGTAATACACGTAAAGCCACCGATTATTGCGCATATTAACTTTGTTCTATCAAAATTTAAAAGATAGACAAATGAATAATCTAGCAGAAAAAGTAATCCTAGTGACCGGTGCTTCTAAAGGTATCGGTGCTGAAGTGGCCAAAAAATTGGCAGCAGCTCATGCAAAAGTTGTGGTAAACTATGCCGGCAGTAAAAGCGATGCCGACGCGGTTGTATCTTTCATAAAAGAACAAGGAGGTGAGGCGATCGCCGTACAGGCTGATGTTAGTAAAGTCGCCGATGTAAAGTCGTTGTTCGATCAATCTATTGCTCATTTTGGTCGGATTGACGTATTGGTCAATAATGCGGGTATTATGATCAACAAACTTATTAAAGACACAACCGACGAGGATTTTGACCGGATCTTCGATATTAATGTGAAGGGCGTTTTTAATACGTTACGTGAAGCCGCGACTCGCTTGGCGGATAATGGAAGTATTATCAATTTTTCTACCAGTGTAAACCGTTTGATGTTGCCTACTTATGGTACTTATGTTGCTACCAAATCTGCCGTTGAACAATTGACGCGTGTATTTGCCAGGGAAATAGGCAGTAGAGGTATTAACGTCAACTCCCTCTCACCGGGCCCTACTGCTACCGCTTTATTCCTCGAAGGCAAATCGCAGGAAACGATTGATCGTTTAGCCGCTTTAAATCCCTTCAATCGGATTGCAAATACGGATGATATTGCCGAGGTGGTGGTGTTTCTGGCCAGTGATGAAGCAAAATGGATCAATGCACAGAATATCGGCGCCAATGGAGGAATGGCTTAATTAATTTTCAGGTGGTATAAAATTAAGATAAAAGAAATGAACAGTTTACATCATAAAACAGCCCTCATAACCGGTTCTGCAAGAGGCCTTGGTAAAGCAATTGCTGAGCGCTATGCCGCTTTGGGTGCTAATATCGTTATTAATTATTCGAGGGATATATCCTCGGCTGACGAGGTGGTTTCGAACATTAAGGCAATGGGAGCGAACGTAATAGCTATACGGGCAGATGTTAGTAAAGTAGCGGATATTGAACGCCTATTCAAGGAGGCAAAGGCCGCGTTTGGGAAGATTGATATTGTAGTGGCCAATGCCGGTATCGAAATGGTAGAAACACCGGTTACAGCTTTCACGGAAGAGCAGTTTGACAGGCTATTTGCCATCAATACCAAAGGGGCTTATTTTACAATGCAACAAGCCGCCAAAACGGTAGAAGATAACGGGCGTATTATTTACATCGCCTCAAGTACGACGGCCTTTCCGGTAGCCGGAATGGCGGTGTATGGTGGAAGCAAAATTACACCACGCTATCTGGTGGATGTGCTATCGAAAGAAATTGGACACCGAGGGGTAACGGTCAATTCCATCATACCCTTTGCTGTTGATCATTCCGGAATTTTTGCCGAAGAAGGCAGTTATCCCGAACTCCGAAAATCGCTCATCGATAGCTGTCCGATGAAACGACTGGCCGAGGTGGAAGATGTAGCGAATATTGCCGAGTTTTTTGCCAGCGGTTTGTCGTCATTTGTTAACGGGCAGCACTTGTTGGTTAATGGTGGAGCTACCCAATAGCTTATTTGTTTTTGGTTCCCAACTTGACTTTCAAATTAAACGGTAGTGGTATTGATAATCGTCGTTATATCGCCTACCGTTTTTCCTGCGTCGGTTTTTGCAAGCGCTCGTAGTTTGAAATAGGCGCTGCTTTGGGCCTCCAGTCGAACTTCTAAAGATACGATATCACCCGCCAAGGCTAAGTTGTCAGCTAGTAACGTACATCCGTCTGCAATAAGTCCATTTTGCATACTACCGGTTGCATGTTGAACAAAGGCGATACATAGATCGAGAAGGGCGCCCATAAGCACTGCTACCGGTAAGGCCGGATGATTGGGGAAATGGCCACTGCAATCTTGTTCTTTTATTTCACCCAAAGAGGCTGTGGCACCGGTATCGTACAATTTTAAATCATATAGTGTGTTTTTACGCGAATAGGGACTTGTTAAGGCGGGTAAATAATCTCGATAAGCATGGGCGAATAGCCTATTGAACATCGCTTGGGGGATTACATGAAAGCTGACATCGATACCGCAGATCAGCTTGTTCTCTGCGTCAATGAGACAAGCTTTGGCCTTAGCAAGTCGCTTATCGAATGATACACACTCAGCCAAAATGGTGAGGGGTTTGCCGATCGCAAACTTTTCGTTTGAAACTCGTTTGTAGGTTCCTTTATGGGCTAAGTAGTAGTGCTTTGACTGATTAGGGTTGACGGTAGCGCAAGCAACTGAACCGAGAATGGCAAGATGTCGACAGGCTTCGGCCATTGTAATGGGTGATTGCTCAAATCCAAGGGGTGATTCGGCAATTACTTTTGCGGCTACGATATTGTCTTTTAACACATGAACATCTTGAAGCGCGTAATAAGGTGTATGCACGTCAATAAGTTGAAATAACTCCTCCCGCGATCGGGGCCCGAGATTGTTTTGGCTAAGGGAAGGGTCCAGGATTTTGGAATGGATAAGGGCTAATGATTCGGGTGTAATCGTTGCGAGAGCTTCCATATAATGTGTTTTAGTAATGAGCAATTAATAGATTCAGTGTTATTGTAATAAAGAAAGTAACTATTTAGGCTTTTACAAAAAAGATTACACGGAATGCTTGTTTGCTTACACTAAAGCGTTGCGTGAGGAAACTGAGGTTAAAAAGGTGTAAAGTTTAAATGAAGCGATGTTAATTTGACCGGTTACGCTAGCGAGTCGCTTATTTTTTTAATTGGCTTGGTAATATTCCATATTTCCTTTTAAAAGCAGCTGAAAAATGTCGCTGATCCTTATAGCCTACTTGAAAGGATACTTCGCCAACGGTCATCTGCTGTTCGGTGAGCATTTGTTTGGCTTGCGCCATTTTAATGTCGTTCCAGAAACCGAATACGGTGGTGCCGAATAATTCCTTGAATCCCCTTTTGAGCGTAAACTCATTGGTACCTACATGATGTGCCAAGTTGATGAGAGAGCAGGGGTTATTTAGATTATTTTGCAAGTATTCTCTAACTGCATAGATTTTGTCTATATCATTTTTCTTTAAAGAAGTATGATAGGGTTTGGCATCACTCAGTTGTTCAAATTGTAACAATAGCAGCTCAATCACTTTGGCCTCCAGAAACATTTTCTTAAATATTCCCTTTCGGTTGCACTGCATGATTTCATGAATGAGCTGATACATTGGATGGCTGATACGATTGTTATACGGCTGCAGCATACCTGCCTCGCCTTTTTCCATTGCCTGTGAAACTGCATAAATAGTGTGGAGTCTTCGGGTAGAAATCGTCTAAAGAAAGCCGGGGAAAAATTGATTTCGCAGATCTCAATGTCTTTGCTTTCCCATCGCATCTCGCCTCTCATCTGATTGGCATAAATGATATTATGTTGATTGGACTCAAAACCGATACTCCTACCAAAACGGTCAGAATAAGCAGCGCTTTTCCCTTTTAATGCAAAATGCATTTCCACGGTTTCGAAGTCACTTTCAAAGCTGAGGAAAACTTTTTCTGTAAACGACGCTTTTCCATAGCCGATATGAATGCCATCGAAATAAATTTCCTGAAAATATCCGTTGGCAACGGGGTGTATTAATCGTGTCCGTTGTTCACATACATCCCCCTCGTTTGACAACAGTATACCGGGATAATCCCTTTTGATAAGGAGATCACCAAGCTCATAATCATACAGTCTTAGGGCCATAGTTGTCTTTTATTGTCCAAATATTCCTTTTGACAGACATTTTACTCCGTTTTGCGGACCTCTTTGCGTTTAATAACGCGCTAGCTTTGTACAAAAGTATAAATTGTTCGGAACGATTGTCTGTAAAGAGGAATTTTAAATAAAAAAGAGCATACAACCTCTACAATCGTTTGAACATAGTTAGGGTTGATATCTACGTTTATATGGATGAGCATTTAAAAAAAATTATTACAGTAACAGAGGAGCCGATGCTGGAAGCAGAGAGGGGCAAGTTACCACAACATTACGCTATCAGCTTTGACCGGGTAAATTTTGGCAATCAAGATAAGTTAGCGGCCCGGGAGCTGAATTTAGAAATTCCCGAAAATTCCATATTAGCATTGGTAGGGGGTACGGGTTCGGGTAAAGCGACGATAGCCTCGCTGATCGCGTGCTGCCGGGGTGTAGATACCGGTCGCATTAAGATCGGAGGCGTGGATATTCGGCATATTAAACAGGATAAATTTTATAGCTTGATCACCAACGTGTTTCAGGATGTCGATCTAGTTGACGACACTATTTACAACAACATCAAGATCGGAAAGCCAGACGCAAGTGAGGAGGAGATTATTGCTGCGGCAGATAAGGCACAGGTGTTAGATTTTGCCTGGGAATTGCCAAAGGGAATGTACGCTTTGATTGGTAACGGGGGGAATAAGCTCTCCGACAGCCAAAAGCAGCGCATAAGTATTGCTCGTGCTTTATTGAAGGATACGCCTATTGTGCTGTTGGACGAGGCTACGGCAAGCCCCGATCTGGAAGATGAACTATATGTTCAGCAGGTAATTCAGGAATTAGTGAAATTGAAAACGGTTGTAGTGATTGCGCATAAATTGGCAACCATTCAACAGGCAGATCAGATCTTGGTTTTAAAGGACGGTGAGATGGCGGAGCTGGGTACGCATAGCGCATTATTGGCAAAGCAGGGGATTTATCGAAGCATGTGGGATATACAGCAAAAATCACGTGGATGGAAGGTTTAATGCGAAGCTACCACTTGTTGTTCGGTCATCTCCGTAGGCGGCAGCTGCGGTTGCCATAGCTGATAATAGTGGGCTTGTTTTTTCATGAGCTGAAAATGAGAGCCTTCTTCTACCACTTGCCCTTCCTTCATTAAAATAATTTTATGGGCGTTTACAATGGTGCTCAATCGATGCGCGATGACGATGACTGTTTTACCGAGTGATTGAAAGGTATGAAGTGCTCTTTGAATGTGATTTTCAGAACTTGTATCCAGTGATGAAGTAGCCTCATCTAAGATGAGGATTTCAGGACGTCGATATAGCGCACGAGCAATAGCGATGCGTTGTCGTTGACCACCGGATAAAGCCGTTCCGTTTTCTCCAATATAGGTGTTGAAACCGTTCGGTAATTTTTCAATAAAGGGAAGCATGCCGAGCGATGAGCATATTTCCATTATGTAGTTAATATCGGGCGTTAAATCGCCAATGGCGATATTGTCTATTAGATTACCTGCAAATAGATCGATCTGCTGTGGTACAACCGATACGATCTGACGAAGACTTTCCAGCTTTACATATTTAATATCAAGACCTCCGATAAGAATGCTGCCACTTTGAATATCATAGATTCGCTGAAGAAGGGAAAGGAGGGTGGTTTTTCCGGAACCACTTTCACCCACGATGGCTGTGACTTTACCCTTTTCAATATGAAGATTTAATTTTTCAAACACTTGTGTGCGTGATCCATATCGAAAAGATACTTCTTTAAAGTGAATATCACCTATCGATTCCTTATTTAACCAAGCTTTTTGATCGTTGTCTTCATGATGAAGATCCATGACTTCGAATAACCTATCGGCAGCAATCAAAGCGTCTTGCATGGTGCGATTCATATCAATGAGGGATTTAACTGGTCCGGTAAAATAACCGATCAATGCATAGAAAGAAAGTAATTCGCCGGGGGTAAGGGCTCCGTTTAAGACAAAACTTGCGCCGGCCCATAAAAGGATAATAGTGAATAAACTGGATACAAATTGATTGGTATTGCCTATCCAGAGCATATTGACGGATGATTGATATACATTTTGCAGTAAATGGATGAAACGACTCTCCGTCTTAAGGTTGGCAAACTGCTCTAATCCGAACCGTTTAATGGTTCCAATGGAATTGATAGATTCAACCAGTTGCGTCTCTAGATCGGCTGATCGCTCCATCATAGTACGCTGTGTTTTTTGATTCAATTTATTGGATATGAAATAGATAAGGCTATAAATGGGAATAACGAGCGCCATGATGATAGCCAGTTTCCAATAATAGGTGAACATCAAGCCAAAAGAGAAGATAATAATAAATATATTTACGGCAATATTGACGAGCACATCGTTTATAAAGGTCCGTATTTTGACGGCATCATTAATACGTGAGATGATTTCCCCTACACGCATATTATCAAAAAACTGTTGTGGTAATTGTAGCAAGTGTTTGTAATAACCCAGGATGAGTCGGGCATCAATTTGCTGTCCGCTTTGCAAGGTGAATATCGTTTTTGAATGGTTGATGAAAAATTGCAGCAGGAGAATAACAATCATGATAAGCCCCAACAAATTCAGCAGATTTTGATTGCCATCGGGCAATACCTGATCGATCAGCTTTTGCACAAAAATAGCTGTGGATAAGCCCAAAATAGTATAGATAACCGAGCCGAATAGTACTTGCGTGAAGACAGACCGATGTGGCTTCAATAAGAAGGCAAAGCGACGAAACACCGAGATGCGCTCATTCCCTGTCCGGAAGTTTTCATTTGGTGCGAGGAGAATAAGTACGCCGGTCCATTGTTCCTTAAAAGTCTCTAACGGGACTTTGTGCATTTTTCCATCTGCTGGATCCATGAGTTGCACGTACTGTTTGCTGAGCTTATAAAGTACAACATAGTGATGTAAACCGTTTTTGAAAACGATATGGGCAATTGCTGGTAGCGGGATTTTTGCCAAGCTGTCGAGCGTGCCTTTAACACCTTTTGCGCTGAAACCGAGTTGCTGCGCAGCCGAAATCATGCCTAGTATGTTGGTTCCTTTCTGATCGGTACTAGCAAATGCGCGTATTTTTGCAATGGGCATCTTCAGATTGTAGAAGCCGCTGACGGATACTAGGCAGGCTGCGCCGCAGTCCGTAATGTCATGTTGCTTTATTTTTATCTTTCCCATCTCTTTTATTTTCTAAGTAGCATTTTCGGTTTGTTTTGGCGTGGATCTAACCAATCATCCACCTTATCATAGAGCAATTGAAAGAGAGATCGTTTTGCTACCATAAACCTGGCCTGGAAACCAAGCCCTTTTTTTAAGGTGCCTTCATAACCATTGTTTGACCGTAAGGCGTTTTCTTTTAAGGAGCATTTTACCTGAAAATAAGGTGATTGGTTTTCGTCTAAGTATACATCTCGTGAGATGTCAAATACGGTACCATGGGCAACGCCCCATTCGTTGTAATTAAAGGCATCAATCTGAAAGCGAACGGGTTGATTCAGAGAGATTAAGCCAATATCTTTCGGAAGAATGTTTACGGTGGCTATCAAGCCAGAATCGGGCGAAATTTCGGCTACCGTTTCTCCTGCAGAGACGAAATTGCCCGATAGAAGACCACTAAATTGTTGAATAGACCCTTTAATAGGGGCCCTGACGGTATAAAAGTCTAACTCTTGCTTATATTTATCTCGTTGCGAGTGTATTTCACTCAATTCAGTCTTTAAATTAGCCAAATCATTTTGCCACTGTGAAATTTGTTGCTCTTGGACTAATTTTCTTTTGGAAGTAGCACGATCTTTTTCATACACGAATTTTTCAAACTCCGCGTCAGATAATACGCGTTTTTCGTGTAATTGCCTGTTACGGTTAAACGATACCAAGGCGTTTTCTAATGCTAAATCAGCTTCTTTCAGCTGTTGAATATATAGGTTTTGTTGCTGTCGGTAAATAGAAGTCCGTAAGGACAATTGAGTGTTAAAGTTGTTTTTTTGTGTTACAAGTGCTGATAAATCGTTAATTCGTTGTTGAAGATCCGAACTTTTTCGCATTAGATATCCCGATTGTTCATCGATAACATTTGTTTGAACAGTGAATAGGATATCACCCGCCGCTACCGGTTGATTTAGTTTGAAATAAACCTTGTCGATTCGGCCGGCAACAGGAGCTTTAACCACGTTCCGTTCTGCAGAAGGAGTAAGGATACCTGTACCTTCTACGCTTACGTCAACTCGAATGAAAAAGAGCGAAATAAAACCGATACTTATTGCCAATAGCGTCATTAGATAGATGATTTTACTATTGTTATAATGTCGGTTGAAATGGCCTTCGGTAGTGAGATTGGCAATTTCTGCTGGAAAAATAACCTTACTGTTCATCTTAGAAAAATGAGGTGCCCAATTTTTATCAGGCACCGAATGTGAATTTAAGCGAACATTTTTGGAAAATTTCCTTTAATCCCGCCAACAATAATGTCAATGATGGGAACCAGAATGGATCCGCCTGTTACATTAGCCAGTTCTTCTGTTGTCAGTTCTTTGATTTCGACTGCTTCTGCCGCATTTTTTGGTGTCTTTTCCATCTTTATAACTTGTTGTTTAACGCTTACTCTTTTCAAGATTTTCAGCAACCTCTGGGTTAGAGGAGAATTTTAGTATCCTCTTCACTCAAAATTACCGAGCTAAGCTAGGTGAAGCAATCCCTGAAAACTGGTATTATCATAAATACCAGTTTTCAGGGATGGTATCCGATTTTTGCTTTATATAATTTTACCATCGGTCATGATCAAAAAAGGGTATGCCGAAAACCTTAATTAATAGAGTAGGCCTAATTAATTTTTGTAAACACGTATGAATACCGAAATTTTAAATGCAGATTTAGTGCCTATGACTCAGGCAGAGCTTGAATCGACTAATGGCGGATTAGGATTTTTAGCGACAGTTGCAGCAGGGGTTCTTATTGCAGGTGCTACTGCTGTAATTAGTGATTGGAAAGGCTTCAAAGCAGGTGTTGCTGAAGCTTTTTAACTGTTTGTTTTAACTAATTTTATAGATATGAAAAGTGAACAAATCATCGAATTATCAATGGATGAGCTTCAACAGATTGAAGGCGGACATATTGATGAAAATACTTCATTCGGCCATGATGTTGGTTATGCAGTAGGTTTATATCTTCGGTATTGCACCATTCCGGGTTTGGTATATGGAATGCTGAAGTAGCGAGGTCCTTTTTGTAGGTTGCCTGTATTTACGGGCAACCTCTTTTAAATCAGATAGTATGAAAGTAAAGAAAAGTGAATGGATGTTTTTGATCTTAATTGGAACTATTGTGTTGTTCTATGTGTTATTTACGGAAAAATGGATTCCGATTAAGCAGTTAGTTTTGTCATTTTTATAGGGTGGTACAGCCTTAATAAAATTATATCGCCAAGTGACTTTATTAAATTTCACTTATTTTGTTGTGTTTAACATAGAGCTATTATATTAGTGGCGATATTTAATCGTCTCTAGATTTTATGAATATTTTTCTCCTGCGTTTCAGTACGCTCATGGTCTTTTTATTTGGTACGATGCTTTCGTTGCCTGGTTTTGGACAAGATCAAATAGTTACTTACCTTAATAAGCACCGCCATATTGTTGCAGAAAAGGATAGCGCACAATATATACGTACCCTAACACCGGGCAAAGAACCGAATGCACCCTATAAGCTGTTGGAGCAATACATAACCGGAGAGGTGTATCGTACGGGGAGTGCTTTTTTTTTTCACGATCGGATTACTTTGGTCGATTTGGTGACAACCTTTCAAAAAGATGGTAAGAAAATAAGCGAAGAACAATACGTTGATGGTGTTTTGGCAGGTGATTGCCGCTATTATTACAAAAACGGCCAACTCAAATCGGAAATGATTGCGCCGGGCAGGGTAGGGAAGGGAAGAGAAAACCTGAAAATGGACGTACCCCCGGCCAAGTTGATGGTATTTTATGATTCTCTCGGAACGCAATTGGTTAAAGATGGTAATGGACAGGTCAAGGATATGAATGACGACAAGGATTTTGAGGAGGGAGCTTATAAAAATGGCTATAAAGACGGGCAATGGAAAGGGACTTTTTTGAAACGGAAATATAGCTATACCGAACGTTATGCCGAAGGTAAACTGATAGAAGGAACGAGCGTTGACTCCGCGGGTACAGAAGTGTCTTATAGTAAAGTGGAAGAACGTCCGGTGTATCCGGATGGGATGCCGGCTTTATATCGTTTCATTGGTATGAACTACAGGTACCCACGACAAGCTTATCAACAACGAGTCAACGGGGCTGTTGTACTAAGCTTTGTAGTAGATAAAGAGGGGAAGCTGGTTGATATAAAAGTTGTGCAAGATTTAGGGCTTGGAACAGGGGAAGAAGGTGTTCGCGTGCTCCGTGCTGCTCCAAGATGGAAGCCCGGGAAATTGCGCGGGATTCCGGTTAGGGTGTCATTTACGATTCCTATTCATTTGAATCTGCAAGGTTAGTCACATCTGCTACAAATATTTTCTTTTTTTGGAGGGCTTCTCTCAGTGCTTGCAACTGACGCCGATACCGGGAAGTATCTTGTTGCTGTCGATCGGCTAATTTAATAGCCTGTTCTTCTTTGGATATAGCCTCCTGAAGTAATTGAAGTGAAGCTAAAATCGTTGCATAGGTATGGTAATATTCCGGTACGTCGTTTCGCCATTTAATAGCGGCCTGAATCCAGTGTAAACTGTTATAAATATAAGGGCCTTTAGCACCTAACTTGATAAAACTGGCTGCTGCGCGGTGTAAGCTTTTGGCAAAGAGTGTATCATACTGCCTTTTTCTCGCTTCTGGAATATGTTCCCATCTTGCTTGCATTGCACTGTCTAAGGGTTGGCGGTACGGCTTATTGTCGTGTGCTGCTAGGTTCATTTTTAACATCGAATCGGGTGTTGAATACAAATAGACGCGATCATAATAATTGACCGCCCGTCGGAAATACTGTGTGGTATCAGCAACCTGTTCTAGGTATTCAACCATGACGCGATCTTGTTCAATGTCAGCAAGAAATGGATTGCTCTTCAGCCAGGCGTTATACATGAAACTCGATAGATTATAAGCCAGGTTGATATCTTTTTCCTGTATGGCTTTTTGAGTGGTATTTTTAATGATTTTTCCATTTATTTTTTTGCGTTCATCTAATGGAAGCTTATGATAGATGCTATCTACAATGGTTTGATTCATGTAGATTAGCCTATAAGTTTTGCTTTGGAGTATAGGGCCTTGCTGTAGAAGAAAACTAACCGTTTCGAAATTGTCCAGATCACGTACTTGTAAAGTTCCCACATACTCATCCAGTAATTGCTGATCTACGGGTTGATCAAGTGAATCAAGTTTGCGTATATATTGCTTTAAAAAGGATGTGGATCGATTCCCTAGCGCATATTTTTGATGATAAGCTACTAAGCTATTATCCGTGGTATCGGGCTGTGCTAGGACACACTGGACAACAAGTAATAACAAAAAAGAGAATAACGCGCGAGCCATAATTAGATAATACGATTTATGATGGTTAAAAATAATAACTTAATGTGTAATTCTTTACTTCAATTATAATTTTGCTTCTAATAAAAGCCGTGTACGAATGAAGATTCTTGACAATTAAATCACCAAGACGATTTTATAAAACCGTATTTTTACGCTTTCTAGAACTATGACAAACGAATTTACTTTACGAGCGGCAACAATAGAAGATAAAGACAGAATTTGGGAGATCTTACAACAAGCCATTGAATTAAGGAAACAGCAGGGAAGTGAGCAATGGCAAGATGGCTATCCGAATCCGGAGGCGGTAAAACAGGATATTGATAAGGGATACGGCTATGTGCTTATATCGAAAAACGATATTCTGGCTTATATGGCCGTTATTTTTGATGGTGAACCGGCTTACGAAGCGCTTGAGGGAGAATGGCTAAGCAATGAAAAATATGTAGTGGTTCATCGGGTAGCAGTAGCACAGGATATTAAAACCAAAGGAGCGGCGACGCATCTAATGAAGGAACTGGAAAAATTGGCTATGGAGCGGGATGTTTATAGTGTGAAAGTGGATACCAATTTTGATAACAAAGCGATGCTACGTATACTGGAAAAGTTGAACTACCAATATTGTGGAAAGGTTTATTTTCGCGGCGGCGCACGGATGGCTTTTGAGAAGCTGTTAGATAAAGACTAATGCTGAGGAAACGATATTCCGTTTCCTCAGCATATGAATCTATTTTTTCATCAGATCCAAATAATATCGCTTAATAGCATAAGGTATATTGACAACTTCTTCGATACCTGCATCAAACGGAATACTTTGCCCGTTAGCAAAACGAACGACTTTTGCTGCCGGATCAAATATGGCCGGTTGCACTTTACCACTTCCGTCGTAATCACCGGGAATGGGTAGATCACCCATCTTACCCAGCTTAATGGCTTTCTCAGCACCGTATACGAGCCATTCGCCGGTGCTCGGTCGCCATACTGCTATATCTGCTTTCCCGTCGCCATTGTAATCTGCCGGTAGGGGTATGTCGCCCGTTTCGCCAAAAGGTACATTCCCAACCGTGGCAATATACCAGGTTTTGTTGCTGGGACGCCAAATGGCCATTTCCGCCGCGCCATCTCCATCATAATCGGCCGGTACGGGCACAGAGGCTTTCCATCCATGCTTAACGGGGTCTTTTCCTGCCGCTGACCATTCGGCTGTTTCCGGATTCCAAACGGCTAGATCAGTAATGCCATCGCCATCATAATCTGCAGGAACGGGAATGTCTCCCGGTTTTCCTAGTGGAACAGCTCGCCAATCGGCCACATAAAATGATGCGCCGGCAGCATTATAGACCGCTGGGTTGGTCTTGCCATAACCCGTATAAGGTGCCGGAACAGGAATATCACCTTTGCGACCTAATGAGCTTTTGATACTTTTAGCATCGTACCAATTTCCGTCTTTGAAACGATATAGATCGGCCTTGCCGTCTAAGTCAAAGTCATAGATCCTGCTGGCCGAAGCTTCGCGGAAAAGCGGTAAGGTAAAGAAACTGTCTTCGTCTTTTTCTTCTAGCTGATGATAGGGGGATAGCGTACGGACTCGTAATTGATCTTTTTCAAGATCAAAGGTCAATAAACGCATGAGTCCATTGCCGCCCATGGGTCGACTTTGATAGTCGGATAACATGGTTTTGATGGTATGGCCGGCATAAGTATCTTGGCGATAGCCCTCGCCATTGTCGCCTACGTGACCGCAAAGCATCAGGAATACATTGGACTGGGTTTTTACGCGATCGTACAGACGTTGCCCTTGCTTGCCAAAGGACGCCTGCCCCGCCACATTGCTACCCGCTACGGGATTATAGCCAAGAATGTAGTGGCTGACGATAATGGCTTTTCGGTCTTTATACTGCTTCAATAAATTTACCGCCCAATCGTTCATGGCCTCTTGCTGCTCGTCGAAAGCATCAAATTCGAGGTAAATAATGATGAGATCTATCCCACCTGCTGAAATAAGGTCGTAATGACTATCGTTGTCTTTGCCAAAATAACCGCCATAATAGTTGCGACCTTTAAAGTGGTCAATACCAAAATATTGGTTATAATATTTCGTGGTACCGCTTACAGCAAATTGACTGGGGTATTGATCGTGATTCCCTACAGCTAACCCATAGGGTAACCCATTCGGAAGTCCCGGTAGGGGTTTTTCCAATGGGTACATCGCCTTTGCAGCATTAGCCCATTGCTCAGGCTTACTGTCGCCCTTGTCGGTAATATCGCCTAAATGCGCTACGTAAACGATATTTTCTGCTTCCCGATTGGCCAGTATCCATTCGATCTGTGTCTCGAAGAGCTTGTTGGTGCCACCTTGGCTCTCCTCGGTGTTATACTGCGTATCCGGTATCACGGCAATAGAGAACGTATTTTTGGCTTTCGGCGGGGTATTGCCTTTTTGTGCCTGTGTACTGAAAGGCAGTAACAGGGCGATCAAGAAGCTGAGTCTTAAAAATTTACTATACATACTTTTTCGTTAATAGCCGGGGTTCTGGATTAATTCGGGATTGACACCTACTTCTGCAAAGGGAAGCGGATACAAAAGCTTGTTCTCATCTACCTGATAGGAGGATGGTACTAAATAGCTATGTGTTTTCTTAAGTTCGGCCCCATAGGCATTCATGGTTTCGATCGCCTTGCCTGAACGGAGTAGATCAAACCAACGATGGTTTTCAAAGGCGAGTTCCACGCGTCGCTCATGTAGAATGAGCTTACGGGCATCTTCCTGCGAAGTGGCTGTTAAAGGTGCTGCTTGCGGGATTGCCCGGCTCCGTACACGATTGACATGTACCATGGCTTCTTGGGTTTTGCCTTGCTCGTTCTGTACTTCTGCTAATAGCAATAAAGCATCGGCAAAACGATATACCGGCCAGTTATCATTGGTATTGTTCTTATCGGTATGTGGATTGAGGTACTTTTTGATGAAAGGAACCCCTACCTTTCCTGCTGGAGCCTGATAGTTTACAATACTTTTTTGAGCGGTTAGGGTAAAGTAATAACTGCCATCGTACGTACCTTCAGCAACGCCAATGGAAGCTTCTAAGCGTGTGTCACCCGTTTCATACGCCCGAATGATATCTTGGGTCGGGGTGTTCCAACCGCCGCCGCCATCTGTGGCGGTATTTTGGGTGGCTACGCCGTAGGTAATAATAGCGGTATTATAACATTTAGGTAAGAAGATATAAATGAAGTTGCTTTGCATGCCGGTTTCCAGCCCTTGCATGAACTGTACTTCGAAGATGGATTCGCGACTGTTTTTATTGGCTGTGGAGAAGACATCCGCGTAGTTTGGCAGTAGACTATACCCCATCGCTTCTAGGCTCAAGAGCAAGTTTTCTGCTTGTGCGTATTCTTTTCGGGTGGCATAAATATCCGCCAGTAGCATCGTAGCCGAGCCTTTGCTAGCATATCCCGATTGTGGAAACTTACTTGGCACCGGTAACAGTGCAATAGCCTCCGAGGCATCATTGATAATCTGGGTATACACTTCTTCTATCGATGCACGGGGAAGGAAGGCGTCCGCTTCATTATTTACTTCTTTTAAGTACAGTGGGACACCTCCGAAATAGCGGACAAGCTTGAAATAATAGAAGGCACGAAGAAATAGGGCTTGCCCTTTAAAGTTATTTTTTGCTTCGTCGTTGAAACTGGCCTGATCAATTCTCGCTAACACGACGTTGGCGCGAGAGATGCCTTTGTAACTGTCGTAATAGATCTGATTGGAATAGTTATTACTGGCATCGTTGGTGAAATCGGCAATATCGGCTTTCATTTCAACAGCGGTACCTTGGATAGCAGGGTTATGTTCGTAATGGGTGTTATCAGAACGCATCTCGGCCGTATAATAATCCGGGCCTACCGTACGTAAGGGATTGTAGGCAGCATTGATAGCCTGTGTAAAGTCGGCCTCGGTTTTAAAGAAATTGGTTTCGGAAACCTGATCTTCGGGCGACAGCTCCAAGACATTTTTGCATCCCTGTACGAGGAAAACAAGCAGAACCGATAAGATGGAAATATATTTTTTCATGTTTTGTCTATTTTTTATATGCACGTTATTGGAAAAGGACATTTAAACCAAATGAGATGGTGCGTGGTACCGGATAGGCATTTTCGTCGATCCCGATGCTGGCGCCGTCTAGCCCGTCTAAGCTGATTTCGGGATTCATGCCGGAATAACTCGTCAGTATAAAGACATTTTGGATAGAGGTGTAGAAACGGATTTGCTTAATGGGGCCGAGACCTTTAACGGGATGTCGGTAGCCCAGTGTGATGTTCTTCATTGCCAGATAGGAGCCATCTTCTACCCATTGCGAATTGACTTGCCGTCCGATACCGGTTGAACCGGTTTTAGTACGCGGAAATTGGCCGGAGCCGGTCTCCTCAGGTGAACGCCAGCGGTCGGCCGCCTCGGCTAAGAGGTTACGCGCGCCGTCCATATTGGTTAAATAGGCCCATTTGGCCGGTAGAATAATGTCACCGCCAATAGCTCCCGCCATGGAAATACCTAAATCGAATCGTCTGTAGGTGAAGTTGTTGGTAAACCCGAAGAGGAAGTCAGGGTTCGGGTCACCAATAAAAGTACGGTCGTTCTCGTTGATAATACCATCGCCGTTCATATCGCGCATTTTAATGGTACCGACGTCCGAATTCGTTTCTTTGGCTGAGTTGGCTAAATCTTCTGCATCTTTATAAAGGCCTTCGAAGATGTATCCGAAGAACATGCCCAGTGGATACCCTTCCTGATTGCGGTAGTAATCAGCACTGGTGGTGTTGTTCCTGCGGAAATAGCCAGGGCTCACCAGTGATTCAATGCGGTTTCTGTTTAAGGATAGATTGAACGCCGTATTCCAGCTGAGTTCGCCAAAGTCGAACTGACCTCCCAAGCTGAATTCGTGTCCCCAGAATTTGATTTCGCCTACATTGGAAGTGATGCTGCTAAAACCGGATGCTTGTGGAATAGGGCGCGCTTGTATCAAGCCGTCCGACAGCTTGTGGTAGTAATCATAGGTAAAGAAAAGTTTATCGCCAAAAAAGGAGGCATCTAAACCGATATCGAATTGCTTACTGCGTTCCCATGCCAAGTTGGTATTGCCTAAGGTGGTAATAGTAGTGCCGGGCGCTAAACTTCCGTTAGCTACATAGTTGGCAGTGCCTAACTGCGCAATATGGGTATAGTTACCTATATTGTTATTTCCGGTGATACCGTAGCTGCTGCGGATTTTGAGCAGGCTTAATGTTTGACTCCAGCGCTGCATAAAGGATTCATCGCTCAAGATCCAACCCAACGAAAAGGAAGGAAAGGAACCGTATTTTTGATCACGGCCGAAGCGACTGGAACCATCACGGCGCATGGAGGCGCTGATGAGATAACGATTTTTGAAGCTATAATTGATTCGACCCAGATAGGAAATCAAACCATAAGCCGTGGCATTACTGGAGCCGCCGGTGATGTTGGCAGCTACGTTAAGATAAGGGACTTCATCGCTGGCGTAGTTGCGTCCGGTAACGGTATTGCTTTCCTGATCGAAAGATTGATAGGAATAACCTGCCAAGACGTCGATGGAATGTGCCTTCCAATGTTTAGTATAATTTAGATTGGCTTCTGCCGTATAGCTATAGTTTGTTACGGAACTACTGGTGCCTGTAGAGATGTCATCACCGTTAATAAGGGCAGGCGAAAAGAATTGCCGTGATTCATCACCTTTATCGATACCGAACAAACCTTTCAGGCTGAGGCCGTCCCATATTTGATAGTTAAGATGAGCATTACCTAAAATACGGGTGGTTTTATAGTCGTCTTTCACCATTAGATAGCGAGCCAGTGGATTGATGTAGTTAACCATACCGGGAGAGCTGGCGTATTTAACGAGGTTACCGTTTTCATCATAGGGATTGATTAAGGGGCTCGCCTCGGAAGTTTTTTGGACAATGCCTTGAATACCGTCGTCTAAGCGGTTGTTGTGATCTAAACGATAGCTCGGAGCGAGGTTAAAACCAACCTTTAGCTTGTCGTCAAAGAGATTATAATCTTGATTGATACGAAGGGAGTAAAGTTGGGTACCGCTATTGATAACAACTCCTTGTTGATTCTGGTAGCCTGCCACAACCGACGATGCGGAGTGTTTACCTGCGCTGGTGAAACTTATATCGTATTGCTGAATGGGGGAGGTACGGGTTAACAAATCAAACCAATCGGTACCTTCACCATATTGCTCGGGATTTTGATAAACCTCCGGGATGGTGCCTTTATAGCCTTCATAGCGAATCATGTCCTGATAGCGTTCGTTCATGAACGTCGCATACTGGCGGGCATTCATCATGACGGGTACACCGCGACTTGGAATGGTTTGGATACCATAGTTACTGTTTAGTTCCACTTTGGTTTGATCGCCGGGTTTCGCATGTTTGGTGGTGATAAGGATCACACCGTTTGAGGCCCTTGACCCATACAAAGCGGTAGCTGATGCGTCTTTCAATACGGTGAAAGATTCGATTTCTGCGGGATTGATGTTATTGATGCTGCCAGTGATTGGCATACCGTCGATAACAAAAAGGGGGGAATTGCCGGAGGAGAGGGACGCTGCGTTACGAATACGCCAGGACATCCCCCTGCCAGGTTGTCCTGATGTTTGATAAATTTGGACACCGGCCAGTTTACCCTGTAGTTGTTGTGCAAATTGGTTGACAGGCATATCCTGTAAATTTTCGGCACTGATTTCTTCCAGTGCACCCGTGATTTCGCGTCTACGTTGGGTACCGTAGCTCACAACCACTTCTTGCAGTTGCCCCGTTCCGCGTAAGCTCACCTGTAGCGATGTTTCTTTATTCTCCAGAACGTTGACACCTTTTTGCTCGTATGTTTCATAACCAATATAGCTCACACGGAGTGTATAGGTACCGGGGTAGGCCTGAAGGGCAAAGCTGCCATCTTCTTTGGTCATAGTGCCGTTATTGGTTCCTAATAAACTGACGCTCGCACCGATAAGTGGATTGCCTTCCGTGTCTTTGATAAAGCCGGCGAGCCTTCCGGGTTGTTGTTTGCGGTTGATGTAAATATTTCCTTTGTTTACTTCGGGAACTAAGGCGGCAGTTTCGGCCAAATACTGCAGAAGCACGTCTAATGTAGTACGCTTTTGAGGTAGTTCTACTACGATCTGCCCATTAATCTGGCTTGGGCTATAGATCAGGTTGAAGTCTGATTGCGCCTGAATGGTTTGCAGCACCTCTTCTAAGGCGATGTTCTTCGACTTAAATTGAATGACTGTGCTGCTGGTTTGCTGTGCCTCGCTTTTATGTGCTAACAGGGTGCCGGCCATGGATAGCAAGGTGAGGAGGGTGATGCATGATAACTTCATAAATGCAATGAAATAAGTGACCAGTATTCGTTTTTTTGGCATATCTTTATTTGTTTTTGATTTGTTTGTGGAAGAACGATTGAAAACAGATGGAACCGGAACTGCTGTCAACAGTTTCGGTTTATTGTTTAACGGGTTTTAGTTGTGTATATGAACCTCCTTTTTCTTGATGGTATATTGAAATGGATTGATTTTTTGTAAGGCTTTTAGCACGGCCTCCAGCGTTGGATCTTCAAATCGGGCAGTGAAGGTTTCATGTTGCCCCCTGCGTAGGTTTAAATGAATGCTTACGCCATACCATGTTTGTAGCTGAGCAACAACTTCTTTCCAAGAGGCGCTTTGAAATACCAGCTCATTATAAATCCAAGCGTGCTCGCTTCCGGGTTGGATGGCCTTGATTTGGTGCCTGCCATTGATATAATCGTAGGTGAACTGCTGCCCGGCGGTAAGCACAGTATGCTGTATTTTACCTTGGTTATGGCTAACGCTCACCTTGCCGGTATTGATACTTAAGCTGTATTGATTGCGATGATTCTGTACTTGTAAATTAAAGGAAGTACCAAGTACGCGCGTTTGCAGCTTAGTTGTGTATACGATAAAGGGTTTATGCTGATTGGGATATACTTCAAAAAAAGCTTCTCCCTGGTCAAGATAAATAGCGCGATTGGGACCGGCAAAGTGTTGATCATACCGTATCGCGGTATTGCCGTTTAACCAGATTGTGCTACTGTCCGGTAGTCGCAATTTAGCCCGCTGCCCTGGTTCAGTGTGAAAGGTAAAAAGTTTAGGTACAGGCTGTTTACCTTCGCTGCCGCTTTGGCTCCTTTTACTAAAAAGAATAAATACACCGATCAGCAATGCGATAGAAGCTGCGATACTACTTGTGAACCATAGCCTGTGAGTATCATTCCGGTTTCGATGCTTTAGGGGTAAATGTTCTTGAATACGTGATAGTATCGCTTCTTCTAATTCCTGAACCTTTCCGGTAGCTAAGGGCTGTTCGAATCGCTGATCAGCTTCGAACCAGCGATCGATCAGTTCTCTTTCTTCTTGGCTACAAGTGCCCCTGAGATACTTCTCTAATAAATTACGTATCTTATCTTGATCCATGTTGGTGCGTTTATTCTATAGGAGTAAAAATGCCGACATGGGTACCAATGGGATTAGGTTATCAAATTGTTAATAAATTATGTGTTTTATGTTGTGGGCTAAAAAAAGAATATAACGGAGAGCATGTGATCTTTAATAGCCAGTCGTATTTTACGCTTCGCGTGTCCTAATTGATTTTTGACAGTTTGCTCGGCCAATCCGAGTTCTTGTGCAATCTCTTCAGTGCTCAGATTGTCTTCTTGATGTAAGCGGTAGATATGCTGTTGCTTGGTAGGGAGTGCATCCACTTCTTTTTTCAGTTGTGCCTCCAATTCTTCTGCAAATAATTGCTGGTCATCGGCATGGGTTAAGGTATCGATAAGTTGACGGTAATCGAATCGATGCGCTTCGTCCTTTAGCGAGCGCTGCATACGTCTGACCAACTCATATTTGGTCATGCTATATAGATAAGCTTCTACCGAACCTTGAATATGAATGTTTTCCTTCTTTTGCCATAATTGGATGTAAATATCTTGTACAATGTCCTTTGCTTCTTCCTCATCTTGCGTTTTACGGAATGCCAATTGATAAAGCTTTTGCCAAGTATCCCTATACAATGATGTGAAAGCGACAGAATCACCGGCTTTGCTGTGTTCGAAGAGTTCGTCTAAGATAGAACCAGACATAAGGTTAGACACGTTCGGCCTCAAAGCTAGTTTGCTAAATTTAACTTCTTGTTAAGCAGTTGTTATTTTGGTGTTATGCTTTACTGTTTGTGCCTCGATATCCGCGAAGGATTTATTTTATATATCCTATCCCGTTTGTAAAGCTGATTTGAAGGGTATCCATAATACGTGGGATATAAACTTATCGGTTAGATAAAAAAGAATAAAGGATGAGAAGTAAGGTTTGTTCCACGATAGATTTGCGTAATATAGCGTAAGATTTTTTCAATTGATTTTTAACCGTATGAATGGAAAGATTATAACGATCTGCAATTTCTTCATTACTCAGACCCTCATCGCGTTTTAAGATAAAAATCTGTTGACATTTTTCGGGCATTTGTGCTACGGCTTCATCTACCAAGCTAAAAATATCCCCCTTTTCTTCTGATTCAATTTCTCCACCAATCGACCAATCACGATCCTTTGCATAATATTCTTCACGGGCAGCTCTGGCCGTTAATTCTTTTAATAAATTGATCGCTTTATTTTTTCCCAAGGTGTACATCCAGGCCCCTATCGAGTCAATTTTGCCTAAATGCTCTCGACCTTCCCAGATCTTCACAAACACGTCTTGCGTAATTTCTTCTGCAAGTTCCCTGGAATTTACCAAACGAAGAATAAATTGGAACACCCGTTCTTCGTAACGCATCATCAAGCTTTCCAATGCATAGGCATTACCTTGCTTGATCTCCAACAGCAATGCTTTTTCTTGCTGTCGAGACATGACCGGTTGATTCATAAGATACCTCTTTCAGATTACAGCGGCAAAAGTAATAATGCTATATTATCTTAATGTTACGTTCAGTGATTGTATAAAAGGAACCTTTTTTTAAATCAATTTGTTGTCACTCTGGCTTAATCCAAATTTTTTCGTTCTTTATGTTTCATTAATTTTTTCTCACTTTACCTTTGATGCAAAGTGAGGCAAACATCAAGGCTGCACATCCTTTCGCTAAAGATTTAGGCCACAAGCGCAATCCTGTGGAGCCGCTCCGCCACGCTTGTCAACCCTTCGCTTCTTCACATGATTTTTTCCCAGGGTTATCCTAAATCTTCTTAACGCTCATGCTGTGAGGCCGTTTTCCCTTCACACAGGGCTATAGTACCAGGCTAAAGAATAATACGTTCGGTTAAAAGTAAAAGCCCTCCGTTCCGCTAAATGTCGCCTCCAAAATTTACATTTCGTATTGGGAGGCACTACCGTTCCTGTAAATTTTGCCTGCCTGCGGTAGGCAGGAAGCGACGAGTTTATTCACATATTGTTTATTTCATTAGGCGTTCATGAGCTCGCCTTGCTCGGTTTTGCGTCACTTTTTGCGGAAACCACGAAGTAGCATGAGTGCCTTTTAAAACAAACAATAACGAATAAAAGTGACTAAAGAAAAGGTTCCTTTAATATAAACACCCAGACTGTTATATCAAAAGTGAAGCTGAGTTTACAGATACTTAGTTTACTTTTTCTTAACAAATCTTTAAACGAAGCTTAATCTCTGAGCGTAGCTCTTTTCAATAGGTCGTTCTGTCATCTTATTAGATGAATGAGACGTTATTACAAACCCTATTTAAAAAGTATAGAAGTCAAACCCTAAGTGAAGAGGAAAGGGAACTTTTTTTCAGCTTGCTGGGGAATCCCGAATATAAAGAACGAGTAGAGGAATTAATACGCGAACTATGGAAGGACACGGAGCACTTTGAAAATGCCCCGCTAACATCGGCGGGGAAGAAGCGGATAGCCTCGGTAATGGCACGCATCGAAAGCCCTGAAAGAAGAGTAAAGAGGAGATTCCCAGCCTTCTGGGCAGCGGCAGCCAGTATTGCCTTGGGGTTTGGGTTGGCAATACTTTATTACGCCCAACAGGTAAAAACACCAGGTCCGGAAGCACCTCATGTGACGGAAATAAAAACCAACTATGGCGAGAAAAAGAAAATCACCTTACCAGACGGAAGCTTAATTTACCTGAATGCAGGAAGTGTATTGCGCTATGCCAATACTTATAATAAACAGAATCGGGAAATTGAATTAATCGGCGAAGCCTTTTTTGAGGTAGCGCCGGATAAAGCACGGCCATTTGTTGTACGTAGTCAAGAGCTGCGGACTCACGTTTTAGGAACGTCGTTCAACGTGCGGGCTTTTGGTGACGACGATCATCTTTTTGTGGCGCTGATAACGGGATCGGTACGTGTTGACCATGACTCATCGTCCTCTGTATTAAAACCAGGCGAAAAAATCAACTATAATAAATTAACCAAGGAAAGTAGCGTGTTGCCCATCAATGATAAGGATTATTGGGGGCTTTGGCGTAAGGAGGTCTTGGCTTTTAACGGGCAACGTTTTGCCGAAGTAGCGTCCTTAATGGAAAAATGGTATGGTGTAAAAATCCATGTTAATAACCGGTCTTTGTTAAATCGGCGTTTCACCGGTGAATTTAAAGATTTACCCATTAACAAAGTGCTGGATATGCTAAGTAAGAGCAGCTCTTTCTCTTATCGAATTGAAAAGAATCAGGTCTATATTAAATAAGTTAAAATTTGCAAAATCAAAATCAGGGATGAACAATCGAATACCTAACTATCTAAACTTTATGCTGAAAGCGTTCAGCACTGGTTGCTTTGCTTTGTCGGTGGTGCTGTGGAGTTATAGCCTTGTTTGCGCCAACACGGTGAAGGCTCAAGAGCTATCGAAGACACTGGTGAAGCTCCATTTACGTAACAAGTCGCTCAAAGAAGTCTTGCAACAGTTGGAACGGGAAAGTGATTTCCGATTTGTGTACAGCGATGGGGCGATTCCGAAAAACAAGTCGCTTTCGCTCGAAATGGAAGGCACAATGGCCGAAGCACTAAATAAGATTTCGGCGCAAACGCATACGCGTTATGAGCAACAGGGAAACAACCTGGTAGTAACCTATAATCCTCCTAGGCAGATGATGCCACTTTCCGGAAAGATTGTGGACGACCAAGGAATGGCCTTGCCCGGTGCAAGTTTACGTATCCGTGAACTGAACAGGAGCACGGCGGCTAACGAAGAAGGGAACTACCTGATTTCTGTTCCGGCAGGCACTTATACCTTGGAGGTATCCTATGTGTCTTTTGAAACACAGGTGCGAAATGGGGTAGTGGTGGAGGAAGGTAAACCTACGACGGCCGACTTTCAGTTGAAAGCGAAAGGCGGCGAGTTAAATGAGGTAGTGGTTGTAGGATATGGCACGCAAAAGAAAGTAAACTTGACCGGTGCGGTAGATCAGGTGGGCAGTGAAGTATTTGAAGGGCGCGTGGCCGCTAATGCAACGCAAATGTTGGCAGGTGCCGTACCGAACTTAAACATCAATTTACAGGACGGGAAACCGACTCGTTCGCCGAGCTATAATGTGCGAGGTACCACCTCTATTGGTCAGGGTGGAAGCGCCTTGATATTGATTGATGGTGTTGAAGGTGATCCTTCGACCTTGAACCCAAACGATATTGAGTCGGTATCGGTCCTGAAAGACGCTTCCTCAGCAGCGGTATACGGTTCGCGCGGTACCTTCGGTGTCGTGTTGATTACAACCAAAAAAGCAGCTTTAGGAAAGACCTCTTTTACTTACAGCGGGAACACGTCCATGCAACAACTAGCGACGCAACCGGATTTTGTGACCGATGGCTACACCTACGCTTCGCACTTTTTTGAAGCTTATAATGCATGGAACAACTACTCGTCGGTGCCGAGTAAGTTAAATAAGACACAAATCTTTACGCTCGATTGGCTGGAAGAGTTTAAAAGGAGGAAAGAGCAGGGCATTACCGAAGAGGTAACCGTAAATGATAATGGTGAATATGTATATTATGGTAATGCGGATTACTTTGGCACCTTGTTGAAAGATAGAACGTGGGCGCAGGACCATAATCTATCTGTATCGGGTACAACGGAAAAATCAGATTTTTATTTATCGGGGCGTCTGTATGACTATAACGGTATTTATCGCTATAATACAGATGATTACAATAGCTATAACCTACGCGCAAAGGGCGGCTTACAGGTAACTGATTGGCTACGGATCAGCAATAATATGGATTTTAATTTATCTAAATATCATGATCCGCAAACGGCCGGTGAAGGAGGGAATATATGGCGCAATATTGACGATGAAGGGCACCCCACGTCGCCCATCTTCAATCCTGACGGTACTTTATCCTATTCTGCGGCTTACACGGTGGGCGACTTTATCTATGGCAAGAACGGTGTGGATAGCAAAAACGATAATTTACGGAATACGACTTCTTTTGAAACGAAGTTCTTTAATAACAGTTTCCATATCCGTGGGGATCTTACTTTCCGTAATCGCGATTTTACGTCTACGCGGATTAGGGTGCCCGTACCTTATAGCGTGAAGGAGGGAGAAACTCTGCTGTTACGTACTTCTTTCAACGATAACATTTATCAGCTTACCGAGAAGTGGCGCTACTTGTTTACGAATCTATACGCGGATTATGAAAAAACTTGGGGCGATCATTATTTTAAAGGTTTGGTAGGTTATAACTATGAGCAGCGGGTCTACGATGCCAATTATATTACCAAGAATGGTTTGTTAACAGAAAATACCGAAAATATTAACTTGGCTTTAGGCGAATCCGTAACAGCTACAGCGGGGTATAATAAGTATCGGATTGCGGGTGTCTTTTTCCGTGCGAATTATATTTTTAAGGATAAATACCTCTTTGAAGTGAACGGTCGTTACGATGGGTCTTCGAAGTTTCCGACCGATGAGCAATGGGCCTTCTTCCCTTCGGCTTCGGTTGGCTGGCGCCTTTCGCAGGAGTCTTTCTGGAATGTTAATCCGAAGGCCATTTCGGATGTGAAGTTACGGGCATCCTACGGTTCTCTTGGAAATGGAAACATCGATCCTTATACCTTCTTAAATACGTATAACATTACAACACAGGGTATTATTTTGAATGGGGCTAAAAATCCCGTAACCTCAAGGCCAACCATACGGCCTGATAACTTGACCTGGGAGACGGCTCGTACAGCTAACTTTGGTTTGGATTTGGTAGCACTAAATAGCAAGCTGACTTTTACCGGTGATATTTATACGCGCAAAACCTTGAATATGTATACGGTTGGTCCTACTTTACCGGATATTTTCGGAGCAGAATCACCAAAGGGTAACTACGCCGACTTAACCACGAATGGATATGAGATATCGATCGGTTATAATGACCAATTTAATATAGCCAACAAACCGTTCCGCTTCAGTGTAAAAGCCGGTTTGGCGGATTACCGTTCGACGATCGACAGGTATAATAATACCACGGGAGCTATTACCGACTATTATGCCGGGCAACGTGTAGGGGATGTTTGGGGCTATGTAACCCAAGGTCTCTTCCAATCGCAGGAAGAAATTGACGCAGCACCTAAACAAACTTTGATTAAATCTTCAAACTCGGGTGTGGTATATCCGGGAGATGTACGCTTTGCGGATTTAGATGGTAATGGCGTTATTGATTATGGTTCGAATACACTGAGCGATCATGGCGACAAGACTATTATTGGTAATACTGAACCGCGTTATATCTATAACTTCAACCTGAATTTAAATTATAGTAACTTTTATGTATCGGCGTTCTTTCAGGGTGTAGGTAAACAGGATTGGTATCCAAGTAACGAGTCGATTTTCTGGGGGCAGTTCAACCGGCCTTATAATAACTTGCCAACGTGGCACCTGAACAATTACTGGACGGAGGATAATCGGGACGCTTACTTACCCCGTTACGCCGGTTATAATACTTCCATACAAAATACGGCGCAAACTCGTTACCTGCAAAGCGTTGCTTATCTACGCTTGCGTAACCTGCAGGTAGGATACAATTTGCCTAAAGCCTTTGTACAAAAAGCCGGTCTGCAAGCGGTACGGGTAGGTTTATCCGGTGAGAATCTTTTTACTTGGTCGCCTTTATACAAGCACACCAAGGATATCGATGTAGCGAATATTGGTAAGTCTGATGAAGATGTCAGCAACTCCAATTCCGGAGATGGCTTTAATTATCCAACGATGCGCAGTGTAAGTTTTAATCTGTTAATCAACTTTTAAGATAAACAATCATGTTGAAAGAAATATATAGCGATAGCGGGTCGCAAAACAAGAAATCGAAACGCAATTGTACATTTAAAGTGATGAAAAGAAAGTGGATTCTATTGGCCATGGCAGCATTGGCGTTTTCATCTTGCGAATTGAATGAAACGCCTAAGGCTACCGCAACGGAAGAAGATGTTTTTGGGAGCGAAAATGGCTTAGCGGCTTATAGCCGCTCTTTCTATGGCATGCTGCCTGATGCAAGCAATGCTTATAATAGGGATGCAATGGCGGATTATGGCGCAGTAAATAACCTCAACAGCTTTATCCGCGAAGGCGGTTACTCTCCGGAGACAAGTGATGGTTGGAGCTGGGGTGATCTTAGGAATATCAATTATTTCATCGAACATTGCACTGATCCCAATGTGAGTGAAGCTGTACGCAATAATTACATAGGAATTGCCCGTTTCTTCCGTGCCTATTTTTATCTTGATAAGGTTATGCGATTTGGAGATGTGCCTTGGGTAGATCATGCTTTGGGTATTGACGAAACGGACATTTTATATGGGACAAGGGATTCGCGCGCCGTGGTAATGGAGCATGTGATGGAAGATTTGGATTTTGCTTCGCAAAATATTTCATCTACCAGCTCGGACGGATCACTGATAACGAAATGGACCGCTTTAGGCCTGAAAACAAGGGCAGCGCTATTTGAAGCTTCCTATCGGAAATATCACCCGGAGTTGAATTTCCAGGAAAGTGCCAATACTTTTTATCAATATGTAGTAGATGCCGCTACGGAATTAATGGAGAATGGCCCTTATTCTTTGTACACAGGTGCCGGTGTGGAAGGTTCGCAGCGGGCATTATTTATCAGTGACGCACCGCTTACGCAGGAAGTAATGTGGGCGGTAACAATGAGCGAGGATCTGGCGGTAATGAGCAGCGCCAACTGGTGGTGGACATCAGCAACCTACGGTCCGCGTTATAGCTTAGTACGTCCTTTTATTAATACCATTTTGAATCTTGATGGAACGCCTTATACCAGCCGGACAGATTTTCAAACGGAGGAATTTTATGACGAGTGCCAGAATCGTGACTACCGTTTAGCGCAGCTGATCCGCACCCCTGGATATTCTCGTAAGGGAGTGGCAGCACCGCCTAATTTTAGCAGCCATACCTATACAGGTTATCAGCCCATCAAATATATCTTGGACGACCCTCACTATGATAATGGAGCGTACAATACGAACGCGATCCCTTTAATGCGCTATGCGGAAATACTGCTGAATTTTGCGGAGGCGAAGGCTGAGCTAGGTACGTTAACGGATGCAGACTGGGCAAAATCGATCGGAGCATTGCGCGCACGCGCGGGTATTACCGGTGGTTTGACCACCTTGCCAACAACGGTGGACACTTATTTACAGCAAACCTTTTTTCCGGACATAAGTAACCCGATTATCTTGGAAGTTCGTCGCGAGCGACAAGTGGAATTGGCGCTGGAAGGTTTTCGTTTTAACGATTTGAAACGTTGGAAGCATGGCGAGCTCATGGCTAATTTGCAATGGTCGGGAATTTATGTGCCGGCACTGAATGTACTGATGGATCTTGACCATAATGGTAGCTATGATGTGGTATTCTATGATGGCAATACCGAAGGCCCAACAATCGCGGTACCGAGTGGTTGTGCGAAGGTAGCAATTGGCGGGAAAAGTACAAATTACCAGACATTAACGGCAAATAGGCATTTGGAATGGTTTAAAGCACAGCCTAGAAAATGGTATGAGGATGGCCGGCAGTACCTGTATCCTATTCCATCGACGGCCATTGTTAAAAATAACAACTTAAGCCAAAACCCGGGATGGTAAAGTTTTTTTAATTTTAAATAAATAAAATGATCCTTAAAAGAGTTAAGATGAAAAGAAAGATAATAGGCGTATTGTGTCTCCTTATTATAGGTATATCAACATTACAGGCGCAACAATTAAGAGTGGCTACCTTTAATGTACGCTACGCTAATCCGGGTGATACCGGTAACTTATGGGAGGACAGAGCGCCTGTAGTGGCTGCTTTGATCGACTTTCATGATTTTGACATCTTTGGTACCCAAGAAGCACTGAAGAGGCAATTGGACGATATCAGTGCCGCTTTGCCTGAATACCAACGGTATGGTCTAGGCAGAGATGACGGACAGGAAGGGGGCGAGCATTCGGCTATCTATTTTAAAAAAGATCGATTCTTTTTATTAAAGAAAGGCGATTTCTGGTTGTCAGAAACACCGGATAAGCCGAGCTTTGGTTGGGATGCAAAATCGCATAAGCGCATATGCTCGTGGGTGCAGCTGCGCGATAAGAAAAGCAAGCGGGAGTTTTTTGTGTTTAATGCGCATTACGATCATCAAGGTGTACAGGCCCGTAAGGAAAGCAGTAAGTTGATCTTAAATAAGATCAAGGAAATTGCCCAAGGCGCTCCGACAATCTTTACGGGAGATATGAACGGCTCTGAAGAAACGGAATGGTATCAAGCTTTAGCACAGTCGGCTTTGCTGAAGGATACGCAAAAGCTGGTAGCGAAACCGTATAAGCCCAATGCTTCGTTCAATGGTTTTGGCAACGAAAAGTCTCTACAGGCAACGGCAATCATTGATCATATTTTTGTTACCAAAGATTTTAAGGCCCTTAAATGGGGTGTGCTGACGGATACTTACCACGGTAAGTTTCCGTCAGACCACTTTCCGGTGATGGTGGATCTGGAAATCAAATAATGTTTGTAATATTCCGAAAAAACCCTCCGCAATGGAGGGTTTTTTTTCAAATTGAATCTCCTGTTATATGCGTTCCTTACCACGGCTATATTCGTGGTTATCAGTAAAAAGCAATTTCGCTGAATGATATGCCAAAATATCTGAATAGCTTTTCCTTGAAATAGCTTACCTATGCATCTTAACCAAGATGAAGCCACTATGCCTCAGGAGCCTAAAATTAGGTATTTGCAAAGCAAGCCTCATTATGATCTACTGGATGGTTTACGGGGAACGGCGGCTATTACAATTGTCGTTTTTCATTTTCTGGAATTTGTATACCCTGACTATAGTCAAAATTTTTTAGGACACGGCTTTTTAGCAGTTGATTTTTTCTTCTGCTTATCGGGTTTTGTCATTGGTTATGCTTATGATGAACGAATAACTAAAATTGGTCCCTGGCAATTTTTTAAGGCAAGGCTTATTCGTTTGCATCCGCTCGTTTTATTGGGGTCTGTATTGGGATTACTTGGCGTTTGGATTGACCCTTTTTCCGACATAGGTTATGATGCAGGGCAGCTCTCGCTCATTTTTATTTTTTCGGTGTTGTTGGTTCCTTATCCCGTTATGCCCGATCGCGGTTATGGTCTGTTTGGACTGAATACACCTTCGTGGTCGTTATTTTTTGAGTATGTAGCGAATATTGTTTACGCTCTTTGGCTCTATAAAATAAGTCGCCAAACCTTATTCCTGCTCTGGTTAGCGGCAATGATTTGGCTTGGTTGGGTGAGTTATGAAGCAGGTACTTTGATCGGTGGTTGGGATGGAAAAAGCGCTTGGGATGGTGCTGCGCGTATTGCCTATTCTTTTTTAGCTGGTCTGCTTGTATATCGTTCGAACTGGTTGGTTAAAAATAAAATGGGCTTTGTTGGGCTTTCCATTTTGCTATTGCTTGCTTTTATAGTTCCATATTTTAAATGGAACTGGTTGGTAGAAGTCGGTATTGTTGTGTTTTATTTCCCTTTGCTACTAACCTTGGGCGTGGGAACAAAGCTTTCGGAAGGCATGAGGTCACTTTGTGTATTTTTCGGCAAAATATCTTATCCTTTATATATGACTCATATTCCCATGATATGGATATTCGGCAATTATTACAATAGTCATCAGGTAGACACGCTTCGGCTGACTTTCATTATAATTCTTGGAACTGCCTTTTCTTTAGGTTTAGCCTATGTTATTATGAGATTGTTTGATACACCCGTTAGGAAATGGTTGCAGTTGAAACAACGACGTGCAGTAATGAGCTCCTCGAACATAGATAAGAAGTAGACCGGCGAATATGCTGTAAGGCGGTTAATCATCTCATTAATATTAAGCGTATGTCTTCGTTTTTAAGATTGCATTTGCGGCATTAAACATGACGGTTACTATTCCGGAATTCCCCGAAATCAGGGATTTACGCAATAGTTTATGCTGCTTACTTTTGATTCATGAATAAACGCTATTTGTTGCTTCTATATTTCATGGTTCATCTGTCAGTTTTTGGGCAGACACCTGCAGTAGTGGATGCTATTGATTTTTCGTCGTATGAAACCTTTCCGGAAGTACAGTTGGATGGCAAGAGATATCTGTATTTACCGGAGGCGAACTTGCTAATTGATAAAGTAGAAAACAGCACCGGAAATATGTTAAGTGTGATAAAGGATGGCATGTACGGCGCTGTGGATAAAAATGGGAAAATCCTTGCGGCTATCGAATACGACGGTATTGAGTTGAAAGACGAGTATAAAGGACAATGGTATGAAGGAATAAGTTACGATTATGAGTTTATTATAACCGAAAAAGAGGGCAAATATGGCGTTATAAATGTCAAGGGTCGTGAGATTAGCCCACCTCAATATGACGGGATAGAGATTATTAATAAGGATTTAATAGGAGTTAAACAACACGGCAAATGGGGGTGGACTGCTGCAGAGGATGGTCATGTCATCCAACAGCCTATTTATGACGAAGTGCGTAAATGCTACTTGAATGATAAGTGTGTGGCGATTTATCTAGGAGATAAGCAAGGAATGGCAAAGGCGGATGGAACCGTTATTATTCCACCTAAATACGTTTTTCTTTCGAATCTTTATACACATTCGGCATCCTACATTGCTTGTTCTGAAAACGGATTATATGGTGTTTTGGATCAAGGGGGAAAGGCGCTTACGTCTACTCAATTTGAGGCGGTATCCTCTTTAGGTGACATTGATTTAATAAAGGTGAAACAAGGAGGTAAATTTGGGGCTATTAACACGCAAGGCAATTGGATTATTCCTGCTGAATACGACCAAATCGACGACTTTGTTAAGCGTTTGGCGATTGTTGCAAAGGATGGGAAACAAGCGGTTGTGGATAGCAGCGGAAAATTGCTCGTCCCTTTTGGCTATGATGAGATTGAATTTCAGGATGCGGAAGGACAACCCGTATTTCCTGCTGCAGCGGCGGTAATGGCGCCCATATCTTATGGGGCTGAGTTGTCGGAGGTAGCTTTAAAGGAGCAAGCAAAAAGGAAAGCAATAGCTGCATTACCCTATACCATTTATGTACAACGGGGCGATCAAAGTAATCGGCTCGACTGGTCCGGTAAACCTATATTTCCGCCCAATCAATTGTTGACGACTGATCCCTTTATCCAAGGAGGAAAATCTTACTATCGCGTTTTCACAAAAGATTTATATGGTGTATATGATGCAGAGGGGGAAGAGATTTTACCGACGAAGTATCACTTACCGCAGGATCAATATGCAATGACGACGGACTATAACCTAGGCGGAATCGATTTGTCCGATTCATCGTTCGTCCCTATATATGATGGTGAAAAGCTGGGCCTATTTAATTTAGTGCAAAAGTCCTTTATAGTTCCTGTGGCTGATCAAAAAATCAGCTGGATTAGCCGACATTATTTGGTTGTGACCCGTAAACTACAGGATAGGGACTACGCCTATGAGGCAGCGCTTTACAACAGCGAGGGGCAATGTGTCAGGGGTTTTGATGCCAATGTTTACGATTATCATCCTGTTAGTGAAAATTTCTTCCTGCTGGAGCGGGAAGACCAAAGTTTACAACTGATAAATGGCGATGGAAAGGTCGTCTATGAAAATCCAAGTTGGAAGGGCAGTTTGCGAAAGCAGGGCTTCGGCTTACCTATTAATGAAAATCAGGATGCAGTTCCGTTTGAAAGCGGCCTGCTAAAAATAAGCGGTGATCAGCACAACCTTTTCATCGATTTGCAGGCTAGAGAAAGGCGCTTTGCAGGATACACGGCGGTGGGAAATTTTTATAAGGGGCTAGCCTTCGTCGTGAAAAAAGCGGAGGATGGAAAGGATCGCTACGGGGTAATCAATAAAGATGGGAAAGAGCTAATTCCGGCAAAACTGGAACAAATCAATACCGTATACGACCACCCCAATTTATTGCTGGTACGCCAAGATAATCAATACGGGCTGTGGAGTCGAGAAGGGAAATTCTTATTAAACCTAGAATACGATGATATAGAAATCAATAGTTCGCAACGCTATGTGCGAATTGTGAAAAACGGTAAAATTGGTTTGGCAACTAAAGACGGGGAAATAGTGCTTGCCCCAAAATATGATGAGTTATTTGTTAACTATGAGGGTGATGAGCACACTTGGCCCGTCTTGGTAAAAGAGAGGGAGTGGTATCACATCGTAGCCAAGGACGGAACGATTTATCCAATAAAGACGCAGAAAAAAGGAGCTTATTAATATGGGAAGATACTTTTATATCGTTGTTTGGCTTTTGCTTCCCATACTTGGCGCAGGGCAAGGGAAGGAAAATGACAGTCAAGGATCGATAGCTGGCCAAGTTGAACAGCTGACCAGTTTGGCTTCTTTTTATCATGGTTATGCACGCGTTAAGAAAGGAGAAAAAGAATACTATATAAACAAACAGGGCGGGAAGGCTTTTGATACAGTAGTTCCGAACGCAAATGTCATGTTAGGGAATAAAGACGATATCGCCGCCTATGATGAGTCTGTTAAAAGTGAACTACTACCAACTAAGGTAATCCCCTTTATAAAGGACGGGAAATGGGGAGTGATGAACCCACGGGGTGAAGTTTTATTGAAGGCAGCGTATGACAGTGTGGGAGTTGATAATCCCTATTACTGGAAATTGAAGAAGGCTAACGAAATTTCCTTCTACCTTAAAGGGGGAAAGATGTTGCCGTTTTTTGAGGATGCCGGCTATTTAGATGGTAATTACTTTGATGTAAAACAACAAGGAAAGTGGGGTATTTACAGCTTCAAAGAGCAAAAGTTGGTAATACCGGCCATCTTTGATGCCTTTGATTACTGCGGTGGTTGTGGAAGAAAACCTTCTTATGTATATGCAAGTCATAATGGTAAGTGGGGTATTCTGGATTGGAACGGAAAAGAACTACTTCCCTTTGTTTATGAACATGGTCACTATGGCATGCGGAGCGATAATTGGGTAGAATCTTTTACGAAGAATGGGAAGCGCTTAATTGTACATATTCCCACTAGAAAAGAATTCCTGGCAGATGAACAGGACGATTATCCTAAAATCGTTGCAGGTCTTTTGCTGGTTAAAGAAATTATAAACGTAGCGCATCGGCAAACTGTTAAAACAGGAAATAATGGTTCTATGGCGCGATATGGTATTGGTATCTACGGGCAGGATGGAGAAATGGTTTCACCGCCACAGTATGAATGGATCGACGAACCGAATGCTAATTCTTACCTAGGGTATTATGGACCTTATCTTCTCGCAAAAGCCGATGGTAAGATGGGTGTTGTTAACCACTCGGGGAAATGGGTACTGCCGGCTCAATATGATGATGTAAAGGTTTATGATGATTATTTTGTAGCTAGAAAGGATAACCTGGCCATCTTATTTGACAAGAATCAAAAAGAACTATTGCAGGTCAATAATGCAGAAATTACGCATGCCAACGAGTATTTCTACTCCAATGGTAGTGATGGTTTAGCCGTTTTTAAAGTTAAGCAGCGTGCTTACTACGGTCTTTATTTCGTGGACAACGTAAGGTATTACCCGCCGGAGTTTTATGACGTGGATATCAAAGCTAAATTTGATGGTGAAAATCGAAACTTGATTGTGGGGGAAAAGCAAGGGCTTTTTACGGTATTCGATGCTCATGGAAATTTGTTGATACCGGGACAGTATAATGGCTTCTCTTTTTTGGAAAGCTTACCGGATTCGTTAGCGGAAATTGTGCGGGGTAAGAAAGTGGGCCTATATAACGTGAAATCACAAAAGGAAGTTATACCGCCTGTTTACGACCATTTTGAGCTGATGGGACCGCAGCACGAATTGATAATGACAACGAAAGGGGACTATGATAAACCTGCCTATGAATTTTGGAACCTACAGGGACAAAAAATTATTGGTAAAACCTTCACCGACAAGGACACCATAAACACCCAATATTGTCTGTTAAAAAACGACCAAAACGGTTATTCACTGTTTAATGTAGAAACGAAGCAAGTTCGATTTTTAGATTACGCTTATGTTTGGAAGGTGGGCTCGTCGCGTCTGCTCTTTGTATCAGATGATGGGAGAAAGGGGAAGCTTTTTGATATTTTGGAGGATAGAGAGCTTGGGACCGTTTATGATGCCAGTCAGTTTAACTTTGAATTGAATGGCGAACGGAATACCACCTATGTTACGCTGTTTCCTTTCAAAAATGGTTTTGCAAAGATCGTAAAACATGGAGAATATGGTTTTATAGATGAAAAAGGAAAGGAGCTTCTACCTCCAAAATATGCCAAGGTATCGGATTTCAACGGAGCAGGGCTTGCCGTTGTAGTTGATGCCCGGAAGCTCCAAGAAATGGGTTATAACAACCGGCTGTGGCCCGTAAATATCATCGATAAGAGCGGGCGAACTTTACTTTCTGAAGGTTATGTAGCGCCTGATCTACAATTTTCGGATTTTTCTGAACTGTTTCTGAACGATAAAATATTGCTTTTTAAAATGCTTTCACATACGAGCGAATTGCGCGTTGGCCTAGCCGATAGTAAGGGGCAAGTGCTATTGGAGCCGATTTACAATGACATCATTCCGACGAAGAATAATCGCCTACTTTTACTAAAGAAAGGAGCTAAATTCGGATTGGCCACCTTTGAAGGAAAGATTATAGTTCCGGTGCAGTATGCAAACATGGGCTTGGGAAATGGTGCTTTTTATACGAGTTCGGACAGCGTCGATATGTTTCCGGTACCGGTCTTCAACGACGATAAATGGTTCTATATTGATGAGACAGGCAAAAAACTACCCCTTGAAGCAGCTAATTTAGATGATTTACTGTATTAAACTATATTGTACACTTATATAAATATTCCGACGGCAAACTGATCATCGTTATGGTTTCTGTTAACGGATTTGCCCCCTGAATTGTATGAGTATACCCCCCTTGTTTGCAGAGTGCACTCCGTAGGTTTGTGTGATAAAACCAATTTTTAGTATAAACACAAATATGAACCAAAATGAATGTACCTATTTTATTTAAAAAGCTAGGATGGATGATTCCAGTGGGATCGCTGTTCTTTGCCTGTTCAAAGCAGGAGCTGGGTGAAGTAAAAACAAGTTCAGGTGTTGATGGCAAATTAAGCAACACGGAGAATGTAGTGTTACAGCAAAGTCCCGTGGTCTTGGTTGACGCTTCTTCATTTAACAATTACACAACCTTTGAGCAAAAATGGAATTATCTTTATCCCTGGGGCAGTGATCATAATGGGACGGCACGCATGTACGGAAGTTCTACCGATCATAATCACATTTATTTAACAGGAACGGACTTAAATATTTTGGCTACCCGAATAAACTGGAATGAAGGAAATAGTCCGCATGATCCGTATCTACCCATTCGCTACCATTCGGGTGCTATTCATTTAAAGGAGAAGATAACTTTTACCGACGCGCTTCCCTATTGGGAAATCCGAGGTGATTTTCAAGTGCCAACGGTTCGTGGTTCTTGGCCGGCCTTCTGGTTAACAGGTGCCGATAGCTGGCCTCCGGAAAGCGATATAATGGAGTTTAAGGGCGATAGCCGAAATTGGCAGAATACCGCTACGGGGCCTAGTTGGCAAAATGTTACTTGGCAAAATAAGATTACCCCGGTAACCAACGCCGGTAATTGGCATAATTATATGCTACGCGTACGTCGCGTGTCGGCGACACATGTCGATTTAGATTACTATATAGACAATCAACTCATGGCCACACACCGCGCCGATTTTATGAATAAGCCTTTTTGGTTGATTATTAATATGCAAATGGAAGGATCAAGCGGAGAACCCGGGCCGCAAGAAGCTTTAATGAAAGCAAGAAATATTTATGTAGCAGGGTCCACTACGGCTTTTTAATTTAATTAATAACATAGAAATCCATGCATAAATAAAGTCACCTATTTTATATTGTACTAAGTATTGAGACACTTAATATGCCGACAGGCTGTAATAAGAAGCGTAAATTGGATTCGCTGGATATAGGAACTTCGGGTGTATCAATCTTTATAAATGTATGTTGTGTTTGGTTATAATGATCGAATGTGTAACCGAATTGGTTGCACATTTCAGTTTGATCCTAATGACACCTTTGGCTGAGAGAGATACAATTAAATAGAGACGCTGTTTTACAGCAGAACCCAGGTTATAATTAATGTTAAGAGAGGTCTGCTTCATAGAGAGTCTCTATAGTTAATAAAGATCGGGTTGTTTGTTGTTCACATCGAGGAGCTCCTTAGGGAGCTTCTTTTTCCTGAATAAGGTTTGCTAACCATCGAGTGGATTACTATCTTAACGCAAATAAAATATTAAATGAAAAAGCATTTTATTCTTTTAGGAGTCATACTTTCATCGTTACTATATACTGTGTTAAATGCGCAGGAGCTGCCAGATAAAGTGGAAGTAATTAATATCATTCGCCAGGTAAATGATTATTGGCAAAGTAAACACCCCGCCAATGTACGGGCTTTTTGGGATAATGCCGCTTATCATACGGGTAATATGGAAGCCTATCAGGTTACACAGGAGGAACGCTATCGTAAATACTCGGAAGATTGGGCCATACACAACGAGTGGCAAGGCGCAAAATCCACCGATAAAGCGACTTGGAAGTATTCCTATGGAGAAACGGACGAATATGTGTTGTTTGGTGATTGGCAGATCTGTTTCCAAACGTATATTGATTTGTATAAATTGAATCCGGACGAAAGGAAAATCGCTCGTGCAAAAGAGGTTATGCAATATCAAATGAGCACCGGTAAAAACGATTATTGGTGGTGGGTTGATGGTCTTTATATGGTAATGCCTGTAATGACAAAGCTATATACCGTCACAAAAGATCAGCAATACTTGAACAAGTTGTATGCGTATTTCAGTTTTGCAAAAAACCTAATGTATGATGAAGACGCCAAGCTGTTTTATCGCGATGCTAAATACATTTATCCAAAGCATAAGACCAGCAATGGGAAAAAGGATTTTTGGGCACGGGGAGATGGTTGGCTTTTTGCAGGTTTAGCAAAGGTACTAACCGATCTACCGAAGGATGATGCCCATCGAAAGGAATATGAACAACTTTTTAAGGAGATGGCGAAGGCTGTTCGGAAGGCCCGGCAACCCGAAGGATACTGGACGCGAAGTTTGCTGGATTCACAACATGCTCCTGGTTATGAAACAAGTGGCACGGCCTTTTTTACTTATGGATACTTATGGGGGATTAATAATGGTTTGTTGAGTGAAAAGCAATATCTGCCCACCGTTAAAAAAGCATGGACTTATCTGAGCGAGGTAGCACTACAGCCTGATGGTAAAGTAGGTTATGTTCAGCCCATTGGCGAAAAAGCAATCCCTGGTCAGGTTGTCGATATCAAATCGGAAGCAAATTTCGGTGTTGGAGCGTTTCTGTTGGCTTCGGCCGAGCTTTTCCGCTATTTGGAGCGAACTAAGTGATAGCTTGTGAAGATATAAAGGTTGTAATAAATGTCTTATTTACATTTTTTGAAAACGTTGGCATTGTTGAAAAAAAGATATATTTTTGAATGGTAACCATAACGCAACCATTTATGAACAACGCAAGAAGAAACTTTATTAAAAAATCAACGGCGCTTGCCGCAGCAACAGGCTTATCAGCTGCTTTCCCTAATCTCTACAGCATTGCTGCAGGACATGCTCAGCAAAAAATCAGAATAGGGGCTATTGGGATTAACGGAATGGGCTGGGCGGATTTGAATGCGATTTTAAAACATCCGGATGTAGTATGTACGGCACTCTGTGATGTTGACAAAAATGTATTGGATAAACGAACGAAGGAACTTGCCGATCGTGGTATAAAAACGAAAGGATATAATAATTATCGAGACCTACTGGCCAGCAAGGATGTGGATGCGGTCGTAATCGGCACACCGGATCATTGGCATTGCTTGCAGATGATTGAAGCTTGTCAAGCTGGGAAGGATGTTTATGTAGAAAAACCCTTAGGCAACTCGATTACGGAATGTAAAGCCATGGTGGCTGCTGCAAAGAAATACGACCGAGTGGTGCAGGTAGGACAGTGGCAACGTAGCCAGCAGCACTTTAAAGATGCAATGGCCTTTGTTCATTCGGGAAAACTGGGTAAGATACGTTTGGTAAAAGCCTGGGCTTACCAAGGATGGATGAAAAGTATTCCGATTAAACCGGACGCCCCTGTACCGGCCGGTGTGGATTATGACCTCTGGCTGGGTCCGGCAAAAAAACGTCCTTTCAATCCTAATCGCTTCCATTTTGAGTTTAGGTGGTTCTGGGATTATGCAGGGGGATTGATGACTGATTGGGGTGTTCATATGCTTGATTATGCACTCATCGGTATGAAGGCAACTACGCCAAAATCCATTATGGCTGCAGGTGGAAAGTTCGCCTATCCGGAGGATGCCGCCGAAACACCGGATACACTGACAACGGTCTTTGAATTTGATGACTTTAACATCCAATGGGAGCATGCCAATGGCATCGATGGAGGTCCTTATGGTCGAAACCACGGGGTTGCCTTTATCGGAAATAAAGGAACATTGGTGGTGAATCGTGACGGTTGGGAGGTAATACCCGAAGGTGATCGGATGGAAGCGGTGCCATTGCAGAAGAAAGTGGATAATGGGTTGGATCTGCACGCCGTTAATTTTATCGAAGCGGTGAAAAGCCGTGATAAGGCTTCACTCAATACGCCGATTGAAGCGGGAGCTCACATTGCGATATTTTCCCAAATGGGTAATATTGCCTACCGTACAGGGAAAAAGATTTATTGGGACGAAGAAAAAGGTTCTTTTAATGATACAGATGCCGATAAGCTAATCACAGCGTCTTATAATAACGGTTATACAATACCTCAAGTCTAACAATTTAGTTGTTCATGTTATCAACCAACTCATTCCGTACACTGATTATTATTTCACTAATCCTTTTAGCACCTGCTGGCAGGCAGCTGCTTTTTGCTCAACAGGGGCCAAAGGCGATAGCTGAAAAAGATTATGTCGCCTATCTTTTCACTTACTTTACCGGAAACCGTATGGAGGAAGAGGCTGTGCGATTTGCTGTTAGCTTGGACGGCTACCATTATAAGGCGCTTAATAATGACTTACCAATACTGGATTCCAAAAAGATCAGCTCAACCGGTGGAGTGCGCGATCCTCACATCCTTCGTGGAGAGGATGGGAAAACCTTTTATATGGTACTGACAGATATGGTCTCAGCAAAAGGATGGGACTCCAATCGGGCGATGGTGTTGCTGAAGTCTACTGACTTGATCAATTGGACTTCGCACGTTGTCAATATACAGCAAAGATATGCTAATCAGGATAAGTTGTTGCGCGTATGGGCTCCGCAAACAATTTACGACCCACAGGCCGCGAAGTATATGGTATATTGGTCAATGAAATATGGTGATGAACCGGACAAGATTTATTATGCCTACGCCAATCCGGATTTCTCGGATCTGGAAGGCGAGCCGAAACAATTGTTTTTTCCTTCGAATGGGAAATCGTGTATAGATGGAGATATTGTACGGAAGGATAATACCTATTACTTATTTTATAAGACGGAAGGACATGGTAATGGCATCAAAGTAGCGAAAGCTGCTTCGCTTACGGATGGTAACTGGGAAGAATCGGTAGATTATAAACAACAAACTACAGATGCGGTGGAAGGCTCCTGCGTATTTAAGTTAATCGGAACGGATACTTATGTATTGATGTATGACGTATATGGAAAGGGCAGGTATCAATTTACAAAGAGCACCGATCTGGAACATTTCTCAGTTATTGATAATGAAGTGTCAATGAATTTCCACCCGCGGCATGGAACGGTGATGCCAATAACGAGAACAGAGTTGAAACGTCTCACAAATAAATGGGGAAATCCTGGTATCGACCTTGAATCGCTTCGTCAAAACCCGGTGTTGGAGGGTTATTATGCCGATCCGGAAATACTATACGCTCAGAAAACGAAAAAGTATTATTTGTACCCTACTAGTGACGGATTTGATCATTGGGGCGGTTATTCCTTTAAAACATTCTCGTCCGACAACTTGGTCGATTGGAAGGACGAAGGGGTTATCCTCGACTTAAAAAAGAACGTGCCTTGGGCCGGCCGCAACGCTTGGGCCCCGGCTATTGAAGAAAAGAAGATAGATGGTAAATACAAGTATTTTTATTATTACTCCGGCGCACAAAAAATCGGTGTCGCGGTAGCTAATGAACCGACAGGTCCCTTTAGGGACATTGGAAAACCTTTAATTGCTTCTAAACCAAAGGGAATAAACCGTGGACAAGAGATTGATCCCGATGTGTTTACAGATCCAAAATCGGGTAAGAGCTATTTATATTGGGGCAATGGATATATGGCTGTAGCAGAGTTGAATAAAGATATGGTTTCGATTAAGGAAAGTACGGTAAAGGTCATAACACCCGACAAAACTTTCCGTGAAGGAACGTATGTCTTTTATAGGAAGGGACTTTATTATTTTCTTTGGTCGGAAGATGATACGAGAAGCGAAAATTATCGCGTACGATACGGTACCGCAAAATCACCACTCGGACCCATAGAAATTCCGGAAAACAATTTAGTACTGGCAAAGGATCCATCGCAGGGCATCTATGGCACTGGACACAATTCCGTATTGCAGATTCCGGGTAAAGATGAGTGGTATATGGTTTATCATCGCTTTAGCAGGCCCGATGGGATCAAAATGGGAGAAGCAGCCGGTTACCATCGAGAAGTATGTATTGATAAAATGTCTTTTGACAGTGAGGGGCGGATTTTACCGGTTAAGCCAAGTCTTCATGGGATAGAAGGGGTGAAATGAATCAACTAGTTAATGTGAAATAATGGTAATGATACCTTTTCGTCCTGTTTGCCTATCGATTTGGCATGCGTGCTTACTGCTTTCGGTCCGACAAGTTAAACAGCGATCCTTTCCATCCTTGATATTATTGAGCATGCGTTTCTTATGGATACATGCTTTTCAACTTATACTACTAAGTATACTAGGCAGTGTCTTTACAAATACTAATGTGCAGGCACAAGTAAAGCCATTTACTACAATCTATCCCGTGGCAAAGGCGTGGTCAAAAAACTCAATTAATGCGATTATTTTTAGGAAGAATTCATTGGTGACCTATAAAAAGCATCAATATATCGCCTTCTATGATGAAGAAGGACAAGTGGTGTTGGGCAAAAGGAGGCTTGGTTCTGAAAATTGGTCACTAATAACCACTAGCTATTCCGGGAATGTAAAGGATGCTCACAACGTGATCAGTATAATGGTAGATGGTACGGGTTATTTGCATGTTTCTTGGGATCATCATAATAATCCGTTAAACTATTGTCGCAGCACAAAGCCGGAGTCGTTAAAATTAGGACCAAAAATGGAGATGACAGGCAGTCAGGAAAGTCGCGTTGCCTATCCTGAATTTTACAAACTGGCCAATGGCAATTTGCTTTTTACTTATAGAAACGGGGAATCCGGCAAAGGAAATCTGATTGTGAACCTTTACGATTGTAAACAACAGAAATGGACAACGCTACATGATAATTTGATTAATGGTGAAGGACAACGAAACGCTTATATCCAGACTACAGTGGATAAGGAAGGCGTCATTCATTTATCCTGGGTTTGGAGGAGTAGTGCGGACGTGTCAACCAATCACAATATGTGTTATGCACGTTCGAGAGATGGTGGACACACCTGGGAAAAAAGCAATGGTGAGCGTTACACACTCCCAATAACAGCGGGTAATGCAGAAGTGGCGGCGCGTATTCCACCTAATAGCGAGTTGATTAATCAGACATCCATGACCACGGACGATATAGGAAATCCGGTAATTGCCACCTACTGGAAAGAGTCGGCTCAAGATGTGCCGCAATATCACCTGATTTATTTGCAAAACGATTCATGGAACGTGAAGATATTGCCCTTTAGGAAGACGAATTTTACTTTGAGTGGTGTTGGAACTAAACGTATCCCTGTTTCGCGACCGCAAATTTTGGCGAGCCGATATGGTGGTAGATCGGTATTTTATATGATTTTTAGGGATGAAGAACGGAAAGGAAAAGTGTCACTTCTCAAAGTAACGAACGATCAGAATAACCACTGGGAGATTATCGATCTATTTAACGAGGATATGGGGGCGTGGGAACCAACACTTGATACAGAACTTTGGAAAAAGAAGAAAATCGTCAATCTCTATTTGCAAAAAGTTGAACAAGCAGATCTGGAGGGCCAGACGGATTTTCCTCCACAGATGGTTAACGTACTGGAATGGAAACCTTAAATTTTGTCTATGTTACTTTATAATAATTTGTTCAGGATTATAACTTTATCACTGATTCTGTTCAATGGCTTGCATGTGCTTGCAGGGAATAGAGAAGAAGAGATTTATATATTTGCCTATTTCAAGGGCAATGGAGAAGATGGACTTCATTTAGCTTATAGCAAGGATGGCTATAACTGGGATGCTTTAAAGAATGATGAGTCTTTTTTACAACCAAAATTAAGCAAGGACAAGCTGATGCGTGATCCTTGTATTATTCGAGGTGGTGATGGACTGTTTCATATGGTTTGGACAGTCAGTTGGACAGACAAAGGAATCGGCTATGCTTCTTCGAAAGATCTGATCAATTGGTCAGAGCAGCAATATATACCGGTTATGCGGAGGGAAGAAGGGGCGAGGAATTGTTGGGCGCCAGAAATAACTTACGATCCCAACTCGAAAAACTACATGATCTATTGGGCAACAACTATTCCGGGAAAATTTCCCGAAACGCAAATCGAGGCAGAAAATGCCTATAATCATAGAATGTATTGTATATACACGAAAGACTTTAAAACATACAGTGATACACGCTTACTATATGATCCCGGTTTTAATGTGATCGATGCAACGATCGCTAAAATAAACGATAAATGGATCATGTTCTTGAAAGATGAGACGAAAGAACCTGTCGAAAAGAATATAAAGATAGCCTATGCTGATCAGCTGCAAGGCCCCTATTCAAAAGCAAGTAAGCCCATCACAGGGAATTATTGGGCGGAAGGCCCGACACTTACAAAAGTAGGCGCTACTTGGCTGTTGTATTTCGATAAGTATACCGAACATCGCTATGGAGCCATCGCATCTACCGATCTGGAAAATTGGAAAGACGTGTCTGACAGGATTAATATGCCAAATGGAATCCGGCATGGTACAATTTTTAAAATCACACAAAAAGAACTACAGAAATTATTGATTGCTAAATAAAAACGCTTAATTAACAGCTATCTGCAGACAGCCATATTAAGTTTGCTTTTTTCTTACTCCCAACTCCCCATTAACTACTCCCTGCTCCCTATTAACTACTCCCTGCTCCCTATTAACTATTCCCAACTCCCCATTAACTACTCCCTGCTCCCTATTCCCTGCTCCCTATTCCCTGCTCTAAAAACCTCTTCGCTTTTCATTTGTTATTCTTATAAAAAAAACGTAACTTTAATATTACATTAAAGCTAACTTAATATAAACACTTAAAACTGAATGCTATGCTTACCCATCACGTCTCCCACAAGGGTGAAAGGCATCACCCACTTTGGTTGGAAATAACCAGAATTGTACTTTCATTGGTTATTCTTTGGAAGGGAATTGAATTCATTGCTAATATACATGTGTTTACGGATATCATGATGAATAGTTCGGTACCTGTTGCTATTCTGATGAGTGTGCTCGTACATACAATCATCGTAGCCCATATTTTTGGTGCGATAGCATTGTTTACAGGGAGTTATGTTCGTATTGCTTGTATTCTTCAGATGCCCGTTATTCTGATGGCCTTACTGTTCAGAGATCTGGCGAAGGATGTGCTTAATCCCTATGCTGCCGTTTGGGTAAGTATTGCTATCCTGTGCGCGCTTGTATTAGTGTTATGGAGAGATAAGCATGATTTTATAGATAGAGATCGTTTGCGAAATAAAGTTTAGCCAAAATATTTTCGAGAAAGTTAAACCATGGGTATTATCTTTGAGGTAGATAATACTCATGGTTAAAAAGTATTTATTCACATATCTGTTTCTTATATCTGTTTGGCAATCTTTTGCTCAGCAGCCTGCAGATTTTACCACCTTTATCAATTCCCCTCATCGATGGGTGGATTCTACTTTTAATAGTTTAAACCAGAACGAAAAGATTGCACAGCTCTTTATGGTAAGAGCGCATACTAACTTAGGACAAAGGTATATAGATTCTGTAGCGAAAATAATTGCTAGTGAGAAATTAGGCGGTGTAGTGTTCTTTCAAGGTGGCCCCCTTGGACATGCAAAGGCTATTAATACGTATCAATCCATCTCAAAAGTTCCACTGCTGATAGCCCTCGATGGTGAGTGGGGGTTGGGAATGCGTCTGGCAGATTCCACCATTTCTTATCCTTATCAAATGACCTTAGGAGCTATTAGAAATGAGAAGCTTCTCTATAATATGGGACGTGAAATTGCAAAAGACTTCAGACGACTTGGCTTGAATGTAAACTTTGCACCGGTAGTTGATATAAACAATAACCCGAGAAATCCTGTCATTAATTTCCGCTCTTTTGGAGAAAATAAAGGTAATGTAACGCGGAAAGCAAGCGCATACATGCGGGGAATGATGGATGAACATATATTGACTACCTTAAAGCATTTTCCCGGGCATGGGGATACCGATGTCGACTCACACAAAGATCTTCCTCAATTGGCATTCAGTAGAGGTCGGCTGGATTCGCTGGAGTTGTTTCCATTTAAGCAATTGATACGTGAAGGAGCCTCGGGTGTGATGGTTGCCCATATGAATATCCCCGCCCTAGATAAAACGCCTAATTTGCCGTCATCACTGTCGCCTGCTGTAATTGACGGATTACTCAAGAAGGAACTTGGCTTTAAGGGTTTGGTATTTACGGATGCCATGGATATGAATGGCGTGGTTAAATATTTTAAAAATGGAGAAGCAGATGTACGTGCCGTTATTGCCGGGAATGATATATTGGAATTATCTCAAAATAGCAAAAGAGCCATTGCTATGATCGCTAAAGCCATTAAAGATAAACGGATTAGCCAAGCAAGCTTAGATGCAAAAGTAAAAAGAATTTTGGCGGCTAAACTCTGGCTCGGACTGGATAAAAGGGAACCGGTAATGCTGGATGGCTTGTATCGCGAACTAAACCGGTCAGCGTCAAAAAAGCTGAATCAGGAACTGGCTGACGCAGCCGTCACATTACTGAAAGGCGATAGCCTTATACGGAACATTGATTATGGCAAACGTACCGCTATCATTAGCATAGGAGCTCGAGAATTGACTACTTTTCAAAAAGAATTGGAAGGTAAATTTGATAATGCGCTGAAATTTGTCATCTCACCCGACGCGAAACCTAATGATATCGCAAAAGTGTCTGTCGAACTGTTGCGATATAATCAGGTGATCGTCGCCTTGCATGATACGCGCCGATCGCCGCAAAGTAAAATTAACTTCAGTGGCACAGTCCGTTTGTTTATTAATGAATTAGCTAACATGAATAGCATCTTTTGTGTCTTCACCAATCCCTATGCATTAGCGGGCATGCCGGGTATTGAGGCTTGTAAAAGTTTGGTTCTAGGTTACCAAAATAGTGATGAACTGCAACGGGCAGGAGCAAAAGTCATATTGAAAAGCTTAAGGCCGACTGGTAGATTGCCCGTAACTGTCAGTACTTTTTTCAAATACGGAGATGGATTGTAATTTTTAAAATGCGTTTTTTTGCGGTTTTCATTTTGCTTAAAAGCATTATAGGGCGATATTCTGCTTTTATTATCTTTTTTTATTGAAATTTTTGCATAAAACGGCAATTATAACTAAGTTTGATTTCATTGTTTCATTATGTTAAGAAAAGCCAGCCTAATACTCCTCATCGTTTTGACCGCATCGCAGATAGTTTCTGCTCAATCGTCTTCAAACTTTATAGATTTCATTAATCAAGAACATACATGGGTGGACTCAGTTTTTAACAGGTTGAGCAAAAAAGATCGTATTGCGCAAATGTTCATGGTGCGTGCGCATACAAATTTAGGTAATGCGTATAGCGATTCAGTAGCCAAAGTGATAAAAAAGCAAAAGTTAGGAGGAGTGGTGCTTTTTCAGGGCGGCCCTGTTAGGCATGCTAACCTTATAAATAGGTATCAAAAACTTGCAAAAGTTCCGTTGTTAATGGCGCTGGATGGAGAATGGGGATTGGGCATGCGCTTGATGGATTCGACCATCTCCTTTCCTTATCAGATGGCTTTGGGAGCCGTACAGGACGAACGATTAATCTATCAGATGGGGCAGGAGATTGCCAAAAATTTTAAACGAATTGGCTTAAATGTAAATTTCGCTCCCGATGTGGATGTAAACAATAATCCGAATAATCCGGTAATCAACTACCGGTCTTTCGGCGAGAATAAAATGAATGTGGTGCGAAAAGGGGGTGCCTATATGAAGGGGATGATGGATGGCGGTTTAATGACTACTTTAAAGCATTTTCCAGGCCATGGTGATACTGATGTGGATTCTCATTATGACTTGCCTAGTTTGAATTTTACGATAACTCGCCTGGATTCACTGGAAATGTACCCTTTTAAAGAATTGATCAAACAGGGGGCCCCTGGGGTAATGGTGGCCCATATGAATATCCCCGCCTTGGATACAACCGCGCATCTGCCTTCGTCACTTTCAAAAAATGTAATTACCGGTATGCTGAAAGAGCGTATGGGCTTCAAAGGACTCACTTTTACCGATGCGATGGATATGAAAGGCGTTGTAAAGTACTTCCCGGATGGTGAGGCTGATGTAAGGGCGATTATTGCCGGAAATGACGTGCTTGAATTGTCAGAAAACAGTAAACGAGCAATCAAAAAAGTAAGAAAAGCGATCCGTAAAAAGAGATTATCTTGGGATGATATCAACGCGCGTGTAAAAAAAATACTAGCAGCTAAATACTGGATGGGTCTGAATCAACGGCAAGCGGTCATCACAGAACATTTATACCAGGATCTTAATAATGATTCTGCCAAGCAGTTAAATCAACAATTAGCGGATGCTGCTATTACACTGTTGAAAGGGGATACACTCATTAAGCAGTTAGATCTTGCAGAAAAGACGGCGCTGGTTAGTATTGGCGTCGATAGTTTAACTACATTTCAGCAAATACTTGGTGGACATTTTGATAATAGCTTAAATTTCATCTTATCTGCTAAGGCTACTGGCGCAGAAGTGTCAAAGGTAGCTAATGAGCTGAAGAACTATAAACAGGTGATTGTAGCACTTCATGACACACGTTTGCGTCCGCAAAGTAAATTAAACTATAGCCAAGAGCTTAACATGTTAATTAGCGAACTTGCTAGTCATAATGTGCTATTTAACGTCTTTGCAAACCCCTATACTATTGCTTCCTTCCCCGGCTTGGAGCACGCCGGTGGTTTGGTGGTAGCCTATCAAAATGACGGAACCTTTCAAAAAGCAGCGGCAAAGTTATTAAGCGGGCAATTAAAAGCCACCGGTAAATTACCGATAACCATTAACAGCTTTTTCAAATATGGAGATGGCTTATAGCTTTATGCTAGGGAAACCATTTGCTTTGCTGCTCGTTCCATCGGTTTCCTCCGAAGCCGTTTTTCCCAATACACTGGCTATATACAAAGCTAAAGCTAGTACGCACGGTTAAAAGTAAAAGCCCTTCATTTTTAATAGCAGTTGCTCCGCGTCTTATTTTCAAAGTTCACAAAATATAAAGAATTTCTTATCTTGCTTTACATTAATCAAGAAAGATAAGAATGAACCAAGATGAACCTATCATACGCATTGAAAATCTTCATAAAAGTTATGATGATAAACAGGTTTTGAAAGGGATTGATCTTGAAATATATCCCGGTGAAGTGATTGGCTATATCGGCCCAAATGGTGCCGGTAAATCAACAACCGTTAAGATCCTTACCGGATTAATAAGTGATTTCGAGGGTCATATCACTGTTGATGGCATCAACTTAAAAGAGAATGCACTTCCAATTAAATCCATTATAGGATATGTTCCGGAGAATGCTGAGCTATACGATGTGTTAACCCCTTTGGAATATCTGGATTTCGTGGGTAAGCTATATGACATGGAAACTTCGCTCATTGCAGCCAGAGCAACTAAGTTGCTTACTGCTTTTGGCCTGAGTGAATCACTTAATAAGCGAATGGATACCTTTTCGAAAGGTATGAGGCAAAAAGTGTTATTGACTTCCGGAATTATTCATAATCCAAAAATTCTCATTTTAGATGAGCCTTTGTCTGGCTTAGATGCAAATGCAGTAATTGTTGTTAAAGAGCTGATCTCTCTATTGGCAAAGGAAGGCAAAACGATATTTTATTGTTCGCATATGATGGACATTGTTGAAAAGGTTTCAGACCGTATTCTATTGATTAATCAAGGCAGTATTGTGGCAAATGGTACTTTCGAGCAATTGAAAGCTGAGCATGGCGATTCCCTCGAACATATTTTTGCTAAGCTCACCGGCCATGCGGAAACTTCAGGAAGTGCTTCTAGTATCATGTCTGCCTTCGAATAGCGAGAATGATCGCAAAATATTATATCCATGAATAATTTCATTGTCCAACTGGCTTTACTTTTTAGTCCTCTATATCGTAAAATCGGGGTAAATACCGCTCAGATGGAGGTTATATTACGTGTCAAATTACTGATGGATGACCGAAGACCGCTAACGGCATTTGGAAACAGATCGAAAAAGGAAAACAACTACAGCTCCTGGCTTAATTTTTTACTGCTAGCAGTGATGGGTTGCGTATTGCTGCTTTTCCTTTTTTCCGTCAACCAACCTTATCTGTCTTTTACGATCTACTTCGGTGTGTTTATGGCAATGTTATGCCTCAGCTTGATCGCTGACTTTTCCGTCATCCTGTTAGACAGTAGAGATAATTTTATCATATTGCCACGTCCCGTTGATGATCGAACGTTTGCCTTAACACGCATCCTGCACATCGGAATCAGTATAGCTAAACAAGCGGTTGGTTTAGCGCTCCCGGGACTTATTTTTACAATAATTAGTCGAGGAGGATTTGCCGGTGTTATTTTTATTTTTCAAGCGGCAATAGCAACCGTACTTTGTGTATTACTGGTAAACTTGTTTTACCTGATTGCCATGAAATTCGTCTCGGTGCAGCGCTTTAAAGACATTGTAGCGTATTTACAAATTGTATTTTCGGTGCTGATCTTTATGTTGTACTACACGATGCCAAATGTGCTGGAAAGTGCCATGGTTCAGCAGCTTGACTTTGCAGCGGTGCCCTGGTTATGGCTTACACCAAGTGCTTGGATCAGCGGACTACAAGAACTCGGAAGGGGAGATACGTCATTACTTACCATTGCACTGTCCCTAGCGGCTTTCTTATCGCCGTTGGTGGCTTTGTGGATAATGAGCAAAAACTTCTCTACCGGATTGAACGCTACGTTGAGCGCTTTGCAGACAAGCGACGACTCGGTTAAGGTCGAAACAGCTGCCACCCGTAGGCAAACGCTTAGCGATAAATTAGCGAATATATTAACCGGTAGCCCATTGGAAAATGCCGGTTTTAGATTAGTTTGGAATGTAACGGGACGCACACGTGAATTTAAAACTAAAGTGTACCCTTCGTTGGCTTATGTCCCGGTGTATTTTTTTTTCATGTTTTTTGTACGTAACCGAGGAAACGCAGAAGGAACGTGGACAGAAAAATGGAAGAATATCCTCGCGCAACATACTTATCTCTTCATTTTTTACTTTTCTTTATTTACTTTATTAACCGTATTCCAATTTATCACACAAAGCGAAAAATATAAAGCTGCCTGGATTTATTTTGTGGCTCCTATTCAACAACCGGGCCTTTTGATGTCCGGTGTATTGAAAGCTGCGTTTGTTAAATTTTATATGCCTTTTATGATTGTTTTTTCCGTGCTGGGACTAGCCTTTATTGGTCTGCCGGTAATAAATGACCTCCTTTTATCTACGGCTGTAGGCGGAGTAGCGGCCATTTTAATTTGTCTGTTTACCGTAACAGGCTATCCTTTTAGTCAACCGATAAAAAAGACAGAAGGGCGCTTTATTGCCAATCTGCTTTTGATAGGATTAATCAGCGCGATCGGCTTTGGGCATTATTTAGCTGTTAATTATGAGTGGTTGGTGTGGGCACTTGCTAGCCTTGCCGTCGGTACATTCTTTCTGCTATTACATTTTTTTAAAAAAGAGTCTTGGGAAAAAGCGGAATTTCGGGAATAAGATCTGCCGGCTGTGACCATCTTTTTACTTCAAAAATAGGACTTTCTTCGTATCGCGAAGCAACCACAATTTTTACGCCATTGGCATGGGTTGAGAAAAGCTCGGTAACTAAATTCGGACAATTATTATCTTTGGATAAATGAGATAAAAAAAGATGACTCAAATTGTCCGTTCTGTGGTTTAGAAAGAGCTCTAAAGCTTGCTTATTGGACAAATGACCATACCCCCCGCGAATTCTGTTTTTCAAAAAATACGGATAACGCCCGCGATCTAATAGATCGTCGTCGTAATTGGCTTCTAAAAAAACCGCATGACACTGGCTGAAATGATGCTGTACACGTTCGCACACCCTTCCTATATCCGTAAAAACGCCGATCCGAATGCTTCCTCCTTCTACCACAAAGCTATAAGGGTCAGCCGCATCATGATACTTGGCAAAGGGAGTGATTTGAAAATCGCCAATTTGAATAGGATCGGATGCATGAAATAGGTGGAGCAGCTCGGGAGCAATAAAAAAGCCGGTTGCTGTTAATGTCCGCTGATTGATATAGACTGGTATGCGGTATTTTAAACTTAACCTGCACAAGCCCTTTATATGATCACTATGTTCATGGGATATAAAAATCGCTTTGATAGATGGAATGGATAAACCTAAACGGGTCATTCGTCGCTCAATCTCGCGGCATGAAATGCCGGCGTCTATTAGAACAGCTTCTCTTCCATTGCCAACATAGTAACAATTGCCATTACTTCCGGAATTGATCGAGGTAACATAAAGCGACATGTGTGCAAACTTAATAATTTTCGTTGGGATTACTGCCCGTGCTTTGCGTTATGGAATTTCTTTTTAAGCGATATTACGATGTTAGTATTAAAGAAAGGTTTCCTTGAGTTACTCTTTTTAATATATGTTCTTTTTCTTGGCAAAAAGAACGAAACCGAGAAGTTTGCCTTCGAGCTCCTATGAACGCTTTTGAAAATAAATGCAAGTGAATAAAGTCAAGGTTATCCACCTTGCTAATGGGCGCAGTAAGTGGGATGTATAAAATAAACTTTCTTTTAAAACCACGATTCATTTCAATTTAAAAGGAAAATAGGAATATATGAAAGTCCCAAACAAAAAGGGACACACAGCTGTATCTAGGTTGAAGGTTTAATTATGGAATATATTGATTACTATAAAATATTGGGCGTTGATAAGAATGCATCTCAAGATGATATTAAAAAAGCATACCGTAAACTTGCCAGAAAGTTGCACCCCGACTTAAATCCGGATGATAAAGAAGCGCATAAACGATTTCAGGAATTAAATGAGGCCAATGAGGTACTAAGTGATCCTGACAAGCGGAAGAAGTACGATCAATATGGGAAAGATTGGAAGCAAGCGGAAGCTTATGAGCAGGCGAGACAGTCACAACCTGGAGGCGATTACTATGCACGTGGAAATCCTTTTGGCAATCAAAATCCATTCGAAAGCGGTTTTGACGGATCGGAAGGCGATTTTTCTTCAGGCGGTTTTTCAGATTTTTTCGCCTCCATGTTCGGTGGAGGAAGAAGGAGCCGAAGCCAATTTAAAGGGCAGGATTACCGCGCGGAATTACATCTCAGCTTGAGGGATGCTGCAGAAACGCATAAACGAACCTTAACAATAAATGGGAAGAAGCTGCGCATCACCATCCCTGCGGGTGTGGAAAATGGACAGGAAATTCGTTTGAAGGGTCAGGGTGGACCCGGTGTAAACAACGGGCCGGCGGGCGATCTCTACATCACTTTCGTTATTGGAAATGACCCAGTGTTTAAGCGATTAAAGGACGATCTGTATTTGACGCAGGAAATTGATTTATACACAGCCGTTTTGGGAGGAGAGGTTATGGTCGATACACTGGGATCAAAAGTTAAATTAAAAGTTAAACCGGAAACCCAGAATGGTACCAAAGTGCGTCTAAAGGGGAAGGGCTTTCCCGTATATAAAAAAGAAGGTCAATTTGGCGATCTAATTATAACCTATCAAGTCAACATACCAACCGGATTGAGTGAAGAACAAAAAACGCTATTTCAGCAGCTAGCCAATTTAACGACTAAATAATTAGACAAATGGGAACCACATTCATTTTGGTCAAGGAATATTGTGCACAGAGCACGGTGGACGAAGGTTTTATTCGTTCGCTTTATGAAGAAGGGTTAATAAAGCTCACTTTGCAAGCAGATGAATGGTATATTCATGAAGAAGACCTTGAGGCGTTGGAACGATTTAGGCAATGGCATTACGATTTACACATTAATGTCGAAGGTATTGACGCCATGCGCCATTTAATTGGAAAGATTAGAAGTATGCAAACAGAAATTAAGCTGTTAAAAAGCAGGTTACGCTTACACGAAGAGGGATGGTAAGTTGGGCGGAGGCTTATAACGCCCCGCCCCATTTTTTTATTATTGAACCATAGAACGCAGCATCCAAGCCATTGATTCGTGCTGCTCCATCAAGCCTGTCAGGAAATCTGCCGTTCCGGCATCTTTATGCTTATCTTGAATAGGATCAATCGATGTGCGAATCTCTCGTATGATGGTTTCATGGTCTTCTAAAAGCGCTTCAATCATTACTTCAGCAGATGATCCATCATCTGTATGCTCCAAAAGATTGGTTTCATTAAGGAATTGTTGTAAGGTTCCCAATGAATAATGACCCAATTTACGGATACGCTCTGCCACTTCATCCATCATTTCCGCAAGTTCTTTATATTGCGATTCAAAGAATAAGTGGAGGTCGTGGAAGTGGATGCCCTTTACATTCCAGTGGAATTTTCGAGTCTTGGTATACAATACAAATTCATCAGCTAATAAATGATTCAATTTGTTTGCTACCGCTTGGCGATTATCTTCAGAGATGCCAATGTCAATTTTAGCAGTTTTTACGAGTGCCATGATAAAAGTTTATTAGAGTTCATTAAGATATTTATAGTTCATTTTGTTAGGGATTCATATGATCCCTGATTTTCTTGAGCTGCATAGAAAAAATGATATTTACCACGCCGGCAACGATAAAAGCAAAGGCCGTCCACCCAACAATAGTCGCAATACCGATCACTGGATTGAAAATCATACTTAGGCCGAATAATACCGTTAAGATACCTCCGGCCAAGATCCATCCCCAGCCCTTTACGTCTAAGTTCTTCAGTTGAAAGGCGTAGCTGCAAAGTGAAGCTCCTAATAAGAGTATATAAAAACCCACTATGAAAGGTAGAACGCTCATCGATAAACTCGGATATAATAATAAAACGAAGCCCAGTACAACGTCCAGAATGCCTGCAGACAGTGTCCAACCCCAATGATGCAAACGGTGTCGATTCCCGAATGTAAAGGAAAGCTCCATAATACCATTAACAAAAATAAGACCACCAAAGAAAACCGATAAGCCTAAATAGCTCGCCAGCGGATTCGATATTGTATAAAAACCGGCAATCAATAACAAGATGCCAATAACAGTGAAAAGCCACCAATTTTTGACCTCACGTTTAATCTCCTGTATAAATGCTGTCATATGAATAAAATTAATCAAGAACCCGAGCTTTATCAAAGCTACTTCGTTTAGATAAGATATGAGTTGATAACAATCATACTAAATTAGGTGTTTGATCATCTTTTACTTTATTTCAATGGAATGACAATTAATGGTCAATTTCGTAGAACTCCAAAGGCAAGTCGTCGGGATCCGCAAAAAAAGTAAAGCGTTTTCCGGTTAGTTCATCTACCCGAATCGGTTCGGTTTGTACCTGATGCATCGTTAGATGATCGATTGCCTTCTCTAGATTGTCAACAGCAAAGGCTAAATGTCTTAAACCGCAAGCTTCAGGCTTGCTCACCCGTCTCGGAGGCTCAGGAAAGGAAAATAATTCAATGACGTATTGACCATTTAAGGCCAAGTCTAGTTTGTAAGATTCCCGTTCATCTCGATAAGTTTCGTTAAGGACCTCAAACCCAAGTACGGTAGTATAAAATTGCTTGGATCGTTGATAATCGGAACAGATAATAGCCACATGATGAAGCGCTTGTATTATTGGATTTCCCATGCCAATGTTTTTGAACGAAGGTATAACTTATAATGTAAAAAAGGTAACATTCTTATGAGAGAAGGCCAAAACAAATTTTTTTTAATTAAAAAGGGTATTTTAGTGAAAAACTTGGCGAACGCTTGGTTTTTATCGTCAACAACAAAAAAATCCGCAAAATGGATTCTCTTTTTTGACAACTTGAACTTTTTATTCTTTAATTAGATGTGCATTATGCGAAAAATCTTACCCTTTTGCCTCTTTTTATTTAGCTTTTACTTCCTGAAAAGCCAGGAAACTTTTCCTGTTAACGGCTCGCACGATAAGCGACCGAAAAAGTACGCGTTTATAAATGCTCATATTATCACAAAAGCTGGGCAGAGTCTGAAAAATGCGACGCTACTGGTGAACGATCGACTGATCGAATCCGTAGGAGCGGGACAGGAAGTGCCCGCAGGTTACATAACGATTGATTTGCAAGGCAAGTTTATCTATCCATCTCTGATTGATCCTTTTACTACCTACGGCGTACCTGAAAACAAGGAATCACGCGCTTTTGGGAGGGCTGCCCAGGTACTCACTTCTACAAAGAACGGCCCATACGCCTGGAACGAGGCAATACGGCCGGAGACTCGGGCGATCGATGTTTTTGCACAGGATGAAAAGAAAGCAGAACAACTTAAGAAAATTGGCTTCGGAGCGGTACACACGATAGTAAAAGACGGAATTGCGCGGGGAAGTAGTGCATTGATTGCACTGAACACCAATAAAGATAATGAGCTTGTCATCATTCCCGACGCCGCTGCTCAGTATTCTTTCGATAAAGGCTCTGCAAAAACGTCTTACCCTTCTTCTTTAATGGGAAGCATTGCCCTTTTGCGTCAAACATATTACGATGCGAAATGGTATCAGCAACAGAAGAAAGAATACAACATTTCCTTAGAAGCGTTTAATAAGTGGCAGTCGCTACCACAATTTTTTGAAGTGAACGATGTATTGGATGTTTTAAGGGCTGATAAAATAGCCAAAGAATTTGGGAAATCCTATATTATCAAAACGGGAGGAAATGACTATCAACGTATTCAAGAAGTGAAGGCTACAGGGGCAAGTCTTATCGTTCCGCTTAACTTTCCGAAAACATATGATGTAGCAGACCCCTACGAGGCTAATAAATTGTCGCTTGCGCAGTTGAAGCACTGGGAGCTTGCTCCAGGCAATCCCGCCGCTTTGGAAAAGGCATCCATTCCTTTTGCCTTAACAGCTAGCGATTTAGATAACGTCCGGGACTTTTGGCCCAATTTACGCAAAGCCATTAAATATGGATTAAGTGAAGATGCCGCTCTACGTGCATTGACGGAGACTCCTGCTAGATTGTTGGGAGCGGGTGATCGCTTAGGAACCTTGGAGAAAGGAAAACTGGCTAGTTTTATTATTACTTCGGATAGTTTGTTCAAAGAAGGGAATATCATCTATGAAAATTGGATTGAAGGAGAAAAATTTATCGCTAACCATAGCAGTAATAAAGATCTGAGAGGAGAGTACGCAAGCAATGTGGATGATTTCGGTGCAATAAAACTGCTGATAGGCGGGAAGCAGGGAAAGTATGAAGCTTACATTAGCAAGCCGAACGATACGACAAAAATCAAAGCGAATTTGGTAGTAGATGGTGATTTGTTAAGTCTGAGCTTTAATCCGAAAGGGGTAAAGAAAAGCTACCGGATTAGCGCCTATATTGCAACAGTAAAACCACTTCAATTAAAAGGTGAAATTAATCGTGAGGATGGTGGTACTATTCCTTGGTCAGCTTCTTATACGGGGGCCTACACGGAAAAGACCGAAACGAAGCGAGCGGACAAGCCCCTTGAATTAGGCAAGGTAATTTATCCTTTTGCAGCCTATGGTCATGAGCAACCTCTTGCTGCTGCCGATGTATTGTTAAAAAATGCGACCGTATGGACTAATGAAAAAGAAGGCATATTGGAAGGAGCAGATGTATTAATTGCCGGTGGAAAAATCAAAGCGGTCGGTAAAAATCTCAATGCCTCCGGCGCAACGCTCATTGATGCTACCGGCAAGCACATTACGGCAGGTATCATAGACGAGCATTCACATATCGCTATTTCTAGAGGCATAAACGAGGGAACGCAATCAGTTACTGCTGAAGTGCGTATTGGTGATATTATAAATTCGGAAGATGTTAATATCTATCGACAATTGGCAGGCGGGGTAACGTCCTCGCATATATTGCACGGCTCAGCTAACGCAATTGGCGGGCAATCTCAATTAATTAAGTTGCGTTGGGGTAAATCACCTGAGGAGCTTAAATTCGAAGGGAGCGATGGCTTCATAAAATTTGCCCTTGGCGAAAACGTAAAACAAAGCAATTGGGGAGATATTGCACGGGTGCGTTTCCCGCAAACACGAATGGGTGTGGAGCAGGTGTATGTAGATGCTTTTACAAGAGCGAAGGAATATAAGGCAAAAATAGCGATGAAAGGCAGCAATGCGCGTCGTGATCTCGAATTGGATGCTTTGGTGGAGATATTAGACAATAAGCGTTTTATCACCTGCCATTCCTATGTGCAGTCTGAAATCAATATGCTCATGCATTTGGCTGATAGCCTTGGTTTCAAGGTAAATACCTTTACGCATATCTTAGAAGGCTATAAGTTAGCGGATCGTATGGCCGCAAGAAGTATTGCAGGAGCTACTTTTGCAGACTGGTGGGCCTATAAAATGGAGGTACAGGAGGCAATACCCTATAATGCTTATTTAATGGAAAAGCAGGGTGTGGTAACGGCCATTAATTCGGATGACGCTGAGATGGCTCGTCGCTTAAATCAGGAAGCTGCAAAAGTAATCAAGTATGGTGGCTTGACAGAAGAAGAGGCATGGAAATTAGTAACCCTCAATCCAGCAAAAATGCTGCACATTGATAATAAGGTGGGTAGTTTGAAAGCCGGCAAAGATGCAGATGTGGTGATATGGAGTGGTAATCCTTTAAGTATTTATGCCCGTGCCGAGAAGACCTTTGTAGATGGTGTAAAATATTGGGATGTAGAGGAAGATGAGAAGATTCGAGATTTTCAACAAAAAGAGAAAGCTAGATTGATTGCTAAATCGTTGGAAGAAAAGGATAAAGGGAATGCAACACAAAAAGCAGTCGAAAAGCCAACCATTATTTATCATTGCGAAACGCTTTCAGGAGATATTAACGAGGATGTCAACCATAACTAATACAATGACGATGCAGTTCACTTTTAAATACATATACAGCCTAAGTTTATTCCTGCTGGCCGGAGTTTGGGCTCAGGCGCAGCCAACCGTTTATCCGGCAAAGGCGCAAACTTCAGCCATTAGCATAAAAGGAGCCACTATTCACATAGGCAATGGACAGGTAATAACAAACGGTACCTTAGTCTTTGATAAGGGAAAAATCACTTATGTGGGCGATGGGTCCGGAGCACCTAATGCCACGGAGACCATTGATGCCCATGGAAAACATCTTTATCCTGGATTTATTGCGCCTGTTACCAATTTGGGCTTAGTGGAAATCGAAGCGGTGAGAGCGACAGTTGATAATACAGAAGTAGGGGGAAATAACGCGCACGTGCGTGCGCTGATTGCCTATAACACCGATTCTAAGGTGATTAATACCTTGCGCACTAACGGTATATTATTGGCGCAAGTGACGCCCGAAGGAGGATTGGTTACTGGTCAGTCGTCCATAGTGCAACTCGATGCATGGAATTGGGAAGACGCTGCTTATAAAAAGGACGATGCGATCCATATTAATTGGCCCAGTATTCGCTATGCACGTTTTGGTGCAACCAATGAAGAGGAGCAAAAGGAACGGATCCGAAAGGAACGCACTACCTTGGCGGATTTATTAACCGATGCAAGCGCTTATTGCGCCGTAGATAAACCAGACGTGTTCAATGGGCGGTTAGAAGCTTTTCGAAAGGTCTTTGACGGTTCAAGAAAGCTCATGGTTCATGTTGATAAAAAGAACGATATCATTGCAGCGGTACAATTTTTCAAAGATTATGGATTGAAGCCGGTATTAGTAGGAGGAGCGGAAGCTCATCTTGTCAGTGCTTTTTTGAAAGAAAATGATATTGCGATCATCATACATCAGGCGCATTCGCTTCCTGCGAATGAAGATGATGATGTTAATTTACCCTATAAGCAAGCGAAACTCTTATCAGATGCAGGACTTCTGGTCGCTTACGGGATGGATGGTTTTTGGCAACAACGTAACTTGCCTTTTATGGCCGGTACCGCGGCTGCATTTGGTTTGGATAAAGAAAAAGCACTGGCTACTATTACCTTAAACACCGCGAAAATTTTGGGAATTGATCAAACAACGGGTAGTTTAGAACTTGGGAAGGATGCGAATCTATTTCTCTCCGTAGGAGACGCTCTTGATATGAAAGGAAATCAGTTGGAAAAGGCGTTCATTGGGGGAAGAGATATTAATTTAGATAATTTGCATAAACAATTGTTTGAGCGATTTGAGTATAAATACGGACAAAAGTAAAACGAAAAGAGGGAGTTTCAAGCTCCCTCTTTTCGTTTTACTTAACCGGTTTTTCAAAGCCTTCTTTAGTCGCTTTTTCAGACATTACTTTAATGCGTTTTTCTGTATCTGGATGGGAAGACATCAAGCGCTGCATGGTGGACGCTTTTTCAGTGCCTTCACTTTGTTTAGCCAGACTCTCAAAAGCGGTGGCCATATACCACGGGTTGACCTTTTGCGCTTTTAGTAGTTCATAACCGTAGATATCCGCGGCACTTTCTTGCGAACGGGAGAAAGACGAATTAGCAACAGCAGTACCCAATTCTCCTAACTTAGAGTCACTAAGTGCTCCGGCTGTGCCTCCCTGTGATCCCACACCGTCTTTTAAGGCAGAGCTTAATAGAGCAGTACGGAAAGCATCTTTCGAGTCTTTGTTTTTTACGTGACCAATTTCATGGCCGATAACGCCTAATACTTCGTTATCATCCATCACTTCCATTAGACCTGCACATACGCGTACACTGCCATCGGCACAGGCAAATGCGTTGATGTCACGAACTAAATATACTTTGAAGTTCAGGCTTAAATCATCGTGGTTAGTTAAATCTTTCGTTAGTTTGGCTAGGCGTTGGGCTAATTCATGATCCTCCGGTGCAACGGGGTTATTTTCGTCCATCCAAACCATGTACTCCTTTGCATAACCTATTACCTCATCGTCTGATAAGGTAATTGCCTTTGCTGCTGTAGTCGCTGCCTTGATACTTTTTGTATTTAATTTAAATTGTGCCTGAGCATGAATGCACATGATTGTTAGTGCAGAAAGAATAGCAAGTTTAATTGTTTTCATATGGGTGTTTTATAGTAATTACCGATGTCGAGACAAACATACCATAAAACCTTTCATAGCTCCAAAATAAGGTGAGAAGATCCCTGAAATCAGCTATATAAATACGGTCATAAAGCAACTATCTGTTTTCATTGAAGCTTTATGGAAGTTAAATCGTATCTTTGCAACAATGCATATCCTAGAACGGATAATGGTTTTTATTACAACTAATACACTGATATATTGTCATTTAAAGAACTGAAGCTTATTGATCCTTTATTGAAGGCAATACATAAGGAGGGGTACGAAACCCCCACACCCATACAGTCCCAAGCGATTCCCGTTGTACTTTCAGGAAGAGATTTACTCGGTTGCGCCCAAACAGGTACGGGCAAATCTGCGGCTTTTATTCTGCCTATTTTGCAGCAACTGAACAGCCTGCCTAATAAAGAGAAAGCAGTGAAAGCTTTGGTGTTGGCCCCCACGCGGGAATTGGCTATCCAAATTAACGAGAGTATCGCTACGTATGGCCAACTGCTACCCTTAAAACATCAAGTCGTTTATGGAGGGGTTAATATTAATACGCAGATTTCAGGATTAAAAAAAGGAATCGATATATTGGTAGCGACTCCCGGACGTCTTTTGGATTTGGTTGGACAGCGGGTGCTTACCCTTCGGGCTGTTTCTCACTTCGTGCTAGACGAGGCGGATCGAATGTTGGATATGGGATTCATTCATGATATTAAAAAAGTTGTTGCTCTTTTGCCAATAAAGCGACAGACGCTTTTCTTTTCAGCAACCATGCCGCCCGAAATTACGAAACTCGCGAATACGCTTTTAAAGAACCCGGTACGTGTAGAGGTAACACCGGTTTCTTCAACAGCCGAAAAAGTGACTCAAGTAGTATACGCTGTTGATAAGGCAAATAAGCCGAAGTTGCTTTTACACCTTTTAAAGAGTGAAGTGCGTGATCATGTGCTGGTGTTTACGCGGACGAAGCATGGTGCAGACCGTTTGGTAAAGTTCTTGGCGAAACAAGGTGTTCAAGCAGCAGCTATTCATGGAAATAAATCGCAGAATGCCCGACAAAATGCACTTCAAGCTTTTAAGAGCGGCCAGCTAAAAGTACTTATTGCGACGGATATCGCAGCTCGTGGAATCGATGTTGAAGAACTTAAATTTGTGATCAACTTTGATCTCCCAAACGAGCCTGAAACTTACGTGCATCGTATTGGCCGTACCGGTAGGGCGGGTGCGAGCGGTAAAGCTCTTTCATTTTGCGATCTGGAGGAACGGCCCTATTTGCAAAGTATAAACAATTTAACAAATCAGGCCATTCCCGTGATCAATGAGCATCCTTTTCCTGCGACTGATAAGTTTGTGGCTGTACCTCTCCCGAAACGACCGTTACAGAACAAATCAGAAAAAGCGTCAACAAATAAAAATCGGAAAAAACGCCGATTCAGACCTGCCAGCGCACAAAAAGGGAATAGAATAGGCTAATTTTTTGTTAAGATTTTATAAATAAATATTTTATTAAGAAAATCTTAGATTAATATCCTTACCTTTGCTCTAATTATTAATAAATTCAATACAATACAATGCAAGAAGGAGTAGTAAAATTCTTTAATGAAACGAAAGGTTTCGGTTTCATCGTTCCAAATGCTGGTGGAGGCGATATCTTCGTTCATTCATCTGGCCTTATCGATTCTATCCGTGAAAACGACCACGTATCTTACGAGGTTGAACAGGGAAAGAAAGGCTTAAATGCGGTAAATGTTAAAGTTATCTAGGATAGTAATAATATAAATCGTATGAAGGCTGTCCGAAGAGGACGGCCTTTCTTGTTTTTAATGTAGAGAATAGAAAGCATTAAATTTTTTCAGCATACTTTTTCATCAGAGAATTTTAGCTAAGTTTGTGCCTTATGAACGAAGAGAAATCATTGAATTTCCTGGAGGAAATTATTGAGGAAGATATAAAAAATGGGAAAAATGACGGTAGGGTGCTGACGCGATTCCCGCCGGAACCAAACGGTTATTTACATATCGGTCACGCGAAGTCGATTTGTTTAAATTTTGGTTTGGCACAAAAATATAATGGTAAAACTAATCTGCGTTTTGATGATACCAATCCGGTTACGGAAGACATTGAATACGTGGAAAGTATTAAAAATGATATCAAATGGCTTGGTTTCCAATGGGCCGAGGAGCTGTATACATCGGACTATTTCGATACGCTATACGGATATGCCGTGAGCTTGATAGAAAAGGGTTTAGCCTATGTCGACGATAGTACACCGGAAGAGATCGCTGCAAGTAAAGGGACACCTACCGAACCAGGTAAGCCGACTCCCTATAGAGACCGGACGGTGGAGGAAAACCTTCGTTTATTCGCAGAAATGAAGGATGGAAAATATCCCGATGGAAGTAAAGTGTTGAGGGCGAAAATCGACCTGGCCAATCCAAACATGCATATGCGCGATCCTTTACTCTATCGTATAAAACACGCGCATCACCACCGTACGGGGGATGCTTGGTGTATTTACCCGATGTATGATTTCGCGCATGGACAAAGTGATTCGATTGAGCGGATCACACATTCTGTTTGTACGCTGGAATTTATACCACATCGGGCTTTATATGATTGGTTAATCGAGCATATTGGTATCTTCCCATCTAAACAATATGAGTTTGCACGATTGAATATGACTTATACCGTCATGAGCAAACGCCGATTACTGCAACTGGTAAACGAAAAGCATGTGGAAGGATGGGATGATCCTCGAATGCCTACCATCAGCGGATTAAGAAGACGAGGATATACGCCTGCAAGTATCCGTAATTTTTGCGAGCGAATTGGGGTGGCAAAGCGGGAAAACGTAATTGACGTAAGCCTGTTGGAATTTTGCATCCGCGAAGATTTAAACAAAACGGCTTGGCGTAGAATGGCGGTGCTGGATCCGGTAAAACTGATTATAACAAACTATCCGGAGGAAAAAGAAGAACTGTTACATGGAGAAAACAATCCGGAGGTGGAAGGTGGTGAGGGGGAAAGAGTGATTCCTTTTAGTCGTGAACTATGGATTGAACGCGAGGATTTTATGGAAAATGCACCTAAGAAATTCTTCCGTTTAGGCCCTGGATTAAGTGTTCGTTTAAAGCATGCTTATATCGTTACATGTGATAGTTTCGTAAAAGATGGAGACGGTAATGTCACAGAAATCCATTGTAGCTATATTCCAAACTCAAAAAGTGGAGAGGACACAAGTGGCCTAAAAGTGAAAGGAACAATTCACTGGGTAAGTGTACCACATGCGAAAACAGCGGAGGTAAGACTTTACGATCGTTTATTTAAGGCTGAAAACCCCTTAGCCACAACCGGTGATTTTAAAGAATCTATTAATCCGGATAGTCTTGAGATTTTAGAAAAGGTCTATATTGAACCTGATTTATTAAATGCCGTACCGGGGAAAGGGTATCAATTTATTCGTAAGGGTTATTTTACGCTCGATACACGGTCGACACCTGATCGATTGGTGTTTAATCGCACTGTTGGCTTACGCGACACATGGGCGAAAGAATCACAGAAAGAAGCTTAAGTAATTAATTGGATCCTTATAAAAAAGGAGCCATCTGGTAAGAGATGACTCCTTTTTTATAAGGTTGTTTTCTTGATATAAAGATTGTAAAGCACGCTAAGTGCAAAAGGAGTCCACTCTTCAGTGGTTTCCTCAGGTATAAAATGTCTCTTAAAAGCTAAGATTGCGGCTGAAGCATTTCGGGTATCATAGCCTAGAATACGCAAACCATCTAGCGGGTTGAAAGTGGTGGGGGGTGCTTGCAGTACGTCGTCATACCACAAACCAAACCCTTTTTCTGCTAAGCGTTTCCATGGAAAATTGATGCCGGGATCTACTTTGCGTCCCGGAGCGATATCACCATGGCCAATGAAGTTTTCTGAAGGAATCTTATAATTAGCTTTGAGGGTATCCAGTAATACGAGCAAATTGTTTATCTGTGGCTCAGTGTAAGGTTCAACACCGTTGTTGTCCATTTCGACACCTATAGATGCGGAATTCATATCCGTAACGGATCCCCACCTTCCATTACCCGCATGCCAAGCTCGTAAGTAATCGTTGAGCAATTGATAAACTTTACCTTCTTTATCAATGATATAATGAGCACTTACTTGTGTACGTTCTAGCGTAAACGTCCGTAAGGTTTGCTGAATACTGTCTTGAGCTGTATGATGTAAAATAACAAAATTGGGTTTGCGCATATTGAAATTAACGGTGCCTACCCACTCAAAATCTTTTCGCTGGCCTTCTACTCCCGGAGACGGCAATCCGGCAGAAGCCATGTGCTGCGGAGTCGGCAAAGGTTGCTTAATTACTTCAGCCAATTGTTCTACCTGCTTTTCATATATTTTATTAGTCTCTGCAAATTTCTTTTTTGAAGCGCAGGCGCTTAGAAAAAATAGCATTAAGACCATGTATCCGTATGAGCAAATATGTTTCAGCATAGGTTATCTCGGAAATTTATAATTCAAACCAATACCTATACTTTGAGAGCGTTGCAGTTCCTCTATTTGATTAGGATCATACAATAAGGTCGCATTGAACAACAGGCTTATTACCCTCGAGACGCGTACCCCTAAGATGGCGTCTAGGCGATGCCTTGAAGTGCTAAGCTCTTCAAAATTAGCTAAAAATTCGTAGGTGGTTTTTAAATGCAACCATTTTGTTAAATCTCGATCAGTACCAGCTAATAGTTGAAAGCTCACATCATTCTTGAATTTTCCAGGGATTTCTACACCGAAACGAGTAGTATCTTCTTCCCTTACCGATTGAACTCGGTCATCTAAAATAAAGGTCATACGGGTCGCTGGACCAAAACGGATAGAACTAAACTGATCCGGTTTATATTCAAGACCGACTGCGGGTGTAAGATAACCTGGAGCCATGAAATTGGATATCTTTCTGGATTTGGTGTCTACACCATCAATGTTCGTATACTGCCAACCTGCATCAAATTGTGTTTCAAAGGTCAAGGCTGCAAATAATGCCCATTTCTGAGAAAATTTAATGGAGTACTTGTTATCCCACCAGATGCGGTCTTGATTCTTACGCGCAAGTTGATTTTCATTCTTAATCTTTCCATACCTTAAGTCTAATTCAGATACAAAGTTTTTACCTTCTTTGGTGTAATCCCATTTCGTATTAAAAAGGGCACCTAAAGAGATAGAGTTTACACCACCACTGTTCCAGCTATCACTAAAGGAAGCTTGGTTCGCGTTTATGGCGAAATTTGTCCAATTCCGCCAATAGTTAACCTTTAAATCTAAACTAGGGTTCTGTACTTCTACATCATGAATGCCCATTTGGGGAGTTCTAACGGGTAGGCTGTTTTTTGGCGGGGCCTGGCGAAGATCATTGAGATCATAATTTTGCGCGTTAGCGAAGAAAAATGCGCCCGTGAGAATAAATGCAACAAGTAAATGTCGTACGTTCATCAGAATAGTTTTATTGTTAACGCTGGTTTGCCTTTGCCGAATACTTACGCTCAGCTGACTCCAATCCAAACCACAAACTTAGATAAAATGATCTTATATGCCAAGCACATAATTACCGAAACTGTACGATGAGGCTCTCTTCGGTCGTATAATTTCCGACCCAAACTAATGCCCGTATCGTCGGAAGCATTTTATCTGCTTTTCTTAAGCAATAATAATGCCTCTAATTGGAATCCAATCGTTCGATCTTTACCTCTTCTTTGTTAGGCTGCACTCTGGGTAATGGCTGTAGTCGATATGCACTGGGGTTTTTACGGTACATATTATAGGAGCTCTGTATATACTTGCCCAGCTCATAATCATTGGCTTGCATAATAAAGTGGTATGATGGCCGATATTGATGCATAAAGTCTTCTAAAGCTACGCCTGTTAGATTAGTCAAGCGCTTTACCATGGCTTGCGTAAATCGGGCGTCGATCATATTGTTTTCGTATTCACGTTGGATAAGCTCCTGTAAAAAACGTGCATTTTTGCCCTGTCGACTCAATAAAGAGTACAGCGCATCAATACTTAAGCCTGCTCCGGTAGGTCCGGTCGATAATAAACTGCCCGGATTTCCCTTTCGATAAGCCGAACTGTATTCCCGTTTACGATCTTCAAGTATTTCCGCAGGTGAACGCTTCGCAATAATACTTACTTCATCTAGCCAGATAGTCGATCGTTGTAAGTTAAAAACAATGACGGGATCTTTCTTTACGATTAACGTATCGGCATGGTAGCCTTTAACAATGGCAATCAGGGTGTCGCCCGGACTCGCTTTAATTGCAAATTCTCCGCGCTTATCATTATACTTCATCTCGTCGTTCGCTGTATTGTAGATATAGACGCGTGCAATCCGTTGTTTGGTATAACTGTCAAATACAATACCTTCCCGCTCTTGTGCCGAAGCAAAGAAGATGGAAGCTAATAGTAAAACGATTATGGTTGCAAGAATTTTCAAGTTAACAAAGATAGGGAATGGCCTATGTCATTGAAAAACATTTTGCACTTTTTAACACGACTAACAGGAATTTGTTGATTTTATTTCGAAACGAGGAGCAATTGTCCAACAACGAGATCATCGCTATCCAAGCTGTTAAGATTTTTTAGTTCGTCGGTGGTAAGCCCGTAACGTTTACTGATACTGTAAATTGTATCGCCTTGTCGCACCTCATGTATTTTCATTTCTACCGGTGGTTTGGCTTCGGCTTTTTCAGGTTCTTTCGGACTGTTATCAGCAATTTCAACTAATACCCGTTCTTCCCTGTTTATTTTCTCCGGTGCTTTTTCTCCACGATCGTATTCATATAATCCATAACGTTCAATCAAATCGATCAATAATTCTGCATAGCGAGGATTGGTGGCATAACCGGCCTTTTTCAGCCCTTTAGCCCACCCGGTATAGTCGTCTTTGTCAAGCTCAAATAAAGGAGCGTAGCGTTTTCGTAAGAGGAATTCAGAATGATCTCGAAAAGAGTCTTCCGGTGAACGATACACGCGGAAACAGTCATTGATAGCGTCATCATCCTTAAAAAACGATTCACCTTTCCAATCGGGGGTACATTTGATACCAAAGTGATTGTTGGCTTCTCTAGCCAATGTACTATTTCCGTTAGCCGACTCTAAAAGGCCTTGTGCCAACGTGATGCTGGCGGGTATCCCGTAAGTGTTCATCTCTTGAATAGCAATCGTTTTATAACGACTGATATAATCTTGTGCAGAAGCGCTTATCGCGGCAGGCTTGTTACTCGGCCGATGCGGATGATTATGCCGCCGTCCCTCGTTGTTGCTTCCGTACGATCCCTGTTGTCGAGTTTTGGAACTCTGTAGCACTTTTTGCTTAGGTAGGCAAGATGTTAGGCTCAAGGAAATACAAAAAAAAAGAATGAGGTATACGAACGATGGTAAAGCGATATGCTGCAGCTGCTTGTTCATTTTGCGATCTACGTTAAATTTTTAAATGTTGACCAATTCTTAGCCGGTCACTCCGAAGTTGATTTTTGGTTTTAATACGGCTAACGGAGGTTTTGTATCGTTTGGCAATTGCTCCCAACGTATCGCCTTTTTTTACCGTATAGCGTAGATTGATTTCGGAAGCAGTGGATTTCTCTTCGAAAGGGGCATCCTGCGGTTCTATATAATCCGCTGGTCTATTGTCAAATAAAAAAAGTTGATGTTTCTTTATAATGGCAACAATGTGGGCTGCCCAGGCCTTGCTACCTGCGTAACCACCGCGCATGATGCCATAGGCCCAAGAATGATAATCATACGCACTGTATCGATCAAAAAGCGACCGAAATTGCTTACGGGTTTTGAGGTAATTAATGAAATCATCGTAAGAAGCCTTAACGCTATCATAGCCCTTGTAAGACGATCGGATTTTTTTGCTGTTATTGGCACCACGAATGCCGAAATGATTATTGAGATGGATTGCAACCTTACTACTACCATTCGCGCTTTCATGCATAGCTACCGCTAGAATAATACTGGCCGGAACACCGAATTTCTCCATCGCGTCGATGGCCCACTCTTTGTGAGCCTCTATATAGGCATGCGCGCCCCCTTGCGCATAGCTGGTTTGCGACAAGAAAAAAAGGAAAAACAAGAATATGGGAAACCGAAGGGTTTTCATTTACTATAATTTTCTGATAAGGAATATACCATCACGGATTGGTAAAATCAATTTCTGTACCCGTTTGTCTTGTGCGATGGTTTTGTTGAGTTCAATGATTTGCTCGGTTTGTTTATCCGGTGATGCGTCTGTAATTTTTCCCTTCCAAAGTACATTGTCGATCATAATCAGCCCGCCTGTTCTCACTTTGTCAAGCACGAGTTCAAAATAATTAAGGTTATTCTTTTTATCAGCATCGATGAAGACTAGGTCGAAGGTTTCCTCAAGTGTCGGTATAATCTGCAGGGCTTCGCCAATATGGTAACGTATTTTGGCACCGTAAGGTGAAGCATCGAAATACCCCTGAACTCGTTCAGCCAACTCTTCGTTGATATCAATGGTATGCAAGATCCCATCAGAAACAAGCCCCTCTGCTAAACAAAGACTCGCATAACCTGTGAAGGTGCCAATCTCTAAAATTCTTTTCGGAGCTAAGAGGTGACTTATTAAACTCAAAAAACGCCCCTGGAAATGTCCGGAAAGCATATGAGGCTGAGTTTCCTTTAAATAGGTCTCCCGATTAATTGCTTTCAAAAGGGGAGGCTCATCATCACAGGTACTCGTTAAATAGGCATTGAGCAAGTTATCCATTATCTCCATGAAGCAAACTTATATAAAATGCTCGGTATTTTCGAATACCACAATATAAATTATAGCTATACAAAGATCCTTTCGAGAAGCGCTTTTAATCTGCTATTGTGCTAGTATTAAGAGAACGTTTTTTTGAAAACATAATAATGGTCTGTTATTAAGACTGAATCGTCTTAAGATAATCTTGCAAGATAATGACAGCAGAAACGGCATCCACTAAGCCTTTTTCTTGTCTTTTTGATCGTCTTAGTCCGCTTTGTGCAATACTGGCCGAGGCCATTTTTGAGGTGAATCGCTCGTCCATGGTAACGATTGGCATTTGAGGAAAGGACTTTTTCAGTAAATTAATAAAACCTTTTACATGTACGGCCGATTGAGAATCAGATCCATCCAGTTGCTTGGGCATACCTACGACAAAAGATTCCACCTGTTCCTGGGATACATATTTTTTCAGGTATTCAATAACATCTTTTGGATGAATGGTGGTTAAAGCGGTCGCGATAATTTGTAAAGGATCTGTCACTGCGACACCTATTCGCTTTGTGCCATAATCAAAAGCCATTATCCGCATAAATTCTTATTTTTGAACATCTGTTCGCAAAGATACGGAAAGCTAATCTATTTTAGGCTTAAGAAGGCCAAGAGCGAGTAGTACAAGCCCATAAAGGAAAATATGCAGTTTAAAGATATAATAGGACAGGAAAAAGTAAAAGCGCACTTGATCAATACGGTAAAGGAAAATAGAGTAAGCCACGCGCAACTTTTTCTTGGTCCCGAAGGAAGCGGAAGTTTACCACTTGCTGTCGCCTACGCGCAATACATTAATTGTGAAAACAAGCAAGAGAACGATAGCTGCGGTAGTTGCAGTTCGTGTAGAAAATATGCGAAGATTATTCATCCCGATCTGCACTTTTCCTACCCCTTTTTTGCGTCGCATAAAGAGGACACGGCCAGTACTTTCATTGATCAATGGCGAAACAGTTTCCTGAGAAATCCCTACCTCAATCTGGAAACCTGGCGAAGTAGCCTGGATGCAGGAAATAAACAGGCGAATATCAACATTGCTGAATGCCATCACATTATCCAAAAATTAAGTCTCAAAGCTTTTGAAGCTCCCTATAAGGTGCTTATTATGTGGTTGCCCGAATTTTTGGATAAAGAAGGGAATACCTTACTTAAGTTGATTGAGGAGCCGCCTGAAAAAACGCTATTCTTGCTGGTAACGCAAAATCAGGATCAATTACTGAACACCATTATATCCCGAACTCAATTAGTAAAAGTAAATGCACTTGATAAAGTTAGTCTGGCGGAGTTTTTGGTTCGTGAAAAGGGTGTGTCACATGAGAAGGCTTTGCAGCTGGCTTATATTAGCGAGGGTAATGTGCAGCAAGCGCTGTCCCTTTTGTCCGATGATCCGGGTGGGGGATATTTTCAGCTTTTTGTACAATGGTTGCGCTTCTGTTTTGGCGCACGTGTACTCGATCTTTTGCAACTGGTTGAAGAAGATTTGTCCAAGCTTGGACGTGAAAATCAAAAAAGTTTCTTACTTTACGCTATTCAAATGATGCGTGATGTAGTGTTATTTAAAGAGGGTGCAAAAACGCTCGTACACCTACCGGAGGCGGAAATGTCTTTTGTTGAAAAGTTTAGCCCGCTTTATGAAACGGCTAAATTGGAAGCTTGTGTCAGCATATTTGAAAAAACAAGTTATTACGTAGAACGCAATGCAAACCCTAAAATCTTATTTTTAGATGTATCTTTGCAATTAGTTTTATTATTTAAACACTAAACGCTCCCGTGATAAACGGGACTCAATATATAGAAATATGGGATGTGATAATTGTTCATCCGGAGGAGGTTGTGCCCCTGCAGGTTGCCAGAGCAACGGTTCATGCATGACGAATGGATGCAATAAATTGGATGTGTACGATTGGCTAAGCCATATGGATATGCCAACAAATTATATACCGTTTAACATTGTAGAAGTAAGATTTAAAGGATCTCGAAAAGACTTTTATATCAATCAGGATAATCTTTATCTGGAAATGGGCGAACCTGTTGCAGTAGAAACGGCAACAGGCGGTTACGATATTGGCTTTGTCTCACTCACCGGTGAACTGGTTCGCTTGCAACTTAAAAAGAACAAGGTTGACCCTAATAGCGTTGAACGCAAGATATTTCGTAAGGCAACCAGTAATGATATGGATAAATATCAGGCGGCTAAAGACTTAGAATGGGAAACTATGCATCGTGCGCGAAAATTGGCTCTTGATTTAGGGTTGTCCATGAAGTTAAGTGATGTAGACTATCAAGGAGATAAGACAAAAGCTACTTTTTACTATACAGCTGAGGGCCGGGTCGACTTTAGAGAACTCATTAAAAAGATGGCGGAAGCTTTTCGTATTCGTATTGAGATGCGCCAAATTGGTATGCGGCAAGAAGCAAGTCGTTTGGGAGGCATCGGGTCTTGCGGAAGAGAACTTTGCTGTTCCACTTGGTTGACCGATTTTAAAACGGTCTCCACCGCTGCTGCACGATATCAGAATTTATCGCTGAATACGCTGAAATTAGCCGGCCAGTGCGGAAAGCTCAAATGTTGTCTCAACTATGAATTGGATACCTATATGGACGCCTTAAAAGATATTCCTAACGATATTGACCGCTTGGAAACAAAAAGAGGTACCGCACGTTTGCAGAAAACGGATATCTTTAGGAGACTAATGTGGTTTTCCTTTCCGGAAGATGAAAACTGGATTCCCCTCGAAATAGACCAGGTGCGTATCATAGCTGAAGGAAATAAAGAGGGCATCAAACCAGATGATCTGGTGGAGATTAAGGAAGAGGTAGCCATTGTTAAACCGGTAACTTACGACTATGAAAATGTAGTAGGACAGGATAGCTTAACTCGTTTAGATGACAAAAGCAAAAAGAAGAAACGTCCGTCCAAGAAAAGAAATAAAAACAAACAACCAGCCTCCGATAGACAGACAGATGCCGGACAGACACTAAATTCCGGACAGAAACTGCAACAGAAAACAGCCACTTCTCCAAAAAAAGAAGGCAAGGTTTCAGCGGATCATGCGGGAGGGGATAAGGGAGCGGTTAAGGACGCGGCAAACGCGCAAAAAACAAAAAACAGTCGCAGACGATACAGAGGTAAACGAACAAATAAGGAGGGAGGGGCATCAAATGGTGAAAAACCCTAAAATTCGTAACCTTATTTGCTTGGTGGCTATGATGAGCTGTATGCTTTCGTGTAATCATGGCGCATTGGTCGACGAGTTTAGACCCGTACCCAACCAGGCATGGAATTATGCCTTTACACCAGAGTTTAAAGTTGAAGTAAAAAATAATACGATACCCTATCGATTGAAAGTGAATGTACGCTTGACGTCGGAGTACCGATACGCAAATCTATTTGTTTTGGTACATCAAAGAAGTGCAAAACATAAACCGAGCAGCAAACGGATCGAGCTGCAGGTGGCCGATAAAGACGGCCGTTGGCTGGGCAAAGGTATCGGAAGCTTGTATAGTTATCAGATTGCTTACAATACCAACTATCATTTTCCCGATACAGGGACTTACTATTTTAAAATTGAGCAAAACATGCGAGATAGTCCTTTAAAAGGAGTTAGCGACGTGGGAATTTGTGTGCTTCCCGAAAGTGTTGCAAAATAATCGGCATGATTTATGTCTTAATAAAGACAAAAAGCCAGAATTTGTCTATGCACAAAACTTTACCTCAACAGCTTTTCTATATCTTATTTTTTGTATTACTGGCAGCTTGCAGACAATCGGGCTCGCCTATCGGAGATCTGTTATTTAAGCAAACCAAAAATAAAGTTTATAAAGAAGTAAACACCGATTCGTTACATACTTACTTTAAAAACTATTTGGAGACAAACACAAATCTATTTAAGAATCCAAAGTATTTAACCCGCTTTTATACAAACGCAAATTTTGAGCCGGTACTAATTACCAAGTTTTACGCGGATTCTTCACTTTTTCGTTTGATAGATTTTCTAAAGCGTGTCGAAGAACATGGCCTTTCAACCCGATCGTATAAAGCAGATACCCTATACGATGCACTTGTTCAGCTGTCGGGTCGAAAGGATATGAAGGTCGATGAGGCCTATGCATGTATTGTTCGTGCGGAGCTGCTCGCGGCGGAGGCGCTTACTCGATATGCTTTTGCATTGGAATATGGGATGACGAATCCAAGGAAAGTATTACCTCGTTATTATATTCCTGTAAGCAGACCCGATAGCGTGTCCTTTGACCGGGTTCTGAGCGTTGAAAATTTAAAGCATTACCTAGATAGTATACAGCCTAAAAGTGGTGCTTACAGAGCGATGCAAAAAGCTTTGATTAATGAGAACCATGGAGCAAAAAAGATAGCGTTGATCGCAAATATGGAACGTTTGCGATGGAAGTACAAAATGGACAGCACCCATTTGATATATGTGAATATTCCAGCTTATCAATTATATATTATCCGTGACCGAAGCACAAAGGGTCAAATGAAGGTGGTTGTAGGAAAGGCAGACGGGCACGAAACCCCGATGCTGGCAAGTAAAATTCATAGTGTACAAGTGAATCCGATTTGGAATATACCAACAAGTATTGCAAAGAAGGAGATATTAGTACAGGCGAAGGCCGACAAATATTATCTGGCCAATCATGGAATGGATGTGTATAGAAGGGGCGTAAAAATCGCAAATCCGGATACGATCGACTGGAGCGTATATAATGAAGAAAACCTGCCTTATAGCTTTAAGCAACAACCTGGGAACACTAATTCACTCGGACTTATTAAGTTTCTGTTTAAAAATGGAAGCAGCGTCTATCTGCACGATACACCGGCAAAGGCAGTGTTCAGTAGATCAATGCGTGCTGCCAGTCATGGATGCGTAAGGGTAGAAAAGCCGCTGGATCTGGCACGTGCTTTATTTGGCGAAGGCGAAAAATACGACCTCATCAAGGAAGAGATGTCTAGTGAGGAACCTGTAGCCAAAACAATTGGACTTAAGCCACAAGTTCCCGTGGTATTAGACTATGTTACTTGTAAAATGGATAGTTCTTCCACTTTAAAGTTTTATCCGGACGTATATAAACTAGACTCCCTATTGTACCGATCGCTAAAGTAGGTTGCCTGCTTCGGCTAACGACATTGAATCGGGTATTTCTGATTTGGATTCATCCATGTTGGCCGCCATTAAGCTTTGTGTTGCCGTCTGCTCATTTAGATAGGCGGACTGGTATTTTGCTGATTTACCGTATATATAAAGAACCGATTTGTTTTTGATCAGATCAATGATTTTATCTTTTAAAGGTTCGGATACGGCTGGACAGCCTTGGCTTACTCCCATTCGGTCTTGGCCTTTCAATATATTGGCTCCTACATACCAAGCGCCATGGAGCACAATGCCCCGCGCTCGCGCGTTTGTATTAAATCCACGATCTAAGCCGTCCAATTTTAACGACCGACCATGCTTTCCTTGATACGTTTCTCCCGTTAAATAAAATCCTAAACTACTCTGATTCGAATTTGGTCGATCGGAAAACAACCTAGCCTCTTGAATACCGCTCCCGCGGCCATGCGCGACAAAGGTATTTAACAATAGACTATCCCGCTCCAAGTCAATAATCCACAAACGAGGCTTACTACTGTGTATGCTGAGATCTGCGATGGTCAAAATGGGTGAATCGGTCTTTCCTTGTTCTCTTAAATTCAAATAGCCAATATATGCTTGCCTGAATACGACGCTATCTAATGTAGGTGCAAGCTTTTGCACATGCTCGTAAACAGATTCAAACGTGTTAGATAAGAGCGAACCGCGATTGGTCTTCTTTTTTTTGTTAAAAACCTTATGGTTTATAGGTCTGGGTGAATGGATGGATCGCCAACTGGTATTAATAACGATTGCTAAAAATAAAAAAATAATACTGGGCACTAAAATGCTCTTTCTCAACTTCATATACTCTCCACTTTTCTCTTTTCCATTTAGAGTCAAAAGACGTTTTTTTGAAAACGACAATTGCCCCGAATTTATTGTGTGACAAAAATACAATAAATATCTTAAAACTCATTCATTGTAAGAAATATTTTAACTATTCTGACAATTTAATAACAGGATACTAAGAAAAATGTCAAAACAGAAGTTTTATATATAAAACGAAGCGAGAAGGCTTTATATTTATCAGAATTTAAAAACATTCGCTCGTTTGATTGTTAGGAACTAAACTGAAATTCATATGACATATCAATATTTGTTAACGACGATTGAGGGAGAGATTTTGAAAATAACCATCAATCGTGAACAGAAGCTTAATGCATTGAATAGAGATACGCTGCGAGAATTAAACCAGGCAATTACAACAGGTTTGCAGGATAAAAACGTAACCGGTATAGTTATTACCGGGGCCGGAGAAAAAGCTTTTGTGGCAGGGGCCGATATCAGCGAATTTGCCGGCTTTGACGAATCGCAGGGTCGAGATCTGGCAACTAAGGGGCAATTGGAGGTTTTTAACTTAATTCATCATGCAGAAAAGCCCATTGTAGCGGCTATCAATGGGTTCGCATTGGGTGGTGGGCTTGAGATTGCAATGGCCTGCCATATACGCATTGCTAGTCATACCGCACGTTTGGGCTTGCCTGAGGTTTCTCTTGGGCTAATCCCGGGATATGGGGGAACGCAGCGTTTAACCCAGTTAGTAGGCAGGGGAAATGCGATGGAGCTGATACTAACCGGAAATATGATTAATGCTGAAAAGGCTTTGCAGATTGGTTTAGTTAACCATGTGGTACCGGCTGACGAAGTAATTAGCAAGTCGGAAGAGATCATTAATGACATAGCAAAGCGATCACCACGTGCCGTAGCCGCAGCCATTCGAGCAATTAATGCCTCCCTAGTAGCTGGCGAGCAAGGGTTTAATGTTGAAATTAATGAATTTGCTAAATGCTTCGCAACCGCTGACTTTCAGGAGGGCGTAGCTGCATTTCTTGAAAGACGACAACCCCAATTTCCTAAAGAATAATGAGATATCAAGTATTTGCATAACTGCTTTTACTTTTTATAACCATAAATGAGCTCACCTGATTACCCAGGTCAGTTTTTACCATCCCTACGGGAGGCAAGTTTTTTAATTTTTAATTTTTAATTTTGAATTTAAAAAAAGCATGTCTTTAGCTTTGTTCGATCAGAAACAGCGGAATAATATCACTTTAGTGATTATCGTTGTGCTAGGTGCATTTATTCTATATTCTTTACGAGGCATTTTCGGTGCCTTGCTGGCAACTATGATTATGTACACCATCTTCAGATCGCTAAATCTGTACTTAACAGAGCAACTGAAATGGCGGAAATCAATTTCAGCGGTATTGATCATCATTGCTTCTTTTTTTATTATTGTATTCCCTTTTTATGGCCTCATTAACATGATTGCCAAACGAGTAATAGAGCTCACCAAACATCCTGATAAAATCCAACGGGTAATCGATGAGATTAACCGCTTTTTAGGAGATAAGTTACAACAGCCGGATTTGATAACGAATAACCTGCAACGAGGGGTGGCTTATGCGGGAAATCTGATGACTTCTATTTTAAGTGGTGCCGCCAATATTTTGCTCGACATCTCGGTCATGTATTTTCTACTATATTTTCTGTTTGTAGGCTGTAGGGAGTTTGAGAAAGGTGTATTGCGTTATTCCCCATTCTCGGATGAGAACGCAATACGCTTCGGTGTGGAATTAAGAAATATTACCTATTCGAATGTGCTAGGTCAAGGTCTGATTGCCGTAATACAGGGAGGTGCCGTCGCCTTTGGATATTGGATGTTTGATTTCGCTGATCCTCTATTTTGGGGAGTGATTTGCGTTATCCTGTCTTTTATTCCAGTGGTAGGTGCTCCCATGGTTTTTATTCCTGCTTGTATCATAAAATTTATAGACGGCGATACATTCAATGCAATCGCCATGCTGCTATGGGGCATCCTTTTAGTGTCGAATATCGATAATGTACTTCGCTTGGTAATTGCAAAGCGTGTGGGCGATATCCATCCCATTATTACCATTGTAGGGGTTATTATAGGAATTCCCATGTTCGGCATTATGGGGCTTGTTTTCGGGCCATTGCTGCTTTCTTATTTCTTGATCACTGTGAAAATTTATGAAACAAACAAGTTGGCTGAAATGCGCTTAAGGAAAAAAAATAATGACAATTAGTATTGTTGGCAAACTGTTTGCTTGTTATTTTGTATATATATAAGGTCGCTTCAGGTAGCCTTTAAAAACTATTAGTTGATAATTAACATTAATTTTTTAAAAGTCATGAATGATAATGGTAAAATAGTAGCTGCTTTGCTAGCAGGCTTGGCTGCGGGTGCAGCGTTAGGAATCTTATTCGCACCTGAAAAAGGCTCTGATACTAGAGATAAACTAAGCGACTCCTTAAAAGATTTGGGCGACGCAATTAAAGAGCGCACAGCAGAACAGGTGGAGCAGTTTAATGATTTGAAAGAACGTTTAGTGTCTACAATCAAGTCAAAAGTGAATAAAGGCGAGGCGAGCGTGGAAGAAGCATTGGAAGAACATGCGTGAATATAAATGAAATCCATTATAGATGTTGATAGCATCTATAATGGAAAAATATTATCTATGGAAGAAAAAGATACATTTTCAATTAAAGGTGTTGTCCAGAAGCTAAAAGAATATGTAGAAAACTATACTGACTTAGCTTATCTAAAATTTGTTGGACGCATTTCCAAAATACTTCCCGGAATTGCTGTTAGTGGTATAAGCCTCTTATTTGCTTTTTTTGTGGTATTCTATCTAAGTATGGCGCTCGCTTTTTTTATTGGGGAGCTTTTAGATAGCTACGCATTGGGCTTTGCCGTCACCGGATTGGTGTTCATCTTACTCATATTGCTTGTAGCAGCATTTAGACAAACGATCAAAAAGATGATCGCCAATGTTTTTATAAAAATTTTTATTAGTCTACGTAAAGACGATGACGATGAAGAACAAAATAACTAATATAGAAGAGCTACAAGCTGAAATTGCACGATTGAAGACAGTAAAGATGGAACAGGAAGCCTATTTGGAGCATCAGTTTGGGATCCTGAAGAATAAAATCAATAAGCCCGTTCATTTTTTTCAAAACATGTTTGCCTTTCTTCCCAATACGGCGAGCTTGTTTAGCAACATTGGTACAAAAGGGGGAGCTTTTCAAGGCGATTGGCTGACAAAGAGCTTGCGGGTAGGGTTACCTTTCCTTGTTAATCGCGTCTTTTTTAGAAAAGCAGGTTATGTCAAACGTATTTTAATGGGGTTGCTCTCAAGCCAAGCTGCTGGGTTCTTTAATAAAGAACGCCTCGCTCAAGGGGTCGATGCCATTACGTCGTGGATAAGAAAGTCTACAAAGAAAAGCCATACTGCAAAATCCGGAAAAAATAGGCGAAGTGATTATAACTTCGGTATCCCGCCCGATAGTGAAACGTATTAGCTAACTGCCGAAGCAGTAACTTGGAAAGTGCTGATGCTAACAACTTAATAACATATTTCCCATAAAAAAAGCCATGATATTTATACCATGGCTTTTTTTTATGGGAATGATTTATATTACATCATGCCGCCCATGCCACCACCCATTGGAGGAGCACCGGCACCAGCTTTCTCATCTTCTGGCTCATCTGCTAATACACATTCGGTCGTTAAGAGCATCGAAGCGATTGAAGCTGCGTTTTCCAAGGCAACACGTGAAACCTTCGTAGGATCAATTACACCTGCGCTAATTAGATTTTCATATCTGTCAAAGCGAGCGTTGTAACCGAAATCACCGCTACCTTCTTTTACTTTCTGTACAACAATAGAACCTTCTACGCCAGCATTGTTACAGATTGTACGCAACGGCTCTTCGATAGCACGTTTAATAATGTTGATACCTGTGGTCTCATCTTCACTTTCTCCCTTAAGATTTTCAAGAGACTCAATAGCGCGGATAAAGGCTACACCGCCACCTGCAACAATACCTTCTTCAACAGCTGCGCGTGTTGCGTGAAGAGCATCATCTACACGGTCTTTCTTCTCTTTCATTTCTACTTCTGTAGCAGCACCAACATAAAGTACAGCCACACCGCCTGCTAATTTCGCTAAACGCTCTTGCAGTTTTTCACGGTCATAGTCAGATGTAGTCGTCTCGATTTGCGCTTTGATTTGGTTAACGCGACCTTTAATGGTTTCTACCTCACCTGAACCGTTGATAATAGTAGTGTTGTCTTTGTCAACAACAACTTTTTCAGCTTGTCCTAAGTAAGAAAGGTCTGCATTTTCTAGTTTGTAACCTCTTTCTTCCGAGATTACGGTACCACCTGTTAAGATCGCGATGTCCTCAAGCATAGCCTTACGACGGTCGCCAAAGCCAGGAGCTTTAACGGCAGCAACTTTCAATGAACCACGAATTTTATTAACTACCAATGTAGCTAATGCTTCGCCATCCAAATCTTCAGCGATAATCAATAGCGGCTTGCCTGTCTGTACTTGCTTTTCCAGAATCGGAAGCAACTCTTTCATATTGCTGATTTTTTTGTCATAAATCAATATGTAAGGATTCTCAAGCTCGGCCTCCATCTTTTCCGTGTTGGTAGCAAAATAAGGCGACAAATAACCGCGGTCAAATTGCATACCCTCTACGGTTTTTACTTCTGTCTCAGTACCTTTCGCTTCTTCTACAGTAATAACACCGTCTTTTCCAACTTTTTCCATCGCTTCTGCAATCAATTCACCAATGACTTCGTCATTGTTTGCAGAGATAGTAGCAACTTGTTTAATTTTACTATTGTCTTCTCCTACTGTTTGCGATTGTGCTTTTAAATTTTCAACAATAGTAGCAACAGCCTTGTCGATACCGCGTTTCAAATCCATTGGATTAGCACCGGCTGCAACGTTCTTAATACCTGCAGTCACAATGGCTTGTGCTAAAACTGTAGCCGTTGTTGTTCCGTCCCCTGCTTGGTCAGCGGTTTTAGAAGCTACTTCTTTCACCATCTGTGCACCCATGTTCTCTAGCGCATCTTTTAAATCGATTTCTTTCGCTACAGTAACACCATCTTTAGTAATGGCAGGCGAACCAAATTTTTTCTCAATAATTACATTGCGTCCTTTTGGACCTAATGTTACTTTGACAGCATTTGCTAAGATGTCAACACCTTTTTTTAAGGCATCACGCGCTTCTACGTTATATTTTACCTGTTTTGACATAGTTTTTAAAGTTTAAAATTGCGTACATCGATCTTCTCTAGTTAATTATACGCGCTTTTAATGGTTAATGTTCGTTTTAATCTATTCTAAAAAGCTATACTGACTAGATTATAGCATAGATGTCGGATTCGCGCATAATTAAATACTCTTTTCCTTCGTAGGTTATTTCTGTTCCGGCATACTTACCGTACAGCACTTGGTCGCCCACTTTAACAGTAATAGGCTCATCTTTTTTTCCCTCGCCAACAGCAACAACGGTTCCGCGTTGCGGTTTTTCCTTGGCGGTGTCAGGAATGTAGATACCTGATGCAGTTTTCTCTTCAGCAGCAGCAGCTTCTACTACTACTCTGTCTCCAATCGGTTTGATACTTAATGCCATAATTGTACTAGATATTATTGTTTTTAATATTAGATTAACGTTTCCGGGAAATTTTAAGTCATGAACTGTGCCAAAATCAAAAAGACGATTTTTGTTGTCATTTTTTCATTTCGAAGGCTCGTGATAATAGAAATTTATTTTCAACTTGTCAGCTTGGCTGAATATTTGGCAGAAAAAAGGGCAGTGCAGAATGTGCAATGCCCTTTTGTTTTTTTACGGGTTTTAATATAATTACTTGGTAGTGTCGACAGACGCTGGTTTCTGCCCTTGCGGAGTAGCCGGAGTCGTCGCCGGTTTCTGTAAAGGAGCAGTCGGTGTAGCCGTCGGTGTAATTTGTTTTTGCAGTTCTAATCCGGGATTAGAGCCAGTACCCGCGCCCGGGTTCGTAATATTCAACAATAGCGAAAATACCATAATCGCAATTACCAAAACCCATGTCCCTTTTTCCAAAATATCTCCTGTGCGTTGCACGCCCATGAGGTTGTTGGACCCGGCAAAACCTGAGGCTAAGCCACCTCCTTTCGGATTCTGGATTAAAACAATAAATACCAAAAGCACACAGGCTAAAATGGTTAATACGATAAGTAATGTATACATTTCTTTATGTGGTTAATTAATTCTACTTTCTAACGCTTTAATACGGTCGGCAAAATAAGCACTTTTTTTGGGATATTTCAAACTTAATTTCATGTAAGTATCGATTGCCTTATGATAAAGCCCCTGCTCTTCATAGATTTGAGCCAAGGTCTCCGAAACAAAGTTAGATTGATCTTCGGCACTTTGCCTAGCCTTATTCTCGAGTGTGATCTGACTGGCTTGGGGAGGTCGAATCTGCGGTTCTTCTTTAATAAAGCGTTCGATAATCTCATCGGTTTTTTTCGGAACCTTAAAAGTGATGGTTCTGCTTTCCTTAATACTTAGCTTTTCTTCAGGCTCCTGCAAATGAAAGATGTTTTCTCGGATCTGCTGATCTAACACCAAATCACTAATATCGTTTTGTAATTTTTTTAACGAAGGCTTTCGGTTTGTGGCATAAGGTTGATAAGTGTCCGCATAAGCTAAACGAGTTTTGTGAAGCCACCATACAAACGTGTACGGCATTAAATCGTCGTCATATTTCGAAACATCTTCTCTAGAGGCTTCTGTTTCTTCAGGAGAAGGGGGGGCTACACCTGTTGGTACTCTTTGGTCTTCTTCTGTATATATAACCTCAGGCTCGTCCGCAGATTCAGTGGTTTCATCAATTACATCTTCTTCTACAATGGCTGCTTCGGAAATAAACGCACTTTCCACGGCATGTTCCTTAAGGCGGTCTTGCCCCAAAACCTGATCGAGTTTTGCGACAGCATCGTCCTGACTTAACGTAAGGTCATTTAAAGGAGAATTGTAAATAAAGTTATAGAGCTGTTCCGGATCGCTTGCAAATAGCGCTGCCTTCTTAAAGATAGCTTGTTGATCACCCTTGTCCTGTGAACAGCGTTTAGCTTCTAAAAACCATAAGATATGACTGTAAGGATAGGCTTGCAGAAGTAATGCCAAATCTTCTTGCTTCATCTGGGTAGAATCTGCCAGTAATCCATTAAATTTATGTCTTAATGATTGTTGCTCCACTGTCGACGATTTTACGCTTACCAATTGGCAAAAGCGCGGTTAAAAATATCTTCGGTTAACTGTCTATTGATTGCTTCAATAAGCGTTTGCTCCTGCGCCTGCACTGTACCGGTGAAATCCTGATAGCGTGTAAAGCTCTGTTCAAAGCTGTTGTCCGGCTTGATGTTATCAACGTATTTTACACTCACCGTAATCGATAAACGATTGGCCTGCGCGCGATCTTGACCCCCAACCGCTGCCGAAGTAATGGCATAGCCGGTAATGCGTCCCTCAAAAATGGCATCGCCCTCGGAGGTCACTTGGCTTAATCGCGATTGGTTGCGAATACGCTCTTTTAATGCCTCGGTGAATTGCTGACTTAAATAAGGCACCACAATGGGAGCAGAATTTTCGAAAAATTGCACATTAAAGGTTTTCATTCCTTCGGGAATGGATGCCCCGTTAAGTTTATATACTCCACATGACTGGAGAAGCACTAAAAACGGGACCAATAAAAATGATAATCTAACAGCTCTAAGCATCTTTTTACTTTCTGGCAATCGGGAACTCTTAACTTAAATTCAAATCTTTGATTTTACGATACAGCGTACGCTCTGAAATTCCAAGTTCTTGAGCCGCTAATTTTCGCTTACCTTTATATTTTTTTAAAGCCCTTTTAATTAAATCGGATTCCTTTTCTACTAACGATAACGATTCTTCTATTTCTTCTGCATGGGGAGCGATTTCAAAATTCTCTTTATTTGCAGGGGGTTGATGGATCGTTAATGGTGAGAAGGTTTCATTGCTTGATGATGTATTTGGCTGCACTTCCCGATATAATTGGTTTAAGTACGGAGAATTGTCGGAAATAGTATTGGAATTGATGCCATTTTTTAATAGCTCAACAACTAATTTTTTTAATTCCACCATATCTTTCTTCATGTCAAACAAAACCTTATACAGCAAGTCTCTCTCTGAAAAATCTTCGTTGGCTTTGTTCTCTAACCGCATAGGTAAGGTGCTTGTCCGCTCGTTGGGTAAATAGCTTTGTAATATCTGTGCAGTAATCACTCGCTCCTTTTCAAGTACGGCGATCTGCTCCGCAATATTTTTTAATTGCCTTACATTACCCGGCCAATTGTAATTGCTTAACAATTGTTGGGCATCATCGGTAAGCTGAATACTCGGACTTCTATATTTGTCCGTAAAATCCGCAACAAACTTGCGAAAAAGTAAATGAATATCTTCCCTTCTGTCTCGTAACGGCGGGATCCGTAACGGAACAGTATTTAAGCGATAGTATAAGTCCTCTCTGAATTTGTTGGCCTTTACCGCATCATAAACATCTACATTGGTTGCGGCAATCACTCGCACATTGGTTTTCTGTACCTTCGACGAGCCTACCCGCAAGTACTCACCGGATTCAAGCACGCGTAATAAACGCGCTTGCGTACTTAAAGGGAGCTCGGCCACTTCATCTAAAAAGATGGTTCCACCGTTGACTACCTCAAAATAACCTTTCCTTGCTTCGTGAGCACCTGTGAAGGAACCCTTTTCATGTCCAAATAGTTCGGAATCAATCGTTCCTTCGGGGATAGCACCGCAGTTTACAGCAATAAAAGCACCGTGTTTTCGGCTACTTAATTGATGGATAATATGCGAAAATACTTCTTTACCACTGCCACTTTCCCCGGTGATTAAAATAGAGATGTCGGTTGGAGCCACCTGTCTAGCAACATCAATGGCTCTATTTAATAAAGGCGAATTGCCGATAATACCAAATCTATTCTTAATATCTTGTATATCCATTTGTTCTACTAATATTTTACGCCACACAGAATTGAATTGCCAATCCTACTGGATACATATAGATGCGTTATCAAACAATCTTACCGATTAAGGTTGCTGATGTGCATGTCTCTGCCATTACATTGACATAGTCGCCAACTTTATATCGGGCATCAACGGGAAAAACAACCATGGCATTTTGATCATTACGACCGCAATAGTCCTTGTCAGATCTTTTTGAAAAACCTTCTATCAAAACTTTGTGTATCTTTCCGACCTGTTGCTGTAACCTGAAAAGACTGTGTGCCCGTTGTTTCTCTACTACTTCTGTTAATCTTCTCTTCTTTATCTCTTCCGGAATGTCATCAGCGTAACGCTTGGCAGCCAGTGTTCCGGGACGTTCCGAATAGGCAAACATATAAGCATAATCGTATTGCACATAGTCCATCATGGAAAGTGTATCCTGATGTTCTTCTTCCGTTTCGCTGCAAAAACCGGTAATCACATCTGTCGATATCGCACAGTCAGGGATAATTCGTTTTATGGTGTCAATACGTTCTATGTACCATGCGCGATCATAAGTGCGGTTCATTAGTTCCAGTATCCGGCTATTGCCTGATTGAACGGGTAGATGTATATAGTTACAAATGTTCTCATGCCTAGCGATGCTATATAGCACTTCATCGGTAATATCTTTGGGATGCGAGGTGGAAAATCGTACGCGGAGTAAGGGGTCAACAGCTGCCACCATTTCCAGTAATTTTGCAAAAGTAATCGCCGTATGATTTGCAGCAGCATCGTCTTCTTGAGGCGACCATTTATAGGAGTCCACATTCTGTCCTAACAAAGTAACTTCCCGATAACCGGCTTTAAATAAGTCTCGCGCTTCCTTAACAATAGAATAGGGGTCACGGCTGCGTTCTCTCCCACGGGTAAAAGGTACTACACAGAAGGAACACATATTGTCGCAACCGCGCATGATCGATATAAACGCAGTAACGCCATTGGTATTTAATCGTACCGGATTGATATCAGCATAGGTTTCTTCGCGCGAGAGTAACACATTAACAGCCCGGCTACCATCATCTACTTTTTCGATTAAATTGGGTAAATCCCGATAGGCGTCCGGTCCAACAACTACATCAACTAGCTTTTCCTCCTCTAAGAATTTTGATTTTAAACGCTCGGCCATACATCCCAGTACACCTACAATCATTCCCGGCTTTTTTAGTTTAGCGGATTCAAATTCTTTTAGGCGGTTGCGCACGCGTTGTTCTGCGTTTTCGCGAATGGAACATGTATTGATAAAAACTACATCCGCTTCTTTATAATCGGGAGTAGTGCTGAAACCTTTATCCAGTAGTATAGAAGCAACGATTTCACTATCAGCAAAGTTCATTTGACAACCATAACTTTCAATATAAAGTTTGCGTCCATTTTGCTCTTTATTATCAGATAACATTACTGCTTCGCCTTGCCGCGATTCGTCGTGTTCTTTTAAACTCATTTCTGTCTCTATCATGGCCATGATTTAAGGCTACAAAACTACGAAATAATTTTGGTTTTAATGACACTTTGTCAGCTATTGTTGGAAAGGTGGTTATTCATAGCATTAACAGCGCCGCGGTATAGACGAATACTAAAATACGATCATCAGGCTACTTCTTGCTTGAATGAAGTGACATTACCAACCTTTGCGAACAATCTGTATAAATCGGTGTTAATCGAAAAGAAGATATTTAACTTAGATGTGTTTTTATTTTACTAGTAATATTAAACCTATTCGTCAAGGTAGCATTTATTTGCAATTAGGACGTGTTAATCATACTATATGCCAGAACCAATAAAAGGAAAAAGAAGGGGTACGAAAGGGTGGTTATGGGTAGGATTCGCCCTCCTTGTTTTTTTAATAAGCGCTTTAATTGCAGAGCAAATTATTGAAGATAAGCTGCCTAAACGTTTACAATCAGCCATAAGCAAAGAAAGTGAAGGGCTATATCAAATCCATTTCGGATATACTAAGGTAAACTTATGGAGAGGCCAGTTTATAGCTAAGAATATTCACTTAATACCGGATACGGCCAGGAATGGGAGATTGAAAAAAGGAGGACAGACAACTTTGTTTGAGCTAAAAGCAAAGTACATAAATGTTGCCGGATTTAAGCTATTGAAGCTCCTTTGGCATAAAGAGATCAATGCCTCCGATGTAATTGTAAGTCAGCCAATCATTATACAATACAAGATCTCATCTAAAACGGAAAAAAATGGAAAAAATATAAGACAGCAATTGCGGGCTATAAAAAATAAAATCGTTATAAAGAAAATTACCCTGTCAGGAATTCAATACCGCACCATCGATATGCAGTCGAAGAAGGAAACTTGGCTAAAAAATATTAATTTTCATGCAAGTAATATTAAACTAGGCCAGTGGGCTAAACAGCAGGATTCGACAAGGCTTGGACTTGTGGAGAGCTTTCGTTTTTATGGCAAGAAAGTAATCTACTTATCGAACGATGAGCTATATAAATTGCAACTAGCCCGTTTAGATATTTCTACTGAAAAAAATACGCTTGGTATTGATTCGTTTTCAGTTGTTCCTAAATACACGGAGAAGCAATGGTCAAAGACGCTAAAATATAAAAGAGATCGTTATGACATGTTTTTTCCGAAGATTGAGGCTAGTGGGCTAGATCTGAAACGGTGGCTGGACGAAGGATGTTTAAAAATGGATAGCCTTGTTGTTAATCAGGCAATTATCCGTGTGTATGCCGACAAAGGGATGCGGGAAAAAAAGACGACGGCGTCAAATAATTTTCCATCCCTTGCTTTTCAACGTTTAAAAGTACCGATTACAATTAACAATATCTATATCAAAAACACGGATGTTTATTACAAGGAACTAAACCCGAAATCCGGTAGAGCAGGATTGGTGTTCTTTAACAACTTAAATGCTCATTTGCAACATGTTAGCAACGATAGTCTGCAGCTTAAACAAAATCCCTGGATTAAAGGATCTTTCTCAACATTCTTTTTAGGAAAACCAAAACTCACATTGAATATAGATTTTAATATGCTTGATACACTTGGCGCATTTCACTATAAAGGGGTTTTGGACGGAGCACCGGCAAGCTTTTATAACCAATTGCTCGAGCCTATTACTTTAGCGAGAGCTGAAAAGGGTTATGTGAATTCCGTTCGATTCAATATAACGGCAAATCGTTATGGCGCTAATGTCGAAACGGAAATGTTATATAATGATTTGAAAGTCGCCGTACTGGATGCAAGTAGTGGCAAACTGGAGAAAAAAGGCTTTCTCTCCTTGTTTATAAACTGGTTAGCGATAGAAGCGAACAATCCTTCAAAGGATGGGAAGCCGCCTCGTATTGCGCGGCACTATTATAAACACCCGCAGGAAAAGACTTTTTTTAATTTAATGTGGAAAGCGCTCTATTCCGGATTAAAAGTTAATTTAGGCTTGCCGGAGATATGATAAGTGAGCGCAAACTTTTTGCCTATATTTAGGTTATGGATTGCATATTATACATTCGAAAGAAATAAATCTATGAAACCCGTTTGGAAGTGGGTGATCGGCATTTTGTTAACGCTGATACTCGTTGTTATCGCTGGTCTATGGTATCTGGGAAATCACTGGCGACCTATTTTAAATGAAAAGATACACGAGATCGTTTTGAGCTCGAGCGACAGCTTATACCAGGTCTCTTATGATGATCTTGACTTCAACATGGTAACAGGAAATGCTTATCTGTATAATTTTAAGCTCACGCCCGATACTAATGTATACAATGAATTGAAAGCGCAGCGAAAAGCCCCGGATAATATATACGATATTTCCGTAGCCCGGTTAGCTATTCGTGATTTTCACCCCAAACGAATTTACACAGAAAGGAAGCTCAATATTGATGAAATTATGATTGAAAACCCGGATATTAAGGTGGTCAATCAAACGCAGGCGTACAATGATAAGGTTCAGCCGAAGGATCAGCGTACCCTATATCAAAAGATTTCAAAAATACTAAATGAGTTAACCGTTGAACATATCGCGTTCGAAAACGTAAATATTGCCTATACCAATCGAAACGAAAAGAAGGAGAAGACGACGCGTTTGAAAAATGTAAATATCGACATCACCGATCTGCGCGTAGATTCCACCTCTCAGGAAGATAGCTTGCGCTTTTATAATGCTCGCTCGGTAGATTTTAAAATGAATGACTACCGCATTGCCACCGGTGATAGTTTATATTATATCGACTTAAAGGGAATTCAATTTACTTCCACTAATCGAACGATGGTATTAAGCGGTTTGCAAATGATGCCCCGTTATAGTAAAGTGGATTTCCATAAAAAAACGAAAATAGCGAAAGAGCGTTTTGAATTGCGATTTGATACCATCAGTATCAAGCACATTGACCTATTTAAATTTTTAAAACAACAGAGATTATATGCAGGCGAAGTTGTACTTGGAAAATCAAAAGTTGAAATCTACCAAAATACAGCCTATCCGAAGAAGAAAGCAAAAGAAAAAATCGGAAAATTCCCGCACCAGGAGTTAAGAAAACTGGCTTTTCCGATTAAAATAGACACACTCACGCTAAAAGAAGCGCTGGTTACTTATCAAGAATATAATCTGAAAAGCGGGCAAATTGGAACAGTAAGTTTTCACAATACACATGGCACTTTTTATAATATAACGAACGATTCGCTGGCGCTGATCCATAATCCCTATATGACCGCTGATATTCACTCGAAATTCATGAACAACGGTAAACTCCATATTAATTTCGGGTTTAATATGCTTGATAAGCTCGGGGCTTTTACTTATAAAGGTTCATTAACAGCAATGAATGCCAAAGCATTAAATCCGTTAACAAAACCGCTGGCAATGGTAGAGGTATCGTCGGGATATTTTGATCGACTCCATTTTAATGTAAAAGCGAATGAGTACAAAGCAGTGGGACGAGTCGACTTCTTTTATAGAAACTTGGCGGTACAGATAATAACCAAAGAGAGCGATGGGTCAAAATCTAAAAATGGAATGGTGTCAATCCTAACAAATAAATTTCTGATCAATGATAGTAATCCCGACGCGAACGAGAAATTCCACCCCGGGCCTATTAATTATAGGCGACCTTTAACCGCTTCCTTCTTTAATTTCCTATGGAAGAGCCTCTTTGAAGGGGTCAAGGCTAGCGTCGGAATTGATAAGAAGCGGGAGGCTAAATTAACAGCTACGGCAGAAGAGGCTGATAAGGCAGTTGGAAAGCTCAAAAAGTTCTTTAAAGGAATATTCCATAAAAAGGAAAAAAAAGAACAACAAGACAGTCTTAAACGTCAATGATTAGTCATCGGCTATCAGCTGATTCCGATAGCCGATGGTTAGCTTTATCCTACAATGAAGTTCCAACCGAAAGGATCTTCAACTTTACCGTAACGTAACTGGTTAAGATAGTCCAATACCTTGTTCGAAAACTCACGGGTGGCGGGGTCGCTGAGCTTATAAATCTTACCTTCATATCCTATCTCCGAGATTGGTGTCAAAGTAGCAGCAGTACCGGCAGCAAAAGCTTCACTTACCTTGCCTGTCTCTATGCCTTCGATTAATTCTTGGACACTTACATCCCGTGTTTCGGTTTTGATTCCCCAGCTCTTAGCTAGATCCATAATGCTGTGACGGGTAACGCCTTGTAAAACAGTTTCAGACCCTGGGGTTATAAGCGTATCTCCCAACATAAATACTAAATTGGCAGTGCCTGCTTCCTCAATGTATTTATGCTCCTTGGCATCTGTCCAAATTAGTTGATCGAAGCCCTCGTCCTGTGCTAACCGAGTAGGATAGAGCGAAAGGGCGTAGTTGCCGGCATTTTTGGAGAAGCCAACACCTCCCGCTGCAGCTCGGGTAAAATAGGTTTCTACTTTTACACGTAATGGCTTATTGTAGTAGGCGCCAACCGGCCCCGTAATAATCACAAATTTATAGGACTTTGAGGGATGAACACCTAAAGCCGGTTCTGTACCGAACATAAACGGGCGAATATAAAGGGACGCACCGGTAGTTGGTGGCACAAAACTGCGATCAATATCAATCAATTTCTTTAGCCCGTCCATAAAGATCTCTCGAGGGACTTCAGGCATTTCCAACCGGACGGCAGACTTATTAAAGCGGTCAAAATTTCTGTCCGGACGAAAAATGCTAACACGACCGTCTTCAAATTTATACGCCTTAATGCCTTCAAAAATAGCCTGCCCGTAGTGAAGGGCTGAAGTGGCAGGGCTCAGACTAAGGTTAGCATAAGGGACAATCTTGACCTCTTTCCATTCACCATCATCGTAATCCGCCACTAACATATGGTCAGATAAAATTTGTCCAAACTTTAGGTTGTTAAAATCAACCTTTGCTAATTGTGAGTCTTTCGTTAACTCAACTTTAATTTCATAAGAATGTGCCACGGTAAAAATATATAAGTTGTATGCCGTGCAATTTAGGAAAAAAAAGGAAAAGAAGGCAAATACTTGTAGCATGTTGTGGGGCGATCGCGTTAAAAAAGACCGTTTATTCTTTCAGAAGGGTTTTGCAAAGGCATCTCTGTAACATGTTAGCTAAAATTTAGCGATTAAAACATTCCCTCTTCCGTTCCCTAATTTTAATGTTACTTTTGTAAAGAAGGGGGTGCCTTTTGTTTTAGGTTACAAGCAATGGAAATACTTTGTTAAACACAGTTTACTTACTGTTTATTTTGGTGGTAAGTTATACGGTATAAAAAGAAATGTATGAAACAACTAATAATTGGTGTATTAACAGCCCTGCCTTTTTGGGCCAATGCACAGCAAGATTATGTGATTAAAGGAAATATAGGAAATGTAAATGCTCCGGCGAAGGCTTATATTTCTTATCGCCTAAACGGAGCTAATCAGCTTGACTCCACAAGTGTCATAAATGGCGCATTTTCGTTTAAAGGTGCAGTAGAAGAGCCGCTTAACGCTGTTTTAGTATTAGCCCATAAGGGGGAACCTGTAATGCAACTGGAAGCACCCGATATGATTCCTGTCTTTTTGGAAAAAGGAACGATTACGGTGCAATCGGCTGATTCATTAAGTAAAGCTACATTAGGCGGAACTCCATTAAATGTAGATCAATCCACCTTAAACAAGGCAATGGATGTGCTTAAGGCTGATCAGGCAAACATCATGAATGTATATTATGGAGCATCGGATGAAGAAAGAAACTCCGAAGAGTTTCAGAAGAAGTTTCAAGCACTTTATGAAGGTTTACAACAGAAGCAAATACAAATTGTAAGTGATTTCATTAAGAGCAAACCAAATTCATTAGTTAGTATGTATACCTTGCGATCTACGCTGGATCCCGGGAGAGATTATGAACAGGCACAACAACTATATAGTAGCCTGTCAAAAGACATACAAACAAGCAAGATAGGCGCAGAATACGGACAATCATTGAATGCAGCAAAAGGTACCAGTATCGGTGCGCAAGCCCCTGAATTTACCATGAATGATACAACAGGCAAACCAGTGGCCCTTTCCTCTTTCAAAGGTAAATATGTTTTGATTGATTTTTGGGCGAGCTGGTGCGGCCCGTGCAGGCAGGAAAATCCAAATGTAGTAGCGGCCTTTAATAAATATAAAGATAGAAATTTTACTATTTTGGGCGTTTCTCTGGACAGACCAAATGGAAAGGATGCTTGGTTAAAAGCTATTTCCGATGACGGATTGGCATGGACACAGGTTTCCGACCTGCAGTTTTGGAATAATGCAGCGGCTCAACTCTATGGCGTACGAGGCATACCTGCCAATTTTTTGATTGACCCACAGGGAAAAATTGTCGGAAAAAATCTACGAGGAGAAGAACTGCATGCCAAATTAGCTGAAATACTTCAATAGGAAAGAGTTTCGCTTTGAGAAAGCCATAGGAATGTTATGTTAAAGGAACGCTTTTGTTTTTCTTTTTTCCGCAAAAAAGAAAAACAAAAGCGTTCCTTTTCAAAGACAAGGCGCTAATATAAAATCCGAAGCTTAATAGTTGTAGTAATCTGCCTAAGCTCTTTTAAAAGCGTATCATCATAGCCTTTACTAATATCCGTTATTACATAACCGATATTTCCTTTTGTCATTAAGAATTGTGCAACGATATTAATATGGTGCTGAGCAAACACATTGTTTATTTGCGCCATAATTCCCGGGACGTTTTTGTGAATATGGATAAGACGATGTGCTTGATGAATGCGTGGCAATTGCATGTTTGGAAAATTACGGCTCATGGCTGTATCTCCCTTATTAATGAAGTCGGCCATTCTTTTAGGAATAAACTCGCCACTTCTTTTTTTATCCTTCTTGTCGTCAAAAAGAACGATTCCCATTTCATTACATAGCTCCCGATTAATGTGACCTTTACTGTTTCCGAGATAGCCAATGGTTTTCAGTTTCTCTGCCTGCGAAAGTTGCTCATCGGTGATATCTATACCGTTCGCCAAAAGAAGCATTCCGACATCTTTTACATATTTCTCTTCTAATGTTTCTTTATGGCGGATAGAAAAACCATCTCTCCTAAGCAGATGGATAGCAATTTCCGGAACGTCGCCAACAATAAGACAAAGAATGCGATTTTTTGGATATGAAATAGCTCTGGGTAAATGATTGACGTATAAAAATTCGTCCAAGCTAGGTGTGATATGGTCTGCTTTTTCTGATACCGATTTGCGTTCAATGTTTTCTGTGAAGGCATAGAACTTTTCAATCAGACCCGATTCTTTTAATTGGAAGTCCGAATAACCATCACCAATACCATAAATAGTGCCGTCAAGATTCATTGTCTTGAGCAATTTTACCTTACCTCCCTCATCTGATAAGGGATTGCTCTCATCGTAACCGACGATATTTCCATCCTCATCAAAAATGAATGTATTGGCATAAATATTTTCTGTTTTTATACCGTACGGAGTTACTACGGGGGTTATAAATTCTTTAAATCCGCCGGAAACAATCAATACATCTTCACTATGCTCACGGAGAAACACACGATTTCGAGAGAAAGATGAAGACACTTTCTTTTTGAGGGTACTGATCAATTTCTCCAGATGCGATTTGTTAGCCTGGAGAAGCTTCACTCGGCCCGCAAGGCTCTCTCGGAAAGAAATGTTGCCCTCCATTGCCGCGTTGGTTAAGCGTTCAATTTCCGTGTAGATCAATTCTCTGGCCGGATGATGTTCAAGGGAAATCCGGGCCAATTCATCAAGTGCTTCAACTTGTGTAAATGTACTGTCGAAATCAATGATGTAATAATGTTTCATGTCCGTAATGGGATTAATCTTTAAAGATAGGCGAGAGAAGAACTTCCGCCTATCTAAATATGTTCACAAATTTCTTTTAACGTTTCGCTAATAGGCTTAAATGAAAAGCCTATCTTCTCTTTAAATTTTGCATTGGAATAGGCTTGCTTTTCACGGGCCGCATGCGCAGTGTCGTGCGTTAATCCCGGTTGTCGGCCGGTAAACCATGATAAAACCTTCGCCGCCCTCCATGCTAATCCCAACATGCCCCTGGTTGCTAATTTATTGGGTGCAGGTTTACCAAGGTAATTCGCGCAAATGCGGAAGAGCTCTTGGTACGTCATATTTTCATTGTTAATAATAAAACGCTCTGCTTGGATATCCTTACTGTTCATTAAAATGATCGCGGCTCTGGCAACGTCTTCCACATCCACCAGACCTACACTGCCTTCCGGGTAATACCGCAGGCCATCTTTCAAAAGCTTAAAAATTGCACCGGTGTTTTCCTGGCCGCTTTGACAACCAATAATCAGCGAAGGGTTCATGATGACGGCATCCAAACCCTCTACCGTGCCTCGCCAAACTTCCATTTCTGCTTCATATTTTGAAATGGCATAACCATTCTGTGAACCGTCAAATTCCCAAATGTCATTTTCGTCGGAGAGCAGCTGTGGTGGCTTCGGCTTACCAATAGCAGCTACCGAGCTAACGTGTAATAGACGGGCACCGTATTGTATACACAGGTTGACAATGTGGGCCGTGCTGCTGCTATTGACTGCAACGATTTTCTTTTTGTCTTTTGGATCGAAAGAAATCATTGCTGCACAATGATAGACCTCCTTAACTCCGTCAAAGGCGTCTTCCAGTTCAAAATAATTGCTAATATCGGCTTCCAGCCACTGCAGGTTTGGATGTGTAAGAAGATCATTAGGAATGACTGAAGTTTGACGTTTGATCGCCCGAATCGTATTTCCTTCGGCGAGTAATCGTCTAAGAAGCGTTGAACCTAAAAATCCTGTTCCACCAGTAACTAATATCACCGTCTTATTTCCTATAGATTGATCATTAATACTTTCAAAAGTAAGTTAATAAATGGATATTTGCACAATCTTAAAGTAAATTGCATTAGCTAATCCTTTTTTCATGTCATTGATCGATTTTTTTTCTCCTATTGATGTTCAGCAATTAACCCCTCCGCATGGCTTCTTGACCAGTCAGCTTGGAGCGCATATAAAGGCTTTTGAAACGAAATTCCCGGATCAAGAAGAGGAGGCTTTTGATTTAGCCATCATTGGTGTAGCGGAAGATCGCCGAGCAATCGCTAATCAAGGGTGTGCACTTGCTCCTGATCATGTGCGTGAAAAATTGTATAGCTTGCACCGCGGTGATTACCTCTTGCGAATTGCTGATTTTGGAAACATACAAGCAGGTGAGCGGATAAGCGATACGTATGCTGCCCTGAAAATAGTGGTAGAAGAGTTAATAAAAAAGAACATTATTCCGATTATTATCGGAGGAGGGCAGGATCTGACCTACGCACAATTCCAAGGTTATGAAAAACTCGAGCAAAAAGTGGACCTGGTGGTGATTGATTCACATTTCGACTTAGACGAATCTATTGAAAATGAAAGTGAAACAACGTCACAAACCTACCTAACCAAAATATTACTACACCAGCCGAACTATCTTTTTAATTATAGTAACATAGGGTATCAAACCTACTTCGTAAGTCAAGATAGTCTGAAAGTGATGGATAAGCTCTATTTTGATTCCTATCGTCTTGGCTTGTTTACCGGAAAAACGGATCAGGCAGAACCTGTTATCAGAAATGCCGACTTATTAAGCTTCGATATCAGTGCTGTTCGTTCTTCTGATGCTGCAGCCAATGCAAATGCAACACCAAACGGTTTCTATGGTGAAGAAGCCTGTCAGCTATGTCGCTACGCTGGGATGAGTGATAAGTTAAGTTCTATCGGCTTTTACGAGTTTAATCCTGCATACGATCAAAATGGACAAACTGCCATGTTATTAGCCCAAATGATCTGGTATTTTATTGACGGCTTCTATAACAGAAAGAAAGATTTTCCACTACAACCAAAATCATCTTATGTTACTTATCGTGCTTCATTAAACGATGATAGCTATGAATTGGTTTTCATAAAAAGTAAAAAAACAGATCGTTGGTGGATGCAGGTGCCTTACCCTAATACAAAGTCAGTAAACGAGCGTTTTCATTTAGTGCCTTGCCGATATGAAGATTATCTATTAGCCATAGAAGGCGAAATGCCCGACCTTTGGTGGCGGACATTTCAGAAACTATCTTGATTACCACTAAAAGCCTATTTCATGTAACCATACCAAGGCATGGTCAAACCATTTGTCAGTGGTTGTTTTATTGTGTAAACCAAAGCCATGTCCTCCATGAGGATAAGTGATTAGCTTGGAAGGGACCTGCTGTTTTTGTAATGCTTCGTAAAAGCGTTTGCTATTGGCAATCGGAACAGCGGTATCATCTTCTGCATGGACCAAAAGGGTAGGTGGCGTATCTGAAGTAACTTGTGTTTCATTGGAAAAATAGTTTACCATCTCCTTGTTCGGCATTTTTCCTAGCAAATTATTACGCGAGCCGCCGTGTGTAATGCCGGAGTCCATACTAATAACGGGGTAGATCAGTAACATAAAATCGGGGCGAAGACTGGTTTTCTTTGGATTATCAATTTTAACATCTTGATAATGTACACCTGCCGAAGAGGCCAAATGCCCCCCCGCAGAAAAACCGATAATACCGATTTTTTGTGGATTGATACCATACGTTTCAGCCTGCTCCCTAACAAGTTTGAATGCTTGTTGGACATCCTGTAGGGGGCCAATGCTCTTATCCTGCATCAAAGCTTCGTTGGGCAACCTATATTTTAGAACAAAAGCAGCAATACCGTTCTCTGCAAATTTTTTGCCTATTTGATCCCCTTCATGTCCCATGGCCAAAATGCCATAACCGCCGCCTGGACAAATAATAATGGCAGACCCCTTACTTTTGCGCTTATTTGGTGCATAATACTTTATCGCCGGGATACTGACTGACGATATTCGCTCGATGCCATCCTTTCCTATCTCACTTACTTCTGTTACCGCCGTTTTATCCGGTCGTTCATTGGGAATCTTGCCGTTTGGGTAAATGGGTTGGAAATCACCCGTCTGTGCGCTTACTAAATGACATGTCATGCACGAAAGGATCAACATTTTGATTTTTAAGTTCATAAAAGTTTATAAAGCTAGTTTAAGAATCATGTATTCTGTTTGTTGAAGTGTAGAAATGATACGATCATTTTAGATGCTAAATATAGCTAAATATCACGATTGATACCGAACAACCTAGTTTGACCCAAAATAATTACTCCATACCGAGTGCCCTAACTAAAATATTTCTTCTTGCAATGTGATCAAAAGAAAGTGTTTGAAATTCTTCTTCGATGAAATCATAAAGCGCAATAACTTTAGCCCATAGGTTCTTTCTCGTTTCTTCATCATCATTAAGGCCTGCAAGCTCATCTAAGAAGGCCGCTAGCATATTCAATTCTTCTGCCTTATAAGCTTGTTCTCGGATTTGATCCATAAACACATCAGTGGATATGGCAACCAATGCTTTTTGGGAAGTACCATAATAGTGTTCTAAAGTATAAATTACCTCTTCCAGTGCTTTTGGTTCATGGTCTTCTATGATCAGCCTTTTCACCTTTGCCAGTGTATGGCTTAGTTGCTGCATTTGTGCGGTTAAAGAATCTCGTTTTAACATTTTTAAGCTATCAGTTTTCTGTTACTAGCAGTATTTCTTTGAGTTGGGCGTTATCAGTTATGGTTATGCTCGTTGTTTGTTGTTCCGATAACGCTTCTAAAGACAATGCGACTACTACTACTACTACTACTACTACTACTCAACCACTTAACTACTCAACTACCTACCAACTTCCACTGGAGCCTCCGCCACCAAAGCTTCCTCCTCCAAAGCCGCCGAAGCCTCCACCTCCACCACCAAAGCCTCCGCCACCGCCGCCACCGAATCCTCCACCCCGGTTTCCTCCGCGTCCCATGCCGCTTAACATGGTAAGCCAGAATAGATCAGATGCACCACGGCCACCGATGACTTGCCCACCGCCCCCTTTGCCCCCACCTCTGCTGGCAAGTAAACTAATGATAACAGCAATTATAATCACAGTTAGGATGAGTCCACCGCTTCCACCTCCTCCTCTGTTCTTACGTGGTTCAGCTTTAAACTCTCCTTTCGTGTAAGAGATGAGCGCATCTGTAGCCCGATTAATTCCTGTAAAATAGTCGCCCTGCCTAAATGCAGGTGTAATAATATTTCGAATAATTTGAAAAGCGATGGCATCGGGTACGGCACCCTCTACACCATAACCGGTTTGGATAGTTACTTTTCTGTCTTCCTTGGCAACAAGCAACAAAATCCCATTATCTTTACCTTTTGTTCCAATACCCCATTGCTGGGCTAGTCGTACTCCATAGTCGGCTATGTCGTAATCACCTACCGAACGCATAATCACAACGGCTATTTGCGTTGAAGAGGTGTCAGCAAAAGCAACTAGCTTACTTTCAAGCTGCTGCCGCTGAGCATCCGTTAGCGTACCGGTAAAGTCGGTCACCAATGTTCTGGACGGGGGAGGGAAATCCTGAGCTTTTACTAAAGTTGATAAAAAGAATATAAAAGAAAAGAACAAGGTCTGGTAAGCTCTCATGTTTGCTTTATTTTGGACGATTCATAAACACAATATCATTAGGCAGTTCGTTTACATCGTCATGTTCACGTGGAAATAGAACTTTAAGTTTGCTTCCGGCAGATTCAATGCCCGCTATTATACCTTCTACTAAATTGCCAGTCTTGAAATAGGCCAGCATTTTATCCTTTGTAGTGTCCCAAAAGTCAGGTTCAACTTTATTGTTGATACCGGCATCGCCTATAATGGCAAATTTATGATCGTCAACAGAAAGGTAAATGAGTACACCATTGCGCAGGTTGGTTTTGTGCATACCAAGTTGGTTAAAACACGCTGCTGCACGAGAAAGTACTTCCTGATCGCATCTTTTCTCCACACAAATGCGGATTTCTCCGGAGGTATTTGCCTCCGCTAAACCAATCGCATGTGCAATGTGTTCTTGTTCTTCACTATTGAAAATATTCATCTCTTTCCGAAGGTTAAAGTGTGAAAGGCTTGCCCTCAGGCGAGCCTTCCGTGTGGTACATTATCGTTTAAAATTTCACTTCAGGCGCTTTGTCCGCACCGGCTTGAGAGGTGAAATAGCCCTTTGCTTTGAAGCCAAAGATACCAGCCATCAAATTATTCGGGAAAGAGCGGATTGTCGAGTTGTATTGTTGTGTCGCTTCATTAAAGCCACGACGCGCAACGGCAATCCTGTTTTCTGTTCCTTCTAGTTGAGCCTGTAAACCCTGAAAACTTTCAGTGGCTTTTAGCTCAGGATAGTTTTCCGCTACAGCCATTAAACGACTTAATGATCCTGTAAGAGCGCCCTGGGCGTCTTCGAATTTTTTTATGGCTTCCGGTGTTAGGTTCGATGGATCGATATTAATGGATGTCGCTTTCGCACGCGCTTCCACTACACTTGTTAATGTTTGCTGTTCGAAATTGGCAGCACCTTTTACGGTATTCACCAAATTCGGAATCAGGTCGGCGCGACGTTGATAGGCATTCTCCACCTCAGCCCATTTGGATTGAACATTCTCATCCAATTTAACCATACTATTGTAGCCACATGAGCTCAGCGATAAGGTGGCAATCAAGCCAACTAAACCAAAAATAAATCTTTTAATCATTGTCTTTTCTTTTAATGTTGATCATTTTTACCTGCTTAACAAACTTATGTAAAATGCTTGTTATTCACGAATACAAATACAAATTAGCCGTCTACAAGTAACCTCCGTTGATATTATCTCCGGAACTTATTCTGCTATAGCAAATGTTCTGCCATTTATTATAAACAACTGGTTTTGTCAGTCCGGCTTTCTCAGGTTAATACGTATTATTTTCATGATGGAATGATTTTAAAAGAACGTTTATTTTAACTTCTTTCTTTCTTTTCATTAAGTTTTCGTTTTTTTAAGGCATTCAAGCTTTACTTAACGGGAAGGTTTCTTGACCTTTTTTATTTAACTTTTGGTTTGATCCAAAAGTTACAAAAGATCAAGGCGTGTGTAGGCTACCTTGCACCTGATGGCAAAGCATCAACGGCGCATATTGGAGCCGTTTCACTTCCTCAATCCGCTTGGATACTGCACAATGAACAGAGGTGCAAATGCTTTGCTGCCCGTTGCGTCGGTATCCTCCAAGGCCGCTTCTCCCGCGCACAAGGCTATAGTACTGGGCTAAAGCTAATAAGTCGGGTTAAAAGTAGAAGCCTTCCGTTCTGCTAAAATATCACCTAGGAAGTTTGCGGCTTGCAAGTTGATGCACTACCGTTGTAGCAAACTTCCAAGCGATGAGATTCTGTTTCTTTTTTGCGGAAACCACGAAGTAGCATGAGTGCTTTTTAAAACAAACAATAACGAATAAAAAGAAAAACAAAAACGTTCTTTTAATTTAAACAACAACCTCTTTACATTAAAAGTCAAATCTCGGAGGATTTATCTTGAGATAAATGACTGACAACAAAATTTTTTACCTTTGTATATCCTGGATAACAACCGGGCAATATAGTATGCAAAAAGAAATCGAATTAGCGGTGAATCCCGAAAATATTTCGGACGATCACTTCATCCTCCGACAGGCGGCCGCACAACTTAAGGTAACACCGAAACGTATCCAATCGCTTCAAATCAGAAAAAGATCAATTGATGCCCGCGGACGAAAAGTAGTTTACCGATTACGCCTTGTTGTCTATATCGATGAAGCAGTAACCTTAACCGTTCCGAAAATTAATTATCACGACGTTTCAAAAAGCCAACCCGTTATTATTATAGGTGCTGGACCGGCAGGGTTATTTGCAGCCCTGCAATGTTTGGAGCTAGGTTTCAAACCAGTTGTCTTGGAACGGGGCAAAGCCGTGAAAGACAGGCGTCGTGATTTAGCGGCGATTAACAAAGCAGGTTTAGTTAACGTGGAATCGAACTACTGTTTTGGTGAAGGGGGGGCGGGTACTTATTCCGATGGAAAGTTGTATACACGTTCTAATAAAAGGGGTGATGTGCAAAAGGTTCTGCAAATCCTCGTCGATCACGGTGCTACGCCGGACATCCTTGTGGACGCTCGACCGCATATCGGAACGAACAAACTACCACATATTATAGAAGCTATTCGCGAAAAGATCATTTTATTTGGAGGAGAAATACGTTTCGACTCCAAGGTAGTCGATATGGTCGTTAAGAATAAGAAATTACAAGGCGTTGTTTTACACAATGGGGAAGAGGTAGTTGGTAATCATGTCATTTTAGCTACAGGGCATTCGGCGAGAGATATTTTCTATCTTTTTGAACGGAAGAAATGGTTGGTTGAGGCAAAACCATTTGCTCTGGGCGTGCGCATTGAACATCCCCAGGAAATTGTCGATCAAGCCCAATATCATTGTTCGATACGGAGTGAGCACCTGCCACCGGCCTACTACAGCCTGGTTGAGCAAATTGACAATCGAGGCGTGTTTTCCTTCTGCATGTGTCCTGGCGGCATCATTGCACCTTGTGCTACCGGTGAGCGCGAGATTGTAGTGAACGGATGGTCGCCATCTAAACGAAATAATCCCTACGCGAATTCAGGAACAGTTGTTCAGGTGAACTTGGAAGACGTTGCAGGGGCGCACACAAATCCTTTTGCTTTACTCGCATTTCAGCAACAAGTCGAGCGAAAAGCATATGACCTGGGTGGTGGACAACTGGTGGCGCCCGCACAACGAATGATAGACTTTGTAGAAGGAAAATTGTCAGCCGATTTACCTATAAATTCTTATAAGCCTGGATTGAAATCCGTTCAATTAGAAGAGTTGCTTCCGAACTTTATATATAAGGCACTAAAAGGCGCCTTGCCACTTTTTGGAAAAAAAATGCAAGGCTATTATACAAATGAGGCCGTGTTGGTTGGTGTCGAATCCAGAACTTCTTCTCCGATACGCATTCCTAGAGATAAAGATACTTTACAACACCCCGAGATCGAAGGTTTATACCCCTGTGGCGAAGGAGCAGGTTATGCGGGCGGAATTGTTTCGGCGGCTATCGATGGCATGAATTGTGTTAGTAGAATAGGAGATAGGGAATAAGGTGTGAAGTAAAAGGTGTGGGGTGTAGCGTTAAAGGAGTGAGGCCCATGGCGTGCGGCCTAATGCTTGCTTATAGCAAGGTGGTAAAGCCTAAAGCAATACCAATAACGAACAACCAATAACGAACAACCAATAACCAATAACTAATAACCAACGACGAATAACAAATAAATAGACAAAGAATATGAAAACCCTTATATTAGGAGCTACTACTAACCCGGCGCGATATGCTTATTTAGCCGCGAATCGCTTGGTGGCAGCTGGCCATGAAATTGTTAATGTGGGAATCAAAAAGGGCGCAGTAGCAGGAGTAGATATTGTCCCGCCCGGAGAGCCTTTACACGATATTCATACCGTCACCCTTTATATTGGGCCGAAACTGCAAGGACAATATTATGATTATCTTATGAAAACTAAGCCTAAACGTATTATATTTAACCCAGGTACAGAAAACGATGAGCTTGCTGCATTGGCGAAAACCAATGGAATTGAACCTGTTTATGCCTGCACGCTCGTTTTATTAAGTACTGGCCAATATTAACTAAATGTAGACTCCATGTTTGGGTTTTATGAGAGAACATAAACCGGATAAGTCCGAAATTAGCATTGTTGATATAGCAGAGGCCTTGAACGTTTCGGCTGCAACCGTTTCGAGAGCATTAAATGATAATCCTCGAATAAGTGAAGCAACACGGAAACGGGTGAAGGATAAGGCAGAGGAATTAGGCTACCGGCACAATAGCATGGCCTCGTCGTTAAGAAATAAGCGCTCTAATATCATTGGAATGATTGTGCCCAGAATCTCCATGTACTTCCATGCGATTTTTATTACCGCTTTACAGAATAGGTTGCAGGAAGAGGGATATAGCTTAATGGTTTGCCAGTCGAATGATTCCGAATCGATCGAACAGAAGCTGGCCGCAACCTTATACTCTTCACGAGTAGACGCCTTGGTCGTTTCGTTAGCGTTGTACACAGAGGATTATAAGCACTTCGATGGTTTCACTAAACAGGGCATCCCCTTAATTTTTTACGATCGGGTTCCAACAAAAACCTATGCAGCGCATATTATCAAAGGCGACGATTATCGTGGTGGTTTGTTGGCCGGCAATCATCTGATAGAAACCGGCTGTTCAAAAATTGCTTATATCTCGGGACCGTTGTCATGTAGTATCTATAAGGAACGAACGGAAGGTTTTCAACATGCTTTAGACAAAGCGAAAATAAAACTTGAAAGGAAATGGTGTTTCTATCAAGAACTTACGGCGGAAAATGCGTGGAATAGCCTAAGGCAGATATTTGTCGGTAAGGAGCGACCTGACGGCATTTTTGCATCAAACGACACAACCGCTTTAGCGGCTGTCGAGTTTGCTCGGGAACAAGGGATAAAAATTCCTGATGAACTGAAGATTGTCGGTTATTCAAACGATCCGAGAGCGTCTATTATTTCGCCACCGATAACAACAATCGACCAGCATCCTGTTGAAATGGCAAATCGGGTTGCCCAAAAATTGCTGAACTTGTTAAAGGATAAATCCCTAAGGGCTATAAATGATACGCGAGAAATCGTTCCCGTAACATTGGTGAGGCGAATGACAACGTGAAATTTATGCAAACGATTGTGTAATGTAATCGATTGCAATTACTACTTATTTCTACTATTTTGGCCGTCATAATCCAAACACTTAACCAATATAACGATGGCCAAAATAATCAAGCCGGTTTTTATACTTATAAGCATCATGCTATCAGGTATACAGTCTTTCGCGCAAACTAAAAGCATGAAAGAACTGATTCAAGCAAACTTTGATTTTGCAAGAGCACAATATAAAGTGCTCGCCAATAATATACCATCTGAAAAGTTGCCTCAAAATTGGGATCCGAAAACAGGCAAAATCGACGCGCGCGACATTCAATGGTGGTGCAGCGGTTTTTATCCGGGATCATTATGGTTGATTTATGAGCAAACAAAAGATGAAACTATCCATCAAGAGGCTTTGCGAACGCTAAAATTGATTGAACCGAATAAAACTTTTACCGGCAACCATGATCTGGGGTTCATGATGTTTTGTAGCTTCGGAAATGCCTATCGTATCACGCGTGACAATGCCTATAAGGATATTCTGTTTCAATCGGCTGCCTCTTTAGCAACGCGTTATAGACCCGAAATTCAAGCGATTCAATCATGGAATAAAAATAAGTTCTGGGACTGTCCCGTGATCATTGATAACATGATGAACCTCGAAATGCTGAACTGGGTAAGCGATCATGGAGGCGATAAGCGATATAAAGAAATCGCGATCACACATGCGAACACAACGCTTAAGAATCATTTCCGTCCCGATTTCAGTTCCTTTCATGTAATTGATTATAACCCAAACAATGGAACGGTACGCAGAAAAGCTACCTGGCAAGGTGCTGCTAATAGTTCTGCTTGGGCAAGGGGGCAAGGCTGGGCGCTTTATGGGTATACACTCATGTACAGAGATACGAAAAATGAAGCCTATTTGAAACAAGCAGAAGGCATTGCCGCCTTTATCTTGAATCATCCCAATCTTCCGGAAGACAAAATCCCCTACTGGGACTTCGATGCGCCTTTCATGCCTTATGCTGAACGAGATGCCTCTGCCGGTGCACTTATAGCTTCCGCATTGTTGGAACTCGGGCAATATGTAGAGGGGGATAAAAAACGCTTGTATTTGAAAAGTGCAGAGCAGATGTTGCGTTCTTTAGCAAGTGATACTTACCGATCTAAATTTGGCGAAAATGGTGGTTTTCTTCTGCAGCATAGCACGGGCGCCTTTCCATTAAATTCTGAGATCGATAGACCAATTATTTATGCAGATTATTATTTTTTGGAAGCGCTTAAACGTTATAAAGATTGGTATTTATAGAGCATGCCAAATTCAGGTGAGTTATTAGGAGATGGTGTAAGTTAAAATTAATAAGGATGAAACGATTTTTCAGTATGATACTCGTCTTACTTGGCCTTTATTACTCAGTGATTGCGCAAGAGGTATCGAGAAAAGAAGTCGAGAAAATTAGCTGGTTTAAAGAAGCAAGGTTCGGTATGTTTGTCCATTGGGGGCTTTACAGCATATTGGGTGGTACCTACAATGGAAGAACAATGCCGGATACAGCACTTGCAAACGGAAAAAGCTGGTATGCCGAATGGATACAGCAACGTTTAGAGATTCCCAATAACGAATACCAAGCCTTAGTCGAAAAATTTAACCCAAGTCGTTTCAATGCAGATGAATGGATTAAGGAAGCGAAGAACGCAGGGATGAAGTATTTTGTGATAACTGCCAAGCACCATGATGGGTTTGCATTATGGGACTCAAATGTCTCAAATTACGATATAGCGGCTACACCGCTCAGGGGCCGGGATATTTTAGGAGAGCTTGTAGATGCCTGTAAAAAATACGGTTTGAAATATGGCTTTTACTATTCGCATTGGCAGGATTGGGAACATCCCAATGGCGCTATTCCTTACTGGAAACCCGCAAGAAAAAGCCGTGATTTCGAAAAATATTGGAAAGAGAAGAGCCTGCCGCAAGTTCAGGAATTAATCGAACGCTATGACCCTGATTTATTGTGGTTTGATACTTGGGACGAGGAGGCGAAGGAATTGATTACACCTGCCCGAAGAGATGAGCTGATTCATTTAGTTCGAAAATTAAGCAGTAAATGTTTGATCAATGGACGTATAGCCATGCATGACCCCGGAAACGAGATCGATTTTTTGGAGATGATGGATAATGCCTATCCCAAACAATTGCTCGATAAACCGTGGCAAACGCCTGCAACCATGAATCATACCTGGGCATGGCATAGTAAGGATTTTAACTGGAAATCATCCGGACAAATGTTACGTTACTTGGTAAGTAATGCAAGTAAGGGAGGAAATTATTTACTTAATATTGGCCCTAAACCGGACGGTACGCTTCCGCCTCCGGCCATTAGACGGTTACGGGAAATGGGGGCATGGATGCTTACTCACGGTGAAGCAGTATATGCCACGCAACCGCTTCGTGACGTACCAACAAACAAGGGAGTCGTTCTTACTCAAAAGAGAATAGAAGGTGGCCAAATTATCTATGCGCATATACTGGATGAACTTCCTGATAACACCTTAAAGCTTGCTATAGCTAAAGATAAGATTCAGAACTGTCAATTGGTAGAAACGGGAGAGATGAGAAATGTAAAGAGTGATGGAAACAAGGGAGTTACGATTTCATTACCTGAAAAAGATCCATATGATAATGCCATACGTGTGTTAAAACTGTACGTGAAAGAATAAAACATCAAACGGATTACTCCAATCAACTAGACCACTGCATATATGCTAAGCTACTTGACCATATTAACCAATGTAAACGTTTGCGCCTTTCCTGACTTTCTTTTATATTAGCCCAATAAAACGCCAATTAGTTAGTAAAAAAATAAAAACTGAAATAATGAGCACTACGTATGAAACCCGTTATGCTTCGAGTCCAACCGAAACGAAAGGCATGGACACGGAGGCCTTGAGAAGTAATTTCTTAATTGAAAGATTATTTGAAGAAAACAAAATCACGTTGGTATATACCCATTACGACCGATATATTGCTGGCGGTGTCATGCCTATTGCACAGGAGGTAGTTTTAGAAACCATCGATCCATTGAAAGCACCTTACTTTTTGGAACGGAGAGAACTTGGATTAATTAATATAGGTGGTGCCGGTATTGTTAAAGTAGATGGTGAATCATTTGATATTGGCTTCAAGGAGGCATTGTATATTGGAAAAGGAAAGAAGGAGGTGATTTTTGCTAGTAAAGACCAAAATAACCCGGCTAAATTCTACATAAACTCGGCTCCGGCACATCATGCCTATCCTACCAAGAAAGTGACGAAGGCGGATGCCGAAATAGTCGAATTGGGAAGTTTGGAAACAGCGAACCATCGAGTTATAAATAAATTATTGGTGTCAAGTGTGGTGGAGACATGTCAACTTCAAATGGGAATGACCGAGCTTAAAACCGGTAGTGTTTGGAATACAATGCCTGCACATACGCACGATAGACGTATGGAAGTGTATTGTTATTTCGAGGTCCCACAAGGTCAGGCGGTTTGCCATTTTATGGGACAACCGCAAGAAACCAGACATATATGGATGCAGAATGAACAGGCCGTCATATCACCACCTTGGTCGGTACATGCCGGAGCAGCTACATCTAATTACACCTTTATATGGGGAATGGCGGGCGAAAATATGGATTATGGAGATATGGATGGATGTGCCATTACAGAACTTAGGTAGTACATGCAGGTTATCCGATTAAAGATGGACAAGAAAAATAAATGGCTGGCGTTTGTTATAATGATGGTCGGCCTACTTTCCTGTAATAATAAAGATAAAGTAGGAAAACAGCTGGTAATAGCTAACACTTTAGCAGTTGATCGTGAGGAATTGGCCAGCATCCCTTACCGGGAATTTTTAAAGGTATACAATATCCATTCTGCACCTAAACGCTTCAAACTGGTTGATGAGAAAGGCAAGGAATATGCTTATCAGTTGGAGAAAAAGGGCAGCGATAGTATTGTAAATGTGTTGATCTGGATAGCGATCCCTGCAAACAGTGAAGTCAGACTCCATGCCGTGTCGGGGGAGCCCGCCGCGGTCACGGCAAAGACATTTGCCCGCTACGTACCGGAACGATACGATGATTTCGCGTGGGAAAATGACAGAATCGCTTTCCGGATGTATGGTAAAGCCTTAGAAGGAAGGCCGGATGATGCACAGGGGCTTGATATTTGGGCGAAGCGAACGGAAAAATTAGTTGTCGATGAGTGGTATAAAACCGGCGACTACCATAAAGATCATGGCGGTGGATTGGATTATTATTCCGTTGGTATGACCTTAGGTGCCGGTGATATAGCTCCCTATGCAGCCGATAAAATAATTTATTCAAAGCATTACCGTAAGCATGAAGTGCTGGACAACGGCCCGTTGCGCACTACCTTTCGGCTAAGTTATGAACCTTGGCAAGTGAACGATCGTGTCGTGTCTCTTACTAAAACAATTACCTTAGATGCTGGTTCACAATTGAATAGAGTGGAGCTACTTTATCATTTCGAGGGCGGTGGGAAGCTTCCGCTAGTGGCAGGTATAGTGCTTCGTCAGGAAGAAGGGGGGAAGATTATAAAAAACCTGAGCAAAGGTATCGCAGCCTATTGGGAACCTCCTCATGGCGAAGATGGAACCTTGGGCATAGCGGTGCTCGGGCAAACGGATCTACCTGAAATCACCGAAAATGAAGGTCAATTGCTGGCACATTTTAGTGCGATTGCCGACCAACCTTTGGTTTATTACAACGGCGGCGCTTGGGATAAGGCAGGAAAGATTCACAATGCGAATGAATGGGAACAATATTTAACATCCTATAAAGAAAAAGTAAATAATCCGTTAAGCATTTCAATAAAATAAAAATATGTCTATACTCAATAAATTTGATCTTAAAGGGAAACTTGCCTTGGTTTCAGGCTGCAAAAGGGGGATCGGTAAGGCAATGGCTATAGCATTGGCGGAAGCCGGTGCAGACATTATCGGTGTATCGGCGACCCTTGAATTATCCGACAGTACGGTCGCAAAAGAGGTGACAGCCCTGGGTCGTAAATTTTATGCCTATCAGTGTGATTTTTCAAATCGGAATGCCATTTATCAATTCATAGCGAAGGTTAAAGCTGATCACGAAAGTATTGACATCCTTGTGAACAATGCAGGTAATATCCTTAGAAAACCGGCCGCAGAGCATCCCGATGAATACTGGGACGAAATTATAGCCATTAATCAAACTGCCCAGTTTATTATTACACGTGAATTCGGAAAGGATATGGTCCAAAGAGGAAGCGGAAAAATTATATTTACAGCCTCGCTTCTGACTTTTCAGGGAGGAATTAACGTGCCCGGTTACGCAGCGTCAAAAGGTGCTGTCGGACAATTGACCAAAGCTTTTGCTAATGAATGGGCCGGTAGTGGCGTCAATGTCAACGCGATAGCACCCGGTTATATCGCAACGGATAATACATCAGCACTTCGGGCTGATGAAGAAAGAAGCCAATCTATTCTGGCGCGAATCCCCGCAGGAAGGTGGGGTGACCCCGATGATTTTAAGGGACCGACTGTATTTCTGGCCTCTAAAGCGGCCGACTATGTTCATGGTACGATTTTGACCGTAGATGGTGGTTGGATGGGGCGGTAAAAGAATTTTTTTATACATCTCCGCTTGATTATTGGCAAGGTGCTTCGGTTTATCTATTCCCTTGCAACACCTGGTAAGAGGTCCATCAGTGAATCTATCTGCTCTTTTCTTTCAAAGATAAAAGAGCAAATATTTGATAAGAAATTGATTAATAAAATCTTTTTTTATGATTGCAACGAAGATTAATCAACCATACAACAAAAAGCATAAGACGACGTTATAAGAAAAGTGTAACCCATCATAGGGTTGCACTTTTTTATATCCGGGATTTCGGTACAGAGTTCAAGCATGATAAGAAAATTAATCAAAAGAAACCTTTTACAACTACTGCTATTTCTTCTTGCGATCGGCGGCTGCTCTACCGGTAAGCAAGTCGCGACAAAGGGGAATAAATCACTCACGGAAACAATTGAACAACGCTTCAAACATGCAAGTACACAGTACAAGCTACTCATGGAAGAGTTGCCGGAAGATAAATTGCCAAAAACTTACGTTAAGGCAAATAATTTCCTCGAAACGAGCGGTTCAGATTGGTGGACAAGTGGTTTTTATCCCGGAACATTGTGGGCCCTTTTTGAAGAAACTAATGATAGTGTCTTACTCAAAGAAGCGCGGCGAACGTTAAAGCTCTTAGCTAAACAGCAGACAAATGATAAATTGGCTGACCTCGGGGCCATCATGTACAATAGTTTCGGTACAGCGATGAAAATAGATCCACAGGTATCTTATCAAAAAACACTTGTAGCCAGTGCCAAAACGCTGATGAAAAGATATAACGCTAAAGTGAAAGCCATTCGTTCTTGGGATACTAGACAAAATGATAAAGAATTTGTTGTTGTCATCGATCATCTCATGAATCTGGAACTGCTGTTCTGGGCTACGCATGCTACCGGTGATTCCGCTTATTATAAAGCTGCATGCAACGAGGCCGAGACGATTTGGAAAAATCATATACGGCCCGATTACAGCACCTGTCAGATTGTGACTTTTGATACCAAAACCGGGAAGGTTAAACATAAACGCAATGCGCAGGGCTACAACGACGAGTCTTGCTGGGCAAGGGGGCAGGCTTGGGCATTATATGGTTTTACCGTACTCTATAGGGAAACAAGCAATCCAACCTATTTGAACTATGCCGAACATATTGCAGAGTACATCCTGAATGAGCCAAACTTACCAAAAGATAAAGTGCCATATTGGGATTTTAATGCCCCGGATATTCCTAATACTTATAGAGATGCCTCTGCCGCAGCAATTATGTCGGCCGCTTTTTTGGAGTTAAGTGGCTATAGTACCAACAACGGTAAAACATACTTCAAAGCCGGTGAAGCAATGCTCGAAACCTTGGCATCTCCCGAATATACTGCGCTTTTGGGAGCTAATGGCGGTTTTATCTTAATGCATGGCGCAGGCTATATTCCCGTTATGGCTGAAGTGGATGTGCCATTGCCTTATGCTGATTATTATTATATACAGGCACTGAAGCGTTATAAAATGTTGACAATGAATAGTTCAAATCTCAACGCAAGCTTTAGATATCCCTAATTCGTAAGCGATGATACTCGTCTGTTAGTCAAATCAACTATAATTGCTGTCGAAATGACATTTTCTTAAAAAAAATATATAATATTTTGCAGCTTTATTTTTTTGCTAAAACGCTTTAATTATATTTGCCTCACGTTCCATTAAAAATTATAAACACGTTAATGAGTAATAAAATTGTAGTAGGTTGTGACATCGGAGGATCACATATCTCAACAGCATTGGTCAACCTGGAAAGCAAATCACTAGTCAATGATAGCTTCGAACGGCGCTCAGTAAATTCACACGATACAGTTTCCGGAATTATTAGTGCTTGGACTGATTGTATTAAAGCCTCATTGCAAAAAGGTGGTTTTGAGAAGCTTGCAGTGGGGATTGCCATTCCCGGTCCCTTTGATTATGATCAGGGCGTTAGCTTAATGAGGGGACAGAATAAGTATGAAGCCCTATACCAAGTCAATGTGCGAAATTTATTGGCCAACCAATTAGGGATCGATCCTTTGCAAATAAAGTTTATAAATGATGCTGCTAGTTTTCTACAGGGTGAGATGTTTGCCGGTGCCGGAGCTGCCTTCAAAAAAGCTGTAGGCTTAACATTAGGTACGGGGCTGGGGAGTGCTTTGTTTTTAAATGGACATGCAGAGGATGGTGATCTTTGGTGTGCTCCTTTTCGAGAAGGGATTGCGGAGGACTACCTCGCCGGGCGATGGCTAAAGGATACGTATTGCCAGCGGAGTGGGCAGCATATAGAAAGTGTGAAGGCTTTGTGCGAGCTCGTTCCCACCGATGATGTTGCTAGGGGCGTTTTTCGTGAGTTCGGCGAAACATTAGGCGTGTTCATTGCCGACTATCTACTCATTAAATCGCCGGAAGGTTTAGTCTTAGGCGGCAATATTAGCAAGGCACATGGCCTTTTTTTGGAACATACCCACAAATTATTGAGTAATAGAGGTTTTACTTTTCCAATCGAAATAGCAGCCCTCGGAGAGATGGCGGCGATTTACGGCGCAGCCGATATGCTAAAATAATAGCTTCAGTTCGGTTAAGGCGCTGATACTACGTTTAACATCAATGGGTTCTTCAAGCCCGTTCGGATTAAAGTAAATGGCATCTAGCCCGAAGGCCTGTGCCCCTCGGATATCGGCCTCAATGCTGTCGCCTATCATAACACTCTCTTCCTTTGATGCCTTGGCGGCAGTTAAGGAGTAATGGTATATGTCGGGATGTGGTTTATGTACGCCCACGTCTTCAGAGATGATTATTTGCGAAAAGTACTTTTTGATGTCTGTTTTTATAACCTTTATTTCTGCAGCATCTTTAAAGCCATTTGAAATTAAATGTAAAACGTATTTCTCTTTTAAGTAGCTCAGTGTTTCATGCACTCCCGGAAATAAGTTCGTTTTATGCGGACATAAACGAAGATAGTCAGTCTCAAAGGAGCTCGGAAAAAGTGTAGGCGATAAACCCAATTCTTGAAAAGTGTCCGCAAATCTCGCCCTTCGTAATTCTGTTTTATCAATCTTTCCATTATGGTATAGAGCCCACACCCTTTGATTATTACGGGTATAAGTTTCTATAAATAGATCTGCTGATGAAATCCCGAGGTCAACAAACTTATAAGAAATAAAAAGTTCGTTTAGTGTTTCCTCTGCATTTTTGTCGAAATCCCATAAAGTATGGTCCAAATCAAAAAAAAGATGCCTCTTACCTGTGTACATACTACAAAGATAGCTATACTAGTCATAAGTTGTTATAACCATTATCACATTGGCTAATTATTTCAGCTTTTAGCCATCAGCAGTCAGCTATCAGCTTTCGGTCGCGCTGGTCTCTCAACTCATGTCGGCTAATCATCACATTGGCTAATTATTTCAGCTTTTAGCCGTCAGCAGTCAGCTATCAGCTTTCGGTCACGCTGGCCTCTCATAATCATGTCGGCTATCATGACATTGGCTAATTATTTCAGCTTTTAGCCATCAGCAGTCAGCTATCGGCTTTCGGCCACGGTGGCCTCTCTACTCATGTCGGCTAATCATCACATTGGCTAATTATTTCAGCTTTTAGCCGTCAGCTATCAGCTTTCGGTCACGCTGTCCTCTCTAATCATGTCAGCTATCATGACATTGGCTAATTATTTCAGCTTTTAGCCATCAGCAGTCAGCTATCAGCTTTCGGTCGCGCTGGCCTCTCTACTCATGTCGGCTAATCATCACATTGGCTAATTATTTCAGCTTTTAGCCATCAGCAGTCAGCTATCGGCTTTCGGCCACGCTGGCCTCTCTAATCATGTCGGCTATCATCACATTGGCTAATTATTTCAGCTTTTAGCCATCAGCAGTCAGCTATCAGCTTTCGGTCACGCTGCTTCTCATAATCATGTCGGCTAATCATCACATTGGCTAATCAACTACTTAACTACTTAACGATTCAACTACTTAACTATTTACCTTTTCTCCCCATAAGCTAAATCACCGGCATCCCCAAGCCCGGGGACAATGTAAGCCTTGCTGGTCATTTCGCTATCTACTACGCCAATCCAAAGATGGGCTTTGGGCAAATAAGCTTTAATATGCTCAACGCCCTCTTCACTCGCAATTGCGGCAACAATATGCAATTCTTTGATGTCATAGGTCGCTAGCAGCTCTTGACAGCTTAATACCATGCTGCTACCCGTAGCAATCATTGGATCGATCACAATAACTGTCCGACCTTTCAAATCAGGAGAGGTTAAATACTTACGCTCGATTTCGAAGGCACCGCTTTTTTTTGTTTTTCTGTATGCGCCAATAAATCCACAATCTGCACGATCGAAAAAATTTAAAAGGCCTTCATGCAAAGGAAGCCCGGCACGGACAATCGTAATCAGTACAGGTTGCGCTACCAATAAGGACGTTTCAGCGGTACCTAGCGGCGTTTCTACCTCGGCTGCCCTGAACGCTAATTTTTTGCTTATTTCATAAGCAAAGATTTCGCCCAAACGCTCCATGTTGCGACGAAAGCGCATTCGGTCCTGTTGGATAGTGAGATCACGCATTTCAGCAATGAAATGATTCGCAATGCTGTTTTCTTTACTTAGAATAAAGGCCATGTGTTCAGACAATTTGGTGTTGGTTTGTACGCACTTAGTAATTAACAATCAAACAGCTTTTTCGTATCTTTGTTTACCATAACGATAACAGAATTCGTTAGCGGTCCAAATAAGTATCATTTACGCCTTTAATAACGTAAATTGAATAAGCAACGGAACATTAATAAAAAGCATTGGAGCATTACAGACGCAAAAAGTTTTGTATAAGCGTAATCTCCACGGCCATTAAATAAATCACTCAATGAAGCCGAGATATAAATAATATTGACACACAAGGTAATTATTAGTGACTCGAGCTCTCATTGGCAATTAAAGAAAATAATAGATGAAATTTACAATATCCTCTGAATACGTTCCTACAGGTGATCAGCCCGAGGCCATTCGACAATTGGTTGAAGGAGTAGAAGCCGGGGAACATTATCAAACACTATTAGGCGTCACCGGTTCGGGTAAAACTTTTACCATTGCCAATGTGATTGCGCAAACACAACGGCCAACCCTTATATTAAGCCATAATAAAACTTTGGCAGCGCAGCTTTATGGCGAAATGAAGCAGTTCTTTCCCGAAAATGCGGTAAACTATTTCGTTTCTTACTACGATTATTATCAGCCAGAAGCCTATATTGCTCACTCCAATACCTATATAGAAAAAGATTTACAGATTAACGATGAGATTGAAAAATTACGTTTACGCACAACATCAGCCTTGATGTCAGGACGAAGAGACATCGTTGTCGTTTCGTCAATCTCTTGTATCTACGGTATGGGAAACCCTGAAGATTTTTCACGTTCCGTATTTCGCTTCGGCGTTGGTACCACCATCAGCCGAAATGCCTTTTTACATCGTTTGGTGGAGATTCTATACGCAAGAACAACCGCTGATTTTAAACGGGGAACTTTTAGAGTGAAGGGTGATACAGTGGATGTTTTTCCGGCTTATATGGATGACGCCTATCGAATTACTTTCTTCGGAGATGAAATTGAAGAACTGAGCGTCATTGATCCTGTATCGGGAAAAACGTTAGATAAGATGGAGACGTTAGCGCTATTTCCTGCTAACCTTTTTGTGACGCCTAAAGAAAAATTTACACAATCCCTATGGGCTATACAAGATGAACTAGTACAACGAAAGGAACAACTCGTGAAGGATGGTCGGATGCTCGAAGCAAAACGTTTGGAAGAGCGTGTAAATTATGATTTGGAGATGATGCGCGAGTTAGGTTATTGTAGCGGTATCGAAAATTATTCACGCTTTTTTGATGGCAGACAACCTGGTATGCGCCCCTTCTGCCTGTTAGATTACTTTCCCGACGATTATTTAATGGTAATTGATGAAAGTCATGTGACGGTCCCCCAAATACGGGCTATGTACGGTGGCGACCGCTCTCGAAAGATATCACTTGTAGAATACGGTTTTCGCTTACCGGCGGCGCTCGATAACCGACCGCTGAATTTTCAGGAATTCGAATCAATGGCGCCGCAAACCATTTATGTGAGCGCTACGCCCGGTGATTATGAACTGCAAAAAACGGAAGGGGTAGTGGTAGAGCAAGTGATTAGGCCGACAGGTTTGTTGGATCCAACCATTGAAATTCGACCGGTAGTTAATCAGGTTGATGATTTACTCGATGAGGTAGATAAGGTAACCAAAGAAGGAGGAAGGGTTTTGGTAACTACACTCACAAAAAGAATGTCGGAGGAGCTTACAAAATATATGAGCCGATTAGGAATAAAAGTACGTTATATTCACTCCGAAATAAAAACGTTGGAACGGGTGGAGATCCTTCGTGGACTTCGTTTGGGTGAATTTGACGTGTTAGTGGGAATAAACTTGCTGCGTGAAGGACTGGATTTGCCCGAAGTAACTTTAGTGGCAATTTTAGACGCCGATAAAGAAGGTTTCTTACGTTCACAAACATCGCTAATACAAACGATTGGCCGAGCGGCGAGAAACGACCGGGGACGTGTCATTATGTATGCCGATAGTATCACTGATAGTATGCGGGCAACGATCGATGAAACCAATAGAAGAAGAGAGAAGCAAATTAAATATAATGAGGAGCATGGTATTGTGCCTCGTACGGTCGGCAAGTCAAGAGAAGCCATTATGGAACAGACATCGGTTGCCGATTTTAAAGGAGGAGCGGCGAAGGCCTATGTCGATCCGGATCCTGCCAGCAGTGTAGCGGCTGACCCGGTGGTGCAGTATATGAGTAAAGCACAACTGCAGAAGGCAATCGATACTGCAAAAAGAGACATGGAACGGGCAGCGAAGGATATGGACTTTTTACAGGCAGCCAAACTTCGCGATGAAATGTTTGCCCTTGAAAAAACAATGAAGGAGAAGTTTTAGCGAGGTGTAAGGCATTAGGTGTGAGGTATAAGGTAAGGGCATGAGGTGCAGGGCAGTATCAACCCTAACCCTACACCCTAAACTTTCCACCTTACCCCTTAAGCCCTAAACCTTCCACCTTTAAAGCGTGTATTTAAAAGTAAGCCCAAATCTACCGGCCTCAAATTCCGAATCGGGCGAAACTATCCAATAGGGACGCCAGTCGAAACCAACACTTAAAGGAGCCTGTGGAACCTTAAATTCAAGACCTGCCTGTGGGCGGAAGGCAAATCCGGTATCGCCATCGCCAAATAACACCTGCGGACCAATACCTACGTTCCACATAAGCCCCCCGGCATTAGGAACTTGTTTGTTATAAGAGTATTCTACGCCTAGAATAGTTATATCGTTACCAAATAATACCATAGCTTGTCCGGCATTGTTTTCCGTGAAGAAATGTTTTACATGAGGACCGACATAAGTGCCACCGTTTCCTAGATCTAAAAACAAACCAAAACCGGTGTTGTAGGGAGCTCCGCTTTGGGCTGAAGCCGTTTTTATGGTCAGAGCCCCGAGTAACATTAAAAAGATTGAAAGGAAAAGAAATTGTTTCATCATTAAGTTAGAATTATTTTTTGAAAAACCATTGGCTCAAAATTGAAGCTTTATTTTCTTTTATGCTATCCTATACATTCGGGATTTTATTCTAATGGTTTTCAGGTATATTCTTGTTTTCTTTACAATTATGCTTGAGAGAATCGATAAATTTGTTTGTTAGTCGCCCATTGCTTATGCATTACTTTTTAGTTTTTTATTTATCGTTCTTCCCCTGCTATTCGCTATTTGCGCAACAAAGGTTAGCGTTTAATGAAGATAGTTTGAAGAATGTACTAAAAAGTGATGCGAGCGAGCGAAAGAAGATAAGTGCACTTCAGGATTTATCCGATCACTGGCTTTACATCGATTCAGCAAAATCGATGGATTTTGCGCAAGATGCCTTCAAGAGAAGTGTTCGATTGAAAGAACCTTTAACGCTTGCCATTGCACATTATTATGTAGCAGGGGTTTACATGGAGCATTATAATCTGTCTGAAGCGCGACGAGCATTTGAAAAAGCCAAAGCTTTACTGGAAACAGATACATCCCACAACGCACAGCGTTATCTTGCACGGGTATGGCATAATATAGGTGCTATAAGTCAACGCGAAGACGATACAGAGACTTTTTTGAGATTGCTGATCGAAAAAGCCTGTCCGATTCTCGAAAGAATAGGTGATTCATTGCTCTTGGCAAACAATTATTACGATATCGGTAATGTTTTTGCCGACATTAAGCAATATGACAAGGCATATTCCTATTTTCAACGTGCAGCGCTTATTTTCGCTGATCATCATGAATATGCGGATGCTGTTAACAGTCATTTAGGTATCGTGAAGGCCTTGCTTTATCAAGAAGACTTTTCACCCGCCAATCGGGAGCGAATGCAAGCACATCTCAATTTTGCTTATAAGCAATTAAAGGATTATCCGCAAGCCTATCCCTGGACGAACTACTATGTCCTCGCAGGAATGTACCAACAATATGTTGAAAAGAATTTCGATCGCGCGCTGAAAAACTTTAACGAAGGAATCACTTTCGCTAACCAGCGCCAGGAAGCATACAATCGCATCGAGCTCCTTAACCGTAAGTATTATTTATATTTCGAGAATCAGCAGTACGATAAGGCAAAGGAAATGGCTTATCGCGTCTACAACGAAAACAAAGCCTTCCCTTTATCCCGAAATAAACTGATTAGCTTGAGGAACCTTGTAAATGTAGAAGAGGCAGTCGGCAATAAAGCTAAAGCTTTTGCGCTTTTGAAAGAGTATCTTGCGCTGGCCGACACAGTGAACGAAAAGCAGACTAACGTAAAGATAAACCTAATAGAAAAGAAATATGAAGATGCAAAAAAAGAAAAGGAGATCGTATCACTAAAGGCCGAAAATGAGCTTAATTCAGCGGCCTTGAAATACAATAAAACGATGCTGGTCTTTATCTGTATTGTGTTGGGGTGCCTATTGATATTGCTTGGGCTTGGATACTTACTCTATCGAAACAAACAACGGTTAGCAAAGCAGCAGTGCGATTTGCATGAAGAACAGCTTCAGCGTATGCAGAAAGAGCAACAAATACGATTTTTTAATGCTATGTTGCAAGGACAGGAGCAAGAAAGAAAGCGTCTGGCAAGTGATTTACACGATGGTTTAGGCGGATTGCTGTCAAATGTAAAATTGCTTTTATCTAAAAATCCCTGTGTAAGTCCCGAGCCGCAAGCACAAGAGCAACACCGGATTATTCTTAATAAACTCGATGTAGCTGTAAACGAGTTGAGAAGAATCGCTAGGAATATGATGCCGGAAACTTTATTGCGTTTTGGCTTAGTAACCGCACTTCGCGATTTTTGTGAAGATCTTGAGCGATCCGGGATAAACATATCTTTACAGACCTATGGTTTTAGTTTAGAGGATGATAAAGATCGGCAAATTATGGTTTATCGTATTTTGCAGGAATTGATCAATAATGCCGTGCGACACGCTGGAGCAAACACCATTCTGGTGCAGTGTATTCAAAACGACGGAAAGGTTTTTATTACCGTAGAAGATGATGGCTGTGGCTTTGATACCGACGACCAACAAGGAAAAGGAGTGGGGTTGCATAACGTGAAGAACAGGGTAGCTTATTTGAATGGCCAGTTGGATATTCAGTCTGAAAAAAATGTGGGAACAACAATTAATATAGAATTCAATGTCAATAAAGCATATATCCCTACTTATCGTTGACGATCATCCTGTGGTGCTTGAAGGTATGAAGGCCTTATTGTCTGATAACGAATCGGTAACGGTCAAAGCTTGCTGTCATGATGGCGAAAGTGCTTTACGGTTTTTAGCAGAAAACAATATCGATGTAATTTTACTCGATATTAATTTGCCGGATATCAGTGGTATTGATCTGTGTAAACAGATTAAGCAGCTCCATCCGCATATTCATATTATCGGCATAAGCAATTATAATGAGCGAAGCATGATTACCAAGATGCTGCAGAATGGAGCTAATGGTTATGTGTTAAAAAATGCAAGCGCGGAAGAAATTATCAATGCGATCCAATCTGTTGTAAACAAAAAGCTCTATTTCAGCCCGGAAGTGCAGCAATCTTTGTTCGAAGCAGCTTTGCATGATCCCATGAATTTACCGAAACTTACCAGGCGCGAACAGGAGGTGCTTCGGTGTATTGCGGAGGGAAAAACAACGGTGGAAATTGGCGAAACACTGTTTATTAGCCCGCATACGGTAGAGACCCATCGAAGAAATCTGATGCAGAAATTTGAAGTTTCAAATGCGGCAGCCCTCATCCGCGTAGCCACGCAATATCAGCTGATCTAGCTTCATATAGTTCAGTAGTAGAATAGTAAGTGGTTAAGTAGTTCCAAATTCTGCAACCTAACGACTTCTTCTACTCAACTATTTTCCTATTTAACTATCCAACGGCTCTACTCGAAAGCTATCAGCTACCTTGGAAACCTTGCCAAAGGGGGCTCCCGTCGAGTGGTAAAACATACAGATCCATCCTTCTTCTGCTGCTTTGTTTCCGTATTCTTCCCGAAGTTGCATAGCTTTCTTACCGTCAAAATCATATTTAGCAACAAACTTTCGGAGAAGCTGCTCCGGTTCGGGAAGCTCGTCTCCTCCAAAAAAATAATGTGAATTGTTCTCGCTGATATGAAATACTTGATGGAACTCTGTATGGCCACCACTGTGCTCGTAAGTAATGGTGTCGTTAATACGCCCATTTCCTTCCACTAACTCTAGATTTCCGCTACGTTGCAGCACATCAAAAATTGCGGTTTTGTAAGAACCCGACTTTCCGCTATAACCAGTTTCCCACTCTCCACGTGAAACAATATACTCCGCTTCGGGAAAAGCCAGTTGTAACTTGCCTTGGTGCTCGAAAACCATACCACCGGCATGGTCTTGATGTAGGTGCGACATCAAAACAAAACTTACGTCACGAGGATCAAATCCTGCCTTCTTGATATTATTATGTAGTGCCAGATTGCCAAGATCATCCTTATATCCTAATCCAGTGTCCAGTAAAATCAGATCCTTAGCGGTTTGGATGAGGAAGGGGTGAATATGAATAAACAAAGAGCCTTTTCGATCTTTCGGATCATCTTTTAAGGGATCGAAAGGGATAAATTTTTTGCTGCTATCAACAGAATAGGAACCTTCATAAAGTGAGAATGCTTGCATGCGAATAAGTTATAAGTAATGAGTTATAAGTGATAAGTAAACTGCCGTGAATGATTGGACCACGTATAATGTATAACCTAAAACTTACAACTAAAAAAGCGTATATTTACCCATTGATTAGCGCAAACTTAGACAAAATGCTTTTTTTTCACAAGTGTTCGTTGCGTGTTCGGGCCTCTGTCATACAGGAATGCAGATGCATGCAGCCTACATCGTGTACAAAGTATCCGTCACTCTCTTATTAGCCTTTGAGAGATACAGTTTAATAGGTAAAAGTATATGCAAAAAAGGTGGGTTGAAAGAAATACAGTTGATACAGATGTCGTTACTTCCTTATCAAAGGCTCTTAATATACATAAGGTCTTAGCAAGATTGTTGGTACAGCGAGGCGTATTCGACTTTGAGCAGGCACGGAAATTCTTTAGGCCTTCACTCGACGATCTCCATAGCCCCTTTTTGATGAAAGATATGGACCTTGCTATTCGCCGTATTGAACAGGCTATCGGCATGAAGGAAAATATCTTGGTCTACGGTGATTATGATGTGGACGGAACAACTGCAGTTTCAGTACTTTACAGCTTTTTGAAGCGGTTTTATAACCATATAGGATATTATATCCCTGATCGGTATAAAGAAGGTTACGGTATTTCCTTCCAAGGTATCGATTATGCAGCAGAGAACAACTATTCGCTAATTATTGCATTGGACTGTGGTATTAAATCAGTCGACAAAATTGAGTATGCAGCACAAAAGGGCATCGATTTTATCATTGGTGATCACCATACGCCGGGGAACGAATTGCCCAAGGCAACAGCGGTTTTGGATCCAAAGCGAAAAGATTGTAACTATCCATATAAGGAGCTATCAGGTTGCGGTATCGCTTTCAAAATTATTCATGCTTTTGCAAAGACAAATCAGTTAGAGGAAGCAGAAGTTTTTCAATATCTCGACCTTGTTGCGGTGAGTATAGCTTCGGATATCGTACCGATAACTGGAGAGAATCGGGTGTTGGCATATTACGGATTAAAGAAATTGAACAATAATCCAAGCTTTGGACTAAGGGCTTTGGTTGACCTTTCCACGAAGGCCGGTGAAATGAATTTAACAGATGTTATTTTTCAAATTGGCCCACGGATCAACGCCGCAGGTAGAATCGACCATGCAAAAGATGCGGTAAAACTATTGATTTCAAAAAGTTTAGAAGAAGCAAAAAACTGTTGCGGGCTAATTGACGTACAGAATATGCAACGGAAGGATTTTGATGCGCGGATTACAGCAGAAGCGCTCGAAATTATTCAAAAAAGTGAAACGCTTATTAAACGTAAAACAACCGTCGTCTACCAGGAAGATTGGCATAAAGGCGTTATTGGTATCGTTGCTTCACGTTTAACAGAAAAGTATTACCGTCCGACAATTGTACTTACGAAATCAAACGGTCATGTAGCTGGATCTGCTCGATCTGTGGCGGGCTTCGATTTATATGAGGCGCTATCTGAATGTAGTGACCTATTAGAGCAGTTTGGGGGACATAAATATGCTGCGGGGCTAACAATGAAAGCAGAAAATGTGCCTGCATTGCAATCGAAATTTGAAGCGGTAGTGGCACAAAGTATCGCTCCCGAATTGTTGGAACCTGAAATTTCAATTGATGCAAAAATCCATCTAGCGGATATTACACCAAAATTCTTTCGTGTTTTAAAACAATTTGCACCGTTCGGACCCGAGAACAACGCACCTGTTTTTATTGCCAAAAATGTGTATTCTGTAGGCGAGGCGCAGTTGGTAGGAGCGAACCACCTAAAGATGTATATTACACAGGAAGGAGCTCCGGCCTTTGATTGTATTGGATTTGGCTTAGGGGAATATATAACACATATTAATAAAGGAATACCTTTTACCGCATGTTTCTCTATTGAAGAGAACGTATGGCGAGATAAAAAAAATATTCAATTAAATTTAAAGGGAATTAGGTTGATGTAAGCTTTAAGCTTGCAGCTGATGACTAAAAGCTTAAAGCTAGTATGATATTAAAGGCAGAACATCTGGTAAAGAAATATAAACAGCGTACGGTTGTAAACGATGTGTCTTTTCATGTCGAGCAAGGAGAGATTGTTGGATTATTAGGACCTAACGGTGCCGGTAAAACAACGTCTTTTTATATGATCGTCGGATTGATCAAGCCGAATGAAGGTAATGTTTATCTGGAAGATGATAATATTACAGAAGATCCCATGTATCGCAGAGCTCAAAAAGGAATTGGATATTTGGCGCAAGAGGCTTCGGTTTTTAGAAAACTATCTGTTGAGGATAACATTATGGCGGTGTTGGAAATCCATCACCAGGATAAGACGGTTAGAAAAGAAAAGCTGGAAGAGCTTATCAATGAGTTCAGTTTACATAAAGTCAGGAAAAACAGAGGCGATTTGCTGTCAGGAGGAGAGCGCCGGCGCACGGAAATTGCTCGTGCTCTAGCGGCAAGCCCTCATTTTATTCTGTTAGATGAACCCTTTGCGGGAGTCGATCCTATTGCGGTCGAGGAAATCCAGACCATTGTGCATAAGCTTAAACATCGAAATATTGGGATTCTGATAACCGATCATAATGTACAGGAAACCTTGTCCATTACAGACCGAGCTTATTTGCTTACTGAGGGAAAAATCATGTTGACGGGCACTCCTGAAGAGATAGCGGTCAATGAAATGGCGAGAACCTATTATCTGGGGCGTCATTTTGAGTTGAGAAGGAAGAAACTGGGATAGTTAGTTGAGCCGGTAAATAGTTAAGTAGTTGAATCGTTAAGTAGTTAAGTAGTTGATGAGCCAATGTGATGATAGCCGACATGATTAGAGAGGCCAGCACGACTGAAAGCTGATAGCTGACTGCTGATGGCTAAGAGCTGAAATAATTAGCCAATGTGATGATAGCCGACATGATTAGAAAGGCCAGCACGACTGAAAGCTGATAGCTGACTGCTGATGGCTAAAAGCTGAAATAATTAGCCAATGTGATGATGAGCCGACATGATTAGAACGGCCAGGCCGCCCGAAAGCTGATAGCTGACTGCTGATGGCTGAAAGAGGATATAAGACATAGGACGCAGGATAGGAAATCCTGATACGTACCTGCCTGCCGGCAGGTGTCCTGGTACCAAATCCTGTGCTAACAACTAATAACCAACAACGAGTAACTAACAACAAATAACCAATAAATTTGCTACTTTAGTAGCTAAAACCAAGTATCCTAGTATAACAAAATGGCAATTGTCAATTCAATTATTAATTGGATAATGAAAAAGCGAATCCACCAAATTGAACTTTTCATGAAATATCCTCATGAAGTTCAGGAAGAGTGGTTTCAAAGCCTTATTACCACTGCGCAGGCAACCGAGTGGGGGAAGAAGTTCGACTATAAATCGATTTGTAATCTTGAAACTTTTAAAGAACGTGTGCCTATACAAGACTATAATAGCCTGAAACCATATATTGACAGAATGATTGCAGGTGAGCAAAATTTGTTGTGGCCATCGGATATAAAATGGTTTGCAAAATCTTCAGGTACAACCTCTGATAGGAGTAAGTTTATACCGGTGAGTGAGGAGGCTTTAGAGGATTGCCATTTTCAGGGGGGGAAAGATCTGCTTTCTATTTATTGCCATAATCGGCCCGATGCTAAAGTTTTTACAGGAAAGGGGGTTGTGCTGGGAGGAAGTCATAAAATAAATCAACTTGGCAATGGAGATTCCAGTTCCGGTGATTTATCGGCCATTCTGATCCGAAACCTGCCTTTTTGGGCCGAAATGTATAGAACACCGGATTTGGAGACAACTCTTAATCCCAATTTTGAGGAGAAAATCGAACGGGTCGCCAATCTGGTAATTCATGAAAATGTAACCAATTTATCCGGGGTACCCACGTGGAACGTAGTATTGGCAAAAAGGGTGCTTGAATTAACAGGGAAAGATAATCTATTGGAGATATGGCCTAATTTGGAACTGTATCTGCACGGTGGAGTGAGCTTTAAGCCCTATAAAGAGCAGTTTAAGAGACTTATCCCTTCTGATAATATGTACTATTTGGAAAACTATAATGCCTCAGAAGGTTATTTCGGAATTCAAGATCAGTCAGATTCGGATGATTTACTGCTTATGCTCGATTATGGGGTTTACTATGAATTTTTGCCTGTTGAAAATTTGTATGACGAACACCCGTTAACGCTTACGCTCGATCAGGTTGAGCTTGGTAAAAATTATGCTTTGATCATTTCGACGAATGCCGGTCTATGGCGGTATATGATCGGAGACACGATTAAGTTTACTACTTTACACCCTTACCGTATACAGATTACCGGCCGAACCAAGCAATATATTAATACTTTTGGTGAAGAGTTGATCGTTGATAATGCCGATAATGGTTTGAGAGAAGCCTGTAAAATCACCAATGCGATTGTACGCGATTACACAGCAGGGCCTGTTTATTTCCATAATAACGAGGCTGGCGCACACGAATGGATTATAGAATTTGAAAAAGAGCCGGACGACTTTACGGAATTCAAAAACGTGTTGGATGAAAAACTGCGAGAAGTGAATTCAGACTATGATGCGAAACGGTTTAAAAACATGGCACTGAAGGCGCCGATTATACATATGGCTCCGTCAGGTACCTTTTACCGATGGATGAAAAACCGAGATAAATTGGGAGGACAAAATAAGGTGCCACGATTGGCAAATGACCGAAATTATCTCGACAGCATTTTGCCGTTGTTAAATAGTTAGGTAGTTAACTATTCGTAAGTGCTTGCTTTTTTCGGCACTCATGAGCTCCCTACGGTCGGTTAGCCGATAAGTTAATTAGCTAATGAGTTAATTAGCCGATAAGCCAATGTGATGATGCGATGATGAACCTAGGCCTTTCATAGCCAATGGATATCTGCCCGCAACTAACTACCAACACTAACAACTAATAACCAACAACCAACAACTAATAACTCGCAATGTAACAATCATCAAATTCGCTGCTTAGCCTTAATTTCCAAATACTTATTGATTGTGTTGACAGTCAAATGTTCAGGTGGCGTCAAGACAGACTGTATTCCATGCCTGGCAAGCTCTCGAACAAGTAGTTTTTTTTCGTAGACAAATTTCTCTGCGATTGTTTTCAAATAGATACCTTCGATGCTTTCCGCTTTTTCTTGACTTAAGTTTTTCACCTCGATGTTCTCAAAAAAGATTACTACCAATAAGTGGTATTTTGCAATTTTCTTCAAATAAGGTAATTGTCGATTTAAGGCAGATACACTTTCAAAATTCGTAAATAAGATAATCAAGCTTCTTTGCCGTAGCGTATACCTTACAGTCGAGTATAAAATCTCCAAATTACTCTCTAAATAACGTGTCTTCTCTTTGTACAAGGCCTCCATAATATAATTAAGTTGTGTAGAACGCCTATCAGCAGGAAGAACAGTCCCAATTTGCTCGGCAAATGTGATAAGTCCGGCTTTATCTTCCTTTTTGAGCGCAATGTTAGCCAATACCAAACTTGCATTAATGGCGTAATCTAATAAACTTAAGCCATGAAAGGGCATCTTCATTGCCCTTGATTTGTCGATTATACAATAGATATGTTGCGATCGCTCGTCAATGTACGAATTGACCATTAAACTGCCTTGACGAGCAGAAGCTTTCCAATTTAGCGTCCGATAATCATCACCCTGAACATAAGCCTTTATTTGTTCAAATTCCATGCTATGGCCTAAACGACGGATCTTCTTCAAGCCGTAATCCGTTAACCGATTAGAAATGGCTAACATCTCGTATTTACGCATTTGAAGAAAAGAAGGGTATACGGGTACATTAGCCTCTGCATCTTCATTAAATCTACGTTGTATAAAACCGATGGGTGATTGTACAAAAGTTCGTAGTTTTCCGAAAGAGTAAAGGCCTCGTTTTACAGGGCGTAGTTGGTATGAAAAAGTACTCCGTTCCTTAACTTCCAGAGCTCGCTCGAACCAAATATCGCGCTTTTGGAATTGATAAGGTATTTCATCGATAATGCCTATTTTTACAGTAAAAGGATAACGATTGTTGCTTGTAATAAAAATTTCGTTATCATCACTGTTGCTTAGGCGGGCAGGAGCAATACGCGTACTGACTACCCCTCCATTTTTTACAGCGTATAGTAATGCGATATCTGCTAATAAAATCAGCGTCGTTGTAAGAGCAGCTATATAAGGTAAAAATCCCAGCCAAGGGAAAAAATAAGCTAATAAAAATAAGAATGCCGTTATTCCCCAAGCGATAAAAAATCGCTTACTCAGAAATAGATCCAAATAAAATAATCGAACGATATTACGCATCGTAGAATCTTTAATAAACGCTTTTTGTTAAGTCCCGCTCTTTACCCTTATCTCCACCCTATCCCTAATCCCTATCCCCTATAAGCTTCACCTCGGAATCTCGATATTCTTAATGAGCTGATGGATAACTTCATCAGGCGTAATGCCTTCCATTTCTCGATCAGGCGTTAAAACAATACGATGGCGCAATACGGCAGGTGTAACGCCTATGATGTCGTCCGGCGTGACAAAGTCACGACTATTCATGGCAGCAATAGCCTTTGCCCCATTCATGATGGCTAATGATGCTCGGGGCGACGCTCCCAGGAATAAAGACTTGTGGTTTCTTGTTTGATAGACGATCTTCGCTACAAACTCGATTAATTTATCTTCCACATGTAATTTCCTTACCGTATTCCGTAGGGATTTAATTTGTCCACTCGAGAGGACCGGTTGTATATGCTTGATTGTTTCAAGAGGATCCGCTTGATGGTGTCGGATCAAAAGCTCTGTTTCTTCCACCAGGGAGGGATAGCCCACCTCGATCTTAAACAAAAATCGGTCGAGTTGCGCTTCCGGTAAACGGTAAGTTCCTTCCTGTTCTATTGGATTTTGGGTCGCCAGCACTATAAATGGCTCTTCCATTGGGTGTGTGATACCATCTAGGGTCATTTGACGTTCTTCCATTACTTCGAATAAGGCAGATTGCGTCTTTGCGGGAGCTCGATTGATCTCATCAGCTAGAATGATGTTTCCGAATATAGGCCCTTTTTTAAATTCAAAATCAACACTTTTTGGATTGAAAATGGATGTACCCAGAACATCTGAAGGCATGAGGTCTGGCGTAAATTGAATGCGACTAAACTGTGCGTCAATACATTTTGCAATTAATTTAGCGGTCAACGTCTTAGCAATGCCCGGCACCCCCTCTATCAGTACATGGCCATCAGCTAAAATTCCGGCAATTAAGAGTTCAACCAGGTTTTGCTGCCCAACAACAACCCTACCGATCGAGTCTTTAATTTGTTGAACCGCTTGCTGTAATTCACCTAAATCGGCACGTTGTTCGAAAAATTCTTGTTCCATAGTATCTTCGATTGATTGTAAAACCGTTCCACGTAATTATTAAAATCTGTCAATTCTTGATCACTTAATTGTTTCCCCAAGTGAACAGCTTCCATATATTCAAATATCTTTTGAACGACATCCGCTGTGACACCCGAGCGTTCGGCAAGTAACGCTAAAAACTCATCGTTTAAATCGCTTGTTTTAATTCGATAGTGAGCGCGAATAAAATGAAGAAGATACTGAGCCTTTTTCTGTGCGATATCGCTATTGTCACGCTGTCGAAAATAAACGCTACTTACCACTTTTATAAATTCTACGCTGGTGTTTGCCATTGGATCTTCTATTGGAATGATCCGTTGTCGCCGTTTAATTTCGAACAGAACAAATAGTATTAGGCATGCAAGCATAATGTAATAAGACCACTTAAGTGAGGCATTGCTAAAAATAAATCGCAAGAGCGATCGCTCACCTGCCATACCAAGTAATTGATATTCATCATAAATGAGGGGCCGATTTGGATTTAAGTACGAAAGTGTTTTGGAGGCATAGGCAGCCCCTTCTTCAGTTAACAATGCGTAGTTGGTGAAAAAATCGGGAGAAGCCAACAAGTATAAGTCACCATTGCCGATATGATAACGCAAAAAATTTGCTTCACCTTTATTATTCGTACCTAATATAGTAGCTTTCAGTGTGTCTATTTTACTAAAGTATTGGGAAGCTATGCCTCTGTTGAACCGATAATAACGACCTGGAGCCAAGTGTTTATTCAGAAAATGAAATTGTAAGCTGTCTTTTGCAAAAAGAACATCTCGTGTACGAATTTGTAAATGAAGTGAATCTAAAAGAATTTGATTGAAATCACTCGCCGCGAGAAAAACATCGTTGCCTTTCTCGATATGTGTATAAAGCTTTTGATAATCATCGTTGCCCAAGGAAATCTTGGAGGAAATAATAAGTAAATTGGCACCTTTAGCCTTTGGAAGTGTTTCTTCGAGCGGTTGTCGACTATTATATACACCCCTTTTAAAAAGCTTCGGAAGTTCGCGATAGCATATGTAAGTTCCGAAAGGTATTTTGTCGCTTCGCTGATAAGTGGGCGACCAATTAACAGCCACTGGACGGTTATATTCAATAAATAAATATATACCCAACAATAAAAAACCTAGCAGAAGATACAACTTAAGATCTTTCATATGTTACTGTATCTAAATCCGATCCTTTAATTTCGCGAAACTTCTTCTAAAGTCGAAAAAATCGTTTTCTCTTACCGGAAAGGCGCCATACCATACTTTTTCAAACAGACCTGTCAAATTTCTAAAATCGTTGCTGAATGGTCTGTTTCCTAACTCCTGCACATAGATTTGATTCGTTTTTCCCGGTTGCCAATCGATTAATGCCCGATCTGTCAGTTCTTTTAGCAATTGAAGATATGATAAACGGACCGCCTGTCGGAAATTTTTGTTTGTAATAGCGGTCTGGAGCTCCATTTCAAAATCGATTTGATGTATGTCCTCTTCTTCCGCAATGGAACTTGCACCACTAACCCGATTTCTTCTTCCGAATATGTACAGTATATCCATACCGGCAATTTTATAGACAAGGAATAAGAGCGCGGCACTCCCTAGTATAATAAATAGCCATTTAAAAGTTGACCCGGATTGTCCGTTCGAAAAAATGCGGGCTAGCTGATTGTAAAGCCACTGTTTAAAATGTTGCCACCATCCAACAGGAACCTGTTCTTCCTCATACTTGAAGGCTGCGTCCTCTTTATAACTTGCTAACTTGGCAGCATCAAATGAGCGTAAAATTATTTTCCCGGTATCAATATTTATCTGTTTCTGTTTGTCTTGTCCTTTTGATAAAGCAGCGTCTATGCTTACGGCCTGGAGGGGGCGTATAAAAGATAACAAACACAATAGGAAGAGACAGATACGGTGCATCGATTAATAATTAATATTCTTCTTTTGGCCAATCGTTGGACGCCTTCACTCCGCCGGACCCAAAGCCTTCTATTCGTTCCATAAGGCCTAATCCGTCTTTCTCTTCTGTAAGACTAAAATACCACAGCGCACTCACAATTGCAGGTAAGATATAAAATAGCTGTGCTAAACCCGTTAAAATAGACCCAAAGATACTACCAGCGAGAACCAAGGTGGGAGAATCTTCAACAAATACGGCGCCGATACTTAGAAATGCTGATGGAAGACTCAGTATTCCCATGCTAAAATAGGCAATGATAGATGCTAGAAATATCAATGCGAAGGTTTTCCACCAGTGGTCTTTTATCAATTGTATGCTGCGCGATAATGCTTCAAATAAGCCTTTGTCTTCCATAATCATAATGGGCAAGGTTAAGCTAATAATGGGAATCAGGTAAAAACCGGGAACTAAACAAAAGAGGAAACCAATAAAGATGAATATACTTAAAAGAATGGTCGCTATGAAAAAGGATATAATATGGCTTTTAAATAAGTCCCAAACGGCTTGCATGGATGGAATTGTATGGTGGTGTTCTTTATAGAGTTTCATATAGCAATAGGTAACTAGATAAATTACGCTAACAGATAAGATACTGAATAAAAGTAACAGAAAGTAGGCTAAACCAAATGTGTATCCCGTCATATTTTCGGCTAATACGGTTGAGGTTGATGCTTTTGCCAAGCCAACCAATCGGATAGTTTTCATTTGTTGTGCAACGCTACTGGCTATTGTGGCGATAATAAAAAAGCCACTTATATATAAAAGGGGTTTAAAAAGATTTTTGAAATGTTGTTTGATAAAGCTGAAGCTATCATTCATCGTCTCACTGAAATCTCTTACCTTTCTTAATTCAATCGGTTCTTCAGAGGAATAATTCATAACTAAATAAGTTTGGAAAGCTTACGGGGATAAATCACCACGTACCATACGATAAAAAGAAAAGATGCTATCAATATAGCGCTGCTTAACCAGAAGGGCATAGCTGTATGTCTTGTTACAAAAGACTCCAATAAAGCAGCGATAATGAATATGGGGATCAATCCGACAATGATTTTTAGACCATCCTTCGCTCCCCGTTTAAGCGAAGTGAGTCTACTGTAAGTTTTGGGAAACAGCAGACTGTTTCCCAATATCAAGCCCGCGGCTCCTGCCAACACAATCGCCGATATTTCCAATGTGCCGTGTATCCAGATAACTAATACCGATTCAAAACCTAAACCTTTTGTAAAAAAATAATATTGAAAAGATCCCAACATAATGCCATTATACATAAGCAGTACGACCGTGCCAACAGCGCATAAAATACCCAAGAGGAATGCCATACACGACACTCGAATATTGTTCAGCGCAATCATCAAAAACATAAGCAACGGATTCGATTGTTTATATACGCCAAAAGGATCTCCTTTTTCTATATTAGTATTTGTCATATTTACATAGTCGTCACCTAAAACAAGCCGAACAAATGTTTCATCATTCGCGGCAGAGAATGCACCGATAAAGGTGAATAATAAGAAAAATACAGCAGAATAGGCCAACTGATTTCGATACTGAAAAAAGATAATCGGAAGCTCCGTTTTCCAAAAGCTCAGAAAACGACTTGCCTTTTCTTTTTTATTAATATAGAGCGACTGGTGTAGACGAGCTGCCAAGCCATTAAGATAGGCGGTGGTTTTCGATTTTGGGTAAAAGGTTTTGGCATAGGCGAGATCGTCCGTGATTTCGATAAAACGCGCTGCTAACTCATCCGGATGGGTTGTCTTTATTTTTTCATAACTTTCCCATTTTGCATTATTTTGTTTGACGAACAGTGCTTCCCGCATATGGTATTAATAATTTGAGTATAAGTCCTGAATCGAAATAAAGATAATAAAAATCAAACGCTTCCATATCCATGGATTTCACTAAATTCGTTTTGATGAATCATGTAAAGGTAATTACTTCGCAAAATATATCGATCGATTATGATGTCGCCGGCGTGGGCGAGCGGATCGCTGCACGTATAATCGATCTGCTCCTCTTTTTTCTTATTTATCTCTTATTTATATTGATCGTTTCAGGCTTAGGACTGGCTTTTGATAATACCGGTAATCTGATACTTTTGGCTTTATATGGTTCGCTGTTTGTGTTTTATGATTTGCTGTGTGAAATTTTTTTTAATGGGCAGAGTGTTGGCAAGCGCATACTGAAAATTAAAGTTGTCAGCCTAGACGGTTATCAACCTAGTGTAGGTCAATACTTTTTGAGGTGGTTATTCCGGTTTGTAGATTTTACACTAACAATGCAAGTAGGGGCATTGATCTGCGTGGCACTATCCGAAAACAAGCAACGAATAGGCGATATTGTGGCGGGCACAACTTTAATTAAAACCGTTCCCCGAACGCAGTTAGAAGCAATTGCCTTTCATCCTCCAACCGAAGAACTATATAAGCCCTTGTTTCCGGAGGTGACAAGTCTTAACGATCAGGACATAACACTCATTCATGATGTGTTGGCCAATTTCAGTAAGTCAGGCAATAATATGCTCGTATATAAAATGGCTATGAAAGCAAAAGATGTGTTACAAGTGAACATTCCTAACGAGATGAATGAATGGGAGTTTTTGAAACAAATTGTTCGCGACTATTCGTATCTGACATCAAATACGAAATAAAAGGCTCCATTAGCTGCGCTTAAAACATCTTGTTAAGATAGGACGTGATGATTAGAAAGCCCACTAAGCAAGATAATACGGTAGCAAGTTTTTCATTTTTCTTAAAATAACGGTTTTTTAGCAGGAAAAATAAACCTAATAATAAAAGTGGAATGGTTGGTGGATATTGTACTATACTGGCTTGCCATCGCCCCTGAAGTAATAACAATAATGCTCTTTGAAAACCGCAGCCGGGGCAATCTATGCCGGTTAACCATTTAAAAGGGCAAGGTAGAAGATGATGTTGTAGCCAGTCTATTCCGGACCAGCTACTGAAAATCAAAAACAGCAAATAGTTCATACCATATTAAGCTGTTGGGTCTCTAGGTGCATTCGGATCATCAAATGGATTCTTATAATTCTTAAACTGATCAAACGAGTTGCCACCTCTCGCTTCAGCAGCTGATGGTCCCAAATAGCGATCGCTCCCGAAGCCAATCATGGGAAAAATGATAAAAGAGAAGAAAAACGCCAGTACCGTGTATATTGAATCTTTTCCGAAGCTCTTCATCAACAGATTCAGCACCCAAATGATTACTACAAAGTTTACACAGGGAATCAGAAAGAAAAATATCCACCAAATAGGTTTTCCAACAATCTCAAGAATAACAATGAGATTGTAAACAGGAATTATTGCTGCCCAGCCTGGTTTGCCAGCCTTTTCGAACATTTTCCACAAACCGGCGATCGCTAAAATACTAAGAGCAAGCGAAACAAGTGTTGTGCCAATGCCCATGGCGGCAAATAAACCGGAGCTCATTGAATCGTTGTAATCGTAGTTGTTCATATGATTCTTATTTAAGTGAAAAACAGGGGTGTTGTTTTTATAAGACTTTTAACTTTTTTAGGTAAATAACTGCATTGAAAATTAGTTTATTATCAATTTTTTCGGCTTATAATAAACAAATATAAAATATGGAACTGATAAAACGTACAAAAATGTTTTCCGATGGTTAAAATTTTTAAAATGATGTCAATATCGGGTAAATGAGCCGATAAGGAAATCACAATTATTAGGCTTAACTTCGTATGCGTTATTTTATGAATAAAGAACAGATTTCCATTTTTGATATTTTCAAAATCGGTGTCGGGCCTTCTAGCTCGCATACCCTTGGGCCATGGCGTGCAGCACAACGATTTATCCAAAAGCTTGATCAAGAAAAGAGGCTTGCTGATACAGAAGCAGTTAAAATCTTACTCTACGGATCCTTGGCCAAGACGGGTAAGGGGCATGGAACCGATATAGCAATCCTTTTAGGGTTGAGTGGTGGTGACCCCGTGACTTTCGAGGTTAGTCGGATTCAACCAACAGTTGACCAGATTAAGGGTGATTGCCAATTGTGTCTTGCCGGGCAGTATGTAATTCCTTTTAATTATGGAGAGGACTTGCTTTTCCTGATGACGGAAAGTTTGCCCTATCACCCAAATGCGGTTACCTTTCAAGCTTTTTTCAGAGATGGAACGGCGTTATCTGAAACTTACTTCTCTATTGGTGGAGGTTTTGTAGTCCAGGAAAATCAACGGGCAGGTGATACAGAAGAGGTGGATCTACCCTTCCCCGTTCAAAATGCGAAGGATTTATTGATGTGGTGTATGCGTACCGGCCTTAAAGTTTCAGAGGTGGTGCTCGAAAATGAGCATGCATGGCGAAGTGAAGAAGAAACTAATAAGGGGATCTTAAAGATTTTTCATACGATTCGTGATTGTATTTATCGAGGCTGTCACACTACGGGTACCTTGCCGGGAGGCTTAAATGTGGAAAGAAGAGCCGCTAAATTAAATAAAAAATTATTGAACGGCCGTCATTATGCCGATTTTGAAACCTGGATGTACGCTATCCGTGAAGGAGGGAGTGGTTTCCAGTATACGTTAGATTGGGTAAGTTGTTTTGCCTTGGCCGTGAACGAGGAGAATGCTTCATTCGGACGGGTCGTTACCGCTCCGACAAACGGTGCTGCCGGTGTAATCCCAGCCGTCCTTCAATACTTTTTAATATTCTGCAATGGCTACAATGAAGAAAAAATCATTCAATTTATAGCGACGGCATCGGAGATAGGAAGTATCTTCAAGAAAGGATCGACGATATCGGCTGCAATGGGTGGATGCCAGGCTGAGATTGGTGTGTCTTCGGCGATGGCAGCGGCGGCATTAACCGAGTGTTTGGGCGGATCCCAGCGCCAAGTACTGATGGCAGCTGAAATTGCCATGGAACATCACCTTGGACTAACATGCGATCCCATCGGCGGATTAGTACAGGTACCCTGTATCGAAAGAAATACCATGGGAGCTATTAAGGCCATTACAGCATCGCAACTCGCTTTACAATCCAATCCCGAAAAGGCAAAAGTAAGTTTAGATGCCGTAGTGCACACCATGTGGGAAACAGCCTTGGATATGAATGTTAAGTATAAAGAAACTTCTGATGGTGGTTTAGCAACCAACATTCCGTTGAGTTTGCCCGAATGTTAACGGGTTGTCCGTCGCTAATCGTTCGGGATTAAGTTGAATTTCATTCGCGTTTCCTTTACCATTAATAGGGTGTTAACAAAGTGTTAGTAAGGGGTTTATAAAGGGTTAATAAGGGTATCACCCTTATTAACCCTTTATAAATTCTTCTTTAAAACTTTATAAATTCTTTTTTTATGATATATTTGAGTGGAAGCAGCAGTAAACCAGCTTCGACTAGCAGATATATAAACCAAAGGCTTTTAACATGGCAATTGCAAAGAATGGTCTTCATGGCCCTATTAATGGAAGGACGGGGGATTTAACGACGTATGAATTAAATGGTCAACTGATTGTTCGTACGATTGGGCGCCGTACCAAACCTTTCTCTCCCAAGGAATTATTGAATCAGGCTAAAATGAAAGCTGTATCTAAATTTTTGACACCGATAAAGCCTTTTGTCCTATTCGGTTTTAGGAATGCAGTTCCGCCTGGGAGTAGGGTGGGACCTTTTCAGATGGTACAGTCATACACCCGTAAATACGCCGTAGAGATCGACGAAAATGGTGAACCCTATATCAACCCGGAAAAGGTTTTGATAAGTAAAGGCCCAATAATTCCGCCGCATAACTGCTCCGTTGAACGAAATGGGACTCGTATTACGTTGTCATGGGAATCATTAGGTGGATGGAAAGGGGATCGTTTAGTGGTTTTGCTATATGATGGCGACTTATTTCGTCATTTTAGAGAAATCGGCGCAGAAAGGGTCGCACAGACGGACAGCTGGGAGAATAGCACCTTAGCCTTTGCTGAGAAGCCAATACATGTATATGCCTCCTTCCGGGATACCTATCATGATACGCTTTCCGATAGTGTGTACTGTGGAGTGATTTAGAACGCAGTCAATGCAGCGCTTATTAAATTCATTTTGAACAAATCAGCAAAATGTTTTTTTAAGTGTTCTTTTACTTCTTCCATGTCTACTTCCCGTCCTAGTTCACCTTGTAAAGAAGCTACGGCTTTATCGTCTATACCACAGGGCACAATATGGTTGAAATAATTTAGGTCCGTGTTGACGTTAAATGCAAAACCATGCATGGTAACCCACCTACTGGCTCGAACACCGATAGCGCAAATTTTCCGGGCTTTTTCATTGTCCGGATCCAACCATACGCCGGTATAACCCGGGTACCTGCCAGCCTCAATCTCATAATCGGCTAATGTACGAATCACGGCCTCTTCAATCGTACGCATGTATAGATGGATGTCAGTAAAAAAATTATCAAGATCCAATATAGGATAACCAACTAGTTGGCCAGGGCCATGATAAGTAATATCTCCTCCACGGTTTATCTTGTAATAGGTTGCTTGCTTATCGTGTAGCCCCTGTTCATCTAATAATAAGTTTTCGGGCTTACCGCTCTTACCCAGTGTATAAACATGCGGATGTTCTACGAAAATTAAATAGTTGTCTGTAGGATGATTGGTGCCATTAACCCGGTTGCCCGTTTTCTGTTGAACTACCTGCGCGAAAATAAGTTCTTGCCGATCCCACGCTTCTTGATAGTCAACCCTGCCCCAGTCTTGGAAATAAACGTTTTTATTCATGTGTAATCCTAATAAGGAATGCAAAGTTACGGAAATAGGAAGAAAAGCACCTATCCCATCACATATCCTAACATAAACTCCCGAAAACGCTCGTAGTAAACGGTATAGATCGCATGTTGATGCGGGCCTTGAAGATGGGCAACAATACTGCTCCCCTGTTCTTGATACGTAAAGGGTTCGATATAAATATTGTCTTTAAAAGAAACTCCTTTTTTTCCTTGTAACTTATAGACCGCTTCTTTAGCTGTCCAGCAAGTTAAAAGCTGTTCTACATAGCGGTGTTCAGGCTGAAGCTGTGCCAGCTCTTCGGGTTTCATGAATTTACTGGCAATGACTTCTATTTTAGGTTTGACCAACTCCATGTCGATTCCTACCTCGTATCGTGTACTAAGCATGCAAGCAGCATAATCAAAGGAATGACTGAGTGATATTTTATGCGGAAAATTAACTAAATAAGGTTTGCCATTCTCGTCAGAAGGGCAATCAATATAACCCGGGGTATCTAACATGGTGCGGAGCAAAACACGTGTTCCCAACCAATTTAATGTCCTTTTACCCTTGTTAAGTCGCTCCAAAAAAGCCTTTTCACTTCTGTTTAGCTGTAATTTAGCCAATAGCTCTTCAGCTGTTTCTTCAATTTTCCAAATGGCAAAACGTGTGTGCGGATTAACTTCCTTAAGATATACTAAACCCATGAATAAAAGTAGTAAATTTTTATCAATAGCCATCAGCTTTCAGCGATCGGCTTTCGGCTGTTTGGTTAGTTGTTTGTTATTAGTTATTGGTTATTAGTTATTGGTTAGCGAGCGCACATTCATTGGCTATGAAAAGCTGTAGGCGTTAAGCAATAAGCAGATGGCATTAGGCCGTAAGCTTTAAAGTACCTCCCTATCGGAAGACAGCCCAAACCATTATCACATCGGCTAATTATCGCATCGGCTCATCATCACATTGGCTAATTGGCTCATCGGCTAATTATTTCAGCTATCAGCTTCGGACGCGCTGGCCGTTCTAATCATGTCGGCTATCATCACATTGGTTCATCAACTACTTAACTACTTAACGATTCAACTACTTAACTATTTCCCTACTCAACAACTCAACTCATTCACAAATTGATTAATTATTCCTTATGTTTGTATCCTGCACTAAAAACACTATGATACTTTCAGACAAAAGGATTTTAGAGGAAATCGATAAAGGCTCTATTATTATTGAACCATTTAAGCGTGAATGTTTGGGGACGAACTCATATGACGTTCATTTAGGGAAATACTTGGCTACTTATAAAGATCGGGTATTAGATGCTAAGGTTCATAATGAAATTGTTCACTTTGAAATTCCGAAAGCTGGTTATGTGCTTGAACCAAACACCTTGTATTTGGGAGTGACATTAGAATATACAGAAACCCATAACCATGTACCTTTCCTGGAAGGTAAAAGCAGCACAGGACGTTTAGGTATTGATATTCATGCCACTGCCGGAAAGGGAGATGTCGGATTTTGTAATACCTGGACACTTGAAATATCCGTGGCTCAACCGGTACGTGTATATGCTGGCATGCCCATTGGGCAGTTGATTTATTTTACGGTAGAGGGAGATATCCACACCATGTACAACACAAAAGGGAATGCGAAATACAATAGAAAGACAACGCGACCCGTTGAATCCATGATGTGGAAAAATGAATTTTAGTTTCCACCAAATTCCATCAGATAAGATTTTAGAAATTCATCCAATTCACCGTCTAATACCGCTTGGGTATTGGATGTTTCGTGACCTGTCCTTAAATCTTTTACCAGCTTATAAGGATGTAAAACATAATTACGTATTTGCGAACCCCATTCTATTTTTTTCTTGCTGCCTTCAATAGCCGCTGTCGTTTCCATACGCTTACGCATCTCAATTTCATAAAGCTGCGATTTTAAGAGACGCATAGCGTTATCCTTATTTTGGAGTTGTGAACGCGACTCCTGGTTCTTGATAACAATTCCTGAGGGCTTGTGGTGCAGCCTAACGGCTGTTTCTACCTTATTGACGTTCTGTCCACCAGCGCCTCCTGAACGGAACGTGTCCCATTCAATATCCGAATCTTTTACCTCAATCTCAATTGTATCGTCCACCAGTGGATAGACGTATACGGAGGCGAACGAAGTATGCCGTTTCGCATTGGAGTCGAACGGAGAAATTCGCACTAAGCGATGCACGCCGTTTTCTCCCTTTAAATATCCATAAGCGAAATTGCCGTCAAATTGAAGTGTCACTGATTTTACACCTGCAACATCGCCTTCGAGGAAGTCTTGCTCCGTTACCTTATAGCCATTCTTTTCTCCCCACATAATATACATACGCATCAACATAGCCGCCCAATCACAACTCTCAGTGCCTCCAGCGCCGGCAGTAATTTGTAAAATAGCCGTTAACTGATCTTCTTCGGCACTAAGCATATTTTTAAATTCGAGCTCTTCAACCCGTTTCAGCGCTTCTTGAAAAAGTTCATCGGCTTCCTGCTCACTGGCGTCGCCACTCTGATAAAAGTCGAACATGACAGAAGCATCGTCAATGGCTTGCAGTAGCTCGTCAAAGCTATCTGTCCAAACTTTTTTGCTCTTGATCGACTGCAATACTTTTTCCGCTTCTTTTGGATGATCCCAAAAGTCTGGTTTTAGGGTTATTTCTTGCTCTTGGTTTATTTCTTTTTGTTTTGCATCAATGTCAAAGATGCCTCCTCAGGGAAGCTGCTCTATCCCTTAATTCTTGAATGTTTTCTTTCGTCATAGAACAAAGGTAGGATTTTAAGTTATAAGTTTTAAGTAATAAGCTTTAGGCTGTAGGCATTGGGCAATAAGCTTTAAAGTACTTCCCTATCGGAAGGCAGGCAAGTCCCAAAACATTATCACATTGGCTAATCATCACATTGGCTCATCAGCTAATTATTTCAGCTATCAGCAGTCGGCCTTCAGTCGCACGAATCCTTCTCACTATTCCCTACTTAACTACTCAACTACTCAACTACTTAACTACTCAACTACTTAACCATTTCCCTACTCAACAATTTAACAATACAACTGCTCAACTAAACGGTTATTTTACAGTAATTTCCTAAGTGCTTCGGCTTTCGAATGAATGGGGGCTTCTTGAGGGATTTTATCCAGCCAATTACGAGCACTTTCTTTATAATCGTCCTCTTCTTCTAGATAGGATAAGGCGATATAGTAAGCCGCGTCATACATTTGCGGTGCGTTTTCGGTGTAAATCTTCAGTAAATCTCGACGGGCAGATCCGAGGTATTTTAAATTTAAGAAAGTAAGGCCTCTATAATACCGAATATACAAATCATTGGGTTGTTCCGTTAATGCCCCGTTTAAAAGAGGCAAGGCTTCTTCGTATTTGCCTGCATTAAAAAGCTCGATAATATCGGCATATTTATTACCAACAGGTAAGCCCTCTGCGTTAACGGTGCCCATTTGAACAGATGATGCATCAATCTCTCGATATATTTTCCACGGTGACCATAAAAGGATTGTTACGAAAATGACGCCAATAGCTGTTAATGCCATCCATTTAAGTCTGTTCATATCTTGGTATCGTTTGTTTTTGGCCTTGCCGAAGGATAGTTCTTCAATAGGGGTATGATAAAGACATTCCGAGATGCTTTGATTTACGTACATGTAAAAATGAAGTTCCTGAGCCAAGTCTTCGTTTTCGTCAAGCTCGGCCTCGAAATGATGACGCTCCTTATCTGTCATACTTCCAGATAGATAACGCTCAATATTGTCATAATTTACATCAGTCATCTCGATACGTTTTTAAGATGGTTGATACCTTAATCCGCTTTAATGAATTAATATTTTTTGGCTAAAAGCTGCCTATGTTAATCCTTTATAAATTAACTGACTAATATAGGATTTGTTTGGATAAAGATATCGAAAATTTTTACATATTGTATAACAAAATGTGTTAAAAGTCAGGAAACTTTTTTGAAAATAGCGGCTACGCTGTTTAGGAATTTAGCTTTAAAAAAAGAGGTTTCCTTAATCAACTTTTTTCATCACTTGTTCGTTTTCAATAGCATTCAAGCTACTTCGTGGTTTGCGGAAGAAAGTGACTAAAGAAGATGGTCTTCTAATATTCCGTATGTAAAAGTGAAATCTTGATGTTAAAATCGGAGATTTTAAGTAGCTATTCTGTCTTAGGAAAGTAAATCTAGGCTGCGCCATCAAATGCTTTTCGCTTTTCTGCGACTAAAATTGTAGTTTCGTGAAAATTTTGATTTGCTTATGTTACCAACTGTAAATTTTACCGAAACCGATGCTTACAACTACTTGAGCAACCATTATATCAACATCGCGCCGAAACATTTACGTGATCTGTTCGCCTACGATCCGGATAGATTCGAAAAGTTCTCATTACTATTTGAAGACATTTTATTTGATTATTCAAAAAATAGGATAGATGAACAGACCGTTGCTCTTTTAGTGCAGCTTGCTCGCGAATGCCACCTGGAAGAGGCCATTGACGCCATGTTCAAAGGACTGCCGATTAATAAAACAGAAAACAGAGCGGTATTGCATACGGCATTGCGAAATATAAGCAACACACCCGTACTTGTTGATGGCCAAGATGTGATGCCTTCAGTCAATGAAGTACTGGCACATATGAAAGAATTTAGTGAAGCAGTGATTGACGGTTCTTGGAAAGGATACAGTGGTAAAGCAATAACGGATATTGTTAATATAGGAATCGGCGGTTCAGACTTAGGTCCGGTTATGGTAACGGAAGCATTGAAACCATATAAAAATCATTTAACCTTACATTTTGTATCAAATGTTGATGGAACGCATATCGCTGAGACGTTACGAAAGGTGAATGCAGAAACCACGCTCTTTTTGATTGCTTCCAAAACCTTTACCACGCAAGAAACGATGGCCAACGCTCACAGTGCGCGTGACTGGTTTTTAACCCAAGGAGGCGCCGAAAAGGATATCGCTAAGCATTTCGTCGCGTTGAGCACCAATGCTAAAGCGGTGCAAGACTTCGGTATAGATACGAAGAATATGTTTGAATTCTGGGACTGGGTTGGTGGTCGCTATTCTTTATGGAGCGCCATTGGCTTGTCGATCGTGTTGAGCATTGGTTTTGATAATTTCAAAGAACTTTTAGCGGGAGCCCACGCGGCTGATAATCACTTCAAAAATACTCCCTTAGAGGAAAATATTCCAGTTATTATGGGGGTGTTGGGTATTTGGTATAATAATTTCTTTGATTCGGAAACGCATGCGATTCTACCTTATGATCAATACCTACATCGTTTTGCGGCATACTTTCAGCAAGGCGATATGGAAAGTAATGGTAAGTATGTGGATAGAAATGGAGTGCCGGTTGAATATCAGACAGGGCCCGTTATCTGGGGCGAACCCGGAACAAATGGCCAACACGCCTTTTATCAATTGATTCACCAAGGCACGAAGATGATCCCTTGCGATTTTATTGCACCTGCTCAAACACACAATCCAATTGGGGAACACCATACGCTCCTGTTATCTAATTTCTTTGCCCAAACAGAAGCGTTAATGAATGGTAAAATGGAAGAGGAAGTGGAAGCTGAGTTGAAAAAAGCAGGGAAATCTGACGAGGAAGTAGCGGCTATTACGCCATTCAAAGTTTTTGAGGGAAACCGGCCAAGCAATTCTTTTCTTTTGAAAAAAATAACGCCCCGGAGTTTGGGAAGCTTGATTGCGTTTTATGAGCATAAAATATTTACACAAGGTATTATCTGGAATATTTTTAGTTTCGATCAATGGGGAGTTGAACTGGGTAAGCAGCTCGCTGGAAAGATATTGCCTGAGCTCAGAAACGAGGGAGACATTACCTCACATGATAGCTCCACCAACGGCTTAATCAACCAATATAAAGCTTGGCGCTAAAACAAACATTTTGGATGGCTTGGTGTTCCTTTAACATGAATAAAACGTCATCCAAAATGAATCGATATACTTATTGTCTTTTTTTTTCTTTTTTGGTTTTGATCAATGCCTGCAAAGGAAATGGGCAAAACCAAGAAGAGACGCCGGAAGCCCCAACGGATTCGGTAGGTGAGTACGGACTAAACATTACCTTAGCTGAGCCATTGGCAACGCCATCCAGTACTAAAAACTCAAAGGTAATCGGATGGCCAACAGGGAAAACACCGATTGTGGCCGCGGGCTACAAGGTTGTCAAATTTGCCGATGGTTTGCAAAATCCCCGTTGGATCTATGTCGCCCCGAATGGAGACATTTTCGTGGCCGAATCGCAGACACAAGGAGCAGGTGCGAATAGAATTACTATGTTCAAGGATACCAACGGAGATGGCGTAGCCGATAGCAAATCCCCTTTCTTGGAAGGGCTTAATAAACCCTTTGGCATGTTGATCATGGATAACAGTTTCTATGTCGCTAATACCGATGGTATTTTAAAGTATCCGTATAAGATAGGAGAAGCTAAAGTTAGTGGAAAGGGCGAGAAAATTTTGTCGTTGCCCGCAGGCGGATACAACAATCATTGGACTCGAAATTTATTGATGAAACCGGATAGCTCAAAAATATATATTAGCGTCGGGTCGGGAAGTAACGTTGGTGAACATGGGATGGAGAATGAAAGACGGAGAGCAAACATTTTGGAGATTAACCCCGATGGAAGTGGAGAACGCATTTTTGCAGCAGGACTTCGAAATCCGGTCGGCATGGCATGGGAGCCTCATACCGGTAAATTATGGACCGCAGTGAATGAGCGTGATGAGTTGGGAGACCAAATCGTTCCCGATTATATAACATCTGTGGAAGAAAATGGCTTCTATGGCTGGCCATATGCTTATTGGGGCAAAAACCCAGACCCTCGGTTGAAGGGAAAAAGAGAGGATTTGGTGGCTGAATCCATCGTTCCCGATTTTGCAGTGGGGTCACATACGGCTTCACTAGGCTTAGCTTTCGGAGCTTCAGGTAAGTTCGCAGGTGGCGCTTATGTAGGGCAACACGGATCTTGGAATCGCTCGCAATTGGTCGGATACAAAGTGCTCTTTATTCCTTTTGAAAATGGAACGCCTATAGGTGAATATAAAGATTTTTTGACGGGCTTTATAGCAAATGACGCGGAGGCTGAAGTATACGGCCGACCGGTAGGCATCGCATTTGCCAAACAAGGATATATGCTGGTCGCCGATGACGCAGGAAATACCATTTGGGCCGTGCTTCCACAATAGTTAAGTAGGGAAATGGTTAAGTAGTTGAGTAGGGAAATAGTTAAGTAGTTGAGTAGTTAAGTTATTGAGTAGGGAATAGTGAGAAGGATTCGTGCGACTGAAGGCCGACTGCTGATAGCTGAAATAATTAGCCGATGAGCCAATTAGCCGATGTGATAATTAGCCGATGTGATAATGGTTTGGGACCTGCCTGCCTTCCGATAGGGAGGTACTTTAAAGCTTACTGCCTAATGCCATCTGCTTATTGCTTAACTACAGCCTAAGCCTTTCCTAGCCAATGAATGTGCGCTCGCCAACCAATAACCAATAACCAATAACCAATAACCAACACCCAATAACTAATAACCAATAACTAATAACCAATAACTAATAACCAATAACCAATAACCAATAACTAATAACTAATAACTAATAACCAACAGCGAACAATTAACAAACGGCTGAATGCCAATCTCCGAAAGCTGATTACTATTAACAAAAAATCACTAACTTTGACAATTGTATTGATGTCAATATGACGCAACATGGGATTTGGCGCATTTGTTGACACCAATAGCATATATTTTAGATTATTATTGAACATGTTAGGATTCTTAAGTAAAATTTTTGGCAGTAAATCTGATCGTGATATAAAACATATTCGTCCGTTAGTAGATAAAATCAAGGAAGAATTTGCCAAACTGGAGGGATTAAGTCATGATGAACTTCGTGCAAAGACGCTTGATTTTAAGCGACGGATTTCCGACTATTTAGCGGATATTGATGGTGAAATCAACCAGTTGAAAACAGATGCTGAGGAACCACAGGTAGAAATGGCAGAAAAAAATGCCATTTATGACAAAGTAGATAAACTGATTAAAGATCGCGATAAAAAATTAGAGGAAGTATTAATGGAAATACTTCCGGAGGCATTCGCTGTTGTGAAAGAAACGGCACGCCGATTTACTGAAAACACGACGTTAGAAGTGACAGCTAGTGAGTTCGATCGTGATCTGGCAGCGAAAAAGCCAAATGTCGAAATCAAGGGCGATAAAGCTATTTGGCATAACACATGGATTGCTGCCGGGAATCAGGTTACCTGGAATATGGTGCATTATGATGTACAGTTAATCGGTGGTATTGTTCTGCACGAAGGTAAAATTGCTGAAATGGCAACGGGTGAAGGTAAAACATTGGTAGGTACTTTACCCGCTTATTTAAACGCTTTATCCGGACAAGGTGTTCATATCGTGACGGTGAACGATTATTTGGCACGACGTGACTCCGAATGGAATGGGCCTTTATTTGAATTCCATGGTCTTCGCGTAGATTGTATCGACAAACATCAGCCAAACTCTGCGGCTCGCCGCAACGCTTATGCCGCTGATATTGTTTTCGGTACAAACAATGAATTTGGTTTCGATTATCTACGAGATAATATGGCGCAAGCACCGGAAGGCTTGGTGCAACGTAAATTACATTTTGCTATGGTGGATGAGGTTGACTCTGTACTCATTGATGATGCACGTACACCTTTAATTATATCCGGCCCAATTCCCCGTGGCGATGAACATGAATTCTATGATTTGAAACCGCGAATCGAGCGTCTGGTAAATGCACAAAAAGCGTATATCAATACGGTGTTGAACGAAGCGAAGAAAGGAATTTCAAGTGGTAATACCGATGTAGAAGGTGCTGGTATGGCCTTATTACGTGCACATAGAGGCTTACCTAAGAATAAGGCGCTCATTAAATTTCTGAGCGAAGGGAGTAATCGCCAGGTGCTTACGAAAACAGAGAACTATTACCTGCAGGAACAAAGCAAAAATATGCCAAAAGTGGATGCCGAATTGTTCTTTGTAATAGATGAGAAAAATAATCAAGTAGAGTTGACAGAAAAAGGAATTGAGCTAATCACAAGCTCAGGCGAAGATCCTCACTTTTTTGTCATGCCTGATGTAGGGACTGAAATTGCTGAGATTGAAAAGTTAGCGATCTCTGCCGAAGAAAAGGCGCAGAAGAAAGATGAACTGATGCGTGATTTTTCTATTAAATCTGAACGTATTCACTCCGTTAACCAGCTATTAAAAGCTTATACCTTGTTTGAAAAGGATGTAGAATATATCATAGATGAGGGTAAGGTTAAGATTGTCGATGAGCAGACGGGGCGTATCATGGAAGGTCGCCGTTACTCGGATGGGTTACATCAAGCAATTGAGGCGAAAGAAAATGTAAAGGTAGAAGATGCTACACAAACCTACGCGACGATAACTTTACAGAATTATTTTAGAATGTACCACAAGCTAGCAGGTATGACGGGTACGGCGGTGACGGAGGCGGGTGAGCTGTGGCAAATCTATAAGTTGGATGTGGTAGAAATACCAACCAATATCCCAATACAACGTGATGATCGGGAGGACTTGGTTTATCGTACGGCTCGTGAAAAATATAATGCAGTTGCTGAGGAAATCCAAAAGTTAACCGAGGCTGGTCGCCCGGTATTGGTAGGTACGACCTCGGTGGAAATATCAGAATTGTTGAGCCGTATGTTGAAGTTACGCGGTATCAAACACAATGTATTGAATGCTAAACTTCACCAAAGGGAAGCCGACATAGTGGCGGAAGCAGGGCAGGCGGGTACCGTGACCATCGCGACGAACATGGCGGGTCGTGGTACCGACATCAAGTTAGGACCTGGTGTTAAAGAGGCTGGTGGTTTAGCTATTGTTGGTACAGAACGACATGAATCTCGCCGCGTTGACCGTCAGTTGCGCGGTCGTGCCGGTCGCCAAGGTGACCCCGGTTCTTCGCAGTTTTTCGTTTCCTTGGAAGACAATTTAATGCGCTTATTCGGTTCCGAACGTATTTCCAACATCATGGTACGTATGGGCATTGAAGAAGGAGAGGTTATTCAGCATTCGATGATCACCAAATCGATCGAACGAGCACAGAAGAAAGTGGAAGAGAACAACTTCGGTATCCGTAAGCGTTTGCTGGAATACGATGATGTGATGAACTCACAGCGTACCGTGATCTATGCGAAACGTAGAAATGCACTATTTGGGGAACGTTTGGATGTTGATCTGAATAATACCATTTATGATGTGGTTGAAGACTTGGTTACTGAATATAAGGAAACGGGAACCTATGAGGATTTTCAATTGGAATTTATCCGTGTTTTTTCCGTTGATCCTGAGTTGAATCAAGATGCTTTTTTAAGTGGCAACATTGCCGGCTTAACAGATACCTTATTTAGCCGGGTAATCGATTTCTACCACCGCAAAGCGGAGCATATTGCAAATCAGACCTTACCGGTTTTGAAAGACGTGTATGCAACACGTGGTGAACAGATTGAAAATATTGTCGTGCCATTTACTGATGGTCTTCGTGGATTGCAGGTCGCAGCTAACCTAAAGAAAGCGGTTGAAACAAATGGAAAGGAAGTATTTAAGGCCTTCGAAAAAGGGGTTGTTTTATCCTTAATAGATGAGGCTTGGAAAGAGCATTTGCGTGAGATGGACGATTTGAAACAATCGGTGCAAAATGCAGTTTACGAACAAAAGGATCCTATCATTATTTATAAAATGGAAGCCTTTAACCTTTTCAAGGAGATGTTGGTAACCATGAATAAAGATATTGTGGCTTTCTTGTTTAAAGGAGAAATTCCGCATCAGCAGCCACAAGAAGTGCGGGAAGCACGCCGGCCTGTTCAGGAACCCAAAATGCAAGTATCTAAGCCGGAATTGGCCGCAGCAACGTCAGGAGGTGGTCTGCCCGTGGAGGATACCAGGGAAGTGCAAAAGACGCAACCTGTCAGAAATGATAATAAAATAGGAAGAAATGATCCTTGCCCTTGTGGTAGTGGGAAAAAATATAAAAATTGTCACGGTATAGGACAAGTTTAGTTCTTAGCTGTTCGTTCTTAGTTGTTGTCATTTACTCATTTACTAAGAACAATAACAAACAACGAATAACCGTTTGAATATGTTAATAACATCTTGCCTTAAACAAATTTTTATCGCTCTAGGTCTATTGCTTTTCTGTTTTATAGGAAAGGCAATTGCTCAGGATGAGAAGGGGATAGTAGAAGAACATAAAAGTATCTTAATTGAACGTCTACAGAAAGAGCGTATGTTACTGGGTAGTAACACGGTTTTGTCTCCAGCAGATGAATCCAGCAAACCCGGTGTGCCGCTGAAGACCGGTAGAAAAGTTACGGCACGCGGTTATCGGGTACAGATTTACTCTGGAAGCAATCGTAACGAAGCTTACAGCGCGCAGGCAAGGTTTAAGCAAATTTATAAAGATCTTAATACCTATGTCGGCTATCAGCAGCCTAACTATCGGGTGAAGGTAGGTGATTTTACGAGTCGGAGCCAGGCACAAGCACTTATGAATCAGCTTAAGCGGGATTTCAGTTCTGTCTTTATATTTACCGAAACGATTAACATAGAAAACTAACATGTTAAAAGAATCTATCCAAGCATTAGCTCAAACCATTTTCTCTGAGATAGTAGATACGCGCCGTCATCTTCACGCCAACCCGGAATTGTCTTTTCAAGAATACAATACCTCGGTATTTGTCAAAGAGAAATTGGATGCTTTGGGTATCGCTTGGGAAGAAATGGCGAATACTGGAATCGTTGCCCTCATTAAGGGAGAACAAGTCGGGGATGGGGTGATAGCTTTAAGGGCGGATATGGATGCTTTACCAATTAAAGAAGTAGAAGGAAGAACTTATGGATCTAAAAATATAGGTGTTATGCATGCTTGTGGTCATGATGTGCATACTTCTTCCTTATTGGGAACAGCTAAAATACTAGCTTCCTTGAAAAATCAATTTGCAGGAACTGTTAAGTTAATCTTTCAACCTGGAGAAGAAAAGCTTCCTGGAGGGGCAAGTATTATGATAAAAGAGGGAGCGCTTGAAAACCCCAAACCACAAGCTATTATCGGTCAACATGTCATGCCGCTGATCGATGCAGGTAAAGTTGGATTTAGGGCGGGGAAGTACATGGCATCTACTGATGAACTCTATGTAACGGTGAAAGGAAAGGGGGGCCACGGGGCACAACCACAACAAAATATAGACCCTATTGTTATTACCGCACATATTATTACGGCTTTGCAGCAGATCGTAAGTCGTGTAGCCGACCCCAAGATGCCTACCGTCTTGTCGTTCGGTAAAATTAATGCGGAAGGCGCTACGAATGTAATTCCGAATGAGGTTAAGCTGGAGGGAACATTTCGCACATTTGATGAAGAATGGCGCAAAGAGGCGCATAAAAAAATGAAAAAAATGGCCGAAGGCATCGCAGAAAGCATGGGCGGATCCTGTGATTTTGAAGTACGCCACGGTTACCCCTATCTTGTGAATAATGAAGCGCTAACCAAGGAAGCTCGTGGCTATGCCGTTGAATACCTTGGACAGGAAAATGTACTGGATCTAGATCTTTGGATGGCGGGAGAAGATTTCGCTTTCTATTCGCAGGTAACGGATGCTTGTTTTTATCGCTTAGGTACGCGTAATGAAGAAAAAGGAATCACGGCATCGGTACACACCCCTGATTTTGATGTCGATGAAAAAGCATTATCCATAAGTACGGGCTTAATGGCCTATATTGCTCTCAAACGTCTAGGAAACTAGCTGAAAAATCGTATCTTTGCTAATAAGGCCTTTGGCTTATGAATCTATTGGCTCTAACAGATATCTTCTGTTTTTCCGAGCTTTAACATCGTGTTTTTATTTTAACTTATCCGGCCTACGGGTTTGGATGATATTTAAAACCTATTCCACAATGGACAATTTAGAAAGCAGCTTAGAGAAATCCTCCAATTTTATTAGTGAATTCACCTATCACAAACTCATTGATCTCGGCATAAACAAAGAAGTGGCTACTTATGTGAATGTCTTTGTTCTGCTCGCAATTTTGGTATTTCTAGTTTATGCCGTACAACATGTTGTGAGAAAAGCACTGAAAATCGCTTTTACTAAAATTTACAATAGTACGCAACTTCGGTTTTTCGATTATCTGTTAAAAAACCGCTTTCCTCATTTTCTTGCACTGATAGCACCATTCAGCCTGGTGAAAAATTCGATACCGGTTGTATTTAATGACTTCCCGCATTTAATAAATCCCTTGGACATCGCCATGGAAGTTTACATGGTTTTTATGATCATATCCATTGTGATGGCCATTATAAGGTCGGGTGCCGACGTATTACGAGAAAAACCCGAATTTTCAGCTAAACCAATGGAGAGTTATCTACAGGTTATTCGGATGGTTTTCTTTCTATTTGGTGCCGTAGCTATTTTTTCCAGTATAACCGGTCAATCCCCGACGGCTTTCTTTGCCGCTATGGGCGCTGCTTCGGCGATTCTATTACTCATGTTTAAAGATACCATCATGGGGTTTGTGGCCAGCATTCAGGTAACAACCAATGATATGGTTCGTATCGGCGACTGGATCACCATGCCTAAATACGGCGCAGATGGCGACGTGGAAGAAATTAACCTAACAACCGTAAAAGTGCGTAATTTCGATAAAACGATTACCACTATTCCTACCTATACCCTTATATCCGATTCATTTCAGAATTGGCGCGGAATGCAAGAATCCGGTGGGCGTCGCATTAAAAGGGCAATCATTATTAAACAGGGCAGCATTCGCTTTGTGGGTGACGAAGAGCTTCCTCGTTTCCAAAAAATACAAGGAATTCGTGATTATATTGACGAGCGCGGAGAAGTGATTAAAAAGCACAACGAAAAAATAGGAGCAGACAGGACCGTTGCATTGAATGGGCGAAACTTTACGAACTTCGGACTTTACAGAAAATATATTGATTGGTATCTGAATAATCATCCAGGGCTTCATAAGGGCATGACGTTGATGGTTAGGCAATTGGCGCCAACTGAAAATGGCTTGCCTTTGGAGTTATATGCTTTTACCAATACAACCAAGTGGGCCGAATATGAATATATAATGGCTGATATTTTTGATCATTTAATAGCAGCAGTACCATATTTCGGATTGCAAATTTTCGAGCGAACTTCCGGGAACGATGCCTTCGGAATCAAATTTGCCAATGGACCAGAAGTAAAGAATGAAAAGCTAGGTATTAAGTAGTGATGAGTGAGGAGTGATGAGTGAGGAGTGATGAATGAGGAGTAGCAGTAGCGAAAGCGGAAACAAGTGATATGCGAATAGGCTTTTTTACTGTCCCTCCATGAGGCAGGCCATCCCTCCGGTAGGCTTTTGAATTATTGATGCTTTGTTAGTTCTTTAAGGTATCAATGAGCCCTTCGGGGTTATTGATGCTTTGTTAGTTTTTTTAAGGTATCAATGAGCCCTTCGGGGTTATTGATGCTTTGTTAGTTTTTTTAAGGTATCAATGAGCCCTTCGGGGTTATTGATGCTTTGTTAGTTTTTTTAAGGTGTCAATGAGCCCTTCGGGGTTATTGATGCTTTGTTAGTTTTTTAAGGTATCAATGAGCCCTTCGGGCTTGTTACTTATCCTGATACCTACCTGCCTGCCGGCAGGCAGGTGTCTTGCTACCAAATTCTGCACTCGCAACTAATAACTAGCAACCAACAACTAATAACTAGCAACCAACAACCACTAACCAATAACGAAAATTACTATCTTTACCAAGAATGATTAAGCAGGAAACAATCGGGAAAATTTTGGATGCCGCTCGTATCGAAGAAGTGGTGGGTGACTTTGTGGACTTAAAGAAACGGGGAACGAGCTTAATTGGTGTTTGCCCATTCCATAATGAAAAGACACCTTCTTTTCATGTTTCTGTAAGCAAGGGTATTTATAAGTGTTTTGGTTGTGGCGCTGGAGGGGATTCAGTACGCTTTGTTATGGAGCTTGAGAAATATTCCTACCCGGAAGCGTTACGCTACTTGGCGCAGAAATATAATATAGAAGTTGAGGAGGTTGAACTATCTCCGGAGCAGGCGGCGGCAAGCGACAAGCGCGAAAGCCTATTGATCATTACCAATTGGGCGGCTAAATTTTTCCGTGAAAGCCTCTGGGATACAGAGGACGGTCAGGCTATCGGTCTGAGTTATTTTCGCGAACGGGGTTATCGGGATGATATCATTAAAAAGTTCGAACTGGGTTATTCCCCCGAAGCATGGGCAGCTTTATATGAAGAAGCCGTAAAGGGTGGCTTCAGCGAAGAATTCTTGGACGAAACAGGCTTGATAATTCGTAGAGATGACGGGAAACGTTATGATCGGTTCCGAGGGCGGGTGATGTTTCCTATACATAACCTGACAGGACGTGTCTTGGGTTTTGGAGGAAGAACGCTCAAAACAGATAAGAAGACGCCGAAATATGTTAACTCACCTGAGAGCTTAATTTATCATAAATCCGATGTTCTTTACGGTTTATACTTTGCCAAGAAGGCAATAACGGACCAGGATAATTGTTTTCTCGTGGAAGGTTATGCGGATGTGATTTCCATGCACCAGGCGGGCGTCGAAAACGTGGTTGCCTCCTCAGGAACTTCATTGACCACTGGTCAAATCCGACTGATTTCAAGATTTACGCGAAATGTAACCATTTTATACGATGGCGATGCTGCGGGTATCAAAGCATCGTTAAGGGGAATGGATATGTTGTTAGAAGAAGGGATGAACGTTAAAGTGCTCCTTTTTCCCGACGGAGACGATCCGGATTCTTTTGCCATGAAACATGGCGCAATGCAATTCAAACAATATATAGCGGAAAACAGTAAGGATTTTATTTTTTACAAGACCGACATTCTACTCAAAGATGCCGGGAATGACCCCGTAAAACGTGCGGGTGTTATTCATGATGTGGTAGACAGTATCGCGCTTATTCCCGATGATATTAAGGCTTCTGTATTTATACGAGAATGTAGCCGATTGTTGGATATTGAAGAACGTTTGTTGATCGCAGAATTAAACAAACAAAAGCTGCAAGCAATCAAGAAAAATCAAAAGTCTTCGGATTCATCTGCTGCTGCAAACGCTCCCTTTGGTGGAGATGAGCCACCTCCTGACCTGTTTATGGACCCGCGGGATATGGCGGAAACACGCTCGCAGGAGGAACTGCAGCCCGCACTATCGCAATCTATCGCTTTACAGGAGCGTGAGATTATCCGCTTGCTCATTAATTATGGACAAATACCCGCGAAATGGGAACAGGACTACCCCATTGCCTTCGTGTTATTTGCAGGTTTGCAAGACATTGAGTTTGCAGATCCTTTGTGTCAAAAGATCATAACCATTTACTTGGAATTTATTGAACGCGAGGAATTACCGGACGAACGCTATTTTATTAGTCATGCAGATCGCGAAATTGCAGATTTGGCTATTTCCCTGCTTTCATCGCCGTATAGCCTAAGCCCTAATTGGAACGATGAGAAACGAAAGATTTATGTATCTCAAGAAACAGATAATTTAAAAAATGCAGTATTGGGAGCGCTTTATCGTATAAAGAAACGGAAGGTAGAACAAAATATGCAGGAAGTTAGAGAGGCCTTGAAAATAGAGCATAATGAAGCGAATTTGGAAATCCTTATCGACAAATATCAAAAGCTAAAGATGATGGAAAAGGAGTTGACAGGTTACTTGGGAACTGTGATTGTTAAATAATTCAATGAATGGCTACGCATCAGATAACCGGTTCGGATGGAGAACGGGCCGCACTGCAGTATTTATTGCATCAGGGCTATTATTTGGTGAAGCAGAATTGGCGCTATAAGCATCTAGAGGTCGACTTGATCATGAAAGATGGGACTCAATTGGTCTTTGTTGAAGTAAAAACCCGGTCTAGTAGCGGTTTTGGACTTCCTTACGAAGCCGTTAATTGGCAAAAACAACGTAAGCTATCACAAGCGGCAACCATTTATATTCGTCAACATCACTATGCGGGTGAGATCCGTTTCGATATCGTTTCTATTTTTGCAAATAAAGATAAAAAATATAATATCCGACATATCAAAGACGCCTTTTGGCCTAGGTATTCTTAGTTATTGGTTATTGGTTATTTGTTATTCGTTATTTGTTATTAGTTATTGGTTAGTTGTTATTAGTTATTAGTTATTGGTGTCTGGTTATGACGTACTTTTGTGAGGACAGGTTTAGTATCAGGACACCTGCCTGCCGGCAGGCAGGTAAGTATCAGGTATCAAGACGTAGGTATCAGGATAAGTAGAAAAGAGATTCATCACTCATGATTCCTGCCTACCGGCAGGCAGGCAACACTCATCACTACTTAACGTCTCAACTACTCAACAATTAACTATACCTAAAATATTACTATTCTCTAAGTTTGTATCATAGGAATAAATTATGTCATATACACTACATCTTCTATATTTGTGTATGAACAAATTTTTGCTTCTGGCATTGACTGCCTTATGTAGTGTGGCGGCTTGTGATCGAGAAAAATCGAATAATTCATCCAATAAATCGTTGAGCTTTAGCGCTGTTGAACCAGGATCTTTGATCAACAAAGGCGACAGTGTTTCTCTGCAACTCAGTTTACCGGCAGACCTTTCTTTTGATTCAATTGCTTATTCATTAAATGATAAGCCTTATGTAACGGTAAAAGACAGTGGCGCCGTTTGGTTAAAGACAGATAGTTTGGGTATGGGAAGTCAGCTTATCACTGCTAATGTCTTTAAGGCAGGGCAGTCAGAAAGCGCTAGTACGAATATTGTTGTTGTAGCATCCAAACTTCCTGAACAATACAGTTTTACGGTGGTTAATACGTATCCGCACGATGCTCACGCTTATACGCAGGGTCTAGAATATCATGATGGCTTTCTGTATGAAAGCACTGGACAGCGCGGACAATCAACCCTGCGGAAAGTGGAGTTAAAAACCGGTAAGGTTGTAAAGAAAATCGATCTCCCCTCCAAATATTTTGGAGAAGGAATGACCTTTGTCGGTGATAAAATTGTTCAGTTAACCTGGGAAGAAGGCGTTGGATTTGTGTATGATAGAAACTCTTTCGAAAAGGTGGGAGAATTTCCTTACCAAGCAAGCAAAGAGGGTTGGGGATTATGCTTTGACGGACAGCGTCTGATCAAATCAGATGGTAGCAACCGTCTTTATTTCCTAAATAAAGATAATTTTAAAGAGGAAGGCTTTATCGAAGTATATAACCACAAAGGTCCTGTTGATAAGTTGAACGAATTGGAGTACATTGATGGAAAAATCTATGCCAACGTTTATTACTCTGATGTCGTCGTGGTAATCGATCCACATTCAGGACAAGTGGAGGCTGAGATTAATCTTATTGGCTTGTTGCCTCAGAAAGATGTGACCGAAGATACCAATGTACTCAATGGGATCGCTTATGATCAGCAGGGTAAACATCTCTACGTAACAGGCAAAAACTGGGATAAACTATTTGAAATTAAGTTATTGGGACGATGAGAAGTAATAGAGTATATGCGCATTGAGTGAGGAGTAATGAGTGCCTTGTCATGAGTTCAACGCTTATTGTCCATAGTTACAGTCGAAAGCCGACATCCGATCCGATAGCTGAAAGCTAATACCTAAACCTTATACCTACAGCTTGGTCGGTACCGACCGACAGCTGATATCAAAACACGCAATCGGTTGCGTTTGCAAAGGATTTGCATTTCATCTAAAAAGTTTCTACACTTGATCGATACAATCAATCTTTCTGATAAGAATCGCTAGTTCAATTATATTAACCAATACTAAGCAGGGTATTTACTAGATATTGATTATCTAATACATAGGTGCTTTATGATGAATGAACCCAATTACATGGACCAACCGAATCGTTTGTCAGTTGAAGACTTATTCAAAAAGTATTATCTGCGTTTGTTTGAATTCGCGTATAAGCTTTCGGGCAATGAGGAGGAAGCGGAAGATTTGGTGCAGGACGCTTTCGTTGTCTTCTGTGAACAGACAAATGGTACGCTTTGGAGCGAACATGCCATTAAATCATATTTGTATACAACCATTAAACATGATGCGTTCAATCGATTTAGACACCATAAGGTGGTCGAAAAATATCAAAAACAGCATCCGGACCAATTATTAGAAGATTTTCAGATCGATAACTTTTTAATTCATGCAGAAGTTCTCGGGGAATTAATGGCCGCCTTAGATAAGCTTCCGGGAGGCTGTGCCATGATATGCAGGATGGGATACTTGGAAGGACTAAAGAACCCGCAAATTGCTGAGCTTTTAGGTATAAGTATCCATACTGTAAAAAGTCAAAAACAGCGAGCCCTTCATCTACTCAAAGAGCAATTGAAGCCCGAGCTTTTTACGGTGCTTCTTGTCACCTTGTTAAAATAAGCTTGCAGTACCACGAGTATTCAATCGCATATACTTCGTAATAGCGCTTAGATTAAAAGAAGGATTATTTTAGTCATATTTTTATTCTCTTTAATTTCATCTCACTTTACCTTCGATGCAAAGTGAGGCAAACATCAAGGCTGTCCAGTTCTCGCTAAAAATTCGGTTCCTATCCCTCTGTTCTGCGGAGCCGCCCCTATTCACAATTCCTTCCCTTCGCTTTTTCGCATAGCACTTTAGCCCGCCCTGCTAACCGAATTTTCTTTACGCTCACCCTGGAAGGCCGTTTTACCCTGCGCCATCACCCAGACGCATAGCCGTTCCGAAGGACGTCAATGGCCTAGTCTGTGGAGGCAGCAACCGGCAGTCAAAGATGCCCCTTCACCATTATTATGCGAAGCAGACGGTAATCAGTGAATCGACGAACGAAGGACATGCCATTGTGTAAGAGGGTGGCTCCGATTCACGGATGGGCATCTTGACCACGGGTTGCAACGGAATAGACAAGCCGAAGCACCTTGCCCCACTTGGGTGCGTCCAAGTGGGATGTATAAAATAAACCTTTGATTTCATTAGGCAGTTGCTTTTCCTGAGCAACCTGTATTTTCTTCATAATTTTTTTCATTTTCTTCCATACTTTTTTTATCCGAAGGTGCTTTAGCAGTATATAACGAAGAGGTATGTACGACGACCCACTGGAAAAGGCTCGATTGATAGCCGGGTACATTCAAGGTACACTTTCTGAGCAGGAGGAGTCTCAATTTTTAGATTTACTGGAGCGAGACAAAAACCTGCAAGATCTGTTGGAAATGTATAAGGACACACCAACGATAGCAAGTCGTATAAAGACTTTAAAAGAAAGGGATACCGAAAAGGCTTGGAATCGCTTTAAAGAAAAAGCAAATAAGGGATCCAGGCGCCGAATAAATTCCTTTTGGATAAGTATCGCTGCGGGCATCGCTTTATTCTTAACCTTTACGCTCAAGCACTTTAATCACCGAGACAATAAGGTAATTCCTGACAGTTCCCATCGCTATGCGAATGATGTGTTACCTGGTGAAAGTAAGGCGAAATTAGTGCTTTCCGACGGTAGTGCCATTCACCTTGGTAGCAAATCGGTGGCGCTTAATGAACATGATGGGACGAATATGCAGGGAACTAAAGAAGAACTGATCTATCGAGGAGAAAAGGCAAGCGCGGCCCGGTTAATCTATAATACACTTTTTGTTCCTCCCGGGGGTAACTACCGTCTTACCTTACCTGACGGAACAAAGGTTTGGCTTAATGCCGCATCAAAACTTGTTTTTCCGGTCAGTTTTGCTAATAATGAAAGGCTAGTTACCTTGGAAGGTGAGGCCTATTTTGAAGTGGCAAGGGACAAAAAGCGCCCTTTTAAAGTCACAATGAATGATACAAAAATTACTGTTTTAGGGACAAGCTTTAACGCACGATCCTATGAAAAGGAAAGCATGACAACCCTCGTTAGTGGCGCGGTAAAAGTTCATTACGGCAGCAGCCTATATGATCTAAAACCGGGGCAATGTGCCGTCGCTGATGGTAATGATCTTAACATAGGAACTGCTGATATTGAAAAAGCTCTTGCGTGGAAAGAAGGACACTTTTTATTCAATGAAGATGCCATCAAACCTATTTTAGAGGAAGTTGCTCGCTGGTATGATCTCGAACTATCATACAAAGGAAAACTTCCCGATATCCATATTGGTGGCAGTATCAGTCGAAAAGAGAGGTTAAGCGAAGTACTCGAAATGCTGAAAGAAGTAAGCGGATTGAATTTTAATGTGAACGGACGAAAGCTCCAAATTATAGCAAATCCTAGTTGAAATGAACTTGAAATCAAAACCAACCTAATAGTTAGTAAAAACGTCAAACGAATACCGGGAGTGGGCCAACACTCCCGGTAAAAGTTAAGGCACTCGTATTATGATTGAAGGATATAATAACCAAACCCTAACTATACGAAAGTATGAAATATCCAGGTAGTATAAGCACTACAAATGTGAATAAATTAGACCGAATATTCCATATGGACGTAGCAGCAAAACAGATATGAATCGTTTATCTCGAGAGAAAGCGTCGGGAAGGAAGACGCTTTACTTACAAATTGTAAGGATTATGAAATTAACATGGCTGATGGTCTTTGTCTTTTCGTGGGGTGTCTATGCAGCAGGGAAGGCGCAACAGGTCAGCATATCGCTAGAGAATGCGCCACTGAAAGAGGTATTGCAAGCACTGAAAAGACAGACACACTATCGTTTCCTTTACAACGAGGAACAGCTGAAGGCGGCAGGTACTGTTTCCTTAAAGCTACATAACGTGCCGGTGGAGGAAGTTTTGCAAAAGGCTTTAAATAGCAAAAAATTGCAATATAAGAGACATAACACCACCATCACGATTGCTCCTGTTTCAGCTCTAAGCTCAAGCCGCGAAATGATGCAGCAACAGGACCTGGATATACGCGGTACGGTCCGAGATTCGGTAGCGGCATTGACGGGTGTTTCGGTATTTGTGAAGGGCAGGGCATCTAACGGTACCACGACTAATGCGAATGGGCAGTATCAGTTAAAAGTGCCTGAGGGGGCTACCCTAGTCTTCCGATTTATCGGTTATGCCGAAAAGGAGGTTCCCGTAACAAACGCCGGAACTATTGATGTTGTTTTGAGCAATATCGAATCGCGACTAGATGAAGTGGTAGTTGTTGGTTATGGTACACAAAAGAAAGGAGATTTGACGGGCTCAATCGCTTCGCTAAGTGCCGATGACTTAACAAAAGGAGGCGCGATCAGTAATGTCGCGCAGGCTATTCAGGGACGTGCATCCGGTGTAGTAGTCACACAAAACTCAAAAGCCCCAGGTGGAAGTATGTCTATTCGCATACGTGGCTCCAACTCAGTAAGTAGCAGTAATGAACCGCTTTATGTCATTGACGGTTTCCCCAGCAATAATGGGGTCAACATTAATCCAGACGACATTGCGTCTATGGAAATTTTAAAAGATGCATCCGCTACGGCTATTTATGGCTCACGGGGTGCTAACGGTGTGGTGATGATTACCACAAAACGGGGTAAAGCTGGGCAAAGCAATGTCGCTTACAACGGATATATCGGAACGCAAAAGGCAATCAATCCTTATCATTTGCTGGACGGTAAATCCTATATGTTGCTTGCTAATGAGTTGTATAAAGAAATCAACGGACAGGAAGGAATTGAGAATGGTGTTTATACGCAATCGCAATTGAATTCAACCATCAACACAGATTGGGTGAAAGAAGCTACTCGAACCGCTACCGTACAAAATCATAATCTACAATTTACAGGTGGGAGTGAGAAGACGAAGGTATTAAGCAGTGTGGGTTACTTCGATCAAAAGGGGATTCTAAAAACTACCGACTTCAAACGTGTATCCGGAAGAGTCAACATCGATCAAACTATTAATGATTATGTACGTGCAGGTGCTTCCATCTTTGGTCAAAGAGAAAATTCCAACTACCAAATATATGATGGAAATATCTTGAATTCCAATGTGCTCTACAGTGTGCTGACTTATGATCCCACCGTTCCGGTATATGATGCGAATGGTGCCTTTGGCCGTCCTCCCGGAGGAAGAGGAGACAACCCACTTGCAAATTTAATGGCTCGTCAGAACGATGTACAAAAGGATAAGCTTAATGGGAACGTTTATTTGGAGATAAAACCATTTGAAGGCCTAACTGCACGGTTTGACGCGGGCACCGAAATTCTGCATGATCAATTGGGTACTTACTTGTCGCAAGACTCTTATCAAGGTAGTATCGATAAGGGAGTAGCCTCCCAGTCGGATTATAACCTGACCCACAATTTAGCGGACATGTTTATTACCTACGATAAAGGTTTCGGCAAGCATCACCTAAATCTAATGGGCGGTTACTCTTATGAAAAATTTACAAATAGTAATAAGGGAATCAATGTGTATGGATTCTCAACAGACTTGTATGGTTATAACAACCTGGGTGCGGCATCTACCATCTCGGGTGTCAATTCTTATAAATCGGAAAATATGCTGATTTCATTTTTCGGTCGGGCAAATTATTCTTTTGATGATAAATACCTGTTTACTTTCACCGTAAGGCACGATGGTTCTTCGCGCTTTGGCTCCGACAACAAATGGGGCACCTTTCCTTCCGGATCTTTCGCCTGGAAGTTGATCAACGAATCTTTTATGCGAAACCAACAATTGTTCTCCGATCTTAAGTTGCGTCTGGGTTATGGTAAAACCGGGAATGAACGGATTGGGAATTATGCTTCTTACGGATTAATGAGCAATGCCAATTATACCTTTGATGGAATCAATAATACCAGTGGTACCTATTTAAATAGCTCATCACCTGCTAATACAAGACTTAAATGGGAGACGACCAGCCAGTACGATGCCGGAATAGACTTCGCTTTGTTGAATGATCGTATTGCCGTTACCATGGACGCTTACTATAAAAAGACAAGCGACCTCTTGATTAAATTGAATTTACCTCTGTACTCCGGATATTCCTCTGGTCAAAGTAATGTTGGTTCTGTTTCCAATAAGGGATTTGAGTTCGCTATCGCTACAAAAAATTTAACCGGAGCTTTCACCTGGGACACGAAATTGAATTTTGCCATGAACCGCAATAAAGTGCTTGATCTTGGTGGCGATAACGATATCTTTATTACTTCTTCCAAGCCAATGGGAACCGTTTCTGAAGAGGCTTATGCCATTATTCGCGAAGGAGAGCCGCTCGGTTCGCTTTTTGGATACAAATATATTGGCGTTATTCAGCAGGGAGAAGCCTACGCGGCACAACCTAATTCGAAAGCCGGCGATCCGAAATTTGCCGATGTCAATGGAGATGGTATTATTACCGCTGCGGATAGAACAATCATCGGATCTGCTTATCCAAAGCTTACCTATGGAATCACCAATACCTTCGCTTACAAAAATTTCGACTTATCTGTTTTCATTTATGGGAATTTGGGTAACGACCTGCTAAATATGACGCGCATGAATTTGGAATGGAATCGTTCTACAGATGCATTGAATCGCTGGACACCCGAAAATACCAACACCGACTTGCCTCGAAATGGATTCTATTATACAGAATATGGGGGGTATGTGAATGATCATTTTGTGGAAGACGCCTCCTTTTTGCGGTTAAAAAATTTAACATTAGGCTACACAGTACCCCTAAAAACCAAAGCGATGCAATCATTACGCATATATGTAATGGCTGAAAATCTGTTTACAATCAGTGGTTATTCAGGCTGGGATCCAGAGGTCGACACGAAAGGCTATGAAAATGATGCGCTGATTAAATATAGTTCCAATGCGCAAACGGCTAACGCGGGTGCTGGTTTGGACTTTAACTCTTATCCTAGCATGCGTGCCTTTACTTTTGGTGTTAATGTTAACTTTTAAAGAAAAAAAAATGAACTTCATAAAATTAAGCCACCGTTTTTTATGCCTCGCAACAATATGGGCTACGATTAGTGCTTGTACAAAATTGGAACCTGAGCTATACAGCGATTTGACTACCGAAAATGCGTATTCCTCGGAGAGTGATATAAACGCGGCATTAACTGGTACTTATGCGAGTCTAGGGCCTTACCCGGGTGATGCCTATCTTTACTACGCGGGCTATTTGGTGATGATTACCGATTACGCAACCGATATGGGTTTCTCTACTGCGGCTGGTAATCCGACCCATTTGAGCAATTTTTCTTACGACGAAAACAATCGCTATTTTAAGAATAACTGGCAAAATATGTATCAGGTTATAGCGAATGCCAATCTGTTGATTGATAATATTACCGCTGTATCAGGGATGAGCGATGAAAATAAAAACCTTGTGATAGGACAAGCTCGTTTTCTAAGGGCATTGGCCTATAATGACCTAACGGATGCTTGGGGGCCGGTACCTTTGATCACTTCCACAAAAAATCCAGCGGAAAGTTATAATACACCTTTATCTGCCGTTGAACAGGTAGATTCTTTAATTCATGCGGACTGCCTTTTCGCAGCGGAGGTGCTCCCGGAAAGCTGGACGAGTGAGCTAGGCTTAGCACGCGCAACTAAAGGTGCAGCGCTAACACTTTTAGGTAAAAACTATATGCGCGCCCATAACTATGAGCAGGCAAAAGTATACATCGATCAAGTGCTTGCGCTACGTGATAAGGGCGTTTATACCTTAAATCCCGATTTTAAAAACGAATGGTCCGAATCAAACAAAATGGATAAAGGTATGATATTCGGTATTTTACATGAATCATCACTCAATGGTGGTGAAATTGCCAACCATTTCGGTCCTACTGATCACCAAGAGGTGACTGACCGTTGGCAGTATTACGGGGTTTCTTTACAATTCTGGCGTAAGTTTGATGACCGCGACCCACGAAAGCAGTTCTTCTACTATAATTATGAAGGAAAAGCGGCAAGAGACGGGTCTACTACACACGGGTTTTACTATACGATTCCAAACCCTGGACAAACCACCGCGCCCAATGATACCACAAAATTATTGCAGAACGTAGCGACTAAGAAGTACTCTTATGAAATGGTGAACAGTTCGTACTTGGACGGACGAACCATCCAGGTATTTCGTATAGCCGATGTAATCTTGTGCAAAGCTGAAATCGAGAATGCATTATCAGGCCCATCAGCGGGTCTACCCTACATCAATGAAATCAGAAAAAGAGCAGGGGCTCCACTTTTAGGCGAAAGTGCCGATTTTCCAGCTCCTGCAACGAAGGAGGAGTTTGTTAACGCACTGGTTGACGAGCGTGGTTTCGAGCTCGTTTTTGAGTACAAGCGTAAAGCAGATTTGGTGCGATTAGGTAAATATGAAGAAGTATGCAATGCTTATCTAAAAGCCCGTGGCATGACGCCGAAGGTTACCGAAAAGCTTCGCTATTTTCCATATCCCTTAGATGAAGCGAACCTGCATCCTGAAATGGCAGCAGCCAACGCCCAACGTTTACCCTAGCACTTTTTTAGTATGCGTATACTCAAAATTGTTATCGGAGCCCTTGTAATAGCCGTCTTGTATGCCTGCTACTATTTTTATAGTCAATATGTTCAGCTAGTTAACATTCAGTTGTCTTCGCCGGATAACTCTGCCATCAAGGAGGATATTCATGTAAAATTGAATAGACCAGCGGCGGCCTATGTAGAATATTGGAGCGCGAATGGCGAGCACTATTATACCCCCGTAAAAGGCGAGAAAAAAGACCATATCTTCAATCTCTTGATGTTGGATGCCGATACCGACTATCACTACCGTATTGTGCTCGATCGGTTGATTCCGGTAAAATCGAAAGTCATGCGTTTTAAAACGCGAAAGCAATCGCCTTGGATGGTGCATGACTGGATTAAAGAGGAACATCCCCATGATCCTCGGGCAATGGGCGATGGGTTAACGATGCTTTGCTATCGGGAGTTTCCGGGATACATTGCCATGGTTGATGGAAAGGGAGCAATCAAGTGGTACTGGCAAGACGAAAAGATGGGGGTACGGATCGCTTCGCTTACTCCCCGTGGTACTATATTGGCGCTCTTAGCGCCGGTAGGGAAGGACGAATTCTATAAGCCGGAACCTAACAAAGCTTTTGTAAAAAGTGGTATGGGATACAGCTTACGGACTGGTAAAATGGGTTATATGGGCGGAACGGAGCTCGCTGAAATTGATCTCACCGGGCGGGTGCGTTGGCGATTGAATGTAGATAAGCTTGGATTAATTGTGCACCACGATTTACGTATGGATAAGGCCAATCACATTGTGGCGGTTGTTCGGGATTATATCTTGCCGGAAAAACAGACGGGAAAATCTATCGATACCTTATGGGGTGATGGTATCGTCGTAATGGATACGACCGGGAAGGTATTAAAAAAATGGTCGACATGGGATCATTGGGATTTGGCAAAAGATAGACGGTTAGACAGCTTAAAACATGATCGATTTCATATTAATACCATCTCTTTCGACAAAGACAGCAATTACCTGGTGTCGTCTCCTATCGAGAATCAAGTATGGAAAATCAACGCTCAAACAGGAAAAACCATGTGGCGATTGGGACAGGGCGGGGACTTTCAATTAGATGCTTCCGACTTTTTCTATTTTCAACACGCGCCGCATATCAATAAAGACGGTGATTTAATGCTCTTCGATAACGGCGATTTTTCTCCTCGGGACTCTTCTACCGCAAATAAGAAATCCAGAGCTTTATCTTTTTCCCTGGATGAGAAAAGGAAAACAGCATCAAAAAAATTGGATGTTCCGCTGCCTGGCAAACAATACACAGCAAGAATGGGAAGTGCTTATTTACTGCCTAACGGGAACGTGCTGCAAACCAGTTCAAAGACAGGGAGCGTTTTAATATCCGATAAACAAGGGAAAGTGCTATGGGAGTTGAATACCTATTTTATACCTTATCGCGCGGAGTATGTGCCGGCCAAATTTTGGCAGGATTATGTAAAAATGAAGCCGGATTAAAAAAGCCTAAAATGGATACTAAAACAATGCGACTGACAATTACTGTTTGCTTATTAATCCGCGGTTTAATAGCTTGGGGCCAGCATCCCTATCCACCGGAGAAAGCTAAATGGAACGCTGATTCATTGGGTAATCAACGAGCGGTACTGCGGGTTGACGGAGGGGATAAACTCGTGAAAGCCTCCATAGCATGGAGAAACCGACAGGTGAAGGCAAATCAAGGCCTGATAATCGTTGATAGCACAAACAACCAACTGGTGAAACCTATAGTTTATGGCCCGATGTCTGAGGAGGGAGGCGACTTTGCTTTTGAAGCGACATCAGGTTCGGGGATTTACTATGTCTATTATTTACCTTATCAGCTAGGTGGTAGAAGCCGATATTATCCCGACGCGATATATCTCAGCCAGCCTCCTGACGATCAGGCATGGGCAAAGATCAAAACCAATAATGAAGCGAAATTTCTTCGATTCGAATCAGTAGATGAATTTAATCGGAACGATCCCATGGAACTCATCGCTACGAAAGCGGAAATCCAAGCTTACTTGAAAAAGTACACAAATGAAAACTATTTTATCTTTCCCGAACTGTACACGCATCCGATTAAGATGCGATCACATGTGCCGAAGAAGTGGATGGAGACGAACCTGGTGGCGGCTCTAAAGGGCGAAACGGAGCGAGGATGCTATTACGCTTTTCAGCTAGGTATATGGTCGGCAAAAACCGATTTGAAAAACGTAACGGTCCGGTTTTCATCCTTAGAAAGCGAAATGGGAACAACATTGCCGGCAGAAGCATTTGATTGCATCAATACAGAAGGAACGAGTTATAAAGGGAAGCCCTTCTCTGCTACAGTTAACGTTCCCTTGTCAAAAGTTCAGGCGCTCTGGTGTGGGGTTCACATTCCTGAAGATATTAAACCCGGGACTTATCAAGGCTTTGTATACGTTCGTCCTGCCAACGCACCGGAGAAAAGGGTAGCCCTCAGCCTTAAGGTTGGGCCGACCGTGGCTCGTAACAAAGGGATAGATGAACCCTGGAAAATGACACGACTGCCTTGGCTGAACTCCACTTTAGCACAGGAAAACACGGTGATAAAGCCCTATATCCCCCTTGTGGTATCGGGTGACACTGCTATCTCCCTTTTAGGAAGGAAGCTTATTCTCGATCGAACCGGGTTCCCGAAACAATTGATAAGCTATTTTACACCGGAGATGACGAGTGTCGGTAAAACCTCGACAAGCTTGTTAACCGAGCCCATTCATTTTCATGTGAAACGTAAGGTAGACGGCAAAGATATAGCATTCAAGACTCAGGGACTTTCTTTTAAAGAAAAGCAGGCTGGAATTGTAAGCTGGGAAAGCCATCACGTTTCGAACGAACTGCGAATGGAGGTACAAGGTTCCTTAGAGTTTGATGGTTTTGTCAGTTATACAGTCGGGCTTATTGCAAGGAAAAATATAACCTTGCAGGACATTGCAATGCACATACCTTATAAACCGGAAATGGCTTCCTATATGATGGGACTTGGGATGAAAGGCGGATATAGACCGGAACAGGTTGTTTGGAAGTGGGATGTCGCTAAAAAGAACCAAGATGGCGCCTGGATTGGTAATGTAAACGCGGGGATGCAGTTTTCGCTACGGGATGAGAACTATACAAGGCCGCTGAATACAAATTTTTATTTGCAAAAGCCTCTATTACTCCCAAAGTCGTGGGGTAATAACGACAAGGGAGGTATTGATATAAGTATGAAGGGACCTTCCGTGTTAGTGAATAACTATAGCGGAGAGCGAACTATGCGTGCCGGCGATACGCTTTACTATAATTTTACCTTATTACTTACACCTTTTCATCCACTCAATACGGAGGCGCAATGGAATGAACGTTATTTCCATGCTTATAAACCGGTTGATACGGTGAAGCAAAGTGGGGCGAATGTGATCAATATTCATCATGGCAATGCCTTGAACCCCTACATTAACTATCCCTTTATTGCCACGAAAGCAATGAAGGCTTATATTGATTCGGCTCATCGCGTAGGACTTAAAGTGAAAATTTACAATACGGTGCGAGAAGTGTCCAATCGGATGTATGAGCTCTACCCCTTCCGTAGTTTGGGACACGAAGTGTTTTCTCCTGGCCCGGGGAAAGGCTACTCCTGGCTACAAGAGCATTTACATGACGATTATATTGCGGCTTGGTTTGTACCTTTGTATAAAGATGCGGCTATTATTAATAGTGGTATGAATCGTTGGCATAACTATTATGTGGAGGGGATGAATTGGTTGGTTGATCGGATCGGTATAGATGGTATTTACTTGGATGATGTGGCTTTCGATCGCGTAACCATGAAGCGCATTAAGCGGGTTATGACTAAAAATGGCCATCCCGGTTTAATTGATCTGCATTCAGCGAATCAGTATAACGAGCGTGATGGCTTTAACAATAGTGCGAATCTCTATCTTGAACATTTTCCCTATATCAATAGGCTTTGGTTCGGCGAGTATTTTGATTATGAAAATAACAAGCCGGATTTTTTTCTAACAGAAGTGAGTGGCATTCCTTTCGGGTTAATGGGGGAGATGTTGCAAGATGGGGGCAATCCCTGGCGCGGTATGATTTATGGCATGACTAATCGGTTACCCTATCAAAAAAGTGGCCCGCAGGCACTTTGGAAAGCTTGGGATGATTTTGGAATTAAGGGGTCTCGAATGATTGGTTACTGGGTTGAAACTAATCCGGTAAAAACGAGTAGTCCGCAAGTTTTAGCTACCGTTTACAAAAAGGAGAAAAAGGCAATGATTGCCTTAGCCAGTTGGGAAAATAAAAACGTTCTGGTTGACTTGGTGATTAATTGGGAAAGTTTAGGAATTGATCCTGCCAAGGCACTAATTCGGGCACCTCAGATTGATGGTTTTCAAGCGATGCGAATTTTCAAGATAGGCGACAAAATCCCGGTCAATCAGAATCAAGGTTGGCTGTTGATCATCGAATAATGAATCTATTATTGACGAACTCATGAAGCGTATCTATATCGTATTATTCGGTTTGCTTCCATTGCTAACAAGAGCACAAGGAGAAGCAAGCATAAGAGAACTCAAAAAGATTTACATAACCTACCCTTTTTCGGACCCTGACCCTATTCCTTCTGAAAAGATCTATCCATATTTCCGATTTGACGGTTTTACTGATCAAGCTGTATCCAAAGAATGGAAGGTGGTAGAGCTGGAAAATGAGTTTCTGAAAATACAGATTATGCCAGAGATAGGAGGAAAAATTTGGACTGCCTATGATAAAAAGAACAAGCGGGATTTCCTGTATAATAATGGCGTTGTAAAATTTCGGGACATTGCCATGCGTGGCCCTTGGACAAGCGGGGGAATTGAAGCCAATTACGGAATTATCGGACATACACCCAACACCTCTACCCCCGTAGACTACCTTACGCGGGAGAATAAAGATGGTAGTGTCAGCTGCTTTATCAGCACCTTGGATTTGTTAACGAGAACGAGATGGACTATTGAAATAAAATTGGAAAAGGACAAGGCTTATTTCTCCACGCGATCTTTTTGGACAAATTCAACACCGCTGGAGCAAGCTTATTACACGTGGATGAACTTGGGGATACCGGCGGGTACGGACCTACAGTTTCTCTACCCGGGATCACACTATATTGGGCACGATGGGGAAAGTCATCCTTGGCCTATTGATACAGCCGGTAGGGACCTGTCATTTTACAAAGAAAACGATTTCGGGGGTTCTAAGTCGTATCACGTGTTAGGCGTCCATAGCAATTATTTTAGTGCCTACTGGAAAAATAGCGATTATGGCATGATTCATTATGCTAATAGAGAAGAAAAATTAGGAAAGAAAATTTTTCTGTGGGCGCAATCGGGGGAGGGTAAAATGTGGGAGCAGCTATTAACAGACAAGAGTGGGCAATATGTTGAGATTCAAAGTGGACGTCTCTTCAATCAAAATATGTTTAAAAGTAGCTTTACACCTTTTAAACAATTAGGATTTGCTCCTTATCAGACTGACCAGTGGCTAGAATACTGGTACCCTTATCAAGGAATAGGAAAACCGTCCACCAGTCGTCCTTTAGCTACGCTGAATATAAGTAGTAAAAATAATAGTATACGACTGCGACTGCTGGCAAATAGTCCAATTCGTGATAGTTTGATTGTATACAATGAAGCGGATGAAACGATCACTTCTTGCTTTGTTGAGCTGAACACCGGAGAAACGCTCGAGCGGGATATCCCCTCTCCCTCTTTAACCTCTGTCGCGAAAGTAAAGTTGCAAGGAGAAATATTTGATTTGGCGGAGCAGGAAAAGCAAAATGTACTCAACAGACCATCGAGAAAACCGGTTGCGTTGGATAGCAGTTCAGCTTATGGATTATACTTGCAGGGAAGGGACTTAATGCGTTTTAGAAGTTATCGTGAGGCTTTCCCAAAGATTAGGGAATCTTTAATGCGTGAACCCTTCTTGTTACCCGCGTTGGTTGAAATGGCAAAGTTAAAAATTTTCCATCTCGAGTATGACTCCGCCTATATATACGCACAGAAGGCATTAAGTGTGGATACTTATCATGGAGAAGCCAATTATTATTATGGCTTAGCCGCAGCGCATTTGGACAAAGTGTACGATGCGCTAGATGCTTTCGAAGTGGCCTCGCTTGATCCTGCATGGAAAAATGCAGCTTATACGCAGCTCAGTGCGCTATATATAAGAAGGAAAGAATTTTCAAAATCCTTGGAATACGCGGGAAAAGCATTGAAGTGCAATCAAGATAATGTGTTTGCGCTTCAACTGCAATATATAGGCGCAAGATTATGCCAACGAAAGGCATTGTGCGATACGGTAAAACGACGGTTAGCTGACTTAGATCCCCTCAATCACTTTTTGCGTTTCGAACAATATTTTGCCGAAAGGTCAGATACCACTCGCGAGGCTTTTGTGTCTTTAATACGTAATGAACTGCCCGTAGAGACTTATTTGGAGCTCGCTATATGGTATGCTAATCTCCAATTAAAAGAAGAGGCATGCGAAGTGCTGGAGTTAGCTCCGAAAAATGCAGAAATATTATACTGGCTGGCCTGGTTGAATAGGAACAATCCTACAGAAAGTGAGGCCTGGTTGAAGCAAGTAGGTCAAGCTGATTTAATGCGTAACTTTCCCTTTAGGGAAGAAAGTGCAGCTATATTTGATTGGGTAATAAAAGAACATCCTTCTTGGCAAGGGTTCTATTTGATGGCTTTGCTCCAACAATTTAGAAATAATCCTTCGGTAGCGCGGCGTTTAGTCCAGGAGGTAAATGAGCCGGTTGATTTTGCGCCCTTTTATGTTTTAAAGGCGCTGCTTTCCGACTCCACGCAGTCTAGTGATGTCTTGGTTAACATAAGAAAAGCAATTGAAATTGACAAAAACGAATGGCGTTATGGACAATTAATGGCAAAGTATTTACTGGCGGATCGACAGTATATCGCCTCGGAAAAAGTGTTGCGAAACTATTATGAAAAAAATCCCGAAAACTATGTCATAGGTTTAGATTATGTACGTGCGCTTTTATTGAACAAAAGACTGAAAGAGGCCGAAAAAGTCTTGCAAGAAATTCGCATTTTGCCTTTTGAAGGAGCTACCGATGGGCGGAAGTTATATGAGCAAACTAAACTATTACTGGCATTAGAAGCATTCAATAATAGGAAATTTGATCTAACACTGAAAAAGGTACAGGAGGCTAAGTTATGGCCTGTTAATTTAGGTGCCGGTGAACCTTACTTAGAGGAGAAAGACGAACGTATCGCGGATTGGATCGCTGCAGAGGTTTACAGGAAAATGCAAAAACCAGATTCCTGTAGACGTATCTTGGAAATGATGGCGGCGAGCAAGGGTGTGCTGTCATATCCCGTCTCATTGTTACAGGTTGCTGCCCTTGTAAAATTGGGAAGAAAAACAGAAGCGGCTCGGTTGATGCAGTTGTGGACCACAAAAAGAAAGCGTGAAAAGCTGGAAGCAATTGATGAAAAATTAGTGAAAAATGCGTTAGGAGGAGAAGCTAATGTGTTATTGCTTATCAACCTCATCTTCAATAAAAGCGATGAGCGACTGTTTTAAAGGTGATTGATTGGTTCAACTTGTTACATAAGTTAACATGTTTATTCTACGCAATCGATTGCGTTTATTTGGTATTTTGAAAAGCGCTAATCGAATTTTAATATTGTCTATATTATCGTACTAACCAATAAATATCATATAAACTGAAAGGGAGATAACCTGTTCCTTTGAAGCAATGTTTTTAATATGGAAGTGAGAAAATTCTTATTAAGTTGATAGGAACTTAAACCAGATTAAACATACCCGTGTTAGGTTTGCCAACTAATTTGATACAATGGATACTCGAATAATAGCGATACGCGCAGGGAATCAAAAAGCTTTTCGGTTGTTTTATGACGACTTAAAGCATCCTATATATAATTACGCTTTCCGTTTCTTTCGATCTGCTATACTTGCTGAAGAAATCGTGCAAGAAGTATTCATGCAAATATGGAAACACCGGGCCACACTCGATCCAACACAAAGTGCAAAAGCGTATACCTATCGCATTGCGAGAAACTTGATCTATAATAAATTGAAGGAAATCGTACGCCATGAAGAGTACATCAACCATGTTTTTTATAGTCATGCAGTAAGTCACGAGGCGGTAGAAGACTCTTTGGACTATAAGGAGCTTCAACAACTATATGAGGAAGCGATTAGTAAATTACCGCCGCAGCGCCAACTAATTTTTCGAATGAGTCGTATTGAATTTCTTTCTCACGAAGAAATAGCGGATCAACTAGCTATATCTAAAAATACGGTAAAAGATCAGATCGTGAAAGCGCTTAAGTTTATTAAACAATATATGCTAGCCCATACGGAGTTCACAATGGGGCTTATTGGTGCCTTGTTTCTGATGAATACATGATTTCTAAAATAAACTAAAAAATTTTCACCTTGAATCGTCCTTCTCCTTCACTTCTTTGTATGAGATGATAAAAGAAGTATATGAGCAATCAGCAGGTCAAGAGTCTCTATTTAAAATTTATGAAAGGCGAGTGTACACCCGCTGAGATAGAGTTGTTGATAGAACTTTTGCAATCGGTTGATGATGTGGAAGGTTTGCCAAGCTTAGAAGAGGTGGAACAGACGCTACCACAACAGGAATCATTAGCAGATGCGTCCAGTGATCGTATTTTTAATGCGGTCCTCTTCCAGAACAGTCTAGTTACTGATGTTGAAAGAACAAAAAAGCGTCAAACGAATTGGTTGATCGCTGCAGCTATCATTTCGCTCCTTATTTTAGCCAATTTTGTATTCTACCTTTCAAAACCTAGTAAAATCATATACCAAACAGATTTTGCAAAAAAAGAGAAGTACCAATTACCGGATGGTACCAAACTATTGCTCAACGCTAATACAACTATTGAAATTAATGAGACCTTTTTGACCGATAAGGAACGTGAGGTGTGGATCTCGGGCGAAGCTTATTTTGACGTTGCTCAAAATAAAAATAAGCCCTTTGTTGTGCATACAAATACCGGGATGGATGTTTATGTATTGGGAACAACTTTCAATTTAAAGGCAAGATCAACCGAAACACATCTCGTACTCAATAGGGGGAGTGTAAAGGTATTTCCGGAGGCACAGCAGGATAAAGCTCAACTATTAGTGCCAGGTGAGATCGCGCATTTTCATGCAGAGGAAGCAAGAGTGGTCAAAAGTGTCACGGATACGATGTATTTTTCTGCCTGGCAATATAATCTTCAATCTTTCAAGAATGAGCAGTTGAGAAATGTCGCTGCCAGTATGCAGGATATTTATGGTTACCGTATTGATTTTACCGAAGAGACCTTAAAAAACATGCATTTTACGGGGGCCTTACCTACCAACGATATTAATAAGGCAATAAAGACGTTGGCAGCTGCACTTGATTGTACAATCAATAAAGAAAACGACAAAATAATAATATCAACCAAAAGATTAATTAACTAAAACGGAGAGGTATGAAACAATTTTTACTAGGCATAAAAATGCCTACAGTGCTCCTTATTGCCCTGATTTTTGGAAAATTATCCATGGCAAATACTGAAGAGCAACGGATTCCCTTTCGGGATTTATTAAGCTCTTTAGAGCAAAAATTTAATGTACGGTTCAATTACAGCGCCGATTTAATAGGTCCGACGATGGTTGAACGCCCGGATATGAGTAAAGTAAAGAAAGCCAATCTAATTACATTTCTAGAGAATCTGGCGGCAGGTAAAGTCAATATTGAAAAAATTGACGAAATGTTATATGTGGTAAAGCCGGTAAAAATTGAAAATAAAGAGAACACTGAACATACAGTGATCAGCAATCATCATATGAAAACAGTTCAAGAAGAGGTTGCCGGCACGGTAAAGGATGCGACGGACGATTCCTTGCTTCCAGGGGTTAGTGTGCTTGTGAAAGGGATGGACAGGGGGACGATAACGGATGCTTCCGGAAGGTTTGTATTGAGGGATGTTCCGGATGATGCTATTATTGTCTTTTCTTATATGGGCTATCAAACCATAGAAGAACCAATTGGAAAGCGACAGCTCATCCATGTTAGTTTACGTCGAAGTGAAAGTCAACTAGAAGAGGTGGTGGTAACAGCATTAGGAATAAAAAGAGAAGAGAAGTCGTTGGGTTATGCGGTACAGAAAGTATCAGGTGAGGAGCTACAAACTGTGAAGGGCGTCGATGTAGGAACTTCTTTAAGTGGCAAGGTTTCAGGGCTAGTAGTAAAAAATTCAACCGAATTCAATGCACGTCCAACGATTGAGCTCCGTGGCGAAACGCCAATTATCGTAATTGATGGGGTGCCTTATGGGAATATGACCTTACGCGATATCCCCACCGATGATATTGCCGATATGAATATCTTAAAAGGAGCAACAGCCTCTGCTTTATATGGTTCCAGGGGAGGAAGCGGTGCGATTATTATTACTACCAAAAAAGGTAAGGCTAAAGGATTCTCCATCGATGTAAACAGCAATACGATGACTCAAATGGGATTTCTGGCCATTCCGAAAGTGCAAACTTCTTACGGTCATGGTATCAACGGTGCTATTGCGGACGACTATGTGTGGGGACCGAAGTTGGATATAGGGCAAACTGCTGAACAATGGAATCCATTGACGAAACAATACGAGGATATGCCTTTAGTATCCAGCGGAAAAGATAATCTAAAAAACTTTCTGGAAAGAGGTATTATCACTAATAATAACGTAAGTATTACGCAAACCGGAGAGCATGGTTTTTTCAGAACCAGTTTGAATCATATTCTCAATAAAGGACAATACCCTAACACCAAGTTGAATATTATCAACTTTACAAACAGCGGTGAAATGAAGTTGGGAGATAAAGTTACCATCGGTGCACAAACGGGTTATACGCGGCAAAACGCCCCACAAATATGGGGTACGGGTTATGGCAACCAGGGCTATCTCTATCAGATCCTGATGTGGACCGGCCCCGACTATGATATCCGTCAATATCGAGATTATTGGATTACCCCTCATCAGCAACAGAACTGGCTTTACGATGCCTGGTATGATAATCCTTATCTCATTGCTTATGAAAAGTTAAACGGTATCACACAGAATAAACTGTATGCCAGTTTTAATGCCAATTATCAGGTCAACAAAAATCTGAACATTTTATTTCGTACCGGTTATGATTTCTATAGCAATCAAGAGACAATCCGGAATCCGATTGGTATCAATTCAACAAGAAGTAATTTTTATGTCGGAAGTAGTTACATCTCATTCAATTCACTTGGGACTTATGGTATCAACAAAGATTGGGGCTTTAGCACCAATAACGATTTTATCGTAACGTATAATAACAGTTGGGGTAAATTTGGCTTGAATGCGCTTGGGGGTGGGACAATCTATTACTATAATGACCGTAGTTTAGATGCAGCCACACAGAACGGGTTAAGCGTCCCTGGATGGTATTCGCTGGCCGCATCTGTGGATAAAGCGCTGGTGGCCGAGACTGAATATCGAAGACAAATCAACAGTGTCTTTGGTAAGGCCAGCTTCTCTTGGGATGATGCCGTTTTTATTGACGTAACCGGGCGTAATGACTGGAGTTCCACGCAATCAAAAAATCAGCGATCCTATTTCTATCCGTCCATAGCAGCAAGCTTTATTCTCTCTGAATACCTGAAATTGCCACAGGCATTTGATATGATTAAATTAAGAGGATCTTGGGCAGTGGATAAGTCGCCATTAGATGTTTATGCGAATAACCGTACATATACGGTTACACCAGGCGCTTGGGACAACCAAAACACGGCCGGCTATCCAAGTAATTTATTGGGAAAAAGCTTGCTGGCAAATGCGCATCGAACGTATGAATTTGGGGGAAACATTGCGTTGCTTCAGAAGAGAATCGGATTAGATATTACTTATTTTAATAAATATTACTATAACCAACAGGAGGAAGTTACCATTTCTTCTGCTTCGGGGTTTACCAAAACACTGATCAATACCGATGAAACGTATGAGCGAAGGGGCCTCGAAATTACTTTGAGCGGAACACCGATTAGAAATAGCAATTTTGAATGGAATACCGCAATCAACTGGTCAAATAACCACCAATACTATGTGAACCTAGATCCGGTTTATTCCTCCGATGATTTGTGGACCAAAAAAGGCGCAAGAAAAGATGTTTATCTTAAAAACAAATGGGAACGCGACCCGGAAGGAAATATTATCCACGTAAATGGTATTCCGAAAAAAAGTGATTATCAGAGCAAAATGGGGTATGGCGATCCGGATTTCATGTTCGGCTTTATCAATAATTTCCGCTTGGGAAATTTTAATCTAGGTATTACCATCGATGGACGTATTGGTGGCCTTATGTATAACTATATCTGGGATAAAATGTTTGATACAGGAGCGAACCCTGAGACAGATAACCAGTATCGCTACGATGCGGTCGTGAATGGTTTATCAAATTACGTGGGGCAGGGGGTGAAAGTAGTTTCAGGCGAGGCTACCTACGATAAGTATGGACGAATTACCAGCGATACCCGCGTCTATACTGCAAATGATGTACAGGTGAATTATCAGGACTATGCACAGTCGTTAAGTGGAGGCGATAAAGAACACGGTGTACAAAATCAGTCTTTTGTAAAACTCCGCGAAATATCGTTAGGATACAACTTCCCTGCTAAACTTTTAGCTAAGACTCGTATTAAGAGTGCTTCGGTCTCATTGACCGGTCAAAATGTGCTGTTATTCACTAAGTTTAAATTTTCAGACCCTGACGTCTTTACAGAGAATCTAAATTCTCCCTCACAACGAATGTTGGGCTTGAATATACGTCTTGGTTTTTAATATATACTCGTTGTACCATAAAAGTAGATTGCAATGAAAACAACTATGATAAAATATATGAGTTTGGTAGGAATATTGGCTACCTTCTTATTTTCCTGCTCCAAGTTTGAAGAAATTAATACCAATCCAAACGCTACTGATCAAGTAACGGCCGGTATGCTAGCCAGCAATATGATCCTCGATATTACCCGATCGGATATCAGTACACAAAAATCTTTTATGCAGCCGTTTATATTGGCTAAGTATGTGACTTGGCAAGAAGGGCAGGAGTCTTTTCAATATAACCGAATTACCCGGGGAAGCTTTGGCCGACTCAGCCTATTGCGCAATATTGAACCCATGATCGCTTATGCTCAAACTCCGGAACTGAAAAATTCATATACCGCCCTCGGACATTTTATCCGAGCTTGGCAGTCCTTTATTTTAACCATGCAAATGGGCGATATACCCTTTTCTGAGGCGACTAAAGGCGAAACGGAAGGAATTATAAAACCGAAATATGATACGCAAAAAGAAGTGTTTCTAGGTATTCTTAATGAGTTGGATGAAGCACATAAGCTTTTTGGACAGGGGGTCGACTTTGAAGGAGATCCGATCTACCAAGGGAGTAAGGATCAATGGCAGCGTCTGGTTAATAGCTTTGAATTATACGTACTGCTAAACTTATATAAGAAAACGGATGACCCCGACTTGTCGGTAATTTCACGTTTTCAGGATATTGTCAATTCCAGGCCACTGATGCGCAATTATAATGATAACTTCGCTTTAACTTATTTGGATAAGGATGGTCAAAAATATCCTTGGGTGAATATCAATAGCTCCAATCCGTTTACAATATACCCCATGCTTACGGCTAATTTATTGGAACCATTGAAAGCGATGCAGGATAGGCGCTTGTTTTACTATGCAAAGCCATCATCGGTTAAGCTTGCTGCAGGACTTGAGGTCTCGGATTGGGATGCATACCCCTCTGTTGAAGCATCTGCTTCTTTCAATAGCTTACAAGGAATACGGGCTTCCAAGGATTTTACCGATTTGAATGATCGATACGCCGATCTATTTAATGCGGAACCCGTAGGACAGTTTACTTATTGGGATTTACAATTTATTCTCGCTGAAGCAAGTTTACGGGGTTGGGTCAGTAACTCGGCTGTGAATTATTATAATGAGGGTATTACAGCCTCCATGCAATTCTTGGCTAGTCACACGCCCGACAATGAGAAGTACCACCATAATATGCAGATTACAGACGGCTATATTCAGACCTACCTAAATGCTAACCCGTTAAAGGGAGCAATGGAGCAGCAGCTGGAACAAATCATCACCCAAAAATATGTAGCAGGCTTTCTTCAAGATTGTGATTATTTTGCCTGGTTCGAAAATCGCAGAACAGGGTACCCTACTTTTATTTTGAACCCCGCAACTAATCTAAATGATCCGACTACTTCCTTTCCCAAAAGATGGCTATATCCTGCTGACGAACTAAATTACAACGGAGAAAATGTTGCTGCCGCCATTCAAAGGCAATTTGGAGGCAATGATAACGTCAATCAAGAAATGTGGGTGCTGAAATAAATATGGAACGGTGTAAAAAGGACCAGCTCCAATACATATCTTATAGAGCGCATTATTATATTGTTACGTGCTGATTTTGATGTTTTTATCCTATATTTAACCATCCGGTATTTAGACGGGTTTCGTATAGGGCCACCAAAATCAGGATCGTGGATGGAATGAAATTGTAATAAAGAAGGCCGTCTAAAAAGTTTTTTAGCGCAAATGGTGATGCAATTATTAAGGAATACTTTTTAGACGGTCCTAAACCAATAATAACTGAAGGAATAAGCCGTGGGGTCGCATTTTTTACATTGAAGCCAAAATTGGATGACTAATACATTAAAAAAAACACTTACACCTTTCTCTCTATGGGCTTTGGGAGTTGGCTATGTTATTTCAGGTATGTATTTCGGCTGGAATTTAGGTTTGGAAAAAGGCGGCACCCTAGGAATGGCCCTGGCCACGCTGATCGTGATGTTGATGTATATCGCTTTTACTTTTAGTTATAGCGAACTTGCCTGTGCCATTCCAAAAGCCGGTGGCGTTTTTGATTATGCAGGAGCTGCGTTGGGAAAGGATATTGCTTTTCTTGCCGGTATCGCACAAACGGTTGAATTTGTGTTTGCACCGCCAGCCATTGCCTTTGCTATCGGTGCCTATTTTAATGCCTTCTTTCCGGAAGCTCCTATTCTACAAACAGCTATTATTGCCTACGTACTTTTTACTACACTAAATATCATAGGGATTAAAGCCGCTGCCACTTTTGAATTAGTCATTACTATTCTTGCTGTCAGTGAGTTATTGATCTTCGTTGGAATTGCTGCACCTCATTTCAATGCAGCCGGTTTTGTACAAAATCCCTTACCGCATAACTGGTCGGGCGCCTTTGCTGCCATCCCTTTTGCTATCTGGTTTTTTCTCGGTATCGAGGGAATTGCAAATGTAGCCGAAGAAACTAAAAATCCGCAACGGGATATTAAAAAGGGTTTCGGTTGGGCAATCTTGACGCTTGTGATGCTTTGTGTGCTCGTATTCGTTTCCTCTGTAGGCGTGGCAGGTTGGGAAGCTATTGTTTTTAGGAATGGTGTAAATGGGGAAACTTCTGATTCGCCATTGCCTCTTGCGCTATCGCACATTACAGGAGATAACCATATTTTATATCATTTACTGATAACGGTAGGCCTATTCGGATTGGTAGCCTCTTTTCACGGATTAATCTTGGCCGCAGGGCGATCGACCTATGAAATGGGAAAAGCAAACAATTTTCCTCCTTTTCTTGGTAAAATTTCAAGCAAATACCGAACACCAAGCTATGCATTGATCTTAAACATGATACTGGGAATATTGGCGCTCCTTTCCGGAAAAACAGCAGAAATCATTACCCTCTCCGTTTTTGGGGCATTAACCCTATATGTTGTGTCAATGATAGCGCTTATCAAGTTAAGGCGTGTTCAACCCGAATTGTACCGCCCCTTTAGAGTCCCCTTGTATCCGATTTTTCCCCTCATGGTTTTAGTCATTGGTGGTATTTCCTTGCTTGCCATGTTTGTGTACAATGTGAAAATAGGATTGGTGTACTTGCTCATTATGTTATTATCTTATGCACTATTTAAAGTATTCAAAAAATGACGACACAAGAAATAGAAGAATATGTTAAACAGCATCCCGGCGGTCGGGTCAAAATTGCCGCATCGGATATCGATGGTATTCTCCGAGGGAAGTACATTTCAGTAGATAAATTTCTTGCGGTCTTAAAGGGTGAGCTTGGTTTTTGTGATGTAGTATTTGGTTGGGATGCGCATGATGTCGCTTATGATAACAGTAAATTTACCGGTTGGCATTCGGGGTATCCTGATATGCCGTTAAAGATCGATTTGAATACTTTTAGAAAGGTGCCATGGGAAGCGAATGTGCCCTTTTTCCTGGGCGACTTTTTTGACGAGCGGGGAACGGGGGCGGTCGTTTGCCCGCGGCAATTGCTGAAGCGGATTATTAATGAATGCATGCAATTGGGATACAAGCCTTTTTTTTCGCAGGAGTTCGAATGGTTTAATTTTGAAGAGACACCGCGAAGTTTAGAGCAGAAAGCCTTTCAAAACCCAATACCGCTAACACCGGGAATGTTCGGCTATTCTATTTTAAGAAGCTCGTTAAAAAATGATTTTTTTCATGATCTTTTTGAATCGCTAACTAAGTTTGGTGTACCCTTGGAAGGCTTGCATACGGAGACAGGTCCAGGAGTTTATGAGGCAGCAATCACCTATGCAAATGCGTTGGAAGCGGCTGATCGGGCTATATTGTTCAAAACGGCAGTAAAAGAAATTGCTTATCGACATGGTATCATTGCTTCTTTTATGGCTAAATGGAAAGCGGATTTGCCTGGCTGTAGTGGTCATGTACATCAAAGCCTGTGGGATGAAGATGGACAGGAAAATTTGTTTTACGACAAATCAGAAGTAAACAAAATGAGCGAATTGATGAAGCAATATGTTGCGGGACAATTGTTCTGTCTGCCCCATATGCTGCCATTGTTAGCGCCGACCATTAATAGTTATAAACGCTTGGTAGAAGGTGCTTGGGCGCCTACAACGCTAACTTGGGGGTTGGATAATAGGACAGTAGCACTCCGAATCCTAGCGTCAGGGAAGAAAGCAACGCGAATTGAAACGCGGGTTGTCGGTTCTGATACCAATCCTTATTTGGCTATTGCAGCTTGCCTGGCGGCAGGCTTATATGGAATAAAACATCAACTGCAGCTTAACCAGGCTGCTACGCTTGGAAACGGTTATCAGGATCATTCAAATGGAAATTTGCCGACGAATCTATGGGAAGCAACCGCTCAGATGAAACAATCGCCGATTGCACACGAGCTTTTTGGATCGGATTTCGTGGAGCATTTTTGCTGTACACGTGAATGGGAATGGCAACAGTTTGCCAAAGCAGTAACCGATTGGGAATTAAAAAGATATTTTGAGATTATTTAAGAAAATTAAAAATTAAAAAGCGGTAAAGTTAAACGATGAAAGCTAATAGGTATAAGGTAAAGGAAGAGAGATCCTCACAACTCATATGAATAACTAACAACTAATAACCAGCAACAAACAACGAAAATGATTTACCAATTCAACATTCCCACAACGATCCGTTTTGGCTGTGGGGCTATAAAGGAATTACCGGCTTACTTAATCGAGCAGGGCTTGAAAAGGCCTTTACTCGTGACCGACCCGACCATTGCCCAGCTGGATTTTTTTGCTGAGATCGTGAGGGACCTTAACTTAAAAGGAATTCACCTGGAAGTATTCTCCGATATTCATAAAAACCCGGTGAAATCGGATGTATATAAAGGGACTGATATTTGGGATCAAACCGATCGTGACAGTATTGTTGGTATTGGTGGTGGCGCTGCTTTGGACATCGCTCGCTCAATCGTACTGCGTGTCAATCACCGAGACGATTTGTTTAAATACGATGACTTGGTTGGAGGCGACGTGTATGTGACCAACAGCGTTCCTCACTTTATTACGGTTCCGACCACCGCAGGTACCGGTAGTGAGGTGGGAAGGAGCGCCATTATTGCTGATGACGAGACGCATCAAAAAAAGATCCTGTTCTCGCCTAAATTGATGGCCAAAATCGTTTTTGCAGATCCCTTGTTAACCATGGGTTTGCCACCTCATATTACGGCTGCAACGGGTATGGATGCCCTTACTCATAACATGGAAGCTTTCTTGGCCAAAAATCCGAATCCAATCTGTGATGGTATTGCACTTGAAGGGATGCATTTAATTGCTAAATCACTTGAACAGGCTGTGTTGAGGCCAAATGAACAGGTGCGGAGTAATATGTTAGTAGCGTCCATGATGGGGGCAATTGCTTTTCAAAAGGGTTTAGGCGTGGTGCATTCATTAGCACATCCCTTATCTTCGTTATTGGATACGCACCATGGATTGGCTAATGCTGTCAATATTCCTTACGGAATGGCTTTCAACATAGCCGGCAATGAGGATAAGTTTAAACGTATTGCCCAAGCTTTACAGCTTCGCGAAGAAGCAGGAGAAGGGGTAATAAAGTACCTCTTTGAATTAAATGAGCACATCGGGATTCCGAAAAAATTACGGGATATAGGTGTAAAAGAAGAACATATAGAAATACTGGCTGATTTGGCAATAGCGGATTTTGCACACCCGAATAACCCAAAGCCCGTAAGTAGAGAAGATTTTAAACGATTATATCAGCAAGCATTTTAATTTGGTTGAGTAGTTATTGTTAAGTAGTTAAGATGTTGAGTAGGGAAATAGCGCTAGACAAAAGACACCTGCCTGCCGGCAGGCAGGTAGGCATCAAGACATAAGACAATAAAGCTGTCTCGGCATTTGTTGGCCTGCCGGTAAGTTAGTGTCTTGATACCAAAATGGGTGCTAGCCTAAAGCTTATAGCTTAATAATTAGTCAATTGGTCGATAATTCGTCATAACTACTTAACCATTCAACGACTAAACTATTTAACTACTATTGGAAAGCACTACTTAACCCAAAGCTAACAACGAACAGCAAAGCGATGCAAAACAAAAAAATCATAGGAATGACGGATGGCAGAATGTACGATCTCTATGCCAATTGGATAAAGGGGGCCGATGCTAGTATAGAGATTATTCGTCTGGGATATAGTTTGGATAATCTAAAGGAGGTTGAAGTCTGTCAGGCGATAGTTTTCACGGGAGGAGAGGATGTACATCCTAAATACTACAACAAATTAGAATATCTTTCCTATTGTGTGCCCGTTGATTTCGATGAAAAGCGTGATGCTTTTGAATGGCAATTGCTGCGATTGGCTGAGAAACGTGAACTTCCAATTTTAGGGATATGCCGTGGCTTGCAACTAATTAATGTGTATTATGGAGGGACGCTGATTCCGGATCTAGCTTCTTGGGGAAAATTTGGTCATGCTAAATTACCCAACGGCTCACTTCCCAACCATTCGATCAATGTGGATCCCTACACCTTGCTATTTAAAATAACAGGGGCTCGCGAGGGTGTAGTTAACAGCTTGCATCATCAAAGTGCAGATCGGATAGGTAAAGGCCTGGTAGCTTCCGCTGTTACCCGAGACGGTGTGGTAGAGGCGCTGGAACGAACAGATGCTAAAGGGAAGCCCTTCTTACTGCTGGTACAATGGCATCCCGAACGAATGGAAGATGCTTCAAATCCCTTTGTGGAAAATATCAGGGAATCTTTTTTGGTAGAAGTTAAGTAGTTAATAGTTAGTAGTTAATAGTGAGTAGTGTCTAGGGGTTTCATAGGACGTAAGAGATGCTCACTGAAGTGAGTTGCAGGTGATGAATTTAGAGTTGTGAGTTGCTGGTTGCTGGTTGTGAATTACCCGTTGCGAGTTTTTTTCGTCATGTCGAGTGGTGTGATTGGGATAATAGGAGGCGAGTCGAGACATCAGTATGAAATTTTTTTGTGAGGGGTTAGTGTAGTAGCAGTTACGGTTACACTAACGAAAGCCGACTGCTGATATCTGAAAGCTGGATAAGTTGTGAGAAAGGCTTGTGCGACTGAAAACTGACCGCTGATTGTAGATAGCTAAAGTGTGTGATGAATCGCTTTTTTACTTTTTACTTTTGAATTTTTTACTTAACAAAATGAATATCATTAATCCAGCAACTGAGGAGGTAATTGCTACTGTACAGGTAGATTCTCCTACTACGTTAGAAGAGAAATATAGGCGGCTACTTGCAGCTCAACAGATTTGGGCCCAGCTGCCATTAGGAGAGCGGATAAATACGCTTATCCGGTTCGCGGCACTTTTGGAGGCTGAGTCGGCCTCTCTTGCTGAAATATTAACAGCTGAAACCGGTAAACCGTTGCAACAAGCAAAAAATGAGATTAAAGGTGCGATAAGCCGAATTAATTGGTTAACTGCAAATGCAGAACGCTATCTGAGCGATGAGCTCATGCAGGAAAATGGGACGGTGCGCGAATGCATATCCTATGAGCCTCTAGGTGTTATCGGAAATATTTCCGCTTGGAACTATCCGTATTTGGTAGGGGTAAATGTGTTTGTGCCCGCCCTGATAGCCGGTAATGGGGTATTATACAAACCGTCTGAATATGCGACGCTGACGGGACTAGAAATCGATAGGCTGTTAAAAAAAGCAGGCGTACCGGATCACGTCTTTCAATTGGCGATTGGTGATGGACCAGTGGGAAAAATGATGCTAGATATGGAGCTCGCCGGTTATTTCTTTACGGGCTCATATCATACCGGTAAGTATATCTACGAACAGGTATCTCAAAAGATGGTGCCTTGTCAGCTCGAATTGGGCGGAAAAGATCCGCTTTACATCGCCAATGATATCAGCAACATAAAAGCAGTAGCAGAAGCAACAGCGGATGGTGCCTTTTATAATAATGGACAGAGTTGTTGTTCGGTCGAACGAATTTATGTCCATCAAGACATTTATGATGAATACCTCGATTATTTCGTACAGCAGGTAAAGGCATGGACAGTGGGTAATCCATTAGATGATGATGTTTACTTCGGCCCGTTAACGAGAAAGCTACAAATTAACATATTGGAAGCGCAAGTTAACGATGCATTAGCAAAAGGCGCGAAATTGCTTTGTGGGGGTAAAGCCATTGATGGGAAAGGGTTTTACTTTGAGCCAACAATATTGGTTGATGTGACACATGACATGCTTATCATGAAAGAAGAGAGTTTTGGTCCTATCATAGGAATCATGAGCGTAAGATCGGATGAGGAAGCCTTATCGCTGATGCAGGATACTGATTATGGATTAACAGCAGGTATATATACCGATTCAGAAGCGCGCGCCGTTTCTTTACTGAAAAAAATTGATGCCGGCTCTGCCTATTGGAATTGTTGCGATCGCGTAAGTGCAGCAGTTCCTTGGAGTGGTAGAAAGCATTCTGGTATTGGTTCGACACTTTCGCATCAGGGGCTACGGGCCTTTACCAAGCCCAAAGCCTGGCATTTGGTAGGTAGTAAATAGGGAGTTGGGAAATAGTTAAGTAGTGATGAGTGTTGAGTTATGAACTATGAGTGATGAATTACGTTGCCAGACTTAAGTCAAATATCGAACACCTAATGTTGATAGCTAATAGCTAAAATGAGTGATAAATCGCTTTTTATTTTTTACTTTTTACTTATCCTGATACCTATGTCTTGCTACTTACATCTTGATACCAAATTCTGTGCTCGCAACTCACAACTGGCAACTCATAACTCAAAAGGCTGTCTTAATACTTGATACTTATAGCTAATAAAATGGAAAATAGAAGAGACTTTATAAAGAAAGCCGCATTTTTAGCGGGAAGTACAGGTCTGTGGAATGCATTGCCAAAGTCATTACAAAGAGCTTTGGATATTAATCCTGCACCAGGTAGTACTTTTTATGATGCTGAGCACATCGTCTTGCTCATGCAGGAAAACCGATCATTTGACCATTGTTTCGGAACATTAAAAGGCGTACGTGGGTTTAACGATCCCCGAGCGATCAGATTGCCGAATAAAAACCTAGTTTGGTTGCAGTCGGACCCGGCAGGGCATACCTATGCGCCATTTCGGCTCAATATGAAGGAAACAAAATCCACCTGGATGGGAGGCCTTCCGCATTCATGGGAAAATCAAGTGGATGCTCGGAACAATGGTAAGTATGATGGATGGTTGAAGGCAAAGCAATCGGGAAATAAAGCATACAAGAATATGCCTCTTACCCTGGGTTATTTTAACCGCGAAGATATCCCGTTCTATTATGCCTTTGCAGATGCCTTCACTGTTTGTGATCAACATTTTTGTTCGTCCCTGACGGGTACAACAACGAATCGCCTTTTCTTCTGGAGTGGAACGCTGAAAGGGGCGGCAGGCGAGCAGGCGAATGTGAGAAACTCAGACGTCTATTATAATAAGGAAGTGAGTTGGAAGACTTTTCCTGAACGATTGGAGGAACATGGCGTAAGCTGGCGGGTATATCAGAATGAATTGAGTATACAGACTGAGTTGGAAGGCGACAGGGAATATTGGTTGTCCAATTTTACCGATAACAATTTGGAGTGGTTTAAACAATATCACGTACGTTTCAGCACCGGTCATCATCGATTCCTGACAAAACGGTCGGAGCAATTGCCGGCAGAGATTACGGAGTTGGAGGTACAGATCAAGAAAACGAAACCGAATCAAGTACAAAGCCTCAAAAAGAAATTGAACCAAAAAAGAGAACAGCTGTCCAAATATAAAGAGGAGTTGGCCAAGTATAATCCCGAGAATTTTGCAAAGCTCAGCAGCTTTGAACAACAGTTACACCAAAGGGCCTTTACCACCAATATCAACGATCCAAACTATTACAATATTGAGGAAGTTTCCTATATTGATGGGGGTGAGGAAAAGAAAATGCAAGTGCAGAAAGGGGATATCCTACATCAATTTAGAGCGGATGTAAATTCCGGGAAGCTCCCAACCGTATCGTGGTTGGTGGCACCCCAGGCATTTTCGGACCACCCCAGTTCACCTTGGTTTGGTGCATGGTATGTGTCCGAAGTGTTGGATATCCTCACCAGAAATCCCGAAGTCTGGAAGAAAACGATCTTTATGCTTACCTATGACGAAAACGATGGATATTTTGATCATGTGCCGCCGTTTGTCGCTCCTAACCCTAATGATATCGACAGTGGTGCGGTTTCAGAAGGCTTGGATACGCGTGATGAATATGTGAGTATGGAAGAGGAACGCAAACGAGATGGAATGGATAAAGATGACCTTCGGGAAAGTCCCGTTGGTTTGGGATATCGCGTACCATTGATCATTGCATCTCCGTGGACACGTGGGGGCTGGGTTAACTCCGAACTTTGTGATATTACCTCTACGATTCGTTTCATGGAAAAGTTCTTGGAGAAGAAAATAGGAAAGCCAATTAGGGAGACGAATATTAGCAGTTGGCGGCGCGCTATTACAGGCGATCTGACCTCCGCATTCCGCCCTTACAACGGGGAGACGCTATCCTTACCTGGTGCTGTGAAACGCAATGAATTTGTACAATCGATCTATAAAGCAAAAGTGAAGGACTTGCCAAAGGGCTTTAAGGAACTGAAGCAAGATGAGATTGCGTTCATTAATAAACATCCTTTTAATTCGCCTTTATTACCCCAACAAGAGAAAGGTATAAAAAACTCGAATGCTTTACCCTATGAGCTTTATGTTGAAGAGAGGCTGGTAGATTCAAAGGCTGTTGAACTTACTTTTCTTGCAGCGGATGAGATTTTCGGTGAAGGGGCCGCTGGTGTAGCTTTTAATGTTTATGCTCCCGACAAATACCTGAAAGAGAGCGCTAGGAGCCAACCAATATGGGAAGCAGTAAAAACATGGGCCTTCGCTGTGAAAGCGGGGGGTAGACTAAGCTACCAATGGCCGTTCGACCGTTTTGAAAATAAGCAGTATCATTTACAGATTTATGGGCCTAACGGCTTTTTTCGCGAGCTGAAAGGCACCGAAATGGATGATGTGATTTCGGTACAATGCCTATATGAAAGACAAAAAGATGCGAAACAGCTGACTGGCAATATCGAACTGCAATTAATGGGGACCCAAGGAGGGTTGGAAGTGGAACTGAAGGATTGGTCGTACGGTAAAGGCCTAATTCGAAAAAAAATAAAAAATAACGAAATTGTCAAGATCGTTATGGATACATCAAAAAGCTACGGTTGGTACGACTTTTCTTTGTTTATTAAGGGTCGGCCAACATTTGAGCGACGCTATGCGGGCAGGGTGGAAACGGGCGCCGACTCAAAAAGCGATCCATTTATGGGAAGAATGGTGGAATAGTTGAGTAGTTAAGTTGTTGAGTAGGAAAGTAGTTAAGTAGTGATGAGTGTTGAGTTATGAACTATGAGTGATGAATTACGTTGCCAGACTTAAGTCAAATATCGAACACCTAATGTTGATAGCTAATAGCTGAAATGAGTGATGAATAGGGCGTCTTGCTACCTGATACTTACCTGCCTACCGGCAGGCAGGTGTCTTAATACCTAAGCAAAGCGGACTGACCATGACAGTTGTTTGGAAAAGAATGCGTTATTTTGTTTTGATTTTATGGAGGGGTGATAAAACCTAGTAAAGATAGCTTAATAAATAGTAAAGATCGCAAAATGAAGCTATATTGAAAGTTCTTTACTTTGTATTTCTATCCTTTTTAACTAAACAAAATAACACATGGAGGTTGCCTTATTTGTACCATGTTATGTAGACCAATTTTATCCGGGAGCAGCACGAGCGACACTTGAACTCTTAGAAAAGCTAGGGGTGAAGGTTTCTTATCCTGAGGGACAAACCTGTTGTGGACAGCCAATGGCCAATTCAGGCTATGAGCACCTTACCGGAGGATGTAATGAGAATTTTATCAAACGTTTTCAGGGATATGATTATATAGTTTCACCTTCAGGAAGCTGTGTCTTGCACATAAAAGATCACCTGCACTCGGATCAGTCTCCTACAATAAGCAACGAGGTTCGCGAACGTGTCTATGAATTAACCGAGTTCCTTACTGATATTTTAAAAGTAACAGCGCTGGACGCCCGTTTTCCGCACCGTGTAGGCGTGCATCAAAGTTGTCACGGGCAACGGGGCTTGATGCTTTCGCAGATGAGCGAACTAACTGCCGAGCCCTTTTCAAAACCCGGTAAACTGCTTAGTATGGTAAAAGATATCGAGCTAATTGAACTGGATCGGAAGGACGAGTGTTGCGGTTTCGGTGGAACTTTCTGTGTAGCAGAAGAAGCCGTATCGGTAAAAATGGGTAAAGATCGCGTGGCCGATCATTTGCGGCACGGAGCTGAGTTTATAACAGGAGCGGATATGTCCTGCCTTATGCATATGGAAGGTATTCTTCGTAGACATAAAAGTGCTACCAAAGTGATACATATTGCCGAGATATTGAATAGTCAGTAGGTAATGATAGCGAGTTTAAAACCGAAGGAGTTTTACCTGCCTGCGGTAGGCAGGAGTAATAAGTTATACGTTGTAAATAACATAAAGCTTATAGCGTAGCGCAATCATATGGAAACACAACAAAAGAAACACGCCGCATTAGCGGATATCTTTAATAAAGATGAAGCTCGAGTCGATTGGCACGATCAAACGCTTTGGTTCGTTCGGTCAAAACGTGATCGATTAACGCACGATATCCCGGAATGGGAGGAGTTACGGAACACCGCTTCTCAAATTAAAAACCATGTGCTATCCCGTTTGCAGGATTATTTGCTAGCGTTTGAAAAAAACGCGCAGGCAAATGGCGTGCAGGTTCATTGGGCGGCAGATGCGCGTGAACATAATCAAATTGTTTGCGAGTTGTTGAAGAAGCATGGCATCGATCGGATGGTAAAAAGTAAGTCTATGCTGACGGAAGAATGCCATTTGAACGATTACTTGGCAGACAATGGGATTGAAGTAATTGATTCAGACTTAGGTGAGCGGATTGTTCAGCTTGCTAAAGAAATGCCCAGCCATATCGTACTACCTTGCATTCATAAGAAAAAAGAAGAAATCGGCGATATTTTCCACGAGCATCTTGGAACGGCAGCAGGTGTATCAGATCCGCAGATTTTGACGGAGACGGCTCGACAGCATTTAAGGGACGTTTTTGTTACACGCAAGGCGGCATTGACGGGAGTGAATTTTGCGATTGCAGAGACAGGAGAAATGGTGGTATGTACCAATGAAGGTAATGCAGATATGGGCGCTCATCTTGCTGATATACACATTGCCAGTATGGGCATAGAAAAGTTGATTCCAAAGCGGGCTCATTTGGGCGTGTTCCTCCGTTTGTTGACAAGAAGTGCGACAGGGCAACCTATTACCACCTATTCAAGCCATTTCAGAAAGCCAAGGAAGGGACAGGAAATGCATGTTATTTTAGTGGACAATGGGAGAAGCCGGCAACTCGGCAGACCTGACTTTAAAAACTCGCTGAAATGCATTCGATGCGGCGCCTGTATGAATACTTGTCCGGTATATAGACGCAGCGGGGGCCATAGCTACCATCACGCTATATCAGGCCCTATAGGCTCCATCTTGGCGCCTAACTTGGATATGGAAAAATTTGCTGACCTTCCCTTTGCGTCAACGCTTTGCGGTTCATGCAGCAATGTTTGTCCTGTAAAAATAGATATCCATAACCAGTTGTACAAGTGGCGACAAGAATTGGTAAAAGCGGGATATACCGATAAGAAAAAAACAATGGCCATGAAACTGATGGCAACCACTTTGGCGTCGCCCACTAAATTTAGGTTAGCAGGAAAAATGGGGCGTTTTACGCTTAAGTACGCGCCATTTACGGTAAATAACAGTCTTAACCCATGGTATAAAGGACGTGAGATGCCGGTGCCTCCTAAGCAATCTTTTAGTGAATGGTATAAAGAGCGAAATAGATGAGTTTTATGTTATAAGTTATAGGTAATACGTTTTTTTAAACACGATTGAGAAAAAACGGTGAACTTAAAACCTATTACTTAAAACTTACAACCTTACGAAATGACAAGTAAAGACAAAATATTACAAGCCATTAAGGCAGCGCAGTTGGATGAAGTAGCATTACCCGCTCCGGTTGAAAACCCAACGGTATACGACGATCCGGTACAGAAATTTTCGGATGTTGCAAAAGCTGTCGGAACCAGTGTCCTGGAGGCGACGAACCTGGAAGCGGTAAAAGATCATCTTTTGCAGACCTATATTCCCGAAGTGCAGGCAAGGTGGTCTATTGAGAAATCTTTACGGATTGTGTCAACCTTGCCTGAAATGGAAAACCTAGCCGAACAGATTGTTGACGCCGATCTCAATCCGCATAGCTTGGAAGATGTTGATATAGCTATTATGGCTGCGCAGTTGGGTGTCGCCGAAAATAGCGCACTATGGGTTCCGGAAACACTTATACGTGTACTGCCTTTTATTTGTCAACATTTGGTGCTGCTTGTCGCGAAAAACCAGATCGTAAATAATATGCACCAGGCTTATGAGAAGATGGGGCTAGGCGTCGATCCCTTCGGAGCTTTTATCGCGGGACCCTCAAAAACGGCGGATATTGAACAGTCTTTAGTACTGGGAGCCCATGGCCCGCGAAGCTTAGCGATTTATTTGTTGAGCAGTTAAGTTGTTGATTAGTTAAGTTGTTGAGTAGTTGAGTAGGGAAATAGTTATGTGGTGATGAGTGTTGCCTGCCTGCCGGTAGGCAGGAATTATGAGTGATGAATCTCTTTTCTACTTATCCTGATACCTACGTCTTGATACCTGATACTTACTTACCTGCCTGCCGACAGGCAGGTGTCCTAATACTTGATACTAACTTGTTCTCACAAAAGTACCCCATAACCAGAAACCAATAACGAACAACCAATAACCAATAACGAACAACGAACAACCAATAACCAATAACGAATAACCGATAACCAATATCCACGATAGCTAATATAGCAGAACATAATGCTAATAATCCTGAATGTTTAACTTTGGATAGCATTTATGTTTGTAAGTATGTACAGCAGAAAAAGCCTTTTAACCATTATTGCAACATGTCTGTTTGGAGTAAACAGCATCGCTCAGGATTTCGATGATGCGCCGAAACCCTATGGTGCATTACCCACTAAACGCCAGCTCGCATGGCATGAAACGGAGATGTATTGTCTCATCCATTTTACGCCAACCACCTTTCAAGATAAAGAGTGGGGTTACGGAGATGCTGATCCGGCTATTTTTAATCCAAAAAAATTCAGTGCTGAGCAAATTGTTGCGGCCGCAAAGGCAGGTGGATTTAAGGGCATAATCTCTGTCGCTAAGCACCACGATGGCTTTGCCTTATGGCCCACGAAAACAGCGGCATATAATATTAGCGAGAGCCCTTGGCGAGCGGGTAAAGGTGATATGGTGAAAGAGTTTCAACTAGCAGCTCAAAAACTGGGGATGAAGTTTGGTGTTTATTGTTCGCCCTGGGATCGAAACAACCCTGCTTATGGCACGCCCGAATATGTTAGTATTTATCGAAACCAGCTGAAAGAGCTCTATAGCAATTATGGTGAACTTTTTATGAGTTGGCATGATGGCGCCAATGGGGGAGATGGTTATTACGGCGGCAAAAAAGAAAAGCGAAAAGTTGACCAATCGACTTACTACGATTGGATGAACACGTGGAAAATAACGCGAGCAATGCAACCCAACGCAAATATTTTTAGCGATATCGGTCTGGATGTACGCTGGGTAGGGAATGAAAAGGGAGTTGCTTCGGAAACTAGCTGGTCGACCATAACGCTTGTAGGTAAAGAAGGTAAGGCACCGATGCCAGGTTACATGGATGACAGCAATTTGGGAACGGGAACAAGAAATGGTGAAAGCTGGATACCTACGGAGTGCGATGTGCCTTTGCGACCGGGCTGGTTTTATCACGCTTCACAAGACGATCAAGTGAAGACTCCTGCCATGTTGTTCGACTTATACTGTAAAAGTGTTGGAAGAGGTGGCGCTTTTGACTTGGGGCTTTCGCCGAACACGGATGGTCTCTTGCATGAAAACGATGTGAAGGTATTAAAAGAATTTGGTGCATTATTAAAGAAAGTTTTTGATAAAAATTTAATCAAAGGGGCTCGCTTGAAGGCTTCTAATGTACGGAATGCGAATGATCAACACTATGGGCCGCAGCGCCTAACGGATGAAGATCGATATAGCTATTGGGCTACGGATGATGACGTTCACCAAGCTGATCTCGAAATCGAACTGCTAAAACCGCAAACATTTAATATCATTCGATTACGCGAAAACATAAAATTAGGCCAACGAATTGATAGCGTTTTGGTAGATAAATGGAAAGATGGCGCTTGGGTGCGTGCGGCTAACGCAACAAGCATAGGAGCTAATCGTATTATTCGCATGCCCGAATCGATTTCAACAAGTAAATTGCGACTAAAAGTATATGCTCCCGTTAGTATTGCTTTGAGTGATGTCGGACTCTTCGCCGAACCAAGAGCGCTTAAAGGACCGGAGCATGGTGAACGTAAGGGCTTGGAAAAGGCCAACTGGGCAAGCGAATCGAGTGCAGCTGAAAAAGCCTTTGACAATGATGATCAAACTTTTTTCCTGACGGATAAGAATGCAATCGTAATCGACTTAGGCTCCAAACAGAATATATCTGCATTTGGTTACCTGCCACGGCAAGATGGGAAATCCATCGGTACAGTTGAAAAATATGAATACTATGTTAGTGATAATGGAAAAGATTGGAGATTGGCTGTGACCGGTGAGTTTTCTAATGTCAAAGCAAACCCCATTTTACAATATACCGCTTTGGTGGAAAAAGTAACTGGCCGATATGTCAAATTGCTTGCTAAACAGTCGGTATTCGACAATGATAAACCGGCATTCAGTATTGCGGAGCTGGAGGTGTATGGTAGGGAAAGTAAAAAGTAAAAAGTAAAAATTCAAAAATAAAAAGTAAAAACCCCGGAGGGCTCATTGATGCCTTAGAAAGACAAACAAGATATCAATAATTCAAAAGTTAAAAGTCAAAATAATAAAACCCTGCCTCCCTTAGCGATGGCCCGCCTTCCGTAGGAATGGTAAATAGTCAAAAACGAGAAAAGTCTTTAACTGTAAGACCAAAGGGTTCCTTTTTATTTCAGCGCTTTTCCGGTCAGACCAGTAAGGACTTACATAAGAGCGTCTCTGCGAGCTGAAGCTAGGGCTGAGTCTTGAGCGAGGCAGTCACATAAATAAATTAAAAATTTGCCTCTCTAGAGGATGCGTGACATCTCTCGGGATGGTAAAAAACCAGACGACTAACAACAAAAAACTAATAACTAATAACCAACAACAAATAAATATGCTAAAACAATTTATTACACTGCTAATCACTTTTTTTTGTTTGAGCAGTGTCTTTTCTCAGGAGCGAAATTACGCGCTTATCCCAAAGCCTCAGTCTATTCAATCTGGAGTGGGTGTCTTTAAACTGGATAACCAAACGACATTAGTAGCAAAGGATGAAGCGACTCGGAAAACCTTTAACCTGTTCAACGAAATGCTATCGAACCGCTACCATCTACGTCTGCCAGTCGTTTCAGAGCCTAGTGGCAAATATATTTTGATAGAGAACAGTCAGACGGAAGCGGAAGCTTATCAGTTGAATGTTACTGAAAATTCAATAAAGATCAAAGGCGATAACAGCGGTATGTTTTATGGGCTTCAAACCATTTTACAGTTAATTGAACAACATAATGGTGGTTTACAGATTCCGTCGGTAACGATTTCAGATAAGCCTGAATTTGGTTATAGAGGGGTAATGATTGATGTCGCCCGACATTTCTTCTCATTGGACGAAATGAAGAAAATCGTCGATTTAATGGCTTATTTTAAATTTAATAGATTACACTGGCATTTGACGGACGATCAGGGGTGGCGTTTAGAGATCAAAAAATATCCGAAGCTGACCCAAATTTCAGCGTGGCGCGATTCCAGCATCATTGGTCAGTATGGTGATTTCAAGCCCTTTATTTATGATGGTATAAAACATGGCGGATATTACACGCAGGAAGAGGCACGGAATTTGGTTGAGTACGCTGCTGATCGTAAAATCACGGTGATTCCGGAAATAGAGCTGCCAGGGCACAGTACGGCCGTCCTGGCGGCTTACCCTGAATTTGGTTGCAAGGATACGACTTATCAAGTGCCAGGCTTTTGGGGAGTACATCCTAATATTTTCTGCCCAAAAGAAGAAACATTCAAATTTTTGGAAGATGTGTTCACTGAAGTAATGGATATTTTCCCTAGTCAATACATCCATGTTGGAGGCGATGAAGTGCCAAAAGAACATTGGGAGCAATCTGCCTTTGCACAAAAGCTAATCAAGAAAAATAAGTTGAAAGATGAACACGGCTTACAAAGTTACTTTATTACCCGGATCGAGAAATTTTTGAATCAACACAATAGACGTTTAGTAGGCTGGGATGAGATATTAGAGGGAGGACTAGCGCCGAATGCAACGGTTATGAGCTGGCGAGGTGAAGAGGGTGGAATTGCCGCCGCTAAAATGAACCATGATGTCATTATGACGCCGAATAGCCATCTCTATATAGACCATTATCAGGCGAAGGACATTAGCACAGAGCCTTTAGCTATCGGAGGTTTTTTGCCCTTGGAACGCGTGTATAGCTACCATCCTCGCCCTGAATCCTTGAACGCCCAAGAGCAAAAGCATATTTTAGGCGTACAAGCTAATCTTTGGACAGAGTATATTGGTACCAATAATAAGCTGGAATATATGCTCTTTCCGCGTGCGTTAGCGCTAGCTGAAATTGCATGGACAGCGAAGGAAAAGCAAAACTTTGACGATTTTTCTACTAACAGATTACCGATTCGTTTACAGGAATTAGAGAAATTAAAGGTTTTTTTCCGTATTCCGGAAGCCAAGATTAGCTTTGGTACGAATTCGGCAACAGGAAGGAAAACAGCGGAGATTATTCCTTTTATTGCAAATAGCACTATTTATTACACGTTTGATAACCATAAAGCCGATCAAACCGGAAATATCTATAGCGGACCTATCGATTTGCCTAAGACCGCTAAAAAGGAAAAACCGGTTAACTTGAACTATATAATTGTAACACCTACTGGCAGAGTAAGTAATATGTTCAGTGTCCCTTATAGCGAATAAATTATTTAATTTTTAGCTGAAGCCACATTCTGCAATGCGAATGTGGCTTTTGTTTTATAAGGTTCCCATACTGCTTAACAAATTTAAAGTATAGCGCTATTTTTGTAAATACTTCAATGTGAATAAGTTCGTTTGGAATCTTCAACATAGATTAGTAAGTTTGGTTATCCGTTATATGCTATTTCCAAAAAGCAAAGAAAACGATTGTTGAACCAATTATACCGAAAACGCTATGTTAAGAGAAATCGATTTAATTCGCATATTGATGTCCTATCACCCCGAATGGGAAAAGAATCCGGAAGCATTTTTGGAACTCACCATTCTAATTTCTTCCATTGACTGCCGATGCCTGGAGTCGGGAGAGGTGGATTTTGAGCAGATTATGGGCCCCAAATTGGATAACGTAGCAAAAGTTTTGATGTCAATTACCAATGTACAGCTGTCTCCTTATAAAGACTTTGCTGATTTAAAGAAGAATGGACATCCTACCACCTTTTTAAGTGAATGCCTGGTAGAGGTGTTGGAGAAAGTACATGGCGAGGTTCCGGCAACCGTAGGTCCTGACGCAAGAAATGAAGGGGAGGTCTTTTGCCTCGAGGATCATTTTCATGATAGAGAGTCCGAAAAATTATTTTTGAAGCTCTGGCCTTATATCTCGCCAATTGAAGACTAAGGAGATGTGAAAAAAAGCGAACTGCTAAAAAGGTCGTATCAAATTTTTACTTCGAGGGCGGTCTCTTTTTTTATTTCCTTTAGTACGAAGCTGCTATTTACATTTGCGACGTTTGGAATGCCGGATAGATGTTTCATTACGAATAAATGGTAGTCCTTTACATCTTTTACGGCAATTTTTAGCAAATAATCGTGATTGCCGGCAATGCACATGATTTCCAAAACCTCGCTGAATTGATTAACCGCCTCTTCGAAATTCTTAAGGGTTTCCAGCGATTGCTGTTTAAGGGTCACCGTACAGATGACTAAAAGATGTTTCCCTAATTTTTCTCGATTGACAAGCACCACATAACGCTCAATGTAACCGTCTTTTCGCAAGCGCTTTATGCGCTCAAAAGTGGGAGAAACACTTAAACCGATCTCCGCCGCAATTTCTTTGACACCTAAAGATGCATCCCGTTGTAAAATGTTCAAAATACGAGCATCCATCTTATCTATTCTATCAGTCATAGCTTTTTACTGATTTCAATGCCGCAAAGTTAGATAAAAAGTATTTAATTCTGATGATCGATTTATTTTCCGTTTTATTTTCTGATATGAAAATAAAGTTAGATTATAATTTTTTATAGTGATAGTTTTGCAAAATATTAAAACGACATGGGTTTGCAAGCTATCGATCAAGAAAGACTGACAAATTATATGCAAAGGGCAGAAGAGCGCGCAGCATATTTTCTGGGATATCCCATTGCCCGCGATTTTGATTATTCAGACTTATATCCCTTACTGAAACTTCCTTTAAATAATATAGGCGATCCATTGGTAGAATCTACCTATGATCTTAATTCACGTTCGTTGGAACAGGAAGTGTTAGCTTTCTTTGCTGATCTGTTCAGAGCACCCGCCGACAACTGGTGGGGCTATGTAACAAATGGCGGTTCTGAAGGGAATTTATATGGGTTGTATGTGGCGCGCGAGCTTTATCCAAACGGAATCGTTTATTATTCGGAAGCGACCCATTATAGCGTTCAAAAAAATATTCAGCTCCTTAATTTGCGAAGTATTGTCATCCGAACCGATGAGCGGGGAGAGATGGATTATAGCGATTTGGCGCAAATGCTACACATGCATCGAGATCAGCCTGCTATTATTTTTGCCAATATCGGTACAACGATGACAGAGGCCAAAGATGACCTAGTGGAAATAAAAAGTCGACTACGAATGGCGGCAATTAAAAATTATTATATCCATTGCGATGCCGCTTTAGCCGGGGTATACAGTGCGTTATTAAATTTAAAACCGGGTTTCGACTTCGGTCATGGAGCCGATAGTTTGGCCATCAGTGGGCATAAGTTTATTGGCTCCCCCATTCCTTGTGGACTAGTATTGGTAAAAAGGAATTATAAAGAACGGATTGGAAAGGCCATACCTTATATTGGAACGGTGGATACAACCATCACGGGGAGCAGAAATGGTCATAGTCCCGTCTTTTTATGGTATGCTATAAAGAAACTGGGACGCGAGGGACTTCAACGAAGGGCAACGGAAAGTCTTACGATGGCAACCTATCTGGAAAGCCAACTATTGGACCGGGGAATCCAAGCTTGGCGAAACCCTTCGGCTATTACAGTCGTTTTTCCGGAACCTTCGAAACACTTGCGTCAAAAATGGCAATTAGCAACTGAAAATGGGTGCAGCCATGTTGTCTGCATGCCGGGCGTGGAAAAAACGCAATTAGACGAATTTTTAAAGGATATGCAGGAAGACGCTCGAGTTAGTGGGGAAATGGTTGAGTCGTTAAGTAGTTAAGTGTTTGAGACGTTGAGTAGGGGATTAGTTTGGTAGTTAAGTAGTATTGCCCTTAGGAGCGTTTCTGCTCACAACTGACAACAAATCACCAATAACGAATAACTAATAACTAACAACGAATAACTAACAACCAACAACCAATAACGAATTGAGAAGATATGTGTTTGGTAAGGTCGCCTACAATTTTCTGAGGCGGCCTTTTTTATTGATACCTATTGGGAGCATCGGGGTGCTCTTTTAAGTAACGACGGGCGGCTGCATCATAATTCGATAGCCATTCCTTTAAGGACATCTTCTCTGCTAAATTTCCATAGGGTACTTGATAAACATCGCCGCTTCCCGTTGCGTAAAACAATAGATCCGGATTGTCTATCCTGTGATAAGAGCCATTGGCGTCGTAGCGGAAAGCATTGATCACATAATAAGGGAAGCCTTTGCTCGGTTTTTCCACAATCTCAAAATGAAGATTTTTTTCCCTTTCCGTTAAGCGGTTGTAATAATTTGCAAAATAAGCTTTGCTGATGAGGGCTTGACTATCTAATTTCTTTATTAATTTAGCTTCAAATGGATTGTAGCTAAATTGATAGGGCAGATAAACACGATCTATCGCTTGGTCTTGTTCAGATGATTTTTCGGGCAGGGCCTGTAAGATTCGACCTTTTTTGTCTATATAAAAGGTGCTGGCATTCGACATGTCTAAGCGAGGGTGCTCGGTATCTTGGCTATAGTCAATAGTGCAACCGTTGCAAGCTCGAGCGATACCGTATTCGAAAGGGCTAACCCAATCCCATTGCGCCTTAATTATTTTTTCGCCATAGCGGTTGACAAAACCTATTTTGTTATTTTCGACGTAGCGAGAAAGCCCCTCCTCTAGATAATCAGGGCCGTTGTCGAATAGGTAAGGAGCGTATAGTACTTTTCCATTTCTATCATAAGCCAAACCATAAGGCTTGGGATCTTTCAAGTGATGGGAACGTTTTGGAACCAGCATGATAATGCTATCCTGAATAGGCAAGCTAAAATCATCATATGCAATGGGAAGAAAGTAATGTATGGCGGGAATGATGATGTTGCCTTGACTATCCTTAACGCCTAGTAAGCTATCAGGTGAGAGAAAGTAGAATATTTTTCTTTGCTCTTGCGCCGAACTCACGCTGCACAGCATGGTGCAAATGAGAACGAGTATACTCGTGTATTTCATAAGAGTGAAGCTAAGCATTTAAATAAATTCAGGCTAATTTTTAGTTTCAAATTTACCTTTTTCGAATTAAAATACCGGTTTTCAGGGGCTGATTTAATCCTTTTTCCAAAAGAGAAAGTAAAATCGAGTTTAACAAAAAAATGTAACAATTAAGTGGCGATTAAACTATAAAAGCAAGATTCTGTCTTACATTATACTAAAACAAACAGAACATTAATTTTTCTGGATAGAGCCTCGGGTAGGCAATGGAGGGCATGTCTAAATGAGTCGGCAAATCCGACGATTTATGACATCCCTTTTTATCCAAACCAATTTATGATAAATGCGTCAGATACATTTAAGAGTCGTTATTTGCCTTATTTTTTGCTTTTCATTCTTTTCCGGCTTTTCCCAACATAAGATTATCGGTACTGTCGTAGATAGTGCTGATGGTATCGGGCTGCAGGGCGCCCGTATCAGTTTGTTGAACACCGGAGACTCCATAATCAAGCAAGCAGTTGCGCAAGTGAACGGTCGTTTTGTAATAGATCAACTGCCGAGCGCTGACTATACTCTTTTATTAACCTATATCGGCTATAAACAAAGCAAGCGAAGGATAAAAATAGCGGATCGAGACTTGGAATTAAAGTTTCCATTGACAACCAGTTTTACGATGCTTGATGCGGTTAATATTACGGTCGCTCCTCCACCTGTGTTGGTAAAGGGGGATACCACCGAATTTAGTGCCGCCGCTTATAAAACGGAAGCTTACGCTGACGCCGATGCACTAGTTGCCCAGATCCCGGGTGTAGAAATTGACGCGGATGGAAAAATTAAAGCACAAGGTGAAGATGTACAGAAAATAATTGTAGATGGAAAAGAATTTTTCAGCTCCGATCCGGCCGTAGCTTTAAAAACGCTTCCTGCTGATGTAATTGATAAAATACAATTGATTGATGAAAAGAGCGAACAATCAAAGCTAACCGGCTTCGACGATGGGAACAGACGTAAAATCATTAATATTGTCACGAAACCGGAGAAACGGCGTGGCTATTTCGGGCGTATGGCGGGAGCTATCGGTAACCAGGAGCGCTATAATACAGGCGGTTTTCTGAACGCTTTTAAGGGCGACCGCCGAATTAGTGGAAATATTCTTTCCAACAATATCAATCAGGGAAGTTTTTCGAGCAATGAGCTCGTTGGAGCGAGCAGTAGGGGAGGCCGGGGAGGCGACGGTGGCAGCGGTGGAGGGATTGGCCCCAATCATCGAATCGCTCTAAATTACAATAATACGTGGTGGAAGGAGGTGGAGTTTAATGCAGATTATCATTTTAATACGTCCGATAAAGATTTAATTCGAACAGCGAATCGGGAGGTACTTATGGCAGATGAGGCCAACCAGTTTAATATATCTTCGCAACAAACCAATCGAACTAATCAAGGGCATGCCGCTAGCATACGAGTAGTATACAAGCGTGATTCAACGCAACGTTTAACGGTTAATCCACGTATCAATTTCAATAGTGGGAAAACAACGAATACCAACAATACGCGTACACAGGACATTTTACAACAGTTGATCAATACGTCCGATAGGGAAAACAGAGGAAATAACCATGCGTTTACCTTGGGAGGTAGTATTGACTATGGTTTGCGCTTAAGTAGTGAAGGCCGATCGGTTTCTGCGCATCTGGAGAATAACTACAACCGAAACACGAACGAAGCCTTTGCCCTTTCTTATAATACGTTCTATGATAGCGGTACGATGAGCCGATCCGATACAGTCAATAATCGAAATGATAGTCGTTCTAACAGCACGCTTTGGAATGCGCGACTTACTTATACGGAGCCTTTCGGAGCGCATGCCCGACTGATGGGAAATGCGAGTTACCGTAGTAATAATAGCTATTCCGATCGAAGAATGTATGACTTTTTATTGGAAACGGGTCAGTACAGTGAGTTGAATCGGGAACTCTCTAATGAATTCAGGAACGATTATAAATTTTACGGGGCAGGGCTCAACTACCAATATTCTTCGGAAAGTTTTCTAGTTGATTTGGGGATCGACTATCAACAGGCGAAAATGGCAAATGACCGGATTTTTCCGGAGGTAACGAGCGCGTCTCATCAATTCGTTAACTATTTGCCGAATGCAAACCTCATGTATCGATTTTCACGTGATCGACGTGTACGCTTCAACTACAATACATCCACGAATCCGCCAAATGTTTTGCAATTGCAAGATGTAGTGAATAACCAGAACCCTTTGAATATTACAGGGGGCAATCCCAACCTAAAGCAAGAGTTCAGACATGCCTTCTCCCTGCACTATAATAGTGTAAATAGAGAGTCGGGAGCTAACTTTTCAGTTGGTGTGAATGGTGAACTTACCAATAATCGCATTGTCAATTCGACGATTATAGCAGCGGTAGATACCTTTATATTGGACAATGTGTTGTTGGGCAAGGGGGCGCAATTTACCCGTCCGGTTAATGTAAATGGGTATTATAGTGTGCGTGCCAATAGCTCTTTTGGTATTCCTATTGAAGCCTTGAAAATTAACTTGAATGCTAATACGACCGTGCATCATAATCGGGATGTAGGTATATTGAATGAACTGGTCACACATACGAATACCTTTGGTATTAATCAACGTATCGGTATTAACAGTAATATTAGCCGTAAGATTATTTTTAGTCTTTCTTATAGCGGGAATTATAATATGGTTCGGAATAACAGTAACCGCGATCTAAGCAATAATTCATACAATCAGCAGATACGAAATGATATTACTTATATTTTCTGGAAGGGATTGCGCGTAGCTTCCAGTTTAAACTATCGCTACAATACCGGCCTTGCTGCCGGCTATGACCAAAGTTTTCTTCTATGGAATGCCTCCATCGGTAAAAAGCTATTTAAAAAGGAACAAGCAGAGATAACGCTTACTGCCTTTGACCTGCTTAACAGTAATACACAGATTACCCGAAATATTACGGAACGCTATATTGAGGATTCTCAATCGAATATATTGCAACAATATTTCCTATTAAGCTTCACTTACAACTTACGCCAATTTGGTGGAGGTGGCGGTGGACGTGGCATGCGACTTACGCGGTAATGGTTGGTTTGCTAGTAGGTAAAAAATAGTTAAATTGTTGCTTGTTTAAGTAATAAGCTACTTAACAACTCGATTATTCAACAGCTCAACTATAAACGAATATGACAAACCGATTTTTAACCTGGCTTGCGTTTTTAGCCCTAACATTTCCAAGTTATGCGCAGCAACGATGCCCGATTATCCCTGCACCACTAAAGGCAGATCTTGAAGCAGGTATATTTAGCTTGGATGTGAATACGCCGCTATGGGTGGAGGACCCTGCATTAGAGAAGGTGGCTTCTTATCTGCAACATGAGTTGCTACGTCTGAAGTTTTTACCCTTGGCCCGGAGCAGCAAAAAAATGTCGTGCACTGCCGGCATTCATTTAAGATTAGCAGAAAAGAAAAATATGGCAGAGGAGGCTTATCGTTTGAGGATAACAGAACGGAACATTGTTGTTGAGGCTAACTCGGTGGCCGGAGCCTTTAATGGCGCATCCAGCTTGGTTCAATTAATTAGTGGCATTGATATTAGCAATAACAAGTTGTCAATCCCCGCTTGGCAAATTGAGGATGAACCTGCATATCCCTGGCGTGGATTGATGTTGGATGAATCACGTTTCTTTATCGGAAAGGAAAAGGTAATGGATTTAATCGATTGGATGGCCTTTTATAAATTAAATAAGCTGCATTGGCATCTGACGGATGAACCTGCTTGGCGACTGGAAATCAAAAAATATCCCAAACTGGCGCTGATCGGAGGGATTGGTGATCACAATAATCCGCTGAAACCGGCGGCTTATTATACGCAGAGAGAGATTGCCGAAGTGATTGACTATGCCGCTAAGCGGAATATTTCAATTATTCCTGAAATTGATATGCCAGGCCATGCTACAGCCGCTAATCGAGCTTATCCATACTATAGTGGGGGTGGAAGTCAACAGCACCCTGATTTTACCTTTGATCCGGGAAAGGAAGAGACCTACACTTTTTTGTCAAATATTTTAAGGGAAACCAATGCCGTGTTTTCTTCCGGCATGTTACACCTTGGTGGTGATGAGGTGAGCTTTGGATCGGACAAGTGGATGGAAAATGAGGGGATAAAAAAGGTAATGAAGAAACATCATTTACAGGGATTGAAGGATGTGGAGCGTTACTTTATGGAGCGGATGGCCGATTCCGTATACCAACTGGATGCGAAGCTGCTGGTATGGGATGAAATGGCGGACATTAATTTGCCAAAGGATAGCACTATTATATGTTGGTGGCGCCATGATAAGCCGGAACAATTGCAAAAGTCACTCGATAAGGGTTATCAAACAATTCTCTGCCCACGGTTGCCCTATTATTTTGACTTTGTCCAAGACAGCAGCCATCGTGCCGGCAGGAAATGGGGAGAATTATACAGTCCCCTCGAAAACGTCTATAAGTTTTCCGTGGACAGCTTGGTTCGAAATACAGAACAAAGGAAACTGGTTCTGGGTATACAGGCGAACCTCTGGACGGAAACGGTTACCAATTTAAACCGCGTTGATTATTTGCTGTTTCCACGACTGGCGGGTCTGGCAGAAGCAGCTTGGAGCCATAAGAGCGTGAAAGACTATGCATCTTTTAAGGAACGCTTAAAACAACACTTGCTGCTATATAGGAAGCAGAATCTTTATTTCTACAATCCCTTCCAGCCAAATGATATTCCCGAACCCGTTTACTTTAAAAAAGATCGGAAGGATTTAAATGCAGAGGAGAATTAATAATTAGTGAAAAATAGTTGAATAGTAATAATAGTTAAGTAGTTGTTTGTTCAATGACTTAACTACTTAACAATTCAACTACTCAACAAAGTAACAAATGAAAAAACTAACCTATCTAACCTTATTCCTTTGCCTTGGGCTATACCAGCCCTTAATGGCCCAATTTCCAGGTGCGGTTGAAAAAAGATCGTCGATAACGCTAGAACACGGTGCCCATCGTTTGGGGAAGCGGACGGATGCACAGATGGAAACTTGGAGAAATTATGGTTTAGGCCAATTTATTCACTGGGGCCTTTATGCCATTCCGGGAGGGCATTGGAATGGGAAATATTACGCAGGTGCTGCCGAGTGGATACGCTCTTGGAAAGATATGCCCAAAGATGCCTATGATAATCTCTATAAAGAGTTTAACCCCCAAAATTTCAATGCAAAAGCTTGGGCTAAACAGGCTAAAGATATGGGAGCACGTTATGTGATTATTACTACCAAGCATCACGACGGATTCTGTATATGGCCAAGTCAATATACCGATTATACGATCGCTAACTCACCTTACAAAAAAGATGCGCTGAAGGAAATTGTGGAGGCTTATGAGTCTATAGGAATCGACGTATACCTCTATTTCTCCATTATAGACTGGAATCATAAAGGATACCGTTCTGCCATTCCTGAAACAGGGGAAGAAAAGCGGGCATACGAGGACTTTAAAAAATTTACCGCCAATCAGCTCAAAGAATTACTACGCAATTATCCTAGTACGAAAGGCTTATGGTTTGATGGAACGTGGGATAAGGCTTGGATAGAACAAACGGCTTTTGCCGATAGCCTGGAAGCTGAACTAAGGGAAATGCGCCCTGGCTTGATCATTGGGAGCCGTTTTCGAGCAGATGAATTTGGTCGGAGGCATTTCGATAGTAACGGCGATTTGATGGGTGATTACGAACAAGGGTGGGAACGCAAATTGCCGAATACCATCGAAGATGTACATGGCAATGATTGGGATTGTGTCATGACGATACCGGAGAATCAATGGGGTTATCATTCGGAATGGCGTGGTCACGTAAAGACTAGCGTAGAGCTTATTGAAATGATGGCCAAGTCGGTGGCTTTAGACGGAAACTTTGTACTTAACTTCGGACCGGATGGACAAGGAGCGATCCGTCCTGAAGAAACCAAATTAGCGAAGGAAATTGGCGAGTGGATGAAAGTGAATCATGAAGCTATCTACGATTGCGGCTACGCTGGCTTGGAGAAGCAAGATTGGGGATATATCACTAAACATAGAAAAACAGGCAAGTATTATCTGATTGTTTTCAATATACCGGTATCCGGTGCCTTGCGAATCAAGTTGGCTCCGGGCTCAGATATAGCGAGCCTCTATGACCTGGCTGAACCGAACAGGAACTATTCTCCCGAAGAAATTCACCGAAGTAAAGCGGATGGTAACGAGTTTTTTATTCACCTGAAACACAAGCCTAGTCAACCGATGGTGATTGTATTAGAAAGCACAGATAAAGAGCAGGCAAGTTCTGTATTATATGAAAAAGCAAAAACATAGTTGCTATCATGTGCGGTTTCCAAATAGGTAGAACTTCAACTCGTTACAATTTCTTGTCATAGGTTAATTTTTTTGAACAATGGGATGTCGACCTTTGTATCATAAGATAATAGAAAGGACAAAGACATGGACAATCAAATAAGAGGCATACACCATATCACAGCAATTGCAGGTGATGCTAAAAAGAATTATGATTTTTACACACGTGTGCTAGGTTTGCGATTAGTGAAAAAAACGGTGAATTTCGACGATCCGGAGACCTATCATTTTTACTATGGCGATGAAGTTGGTACACCCGGTACTATTTTGACTTTTTTCCCTTGGGGCGGGATTTCAGCAGGTAGACGAGGAACACGCCAGGTTACCGAAATCGGCTATTCCGTGCCTGCGGAAAGCTTGGATTTTTGGATGAAGCGATTCGAAGCTAATAATGTAACTTATAATAAAGTGGCAGAAAAATTTGGTGAGCAGTATCTCACTTTTTTAGATCCCGATGGACTTAAATTTGAGCTAACGGTTCCAAAGAATGAAGATACGCGCAAACCATGGACAACCAGTGAAGTAGGCGAATTAGTAGCTACAAGGGGATTCCATCATATCACTATTACCACCAATAAGGCAGAAGCAACAGCAAGGGTGTTGACTGACATTTTGGGTTATCGCTTGACAGAGCAGCACGTTAACCGTTTTCGCTTTATTACCGATCATGCAGCACAGGCCAATTTAGTTGATTTGGTTGAAGCGCCGGGTGAAAGTGCCGGCCATGTAGCAGGCGGCTCGGTACATCATGTTGCGTTCAGGGTAGAAAATGAAGAGGTGTTAATGTATTATCGCCAAAAAGTGTTGGAAGCTGGTTTACAGATTACGGAAAAGATAGATAGAAACTATTTCTATTCACTTTACTTCCGGGAGCCAGGGGGAGTACTTTTCGAAATTGCAACGGACAATCCGGGTTTTGCAACGGATGAAACGGTGGAAGATCTAGGTAAAGGATTAAAACTGCCGCCGCAATACGAAGCTTATCGGGAACAATTGGAAAAAGTGCTTCCTTCTTTGGGATAAGCGGAGAAAGGCGTTGGGTTTAGGGTATAAGGTGTACGCTTTAAGCTCCTGCAACCGCCGCTGCCCGTGCTACGGCTAAAAATTCATAACTCATCGTTCAACACTCATCATTTAATAACATGTACACACACGATAAACAATTTATAAAAGCGGGAAAACCGTTCAATGAAACGGATAAGGCTATCCTTATGATTCACGGACGCGGAGGGAGTGCGGCCGATATTATATCACTTCAGCGTTTTTTGAAGATTGATGATATGGCTATCTTCGCACCGCAAGCTACTAACAATAGCTGGTATCCTTACAGTTTCATGGCACCTGAGCAGGATAATCAGCCTGCACTTGATTCGGCAATAGCCATTATTGGAGAGGTTGTAGAAGAACTCAAAGTGAATGGTGTTTTAGAAGAGCAGATCTATTTTCTGGGTTTCTCGCAAGGTGCCTGTCTAACGCTTGAGTATACGGCAAGGAATGCAAAGAAATATGGTGGTATTATTGCTTTTACAGGTGGATTGATTGGACAACAATTAATTAATCAGCGTTATCAAGGCAATTTTCAAGGTACACCTATTCTATTAACTAGTAGTGATCCGGATGTGCATGTGCCCGTTGCACGTGTGACAGATACAGCGAAGGTCTTGGAAGATCTTGGTGGACATGTTACCTTGCAATTCTTTAAAAACAAAGCACATAGCATCTCGAGGGAAGAGCTGGACTTAGCTAATAAGCTTCTCTAAACTCCCTTTCTCCATTGGGTACAAATAAGCGGGAAATGAGGGGTTATCTATTTCAAGATAGCTCCCTCATTTACTTGTTGTTATTCTTTAGCCGCTATATCGTTACTTTTTGCTAGCAATTTAGCACTTTCTGCCAATCGTATAAATTCCGCACGATAACCCGTTGAATCCGCCCCTCTAGCTGATTTCGCACGATTAATAAGCGCATCGTAATTAGCCTGCTGTTTGAAATCGGAATTCCGCAACAGCATGGCAAATTCAGCAATAGCACTTGCGAAGCGAAAATCATCGCTGGTTTCGGCTAGCTGCATCGGCTTATCCAAAACACTAACTTGTTTCATTTTGCTTTTATCTTCTTTTGGTTCCTTGTACCTAAATTTAACCGTAAGCAGTTCATCGGAAGCTTTTGCGACAAATACACTTTTCTCCGGTTGATATTTTAAGGGATCTACACTGCCTATATAAGGCTCTTTAATGCCTTTGGGAACAATTTCATAAAAGGCAGTAACGATATGTCCGGTTCCCATATCACCGCCGAGCTTTTGATCATTGTTGAAATCTTCTTGGTTCAGCAAACGATTCTCGTAGCCCAATAAGCGATAAGCTTCTACCTTAGCGGGATTGAATTCAACTTGCATTTTAACATCCTTGGCTACCGTAAAAAAGGTGGCGCCGAACTCGCTTATCATTGCCTTTTTTGCTTCCATCAAATTATCTATATAGGCATAGTTCCCATGTCCTTTATTCGCCAAAAGTTCCATCTTGCTGTCTTTCAAATTGACCATCCCAAAGCCAAGTACCGATAAGCTGACACCGCTTTGTCGTTCTTTTTCAATCAATGTTTCCATATCCTCGTTACTGGAAGGGCCTACGTTAAAGTCGCCATCCGAAGCCAGGATAATACGATTATTACCGTCTTTTTTAAAATGTTCTCTCGCCAAGTCGTAGGCCATTTTTAAACCGGCACCACCGGCAGTAGAACCACCGGCATCAAGTTCGTCGATGGCATTTTTTATACGCATCTTTTCGTTAGCCCAAACAGGCGCAAGTTTGATTCGCGCGGTGCCGGCATAGGTCACAATGGCCACTCGGTCTTCTTTGCGCAATTGATCGACTAACATCTTTAATGACGATTTTACTAGGGGTAATCGATTGGGACCGTCCATTGATCCCGACACATCGATTAAGAAAACGAGGTTTGCAGGTGGAAGTTTCGCGGCATCAATGGCTTTTGCCTTCAAGGCAATACGCAACAGACGATGGTGAGGATTCCAAGGGGCTTGCGATAGTTCCGTGTGGATCGCCACGGGCTCATTATTTTGAGGGGCCGGTAAATTATATTGAAAATAGTTGATCATCTCTTCCAAACGTATGGCATCTTTTGGTGGTAATTGACCGTTATTGATAAAGCGGCGAATATTGCTATAGGACGCACCATCAACATCAACCGCAAAAGTTGATAAGGGCTCTTTTTTTGGACTGACAAACCCGTTTTCTTTAATTTTTTGATAATCTTCCGTCGATGGAAGATGCTGCATATAGAAAGGTGACGATGGGGGACGCACGTGTAAGCCAGGGCTATAGGCCATCAATGTTTGTGCGCCGCGTTTTTTGACATGCGCATGCTCCACTACGGTGATCTCTTGTAATGCGACAGAAGGTATTAATGTCACGTCCAGCTGCTTCCCTGCCCCAATCGCGACACGTTTACTTTCGAAACCGAGTTTGGAAAAAATAAGAAACTTTGCTCGGGGAGTCAATTTAATAGTATATCGACCCTTTGCGTCTGTGAGCGTACCGATAGTTGTACCTTCTATAAGAACCGAAACACCCGCTATACCTAGTTGATCTGCCTGATTGTAAACGATGCCATTAACGGTCAGTTCCGAGCTTGGCTTGAAGGAAAGCAGGCTAAAGAGGAGTAGAATTACTGATATTCTTGTATTCATAATCGTAAATTTTGCCCAAGGATGCAGTGCTATCTATAATTCCATAATTTTTTTTATAATAACTATTTACAGGGCGTTAGGCTATAAGCAGTAAGCTATAGGCAGTAGGCTTTAAGCACGACTTAACGATCAACCTAAGCTAGCTAATTGGCTCATTATCACATTGGCTAATTAACCTCTCAACTGTTTAACTACTTAACTAATCAAAAAAAAGCATTATTTTACGCTCGGCATGAATTGGTTCCAACGCTCAAAAAAAACGAATGAGACACTAGACGATGCGTCATTGTTAAAACGTTATCTCCATACACGAGATTTAACGGTTTTAGGTGAGCTATATGAGCGGCATACGGAAATGGTATATTACGTTTGCTTTCGTTATTTGGAGGATGGAGAGCGAGCAAAAGATGCGGTCATGCAGCTGTTTGAAGAGCTGATCGTAAAGGTAGAAAAGCAAGAAATTAAGAAATTTGTCACCTGGCTTTATGTGTTGACTAGAAATTTCTGTTTGATGCAGCTACGGTCGGAGAAAAAGATGCAATGGGTTTCCATGGAAGAATTTGTGGAATTTCCTATGGATGTGCATCCTGAAGACCGGGAAGAAAAAGAGATTGCTTTGGTAGCTTTGGAAAAATGTTTAGAAACGCTACCGGAAAAACAAAAGAAGAGCATAGACCTCTTTTTTCTGAATGAGAAATGCTATAAAGAAATTGTGGATATAACAGGGTATTCGCTCAATGAGGTAAAAAGCTACATTCAAAATGGCAAGAGGAATTTAAAGAATTGTATGGATAATCACCGTGAAAGAGCATAAATCTGACATAGCGTTAATTAAGAGCTATCTAAAAGGAGAGCTGAGCCGCGAAGAAATGTATCAACTGGAGCGGCGGGCACACAACGATCCTTTGTTGATGGATCTATTGCAGGGAATGGAGAAAGGGGATGAGCAGATGCACGTGGGGAACTTAGCGGATATTAAGGGACGTATGCGGGAGCGGCTTAATACGCCTGCTATTCATCGAAAAAAGCAGTCTCTTTGGTGGATGGCCGCTTCTCTTGTGGGAGTTCTCTTCTTTATGGGATATTGGATCTTAAAGAAAGAATTCATTCAACAACCCACTTTGGTGCAAGAACAAAACCAGGCAAGGGATTCGCAAACTAGCGTTAAAAGAGATTCTATGCCTTTGATTGCGATGAAACCTGTTAAAGAACCTAAAACCACTGCCAAGGCCCCGGTACCGACGCGTTCATCAGCGGCACGTCGTAAACCGGTATCTTCTTTGAACCAAGTAGAAGAACCATCACATCAGAAGGCTACAGTAGTAGACTCTCTTGTGGAAACACATGCTGAAACTGCCTTAGCGACTTTAGCGCCCAAACAAGTGGTCGAACCTACACCTATTCGAGGACGTGTCGTGGACGAACATACGGAAGAACCTTTAGCAGGCGTGACCGTGAAAGCAGCCAAACTTACAAGTGTCGTTACAGATTCGAACGGTCAATTCACCCTTTTAAATCCGCAAAGAGCCGAAACATTAAAGGTGTCCTATTTGGGATATGAAAATCGAAATGTCGCCGTAAAAGATCAGGATAGTGTAATGATTGCCATGCAGCCGGTAAATGCGACCCTGAATGAGGAAGTGGTTTCGGCTTATAACCGACAAGGGACAAAAAAGAGCGTGTCATCGAAATTAGCGAGCCGCACTCTTGATGTTCATATCACTAAGGATTCAACCATCAGCATACCTTCCGCGAGATTAGTCACCGAGCCCCTCATTGGTTGGAAGGCCTATGAGAAGTATTTGGAGGAATCGACAGGAGCCATTAAAGACCGAGCGGGCCGAGTCAAAATCGCTTTTTGGCTAGATAAAGATGGTAAACCGGAAAATATACGGGTTATTAAAAGTCTGGATCCCAAACATGATAAACGAGCTGTGGAGATCGTACGAAATGGCCCGCTTTGGAAGAAGATGGATGTCAACCGGGAAATAAGTATTGATATCGATTTTAAGGTAGTTAAGTAGTTAAGCCGTAAAACCGTAAAGTAGGTGGGTAGTGATAAAACTGTAGCAGCTACAGTAACACCAACCAACAGAGGGGCAGACAAGCTCAATCTTACCCTAAAGCTAATTGTTAAGTTGTAAAATAAGAACAGGGAATTGACCCCCTTCTTCCTATTTCTTTTCTACCCGAATATATGACGTTGACTTACCTAATCTTCCATTCACATCAAGTCCTTCTATTTCGATACGATAAATTCCCGGTTCGTCTGCCGTATAGAAAGAGATGGAGGCGGGATGCTCCTTTTGAACGACTATTCCGGGTTGCCAGTAGACGGTGGTACGTCGATCGGAACCCGTAGTATCTGCAGCTGCTTCGTAATCCGGTGATTCAAAATTACGGATTTCATAGAAGCCTTGCGGACTAAAGGTTGTCAAGCCGGGGGCATAGAGTTCGGGACCGAAACGTCTAGGCTGATCGCCTCTTCTTGTAGTGATCACCAGCACACCATTGCTTCCCCACATACCGTAAATGGCTGTATTACCTACTGTTCGTAATACTTCAACGGAGGCCACGTCAAAAGGGTTAATAATATTGAGCGCGGAAGCGTCCATGTACATGCCATCCAAAATGATTTGCATTGGCCGGTTCATGGAACGGGTACTATATGGGATACCATTAACAAAACGTACGCCTACAAGCCGTCCTTGTAGACAAATATCGAGTGTCGGACAGCCGTTAAAATATAGCTCATCACCACTGATAACTTGGTCGGCATTCCCCGGACCATTCAAATTAGATGAATGTTTGGCCGGGTTCTCTTTTTTCGCGTTGACTTCCACTTCCTCCAAAACAATGCTTTTCCCGGAAAAACCATATTGTTGTACTTCATCAAGCGATTTTTCGCTATTTTGATTTGAAGCCCCTTCCTTCGCAGTTACTTTCACTTCTCCCTCACGATCTTCTTGGGATATGGCCTGACTGGGGACTTCATCCAATTTTACTTTTACATTTTTTTTGCCTTTTGCATCTCTTGCCTGAACGAGGAAATCGGTTTGATCATAAAACAATAGTTTGTCGAAATTAAAACGGCCAGCGCTGTCTGTCACCGTATCTAAAACAGTCGCAGTTGGTTTAAAGGACGCAATGGTCACTTTTGCATTGGCGACCGGCTCGTCTTGCTTATTGGTTACAATACCGCTGATCCTTAATTCTTTTTCAGGTGTATAGGCAATCTCGGGGAACTTGCCCTCTTTTACATTTTTCCAAAAGCTACGATTAATAGACTGAGTGAGCATCAGCACATCTATTTGCTGCTGAGTCTGCTTGTTTTGATGAACAATGTTGATCGGAGGTTGATCAAAGGTGTTGTAAGTATTAGCTTGAAGCCATAAGGTCGAAAATATATTCTTGTCTGCTTTAGGAATTTGGGGTATTTTGTCGATATTCACCACTGAAGCGGAAAAAGCACCTATATCGGTTGTATCAGGCATAAGCCCTTTTATTTCAAGGGTAATCTTTTCGCGAGTACCATAGCTTGTTTGATTTGGTCTTGCTTGTAGTATAAGGGTATCGCGGGGGTTCAAAATGAAGATTTTGCGGGAGCCGATCAGATCCATTTGCTCATCTAACAAAGCTACCTCAAGTATGCCTGAGGGTAAATCTTTTTTAGGGATATTAAATGTAATCGCTGGTTTGCTCATCGACTGTTTCGCTGCGTAGAATACCATACCCTGGCTTTGAATGATGCATGCGATTTGCTGATTTTTTATATGACTTTGCGAGGCCGTCAATTGAGCAACGATCCCCTGCTCCATTAAATTGTTGACGGCCAAATGAAATCCTTCTGTTTGCACGTCTGGCAAAGGCATACGGATGGTATCACCGTCAGCAAAATATACCAGTACGGAATAGGCTTTGTCGCTTTCCGGGATAAAGTCGAAACTACCTAAACCGGCAGCGTCACTTTTAAATTTTGTGATTACTTGCCCGTTGCTTTCTAATTGCCCCTGCACTTCTTGTTTTTCATCTATAAAATTTCGGATTACTTGGACACCAACCCGGTTTTGGATACCTGCTAGCAGCGTTCCTGCTTCTGCTTGTAGGTGTATCGAACGTTTATCGGGACGGATAATTACCGGAATATTTTTTACAATCGTCCCTTGATTACCGTGGTCGATATGAAGAATTAATAAATCCGGTTGGTCTTTTTTTCGACTTTCATAAGGAAACTGAAAACGCAATCGGCCAAGCTCATCTGTTGCCACTTGCTGTTTAGCAATTGTTTTGCCGTTATTCTTTAGCTCGAAGGCTACTTGCCTATTTAGAATCATCCGGCCTTTAAAGTCCAGCAGCTGGACAGTACCATAAACCTGTTTGTCTTTTTCCGTTGTGTTCTTGTAAATAAAGTTGCTTCTGCTAATAATGCCGCCGGAGTTTTTGTTGTTTACGGTAATTGCTTGGTGAAAAAACAAGCCTTCATCGAAGTTCCGCATCCAATTGGTATAAGCACGGATATGGTATTGGCCTTCTACAAGTGTTTCCGGCAATTTAAAGTCGCCCATTGACAAGCCGGAAATCACCGGTAATCGCCTGGATTGTACTACTTCCTGTTGATCATTCAATAGCTCAACATACATGATTTTGCTAATGGCCGAGAGTAAATTGAATTGACTTACCGTTACATAGGCCTTAAACCAGATATCATCACCGGCTTCATAATATGCCCGATCTGTCTGTAGATAAACCCGTTCTTGTGGATGTTTCTGTTGAAAAGTTTCCAGGTGTTTTAAAGTCCGCTGCAAAGCATCTGTAGTATCATGCTTTTGTGCATATCCGGTTAGGGAGATGAAAACCATTATAAGCAGAAAATAGGAAGGCCGTTTCATGGAATCTTATTTGGTAAGTATATCAACAAGTAAATATAGCGGAAGGTTTTGAGAACAGGAATTTTCAGTCTACCAAATGTTTGAACGCGAAATACCAAACAGAACTGATATCTTGCTATCAACAGATGTGTTGGTGAAATAAAAATAATACCTTCGTGTATTGACAAACAATAAGCTATGACAAATTCAATTAAATGGGGAATGATTGGCGCGGGAGACGTTACCGAGGTGAAAAGTGGTCCCGCTTTTAAGAAAGTGCCACACTCCGATTTGGTGGCCGTCATGCGCCGTGATGCAGTTAAAGTGCAAGATTACGCCCGTCGCCACGGTATTCGTAAATGGTATACAGATGCGAAGCAATTGATCGATGATGAAGAAGTAAATGCTGTTTATATTGCCACGCCTCCAGATACCCACCTTCAATATTGCATGATGGCCCTACAAGCCGGAAAGGCAGTTTATGTCGAGAAACCTGTTACTTTAAATGTAGAAGAGGCGATGCGCTTAGCTAATTATGTGCAAAAGGTGGGAGGATGTTTATCTGTGGCGCATTATCGAAGAGAACAACCTTATTTTAAAAAAATTGTACAAATAATTGACGACGGACTTATCGGTGAACCGCTAGTGATATCATTACAGTTGCTGAAAAAGTCGTTGACCGAAGAGATGCTGCAAGATCCTAAAATAGCGTGGCGTTTAGATCCGGCCAAATCCGGCGGCGGCCTATTCCATGATTTGGCACCGCACCAACTGGACATCATCTATCGACTTTTTGGCCCTATTCAAAAAAGCGAAGGACTGGCTTTAAACCTAGGTAAGCGATATCCTGCCGACGATGTGGTAACCGGGCGGATTCTTTTTGAAAATGACGTACTTTTTAATGGTTTATGGGCTTTCAATGTAACAGAAGAGGTAGATCGATGTGAGATTTTCGGTAGCAAAGGTAAGCTGACTCTTTCTTTTTTTACGCCACATACAATTGAGTTAATGAATGGGGAGGGAGTGCAAGTCTTTCATTTCGAAGCGTTAAAGCATGTACAACAGCCAATGATCGAAGCAGTAGTTGGTTACCTACGCGGTGAACGTGGTAATCCCTGTAGCATAGATGATGCTTTAGAGGTTGCTACTATTATGCAGAACTTCACCAACAAATAAATTTATTAATGACTGCCGGATATAATAGGATTGCTTAAAAAGGAAGGATTATTTTAACTTCTTTCTTTCTCCGCGAAATAAAGAAGCAAAGAAAGCTCGTCGCTTGGAACTTTGCTACAACGGTAGTGCATCAACGTGCAAACCGCAAATTTCCTAGGCGACATTTTAGCAGAACGTAGGGTTTTTGCGGACAGCCAATAGGGCCCAGAGTGTCGGACAAAACGGCCTTGGAGGATACAGAGGCAACGAGCAGTAAAGCATTTGTGTGTCTGTTCATGTTGCAGTACCCGAGCGGATTGAAGAAGTGAAATGGCTCCAATACGCGCCAGTAATGCTTTGCCATCAGTTGCAAGGTAGCCTACACGGGCCTTGATTTATTCACTTTTGTTTGTTTTCAGATGAGTTCATGAGCTCAGCGCTCCGCTCTTCGGTTTGCTCAACTTTTATCAAGAACCTTCCCATTGGGAAAGCTTGAATGCCTTTAAAAAACTAACGAATGATGAAAAAAGTTGATTAAGAAAAACCTTCTTTTTATATAAACACCTTCATTTGTATGTTAAAGGCGAACCGACCAACGGGAGTTCATTCCTATTTTACGGAAAGCCGATGGTCATATTTATTTTTCAGGTACCGGTATCGAAAGGTGAAAATAGCTGAATAAATTGCCGATATAACTGTTTGCTTTGCCGGCAGATTATGCTATCTATGTAGTTAAACTAAATGTATGATACCGTCAAGATATAAATCAGTGCTAATCTTATTTTTCAGTATTTTATTGTCAATAAAATTGGCGTTCTCTCAGCAAAAAGCGCTTCAACTATGGTATGACAGGCCTGCTACCGACTGGATGCGGGAGGCGCTTCCAATCGGAAATGGGTATATAGGCGCTATGTTTTTCGGAGGAATTGGTGAAGAGCAGATCCAATTCTCCGAGGGGTCACTTTGGTCCGGTGGTCCAGGTGCTAATCCAAATTATAACTTCGGAAACCGACCCAATGCCTGGAAATACCTTGGAGAGGTGAGAGCGCTGATTAAGCAGGGAAAATTAAAGGAGGCAAACGAACTCGTAGAGAAACAGATGACAGGCATGGCACCGGTTAAACTGGCTGGCGACAGTACAGATTGGGGCGATTATGGTGCCCAGCAAACAATGGGTGATTTATTTATTAAGGTAGGGCATGGATCGATCCCTGTACAGGATTACCGACGCACGTTGGATATACAAAGAGCAATCGGAAAGGTGTCCTACAGTGTGGCGGGAAATAAGTACCAACGTAGTTTTTTTGGCAGTTATCCCCAAGGCGTAATGATTTATAAGTTCACCTCCGATAAATCGGAGAGCTACACACTTCATTTTAGCACACCCCAATATAAAGAGAAGGAAAGTTTTGAAGGACTACGTTACTCCTGTGTAGGCTATGTGCCCAACAATAAGTTAGCTTTCGAAACGGCTTATCAACTGGTTACAGATGGTAGAGTAAAATACACTAACGGAACAGTATCCGTAGAGGAGGCGAAATCACTGCTTATTATTCATACGGCTGCAACTGCTTATAAGATGCAGTATCCGCATTATAACGGTAACGACTTTCGAGCCATTATCAAAAAGCGTTTAGATGCGGCCAAAGGAAAGAGTTATAAGCAACTCTTTCAGATACATCAAGAAGACTATCAGCCACTTTTTGATCGGGTATCCTTTCAATTACAGGGGAAATCAGCCGATCATTTACCGACTGATAAGCGACAGCAAGCCTTTTTCGAAGGTGCCGAAGATGTGGGTTTGGAGCAACTTTATTTTCAATATGGCCGGTATCTGATGATTGCTGCATCAAGGCCGGGAACCATGCCAATGCATTTGCAAGGGAAGTGGAACAACAGTGTAAATCCTCCTTGGGCAGCCGATTATCACACCAATATTAATGAACAGATGTTATATTGGCCGGCAGAGGTAACCAACCTTAGCGAATGCCACGAGCCTTTGATTGATTATATCGAAAGCTTGGTAGAACCGGGAAAAAAAAGTGCTCATGATTTCTTCCATACGAGGGGGTGGATCGTCAATACGATGAACAACGCTTTTGGTTATACCGCTGTAAATTGGGGGCTGCCTTGGGGTTTTTATCCCGCAGGTGCTGCATGGTTGACGCAGCATGTATGGGAGCATTACGCCTATACGCAGGATAAGGCATACTTGCGCAATCGAGCCTACCCTATAATGAAAGAGGCTGCTCGTTTCTGGATTGATTATCTGACACCCGATGAGAACGGGCACTTGGTGTCCTCGCCGTCTTATTCGCCTGAGCATGGTGGTATTTCAGGAGGAGCTTCCATGGACCATCAAATAGCGTGGGATATATTGAACAATTCACTTGAAGCTGCCATGGTGTTGGATGATAAAGCTTTTGCTGACACGGTACAACGTGTGCGGGATCGCATTTTACCTCCGCAAATAGGACGATGGGGCCAGCTGCAGGAGTGGAAAGAGGATGTGGATGATCCCAATAATAAACACCGGCATGTATCTCATCTTTTTGCATTGCACCCGGGGCGTCAAATATCCCCTCTTAAAACACCTGAACTGGCAGAAGCGGCTAAAGTAAGTCTGGAAGCACGGGGTGATGAAGCAACCGGCTGGTCTTTAGGCTGGAAAGTGAATTTTTGGGCAAGACTTAAAAATGGTGATCGTGCTTTGAAACTGTATAAAATGGTTATTAAGCCCGCGGGTGCAACAAAGTCAAGTTCAGGCGCTATTAATTACGAGGGGGAGGGTTCAGGCTCTTATGCCAACTTATTGGATGCGCATCCACCCTTTCAGCTAGACGGAAATATGGGCGCTACGGCCGGTGTTGCGGAGATGCTATTGCAGTCACAAACAGGCGAAATCGAACTGTTACCTGCATTGCCAAAGAACTGGCCTACAGGGCGGATCAGCGGTTTGTGCGCGCGCGGCGGTTTTACCGTTAATTTAAATTGGGAAGCTGGACAATTAAAATCGGCAGAAATCATTGCAGACAAAAGTGGGCAAAAAACCTTAACATATAAAGGCAAAACAAAGGCTATCGATTTTGTTTCAGGGAAGAAATACCAGCTATCATTTCACGACTTTTGATAAATTGATAAAAAAAAAGAAGCCCGAGCGTACTGTTCGGGCTTTTACTAACAGATTTTAATCTTTTTTCTTTATGGGTTTTGCACTAAAATCCCACCTGACGCCGTAATCTGCGATTCCGGAATATATTCGACAATGTCGTTAGATGTCGGTGCGACGATGGATTTAGGAGAGGCTCCTGAAAGATGTGTTCCTGGGTATTGACGGTTCAGAACAAGTCCATTTCGGAAAGTATCGAACTTGTTATGCCCTTCCCAAGCCAACTCCAATTGCCTCTCCTCCATCACGATATCAAAAACTGATTTGCCATCTAGATTAGTAAGGTTATACAAACCTGCTGCTGGAATGCCCGCGCGAGTTCGGATAATATTAACGTCGTCAAGTGCGGCTTGATTATTGCCTAATTTAGCGTTTGCTTCCGCACGGATTAAATAAATTTCTGCCAAGCGCGAGATTACGGGCGACCAAAGATGTCCTTGGCCTTCTTGCCCTGAACATTTCAAAATATAGTATTTTGGATATCCATTGCGCATTTCCATTTCCGAATCAATCAGTACCTTCTTTTCTTTACCTGCTACATTGATCCAATAATCGTAACTTCCGATGTTATTGCTTCGTTTGATGAGCGATTTGGTGGTTCCATCTTCGCTGTATTGATAGTCGTCACCTACTTTGGTAACTACTTTATGAGCGTAAGTATAATTGTCGGTTACATAGAGTGCCCAAAGGTTAGTAGAACCCGTCGTCTTCGGTGCTATAAACTTATTTCTTTGGTCTGACGGATATTTTCGAACCAGTTCGAGGTAAGGCCTTGAGGCATACATCTCTCCCCAGCCGGCGCCATCTATAGTCGCATACAAAGAACCTACAGTATACCAACCGTTATCAGGATAGTCAGTATCCTTCACAAAACGGATAGCAAAAATTGTTTCGCTATTTGATTCGGGCGTTATTGTCGTATAATTTGCTAGTTGAGATGTACCTAAAAGTGAGAATCGACCAGAGCTTAATACTTTATTCGCGTACGTAATGGCGTCTTGATTTTTTCCCTCATAAAGATAAATACGAGCTAAGAGCGCCTGTACTGCTTCGCGAGAGGCATAGATGTTTTCTTTACTTTGGGTAAAGAGGCTTTCTGCTTTTAATAGATCATTTTCGATTTGTGTGTAAACGTCACCTACAGTTGCTCTTGGAGGATTATCCATAGGATCGCTCGAAAGCTTCAATGGTACCGCTAAATTATCTAATCCTTGATTATAAGGCCGGCCAAATATATTGGTGAGATAAAAGTACAACATAGAGCGTATGTACAGGTTCTCAGCCAATAATTGCTGATCCTCGGGATTTGTGCTGTCCTGCAATTTTTCTATTACGATATTCGTTCCTACGATTATTTTGTACGATTGTTCCCATACATTGTTGACTCTTGAATTGGTAACCAATCGATTGTAATTATACGAATAGAATAAATTATCTGTTGTTGTTCCACTCAAAGCTACGTTGGTTCCAGGATATTCGGTAACACGATGCCAGTTTTCAACCCAGCCTTTAAGGCGACTGTAATTACCTAAAGTAACCGATCCTAAACTTCCTTCCAGGTTATCAAGCTCATCGGACGTGATGGCGTCATAAGGTTTTTTGTCTAAACTGCAGGCACTATTGAATGCAATGCAAGCAAGGAATATATATTTAAAGTATGTTTTCATGATCCACTACATTTAAAATGAAATATTGATACCTAAGGTAAAGCGCCTTGGGGCAGGATAAGTGCTGGTGGCGTCGCCTGCAACATTACCATTATCGGCTTGTCTTACACCTGTATAGAGAGCGGCTTCGGGATCTACACCCGAAAATTTCGTCAAGGTCCAGAGGTTGTCAGCGCTGATATAAGCGTCCAATGCTTTCAGTTTTAGCTTTTGGATAAATTTACTCGGTACGCGATATCCCAGAGTGATGTTCCGCATACGTAGAAAAGATGCGTCTTCTAGGTATCTTGAGGAGGTCTTATTGGAGTTCGTGCCACCATTATAAACCAAACGAGGATGGGTGGCATTTGGATTGTCCGGTGTCCATCTAGACCAACCATCTTGCAGAATCATTTGATTATAATAAGGGTAGGCACCGTCACTATCGAATAATTCACGTCCGCTAAAATAAGCATACGCTCCTTTATTGAATGCAAAACTGGCATTCAGGAAAAAATTTTTATACTGCATGGAGGAAGAGAACCCACCTGTAAAATCCGGAGTTGCAGTTCCAACAAACTGTAAAGTGGCTGCATTGTAGCTATTGGTGGTGGAAACAGCTCCTGTCGTGGGATCAATAACTTCCCAAAGGGGATCGCCATTTGCCGGATCTACTCCAATCCATTTACGCATATACCACGAATCAATATCTCTACCCTCTGCATAACGCTTGTTGCCGGCGGCTTGTTCTTTATGGTCCGCTAGCTCGACAATTTTATTTACATTTTTTGCAATATTGAAATCAATACGCCATTGAAAAGGATTCTCAGCATTGAAGATATTAGCACCGATACTGAATTCAATACCACGGTTACGGACGGCTCCAATATTGTCATAATATCCACTATAACCAGAAGTAACCGGTAATTGTACATAGTGTAGTAAGCCATCGGTGTTCTTATTATACAGGTCTAAAGTAAAGTCGAGTCGGTTGAGAAGGCCGAACTCAAATCCCAGATTGGCATCTTTAGAAGTTTCCCATGTAAGTCGTGGATTGCTCAATTGGTCCGGGTATGAGGCGGGCAGGCCATTATACTGTGCATCGAGCTTAAATAGATCATAGGAGCCATAATAGGTATTAGGAACGTTTCCTACTTTCCCATAGGACGCCCGCACACGTAAGTAATTTACAGTTTCAGTTTTAAAGAAAGCTTCCTCATGTACGTTCCAAGCAGCACTAAAAGCGTAGAAACTACCATACTGTCGTTCGCTACCGAAGCGCGAGGATCCGTCGTAGCGATAAGAAGCTTGAAGGTTGTAGCGGTCATCATAGCTATATGTTGCATTAATGATTCCGGATTGGGCCGAGTAGTCGTTTTTAGTTCCGCTGTAAGACCCAATGCTGGCAGCATTATCTAAAATTTCTGAGCCGGCAACGATACCATTTCCCGTTGCGGACTGGTCTTTATATTGATAATCCATGTATTCATAGGCAATAAAGCCACCAAAAGTATGCAAGCCAAAACTTTGATTGTATTTAAGCATTTGGTTCGTAAAGCGCACGATTCGCCGCGCAGAATTGTTGGTAATTCGACCTTCAGTGGATTGACCGGCTATGGATTTAGGATCCACATAAGACATACCGGTTGAGTTATAGTAAGCTACATTGTTCGTGGAAACATAGGAGAAATGATCTGAAAACTTATAATCAAAATCACCATTGAATTGGAAATCAAAGATGTCGGACTTTCCATAGTTATATTGCAAGTCATATAAGTAATTGCTCAGATCCCTTCCATACCATAGGGACGCCTCCTGTGCATTAACCAGTTTGCCGGAATAATCATAAGGATTGTCCCAAGGCATATTTAAGTACATTTGGTATAAATCATGCTGTCGGTCGTCGCTAGAAGTAAAGGTAGCGTTGATTTTCGGACGAATCGTTAATTTGTCGCTAATTTCATAATCCAAGTTCAGACGCCCGGCCCAACGCTCAAATTTATACCCTTTTACAGACCCTTCTTCAGCATAGTAATTTCCACCGGCATATAAGGTTGCCTTGTCTGACTTTCCTAAATACGTTATACTTAAATCATTAAGCTGACCAGCCTGCGAACCGTTTTTTACCCAATCATAGTCGGTGTTCAAGACATCGTCTGTAATGCCTGTATCTTCATTGAAAAGTTGAAACTGATCATACAATTGCCGACTATTCATCAGTTTGAATTTTCCTTGATTGAGATAGGTTAACCCGGTTTTCAAATTCGCTGTTAATTGTGAGGTACCGACTTCCTTAGCTCGTTTGGTGGTGACAACAATAACACCATTGCTACCGCGCGAACCGTATTGAGTTGTAGCAGCAGCATCTTTCAATACAGACATCGTTTCAATATCATTTGGATTGAGGTTAGGTGTGCCGTGGATAATAACCCCGTCGACAACCCAAAGCGGATCGACGCTGGATAGTATCGAACTTCTTCCGCGGATACGGATATTGGGATTATCACCGGGTCGCCCTGTGGCTGCAACAACATCCACGCCGGCAACTTTACCTTGGAGGAGGTTACTTACGCTGGGAGAGGACGCATCCTTCAGTTTTTCGGGAGCCACTGTTGCTACTGCGGCAGTGATGTTCCCTTTTTTCTGTGTAGAGTAACCGGTGACAACAATTTCATCTAATTGAGCCATGTCCTCCTGCATCGTTACGTTCATTGATCGGTCAACGACTACCTCTTTGGTTAGGTAACCGATGAAGGAAAAGCGTAAGGAGGCCTTGCCGGAGCTAACAGTTAGGCTAAATTGTCCGACTTCATTACTCTGCGTAGAAATTTTTTCATTGCCCACTTCCGAAATGGTGACACCCGGCAGGGGGATGCCTTGCTGATCTTGCACTGTTCCTACGACTTTCATTGTCTGTGCCCTAGAAGCATGAACTAGAAATACAAGGAATGTGCAGAATAAAATAAATTTACTCTTCATGGTTTTTAGTTTAGTTTTGATAAATCGGCCGCCGCAGGGGCATCTGTTATCGTAGTCCTTCTCTATTAATTAGTTGATCAAACTATACACCACTCAGAATACAACCGATAATGAGCGTATAGGCTAACAATGATAATCGTAAAAAAATAGCATTCAAAGCGACCGGAAAACACAATCGATTGCGTAAAAAAGCACAATCGATTGCGTAATTTGATGTTTCTCTAAAATTTTAGTACAACGTTTGAAATGCAGTTTTATCGCGGTTTTTGAACGAAATCTAAAACTTGTTTCGCCCTGTTGTGCAACATCTTGCTCTTGACGTCTCTAATTTTATCCCATCCATTGCAACGGATTATTGATAACCAATTGGGTTTAACCACCCCATAAAAACAAGGAGACCAAATTATGATGAAAACTTTTCCACAAAGGATTCTACATGTACTTTTTTACCATTTTAAATCGATAAGCCTGTTATTGGCTTGGCTTTTATTCTCTGTGGTATCCGCTGAAGCCCAACAAGGGATAACCGTAAAGGGTGTGGTCATCTCACAGACAGATCAGGCTCCCCTGTCTGGCGTAGCCGTCAAAGAAAAGGGAACAACCAATGGAATCAGTACGGACGACAAAGGGCAATTTGTGCTATCAAATGTTAAGCCCAATGCAACACTTACCTTTTCTTTTGTAGGCTACGTAACGCAAGAGCGGGTAGCACAGGCTCAAGAAGCAATTCGGGTGGAACTCGTAGCTGATATGGCTAATTTAGATGAAGTGGTCGTGGTGGGGTATGGAACTGTGCGTAAAAGAGATTTAACAGGTGCAGTTTCTCAGGTAAACACACAGAAGTTGGAAAACGAAGTGCCTGCGCAGTTGACAGATGTATTAAGAGGGAATGCTGCGGGAGTAAATGTGGGCTTCAGCGCCCGCGCCAAGGGAGGAGGTAGCTTACAAATTCGGGGTAGAACATCGCTAAATGCCGGGACATCACCGCTGATTGTAATGGATGGAGCCATTTATTATGGCGCATGGGAAGATATAAATCCTAACGACATTGAAACTGTGGATGTTTTAAAGGATGCGAGCTCTGCGGCTGTATTCGGAGCAAAATCTGCAACGGGGGTTATCATCGTCACTACTAAAAAAGGTAAAGAGGGAAAGCCGCTCATTAACATAAGCTCAAATGTCGGACTTGCTACGATGGCCGTTAACCAAAAAGTGTTCGATGCGTCTAGTTTCACGACATGGCGTTCTGATTACTTCAGAACGAGTAATCCGAAGGCCGAACCTTACCGATATAACGACCCGCGAACATTGCCCAGCGATATCAGCGTTGAAGAGTGGATGGGGTATGACGGAGCCAGTGGTGATCCTGTTCGCACTTGGTTGCGGCGCCTTAACATGCAGCCTGTCGAAATTGATAATTATATAGCGGGTAAAAGTGTAGATTGGTATGATCTCGCTTTTCAGAATGGACTACGCCAAGATCACAATATTAGTTTTTCAGGTAAGAATAAAGATATCTCTTATTATGTTGGAGCAGGATATTTAAATAATGAGGGGATCATTGTGAACGATCAGTATAAGACGATACGAACACGAGTCAATATTGAAGCGAATGTAACCAAGTTTCTGACGGTTGGTATGAATACGCAGTTTACTACTAAGAATGAAAGTGCAATCCCATACAATTGGGGCGCCATTACAAGCTTATCACCTTGGGGTAGCCGTTATGATGAGAACGGTAATCTGATGTGGCGGCCAAACAATGAAGCAAGCGGAGGTGTCAACTTGGGTTACGATGCTTTCTTTACCGACCGTTTATACCGAACAAATAGTTTGAATAGCACTATTTTTGGTCGTGTTAAACTCCCTTTTGGCATTACTTATCAATTGAATTTTACACCTCGTTTGGAGTTATTGGACCAATATAATGCACAAAGTGCAAAGCACGAAGAATGGGCGGGGTTTGGTGGTAGGGCGTCCAGAAGGCAACGGGAGACTTATTATTGGCAGGTGGATAATTTGTTAAAATGGGACCGAACTTTTAACGACATACACCGCTTCGATGTGACATTCTTAGTCAATGCGGAAAAGTTCCAACGCTGGGATAATACCATGACCAACGAAAATTTCGATCCTACGGATGAATTGGGATATCATGGTATTGGATCGGGAATAAAACCGATCATCAGTAGTAACGACCAATATAGTACCGGTGATGCCTTGATGGCCCGCTTGGTATATTCGTTGAAAGACAAATATATGTTCACCGGTACCTTTCGGCGCGATGGTTATTCTGCTTTCGGACAGCGCAATCCACGGGCCAATTTCGGCTCAGTGGCCGTAGGTTGGGTGTTCTCGGAGGAGGCGTTTTTTAAAAGTAAGTGGTTTAATTACGGGAAATTACGCTTCTCATGGGGTAGTAATGGTAATCGTGATCTGGGAGAAGACGGCTTATATAATGCGATCGCTGATTTAACCACTGGAAAGTACTTATATGTTTTGCCTGATGGAACAGTTATTCAGGCAAGTCAGCTTTGGGTGAATAGGATGCAAAATAAAAATTTGCGATGGGAACGGAATACGTCCTATAACGTGGGGCTTGATTTTGCTTTGTTTAATAATGTATTGGACGGTACGATTGAAGCTTATCAAATGAATTCAACGGATTTATTGGTTAGAAGAACCTTGCCTAATGTTTCCGGTTTCGACTGGGTGATGGATAATCTAGGAGAAGTGCAGAATCGTGGTTTCGAAATTACCCTCAACTCGAATAATATGCAGAGAGACAACTTTACATGGCGTACTACATTCAATTTCCAATTAAATAGAAATAAAATTTTACACATCTATCGCAACTTCGATAGCAATGGTAAGGAGGTAGATGATATCGCCAATAAATGGTTTATTGGGCATGCTATTGATGCCATTTGGGATTGGAAAGCGCTTGGGGTTTACCAGCTAGGACAAGAGGAGCTTGCAGCGAGGTATTCTTTGGTACCCGGAGACTACCGCCTAGAAGATGTGGATGACGATGGACGATTTACGAATGCAGATCGACAGTTTTTGGGGTATACCGAACCCCGATTTAGATGGTCACTTCGAAATGAATTTCAGATTTATAAGAATTTCTCTTTCTCCTTCATGATGTATTCGCTGTGGGGGCACAAAACTTCTTTTAATTGGTTGAAGAATAGAAATGGCTTTCCAGATCGGATGAACTCCTATGATTATCCTTACTGGACGCCTGAAAATCAATCAACGGAATGGGCCCGTATCGGTTCTAACGAAGGCAGCGCAACGGGTTTCAATGTCTATCGCGATCGGTCTTTCATCCGCTTGGATAATGTGTCGCTAGCCTATAACGTGCCCAGTGCCTGGACTGAGAAATACAAGATACGAAACTTAAGGCTTTATCTAAATGTGCGTAATGCTGCTCTATATACCAAAGAATGGCAATTCTGGGATCCGGAGTGGGATCCAAACGATGGTGCAGGGCCAACTCCACGTACCTTCACTTTTGGACTCGATGTAACGTTATAAAATTGCCTTTGATCAATCAAGAGATTAGAAGAGTTGGAGATTTAACAAAACTAGATGAAATGAAAAATCGTATTAAACCTTTATATATTGTTGTTAGCCTATTTGCCTGCATGCTACCGCAAGCATGTAAGAAAGAGTTTTTAGAGCCTAGGCCACTGTCATTCTTTACACCGGAAGAAACCTTTAAATCAGCGCAAGGTTTGTGGGCAACCTTAGTTTCTTGCGAGCGAAATATGCGTATTGAGTTTTTTGGCGATGCGCCTCCAATCGTTACCGAAGGTATCTTTTCGGAAATAGCAGTAGAGGGTACAACCGATAAGCCGGGCCCGGCGCAAAATCTCGATTTGGCTATTACGCCGGATGCTGAGTTGAACCATACCGACTATAATAAAATCGGTTGGTACTGGAATGAAGGATATCGTGGTATTCGCTATGCCAATACGGCCATTGTGAATATTGATAAACCGACGGACTACGCCTCGGAAGCGGAACGCAACCATCTCTTAGGGGCTGCTTATTTTCATCGAGCCGCTCGATATTATCGATTAACGCAACAATTTGGGGATGTTCCTTTGATTCTTAATGTATTGGATGAACCTAAATTGGATTTCTACAGTACCAAACGAGAAGTCATTCTTCACAAAATGAAGCAAGATCTTGAATTTGCACAAGAATGGGTGCCTGATGACGTGAACAAAGGACAAGTTACCAAGGGAGCGGTGAGTCATTTATTAACGAAAGTAAACTTGGCTTTAGGCTTATTTGATGATGCCATTGCTTCAGCCAGTCGCGTTATTGATGGCGGTCGGTATCGGCTTATGACCGATCGCTTCGGTACCGACGCCGGTGATCCTACCAAAAATGTGATATGGGATTTACATCGACCTGAGAATAAATCGTTAGCTTCTAATACCGAAGCGCTTATGCTTGTTATTGACCGTCTGAATATCGACGGAAATTTTGATGGGGGTAGTCAAACCATGCGAAACACGGTTCCTTTTTGGGCCAATTCAGGAATTGTTACGCCAAGTGGCCGTGGTGGTACTTCGGATACAAAGGGGATCGAAATTGACCAGGTAACAGCCTATGGAAGAGGAATCGGCCGTTTACGTCCAACTTATTATAGTCAAAAGGGGCTTTGGACAGACGCGAACGATCTTCGACATGCACCCGGTAATTGGATGGATATGGAAGACCTCGTTTACAATCACCCCAATTTGAAACGAGATAATGACCCTTATTATGGGAAGCATCTTCAGCTGCGTAACGAAGCCGGGAAGTTATTGTCGAGCGACACGATTCGCCAATGGTTTGGATGGCCCCATTACAAACTGTACATAGAAGATCCGAATCGCGTACAACCTGCCGGCGGAAATACGGATTGGTATGTCTTTCGGTTAGCAGAGACTTATCTGCTACGTGCGGAAGCCTATTTTTGGAAAGGTGATTTGGCAAGTGCCGCTAACGATATTAACAAAGTACGTATACGGGCGCAAGCCGCTCCCATTTCGGTAGCAGACGTCAATATAGGAACCATCTTGGACGAACGTGCACGCGAATTGTATTATGAAGAACCGCGGAAGACAGAATTGACACGCATTGCTTATATCTTTGCGATGACCGGAAAAGTGGCAGAGAATGGGAAGTCATATACCTTGCAGGCTTTTTCAACAGACAATTACTTTTATGATCGTATTTTGGCCAAGAGCGATTTTTATAATAAGGGCGTAACTACCAATTTGGGGATTACTTATAAAATTAGTCCGTATCACGTATTATGGCCTATTCCGATTAGCGCTATTAACGCCAATCCAATGGGGCATATCAATCAAAATCAAGGTTATGCGGGCTCGGAAAGCAATATTCCACCTTTGGAGGAAATCCCGGCTGAAGGAAATAATTAGTGGATGTCATATAGTTGATTTTATGAAGAAAGACCTATATTTAAAGAGAAAACTAACCAAGCAGTGATGAAAAATTATCTTTTATTGACGTATTTATTATGCTGTTTTACTTACGGTTTCGCACAGCAGGCCGTTAGGAAAGATGGTGTGCTGAAGTTAATGGATGCAAAGGGACACTATTTACTGGGCTATCAGTATGAAATCTTAAGCCCTCCCCCCGGAGTTGACGCGGCGTTCAAGCGAGCTGGTTTTATCCATCCTCTTAATACTTTGTCCGGAAAAACATTGACACGCATTCAGCCATCCGATCATTACCATCATTTTGGATTATGGAATCCTTGGACACGAATTGCTTATAAAGGCAAGGTGTACGATTTATGGAATATTGGAGATAAACAGGGGACCATCAGATCTCAAGGGGTGGAGGAAATAAAAAGTAAAGGGAAGACGATTGGGTTCAAAGCCAAACACGCGCATATTATATTCCCACAGTCAGAAAAAGAAGTGCAGATTTTGGACGAAAGCTGGGAGGCGCACATTTCACCTATTGATGATAAAAGGTATAGCTGCGATTTGACGTCAACACTCCAAGTCGTTGGACAAGACACCGTCGTGTTAAAGGCATATCGTTATGCTGGCCTTGGCTTTCGCGCAAGTGAGCAGTGGACTAATAAGAACAGTAAAATCATTACTTCAGAGGGAAACGACCGTAAAACAGCCGATGGCTCTTTAGCACGTTGGGTAATCGCTGAAGGAGATCTTGATGGATCATCTGCAGGGCTCCTTTTCTTGTCTTCTCCTGAGAATTATAATCATCCGGAGCCCATTCGTGTATGGCCGGAACAAGAGAATAAAGGGAGAGGGGATGTGTTTGTAAATTTTTCACCAACTAAAAATAAAGATTGGGTGCTAGTTCCCGGGAAGAAATACATACTCCGTTATCGAATGATTGTATTTGATGGTGAAATGGAACCGACAGAAGCGGAGAAATTTTGGAAAAAATTTACGGGGCAGTAGAAAATAGTTAATTGGAGTTAGTAGGGAGTAGGGAATAGTTAATGAGCCGATGAGTTAATTAGCCGATGAGCCAATGTGATAATGAGAGGCTAGCGCGACTGAAAGCTCGTTAATTATTCGTAAGTGTTTGCTTTTTCGGTACTCATGGGGCTCCCTACGGTCGGTTAGCCGATGAGTTAATGAGCAGATGTGATAATGAGCCAATTAGCTGGTTTAGGTTGATCGTTAAGTCGTGCTTAAAGCTTATTGCTTATAGCCTACAGCTTTAAAAGCTGAAGCTACTTAGAGTTCTTTAAAATAATGGAGTTTACAAGGGAGTGAGATAAGCTTTGGCTTGCGGGACTGATGCGGATTTTTGATCATATCAAGAAGTAGCGAACCTGCTTTGACGCCAATCTGGAAAGGTTGTTCTTTTAAGGAGGCAAGCGGTGGTCTTTCGAAATGGCTAAAAAGAGGCAATGCACCATAGCCGATCAGTTCTGTTATAAGATATCGATTGGGGAATTCTGTACGTAGGCAGGTCATAATATCGAGCATCAGGTAGTCTTTAAACAATAGCATCGCTGTTGGTGGATCCGTTAGTCGCATAAGCTTTCGTAAGACCTTATAGTTATCGGTTGTTGTTAGATCGCTTTCGCATATCAATTCTTGATCAGGAGATAGACCATTTTTAAGTAATCCGTCACGATAGCCGAGGTATCGATCCCGACTGGTTGTCCAATGTGATGGTCCGTTAATAATGGCAATACGCTGATGGCCTCTCGATACAAAAAGGTCTACGGCGTCTTTAGCGGCGTGGTATACATCGCTACTTACACAGCTATAGGTTTCATTGACAGGTTTTCGTGCAAAAAACATGACGGGTATCCCCGCACGTTCCAGTTTTCGCAAATGATCGAGGTTGCTTGTCTCTTTCGACATGGCAATTAACAATCCATCAATGCGGTTGCCCTGCATCACTGACACGAGTTCTTTTTCGCGCTGGAGGCTTTCCTGATTTTGGCCTATCAGTACAGTGTAGTGCGCTTTGGATGCAACTTCCTCAAAGCCATTTACGGCATGTATGTAGAAATGATCGAGCAATGTGGGAACGATAATGCCCAAAGTAAATGTTTTTTGCTGCTTAAATTGAATGGCTGTAATGTTTGGCGTATAATCAAGCTGCTTTGCCATGGCCAACACACGCTCTTTGGTAATGGCTCCTATATTTGGATGATTATGCAGGGCCTTTGATACCGTCGATATGGATACCTTAAGTGCTTTAGCGATATCTTTAATCGTAGCAGGTTTATTAGGCATGACTAGAAATTTAAAGTTGACGCAAAGAAATATATATGTTTTGGAAACGCTTAATTTCGGTAATCTCTTTTTTACGACATCGTTATCGTTAATTTTTAATGACATCCGTGGTGTAAAACCGTTCGGCTATACTTAATATTGTGGATCATGGAGGATGTTCATGGCTATCTTCGTCTAGCCTCGTGTTAAGCCAAACATAGACTATCAAAAATGAAACCAATGTAAATTGTACTATATTTATGAAAAGGCTAATAAGTATTCATTTGTTCCTCTTCTTGTGTTTACCAACATTCTTGAAAGCGATGCAGACCATCGTTTGGAAGGATGTAAAAGTGCTGGTTTATACCAAAAACGGTAAGGGCTTTGTTCACGACAATATCGAAAACTCCAAAAAAGCCCTACAGGAGATAGCAGCCTCTACAGGCTTCAAGGTTGATTTTAGCGAGAATCCGGCAGATTTTACGGATGAGAGATTAAAACAGTATGATGTATTAATCTTCTCTAACACAAATAATGACGTTTTCGATAACGACAAGCAACGGCTTGCCTTGATGCGCTACATTCAGGCGGGTGGTGCTTTTGTCGGCATTCATTCTGCATCTGGAACCGAGCGTAACTGGCCCTGGTTTAAACGCTTGCTAGGTGGGACTTTCGACTGGCACGAACCCGGACAAGCCTTTGATGTACTGCTTATCCAGCAGGATCACCCTTCTGTATCGCATTTGCCTGTTAGATGGAAGCGAGCAAAAGATGAATGTTATTATTTAAAGGAAATGGAGGTGAATCTGCAAGTGATTGCGGTTAATGACCTCAACACAATAGATAAAGTGCGCGAACGAAGACCTATCACCTTCGGTAATAAGTTTCCATCCGTTTGGTGTCATGAATTTGACGGTGGACGGGCTTGGTATACGTCATTAGGACATCAGAAGGAAGATTATGATGATGCTGCCTTTCGGAAGCATATTTTGGGAGGCATCCAATGGGCTATAGGCGAACAAAGGGAGCGAGACTACAGTAAAGCTAAGGCTCAACGTGTTGAAAGAGCGATTAACCAGCTTGCTAAGTGATGGAAAGATGAAAAAGCCAATCGAATTATAGAACTAAATATGATAAGATATGAACAAAAACCAATTAAACCGTCGTTCATTCATTAAAAAATCGGCGAAAGGTTCTGCTGTATTACTTGCAGCAACGGCGTTTCCAACAATTGTACCAGCTTCTGTTTTTGGAAAAAATGCGCCTAGTAATCGCATTCATATAGGCCAAATAGGCTTTGGTAGAATAGGTATGACGCATGATCTGCCGGAAGTAATGAAACATGATTATGTACATGTAGTGGCTGTTGCTGATTTTGATAGCAATCGACTGAAGCAAGGTAAAGCCTGGATAGAAAAGAAGCATACGGACAAATTTGGAAAATCTATTGATGTAAAGACCTATGATGATTACAAAGACTTAATTGCTGCAAAGGATATAGATGCTGTTGTCATTAGTACTCCCGATCACTGGCATGCACAACCGGCTATGGAAGCCGCGCTGGCAGGTAAACATATTTATTTACAGAAGCCAACGGCTTTAACCATTGCCGAAGGTAGAACCATGGCCGATGCGGTGAAAAAATCAGGGGTAGTCTTTCAACTTGGAACGCAACAACGGTCCATGAACCCTTGGCCTCAATTTAAACGGACCTGCGAATTAGTTAGAAATGGCCGTATCGGTGAACTTAAGCGAATCCAAATCGGATTGCCCATCGATCCTGCCGGAGGCAACACAGCGCAAATGCCGGTTCCCCCAAATTTAGATTATGACAAGTGGTTGGGATCGACTCCTTATGTATATTATACCAAAGATCGCGTCCATTCTCAAACGGAAATTGACGGCGAACGGCCGGGCTGGTTGCGCTGCGAGCAGTTCTGTGCCGGCATGATTACCGGTTGGGGCGTTCATCACTTCGATATAGCACATTGGGGCATGGACCAGGAACTCGGAGGTCCACTTGAAGTTGAGGGAAAGGCGGAGTTTCCGACAAGTGGTCTGTGGGACGTACATGGTAAATATGAGATTCATGCGCTTTATCCCAATAAGGTGCAAGTGGAAGTGCGTGATACTTTTCCGAATGGGGTTCGTTTCGAAGGGACGGATGGGTGGATTTTCGTTTCCCGTGGAAACGTTGGTGTTACCGCCACCGATCCTACCGCTTCCGCCAGCGGTGAAGAAAATAAAGCTTTCTACGCAAGTGACAAAAAAATATTAACTTCGAAAATAGGACCTAATGAGATACATCTTTATGAAAGTCCTGAACAACATACCAATTGGCTCGAATGCATTAAAAATGGTAAAGAGACAATTAGCCCGGTAGAGGTGGCGCAACGTGTTGGCTCGGCTTGTATCGTGGCACACACAGCCATGAAACTGGGCAAGAAGTTAACCTGGGATAATAAAACAGAACGTTTTATTGGTGACGAAAAGGCGAATGCAACCTTCGCTAGACCGCAGCGTTTTCCTTATGGAACTAATTATGTGAAAGGGTGAATAAATTCAGAAGTAAAAATTCAAAATTAAAAATTCAAAAGCCTGCCTCCCGGAGGGATGGTAAAAATGCCGAAGGGCTCATTGATACCTTAAAAAACTAACAAAGCATCAATAACCCCGAAGGGCTCATTGATACCTTAAAAAACTAACAAAGCATCAATAACCCCGAAGGGCTCATTGATACCTTAAAAAACTA